>NZ_JBIOLX010000001.1:932500-2447500 GCF_051711065.1 Enterococcus sp. DIV0703 | reverse complement strand
TTACTTTTCCCGAAAATGTCCATTTATTTACTTCGGAAGAGGTAGAAACAAAGACATTTTTATCTAAAAAAGGGGAAAAGGTCGCCATCAGCGGGTTTAGTTATTTACACCAGTGGATACAGGGAGATAAAGTTGCTGAATTTCCTTTACGACACTCAGTGGATTATCATATCGGTCTGTATCATGGCGAAATAGGGAGCAATCAGCGGGGAAACTATGCACCTTTTCAGCCGTCTAAAATGCAGGAAAAAGGCTATGATTATTGGGCATTAGGACATATCCATGTGCCAATGTCTTTAAACGAAAAAGAAACAATGAATTATCCAGGGGCACCTCAAGGACATACCCAAAAAGAGCAGACAGCTAGAAATGTTTTATTGGTTGAATTGACCTCCAGTGAATGCCAGACGATTCCGCTAGAGGTCGCAGAAGTATTCTGGGAGAGTAAGACCGTGTCTTTAAAAACTGCTCGGACTACGCAAGACGTGTTACAAGTGATCCAAGAGCAGTTAACTATGGGAAATCCAAAACTGACGTTGTTAGATTTAAAGGTAACAGAGTATCATCACTTGAACCAAGAAGTGATTGATCGAATCTATTCTGGCGAATTACTTGAGTATTTAATGGAAAAAATAGCCAACCTATCTACAAATTTACTTATTTGGCGTATATCTATTAAGGAAGATGAAAGAATGAATCGAGTATCGTTGAAGGTCTCACAGACATTAGTTGACCAACTCTTTGAAACTTATCGGGTAAGTGAAGATTTCCATCAGATTTTAGGTGAGATGTACAGTCATCCTGATGCGGTTCGCTTGATGAATGATTTACCTGAATATCAGGAAGGTACCTTGACTAAAGCCAAGGCAATACTGGAGCAAGATTTTGTGTTTGAGGAGGAAAGTATATGAGAATCCTTCGAATCGAAATAGCTGCATTTGGTAAGTGGAGACAAAAAACATTTGATTTTATTTCTGGAAATCAATTGATCTACGGTGAAAATGAAGCAGGCAAGTCAACGATTTACCAATTTATTCAGGCTGTATTATTTGGCTTCCCTTCAAAAGGAAAGAAGAAAAAAGACTATACGCCGAAAGATGGGGCTGCCTATGGTGGGAAAATTTGGTTAGAACATCCAGTTCATGGAGAAATACTAGTTGAACGTTACAAACAGCAAAATCGTGGGAAATCCAAAGTCCTTTTTAATGAGCAACAGGGAAGTGATGAATTATTAGAGAAATTACTTTCTCCACTAACAAAGGATTTATTTCAGCAGGTTTTTACTTTTCAACAAGAACAGTTAACTGAACTAGATCATCTACGAGAAAAAGAATTACATGATGCACTGATCTCATTAGGGATTACGGGTAGTTCGTATGTTTTTCAAAAAAGACAAGAATATTATCAGCAAGCCCAACAGCTTTTTAAGAAAAAAGGGCAGAAACTGCTTATCAATCAGAAATTGAATGAGTGGAAGAACCTTCAAGAAAGAGTCCATCAAAAACAAGAGCAGGAATCTTTTTTCGGTGAACTCATTCGACAAGAACAAGCCTACAGTCAAGATCAAAGAGAGCTACAAAAAAAACTCCAAGAGATAAACGAAAAAATTTCTCAGATCAAGCAGCAAGAGCTGAATTATTCTTTATACGAAGAGTGGCAAACACTTAAAGCCAATACCTTACCACAAGTTCCTGAAGAACAGTTGCTTTTAGACTTAGAGGAATTCACTAAACGCTATCAGCAGATGACGGAACGCCTAGATGAGCTCGAAGCTACTTTAGAAAAACATAGCGGAATGGATCAACAGTCGGCACGATATTATTTCTATTTGGAACAAGAGCAAGTACTAAAAGAATTGCAACAACAGCAAACACAAATCGAACATTGGCTGAATGAATGGCAAAGACTCCAAGTGGAAGAACGAGAAATTGATTCAGAATTAAAAATTTTAGAACAAAGCTGGCAATGGCAACGGACACAAGAGCCACAAGAATTTTTGCATACTGAAGAGTGGCAACAACTATTTTCTGAAAATCGTTTGTTGAAAGAACAAGTCAATCAATTATCAATCAGATCAGAAATCGTCTTAGAGCAGCAGCGGACGATTGAAGCGGAGATCAACCAATTAGAAGCCACACATCCAGAATTATTACAGTCGGCACCTTCAGAAGTTCGTTCAAAGAACAAAACACCGTTTGCTATTATCGGCGGATTCTTTTTTGTGGTGGGGATCTTCCTACCAATGCCTTGGAAACTAGGAGTCTTTTTATTAGCCTTAGGTACATTGGGGTATTCATTTTATGAAAGGAAATCACTGAATGGTCAGAAAAGTGATTTATCAGAAATCAAAGGTAAGTGGCAAGAAAAACTGGGACAATTAGACAATACGTTAGCCCAAATCGAAGAGATTAATCAAAGTAAAAACAAGCTAGTGATTGAACAACAAAAAATCCAACAAAAAGCTTTCGATTTTACAAAGGTCCATCACTTAGGAACGATGAATACCTTAGAAGCGATGAAGGAATATGGGCATGAAGTATCCGATTATCAAGACTTGTATAGCCGCTTGATCAAGAAACAAGAACGAGCAAATGAGATTCAACAAAAGTTGGTACAGCTTGATCGTCAGTTTGAATTGATTAAGGAATGGTTACCGTTACAAGATAAAGGAATCGCTGAAAAAATGGTGCTTTTAACGAACTTCATCCAAGAAATGGAACAATTGAAATTCGCTAGAAGTTATCAACAAAATACACTATTGAAACAAGAAATCAACCAATTGAAAAAGAAACAAAAAAGTTTGATCGAACACTATAGCGGACAGATGGAACAGGTCGGACTTGCTTATCCATCCGAAGTAGCTGCTTATTTGCAAAAAGCGCAACAAACAAAAACACAACTTCAACGACTAAAAGAGTTGGATGAGATTCTCGCGCCACTTTTTCCAAAAAAACGGACACGGGAGCAATTAAGTACTGAACTGTATCATAATCAAGAGAAACAACGGCAGTATCAGTTTGAAGAAAAACAATTGATCGAACAACGTCAGCGGTTAAAGATCCAAATCGAGGAATTACAAAAAGATGGTACGTTGGATGAGATGTACCAAGAAGAAAGTTTATTGAGAGCACAACTGCAACAACTGATGGAACATTGGGGAGGTCTAATGGTCGCTGGGACTTTTTTAGGGGATCTGTCTACAGAAATGAGTGAACGTCAATTACCACAATTATTAAAAGCTGCTGGTCACTATTTAGGAGTCTTAACACAAAATCATTACCAAGAGATTTTATTGAGAAATGATACTTTGACACTAACAGACGGTGTAACTGATTTTCCCATTTATGAATTATCTACAGGAACGAAAGATCAACTGATTATGGCCATGCGCTTTGCCTACCTATCTTTAGAATCAAAACGTTCGATCTGTCCAATCATCATAGATGACGGTTGGTTGCATTATGACCATCAAAGAAAATATCAATTAGCCAAATTGTTAGCTGATTTCGGTCAAAATTATCAAGTTATTTGTTTTTCTTCTGACCAAGAAATGGTAAGCTATTATCAGGAGCTTCAACAATCTGTGAATATATTAAAGGATGTATAAAGAATGAAAAAAATTCGTGAATTAGTTGTCGATGAACAATTTGAATTGTTTGTTTTAATTAAAAATGCTGATGTCAGAGTTGCGAAAAACGGAAAAAAATTTATTGCATTTACTTTTCAAGATACGTCTGGAACGATTGATGGCAAATATTGGGATGCTTCTGAAGAAGAAATCAACAAGTTTACTGCTGGGACAGTTGTTTTCTTAAGTGGGAAGCGGGAAATCTATCAAGGAAACCCACAAGTAAAGATTTTGCATATGCGATTGACTAAACTTGAAGAGCCAAGTGATCCTAGTTTTTATATGGAAAGGGCTCCTTTGAAAAAAGAAGAAATGGAAGAAGAAATCAATCAATTATTATTTGATATAACAAATGCTCATTGGAATCGGATTGTCCGTCATTTACTAAATAAATATCAAAAGCAATTTTTTGAATTTCCCGCAGCAAAACGGAATCATCATGCTTTTGCGAGTGGATTAGCTTACCACACATTGACTATGTTGCATTTAGGTAAAGCGATTGCTGATGAATATCCAGAATTGAATCGATCGTTGTTATACGCAGGAATCATTTTACACGATCTCGGAAAAGTGATTGAATTATCTGGACCGATGAGTACGGAATATACTTTAGCGGGTAATCTAGTGGGGCATTTGGTACTAGTAGATGAAGAAATCACGAGAGCATGTATCGCATTGAAAATAAATGAAGCAGATGAAGATGTTTTGGTATTAAGACATATGGTCTTAGCACATCACGGCTTATTAGAATACGGATCGCCGGTTCGACCACGTATCATGGAAGCAGAAATCTTACATCAGATCGATAATCTCGATGCTTCAATGCAAATGATGTTGACGTCGATTCGTCAAACAGAACCTGGAAAATACACTGAACGGATTTTTGGAATGGAAAATCGTAGTTTCTATGTTCCCAAAGAACTATAGATAACTAAAGGCACGTAGCCTAACACGAACTACTTGTGAGCCTACGTGTCTTTATTATTGGAAAATTTATTTTGTTATTGATAAAAATCTACAATAGTGTAAGATTGTAGTCAGATGAGAAACCGTTTTACTAATAGGGGGAAAATAGTTAATGAATCATTATATCCAATCTCTTGGCGTTCAAAGAGATCCGCTATTTTTCTGGGTATTGGGAATTTTTTTCTCAGTATGTTTGTTGTATATGGCTTATAAATTGAGAAACAAATCCAAGATTGCTTTGATTACTTTAACGACTACGGGCGTCTTTATTTGTATTTTTGCTATGTTTGCAACGATCGTTACACTGATGACCAGAATCAGTTACTAAAAAACAGCTCTTTGTCAAAGTGAATAGGTAGCGAAAAAAACATCAAAGTCAATCATTTACTTTGGTGTTTTAATCTATGCTTATCTTTTATAAAAAATAAGGTGGAAATTACGATCCTTCTTAGAAATTATAGCGTCAAAAAAAAAAACAGACCAGGATAGGTCTGTTTTTTTCATCTTATTTGCTTGATGATTCAGTTGTTGATGATTCAGAAGTTTTTGTTGATTCAGTTGTTTTAGATTCAGAAGATTTTGTTGATTTTGTTTTAGACTCAGATGTATTGGTATTAGCTGTTTCCATAGTAAATGGCGTTAATACATTTTTAAAGGCATCATCTGTGACTTTTACATTTTCTTCTTTTAATACTTTAGCGATAATTTCTTTTTGTAGGTCTTGATCACTTTCTTTTGTATCTCGGGCGATTGATTCTAATTGTTTCTTGTATTTGTTCATGTCATCGCCTTTATTTTGGTTTTTAACCATTTTTACAACATAATAATCTGTTGAGTATGAAGTTGTATTTGTCGCTGAGATAACGTCAGATACTTGACCGTCTTTTAATTTGAAGGCTGCTTCTTTCACTTCAGTTGGAACATCTGTCGTTTGAGAGTCAAATTTGATTTTTCCGCCATCTTTTTTAGTTGCTTCATCGGTTGATTTTTCTTTTGCCAGTTTCGCAAAATCAGTTCCGTCATCTGCTGATTTTTTCACTTCTTTTGCTTCATCTTCACTGCTTACTTTAATGATTTGTGCTTCAACTTCTGGATGGAAAGTTTTCCAAGCTTCTTTTAAATCTTTTTCTGTCACTTTGACGTTAGCACTTATACCAGCTTTTAATACTAAACTGCTTCTAAGTGCTTGTTTATATGAGTCTTCTGTATAACCAGCTGCTTCTAATTGTGATTTAAAGGTGTCACCGTAAGTTTCTTCATTCTTTTTGTATTCAGCATTGACATCTTTATCTGTTACTTTATCGCCATATTTATTTTCAAAGGCTTTGTAAATAATCATATTTTGAACTAATTGTTGGTTGTTTTGCGTATGTTTTGCTTCATTATAAAAATCTTCAACCGTGATAGTTCCGCCTTTCATTGTGGCGATGTCTTTATTTGTACTACCTGAACAAGCAGCTAGTGCTAATACAGCTAGCGCACTAGTTGCAGCTAAAATTATTTTTTTCTTTTTCATTAAAATTGCTCTCCTGTGATTTATTATTATTCTTACAATAATAACTATACCATATCTATTTATTAATAAAAACGTTCTCGTGATAGTTTCAAATAAAATTCAAATTTTGATCACATTCCTAACTAAAAATTAAAAAAACAATAAAATTAAAATCAAAAGTGTTATAAAATTCCGCATTATTGCATGTCTTGTGGCAAATCATTTGTTAATTTTTCAACTTGTTCTTGGATTTGTGCAATTCTTGGTTCTGCTTGAAATTTAAAATTTTCAATATCTTTTTTCATTGATTCTTGAAAAGCGGGGATCAAAGTATTAGCTGTTTCTTTTGTGTCAACTAATGCTTGTTTGAAATTATTAAGACTGTTATTTAAATCATTTGTTAATTCCGTTGCTTCGTCTAGTTCAGCGATCAATTTTTTTCTGGTTTCGTTCCCGCTTCTAGGAGCAAATAACAATCCAGATATAGCTCCAACGGTCGTTCCAAAAACGATTCCTTTTAAAAAGTTTTTAATCAATGTTCTTCACCTGCTTTACAATGGTATGTTGAATTTGTTGCAATTCTTCCGCACTATATTCTGACTGATGGTTACCAAAGTGGATCGAAAAATCATCTTCTTTACTATAGCGAGGGACCAAATGGACATGTGAATGAAATACAGATTGATAAGCCAATTCACGGTTATTATTCAAGATATTCAGTCCTTGCATCTCAGGAAAAGCTTCTTCAATTGAACGAGCGATTTTAGGGATACGTGAAAAGACATCAGCTGCTAGTACTTCGTCATATTCAAAAATATCAGAAACGTGTTGTTTTGGAATAACTAGTGTGTGTCCTTTTGTCGCTTGGGATATATCTAAAAATGCATAGACTTTTTCGTCTTCGTAGATTTTATAACTAGGGATTTCTTGCTTAATAATTTTACAAAAGATACAGTTTTCCATAGGAAACATCCTTTCCATCAAAAATATTATTTATGTTAACTTTACCATATGTTCAAAGATTTGTATGAAAAAAAATAAATTGACTTCGTTTTCTTCATGGTATAATAAAAACAATCGAACGACGGAGGAAAAATTATGAGTCTAATTGTGGAACATGTAACAGGTGGCTATGGACATCTACCTGTTTTAAAAGATATTAGTTTTAGTGTACAGCCTGGCGAAATGGTAGGATTGATCGGTTTAAATGGCGCTGGAAAAAGTACAACGATCAAACATATCATTGGCCTCTTAGAACAAAAAAAAGGATCTATCACGATTAATGATCTGAGTTTGAAAAAAAATACTGAAGAATACCGAAAACAAATCGGTTTTATACCTGAAACGCCTTCTTTATATGAAGAACTAACTTTAAGAGAACATATCGAAGTGACTGCGATGGCCTATGATATTCCAATCGATATAGCGATGCAACGAGCTGAGAAATTGTTACATACGTTTCGTTTAGAGAATCGTTTGGAATGGTTGCCAGCCAATTTTTCAAAAGGGATGAAACAAAAGGTGATGATCTTGTGTGCTTTCTTGATCGAGCCTTCTTTGTACATTATTGATGAGCCTTTTTTAGGATTAGATCCATTAGCAATCAATGCTCTTTTAGAACTAATGGTAGAAATGAAAAATGAAGGTTCAGGGATCTTGATGTCTACGCATATTTTAGCTACGGCAGAAAAATATTGTGATCGTTTTGTAGTTCTGCACAATGGAGAAATACGTGCAGATGGAACCTTAAAAGACTTACAGGAGGAATTCCGACTACCTGATTCTTCACTGGATGAAATTTATATCTCCTTGACAAAGGAGCAGGATCATGAATAATTTCTTTCAATTGCGATTAGCAAAACACCAGAAAAAAATGATGAAGTATTTGCGTTATGTACTAAATGATCATTTTGTATTGGTTTGCTTATTTCTATTTGGCGGAGTCGGCTTTTACTATTCAAACTGGTTAAAAACGTTAACGACTCCTTTTCAAATGGGTGGGATTATCCTTACGATCTTTTGGTTTATTTGTTTGTTTTTTGGTAAATTTGCCACTTTCACGCAAGCGGCCGATCTGGTTTTTCTACTACCGAAAGAAAAGGAGATGCATCAGTATCTCCAACGAGCTTTTCTTTATTCCAGTCTATTTCCTTTTCTGTTCTTAGGACTAGCTTGTGGCTTTTCAATGCCCCTCGTGGTTGTGACAACCGGGAAGCCTTTTTCTTTTTATTTCGTTTATTTACTGATTCTCTGGGGATTGAAGAGTAGTCAACTACAAATCAAACGAGTGGAGCTTTTCCGAATTGAAGAGAAAAAATTGATGGTATGGAAAGCTTCTTGGTATCTTTCGACATTGCTGATCTTGTTGCTTACGGTCTATGGATGGCTCTGGCTTGGATTGTTAGCTATGTTGATTCAATTAAATATTTACTTTTGGTTTTTATGGAAAAATATGACGTATCGGTTGGATTGGGAAAAAATGATACAAAAAGAAGAGCAACGTTTACATCAAATCTATCAATTCATCAATCTTTTTACTGACGTGCCGGAAATCACTTCTAAAGTCAAAAGAAGAAGGTATTTAGACCCGTTGCTTCAACATACGAAGAAAACGAAAGATAATACTTATTATTATCTTTATGTCAGAAGATTTATTAGAGGTTCTGATTTCAGTGGTCTTTTCTTACGCTTAGTGTTGATTGGAAGTATCTTGATTGCAGGTATTGACGATGTTTATTTTATAACTGCTATTGGGGCGCTTTTTATCTATTTGATCGGATTCCAAGTGATTCCTTTATACAATCAATTTCGTTACATGACACTTGTCCAACTTTATCCAATCACGGAAAAGCAAAAAGAAGTTGCGCTGCAAAAGTTATTGTTAAATCTTTTGCTGATTGCCGCTAGTCTTTTTGGATTGATTGGTGCGATCGTATTAAATGGGCTAGACAAACTCATACCGATTATCAGTTATTTGATTGTCATCGGCTTGTTTATTAAAATCTATACACCGACTCGGATCAAGAAAATGAACGAATAAAAGAGGTGAAAAAACGAGAGAATAAGGCAGATTTGCTTTTTCTCTCGTTTTTTTGATAAAAGATGGTTTTTTAGAGAGGAATACAGGAAAAAAGAACGTATATGTGCTTGACGTTCGGGGCTTAGGCGACTAGAATAATAAGTACTGCAAATCATAGAGTTTAGAGGACGGGAGAATGCATGATGGAGTTTCAGTTAGACCAAGAATGGCGTTTACGCCCAATCAAAGGTGATACGGGAAAAACATACATAGGCATGCGCGATGAAGATAAGGTCTTTATTAAACGCAATACGACTCCAATGCTTGCTGCACTATCCCGAGAAGGAATTACACCAAAACTGGTATGGACGAAACGGACAGGAAATGGCGATACCTTAACAGCACAGGAATGGCTAGAAGGACGTTTATTAACTCCGACCGAGATCGGCCAGCGAAATGATGTTATTGATGTCTTGTATCATTTGCATCATTCTGCTTCACTTAAAACGATGTTGACTCGGATCGGTGGTAGAGTGATGACACCAGAAAAAATGTTGCAACAATATGAACTGGAGTTACCTGAGACACTCAGAAAGAATCGATTTTTACAAATCGTTCACCAGTTTTTGCGTCAACAAATTCCACAGATGGATAAAGAGAACTTTGCAGTTGTACACGGAGATGTCAATCATCGGAACTGGTTAGTGTGCAAAAATTATTTGTATCTAGTTGATTGGGATTCAATTATGTTTGCTGATCCAGCGGTGGATATTGCCACGATTTTAGGGAATTATGTTCCATTATCTAATTGGAATCAATGGCTCGTTACTTATGGGATTCGCCCAACGGATGAGATATTAGAAAAATTACATTGGTATGCTGCGATGAATCTTTTACAAGAGATTACCCGATATTGTCAGCGTGAAGATCATCGACGAATGAATGAAGAGATCTTACAGTTGAAAAGAATTTTTAGTGGTTGAGCAAAGAGTCAAAAAGAATGAGTACGGTGTACGAATAAAGCATTTATTGTCGATTATTTATTCAGAGTTAAGATCAGAAGAGTAGAACATCACTTGTCTGATCTTTATTTTTTTAGGAAAGAAAGGAATGGAGTTTTCATGCGTGTACGTAATCGCCCAGGTGCTGCTGAAATGCTAGCAGCGCATCCAGATCTAGTAATAAGTGAACCAACCAAGTGGAGAGGTAAGTGGAACGAACTATTTGGCAATGAGCAGCCGATCCATATTGAAATTGGTATGGGAAAAGGTCAGTTTATCACAGGAATGGCTAAGGCTCATCCTGAAATCAATTATATCGGGGTAGAAATGCAAGTCAGCGTTGTATCAATTGCTTTAGATAAATTAATTGAACAACCATTACCAAATTTAAAACTATTGCATGTTGATGGTTCAGCGTTGACGGAATATTTTGCAGATAGTGAGATTGATCAAATCTATTTGAACTTTTCTGATCCGTGGCCTAAAAAAAGACATGAAAAACGCCGGTTAACGTATCATACATTTTTAGCGGTGGATGAACAAATTCTACGCCCTAAAGGAGAAATCCATTTTAAAACAGATAACCAAGGACTATTTGAATATTCATTAGCTAGTTTTTCTCAATACGGCATGATCATCAAACAAGTATGGTTAGATTTACATCAAAGTAAATATGAAGGAAATATCATGACTGAATACGAAGAAAAATTTTCTTCAAGAGGTCAAAGAATCTATCGTGTTGAAGCTCAATTTCCAGATAAAACGAAGAAATAATGACTTCATTTAATCAAAAGCAACCGAAACATTTTTGTTTCGGTTGCTTTTTTGGTTGTAGATGCAGCTGTTCGAGCAAGGAAAAATTGTAGGACAAAATATTTTCGTATTTATTTTATATAGAAGGTTCAATCAAGTTAAATTTAGAAAATGAAAATAAGCCTTTATCTGTAATCTTTAATTCGGGGATGACAGATAATGTTAAAAATGAAAGTGTTAAAAATGGATCGAATGATTGACTGGCACCTAACGCATGTGCTTCTTTAGTTAAGGAAACTAACTGCTCATTCACAGCTAAAAAAGGTTCTTGAGACATTAAGCCACCGATTGGTAAGGGTAAACAAGCCAACTCTTGACCATCTGCAACAGCGATCATTCCGCCACCTTTTTTGATTAATTGGTTTGCTGCTATTAACATATCTTCGTCATTCGTTCCCACCACGACGATGTTATGAGAATCATGCGCAACAGTTGTTGCAAGAGCTCCTTTCTTTAGTTGAAATCCCTTAACGATCCCAACACCAACATTTCCTGTTCGATGGTGACGTTCGATCACAGCAATTTTTAGTTGGTCGTTGGCAATTGAAGGAACAAAGACACCGTTTTTTGTGTCTACTTCTACGAGACAATCATTGGTCAATAAACTATTAGGAATGACTTCGATCATGTGGGCTTTTTCAGTACAAAGTGGTAAAGCAAAAGAATCGACCGTTAATGGTCTCACATCCATTTTTGGTAATTTTTGAGCATAAGTATTTTTTTGTCTCGGAAATTGTTCCAGATTCAATTGTGCATCCTCTACCACGATTTTTCCATTAGAAAAGACAGTATTGATTGGAAGGGTCGTTAAATCATTGGTTAAGAAGAAATCAGCTTGATAGCCAGGTGCGATGGCGCCTAGCTGACTTAAGCCAAAACATTCTGCCGCGTTTAGTGTGGCCATTTGAATAGCTTGTAATGGTTCCATTCCTAAATGGATTGCTTGGCGTATGATGTGATCGATAGAGCCTTCTGCAACCAGATCATCGATCAGTTTATCATCCGTGACAAATAAACAACGTCGTGAATTTTCTGGTGTTACAACGGGAAGGAGTGCTTCGAGGTCTTTTGCAACTGTCCCTTCTCGAATCATTAAATACATCCCTAAAGCTAGACGTTCTTTTGCTTCTTGTGCGTTAGTCGCTTCATGGTCGGTTTTTATACCAGCTGTCAAATAGACGTTTAGCTCATCTCCTTGAATACCAGCTGCATGACCATCGATTTTCATATTTTTCTCATGCATCAATTGTAATTTATCAATGATGGTTTTTTCGTTATTTGCAACAGCTTGGTAGTTCATCACTTCAGCAAGTCCCAACACTTCAGGACGATCAAGAAAAGGAATGAATGATTGGGCGTCTAGCACTGCGCCGCTTGTTTCAAAAGGTGTTACAGGAACGCAGGATGGCAGCATGATAAAAATATTCATTGGTACGGATTGGGCATCTTCAATCATAAAATCAAGCCCAATACTTCCTGCTACGTTTCCTATTTCATGAGGATCAGTAATTACCGAGGTGACGCCATGTAATAAAGAAATTTTTGCAAACTCGCTTGGAGATAAAAGTGAACTTTCGATATGCACATGCCCATCAATAAGTCCTGGTACGAGGTATTGATTTTTTGCATCATAGATTTCTTTGCCTTCGTATTGACCGATCCCCACGATTTTACCGTCACAAATCGCAACATCACCGGTTAGGATTTCTTTTGTAAAAACGTTGACGATTTGTGCATGTTTGATTACCAGATCAGCTGGTTCTTTTTTCCCAGCGACTAAAATATGCTTTGTTCGTAATGATTCCACCATGTTCCCTCCAAAATAAATTTTTAATAGTATAACATAAATTCGGATTTTGCCCATCTTTTAGCATTTAATGATACAAAAATAAAATAGTATTAGAAAAAAGACGTATGTTTTTTATGGAGGGGATAAGATGGATATAAAGGAGATTTCAGATGATCTCATTAATGAAAGTTATAAAAAACGTGTTCAAGATATCTATATAATGCCTAATCAAACTGATTTCAATATTTATTACCGCTATAGTAAAAAACGAACATTCCAAAAAAGTATTGCATCAGATATTGGACAACAATTAATCTCACGCTTTAAATATTTAGGAGAGATGGATATCGGTGAGAGAAGAAAAGCGCAATTAGGTGCAATGACTTACGTCTTAAAAGAAAAAGAGGTCAGACTGAGACTGTCTTCTGTAGGTGATTACTTACAAAGAGAAAGTTTGGTGATTCGATTACTTTATGATTTGTCTGAAAAACAGTTCCGCTGTTTTTGTCCTGAGGATTTAAAGGTGATCAATGAGCGGAGTAAAAAGCGTGGGCTCTATTTGTTCAGCGGACCAGTTGGATCAGGAAAAACTTCTTTGATGTACTATTTGGCACAAGACAAAGAGGTACAAGTAATTACAATAGAGGACCCAGTAGAAATTGAAGAAACAGCCTTTTTACAATTACAAGTAAACGACAAAATCGAACAAACGTATGAGGAATTGCTGAAGCTTGCATTACGTCATCGTCCAGATTTATTGATCATTGGAGAAATCAGAGATAGCAAGACAGCGAATGTAGCAATTCGAGCAGCGTTGACAGGTCACCGTGTATTTGCGACGGTTCATGCCCGCCATTTAGATGGAACCGAAGCGAGAATTCTTGAATTAGTTGGCAGAAGCGATGAGTTTTTTGAATGTTTATCTGGCGTAATCTACCAAGAAATCCTTTTAGACCAAACACAAGCAGCAGCGGCTTTATGGGGTTACAACTTTACCTACAATGATTTTGAGAGGAAAGGGTGGGACCAAAGCTATGAAGAAGCAAAAAATAGTCGCTGGCGATCGTTTGCCTTCTAAGAAAATGTCACTGAACCATCAAGCAAAGTATATTCGACTGATGGGGGAGTTACTTGACCATGGATTTAGTATTCAAGAAGCAACGGAAATATTGTTGAAGATCACACCTGTCCCCCATATTTATTTACAGCAAGGACACCGTTTATTGCAAGAAGGACATTCTTTTTATGAGGTTCTACAAGCATTGGGTTTTACTCAAGACAAGCTTGTGCAAATCGAGTTAGCCAGTGCGCATGGGAACTTGATCCAAACATTGAATGGGATGGCAGAACAATTTCGTCTCGTAGCAGAATTTCGAAAAGAATTAAAAAAGATGATCAGTTATCCGTGTTTACTGTGTTTGTTTTTATTAGGGATCTTAGTTGCATTACGCCAATTTATTTTGCCACAGTTATTAACTTCGGAAATGGTCATGGATACGCATTGGGGAATCCGATTTTTGCAGTCCTTTCATTGGTATGTTCTTCTTGTTTTACTGTCTGTTGGTTTATTATGTCTGTTTATCAAGATCAGGCTCCTAAAAATGGATATGATTCAACGAGGGGAATGGTTCAGCAACAAACCATTGATTGGTTCGCTGTTTTCCCTCTACCAGTCTTCTTATATCGCTTTAGAATTTGGAAAATTATTCTACGAGGGATTAGAATTGCGCCAAATTATTTTTTGTTTGAAAGAAACAAAACAAGGGAGTTTGATCCAACTATTAGCATTTCGTCTGACAAAAGGGTTAGAATCAGGAATTTCTTTAGCACAGCAGTTTGAGACTTATTCATTTTTAACGGCTGAATTTAGTCAAATCGTTTTACAAGGGGAAGCAAAAGGAAACTTAGGTAAAGAACTTTTGTTTTACAGTAAATTAGCAAGACAGCATTTTTTCCAAAAGGTAAACCGTGGACTTTCATGGATACAGCCAGTCCTTTTTCTAGGAATTGCCAGCTTGATTCTATTGATTTATGCAGCAATTTTACTGCCGGTTTATGGCAACATTGAGGAGGTTTTATTATGAAATATCTAGTCAATTTCAGACGAAAACAATTAAGGAATGTTGAAAGTTTTACGTTGATCGAAATGCTGATCGTCTTATTAGTGATCAGTGCATTAGTTCTCTTGTTCATCCCTAATATTTCCCGTTATCGAGATCATGTCAATCGAGAAGGCAAACAAGCAGTGATGCAATTGGTCGATGCTCAAAAAGAATTGTACTCTTTGCAAAATAATGGGAAAGTCCCAACGATCGCAGAACTCTTAAAGGAGGGATATATAAAGCAAGAACATGCAGATGCCTATAACCGCAAATAAACCAATTTGCTTTACTGGTTATACTTTGATTGAAACCTTATTTGTTTTGACGATCACTTTAGGATTATTTCTATTCCCTTCACTTTCGGTCTCAGCTTGGCAAAAGCAGATGACAATAGAGCAATTTTTTGCACAATTTGAAAGTAGGATATATGCCACGCAGAAAATAGCCATTGTCAGCCAACAAGCTACAAGAATCTTTTACGATCAATCAAAGGATCAAATTGTTTTTGACGTACCTAATCCAAATCTCGGTTGGTCAACTTTAGAGGTGCCAGATGAAATTACTGTCCAACAGATGGAAAAGCTCAAATTCGCTTCGGGAACCGGCAATGAAAGTTCATTGCAAGCCTATCGGTTCTATTGGACAAATAAAAGACAAACAATCGTTTATCAATTTCAGCTAGGGAGTGGCCGATATATTAAAAAAATCGAATAGACATGCTTTTGTTCTATTAGAAACAGTAATGGCTTTATCCATTACCTTATCGTGTATCTTTCTTGTCAGCCATGGGAATTTGTATTTATTAACTGCAGAAAAGCAAAATAATCAGGAAATCTTATTACTTCGCAGGCTATATGAAGATGTAAAAACCTACCGAATGTATGAACAAATACCGAATCGAACGTTAAATGGACCAGATAGTCAGACAACCATAACCGCTAAAAAGAAAAAGATCGAAAAAGTGAAGCTCACACAAGGAGACAAAGTGATTGAGATTACCAAAATACCAGAATAAAGCTGCCTTTACACTGATTGAATGTTTGATTTCGCTTGCCATTTTAAGTGCTGTTTTACTTTCAATCAGTCTTTTAATCACGCAAACAACGAAAGTGGAACAATATTTACAACGAAAGGATCAAAAAGAGTGGCTGATTTTTTTAGCTCAGTTTGAAGAAGAAATAAAAAAAGGAAAAAATGTCGTCATTAAAGATAACCGTATTTATTATGAGATGGAAAAGAAAACCTATTTATTTGAGCAATATCATGCGTTGATACGTAAACGAGAAGTATCAGGGGGACACCAACCTGTGTTAACACAAGTCAAGCATTGGGAAGTGAGAGATTCTACTGCAGCTATCACATTTTTAATCGAATTTATAAACGGAGAGAAGTATGAGGGAATTTGGACCAAGCCACTATCATAAAAAGCATAACAAGGGGTTCAGTAGTAATATCTTATTCTCAACCTTACTATTGTTTTTAGTTTGTAGTTCCTTATTGTCGATCATTGTACAAACTTATCGCTCGACAGTAGATTTGAATCAACGCACCAAAAATTATTATGTAGCAAAAATAATCAAACAAATGGTTTTATCTGAAAGTAACGAGTTGAAAGAACAGGGAATGTATCAATATAATTTAGGAAAGGCTCATTACAAAAGAAAAGCGAATCAGCTAACGATCGAAATTCAGATCGAATCTCAGCATTTTCAGTTCATGGAAATGCTTAACAGTGATACAGAAAGTAACACAGAAAGTGAGTGAATCCATGAAAACGCACTCTTTTCTGTGTTACCGCTGTTTACATAACGTTTATGTTTTTTATTTCACAAACAAAAAAGTGTGAAAACGATTGAAATTTTGCTCATAGTTCGTTAAAATTAAACAGGTAAAATAATTGTTATAATATATCTAGAAATGAGGTGCACCATGTTACCAGAAAAAATGGAACAGGGGTTTGAACAAAACCTAAAAGCGATTCAGCTTTTACAAAATGCATTGGGAACTTCCTTTTTAGAAGCCTATGTCGAAAATGCTGAAAACTTAATCGACAACTATCAAGTACGAGTGGTAGATGGAGTACCGTCTGAAGAAATCAAGCAACAGATTTCTGCTTTGTATAAAGAGCTCAGTCAACTTTCCTTTGAACCAGAAGAGTGGCGCCGTCTGTCACAACTACTGTTACTAAAGGGGAGTCAGACAGAACATCTTCAAGCGAACCATCAACTTACTCCAGATAGTATTGGTTTTTTATTTGTCTTTTTAATTGAACAGCTATTCACAAATAAAGAAGAGCCAATCAAGATTTTGGACATTGCAGCAGGAATGGGCAACTTGTTATTAACAGTTCTTTTAAACCTATCAAGTGCGGGATACCAAGCGGAAGGGATGGGTGTAGATATTGACGATACGTTATTAGCGGTTGCTGCTTCAACAAGTGATCTGACTCAGGCGAATGTTCAATATTTTCACCAAGATGGCTTACAAGAATTACTGATTGATCCAGTGGATGTAGCTATCAGCGATTTACCGATTGGTTATTATCCGAATGATCAAAAAGCAAAAGAGTTTTTAACAAGCACCACACAAGGGCATAGTTATGCCCATCATCTGCTATTAGAACAGGCAATGAAGTATGTCAAACCAGATGGATTCGGTCTGTTTTTGATGCCAAGTAACTTCTTAGAAACAGAACAAAGTGAAGAAGTCAAAAGATGGTTTAAAGAAGAAGGATATCTTCAAGGAATGATCCAATTACCAGATGAATTATTCCGTAACAAGCAATCACAAAAAAGTATTTTGATCTTGCAGAAAAAAGGAACAAAGGCAAAACAAGCACAAGAAGTATTACTTGTAAAACTTGATTCACTAAAGAAACCAGAGAAGGTGACTGAATTTTTTAAAGAATTTGAAACATGGAAATCGTCTTCTCTTTAATCACGCACTAAGAAGGAGAATTATATGTCTAAAACAATTGCTATCAACGCTGGAAGTTCAAGTTTAAAATGGCAGCTATATCAAATGCCAGAAGAAACCGTAATTGCTAAAGGAATTGTCGAAAGAATCGGTTTAGAAGATTCAATTTTTACGATCAAATATGGTGAAGATCAAAAATTTGAGAAAATCATGGACATCGATGATCATGAAGTAGCAGTAAAAATGTTGTTAGATCAACTGATTGCATTACAAATCTTAAGCTCTTACGATGAAATCACTGGGGTAGGACATCGTGTGGTTCATGGTGGAGAAACTTATGCTGATTCTGTAATCGTGGATGAAGCTGTGATGGATCGCATTGAAGAATTGGCAGAGTTTGCACCATTGCATAACCCTGCTAATCTAATGGGTATCAAAGCATTTAAAAAAATCTTACCTGATATCCAAAGTGTGGCTGTGTTTGACACGTCATTCCACGCAACAATGCCAAAAAGCAGTTATTTGTATAGCTTACCTGTTTCTTACTATGAAGATTTCAAAGTAAGAAAATATGGCTTCCATGGTACAAGTCATCGCTATGTAGCAGAACGTGCGGCTAAGATGTTAGAGAAACCAATCGAAGAGTTGAAATTGATCACTTGTCACTTAGGGAATGGTGTTTCAATTACGGCAGTAGATGGTGGAAAATCAGTTGATACTTCGATGGGATTCACACCACTGGCAGGTGTAACAATGGGAACACGCTCAGGGGACATTGATCCAGCTGTTTTACCTTATCTAATGGAAAAATTAGAGATTGATATTGATGAAATGGTCAACATTTTAAACAAAAAATCAGGTTTGTTAGGTCTAACAGGTTTATCAAGTGACATGCGTGATCTTGAGAAAAACTATGAACAAGAACATATCCATTTGGCATATGACATCTTTGTAGACCGTATCCGTAAATATATTGGTGGATATGTGACAACGATGAACGGCGTTGACGCAATTGTTTTCACTGCTGGAATTGGCGAAAATGATGGGCACGTCCGTAGTGAAATCATTAAAGGGATGACATGGTTTGGTTGTGAAATTGATCCTGAAATGAATAAAAAACGTGGGGAAGAATTAGATATCTCCACAAAAGATTCAAAAGTCAAAGTACTTGTCATTCCAACTGATGAAGAATTAATGATCGCTCGTGACGTGGAACGTTTACGTAAATAAATATTCTAATGAAATAGTTGTTAGCCTTTTTTAGGTATGAAATAGTGTAACGAACGTATCATAATTTTAAGAATAAATTTTTTCCGAAGTGAACATTGTTCACTTCGTTTTTTTGTTTTGTCTATAAAAAGTGATTGATTGAAAAAAAGAAATGTTCTTTTTTAAATCAATAAAAAATATAGAAATAAAATAAAGTATTATGAAAAAAAGGGAGGAGATTGAATTGAGAAAAACAAATCGATTAACGATAACGATTATGAGTGTACTAATATTAGCTAATTCATCTATAACTGCCAGTCCATTTGTATACGCAGAACAAAATGAAGTCTCAGGAAAGAAAACAATGAAAAGTGAAATCAGCCAGGCAAATATTTCAGGTGAACATTCAGATGTGAAACAAACGAACATTCCTAATGATCAAAACGTTAAGAAAGCGACTGAGGCAGTGAAACTTCTGTTTGATGAAATAGGAGCAAAAACAAGTAATACCCAAGCAAAAATTAATGAAGTAAAGCTACAAGTAATGGAATTAACAGAAAGTGTACAAAAAACAAAATTATTTGAAAAAATTGTTCAAGCGCAAGAAATGTATGATTCAAAACAGACTAAAATGACAAATTCTAAAGAAAAAAATGGACAAAAAGAATTTGACGAAAAAACTCCTTCCTGTACAATCGACCCCTATATTTATGGGAACGTATACATGACTGGTGCTTATGAAGGGGAAATCAATCAATTTGAATTGATTGTTGGCGATAAAGAATATACCCCAGGTTTTACTTTGTTACCAAATAATCAGTTCAAACTTTATATTGGAAAGAAAATTCCGCCTTCAATTTTTTCAGTCACAGTAAAAATCTTTGATAAAAAAGGAAAAGAGACAAGTTCTCAAAACGTTTCAGTTCAAGCACCGAAACTCACCATTAACAATTACACATTAGGAGAAAACTATGTCAAAGGTGAGTTTATTGGTGATGTTGCTAAATTTAAATTGAGGGTGGGGACCACAGGAAGCACGAAAGAATACACTCCAGGTTTTAGACGATTAGCGAATAATCAATTTGAAGTCTATGCGAAAGATAAAATATTACGTGGAAGTAAAAGAGTCGTTTTGGTTGCTCTGAATTCAGAAGGAGATTTGTTAAAATCTGGTTTAGTTAGAGTCCAATCTCCCTACTTAGATATAAATGACTATAAATTAGGAAATGAATATATTACAGGTACCTATGCTGGGGCAGTAAAGAAATTTAAGTTAGTAGTGGATGGAAAAGAGTATTTTCCAGGATTTAAATTGTTAAAGGATAATCAATTTGAAGTCTACGCGAAAAACAAGGTATCGGCGCTAACTAAATCTATTACTTTGATTAGTTTAGATGAACAAGGAAAAGAAATCGTTAGTAAGCAAGTGGTTTTCATTGATTCAACGAATAAAGACTGACTATTTTTATAGCTGAAGCATTAACGACTCGTATAAAAAGTTACTTGAATAGAAATAGAAGAACAGCCAGTGTCACAAACAAAAATTTTTTTACCGAAGTGAGTAACTTTAACATTGTTTTTTATTTTATAAAATAGTCTATTTAAAAAAATGACATTTTTTTTTAAATAATTAAAAAAAATAGCGAGCCCGAATAGGTTATTATTTCCTTAAATCAAATAAACAAAAAAGGGTGGTTTTTAATTGAAAAAGGGGAACTTGAAAAAGAATTTAGTGTCGTTTTCAACTACGAGTGCATTAGTATTATCTAGTTTATCTGGAGTAGTGACACCAATGGTCCATGCAGATCAAAATGGGGCGGGAGAAGGCATCACTATTACTACTTCGGAAAAAAATGAGAAAAAAGAAGAAGCAAATCAATCAAATCAATCAAGTCAGGCGAGTGAAACAAGTCAAACACACGCTTCAGAAGAAAAAGAAAATAAAAAAGTAGAAGAAACAACAACATCTTCCACTACAAAAGAACAGAACGCATCAAGTGTGCCAGTACCGGAACAGAAGAATACACTTGCAGATGAAGTGATTCAACATGCTACTGATGCAGTCAATAATCTATTTGATGGAAATGGAGCAAAAGTAGGCAATACTAAAGCTCAAATTGATGCGGCGAAACAACAAGTCGAAAGCTTACCAGATAGTGATCAAAAAACAGCGTTGTTGGAAAAAGTCAATCAAGCACAAAAAGCATACGATACATTGATGCAAAAATGGCAAGTTGCGAATGAGACGATGGATAAACACTTTATTGATGGAGATATCGGTAATCCTAAAGGTAGTTTTACAACAGAAGAAATGATCGATCTTGCAGAAAAACTAGGTGAACTTCCTTATATAAACATTCCATTTTTAGAAGGCTATACGACCAATGAATTGCATGAAAAATACGATCAGTTAATTGCTGTATCAAACGCAACGCCAGTGGTGGATCGTCTGTTTTTTAATGGTAAACCAAGTACAAACAATACTCAAAATGATATTAATACTGCATTGAATCTTGTCCACCGTCTTGTGGATGGACCTTATAAAGACAGACTATTAGCGAAAGTACAAGAAGCACAAAAAGCTTATAATGATGCACATATTGTCCAAGATCCTGCAGAAAAACAAGCGGTAGAAGCTGTAAATCAGCTCTTTAATGGAGACACTCCCAAAGAAAGTAATACTCAAGAAGCAATAGATGAAGCTAGAAGAAAAGTAGATGCGGTAAATAATATATCTCCTGTTAAAGCACAATTATTGAAAAAATTAGAAATCGCTCAAGCAGCTTTGGATGATAGAGTAAATGCATTCAAAGTGGATGTTTATCATTATGGAAATGTCCATATGACGGGAGAATACAGTGGGAAAATCAAGAAGTTCAAGTTGATTGTTGATGGCAAAGAATACACACCAGGATTTAAATTATTAGCAAACAATAAATTTCAACTTTATATTGGGAAAAGGATTCCTTCGACAACAAAAACAGTTACAGTGAAAAGTTTTGATTCAAATGGAAAAGAAACAGGTACAAGAGAAGTTGCTGTACAATCACCTAAATTAACGGTGGAAGAATATACAGTAGGTAAAGATTACATCAAAGGTCAAATTGCAGGTGAGGCTAAACAATTCAAATTAATTGTTGATGGCAAAGAATATACACCAGGATTTAAACTTTTAGAGAATAATAATTTTGAAGTGTATGCAAAAAATAAAGTAACAGTAGATTCTAAAAAAGTGATTTTAAAAGTTTTAAATGCTGAAGGTATAGAAATCGGCATGCAAGAAATCACCCTTAACGCTCCAAGCTTAGTTGTAGATTATTATAAAGTAAACACTGATTATATTACAGGAAGCGTGACCGGCAATGTCAAGAAATTCAAATTGATAGTAGATGGAAAAGAGTACTTCCCAGGATTTAAGTTGTTAAAGAATAATCGATTTGAAGTATATGCAAAAAATAAAGTATCAGCAACGTCTAAAACAATTACTTTAGTGAGCTTAGATGAACAAGGGAAAGAAATTTTGAGCAAACAAGTTTCTATCTTGAATTCAGCAATCGAAGATGCTTTAACGATAGTAAATAATTTGTTTGATGGAAATGGAGCAAAAGTAGGCAATACTAAAGCTCAAATTGATGCGGCGAAACAACAAGTCGAAAGCTTACCAGATAGTGATCAAAAAACAGCGTTGTTGGAAAAAGTCAATCAAGCACAAAAAGCATACGATACATTGATGCAAAAATGGCAAGTTGCGAATGAGACGATGGATAAACACTTTATTGATGGAGATATCGGTAATCCTAAAGGTAGTTTTACAACAGAAGAAATGATCGATCTTGCAGAAAAACTAGGTGAACTTCCTTATATAAACATTCCATTTTTAGAAGGCTATACGACCAATGAATTGCATGAAAAATACGATCAGTTAATTGCTGTATCAAACGCAACGCCAGTGGTGGATCGTCTGTTTTTTAATGGTAAACCAAGTACAAACAATACTCAAAATGATATTAATACTGCATTGAATCTTGTCCACCGTCTTGTGGATGGACCTTATAAAGACAGACTGTTAGCGAAAGTACAAGAAGCACAAAAAGCTTATAATGATGCGCACATTATTGTACTTCCTAAAGGAAATAAATAGGCGAATTGATGACAAAGAAATATTTTTATCATGAAATCGATTAGGTTAGAAAAAATGATTGATTGAATAAATAATCTAAAAAAGAGCTTGGAACAAAAGAACGTGCCAAGCTCTTTAGCATATGTAAAAATAAATAAAAGCGGTTGTGACATACTTTTGTCACAACCGCTTGTTTAGTAATTAATCATTCTTTTTCAGGTAATTTATTCTCTAAATCAGTACGTACCACTAGAACATCACAAGTGGCGTTACGAATCACATATTCTGAAACAGAACCAATAAATAGACGTTCAACAGCATTCAATCCTGTTGCACCTAACATGATTAAATCTACATGGTTATCCTCAGGAATTTCTTTAGCGATGATTTGTTTCGGCGAGCCGTATTCAATCACGGTAGTAACATTGTTCAATCCCGCTTTTTTAGCATTTGCTTCATAATCAGCTAGCGTTTGCTTCGCCATTTCAGTTGCTTGCTCTGCCAACATGCCATCAAATGATGAAACGGTTTGGAAAGAACGAGTATCAATCACGTGTGCTAATAAAAGTTCTCCATTATTTCTGATAGCAACGTTTACGGCTTTTTTAAAAGCTAATTCAGCTTCATCAGAGCCATCTACGGCAACCATAATTTTTTTGTACTGTTGTAACATAAGCATTCACTCCTTCAGATAAATCAATCATTTATAATTCTATTGTAAAACAAGTTGAACAAAAAGAGAATTATTTACTGTTTGGTTTGACCATTTTCCGAGCGAAAGTAAAACTGAAGACAGAAGCAACAATAATGACCAAGAGCAGGTAAGCCAAAGCAATAAATCGTTGATTGAAGAAGGCGACAAAAATACCTAACACCCCTAGGAAAGCGTAAATGGCACCATAGAATTGTAAATAGCCACGATTTTTTTCTGTTTCTTCTATTAATACGAAAAAGATGGGTTGTTTTTTTAATAAATAATAGCTAACAAATAATAATAATAATGCGGCAATGCCCATTAAAAGTTGAATCATAGAAATTCCTCCAAAAGTCTAAAGATTGGTCAAATAATGTTTTTCAAGGGATCTACTCGAAAAAAAAGGAGCTGTACCAAGTAATTGGCATAGCCCCTTAATCTTCAAAAAATGGTAATCTCCGTTAATGCCGTTGTTCGTCCTGTAGTATTGATCCCGCGAATTCAAGCAGGTGGGTCCCACGGTCGTAGCCTCGAACTACCAAATGATAAGGCATGTTACCAGCAGTGACACAAGACGGGTCCCAAGATATCAATAAAAATGTTCGGTCAACACACAAAGAGGACAATTCGAACATCACAGATTTCCCACCTCTATAGTAGCATATGGAAATAAAAAGAGCAATGAGAGCGCTCATGGAAAATCAAGTCTATGTCGTTGGCTTATTGCCTCCTGATTTTTTCCATTCTTTGATTCGCTGATATTGTTGCCCAAGGGCTTGTTCATATTTCCCTGTAGTCTTCGGATGATAATAAGACGCTTGTTTTAATTTGTCGGGTAAATATTGTTGGTTCACCCAGGCTTGATCAAAATTGTGAGGGTATTGATAACCAATCCCACGATTCAATGCCTTGGCTCCTTGGTAATGACTGTCTCGTAAATGATCGGGCACTTCGCCAGCGTTGCCTGAGCGGATATCAGCAATCGCTTCATCTAAAGCGGCATAAGCAGAATTTGATTTAGGAGAGAGACAAAGATCAACTACGGCATCTGCTAAAGGAATCCTTGCTTCGGGAAGTCCTAGACGTTCAGCAGCTAAGACAGCATTGACAGTTCTAGCTGCGGCAGCAGGATTTCCTAGACCGATATCTTCATAACCAATCACCATCAAGCGCCGACAGATACTTGCCAGATCACCAGCCTCAACTAAGCGGGCTAGATAATGAAGTGCTGCGTCAACATCGCTTCCTCGGATCGATTTTTGAAATGCTGAAATCACGTCATAGTGAGCATCTCCATCTTTATCATGAGTAAGTGCTTTTCGTTGGATACATTCTTCAACGATCGTTAGCGTTAAGTGAATGATCCCCTGTTCATTTGGCTCGGTCGAACGAGCCGCTAATTCCAAGCCGTTAAGTGTGCTTCGAAGATCGCCGTTCGTTGCCCGTGATAGATGAAGCAAAGCGTTTTCGTCTAATTCAATAGCTAGATTACCAAGCCCACGCTCTTTATCACTTAGAGCTGATCGAACCGCTTGCTGGATATCTAATTCGTTTAAGGGTTTTACTTCAAAAATCTGTGTTCGACTGCGAATAGCAGGATTAATCGTGATATAGGGGTTTTCAGTTGTTGCGCCAATCATGATGATCCGTCCATTTTCCAGATGAGGGAGCAAAAAATCTTGTTTCGTTTTATCAAGACGATGGATTTCATCAAGTAAGAGAATGACAGTGCCACTCATCTTGGCTTCTTCGGCAACTACTTGTAAGTCTTTCTTGGAATCAGTTGCTGCATTGAGCATGCGAAAGGCAAATTTGGTTGAGCCAGCAATCGCACTAGCAATACTGGTTTTACCAGTTCCTGGTGGACCATATAAAATCATGGAAGACAACATTTTGGCATCAACCATTCGCCGAATAATTTTTCCTTCACCAACTAAATGTTCTTGTCCTACGACTTCATCGATCGTTCGTGGACGCATCCGATAAGCTAAAGGTTGCTGCATAAAACGGCCTCCTTTTTTTATTTTTCGTTCGTTAATTATACCATACATTAGGACAATCCACTTTATGGTAACGCTAATTTAGAACGCCGTAAACCGTAAAGTGAAAGGAAACGAGTTTACTCATATTCAGGCTAAGTTTAACAGAGAGGATCTTTATTGAAAGGACTGGGGGACTTTTAAAATAAAGCACCAGTTTCCTCGTTTATTCTGATTTGAGGTAAAATAAAGGGAGTGAAGACATAGATGGCTTGGAGGAGGAGAAAAATGAAAGCGACACGATTATTGAGTGAAACATTGTTACGAGCACAAGAACGGTTTGAAGAAACGTTAGACCAGCTAGATGTAGCAGAAGCAAATACGATGCCGGCACCTTTGATCAAATCAGTAACTTGGCTGATCTGGCATACTGCTCGAGAATTAGACCTTCAAATATCCGATTTGAAAAATAGTGAACCACTGTGGTTTAGTCAAGACTGGTCTGGAAAATTTGCATTAGATCTGCCTGATGATACGCAAGATTGGCAACACACACCTACGGAAGCAAAAAAAGTCGTCATAACAGACAAAAAACTACTTACAGACTATTTAGCTAATAGTGTTTCATTGACGATTGAGTACTTGGAACAAGTCGATGAAGGAACACTTGATGAAGTCATTGATTCCAACTGGACACCTCCTGTCACACGTGAAGATCGTCTCGTGTCGATCATTGATGATGCAGTGATGCATTCTGGTCAGGGAATCTATACTCGCCGACTGGTGATCGGTAAATAATGAATGCTAAACCTTGTTCTGGTTTGAACGGTCTATGTAAAATCCTATAAAAGGCTGTGACAGAAGTGTCTAGTTCTGAAAAATAAGCCGGAGAATCCGAAGATAGTTCTTCCTATTTTTGGGATTTTTCGGCTATTCTTATCTGCCTGTCTATTGCTGTAGGTTTTTCTTGGTTTCCATAGCTTATGCTTTCAATATTGTGTATGATAAGGGTGGTGAATAAAATGACAAATAAAGAGCAATTAGATGAACTTTTATTGAATAAAACAACACCCGAAGTTGCCAGAGATCTTTTAGGGATGTATTTAGAATATGTTACGCCAACTGGTACCGTTGGTGGTTACATCGTTGATGCAGAGGCATATCTTGGTCCAGAAGATGAAGCGGCTCATAGTTTTGGGATGCGCAGAACCCCACGAGTGGCAGCGATGTATGAAAAGCCAGGAACGATTTATCTTTATACGATGCACACCCACCGTATTTTAAATATTATTACGCAACCTGAAGGGATTCCACAAGGGGTAATGATTCGTGCGATCGAGCCTGCAACTGGTGTGGCTCAAATGAGCATTAACAGAGGCGGGAAGACTGGTCCTGATATTAGTAACGGTCCCGGAAAATTGGTAGCGGCATTAGGATTACCACAAGAACTTTATGGACAATCGATTTTAGACAGTCCGTTGCATTTTGTTTTTGAAAAAACAAAAATACCTAAGAAAATCATGGCTTTGCCAAGGATCGGTATTCCTAACAAAGGAGAATGGACAGACAAACCATTACGTTTTGTAGTGGCTGGAAATCCATATCTATCATTACAAAGAAAGAACCTGGTGGAGGAAGACTGGGGTTGGAGGAAGAGAAAATGAAAAAAACAAACTTACTTGACTACTTAGACAAAACAATCGAAAAAACGATCACTGATTATGATGTGGCATTAGACTGGGATACGAAAAACCATACGATTGAAATCATTGTCCGACTATTTGCAGAAAATAAAGCACATTTGGAAATCGATGATGCCCAAGGTGTAGTTTCCGAAGAAGAAATCATTGAATTTGAAGATGGTATTTTATTGTTCAATCCACAAAAATCCCATTTTGATGAAAAAGATTATTTAGCGGTTATTCCTTATGAAGGAAAGAAAGGGATAGCCAAATCGGTCATTGATGCATTGATTGAGTATTTGAACGAAGTATTAGCGCAAGGGCAAAGTGATCTCTTAGATTTTCTTGATGCAGATGATGAAACGGCAGTGTTTGAGTTGAATTGGGAAAATCAACAGTTAGCAAAACTAGTCGAAGAAAAACAGCAAAATGAGACGGACGTCTATTTGCCTTATCCAAGTTATTAAGGAGTGAATGTCATGAAATGGAATGAAGTAAAAGTTGAAACCGCCAGTGAAGCAGTGGAAGCTGTGGCTAATATACTAATGGAAGCAGGAGCAAGCGGTGTTGCGATTGAAGATGCTTTAGACGTTGAAAATTTCAAGTCTGATCAATATGGGGAAATCTTGAATAAAGAAGATTTTACTTCATTAACAGAAGGCGCACTGGTGATGGCTTATTTCCCTGAAACAATTTTTTTACCAGAAATTTTGCCTTTTATCAAAGACCGTGTAGCCCAACTCCCAGAATTTGGCTTGGCGATCGGTAAAAATATCATCACCGTTAGTGAAGTGGAAGAAAGCAACTGGGCAACTGCTTGGAAAAAGTATTATCACCCAGTACGGATCACCAGAATGTTAACGATCGTGCCTAGTTGGGAAGCGTATCAAACAAATGATCCATTAGAAAAGATCATTACATTAGATCCTGGAATGGCATTTGGAACAGGGACACATCCAACTACCTCTTTAACATTGCAAGCATTAGAAACGGTATTGCGTGGCGGAGAAACACTTTTAGATGTAGGAACTGGTTCTGGCGTCTTAAGTATCGCAGCAAAATACTTAGGAGCCAAAGATGTTTATGCCTATGATCTGGATGAAGTGGCTGTTCGTGCAGCGAAAGAAAATATGGATATGAATGAAGTAGCCAAAGATGTTCACGTAGCTGCTAATGATTTATTGAACGGCATCACAATCGAAAGTGATGTTATCGTGGCGAACATCTTAGCAGATATTATTTTGTTGATGATCCCTGATGCTTGGCGCTTATTAAAACAAACGGGGCGCCTGATCGTATCTGGTATCATTGAAGAAAAAAAACAAATGGTCATTGACGCCATGAAAGAACAGGGCTTTGTCGTTGATCAAATTTTCCAACAAAAAGATTGGTATGCAATTATCTTGAAAAAGCCTGAGGTGGAATAAATGCAACGTTACTTTTTAGCAGAGGCGTATCAACCAAATACACGCTTCGAACTTTCGGGAGAGGCATTTCATCATATCGTACGGGTCATGCGCATGGCGCCAAAAGATCAAGTCTATTTAGCATTCAACGATCAAGTATCGATTCGTGCGGAAATCACAGAAATCAGTGAAGATACCGTTTATTTGAGCGAGCTTGAAAAAGAAAAAAGCCAAAAGGAATTACCCAATAACATCACGATTGCCAGTGGTTATCCAAAAGGGGATAAACTAGACTGGATCGTTCAAAAAGGAACAGAATTAGGTGCGCATGGATTTATTGGCTTTCCAGCTAAAACATCTATTGTAAAATGGGATGCGAAAAAAAGAAACAAACGTCAAGAACGTTTGAACAAAATTGCTCAAGAAGCAGCTGAACAATCTCATAGACAGATTGCGCCCCAAGTGGAATTATTGGAAAGTCAGCAAGCTCTTTTTGATCGACTATCTGCTTATGATGTGTTGTTGATTGCTTATGAAGAGTCAGCAAAACAAGGAGAACTAGCCAATTTAGCTAAGGTATTCCAAGAACTCACTGATGGTAGTCGGATTTTAGCCGTTTTTGGTCCTGAAGGAGGTCTTGCTCCTGAAGAAGTTGAAGCCTTTGTTGAAAAAGGTGGAATCTTATGTGGATTAGGACCGCGGATTTTACGTACGGAGACGGCACCTCTTTATCTTTTAAGTGCGGCAAGTTATCAGTGGGAGCTCACTCACTGATAATAACTGAATAAAATCAGGAAAAATTGAAAAAATTCCGAACAATCTGTATAATAAAAACAATTATTTTATTGTAAACAACGGATGACATCAAATGAATGGTGTGCATGAGTTTGTTTCTAGTTATGTTATAAAAAAGAAGAATGGTTTTTAATATTATTCGGAGCAACAGCTGTTGTTCGTAACCTTTGAAAGGGGGATGTTCCATGCCAAAAGAAGAATTATTGACAGGTCCTGGAGTGATTAAATTGGTTAGCCAATACATGGGACCTGATCATGTAGCATTTGTTCAAAAAGCTTGCGATTATGCAACGGCTGCTCACGATGGCCAGTTTCGTAAATCAGGCGAACCATACATTATCCATCCTATCCAAGTTGCTGGGATCTTAGCTGATTTAAGAATGGACCCCCATACTGTTGCAACTGGTTTTTTGCATGATGTTGTAGAAGACACCGACGTTACTTTGGATGATTTGAAAGAAGAATTTGGTCCAGACGTTGCGATGTTAGTTGACGGTGTAACGAAACTAGGGAAAATTAAATACAAATCACATGAAGAACAATTAGCAGAAAATCATCGAAAGATGTTATTAGCTATGGCGCAAGATTTACGTGTAATTATGGTGAAATTAGCTGATCGACTACATAACATGCGTACGCTAAAACATCTTCGTGAAGATAAACAACGTCGAATCGCCCAAGAAACTTTAGAAATTTATGCACCATTAGCTCATCGCTTGGGGATCAGTCGAATCAAATGGGAATTAGAAGATACCGCACTTCGCTATCTCAATCCTAAACAATATTATCGAATCGTGCATTTGATGCAAACGAAACGAGAAGAACGAGAAAAATATGTCAACGCCACAGTCGAAGATATTCGTCTAGCAACAGAAGAACTAGATATTTATGCAGAAATCTATGGACGTCCTAAACACATTTATTCTATTTATCGGAAAATGAAAGACCAAAAGAAACAATTCAATGAAATCTATGATTTACTTGCAATACGGGTAATCGTTGACTCTATCAAGGATTGTTATGCTGTTTTAGGAGCAATCCATACCAAATGGAAACCAATGCCAGGGCGGTTTAAAGATTATATTGCTATGCCTAAAGCAAATATGTATCAATCCTTGCATACAACAGTCATTGGACCAGCTGGAAATCCGGTAGAGATCCAGATACGAACTCAAGAAATGCACGAAATCGCCGAGTTCGGGGTGGCTGCACATTGGGCATACAAAGAAGGTAAAAATGATAAGGTCGAACCAGATGGTATCACGAAACAATTAAGCTGGTTCCACGAAATCATTGAACTGCAAGATGAAAGTTATGATGCTTCAGAATTTATGGAAGGTGTCAAAGGAGATATCTTTAGTGATAAGGTCTATGTTTTCACTCCTAAAGGGGACGTGACAGAACTGCCAAAAGGTTCTGGACCTTTAGATTTTGCTTATAGTATCCATACTGACATTGGAAATAAAACAACGGGTGCCAAAATCAACGGCAAAATGGTTCAATTAGATTATAAGTTGAAAAATGGGGACATCATTGAGATTTTGACTTCACCTAATTCGTTTGGTCCAAGTCGAGATTGGTTGAAATTAGTTGCTACGAGTAAAGCTCGCAATAAAATCAAACGTTTCTTCAAAGCGCAAGACAGAGAAGAAAATATCATCAAAGGACATGAAGCAATCACAAAATGTATTATCGATCTAGGCTTTGCACCAAAAGAAATATTAGCAAAAAGTAAGCTGCAAGATGCTTTAGAAAAGCTGAATTATCAAACGGAAGATGATATGTATGCAGCTGTGGGTTATGGTGAAGTCAGTGCATTGACGATGGCGAACCGTTTGACTGAAAAAGAAAGAAAAGAACAAAAGATCGAGCAACAAAAACAAGAAGCTGAAGAAATCATGAACCAACCGAAAAAAGAACCGGAAAAAATGAAGGTTCGCCATGAAGGTGGTGTCGTGATTCAAGGTGTCGATAACTTGTTGATTCGGATCAGTCGTTGCTGTAACCCGATCCCTGGAGATGATATCGTGGGTTATATCACTAAAGGAAGAGGAATCTCGATTCACCGAAGAGACTGTCCGAATGTCCAAGTAGACAAGCCGAATGTGGCCGAACGCCTGATCGAAGTTGAATGGGAAGATACCTCAAATACCAGAAAAGAATATGATGCTGATCTGGAAATTTATGGTTATAATCGTTCCGGCATGTTAAATGATGTCTTACAAACGGTAAATACCATGACTAAAAACTTAAACAGCGTGGAAGCGAGAACCAACAAAGACAAAATGGCAACGATCCATTTAACAGTAGGGATCCAAAATCTTGCTCACCTAAAGAGCATCGTGGATAAAATCAAAGCTGTACCAGATGTGTATAGCGTGCGACGAACCAATGGTTAGGAGGAAAACACGTGAGAGCTGTTGTCCAGCGAGTAAGTAAAGCTTCAGTGACGATCGATCAACAAGAAGTTGGGAAGATCGATCAAGGGCTGGTTATTTTACTAGGTATTCATGAAAAAGATACGCAAGATGATGTTGATTATTTAGTAAAAAAAATTGCACAAATGCGTATTTTTGAAGATGAACAAGGAAAAATGAACCGTAGTGTAGAAGATGTCGAAGGACAAATTTTGAGTGTGTCCCAATTTACGCTGTTTGCAGATACTAAAAAAGGAAATCGTCCAAGTTTCATCTCAGCAGCTCGTCCCGAAACAGCTATTCCACTATACGAGGCTTTTAATGAAGGGATTAGAAATAGAGGGATTACCGTAGCAACCGGCCAATTTGGAGCTGACATGGCAGTTTCTTTGATCAATGACGGTCCGGTTACTATTATCATTGATTCTCAAAATAAATAAGAGATACTAGTGTATTCATAATTGATTGAAATAAGATGGGCATGTCTCGTCAAGTCCAACCGATCCTCAGAGATTCGCACAAGCGATGAATCTTTGAGTGATCGGTTTTTTGTGTGCCTACTCGAAAAGTGTCATACAGATGGGGGAACCTATTTTTTAAGGAAAAAAGAGTGATTTTAGAGGAGAAATAGTTCTAAAATCGAGTCCATTTGGTCTTTTTGGTTTTAGAACACTTTTTTTGTCAGCTATCTAAAAAAAAGATAAGCTAATAATAGATGAAGTGTTCTATTGGAGGAGATAAAAGATGAAAGAGGTACCAGTAGTCGATATAAAGATAACCGAGATTAAAAAAAGATATGAGCAAGGTTATCACTTGTTAGAGGAATTACGTAAAGAGGCAAATGCGCCAGTAGTGAAAGCAAAAATCTTCAATAAAGAAGCGATTGTGATCTATGGAAAAGAAGCCGCTCAAATTTTTTATGATCCAAGGAATTTCAAACGAAAAGGAGCAATGCCTAAATTAGTATTAAAAACGTTGTTTGGGAAAGATGGTGTTCAAACGCTAGACGGTGCCCAACACCATCATCGCAAATCGATTTTTATGGATTTGATGACACCGGAAAGAATGGATACGTACCATCAAATTTTAGAAAAAAATTTGTCTCAAGCGTTAAACGAACAACATGGACAATTTGAATTATTTGATTTAAGTAAACAAGTACTATTTACTTCGATTTGTGAATGGTCAGGAATCAACTTAGCAGAATTGACCGATGAAGAAATCAATCAGTTCGCTGATTACCAAATTTCTATGATCAGTGGGACATTTACGTCGCCAATCGATCATATCAAAGGGGTTGAAAATCGTAAAAAATCTGAACAATGGGCTCAAAGGTTGATTGAGGATGCACGAGCAAACCCTGTTCCAGGTAAAGAAGATGTCGCTTTATATGCTTTTGCCCAAGCAACTGATCTTGATGGTAATTTGTTGCCAATCGAAGTGGCTGCGGTGGAATTGCTCAATATTATTCGACCAACTGTAGCATTGACAGTCTGGGCAGCTTTGATGGGACATGCTTTATTCAGTCGACCAGACTTAAAACAGCAGTTAAAAAATGACTTTACAGAACTTCAAGATCCGTTTATTCAGGAAATGCGTCGTTACTATCCATTTTTCCCAATGTTGCCAGCCATTGCTTTAAAAGATGTGTCAGTTGACGGCTATCTTATTCCTAAAGATAGTTGGGTTATTTTGGATCTATACGGGACGAATCATGATGAACGTACAATCGATGCGCCAGATTCATTCATGATCAAACGTTATTTAGGGAAAGCAAAAGATCTTTCTTACGAAGAGGAATATGAGATGATTGCTCAAGGTGGAGGAGACTTTCGACAAATGCATCGCTGTGCGGGAGAATGGATCACTTTACACAGTTTACGGGTCTTTTCTGACCAATTAGTCAACCATTATGAATTTTCAGTACCTGAACAAGATTGGACGATCCCTAGTAATCAATTTCCAACTTATCCTAATAGTCGTGTACTCTTATATAAAGAATAGTGCGTAGAAAATAAAAAGTCTGAAATATAAATCTCATTCTGTAGCGCCCCCCAAAAAAAGTTAGACTAAAAAACTAACTTTTGGGGGGCGCTTTATTTTTTATTCTAAAGCAAGTAAACGGTGTTCAAGCAACAGCTCCTTGAAATAAGCCTGAATTTTTCAAAACATGAGAAGCTGTTTTAAAAAATCCTTTCTTATTGTCATCGGAGCTTCCCGTTGCTTTCACAACCTCTTACTTCAAAAGTTCTTTTAGTTTAGCTTTTTTTCTTTTTGTTTTAGACTAAAGAAAAAAGGAGGAATTGCGAATGGCAGAAATAAGAATTGGACATTCACAAGTTTACGCTGAACAACTTGGCTTAGGAGCGAATGCGATCGGTGGTCATAATCTTTTTGCTAACTTAAAAGATGAAACTGGGAAAGAAGTTGTACGAACCGCTTTGCAAAACGGCATCAATTTAATTGATACTGCTTATGCTTATGGAAATGGACGTTCAGAAGAACTGATCGGTGAAGTCTTGCAAGAAAATGAATTTGATCGTTCACGGGTGATCATTGCCACTAAAGCTGCCCATGTTCCTGGACAAAAAGGGGTATTCAATAATTCACCAGAATTTTTGACCCGTTCTGTAGAAGAAGCACTCCGACGTTTACAAACTGATTATATTGATATTTTTTATATCCATTTTCCAGATAAAGAAACGCCAAAAAATGAAGCAGTCGCTGCGTTGCACAAACTAAAAGAAGCAGGGAAGATCCGTGCAATCGGAGTCTCTAATTTTTCAATGACTCAACTGAAAGAAGCAAATCAAGATGGCTATGTTGATGTTGTTGAAGATAAATTTAGTTTGATCCATCGTGAAGCTGAAAAAGAACGTTGGCCTTATCTTGAACAACATAACATTAGTTTTGTCCCTTATTTTCCACTTGCTTCCGGCTTGTTAACGGGAAAATATCATTTAAATAGTCTTCAAAGTATGGCTCCAGATGACCCTCGTAAGAAGAATCCGGATTTTCAAGGAGAGAGGTTTGAAAAAATCATTCAGGCTGTCGAACAACTTGCACCGATTGCGAAAAACAATCAAGCTAGTATTGCTCAACTCGTTTTAGCTTGGTATATGAAAAATCCACGGATTTCTGTCGTGATACCTGGAGCGAAAAAACCGGAACAAGTTAGAGATAATGCTCGTGCATTAGATATTCATTTATCGTCCACTGATTACCATACCATTGATCAACTCTTTAAAGATTTTTAGAAAAATACAGAGAAGGTCGTGACAGAAGAAGTTAGCTCTGAAAAAATGGGCGTGTGCTGGAATGAAGGATGCTAGTAATTAAGGAGATGTTTCATTCAGTTAGTCGGTTAGCACCTTATTAATTCTCAGTTGATTTACAGATTTTTCTTGACTTTACGCCTTGTTTTTAGTAGGTTATAGGTAATATTGAAAATATCAATGAAAGAGCGAGTAAGTTTCTGAAGCTTTACAAGAGAGGATCATCAAGGCTGAAAATGATCTAAAGTTTTAAATTCTAAAAGACACTCTGGAGATGGACGAGTGAAAAGCCGTCCCGTGTACGAGCGTTAATCGTTAGAGGAAAGAGCAATCTTTCAAAAATAGGTGGTACCGTGTATGAATTAGTCATTCACCCTTGTTCGTAATGAATAAGGGTGGATTTTTTTTTACATAGAAAAGTAAAGGGGAGAAAAAAATGAGTTTCCAAAGACCAAAAGGAACAAATGATATTTTACCTGGTGAGTCAGAAAAATGGCAGTTCGTGGAAGAAACAGCGCGTTTATTGTTTAGAGATTATCAATACAATGAAATCCGCACGCCTATTTTTGAACACTATGAAGTCATTTCTCGAAGTGTAGGGGATACAACGGATATCGTGTCAAAAGAAATGTATGATTTCTATGACAAAGGGGAACGCCACATCACTTTACGTCCAGAAGGAACAGCACCGATCGTTCGTTCTTTTGTGGAACATAAATTATTTGGACCAGAATATGCAAAACCTTATAAAACATTTTATATGGGACCAATGTTTCGTTATGAACGCCCTCAAAAAGGTCGTTTACGTCAATTCCATCAAATAGGAGTAGAAGCTTTTGGTTCTGACAATCCAGCAACTGACGTGGAAAGCATGGTTATGGCCCTTGATTTCTTCAAACAATTAGGAATCACTCAAATTCGATTAGTGATCAACTCGCTAGGAGATAAAGAAACGCGTCAAGCATATCGTCAAGCATTGATCGACTATCTTTCACCATTTGAAAAAGAGTTGAGTGAAGATTCACAACGTCGTTTGCATGAGAATCCGTTGCGGGTGTTAGATAGTAAAGACAAACGAGATCAAAAGTTTGTTGCTGATGCACCATCGATTTTAGATTTCTTAAGCGAAACAGCACAAAAACATTTTGATATGGTCGTTGCTATGTTGGATGCACTTAATATACCTTACGAAATCGATAGCACGATGGTTCGAGGGTTGGATTACTATACACATACAATCTTTGAGATTATGAGTGATGCACCAAAGATGGGCGCACAAGCGACGATTTGTGCAGGTGGACGTTACGATAATCTGGTTGAAGAACTAGGCGGACCTCAAACACCCGGGTTTGGTTTTGCGATGGGGATCGAACGCTTGCTGTTAACAATGGAAGCAGAAGAAGTCGTGATTCCGGCATTTAATGAATTAGATGCTTATGTCGTGGCTTTAGGCGAAGAAACGAATATCGAAGCATTGAAACTGGTGCAAACGATCCGCAATTTTGGGTTTTCAGCTGATCGTGATTTTATGGATCGTAAAGCAAAAGCACAATTCAAAACGGCTGATAAAGCGAATGCTAAGTTAGTGTTAGTTATTGGCGGAGATGAGCTGGAAAACCAAACGGTCACAGTCAAATCAATGGCTAATAGAAAAGAAAAAAGCTTTAGTTTAACAGAAGTTTATGAACATTTTGATGAAGTCTATGATGAAATGACTTTATTCGAGTAGGAGGAAAAAGAAAAATGGCACAAAGAACAACTTATTGCGGTTTGATTTCAGCAAAAGAACTAGATCAAACTGTTACATTAAAAGGGTGGGTACAAAAGCGAAGAGACCTAGGGGGAGTAATCTTTATTGATTTACGTGACCGAGAAGGAATCGTCCAAATCGTTTTCAATCCTGAAGTCAATAAAGAAGCATGGGAAATCGCGGATAAATGTCGGAGTGAATACGTGATTGAAATCACTGGTGTGGTTCGTAAACGTGAGGAGCTAGCCATCAACCCTAAAATGGTCACTGGTGAATATGAAGTATTCGCAAACGAAATTGTTATCTTGAACAAAGCAAAAACACCACCGTTTTTGATTGAAGACGATCAAACAGTCGGAGACGAGATCCGTATGAAATATCGTTATTTAGATTTGCGTCGTCCAAAAATGACGAAAAATATCAAAATGAGAAATGAAACAACGAAAGCAATCCGTCATTATTTAGATGATAATGATTTCATGGATATCGAAACACCTTATTTAGGAAAATCAACGCCAGAAGGGGCTCGTGACTATCTTGTTCCTTCGCGTGTTTACCCAGGGCACTTCTATGCGTTACCTCAATCACCTCAGTTGTTTAAACAATTATTGATGAACGCAGGATTTGATCGTTACTACCAAATCGTTCGTTGTTTCCGTGACGAAGATCTTCGTGGTGATCGTCAGCCAGAATTTACTCAAGTAGATATTGAAACGACATTCTTGACGGCAGAAGAAATCCAAGATTATACCGAAGGCTTGATTGCGAAAGTGATGAAAGATGTTCGTGGAATCGACGTTACTTTACCGTTTCCTCGCATGACGTATGACGAAGCAATGAATCGCTACGGTAGTGATAAACCAGATACACGTTTTGAGATGGAGTTGATCGACTTAAGTGAAATCGTCAAAGATGTTGATTTCAAAGTCTTCCAAATGGCTCTTGAAAAAGGTGGCGTCGTCAAAGTTTTAAATGCTAAAAATGCTTCAAGCAACTACTCTCGTAAAGATTTAGATAATCTTGGGCAATACGCTAGCCAATTTGGTGCGAAGGGATTAGCTTGGCTAAAAGTAGAAGAGGACGGCTTGAAAGGTCCAATCGCTAAATTTATGGGAGATGCAACAGAAGCAATCGTTCAAGCGACAAACGCTGAAGTTGGAGACATTTTATTATTTGGTGCGGATACAAAAGAAATCGTAGCTGCAACACTAGGGGCAATCCGTACACGCTTAGGAAAAGAATTAGGCTTAATTGATGAATCAAAATTCAATTTCTTGTGGATCACAGAATGGCCACAATTTGAATATTCTGCAGAAGAAGGACGCTACGTATCCGCTCATCATCCATTTACGATGCCAAAAGAAGAAGATCTTGAACGCTTGAGTACAGATCCAGCTAGTGTCTATGCAGAAGCATATGATATCGTATTGAATGGCTATGAGCTAGGCGGTGGCTCAATCCGGATCCATACTCGTGAAATCCAAGAAAAAGTCTTAGAAACTTTAGGCTTTACGAAGGAACAAATGGAGGAACAATTTGGTTTCCTATTAACTGCATTGGATTATGGGTTCCCACCACATGGCGGTATTGCTCTTGGCTTGGACCGTTTTGTGATGTTACTTGCTGGTGAAGAAAACATTCGTGAAGTTATTGCTTTCCCTAAAAATGGTAGAGCAGCAGATGTCATGAGTGATGCACCAAGTACGGTATCAGATGCCCAATTATTTGACTTGAATATTGATGTAACCAGCATGGACTAAGTTTATTCGTATTGAACAAAAGACTAGTAACTCAATTCCATTGATCGTTTTATAAATAATAAGTACGGGAGTCTGGACTAGGTGTAAAAAGACTCTCGTACTTGTTTATGTTGTCTTGATTTAATTCCAAAACGATTTATAATTAAGCCATAGCGTATAATGTCAGTTGAGTTTTAACCCATATTTTCAATGGATGCTACGTTTAGTGATGCGATAGGCGAAGAATGAATCCTTCTTTTTGGTTAGTGTAATGATGGATCATTATAGAGTAGTCACTGAACGTAATCGTTCGTTCTTTCATTATATACTACGTATCTTTACTCACTATCCAAATTAAAATTAAGAAAGGAAATTCCGGGAAAAGAGAGAAATTGACTTCCAGCCAATGATTGTCTCTTCATACGAATTCATATGAAAGTACGAGATCGTAACCGGAAATACAAAGCAATGAAAAAAACTTTCGAAAATTGGGCGCATCATGATTATACGACCAAGCTTTCGGTATCTATCGTTTATGCATTGATTGCATCAGTAGCACTAAACTTTTTTTATCAACCAGGACATATTTATTCAAGCGGAATCACTGGCTTGGCACAAATACTGACTACTTTATCTAAATCGTTGATTGGATTCGAAGTACCCGTCTCAACGACTTTATACTTATTGAATATTCCTTTATTTGTTCTTGCTTGGGTGAAGATCGGTAAGAAGTTTACGATTTTTACATTTATCACCGTGACATTGACGTCACTTTGTATCCATATCCTTCCTCTAACGGTTCTTTCAACTGATCCAATCATCTGCGCGATTTTTGGGGGTGCTGTGATGGGGTTAGGGATCGGGTTAGCCTTAAGAAATGGCTTATCCTCAGGTGGTTTGGATATCGTCAGTATCACTATTCGTAAAAAGACAGGAAAATCGATAGGTTCAATTTCGATTTACTTCAATGCATTGATTGTTTTCGTAGCTGGTATCCTTTTTGGCTGGCAATACATGTTTTATAGCGCACTTTCGATCTTTGTCAGTGGGAAAGTAACCGACGTGATGTATACGAAACAAAAGAAAATGCAAGTGATGATCGTAACGAAGCATCCCGAACGAGTAGTCAATGAAATCCAAAACTGTATGCGTCGTGGAATCACGATCATCAATGAGGCAGAAGGAGCTTACAAGCACGATAAACAAACGGTGTTGATGACGATCGTTACACGCTATGAGTTGCCTTTGTTAAGAGAAGCGATGAAAGCTTCTGATCCACAAGCGTTTGTCAGTATCGCCGAAAATGTCCAAATTCTTGGTCGGTTTTATGAAGAGGGCGTTTAGTGCAAGTGCAACTTATTGACAGAAAAAGTGACATATCCAAATAAATGAATCGATCAGTGTGGCTGGAAACAACTTTATTCTACAAATCGTTTGATAAAGTTGGGCATTGTGTAGCTTGATTTGTATCTGGAGGGTGAGAATCTTCAAACAGTTTATCCTGTTTTGAGATTTTCACCCTTCATTTTGCTAAATTTGTCGTAACGATCTTAGTAAAGTGATTCTTTCAGTTAGATGTAATCTTACTGGGACTTCAAGGTTATTTTTAGTTATACGTTGTTCATAGTTGAATTTTTATTAAAGTTGCGGAAAAAGTTATTCTTTTTTTCAAAGTTTTATGGGAAGATAGAAATGATAGCGAAAATCACATGAATTTTTCTTGCTATTTTTGTACAATACACGTATATTACAAATGAAAAAAGTTTATGAAAAGTTGGAATATTGAATGGAAAAACAAAAAAGGTTAAAAAATAGTCGCTACATTACTGGTTTTGACGGTATTCGTTCTTTGGCAGTAGTAGGAGTGATTTTGTACCATTTGCTCCCTACAAGTTTGAAGGGTGGTTATTTGGGCGTCCCGATATTTTTTGTTGTATCAGGCTATTTGATCACTGATTTACTACGGCAAGAATGGGAACAAAATGGCAAAATCAATATTTGGCAGTTTTATGTCCGACGAATGAAAAGGTTATATCCAGGATTAGTGTTTTTACTAATCACTGCATCTGCTTATATTACGTTATTTCAACGAGGGTTATTGAATAACTTACGAGGAACAGTCGTTAGTAGTTTATTGTATGTCAACAACTGGTGGCAAATAAAAAATGGTTTGTCTTATTTTGATCGATTTGCCAATGAATCACCGTTTACCCATATTTGGTCATTGGCGGTGGAAGGTCAAAACTACTTAGTTTGGCCCATTCTTTTTGTTTTGTTAATGGTTTTTGTACGTAAAAAGAAGTGGATCGTTTATACAGTCTTAGGAGGATCACTTATTTCTGCGATCCTCATGATGATCCTGTTTACGCCAGGCGGCGATCCAACTCGAGTATATTATGGAACAGATACGCGATTGTTTTCAATTTGGTTAGGAAGTGCTTTGGCTTTTGTCTGGCCAAGTACCCGATTGAAAAAAAATATTCCGAAGCAAGCAAAACGCGTGTTGAATCTAGCCGGATTGATTTCGCTGATCGCATTGATTCTCTTCTTTTTCTTGTTAGATGATCATTATAGTTTTGTCTATTATGGGGGCATGCTGTTAGTTAGTCTCTTCTGTGTCGTTTTAGTTGCGGTAACAGCGCATCCAGGCGCAAGTGTGAACAAATGGTTAACCAATCCCGTGTTTTCTTGGATCGGTAAACGAAGTTACGGCATCTATCTGTATCAATTTCCAGTCATGATTTTTTATGAAGCAAAAGTTGCGAATATTGCGGATCATGTTTTGCTTCATACATTGATCGAGATTTCATTGATCCTGATCATTAGCGAACTTTCTTATCGCTACATTGAACGTCCTTTGGCACGATTCGATTATGGACAAACGATTCAAGTAGTCAAAGGCTGGTTCACTAAGCCGATTATCAGCAAGCAAAAACCTTGGGTCATTCCGGGAACATTGATGGTGTTGATCGCTCTTGTTGGTTTTGTTACAGCACCTAAGAATTCAGTGACTGCGGATCAAAAAAAATTACAAGCACAAATTGCTGAAAGTAAAAGATTGGCGGAGGAAAGCCAGAAAAATGAAGATAATAATTCCAACACCGTTGATCAAGCAGTTCTTGATAAATATGGGCTAACAGCTAAACAAGGAAAGAAAGCGCAGAAATTAGAATTGACAGCATTTGGGGACTCAGTCATGTTAGATGCAGCGACTGATTTGAAGGAGTTATATCCTAAAGTTGTTGTTGATGGAGACGTTGGTCGACAATTATATGCGAGTGAGCCATATATTGAAGAACTGAAAAAACAAAACCTATTGAAAGACACGGTTTTGATTGGCTTAGGAACAAATGGAGCCTTTTCTGAATCGCAATTTGATAGCATCATGAGTGCCTTAGGAGATCGTAAAGTTTACTGGGTAAATGTCCGCGTTCCTACAAAACGTTGGCAAAACGATGTGAATGCCTTGTTAGCACAAATGGCTAAAAAATACGATAATCTTACATTGATCGACTGGTATGATTATAGTAATAGCCACAATGATTGGTTTTATGATGACCAAGTACATCCAAATCCAGAAGGAATGAAACACTATATCCATTTAGTAAGTGAAACTTTATTAGGGAAAGATAAAACGAAGAAAACTGTTTCAAGTGAATCAACCCAAAATGATACGAATACTAATAGTGGTAGTGTAGCTAGTTCTGCTAATGGAAATGGTAGTACGGAATAGTTGAATAAGAGATAAGACATCTTGATTTTCCGGCTCTTTGTCAATAAGGACTGATGAGTGGTATAAAATCAAATACGGGTCAGAATGAACCTCGTTCTGACCCGGATTTTTTGTTATTTCACGTTAATTAATTGATTGCTCAAAAAGATTCTAATATTCATGTTCTCAAATGATTTAAGTCCGTAAGCTACACGTTTGATTGTCTTTATATGGGGATTCTTCTGGAAGCTTTCGTAAGCAACCTCGATACATCATCAGTCCCATAAATTATAGAGCCGATTTTCCTCTAACAATGAGTGCTGAACTCATTTGAAAGGATCTCAAGATGTCTTTTCAATTGTTTGAAGTAGGTAACAATCAACAGCCAAAAAACTAATTTTTGTGTTTTTGTTTAGTTCTCGTACATCCCCTTAAAAGGTCGATTCAGCCCCAGTAATATTGACCCAAATTATTGTTCTGGCAACATGTGAGAGGGCTGTATCTTTAAATACCGTTCTTTTTGAGTGCGCGTGAGTTTTTTAAAGGCTGCTTCGGCTTTTGTTGCGTCACTCCTAGTTGCAAACACCTCAGCATGGATCATTTTGACGGGTCGCCTTTTTTGTAATCGGGTATATTTAGCTCCTGTTCCATGATTGTGTTCTGCTAATCTTCTTGAAAGATTCGTCGTATAGCCACCGTAAAACGTGCCATCTTTACAAGCTAAGACATAAAAATAATGCTCACTGGCCATAAAGAATTTCTCGGATTTCATTTGTATAGCTACCATCAGGCATGTATGTGATCAACGGTGAAGCAACTTTAAAGCCATCTAATTTGCCTTCTTTGATTCCTTCGATCAACAAAATATTTGCCTCTTTCCCCATTTTTGGATAAACGAATTGAATTTTTTTAGGGGCGATACGGTGTTTTTCTAGTAACTGAATAATTTCTAAAAAGCGGTCTGGGCGATGGACCATTGCAAAGCGTCCATTGGTTTTTAATAATTTACTAGAAATTTGGATCACATCTTCAAGGGTAGTATGGATTTCATGTCGAGCAATCGCTAAATGCTCATTCGGATTTTTTTTATTGGTTGGTAATCCCTTAAAATAAGGGGGATTACAGACGACTAAATCACATGAATTATGACGAACAACGGATAAACTTTCTTTTAAATCAAGCGTATGGATGGTCATTTGGTGTGTTAGCTCGTTTAATTGGATACTACGTCTTGCCATATCCGCTAAACGTGGTTGAATTTCGATTCCATCAATCAACGCATTCGTTCGTTTGCTCAAAAAAAGACCGACTGCACCATTCCCTGCACAGAGGTCAACGATTTGTCCTTTTTTCGGTACACGTGCAAAATGAGCAAGCAAAACAGCATCTAGTGAAAAAGAAAAAACGTGAGGACTTTGAATGATTTTAATATCATTTGCATATAATTGATCGATCCGTTCATCTTCGTGAAGCATGGGTTCCCTCCAAAATGAAAAAACTAATTGATTGTATTATACTATTTTTATAAAAAAGAACCAAGGTACCTTGTAAAGTTTCCTAAATTTAGGCATACTATGACCATACACCTAGAAAGGAAGAGACTATGTTCTATCGATTTATGAGAGGGCTAGTCCGAGTGATCTTAGCAGTGATCAACGGCAATGCCCGATATGAAAATAAAGAAGTTTTACCACAAGATGAGAATTATATTTTGGTAGCGCCACATCGAACTTGGTGGGATCCTTTATATCTTGCTGTAGCAGCTTCGCCTAAAGAATTTAGCTTTATGGCAAAAGAAGAATTATTCAAAAATCCAGTATTACGCTTTATTTTGACACATGCCCATGCGTTTCCAGTAAAAAGAGAAAATCCAGGACCTAGTGTCATCAAAACGCCAGTTAAAATTTTAAAATCTACTCATTTAGGTTTGATCATGTTCCCAAGTGGAACAAGACATGCAACGGAATTAAAAGGCGGAATGGCATTGATTTCTAAAATGTCAAAAGCAAAAATCGTTCCTGCTGTCTACCAAGGACCATTGACTTTGGGTGACTTATTCAAGCGAAAACGGGTGGTTGTACGTTTTGGTGAACCGATCGATTTGTCTGATATCAAAAAAACAGACAAAGAAGGAATGGCAGAAATCGAACGTAGAACACAAGCCGCTTTCGATCAATTAGACAAAGAAGTCAATCCTGACTTTAAATATGAAATCAAAAATAAAAAGTAAATGATTCTTTTTCAATAAAAATCAAAGCGCAAGGTAATGATAAAAGTTGCGGTTCTTTCTAAGCATGGGATTATCTATGTTTATACGGAATCAGCAACTTTTTTTCATTGCCTATTTGTTTTAGTCCGTAATGATCCTAGGTATCATGTAATGAGGGGAAGTGTTATAATAATTAGAAGGACATTTTTTGAGGTGATGAGATGCGTTTTTTACATACAGCTGATTGGCATATTGGAAAAAAACTACAAGGATACGATCGAATCAAGGAACAAGAGCATGTTTTAACCCAGATCTTAGCAATTGCAAAAGAAGAAAATGTTGATGCAATCGTGATTGCGGGAGATCTTTATGATCGAAGTGTTCCGTCAGTGGATGCCATTGAAGTGTTCAATCAATTGATGGTCGAATGGAATCTACGGGAAGAATTTCCGATTTTTGCGATATCCGGAAATCATGATAGCGGTATTCGACTTTCGACAGGAACACCTTGGTTCAGTCAGTCCGATTATTATTTACAAACTAGATTGGCAGAAGCCTTTCAACCAATCATATTCAAGGATACGCAATTTTTCCTTTTGCCTTATTTTGAACCAATCTCAGCGAGGATATATTTTGAAGATGAGCAGATACGCACCATTCAACAAGCAATGGAAAAAGTCATTGAGAAAATGAAAACGCAGTTTGACTCAACAAAAAAACAAGTGTTAGTGAGTCACTTTTTTGTGACCGGGAGTATGAAATCAGATTCAGAAACCAAAATTGAAGTAGGCGGATTAGATGCTGTTCCAGGAGATTTACTTGAACCATTTGATTATGTCGCATTAGGACACCTCCACAATCAAGCAGCATTGAATCAAAAAAATGCCCGTTACAGTGGGTCGCCTTTAAAATTTTCATTGTCAGAAATCAATCAAAAAAAAGGTGTCTGGATCGTAGATTTAGAAGAGAACGTCTCTTTGAATTTTCGAGAACTGACCCCGTTATATGATATTGAAGAAATAACAGCAAGTTTTAAAGAGCTGTTGAATCCAGATTTTTATCAGACGATCAATCGTGAAAATTATCTCCAAATTTATTTGGAAGATCGAACGATTATCCCTAACATGATGAATCAATTAAGAAAAATCTATCCACGGATACTTGGTGTGGAACGTTCAAACGGTCGAGTAGAACTGAAACAGGGAAAACAAAAAAAGATGATGACAAAGGATCCACATAAGATCGCACAAGGCTTTTTCAAAGAAATGACCAAGGAACAGTTGACGAACAAGCAGGAAATCTGGTTAAAAGAAACGCTACAAGAACTCACGGACAGGAATGATCAGTAATGAAACCCAAGAAATTACGACTAAAAAATTTTGGTCCTTTTATTGACGAGACAATTGATTTTGCGAAATTGACCGAAGCACCACTATTTTTGATTACTGGAAAAACAGGTGCAGGAAAAACGACTCTTTTTGATGGAATGACTTATGCATTGTTTGGTGAAACTTCTGGCAGAATCAGGACTGGTAAAGAAATGCGGTCTCTTTTTGCTACGCCTGAAGAAGAAACGTGTGTCTTTTTTTCATTTGAGCATCAGCGGCTGAATTATGAGATTGAACGTAAGCCAGAACAACTCTTGGCCAAACGTAAAGGTGAAGGCAATCGAAAGCAAGCAGCAAAAGTTTCTTTGACGATCTTTGATGAAGCGGGCAAAGAAATGCGCCAATACACGAAACGTAGTGAAGTGGATCAATTAATCAAAGAATTAATGAATCTGGATGCGAAACAGTTTTCTCAGATCGTTTTACTACCTCAAGGAGAATTTCGTAATTTTTTAATTTCATCAAGTAGTGAGAAAGAAATTGTCTTACGTAATTTGTTTGGTACGCAATTTTTCCAACAACTTAATGAACAATTGAAAGAAAAAGCCAAAGAACATCAAAAAAAATTAGATCATCTTGAGCAAGAATTGAGTTTGCTGCAAAAACGGTTTATCCCTTTGGACACAGGAACGGTTCCTGAAACCTTAAGTTTCGATGCGTTATTCACTTATTGGCAGGCAGAGCAAACAACATTACAAGAAAGACTTCTCCAAGAAAAAAATAAACTGGTTCATTTACAAGAACAACAAAAGCAATTAGAAGATACCTATTATCATTCGCAAACATTGCAAACACGTCATGAAGAAAAGCAAAAATTAGAGCAAAAATATGCAGAATTGATCCAGCAAGAAAGTGAAATCAATGAAATAAAACAATGGATCACTCATTATGAATTTGCTGAACGACTGGTCGATACGTTGACACGAAGTCAAGAATACCAGAAAGAACAAGCAGAACTGATTGATAAAGAACAGACTTGTTCTGAAACATTCGTGCAACAAGAACAAGCGTATGCACAGTGGCGTAAAGATGAACCTGAACGAAAAAATGCCCAACAAGAAATGGAACATGCAGCGAATCGATTACAAGTCATGAAGTCATTGATCCCAATTGCGGAAGAATGGCAAAAAAAGCAAAATGAAAGTGAAGAGTTACAAAAGGCTAAGAAAAAAGCAGAAGAAAAAGAACAAAAAATTCTTCAAGAACAAGTCCAGTTAAAAGAAGAAGAACAAAGACTAGCAGAACTGCTGCTTGACCAAGATCGCTTGCACAGTGATCAATTGTGTTACGAACAACTTCGGCATGAGCAAGAAAAGTACCAAACTATCCTTACAGAAAATCACCAGAATACAGAACAGTTAAAGATGAATCAAACCAAGTTGTCCGAACTGATCACAAAACTCCAAGCTCAACAAGTAATGTTAAGCAAACAAAATAATCAAGTTGATCTTTTAAAGAGTCAATGGGCAAGCCAACAAATTGCGAAGTTGCAATTGCTATTATTACCAGGGCAACCTTGTCCAGTTTGTGGGTCAACGGAGCATCCTAAACAACGAAATGAGCATGTATTGCCTAATCAAGAAGAATTTGTCCAACTGGAAGCAAATTTAGCCGAGGCAGAAACAAATCTTGAACAAATCAATCAAGAAATAGGGCGTAGTGAAGCAGAAAAAGCACAAATAGAACAAAAAATAGCTGACTTAAAAAACTTTGGAGAAGAAAAACAAGTAGAGATCCAAAAAAGCAAAGAACGATTACAACATTTGATCCAGCAATCGTTTAAATTTGCCATAGCAGATGATCCTCTTGTATCCTTAGAAAAAATCCAGCATGATTTGGATTCGCGTGCAGTGGCCATCACACAGGCAAAAATCGCTACTCAAACACTAACTGAACGTTTAAGTCTTATCGAAGATCAGCGAAAGAAGATCACCGAACAAATCAGCCAAAACAAAGAAGAGCTCCAACAAGTACAAGGGGAGCTTGTTACCTTGACGAAACAGTTAGAAGGACAAAATACTCAGACTTTGATTGAGGATGTCAACCAATTAGAAGAAAATGTTGCGATGAAAGCCCAATGGTTAGCAGAAGAAAAAACAAAAGAACTTCGTTTTTCTCAAGAAATCAGTTTGTTAAAAGCGCAAATGGCTAATATTCATGAACAACAGGAAAAAATTAAAAATAAAATTCAGCGTATCCAAGAGCAAATTTCAGCAAAAATAAAAGAGCAAGCTTACTTTAAAGAAGCAGATGAGGTATTGGCATTTGCTAAACAAACAGTTGAATACCAAGAGAAGAGTCAACTGGTCAACGCATACGAGAAAGAACGATTAATCGTTGAAGACCGCTTAAGCCAGTTGAACCATGTTGCTTTAGCTGAAACACTCCCTGATTTAGAACAATTGGAGCAACAACTAGATGAGCTAAAAGCTGCGGTTCAAACACAACAGGAACATTGTTATCACTTGCAAGAGCAAGAACAGCAGAATCAGCAAATCATCGAAGAATTTTCTTCGATTTATCAAGCGAGTCAAGAACAATTAGATGAATTGATCCAACTACAACAATTATCGCAAACGATGAATGGGGAAAACCCTAGAAAAACCAGTTTGGAAAGATACGTACTACAAGTGTATTTACAAGAAGTACTACAAGTGGCAAATGTGCGATTGCAACGTCTGACGAAAAATCGTTACCAATTTGAGCTTGCAGATGAAGTGGGAAGTTACCGTGGGAAAACAGGGTTGGAGATCAATATCTATGATGATGAAGCAGGTCTGACACGTGGGGCTCATACGCTATCTGGTGGTGAAAGTTTTATTGCAGCTTTATCCTTAGCGTTGGCTTTAGCTGAAGTGATCCAGACACAAGCCGGTGGTGTGTTGATCGAAGCGTTATTCATTGATGAAGGATTTGGATCGTTAGATGAAGAAGCACTTGAAATGGCGATTGAAGCATTAGAAACAATTGAAAGTGAAGGTCGTATGATCGGGATCATCAGCCATGTGAGAGAATTAAAAGAACGAGTAGTACAACAAATCAGAATCGAAACAGAAGGTAGCGGACAAAGTAAAGTACGCTATCATCTTGGATAAGAGGGGGATTAACTGATGAAATGGAGCATTCCAGAAAAAGTCATTGCAAGAGGACGTCAATATCTGCAAGAAGGACGGGTATTATCGGTTGTCCCTGACCAAGAAGAAAAAGTTTGGCATGCGGAAGTCTTAGGCAGTGAATTGTATATGGTCGATTTAGATGGGACAGCCAAAGAAGTCGATTTCTGCCAATGCCCTTATTGGGAAGAACATCATTATTGTAAGCATACAGTGGCAGTCGAACTGTACTTGCGCTCTAAGAATCTTTCACGAATAATCAAGGCAGATCAACCTGCGTTAGAACCAGTCAAAAAAAGTAGCGAAGGTGAAATTTTAACGAAAGGTTTTTCAAGACTAACTGTCAAAAAAAATTCACCACGGACGCAACCATTGATTGTAGAATATCAAGTAGAAACGATTGAGACCAATCACTATCATCCGGAATTAGCTATTTTAGCCGTTTATTTGCGGATTGGCTATTTAGATCAGCCAAAGAAAACGTATATCGTTAAAAACATTTTTGATTTTTTACATTCCTATATGGAAAATGAACGCTACACTGTGAATAAACAATACCAGTTCCATCTAGATCAACGAGCTTTTCAAGGAGAAGATCAAGTAATCTTAAAAACGTTAGCTGAGTGTGCCCAAACGCAACTTCTTTTAGGTGCAAACGGCCTACAAGTCAAAGGGAAATTAGATAAACGTTATTTGTTATTACCGATCGAACAAGCAAAAACATTGTTAGAACAGATGAACCAAACGACAAAACTCCAAATGAAGATCGGAGAAGTGAATTATCAAGGGGTTCGATTTTCTGATAATGAGCCTTCCTTAGAATTTGAGGTAACAAAAAAAGAAGAGGCCTATCAATTAAGCGCACTGAATGACTTTGAGTTGTTCTTTACTCATTATCAATGGGGAATGATCCAAGGAACTTTTTATTCATTAACAAAACGTCAACAAGCAGTCTATTTAACTTGGAAACAGCTTATGAGAAGATTTGAGAAACCAGAAGTATTGTTTCTTAAGCAAGAACTATCCTCATTATTCAAAGAAATCATTCCATTGCTATCTGAAATTGGTCAAGTGAGCATAGCGGATGAAGTGAAAGCAGAAGTCGCTGACGTGCCAGTGGAATTTATTTTCTTTTTTAGAAAATTGAAAGGCAAGATCCAAGCTCGTGTTGATTTTGTCTATGATGAAGTCGTTTTTTCAACAGATAAAAAACATGAAGTTATTGCTGAAAATGCTTCTGAAGTATTAAGAGACAAAGCCCAAGAACAACGCGTATTAGACTTGTTCAAAATGTATCGCTACCAACGAAATGATACAGGCTATGAACGTTTATTGCCAACAGGAGAAGAGTTGTATACTTTTTTCCGTACGGAGTTAGCCGTTTTTCGTCAGTTTGGTGAGGTCCGCCTTGGGAAAAAACTTCGGGAATTGTATTTAGATGCACATCGACATCAACCGAAGATCGAAGTGGAAGAAACCAGTTCATGGTTAGATATTCGTTTTGATGTGACTGGGATTGAAGAACAAGAAATCAATCAGGTCTTACAAAGTTTGTTGCGAAATGATGCTTTCTATACGTTAGAAAATGGGCAAGTACTGTCCTTTGATTCCGAAGAGTTTCAGCAAACAAGTCAAATCTTGCAACAATTCCGTGAATCGATCCGTTCAGAATCTGGAACAATCCATGTGCCTAAAAACCAAGGATTGATCATTCAAGATAAGTTAGCAGGAAGTTCAGCAACTTTTGGTGACTCCTATCAAAAAATGATCCAAGATCTAATACAACCTGAACAATATCAAGTATCCTTGCCAGCAGGTCTACAAGCTGAATTGCGTGATTACCAAAAACAAGGATTTCGATGGTTGAAAATGCTAGGAAATTACCAGTTTGGCGGAATTTTAGCAGATGAAATGGGTCTAGGAAAAACCCTTCAGACAATTGCCTATTTGCTTTCAGAAAAAGAAGAAAAAGGCGAACTCTCTGCTTTGATCGTCGCTCCTGCTAGTTTGATCTATAACTGGCAAGCAGAAGTGAAAAAATTTGCTCCTTCTTTGAGCATCCAAGTAATCAACGGGAATAAAAAGGAACGAGAAGAACTATTAGCTCGTAAGGCAGATATCAGAGTCACTTCTTATGCTAGTTTAAGACAAGATTTAGCAGATTATCAAAAACATGCGATTAATTATTTGATCCTTGATGAGGCTCAGATGGTTAAAAATAGTAGTACCAAAACAGCTCAAGCGCTACGAGAATTAAGTGTACCGCAACGTTTTGCCTTAAGTGGGACGCCAATTGAGAATAATCTGGAAGAACTATGGTCGCTCTTTGCGACGATTATGCCGGGATTTTTCCCGAATAAGACCCGCTTTAGAGAGCTGGCACCTGAAGAAATTGCCCGAATGATTCGTCCGTTTGTGTTACGAAGGGATAAGCAAACCGTGTTAAGCGATCTGCCAGAAAAAACCGAGATGAATCTTTATTCTGCATTGACAGAAGAGCAAAAAACCGTGTACTTGGCTTATTTACGTCAGATGCGAGAAGAGATTTCTACTATGGACTCAGAAGCTTTTAAAAAGAATCGCATCGGTATTCTAGCTGGTTTGACACGATTACGCCAAATTTGCTGTGATCCAAGATTATTCTTGGAGGATTATGAAGGTGGCTCAGGAAAGCTAGAACAAGTCAAAGATCTACTGGTCGCAGCCAAAGAAAACAATCGGCGGGTTCTGTTGTTTTCTCAATTTACAGGTATGTTGACCATCTTACAAGAAGAACTAGCAGAATTAGGAATTTCTACTTTTTACTTAAGAGGAAGCACCAAACCGCAAGATCGTTTAACGATGGTAGATGCATTCAATGAAGGAGAACGAGATGTCTTTTTGATTTCATTGAAAGCTGGCGGAACCGGACTCAACTTAACGGGAGCAGACACGGTAATTCTGTATGATTTATGGTGGAACCCAGCCATTGAAGAACAAGCGGCAGGACGTGCGCACCGTATCGGACAAAAAAATGTGGTCGAAGTTTGGCGCATGATTGCAGAAGGAACGATTGAAGAGCGGATGGATTCGTTACAACAAGAAAAAAGAGAGTTATTCCAAAAAGTCATCCAAGGAAATGAAGACCAATTAACCAAATTAACGGAAGATGATATCCGGATGATTCTGAGTGTCGGAGACCTGGAAGACTAAAAATTTTGAAACAAAAAATAATTAAATCTTAAGACTCAATAATAAAAAACTCTCGAAACAAGATTATGTTTCGAGAGTTTTTTAGTTATTTGTTTTGCTAGGAGCTGTGCATGGATGCTTTAGCTGAAAATTACTTTCATCGTTTCTAATAATTGATCAAATGAGGTGATTTCGATATCACAGTTCAATGGACCATCAACTTTTCGTTCACGATGGTTAAACCAAAGCGCTTGCCAACCAGCTCTTTTAGCACCTAATACGTCATTGTCGTAGTTATCGCCTACATATAGAGTTTCTTCTGCAGTTAGATTGAAACGTTCTTCAGCAAGTTGAAAAATCTCTTTTTCTGGTTTCTGAAATCCTGTTGCTTGCGAAACGATCATATGCTGTGAAGGAATCCAGTTTGCTAATTGAAGTTGATTCAATTTTTTGGTTTGATGATCGGTGGGACCATTGGTAATGATTCCGAGAGGGATATTCATTTCAGTCAAGAAGTCCAATGTTTTCTTTACTTCCTCATGAAGACAGATATTATCTAATTCTTCTTCATAAACTTGTTGGAAATAAAGACCTTCTTCTTCAGTAATATGTGGATAATCTAAGTCTTTTAGTGATTGGCTGATTCGATGTGCACGCATATACTCCAAGGTCCATTTTCCTGCCATCACTTTAGGGAAATTTTCATCACTGTGATGACGGAACCGGAGATATAATGGTCCCATATCTATATCTGAAACAAGCGGCACTACTTTTTTTACCGCATTTCTAAATGGCTGTTGTTGATCGTACATCGTATCATCAACGTCAAAAACAACTGACTTAATCAAATTCTACACGCCTTTCGGTTTTCATCATTTTTTTCATAAATCCTCGACTATTGTATCAGAAAAATACCGGTTAAAACGTTGTTAAATAAAGGTTTTTATTACTATATTTCGCTTTTCTTGACAGAATAAGCTTTTTAAGTTTCAGTTTTTTTCACTAAAATAGTAAAATTGAATATCATTTGATTATCTGATGAATAAATTAATCCTCAATGAAACGAAATTCTGACTAATTTTAATAGAATAATCCTATTTTACTTGATAAAGAATGTTTTTTTTAATACAGAAAAACGAAAATGATTAAAATATAAAATAACACTTTATGATGGCAATAAGGCGTTTTGTAGTGATTTTCATTTTATAACCATTGTAATATAAAAGGGTGCTTAATTAGCGGACAAAATAAGGGTTAGGTTCAATTAAAAGGACTGTTGTAATAGCAAACAAAATAAAGCAGACAGAAATAAAAAACATAATTTTTTCAAAGAAACCGTTTTTTTGTGGGGTGAGTAATAAAATAATAGTACAACTTTAAAGCCTGTTTCAATGGCAGGTTATATTTGAATTAAATTTGAAAACTCTCATTTTTTAATTGCTAACTAAACGTAAAGTGTTGGTTTTACGGAATATAAATCTTAGATAACTTTCATTTTTTTGATAAAATATTATGAAAAAAGCTAGCTATTTAAAAGTTGATTATGTATAATAGAAACAGATGGAAGATTATAATGATCTTCTGTTACAAAAAAGTGACATTAGTCATGAAAAGGAGTGGTGCACGTTGTTAACACTATATACTTCCCCAAGTTGTACTTCCTGTAGAAAGGCCCGTGCGTGGTTACAAGAACATCAAATTCCATTTGTTGAACGAAATATTTTTTCTGAACCATTAAATAGTTCAGAATTAAAGGCAATCTTACAAATGACTGAAGATGGCACAGAAGAAATTATTTCAACACGTTCAAAAGTTTTCCAAAAACTAAACATGGATCTTGATGATTTACCATTGCAAGAACTGTTAGAACTCGTTCAAAATAACCCTGGATTGTTGCGTCGTCCGATTATGATCGATGACAAACGCCTACAAGTTGGTTTCAATGAAGATGAAATCCGTCGTTTCTTACCACGTGATGTACGTCAATTGGAATTGCGTCAAGCACAATTAATGGCTGGATTATAGAAAATAAACGTTAACTTAGAAAAACTATTTTTGTAGTTTTTCTAAGTTTTTTTTTACCGGAATAGAAAGTACATATAACTAGATGTAACATGTAAATGAATTTTATTCTTTGGCTAATATCAAGATTTGAGAAGACCAAAATACTTGGTATCAAAAATTCGATTTATTGTTAAGGATTACTTTTTGAATGCCGTTTATTCGTTCTCGTATTAGGAGTGGCTTTTTGTCCTAAGCTCTTTTTTACGTTTAGCTAAGTGAAAAAAATGATGTCAAGGTTAAATTAAAAACTTATTTTGATTTTAAATGGTAATTTTTTTTCTTTACATTTAAGCTTATTTCGCTACAATGAAGTTATATTGATAGTTGTGGCAAAGTGAGGTGTAGCCAGATGGAAATGGAACATATTAATGAAAATACGATCCGAGTAATGATCGGTCATGAAGATTTAGAAGAGCGAGGCGTCTCATTTTTAGACTTGCTTGGTAACCATAGAGAGATCGAAAATTTTTTCTACAGTATTTTAGAAGAAGTTGATATTGAAGATGAGTTCCGCAGTAGCGAAGCTGTTACATTTCAAGTGCTTCCTAAAGGAGACGGGTTAGAACTTTTTATTAGTAAAAACTTACCGAATGAAGAAATGCTCCAAGAAGACGAAGACTCTTTAGATTCTGATGATGTAACTGAATTTATCCAGCAACAAATCTTAAATAATGAAGAAGAAACGACTGAACGCATTTCCGATGAAACAGAACACCAAGCGATTTTTGCTTTTGAAGACTTTGAACAAATGATTCAACTAGCCAATGATGTCGAGTTGGAATCAGCCTGGACAGATTTGTATTTACTAGATGGTATCTACTATTTAGCCGTACATTTTTGGATGGAAGATTTAAACCAAACAGATGTCGCTAATGAAGTAGCTCGAATTTTAGAGTTTGCAGAAAGAAGCGATCGGACCATTGAAACATTGAACGAATATGCGCAATTACTTATGGAACGAAATGCTTTGGAACGTACAAAATTTTATTTTGCGTAAGCAGCAAATAATCAAAGAAACAATTTGAAGAATCTGATCAATGAAAATGATCAGGTTCTTTTTTTGACGTATTTTCTTTTAGAAGGGGGTCAGCTAATTTATGATGGTTGCAATAGATAAACATGGAAAAAGATTTCTGGCTACAACATGTACGAAACGGCAAAGTCTTTTCTGCCCAGCTTGTAAGGAACCAGTGATATTAAAAACTGGGCAGCAAAAAACAGCACATTTTGCTCACAAAAATTTACAGGATTGTTTTGGTTTTAGTGAGAAAGAAACAACAGAGCATCTCCAACTCAAAAAATATTTTTTTGAGTGGTGTAGACAATTTGTTACTCATCCGCCTGTCTTAGAAGCCTATTTACCAGCCCTTCGACAAAGACCAGATATCCTTTGCGGGGATCTAGCCATAGAAATTCAGTGTTCAGTACTCGCTTATGAACGGATGAAAGAACGAACAAAAGGATATCTAAGCAAAAACTATCGTGTTTGGTGGATCTTAGGCTCTGCTTTTTTCAAAAATGATCGTTTAAAAACGAGAGAAAAGTACTTTTGTATGTACAATGACACCATGGGTACTCATTTATGGAAAATCGATTGGCTGGAAAAAAGATTATATTTGTTTTATCATTTGGCAGAATTATTTTCTGGAACAGTAACCTATGAAACAATCAGCTGGCCTTTCTTTAGTGAATCTCCTGTAAGTCTATTAGAAAAACAGATGGAGAATCAAAATCGGCAAAAAGTTCTTACTAATGTTGGCTGTCAAAAATGGTTACAAAAAAAATTATACTATCGTCAGTCTAAATACGTTCATTTACAAAAACAATTCTATCTTAGAAAAAAACATTTACTTTATTTATCTCCATGGATGTACGCAGAAAGTCGATTTTTTTTTATTTTCAAGAAAAAGTTTTCTTTTATCGTCTTTTATTTGAAGAAATCATCAGTGAACAAGCAGGCAGAAGCAAACAATGGAAGTATCTCAATTGGCTCCAAAAAATTGAACCAAATAAAACAACTTGGCTTTATCCAATGGCTGATAAGAAAAAGATTTTCCGATTACTTTACCAGGAGTGTGAGGAGATATTCTTGATGTCAAACAGAAATAAATTATGATACACTAATTAAGAGTAGCTGATTTTAGTAGGCTTATTCATTTTTCTATTTTCAATATGAATTAGAAAAAAAGAGTGAAAACAATAAAGGAGTGTATTAAATGAGTGAAACGACCCAATTACCAAAACGAGAAGAATTGCCTGAAGAACTAACTTGGGATCTCACCAAAATCTTTTCTAGCGATCAAGAATTTGATGAAAAATACCAAGAATTAACAGAAGAATTAAAAAATTCCGATCAATATAAAGGAACATTAGCAAAGGGTGCGACAGAATTTCTGAATGCGCTTGAATTTGTTTTAGATGTTTACCGAAAAGTGGAACTCATTTATGTCTATGCTCATTTAAAAAATGACCAAGATACAGCAAATACGACTTATCAAGCGTTATATGCGAGAGCAGGAAGTTTATTTTCTAAAGTAAGTGAAGCAGTCTCTTGGTATGAACCAGAAGTCCTTCAACTTTCGGATGAGCAGATTTGGCAGTATTTTGAGCAAGAGCCGAAGTTAGAACTGTATCGTCATTACGTAAAACAAATGGTGGATAATCGTGCGCATATATTATCTGCAGAACAAGAATCATTACTAGCTGGAGCAGGAGAAATTTTTGGCGCTTCCAGTGATACATTTGCTGTTTTAAACAATGCCGATTTAGAGTTTCCTACGATTGTGGGAGAAGATGGGAAAAAAATCCAGCTTTCTCATGGTGTCTATGGTCAATTGATGGAAAGCACAGATCGTACAGTTAGAGAAGCTGCATTCAAAGGGCTTTATCGTGTCTATGATCAATTTAAAAATACGTTTGCTTCAACATTGAGTACCCATATCAAAGGGCACAATTACAAAGCAAAAATTCGCCATTATCATTCTGCTAGAGAAGCTTCTTTGAGCAACAATCATATCCCAGAAAGTGTTTATGATACATTGATTGAAGTAGTCAATAAAAATCTTCCGCTATTGCATCGCTATATGGAATTACGCAAACGTCTTTTAAATGTAGAAAAACTGCATATGTATGATCTATATACACCAGTATTAGGAGAAGCTCCTATCAAGTTCACTTACGAAGAAGCGAAACAGAAAGCTTTGGAAGCTTTGGCACCAATGGGGGAAGAATATCTGTCAGTGGTAGAAAAAGCTTTTGCTGACCGTTGGATCGATGTGGTCGAAAATAAAGGGAAACGAAGTGGCGCTTATTCTTCAGGAAGCTATGATACCAATCCTTATATTTTAATGAACTGGCATGATACGTTGGATCAATTATTTACGCTCGTACATGAAATGGGACATAGTGTGCATAGTTACTTTACTCGTTCAAATCAACCGTTTGTTTACGGTGATTATTCCATTTTCTTAGCAGAGATTGCTTCAACAACTAATGAAAATATTTTGACAGAATACTTGCTTGAAACTGAACAAGATCCACGTGTTCGTGCATATGTCTTGAATCATTATCTTGATGGATTCAAAGGAACGATTTTCAGACAAACACAATTTGCAGAATTTGAGCATTTCATGCATGAAGAAGATGCCAAAGGTGTACCTTTGACCAGTGAATATCTAAGCGACAGTTATGGGGAATTGAATGCCAAATATTATGGATCAGCGGTAGAAAAAGATCCGGAAATCAAATATGAATGGTCTCGTATCCCACATTTCTACTATAATTATTACGTTTATCAATATGCAACAGGCTTTTCAGCTGCCTCTGCTTTGGCGCAGAAAATTTGGGGTCAAGAGCCAGATGCTCTAGAAAAATACCTTACTTATTTGAAATCAGGAAATAGTGATTACCCAGTTGAAGTCATGAAAAAAGCAGGCGTTGACATGACAAAAGCTGATTATATCGAATCAGCTATGACTAAGTTTGAACAACGATTAAATGAATTAGAGGAACTAGTTGAAAAATTGTCATAAGTGTTCGAGACAAGAATGCGTTGATTATCAACAGATAGCTTCTGTTTCTTTTATCTGATCTAAATAGCTGAAACCCACAAAAGTCCTATGTGGATTTCTGTGGGTTTTAGTTATTTACCTCATAATTAAAATAAATAAGAGCATTTTATTTTTTTATAGTTGCTTGTTTATATTGACGTAAATTTTATTTTTTCTTATGCTATAGAAAATAATTTGTCTGATAGATGTTGGAGATGCCTATCAATACTTCTAAAAATACATAGATGGTATTCAAGTGTCAACTCTATGAAATAAGCCAAAATTTTTCTTATTGTCAGAGAAGTTGCACAATATTTTTGTACCATACACATTCAAAAAAGAAATGGAAGGATGAATATGTCTTTTTGGGGATTTGAACAAGAGTCAGATGAAGTAGTGTTAACTTATGTCAATTGTCATGTACGTTGTCTGCGAGAAGCTGCTCGCTTGGAAATGAAGAAAAGAAGAGCAAAGAACGCGAAGAATAAAAAACAGATCCATAATAGGAAGAAGGTGACCCAGAAATGATGGAAGTACAAATCACTAGAAAAAGTGAGTTAACAGAAGGTGGTTGTAATGCCTGTGGTATCGTAGATGCTGCGATCTATTCGTTGCAATTAGGAACGAAAACAGCAATCATTGCTGATTTGACTGTGAGTTCGTTAGTTGACAGTCTAGCACTACTAGAAGGATATGAAGGTGAGGACATCTATGAAATGTTAGGAGAAGTTCGCCAGTTGAGTAGAGCGGGCAAGACGATCAATGTTTCTGAAGAATTAGGAAATGTGACTTTTTGTACAGCTGATCAGCAACTGACCGTCAAAAATAGGATGGAGCGTCCAGCTTTATTTGAGCAAGTGAATCAGATCCTTCAACAGTTTTTTGAATTAGGACCATACAAATTTAAAGAAATAGCCACTGTACCAAAACATGATCCTGAATGGCAAAAACGAATCGAAGATCAAACGGATCATGCGTATTTATTTCAATAAATAGTAGATGTTTTATTGAAATGGGTATGGTGAGAAAGTTAGCTACAAAAAGACCGACTGCCAAAAGTTGTTTAAATGAACTATTGGTGGTCGGTCTTTGTTTTGACACTTATTTTCAGGTAGCATTTCATGATTATTTGTTTTTTTGAAAAGTGACGATCATAATTTTGCTTTATTCTTTTGAAACGTAACGTTGAACTACCTTACATTTCTTTCATTGGATTAAGCTGAAACACTTTCTTCCATAATCTTTGTAGTACCATTGCCGATGTGTGCCACATAAAATTCTGGGGCGTAGCCAACGACGTCTAAGTATTCATCATAAACCTTGTTTTTAAAGTTAGGGATATTTTCTTCTTTGACTAATGCGATCGCACAGCCACCGAAGCCAGCTCCTGTCATACGGGCGCCTAGAACACCTTCTTGTTTTTGAGCTGCATCGACTAATGTATCAAGCTCGATACCAGTTACTTCATAATCATGTCTCAACGAATCGTGTGAAGCATTTAATAATTGACCAAAAGCAGCCAAGTTTCCTTGTACCAGTTCAGCTTTAGCTTCTAATGTTCGTTGGTTTTCAGTAACTGCATGACGAGCACGACGAATCAATGTGTCATCACCAATCAAATCAATGTTTGCTTCAAATGTTTCTTCGTCTAAATCACCTAATGCTTGAATAGCTAATTTTTGTTGGAGACGTTTTAGTGCTTCTTCACATTCACTACGTCGTTCATTATATTTAGAATCAGCTAATTCACGACGTTTATTTGTATTCATGATTACTACTGCATAGCCATCTAATTTTACTGGAACCATTTCATATTTTAACGTATTTGTATCAAGTAGAATAGCTTTGTCTAATTCGCCAAAGCCAATCGCAAATTGGTCCATGATCCCCGAGTTGACACCGATAAATTCATTTTCTACTTTTTTACCAATTTGAACTAATTCAAGTCGATCAATGGATAAATGGAATAAGTCTTCTAAGGCAACACCGACTAACAATTCTAAGGAAGCGCTACTTGAAAGTCCTGCACCGTTCGGGATCGTCCCTTCAACTAAGAGTTCAAAACCATGTTCAATTGGGTAGCCTGCTTCGTTTAGTTTAACGATCATACCTTTGACATAGTTTGCCCATCCTGCTTGTTTGTCGTAATCAAGTTGGTCTAAAGTAAAGCTGATGACACCGTCGTCTTCAAAGTTTGTTGAGTAGACCAATACTTTATTATCCTCACGAGGTGCGGCAACTCCTTGTGTGCCATAAGTGATGGAGGCAGGGAAAACATGACCACCGTTATAATCTGTATGTTCACCAATCAAGTTGATTCTGCCTGGAGAAAAATATTGTGTGGTTTTTTTAGGTCCAAAGATTTCTGCGAATTTTGTATTTAAACTGCGTTTGATTTCCATAGTTAGATATCCTCTCTTGTGTCGATTTTAAATTCTGTAGTTGTTTCAAATGGTGTGTGTGCTGCTAAATGAATATTTCCAAAAGCTGGATACTGTTCTGCTCCGGGAGCGATTTGAGTCTCAAACGTGATACCACCGTGGTTGGCTAGTTTCTTTCCATGCATTTCTGGGGTATCTTGCCCAAAGTTAGCAGTGAAAATCACGACACTAGGTGAATCGGTCATGATGCTTACTTTGATTTGTTCATCGGGACTTAATAAATAAGCCGATACATGATTCATATCTGGGTTATTTAAAAAGAAAGGATGATCGATCCCATCAACAAGTTGTTTTTGTTCAAATTGACTAGTAAAGACGGTGGCTAATTTTTGAGGTGTTTGAAAATCAAAAGGTGTTTGAGCAACACTCGCTTTTTCGCCAGTTGGTATACTATCAGGTCGTAATGGAGCGAAAGACTCACTGTCTAGCCAAAGTGTATGTTGATCAATTGATTCTTCTACATCGCCACTTAAATTGAAATACACGTGGTTGGTCGGATTGAAAAGCGTATCCTGATCACTGATTGCTTGCGTTCTAACACGCCAAATGTTGTCTTCTGTCAAAGTATAACAAACTTCTACGGATAGATTTCCAGGAAAACCATGTTCTCCGTCGGGACTGGTAGTAGTAAATGTGACTGAGCTTTCTTCGTCTGTTTCACTTAGTTGATACGTCCATTTTTTCTGTTCAAATCCTGGTGTACCTCCATGAAGTGAATGCCCTGTCTGAGGATCGACACTCAATTGATAGGTTTGATCATTCAAAGAAAATTGTCCTTTTTCAATCCTACCTGCTGTTCGTCCGATCGTTGCTCCGATATAAGCATCTTTTGTCAAATATTCTTGTGCGGAGTCAAACCCTAAAATTAATTCCCGATCATTAGCAGTTAATTGAACGATCCGTGCACCTAAGTCAGTGACGGATAATTTAAGTCCGTGAGTATTGGATAATGTGATCAAATGGTACCCCTGACCAAAGTCTTTTTCTGTAATCGTCATAATATAATTCCTTTCTTAATGTTGTGGAATGATAAAGTCATCTTCTAATTCAGATGCGAGTTCTTCATGTGAAGCTAATTTATTTTCTAGTTCTTTGACGATTTGCGCATGTTTTTTCTCTGTCAAAGTGATCTTCCAAGCAAAAATGATGGCAGAAAAGAACATCAATGCTGCAGGAACATAAAATGCATACGCTTTAAAAGTCATGATCCCATGATTGGTAATATCAGCAGCAGAAGCATTTCCAGTCATACCAGCTGCGATTGCGACAAACCCAACGATCCCATTAGATAAAGCACCTGCAATTTTATCGAGCAGTGGGCGAATCGATAAAGTCACAGCTTCGTTACGAATCCCATTTTTCCATTGTCCATATTCCACAGAATCAGTGATTGTCATCAAAGCAGATAAAAAGATCAACTGTTGTGGGAAGTAAAATAAAACAAGTCCAACGATCACGATCGGTAAGCTAGTGCCTGCGATAGAGAAGAAGAAGTAAGAACTGATCATCATCGCAATACCGCCGATATAGACATAGCGTCTAGAAATCAATCGTGTCAAAGCAGGGAATAAAGGCACAGCGACTAGTCCAAGTAAAGCTGCTACTAAACCGACAATCCAGAATTGAGTTGGTTGACCTAAGACATATTTGAAAAAGTAGAATAAAACGGCAGTTGTTGCTACATTGGCAATAGCATAAGCAATGTAAGAAAGTGCTAACCACATTAATTGGTCATTTTGGGCAATTGCTTTAAAGACATCTTTGATACTTGCCTTTTCATTTTGTTGACGAATCGCCGTGTCGACTTCTTTTGTTCCTAAAGCTGTAATAATTGCAGTTCCTCCAGAGATCACAGCGGTAATCACACCGAACCAGAACCAACCTGAAGCGCCTTCAACATGATGAGCAGTAACTAAATAAGTGAAAAATGTGACGATTGGTACGACGACCAAAGTGGTCCCGTTTGCTCCTAAGGAAGAACCGAATCGAGCAAAAGTCGCGAATTTTTCTCTTTCTTTGGTTTCAGTACTTAAAGCTGGAATCATTGACCAAAAAGCAATATCTTTAAATGAATAAAAACTATCTAATAATACAAAAACAATGGTAAAAAGGATGATAAACAAAGTTGTATTGTGAGTAGCAAGGCCAAAGAAATTAGTAAAAAGAAAAATCAAAAGGAATGAACTAACTAAACCACCAATGACCAGCCATGGTTTAAATTTTCCATATTTTGTTCGAGTATTATCAATAATCCCGCCAATCAATGGATCGAAAACGATTTCAATTAAACGAATACCAACGACTAAACTGGTCACCGTAGCGATCATTCGAGCAGTAGTTGCTTTATCTGTACCTGCAAACATCTCGCTTGTTACAAAAACCATAAAATAAGTGCTGAGAGTAACATAAAAAGTATCATGACCGAATGCGCCTAAAGCATAAGAAACCCGTTGTATCATTTTGTTCTTCATAGTATCTAATCCCTTCTTTGTTAAATATACAATAAAAAGTTAACCGGTTACAATAAATAAATAAAGTTCTTTTTCTACTATTGACTTTATCAAGAAAACGCTTCCTGATGAATATATTTTTGTGACTAATATTTAACTTTTTGTTGCACGTTGTAGAACAAGAAGAGTAAAGTAAAAACAAAGGAGTGAGAGCGATGGAGCAAGCAATATTTTTAAAAAAAGAACGTCAAGAATTAGCTAAAGGGTGTTATTTTGACTTTTGTGGATTTTCAAAAACTTTGCCATATCATTCTTTCGGTCCAGCAATCAGACAAGATTATGTGTTACATGTCGTGATGGAAGGTAAAGGAACTTACCATGTGAAAGAACAGCAATATCAATTGCAAAAAGGGGATCTGTTTTTGATCCGGCCAGGGGATTCTACTTTTTATTTAGCAGATGGTGAAGAGCCTTGGGTCTACTGTTGGTTGTCTTTTGGTGGGCCATTAGCGAAAGAGATCATTGAACGTTCCTTATTCAAAGAAGATCAGTATACAATGGTTTCTGCAGGTATTTCGGCATATATAGATATTATTTTGGACTGTCTTCATTATTCACAAGACGGTTTAGCAGATGAATTAGAATTGACGGCTTTGACTTATCGCTTTTTATCCGTATTACTAAAAGATGGCGGGAAAATCGGTTTGGGAAATCAAAAAGTCTCTTCGCCACTAGCAATCGAAACAGTGAAGTATATTGAAGAACACTATCCAGAAAATTTAACAGTAGAGGAAATTGCTCGACAACTGTCAGTCAACCGGAGTCATCTATCAAGAGTCTTTAAAAATCAATTAGGAACGAGTATCAAAGAATATTTGATTGGCGTGCGAATCAACCGAGCAGCATTTTTATTATCGTTGACTGATGATTCAGTAGAGAGTATCGCTTATCAAGTTGGTTTTAATAGTTTAGTTGTATTTAGCCGAATGTTCAAAAAGACAACTGGAGAAACAGCAACAAATTATCGGAAACGGATGAAAAATGAAGCGTCCAAAAACCTTTCATTAGGTGCTTTGAAGAAAGAATTAGAAGAACAAGAGATTGTTTCCTGGTCTACCTAACCATAAGGCAGGAGACTAATGACATTTTGTGTTCTGTGCTAAACTAGAAAATAGCAAGAATGAAGAGGAGTCAAGAAATGAGAACTTTGATTATCGTTAGTCATCCTACGATTGAGACATCATTGAACCAACAGTTTTTTAAAGAAGCAACTGAAAATTTAACGGTTACTTGGCATCATTTGGAAAAACATTACCCAGATTGGACGATTGATCGTGATACAGAACTTGAATTATTAAAAACACATGACCGGATCATCTTCCAATTCCCTTTGTACTGGTATAGTGCGCCAGCTCATTTAAAACTATGGGAGGACACTGTATTGGAACATGCTGACGAATTTCTTAGAGGCAAAGAATTAGGGATTGTCGTAACAACTGGCGTTTCTGAAAAAGAATATCAAGCAGGCGGGAAAGAAGAATATACCATTTCTGAATTATTAAGACCGTATCAGCGGATTGCCCACAAGTTTGAAATGACTTTTTTACCTCCATTTGTGATGGCGCAATTCATGTATCAAACAGAAGAAAAGCGTTGGGAGCGTTTAGTGGCGTATCAACAATACCTGACATTAGTAGGCAAACCGACCTTGATCCAGCGAATAAACTGGTTTATTGAGCGACTAAGCAGCAATCATTCTTTACAACAACTAGATCAGACCAAGCAAGCATTCTTAATCGACTATTTAGAGAATGAAAAAGAAGAGATTGAAGACCTCACATTTATCTTACAAGAATTAAAGGAGCAATAAAATGGCGGAAGAATGGTTTGTACGACAATTGGAAGAATTAAGTACATCGGTAGATTATGAAACAAAAGCTGTGTTGCATGAAACAAAAAAACTTTTACTGGAAATTTCAGAACGAAAAGTCCAATTACAAGGAGAAATCGATGGAGAATCCTGGAATCATCAAAAATGGTGAGTTTTGTTTATAAATAACACAGTTTAAAATGTTCAGAATGATGATTATTTGCTACAATGGGATTAAAGTAGGATTGAGAACGCTATTTTATATACTAATGGGTGGTGAAAGAAATGAACGAAGAAAACGAGCAAAGAGTCAATGTCCGAATGGCTCGTAGACAACAACAGAAAAAAGAAACGCAACGCCGATTGATCAAAATTGGTTCGGCTGTTGCTGTTTGTTTAGTCCTTATAGGTGCTGTTACAGCTCTTTATTTTCATGGAAAGAATAGTTCGAGTGCAGAAAGCTCGGTCGCAAAAACAAGCGAAACTACCACAAAAAAAGCTTCTTCCACAACGAAACCAAAAAATAAAGAAACTGCAAGTTCGACTCAAGAATCGAAAACAGGCACACTGACGGATCAGTTACAAACGATTATGACAGATTATACAAAGAAATTGGAAGAACAAACGCCTCGTTTGATCGAAGAATACCAAGCTGAGATTCAGAACAATCAAAACGGTGTGATGGGGTTGTCTGCGATTGCTAATCAAAAGGCTCGAGCGCTACAAGCTATTTCTGATGAAGGGATCAGCAAACTACAAGCAACGTATCAAGCAGCGCCAACCAAAGAAGGTGTAGATCTTGCAAATTGGATCAACCAACTTTCAGCAGATTATACGGAACAAGTAGCTAAAATTTCTGATATCTATCTCCGAACAAGTGCTTCGGTACAAGCAGAAACGTCAAGCAGTCAAACAACTAGTGAAACGGAAACTAGTGTTTCTCAGACGACTGACTCAACGACACAATCTTCCAGTCAAGCTACCCAAGGAACCGAAGGACAGACAGCAAGTGCTACTTCAAATGAACAAGCTGCTACTACTGTCGTTCAACAAGGAGAAGGTCCAAACCAGATTGCAGAACGTACAGGGATACCAGTTGATAAGCTTTTATCATTGAATGGGATGACGATGGACAGCTATTTCTTCAATCCTGGAGACGTATTGAAATTGAATTAAGCCACTGACAAGATGCCTTGATCAGCAAAAATAAGCTAGCGACCAATCAGTTGATTGGACACTAGCTTATTTTTTTGAATTGAAATGGTTTATTTACGTATATCGTAGTTTGGAGTAAGCCATTGACACAGAAATTATTGGGAGCATTATTCGATGAGAAATTTTCTTAATTTTAGAAAGTCATAAACATTGAAAAAAGTCCGTCTAGCGCCTCTTAGCTTTCAAAAAAACGACTAAGTGGTTAGCTATTACAATGAACTTCTATCAATGCGTATATCAATCATTTGTCTTGCTTATTTTAAGTATGTTGAAAATCACTTATCTGATTGCTTCGCTTAAATTTCCTCGAAGTTGAACATATAGGAAATTCAATGAAAAAAACGGAAAAAATCACTTGATTAGAAAGCGTTTTCGTTATAAAATGATTTTGTAAAAATAACAAGGAGATGATAGTCGTGTTTAAAAAAGTAATTTTATTTGTTGCATAGCTAGTTTGTTGTTGGGATTAACTCCACTAGTTACTTTTGGAACTAATGTTTATGCAAGTGGAATAGTAGATAATAGGTCGGATCCAATCGAGTTTTATAAAGAAAATTCGGATTATTTCGATGTTCAAGTAGAAGAGGACAGCACAATCGTAACGATAACAGACAATAATTTAAAAGCGTTTCTTGAAATGAAAGGATTGGATTCTTCTTTTCTTTCTAAAAAGCAGCTCACACCAAGAAGTAATGGTGTCACTAAGATTGTGTGGCATGGACAAGCTAGAAAGGGGAATGTTGATATATATATTAGTAAAACTTGGTTGAATAATATAAGTAAAGCCGGTATTGGAGCAATTATAGGAGCTCTGGGCAGTTTACTCCCAGGCGCTGGTTGGGGTTCCGCCATAGGTGGGATATCAGGTGTTATAACTGGTGGTAATTTTAAACATGGTAGAGTTTTTGTAGTAAGAGGATTTGTATATCAATACTATTATTTACAATGATATCTGAGTAGATATTATTTTTTAGGAAGTGTTTATGTATGAAGAAAAATCAGCATGAAGTTTTAAATATATTATCAGCTTTTATAGGCTATATAATTGTCGGCACAATAAAGGCATTGATTGATGGAACACTGAATTTTTTATCATTTTTTAATGATATATTTCTTTCAGGTCTACTTTTTATTGTATTTTATTCAATTAGTTATCTTCTAATCATGAGATTAAAAAAATGATTATTAAAAATGGGAGGCAATTAGGATGAAGAGTTTTGGATTAGGAATTCCACTTATTTTTATATTTTGTTTAGTTGGATTAGCTGTTCCAGTTGCAGCAGAACAAAATACAACGACGGATCATCTATTTATATACCTAGATGAAACGGAAAGTGAAATTGCAACAGATGTATATGTAGTTGAGAACAATGATAATATTGTAGAAATTACTAAATCTAATCATTTAGTGAGAGTTAGTCCAATCTTTTCAGCCCAAGTTTGGATGAAAGTAGGATCGACTTGGGGTGGGAAACCTGCACAAAGTAAATATTGGTATGTAGAATATGTAAGTGGTCGAAAGTATCAAGGGTATGTTTATTGGACAGGAGACAAAAGAGTAGCAAATTGGGGACCACCACCACAAATGGAATTTAAATTCCAAGGAACTTTAGATTTAGTATAGAAAAATTTCTATTTGTTTCAAACAATAAAAAACGCTATTTGTGCATTTAACTAAAAAAGAGTAAAAAAGCAGGGTCCCATTTGATGGGGAGCCCTGCTTTTTTGATGAAGATTAGCGACTTTTCAGTCTTCGTTCACGTAGAAAATAATGAATCGTCATGTAGCACAAAAACACGAGACCAATAATCAATGGAATTCTTGTTTCTTGATTGATAAACATAAAAATCAAGACAATGGCTAAAAATAATAAAGTAAGATAATTGGTATAAGGTGATAATGGCATTTTAAATGGATGATCTCTCATTTCTTTTGGGTGTTGTTTTTTAAATTGGATCTCACTAAGTAAGATAACTACCCAAGGAACCATCCCCGGTAAAATACTGGAACTATAGACAAAAACGAAAATATTTTCTGCATGATTCACAAACAAAGGTAACAGGTAATTTAAAACTAGGCCAATCAATATCCCGCTAGAAATCGCTACGACTGGATAAAAAGGTACGCCATGACGGGTTAGTTTTAAAAATTTCCTCGACATTTTTCCATTGATTGCTAAGGTGTAGATCATTCGACTGGCACTGAAAATACCCGAATTACACCCAGATAAGGCAGCCGTCAAGACGACGAAATTGATCAATCCGGCAGCAAATGTGATTCCGATTTTAGAAAATGTTTGAACAAATGGGGAACCTATTGTGCCTAATTGATTCCATGGATAGATACTAACGATAATAAAAATAGCACCAATGTAAAAAATCAAGATTCGTCCAATAGTTGATTGAACAGCTTCAACGATCGTTTTTTTCGGATTTGCAGCTTCTCCAGCGGCCATTCCGATCAGCTCGATTCCTTGATAAGATGCAACAACAATGGATAGCGCAAAAAAGAAACCTTTTACTCCGCCGGTAAAGAAACCGCCGTTTTTCCAAAGATTAGAGATCCCGACTGCTTGGCCTTGATTTCCTAAGCCAAATAAGATGACACCTAGCCCTACCAGAATCATCAAAACGATCGTGCCGACTTTAATCATTGAAAACCAAAATTCTAGTTCACCAAAAGCTTTAACAGAAGCTAAGTTGGCAAGCATCAAAAAGAGGATGACGACAATCCCAGGAATGATTGTTGGCAGATGAGGCCACCAATAATTCATATATTCACCGACTGCAATGACTTCACTGATCCCGACAACAATAAACTGAAAGATGTTACTCCAAGCAGTTAAATAACCAGCGACAGGATGAAGATAATTACTAGCATAATTCGCAAAAGAACCCGTTGAAGGATCGACATAAAGCATTTCGCCAAGTGCTCGCATGATCAAATAAAGAAAGAGACCTGCGACAGCATAGGCAACCATTACTGAGGGACCTGTCCAACGAATGGTTGAGGAAGCACCCATAAACAATCCTACGCCGATCGTTCCTCCTAGTGCAATCATCTGAATGTGACGGGCACTAAGGCTTCGAGTTAATTTTTCTTCTTCCATACTAAAACTCCTTTCATTTTTGAGTAAAACAAGCAAATACGAATAAATGATAGACATTAATAACAAATAAATGATCAATAAAGACAATTTGCTTTTAAAACTCTTGATGTGATTTTACAGAAAGTTCTCACAAATTGCGAGCCTTTCTTGTAAAAAAAATCATGCGGGATACTTGAAAATGCTTTCGTCTTTAGTTAAACTATAGTTAAATAAAAAGTTAGGTAAACCTAAAAGGAGTGGAGAATGTGTCAGAAGCGATCATTAATATCCAGCAATTAACCGTTGCTTATCAAGGAAAGTTAGCGTTAAACGAAGTTGATGTAATGATCCAACCCAAAAAAATCACTGGGATCATCGGTCCAAATGGTGCGGGAAAATCAACTTTTATGAAAGCTATACTGGCTTTGATTCCCAAAGTATCTGGAGAAATTTCTTTTGGCGGTTCATTGCTAAAAGAAGCACGTAAAAAAATCGCTTATGTTGAACAACGAAATGAATTGGATCTCTCTTTTCCAATTGATGTGTTAGGTGTGGTCTTATTGGGGACTTATCCATCATTAAGGTTGGGACAACGTCCGGGAAAAAAAGAAAAAGAACGAGCACAGCAAGCATTAGAAAAAGTCGGTATGGCTTCGTATGGGAAGCGACAAATAAGCGAATTGTCGGGTGGACAGTTACAACGTGTTTTTATTGCCCGCGCATTGGCGCAACAAGCAGAATGGATTTTTCTTGATGAGCCATTTGTAGGGATTGATGCCGTAAGTGAGAAAAAAATTTTTTCAATATTGAAAGAATTAAAAGCAGCAGGTAAAACGATCATCATTGTTCATCACGACTTGCACAAAGTAACAGAATATTTTGATGAAGTGATTTTATTGAATCAGCAATTGATCGCTGCCGGACCTGTTGCAACGACATTTACTTCAGAAAATCTGAAGATTGCTTATGGTGAAGTGATCGGGCAATTAGTGAAAGGAGCAAAAGAAAAATGATCCAATCGTTTATTGAAGGAATGATGAACTACCAGTTTTTACAATATGCATTGTTCACATCAATGCTCGTTGGTTTGGCTTCCGGGGTGATCGGATCTTTTATCATCTTACGAGGGATGTCGTTGATGGGAGATGCTATTTCACATGCGGTCTTACCAGGAGTAGCAATTTCCTACATGTTTGGCTTTAGTTATATTTTAGGTGCAACGGTCTTCGGCATGTTGACGGCAGGACTCATTGGTTTTGTCACCCAACGAAGTCGATTAAAAAATGATACAGCAATCGGTATCGTCTTTAGTTCATTCTTTGCATTAGGAGTCATTTTGATTTCTTTTGCCCAAAGTGCTACGGATCTTTACCATATATTATTTGGAAATGTGTTAGCGGTGAGAGAAAGCGACCTGCAGATGACGGCGATCGTTAGCGGTATTGTGTTATTGTTTGTGTTCATTTTCTATAAAGAACTCAAAATTACTTCTTTTGATCCGATGATGGCTAAAGCTTATGGGCTAAATATTACTTTGATCCACTATTTGCTCATGTTTTTCCTGACGTTAGTCGCAGTGGTTAGTTTACAGACAGTAGGGACGATCTTAGTGATTGCGATGTTGATCACACCAGCTGCTACAGCTTATCTATTAACGAATAGTTTAGTGAAAATGATTGCTATCTCATCAACAGTTGGTGTATTAAGTGCAATCTTAGGGGTATTTTTTAGTTATAGCTATAACTGGCCTTCCGGTGCAACCATCGTTTTAGCTTGCGCGCTATTCTTTCTGTTGGCATTTTGCTTTTCACCTTCTAAGGGAATCTTTTTTGCTCATAAACGGGTCATAAAAAGCGAGTAAAAAGAATGATCATGTAAAACAAATCACTTGAAAAAAGGAGTAATGAGATGAAAACCAATAACTATCGGATTTTTTGGGTAATGTTCGCAAGTTTCTTTTTGTTAGTGGGCTGTGGCAGTCAAGAAAAGCAGGAAGCTAATAAAGAAACGACTAAAGAAACATTGAATGTTGTAGCAACCAACTCTATCTTAGCGGATATGGCAAAAGAAGTAGGAAAGGAACATGTAGCTGTTCATAGTATCGTGCCTGTAGGAACAGATCCTCATGAATATGAAGTGTTACCAGAAGACATCAAAAAAGCGAGTGATGCCGATGTGATTTTATATAATGGGCTAAATCTAGAAACTGGTAATGGCTGGTTTACAAATTTAATGGAAACCACACATAAAAAAGAAGAGAAAGATTATTTTGCAGTGAGTAAAAAAGTAACACCCATTTATTTATCAGGTGGGAGTTCCAAGAGTAAAGCTGACCCTCATGCCTGGTTAGATTTATCGAATGGGATGAAGTATGTAGAAGAAATTACCCGTATTTTTTCAGAAAAAGATGCTGAAAATAAAGCAGTCTATGAAGAAAACGCAAAAAAATATATTGAAAAGTTGAGCGAATTGGATGAAAAAGCTAAAACAAACTTTCAAACAATTCCTGAAGATAAAAGATTATTAGTAACGAGTGAAGGAGCTTTCAAATATTTTTCCAAAGCTTATGGTATCCCAGCAAGTTATATCTGGGAAATCAATACAGAAAGTCAAGGAACTCCTGAACAAATGAAACGAATCATCAATCAAGTAAGAGACTCTGCAGTACCCGCTTTGTTTGTCGAAACAAGTGTTGATTCTAGAAGCATGGAACGTGTAGCGAAAGAAACAGGAGTAGCTATCTATGATCGATTATATACAGACTCTATCGATAAGGAAGGCAAACCAGGAGATTCTTATTATAAGATGATGGACTGGAATATCCGAACGATCCATGATGGGTTGACTCAAGAAAAATAAATGGTACAAAATAACTTTCATTCAAAAAAACTAGAAAAGAATGCGTGCTAAATAGCCAGCCGAAGAGATCAAAATCAGTTCGTTAGATTTTGATTTCTTCGGCTTATTTATGCTAAAAATCAAGATTAAAAAAACAAGAAGCAGGAGGATTCATTTACCCTGATTTATGTGGAAAGGAGATCAAGCGAAGGCTCACTTATTTTGCAAGTAAAAAAATAAAAAAAACGTCTGCTTTTTGTTAGTTTCGGATACCTTTTTTTGTTGTTTTCCGTTATAGTTAAAGATAAGAAAGGAAGGTAAAGCTATGAATTTTACGCGTAAAGATAAACAACTAATCAAAGAAGAAATCCTTAAAGTGATCGAACAACAGGATAGCTCTGATAAAGATCAAGACCTTCAATTTCTTGAAACAGAAATGGCTAAATTATTCATAGCAAGTCCAAGTGAAGCGGATGTAGAAGAACGTTATCCGGGGAAATGGCTTTTTGATGAATTTCAGCCATTAGATGAACAGACTGGAATTGGTTATTTTGTCTCGATTTCTTCTGTTGGATTTATTCCAGGAGTATTAGTGAAACAAAATAATGAAATCAATATCAAGGCATGGCCAGCATTATTTTCCACAATGGGGACAGAAGGGGTCATTGAAAAAATTCAATCGGCTTATTATAAAAGTTCGTTTATTGCAAATAGTAAACTAATGAATACATTCTATAATCGTTTGGTTTTGATTGCCCGCCCAGGAGATATTCCACAAACATTTACCTACTCGCAGCAAAAGAATCTCTACGAAGAAACATTATATTCCAGAGATTTATCCACTTTTTCCGCAGTAGAACAGGTTCGATTGCATGAATTGTTGCATACTAAGCCAGTATCGCTCAACTTTTTTCAAGCGCTAGATAACCAAAGAAAATGGTTGTCTCTCAACTATTGGGAAATCTTTGCTACTAGAAAAAGATGGATGGAAGAACGAAAGATCGCAGATCAACAGATCCAATTTGTCCAGCTAAAAAGAGATCGGCTTTATTACGGAATTTATAGTCGCTAGCAATTATTTGAATAGGTGGAAAAGATGACAAAAACCTTAAAAGAAGAAATCATTGAAGAAAGCAAACGTTTAGGTATTGATAAAATCGGATTTACGACGGCAGAACCCTTTGATTATTTAAAAGAGTCTTTAGAAGAACAAAAAGCCGCTGGACATACTTCGGGATTTGAACATCCAGTAATTGAAGAACGTTTATATTTAGAAAAAACTTTTGATCGCCCACAATCGATTATCGCTATTGCTTTAGCCTATCCAACCAAGATCCATGAAGAGGTCCCAAAAGATGAAAAAAGAGGACAATTTGCACGGGCATCTTGGGGAATCGATTACCATGATATTTTACGTGACCGTCTCAATCAATTGATTACTTTTATCCAAAGCAGAGCAAGTGTCTGGCAACAAGAAGAAGCTTGGCGGTTTGCCCCACAAGTGGATACTGGAGAATTAGTAGATGTGGCTGTTGCACAAAGAGCAGGACTAGGATTTATTGGTCGAAATGGGTTGCTGATCACAGAAGAATACGGTTCATTCGTGTATCTTGGAGAAATTGTCACCAATATCGTATTTGAACCTGATGAACCAGGTGTTTTTGGCTGCGGTGATTGTTCTCGTTGTGTGACAGCTTGTCCGACAAAAGCTTTGTTAGGCGATGGCAGGATGAATGCACAAAGATGTTTATCTTATCAGACCCAAACCAAAGGGCTAATGCCAAATGAGTATCGGAAAAAAATGCGAAATGTCATTTACGGGTGCGATATCTGTCAGTTAGTCTGTCCTTATAATCAAGGGAAAGATTTCCATTTCCATGAAGAAATGGAACCAAAAGTAGAAGAAGTCTATCCGAAATTAAAACCAATGCTTTCTTTATCAAATAAAGAGTTTAAACAACAGTTTGGGCATTTAGCTGGTTCATGGCGAGGGAAAAAACCATTGCAAAGAAATGCTTTGATTGCTTTAGCAAACCTTGGGGATACTTCGGCTTTACCTGAGATCGAAAGCTGTTTAAGTGATGTTCGACCGGTTATTCGAGCAACCGCTGCTTGGTCTATTGGGCGTTTAGGTAGAAAAGAACCAGAAAAATGGTTGGAAACTTTAGAGCAAATGAAACAACGCGAAGAAGACCAAGAAGTGATCACAGAAATTATAGAAGCGCAAGAAATGTTAGCCAAGAAAACGAAGCGAAAAAAGAGGACATGAAAGAAGCGGTCAGCTCCGAGCGAATAAGAGAAAATTTTATGTACAAGATTCCTTTCACTTCTATAATAAGAAAAAAATAGAGTATTATGTTAAAACAAGCGTAGTACGACAAAGAGACTAGGACAGTTAGTTTGTTCTAGTCTTTTTATTGATTAAAGTAAAATAATGGATCATAACTAAATAATAAAAAGAATCTGTATTAGAAAATTTCAATACTTAGAGTAGTATAATCCACTGAATGTTCGACTTGTTTATAATTGAAGCAGTTCAAAAAATAGAATACTATCGGTTTTTTTAGCAAAAAATCTAGAAATACCAGAAATTTCAAAAATATTAAAAAACTTATCCTAAAATTTTTTAGTAAAGGTTGTAATAATTACTCAATTTTCTGTCGTTTTGACACATAATTACTAAAAAAAGGGATAAATTAAACAAAAAAATCAAAAAAGTTAAAAAAAAATACTAGAAATATTACAAAATATAAGATTTTCTAAACTTTATAAGAAAATGTTAAAAAACGGTTTCTTTCTTATGAGATAAGGGTTCTAGGACTTTAGTCGTACTTTTTTGTCCAGAGTTATGTTACAAATGTTAAAAATTAGGATATTTTGTCATTAAATGTCATATTTCTTTTACCTATGAAATATTTCTAGATGATAAAGTTAATGACGTTGATAAATACATGGAAAAAAAAGGAGATAAACATGAATTCAATTAAGAAGATCGTTTTAGGAACAACTTTTGCTGCTGGTGCAACTGCAATGTTTGTAGGAACAACTGCTCATGCTGACGAAGTCTATACAATTAAATCAGGTGATTCACTATCAAAAATCTCACAAAAATTTGTTGGAGATAACTCATTGATCGATGCAATCGCTGAAAAAAATGGTATCAAAGACATCAACCGCATCTACGTTGGCGAAGAATTAACGATCCCGACTTCAAGTGATGCTTCAGCAAAAACAGTCGAAGCACCAAAAACAACTGAAACAGTAACGGAAGAACATACATATGTTGCTCCAGTTAAAACAGTTGAAGTAACACCTGCTGCTCCAGCTGCTCAAACAGCAACAGCTCCAAGCAATTCAAGTTCTGCAAAAGAATGGATTGCGAATAAAGAATCAGGCGGTTCTTACACAGCAACTAACGGCCGTTACATCGGACGTTACCAATTAGATGCATCATACTTAAATGGTGACTATTCTGCTGCAAACCAAGAACGCGTAGCTGATCAATATGTATCATCACGTTATGGCTCATGGGATGCTGCTCAAGCATTCTGGTTAGCAAACGGCTGGTACTAAGTCGATTATTGAATACTAATAAAAAGACAAAACCAAGAAATCGTGTCATTCGATTTCTTGGTTTTTTTGCTGTTTAGGGATGAGACGGTAATGACGAAAAATAAATGAATGAAATAGTTATCTCTTTGTTCATCTTAGGTTTTCTTGATGTAGTTATGGAGATCTTTTTGATAGTCCGTTCCATGCCACGTACCAGTATTTATAAATTCAGCTAAGAGATAACCGATATAAGGACCAGTCGTCAAACCAGAAGAACCGAGTCCACTTGCGACGATCAGATTTGGTTCATCGAATAAAGGACCAAAAAACGGAGCAAAATCAGACGTATATGCCCTCGTTCCTACTTGTAACTGATAAGGCTGTGAAAGTAATTTTTCTGGTTGTACAAAAAAAGCTTTTGTCTGTTCAGTCAACTGTAAAAACGCTTCATTAGTAGGAGTCAGATCCCATCCTTGTTCATTTTCATGTGTAGCGCCCAATAAGATTTTTCCGTCATTGAAGGGAATGAGGTCTGCTTCTCCATCTAGCATGGCAACAGGCCATTTTTGGCTTTGGAACTGATGAGTAGTAAAAGCGATCAACTGCCCTTTTTGAGGACGAAGATCGACCTGATAGCCTAATGGTTCCAATAAAGGCTTCAAGGAAGGTCCAGGAGTCAAAATGACCCGGTCAAACGGTTCTTCACCAAATTCTCCGAGGATCAGCCAATCATCATTCCTTTTTTGTAGGCGAATCTTATCGTTTATTACTGTTACACCAGCCCTTTTCAAGCGTGCCGTTAAATAATGAAGGTAAGCTTTTCCGTCTAAACGGCCACCACCAGTGATGAATAAAGAGGGGGTCGGTTTTAATAAAGGAAGTAAATCAGCTGTTTGATCCGCTTTTAATAAATGGATTTCTCCGATCTCAGGTGCCTCTTTTTTTCGTTCTTCTGCAAGATCAAGTAATTCTGCTAATTGTTCTTTTTGTCGAAGCAAGAGTGTACCGGAACGAGCATAAATGGTCGGATCAAGTGCGAAATCTTGCACTAATTTTGGGAAAAATGCCGCACCGTCTTTGGCTAAACGATACCATGTTTTATTTCTTCTTTTGGATAACCATGGAGAAATGATTCCCGCACTTGCTTTGGTTGCCTGACCGATTCCATGGTCAAATAAGGTGATGCTGTATTTTGTGGTATCTACATAATTGGCTAATGTCATACCGATGATTCCACCACCGATAATGGCGATTTTTTCCATGTTTGATTCCTCCTTTACTTACAAATTGTATTTTTGCACAAAAAAACGGCAGTTGCAAACGACTGCCGTTTCAATCAATCATGAATGTTTTGTAGTTAAACTATAACGAATAAATAAGATAAAGCTGATAACTAATAGAAGAAGTAATACACCTAAAGCAACTTGTGAACCGAATGTCGTGGCGACTTTATAGCTCAAATCAGCATGCGCTTGAATAAGGTTGATAATGATTGCCACTAATGAAGTAGCAACGGCACCAGAAAATTGTTGTAAGGTATTAAAAACAGCATTGCCATCACTTTGATAGTCATCCGTTAAAGCATTCATCCCAGTGGTCATCATATTGCTATAAGACAAACCAATCCCTATCATATAGATCACGTGGCAAGTAATCAACAATAGCAATGAAACATGTCCTAGAAGAAAGACTAGTGCGGACCAACCAACAAGAGCAAGGAGTAATCCGGCAAAAATCGGTTTTTTGGGACCGTGTTGATCAAGCAGTTTTCCAGAAAAAGGCGATAATACAGCGCCAATCGTAGCTCCTGGCAACATGGCGATTCCAGCGATGAAAGGGCTGTTTCCTTGAACAATCTGAACAAAATTTGGTAAGACAAAAGAAACGCCTAGCAATAAGAACTGGTAGATTAAAAAGCTAAATAAGAATAAACGAAATGTTTTATTAGAAAAAATGGTTAGTTGGATCAATGGATAATCGGCTTTTTTTGTTCGTTGATAAAAAAGGATCCCACCAATAATCGCTATTAGTAACGCAAACCAACTAAGCGGTTGTCCTAGCATACTCAAAAACGTTAAGCTACCGCTAAATAATAAACACAAACTAAATACACTCAACACATCCAAACGTCCACTTTTTTGAACGGGCATTGAAGGAATAGCAACCAAGCCGATGCCAAGAGAAAGAATCAAAATAGGAATCAAGAAAAGAAAGATATGATTCCAAGTGAAATTTGAAGTTAAGATTCCCCCATATGTTGGCCCGATAGCCGGAGCAATTGCTGTGGTCAGTGTTCCCACCCCCATCATCGCTCCGCGGCGGTTCATAGGCGCAAAGGTCAAAATAATATGGAACATTAGTGGTAAAGCAATCCCGGTAGCTGCCCCTTGTAAAAGCCGACCAAGTAATAAAATGAAGAAAGTCGGAGAAAAGAAGTCAACAATGATTCCTGCTAAAAAAAGCAGGTTTGAAAGTAAAAAGAGACTTCTAAGGCTGAAATTTCGTGTTAAATAAGTTGATAATGGCACGATGATCGAGATCATCAGCAGGTAAATCGTTGTCACCCATTGAACTTGTGCAGTCGTTAATTGAAACTGGTTGATCAACGTTGGAAATGTGACGTTCATTGCTGTTTCGATCAACACTCCCGCAAAAGACATCATGCCGGTTGCGATGACTGCAGGTACTAAGAGTAATTGTTTTTGTTTTGTCATATCCTCACCTCAAAAAATTTCGTAAAAAAAGAGAGTGATTTCTATTATAAAAATAGAAACCGCCTCTCTCTCGACACGTAATATACGTGTTATCTGTACGATTTATTTCCATCGCTTATTCTAGCATAGAGGTAAAAAAAGTGTCAACCAGGTTAGCCAAGTCTTTTGAAAAGAGTTATGATAGTAGAGAATAAATCATCGCAGGAGGAAAAAATGGCTACGATTGATTGGAAAAAAACGGAACCAGGTTATAGTAGTAAAAAAAAGCCACAGATCTTAACGTTATCCCCACAGAATTTTTTTAGCATAAAAGGAGTAGGGGATCCAAATGAAGACGATTTTCAGCGACGAGTGGCAGCTTTATATGCTGTTAGTTATGCGATCCGAATGGCCCCAAAGAAAAATTGGCAGATTCCTAACTATCTTCCTTACACTGTTTATCCATTAGAAGGACATTGGGGATTACAAGAAGCTTATTTGCAAGAAAAAGTAATGAAGAAGAGTCATTTTGCTTATCAGATCATGATCAAACAACCTGAATTTGTGACGAAAGAAGTTGCACATGAGGCTCTACTACGTGTAGCGGACAAAATTCCCAATGATTTGTTCGACCAAGTAGTATTTAGTAGCATGGATGAAGGATTAGTCGCTCAGATGCTTCACGTGGGACCGTATGAGGATGAGCCACAAACCTTTGAAAAATTAGCAACGTTTATCGAAGAGCAGGGGTATCAACGGATAGCTAAAGAACATAAAGAAATTTATTTAGGGGATCCGCGCAGAGCCAACCCAGAAAAACTGAGAACGATTTTACGTGTCAAGATTGCGCCAAAAAATCAACTAAAAAAATAAAAGTAAAAAATACCAAAAAAGGCAGAAAAACGATTATTTTTTTGCTATAATCAAAGACAAGAGGTGTCCGCTATGAAAAAAATCCAACGACAAGCATTGATTCGTCAGATCATCACAGAAAAACCAATCAGCACACAAGAAGAACTATTGCTTTGTCTTCAAGACGCAGGGGTGACAGCCACTCAAGCAACTATTTCGCGTGATATCCGTGAGCTGAAGTTAGTGAAGTCTACGGATGAAAATAAGCAAGTTCGTTACAATCTATTCAGTCAGCCTGCTGAAACGTTACATGAAGAACGACTACAAGCAGCTGTTAAAAGAGAAGTCTTGAAAATACAAGTTGTTCAATTTATGATCGTGGTGCTAACAGAAAAAGATGGGGCGGATGTCGTAACCAATTGGTTAGATGAAGTCGCTTATCCAGAAGTTGTTGCAACGATTGCTGGAGTGGATACATTCATTGTGATTTGCCGTTCGGAAGAAGAAGCACAAGATTTTGCAGAAAAATTAGAAAGAATGAGGGAATAAAAGAAGGGAGAATGATTTATGACTTTGTTGAAAGCGCTACAAAACGGATCTGATATTCGAGGGATTGCCATGACGACGGAAACACATTCAGCTAATTTGACACCAGCTGAAATCCAAAAAATAAGTTGTGGCTTGGTTAATTGGTTAAAAAGGGATCATCCACGCAAATATCAAGAAGGTAAATTAACGGTAGGAGTGGGGCGGGATAGTCGAATCAGTGGTCCAACGTTAGAAAAAGCGCTGATTGACGGATTAATCGAACAAGGCATAAATGTTCTTGATTTTGAGTTAGCTACGACACCGGCGATGTTTATGGCTACTCAGTTTTCTCAATTCCAGTGTGATGCAAGTGTGATGCTAACAGCTAGTCATTTGCCGTTTTACTTTAACGGCATGAAGTTTTTTACAGCTAATGGCGGCGCAGAAAAAGAAGATATCGCATTTATTTTATCAGAAACAACACCAAATAAAACCAATCATAAGGGGACAGTCCAAAAAGCTGATCTGTTAACACCTTATGCAGAAGACTTAGTTCAAAAAATCAAAAATGGTATTAGAAAGAAAGGAATGTCTGACACAAAACCGTTAGCTGGCTGGCGGATCATCGTAGATGCAGGAAATGGCTCCGGTGGTTTTTTTGCTGAAAAAGTACTACAACGATTAGGGGCAGATACGACAGGTTCGCAATTTTTAGAGCCAGATGGTCATTTTCCAAACCATATCCCGAATCCAGATAATGCTGAAGCCATGGCAAGTATCAAGCAAGCTGTTTTAGAAAGTCAAGCCGATTTAGGAGTGATCTTTGATACGGATGTTGATCGTTCGGCAGTAGTCAGTGCAAGTGGTCAAGTGATCAATCGTAACAATTTGATCGCCTTATTAAGTACGATCGTGTTAAAAGAATACCCTGGAGCGACGATCGTAACTAATTCACCAACGTCTAATCACCTAGAAATGTTTATTGAAGAAAAAGGTGGCAAACAAGATCGTTACATTTCAGGTTATCGTAATGTCATTAATCGTGCAATTGCATGCAATAAAGAAGGAATCAATGTTCCATTAGCGATTGAAACAAGTGGGCATGCAGCATTCAAGGAAAATTATTTTTTAGATGATGGTGCCTATGTCATTGCAAAAATTTTGATGCTTTTGCCAGAACTAAAACAAACAGAACAAACGTTGGAAGAGATTATCCACGACTTAAAACAGCCACAAGAAGTACAAGAAATTAGGTTAAGGCTTAGTGGAGAGGATCCGAAAAAACAAGGGGCAACAATTATTCAAGGGCTAGCGAACGAATTGAACGAAGAGGGACTGGTATTTCATCCGGAAAATGAAGAAGGAATTCGTTACGATCTAAAAGAACCATATGGGAATGGCTGGTTTTTATTACGAGCAAGTTTGCATGAGCCATTACTGGTGCTCCAGATCGAAAATGATGAAGTTGGAAAAAATCAACACGTTTTACAGCTACTTGCGGAACATTTAAAGAAATACTCAAATGTTGAACCACTGATAGTGGATACTAAGGAAGCGAAGGGAAATGAAAAGTAAAAATGGTTGCGAACATAGTAATTTTTTTGACTATATTAGTTTATGGTGTTAATTTTTTAGTTTTTCTTTATCTTAGAATCAATCATATCAAAAATTGTGTAGAGAAATTAGCTATTTATTTGGGAACAAATATGACTTTATTATTTACGAGTGGTATTTTTCTCTTTTTTGGAAAAATCATTGAAGATGGCATCCTTGTTTTTGAATAAGTAACTTTCATGAGAAAATAAACTAAATGCTCATGTTAATCAAGAAGTCCTCAATCGTTGCAGTATGAATCTAGGAGCAGAATTTTTGAACAAATTGCTAGATATGCTTACACTGGTAATAGACGAAGTGTCATATCGAAAGGAGCAGTACAATGAAAAAATTATACGAAACAGCGATGATTAATCATGGCGGACGAGAAGGCGAAGTAGCAGCACCAAATGGTTCGATGCAAATGAAGATCACTCCTCCAGGCATCCATGCTGAAGGAACAAATCCGGAACAACTATTTGCTGCGGGCTATGCCTCATGTTTCAATGGTGCACTGCAACATATGATCAAAGAAGCAAATTTGTCCGTAGATTCCACAGTTAAAGCACGAGTTTCCCTTTATACCCTTGATGAAGGTGGTTATAAAATCGGTGTGGTCTTAGAAGTACATGTTGACGATGTGAGCGAAGAACAAGCCAAGCAATTAGCGGAAGATGCCCATGATTACTGCCCTTATTCAAAAGCGACAAGAGGAAATATTGATGTTGAGGTAGTGACAGTTTAAACGATTTTTCTATCTAAGGAAGAAGTAAGTACCTTTAGATAACTACTTTTTTTATAAAAAACAGGACCGGTAGAATTTTCTATCGGTCCTAAAAATGATGTTGACGGTCTCAAACTATTCTTAGCTTATAAATGTCAATAGAAGCTAAAAAATGATCGACCAGCAAGCATTTCTACTGTCTTTAGTAGGAAAGTAATAGCTTGCTGGTCGATCATTCTTATTTTTATTCTGTTGAGTGGTAAGGACCCAAAGGATGTTGGACACAACTACTTTTGCATGTTTTATTTTTTACTTGGCGGTGTTCCATACATTTTTGGTGTAACCCGTTGTAATTTTGGTTTATCACCTTCAATTTTTGGTTCTGCTAACCATTGGTATTCGCCTTCACCATCTAAGGCTTCACCACTTGCCCAAGAACCTTTGCTGCTTTCATCACCTTCTGAGAAATTATAAAAGTCATAGGCGATATCTTTTCGTTCGTTTTCACGATTGAACGTACTTGGTACAAGAATGGATCCTTCGTTTTCTTCCAATTCTTTCACGGCACTTGCCCATAAGTTTTGATGATAACTATCTCTTGCAAGCAAGACTGCCAGTAAATCTTTGACACCACGGTCATCGATCATTTCATAGATACGAGCGACTTGTAACCGTCCTTGAGATTCAGCATTTAGATTGGCACGGAAATCAGCTAACAAGTTTCCACTTGCAACGATATAACCGCCGCTCCAAGGATTGCCAACACTATCAGCAGGGCGTGGTCCTAAGCCAGCGACAATTGCATGCTGAGGATTCATACCAGAGATGATTGCACCGATCGTAGGATCTTTCTTCATTGCTTCTTCTTGGTCTTCAACTGGCGCATCTTCTAATAAGCGTGCGACCATCGTTGCTAACATTTCGACATGTCCAAGTTCCTCTGTTGCGATATCCATTAACATGTCTTTATATTTTTCTTCTCCTCGGCAGCTCCAACCTTGAAACAAGTATTGCATTGCCACACTCATTTCTCCGTATTGTCCACCGATAAGCTCTTGTAAATATTTTGCGATTAACGGATTCGGACGATCTGGTTTTGCTTCAAACTGTAATTCCTTTTGGTGTCTGAACATCAAAAATTCCTCCTAATCTTTTATTAATACATTTACATTCTGCGCTTTAAAATGAGAAAACACAAAGGAAATGCTTAGAAAAAATATAGTGGTAGATTTAATCTGATATATGAGTAGACGCGCCTAATAAATTGTTATTTTCTGATTAAAATGATATCGTTATATTAAAATGTTATCGGTTGCAAATGACAAAAGATAACCTTTTTATTAAAAAACGGAGGGATAAAATGAAAAAGTTGTTAGTTACTGGGGTGCTGGCAAGTACAGCATTATTTTTGTTGGGAGGCTGTGGTTCAAGTAGTGCAAAGTCAAACGCAGCTAGTTCATCTGAAAAAACAAGTGACGGGAAGAAAACTATTGATTTCTGGTCATTTTGGGGATCAGGAGCACGTAAAGAAGTGATCGAAGAGATCATTGACGATTACAATCAATCACAAGATCAGATCCAGGTTAATTATAAATACCAACCGTGGGGGGATATTTGGACCAAATCATTGTCAGCGATTACAGCGGGGAATGCACCAGACGTGATTGTTCAAGATATCAATTCAGTTGCTCAAAGAGCTGAAGCGCAACAGGCCACAAACTTATCTAAATATGTAGATGAAGAGACCTCAAAAGATTTTTATCCACAATTGTGGGATACAGTGGAGTACAAAGGTGATCCATATGCGATTCCGTTCAACACAGATACTCAAGTTATTTTTTATAATAAAAAATTATTTAAAGAAGCAGGAATCGCTGAAAAAGATTTACCAACTACATGGGATGAATTAGAAAAAACCGCCCATCAATTGGATAAAAAAGACAAGAAAGAATTCACACGAATTGGATTTTATCCTTTATGGAATTTAGGGGCAGATGTCTGGGCATTAAATGCAGATAATGGGACAAGCTGGTTTGATCAAGACGACAAAATCAAAATCGATACGAAGAATAAAGTTGAAGCATTAGAGTGGATCCAAGATTGGCAAGACTATTATGGGAAAGATACGATCAATAAATTAGAGGCAGAATTTGGCTCAGGTGTTTCTGATCCATTCATCTCAGGTTTAGTCGCAATGCGTGCCCAAAATATCAATTATTATTCGAGCTTGATGGAAAATGCTCCAGAAGATTTTGATTTTGGTGTCATTCCGCTTCCAGAAAAAGAAAAAGGTTCTGGTCATTGGTCATGGGGCGGCGGCTTTGTACTCGAAGTACCTTATGGGGCGAAAGATCCAGAAGCTTCTTATGACTTTATCAAGTATCTTTCTTCACCAGAAGTTCAAGAAAAATTTGGCGAAAAGAGTTTTGATATCATGGCAAGTAAAACAGCCAATGAGAACTTAGTGAAGAATGAACAGCTAAGTGACAAGGGACGAATGATCTATCAAATGGCTGATGAGAATTTCAAAAATACGGTCATTACACCTGTTCCATTAGCGGCACCAGATTATACGACACTAGTGAATGAGCAAATCGATCAAATTCTTTTAGGAACAAAAACACCAAAAGAAGGTTTAGCTGATGCTCAAAAAGCGGTGGAGAATTTAGTAAAACAAAATAACTAATCAACTGTTGACTAATTGAAAGAAAAAAGGAGGCAAGAAAATGAAGCGTTTATCGATCCGAAAGAAAAAAGAGGCAAGATGGGCCTATTTATTTATCTCGCCTTTTATTATTGGCTTTGTCGTCTTTATGTTAGGGCCCATGCTTTTTTCTGTTATCGGAAGTTTCACTGATTATAATTTGACTTCTAAAATGAATTTCATTGGATTAGCTAATTTTAGACGGATGTTTCTACACGATGATCTTTTTTGGAAATCATTATACAATACAGTGTATTTCGTCCTATTCAATGTTCCTTTAACCACAATGTTTAGCGTATTTCTAGCAACGATTTTAAATCAAAAGATCAGAGGAATTAGTATTTTCCGAACGATGTTTTATTTACCCGCAGTCCTATCTGGTGTTGCTGTTTATATTTTATGGATGCAGCTGCTCTCACCTTCTGCCGGGTTGATCAATACGTTTCTAGGTTGGTTCAATATTTCTGGACCAGCCTGGTTGTTTGATCCTAACTGGACAAAGCCAGCTTTGATTTTAATGAAAATCTGGAGTTCTGGCGGAGCAATGCTGCTTTATTTAGCGACTTTGCAAAACGTTCCACGCTCTTTATATGAATCAGCAGCGATCGATGGCGCTGGCGTATGGGGGAAATTTAAAAATATCACGTTGCCGTTGATCACACCAATTATCTTTTATGATGTGATTACTTCAACGATCGGCTCTTTTCAAATTTTCCAAGAGGCTTATGTGATGACTAAAAATGGGACAGGAGGACCAGCTAACTCTTTACTATTTTATAATCTTCACATGTGGAATAAAGCTTTTGTTGCATTTGATATGGGGTATGCGATGGCGATGTCAATGATCCTATTTTTAATTGTGTTAGTGTTGACTTTTATTAATTTGAAACTGGCACCTAGATGGGTCTATTACTCTGGAGGTGATGGCAAATGATGGAATATTTCAAAAGAACAAGTGTTAATCGTCAAACCAAAAAAATCATTAGTTATCTCCTCATGACTGCTATCGGGATCGTATTGATCACACCATTATTGTGGATGGTATTTACTTCTTTAAAACCAATGGAAGAGATCGTACGTTATCCTCCAACCTTTTTTCCAGAAAAAATTGTTTGGCAAAACTATCTGGATACCATTACTGCTTTCCCATTCTGGCGTTATGCAAGGAATACTTTATTGATCACAGTCTTAGTGGTATTCGGCAATGTTCTCTCGAATTCTTTCATTGCTTATGGGTTTGCGAAATTAGATTTTCCAGGAAAAAAGCTAATGTTTGCTTTAGTCCTTTCTACAATGATGATTCCAGGTTTTGTGACCATGATCCCCCAATATGTTCTATTCTCAAAAATAGGCTGGGTAGGAACTTATTTACCATTGATCGTTCCATCATTTTTCGGCAATGCATTTAATATATTTTTGATGCGTCAATTTTATTTATCCATCAATGATGAATTAATTGAAGCGGCAGAAATCGATGGAGCAAATCATTTCTATATTTGGAGCCGTCTGATGCTGCCGCTGACTAAACCAGCGTTAATCACGATTGCGATCAATTCATTCAATGCGGCTTGGAACGATTTTTTAGGGCCGTTATTATACATCCAAGATCAAGAGAAGTATACTTTACAGATTGGGTTGCAAGTTTTCCAAAATCAGGCGACGACTCAATGGAATTATTTGATGGCAGGAGCCACACTTGTTTTGATCCCAACGATTTTGATGTTCTTCTTTGCGCAACGTTACTTTATTGAAGGAATGGATTTGACAGGAGGGTCAAAAGGCTAAATGAATAAAATTCATAGTGAAAAAATCAATCAGCATTTTTTGACAGTCATTGAATGGATTCCGTCATTGCTTATTTTGCAATTCTTATGGCTATTAACTAGCTTACCGCTGTTGACAATCGGCAGTGCTAGTCGTACGGTTATGTCTACCATTTATCACTACCACAAAAACGAAGAGAAAAAGATCCATACGTTGTTTTGGCAAGAACTTCGTCATAATTTTTTGACCTATCGTAAGCAAGACCTCATAGTAAGTTTCTATTTATTGCTTTTACTAATTGATAGTCGTATTTTTCTTTACTGGGGCGGAGCATGGGGATTGATATTGATGTATGCTTCGTTAAGTATCCTTTTTTTAAGTATCGTGATGGTTAGCTACCGTATGTTGCTCCAAATAGAGAGCGCAAACGAAGTCCCTCTTTTTACTGCTTCTATTTTATTTTTTTATCAATGGAAAAACGCTCTCTTACATTTAGGGGGAACCCTGCTACTACTGCTTTTTTTATTCTTCCTGGGACCTATTTATGTGGTTTTAGTCGGAGGAAGTTCATTGCTTTATTTACAAACTTTTTTGTTTTTTGGACGGAAAGAAATAAAGAGCCCTTCAAAAGTTTAAGAATAGTCAAAATATTTGCGATGAAAGAATCAACTACCTGACTAAATATTGAGGAATAAACCCATCGTTTCAGATATAAGGGGTACGAAGAGAGAAATAGTTGAAAATATGGTTACTTGTCACGTTCGGCCTTCTTTGTTATGGTTATAGCAAGAAAGAAGTAGGAGGACAACAAGATGGCAAAAATTATGGTTGTAGAAGATGAAGAAATCATCCGCCAACTCATCATGGAAGAACTGGAAAAGTGGCAGTTTGAAACGTTCGGTACCTCTGATTTTAATCAAGTATTTGCAGACTTTGAAAAAGAAGAACCTCAACTTGTTTTATTAGATATCAATCTTCCGGTCTTTGATGGCTACTACTGGTGTCAAAAAATTCGAGAAGTCTCCAAAGTGCCGATTATTTTCATCTCCAGTCGAAATACCAATATGGATATGATCATGGCGATGAATATGGGCGCAGATGATTTTGTCACCAAGCCTTTTCAAATTGATGTGCTGATTGCCAAAATCAATGCTTTATTGCGACGTTCATACAATTATGGGGAACTGTCGAGTGAAGTCATGAGTCATAACGGGATCACGTTGAATGTTGATAATGGGAGTATGGAAATCAACGGTGAAATCATCGATTTAAGTAAGAACGAATATCGATTACTATTTATCTTGATGAAGCAACATGGGAAAATCCTTAGCAGAGAAAAGTTATTGAGAGCATTATGGGATGATGAGCGGTTTGTTGATGACAATACATTGACAGTCAATATCAATCGTTTACGTCGGAAAATCGAACAAGCAGGGATCAAAGGATATATCGAAACAAAAGTCGGGCAGGGCTATATTGTTCCCTGAAAGGATGAAAATAAATAATGAATTTCTTTAAATACTTAAAGGATCAATGGTCGTTGCTCTTAGGCTGGCTCTTTTTTGTCTTGCTAACGATTTTTGTCATGTGGTTAGCACCTAATATTTTAGTCGACTGGACGATGGTTGGCTATCTGGCACTTATTCAAGCCGTATTTTTGTTTTTTTATTTACTTGTCCGTTATTTAAGCAAACGTCATTGGTGGGAAAAACTTGCCGATCTCAAACAAATATCTCCGCTGCAAAGTTATTTGAGTGGCGGTCATACAGAAGAAGAAAAATTAGTCGAAGATTATATCAATCAATTGATCCGTGAGCACCAAGAAGTTATGCAAGAGGCGATTAGTAACCAACAGGATCAAAAAGATTACATTGATTCGTGGGTCCATGAAATCAAGGTGCCTTTAGCAGCCTCTGAACTCTTGGTGCGTTCGATTGAATTTGATATTGATGATCAAAAATATACCCTACTAGAAAACGAACTAGCCAAAATCGATGAATATGTAGAACAAGTTCTTTATTATGCACGGTTGGATAGTTTTTCGAGAGATTATTTAATCCAAGAGTATGAATTAAAAAGCATCATTCAGCCAGTGATACGCAGTCAGGCGAATTACTTTATTCAAAAAAATCTTCGGTATGAGATTATTGGAGAAGATCAAAGAGTTTTAACAGATGCCAAGTGGGTAGCTTTTATATTCAAACAAATTTTGAGCAATGCGATTAAATATACACCTGACCATCGAGAAATCATTATTTCGATCGAAAAGAACCAACAAGGGATCTCTTTAGCCATCAAAGACTCGGGCATCGGTATTCCTAAAGAAGACTTGTCGCGGATTTTTGACAAAGGATTCACAGGTTCTAATGGACGATTGAGTAAAACACATTCTACTGGTTTAGGGCTTTATTTGGCTAAATCCTTAGCTGAAAAACTTGGGATCCAACTACTTGCTGAATCAATTGTAGGAGAGGGAACAACGATGACCCTGTTTTTCCCAATCTTAAATTTCTATAATGAGAAACGTTAGAAAATAGTTAGAATCGAAAAAAACTTCTTGTGTTGTGAACGTTTTCGCTGATAAGTTTCATATCATGTGAAATAAAAGGAGATTAGTTATGGAAATTTTAATAGCATTAATCCCTATGGTAGCATGGGGAAGTATTGGTTTAGTAAGCGGGAAAATTGGTGGCGATGCCAATCAACAGACATTAGGGATGACGATTGGTGCATTTATCTTTTCATTAGTTGTCTTTTTCATCGTTAGCCCAACAATCACACCATGGATTTTCTTGATTGGATTCCTCTCTGGGTTAGCTTGGAGTGTTGGTCAAAACGGACAGTTCCATGGAATGAAATTTATGGGCGTTTCTGTTGGTTTGCCTTTATCGACTGGTTTTCAATTAATTTTGAATACGATTGCGGGAGCCGTTTTCTTTCATGAATGGACACAAACGAAAGATTATGTATACGGTATCCTAGCTTTAGTACTTCTTGTTAGCGGTGCCTATTTAACAGCACGCCAAGATGATGAAGGAAAAGTTGATACTGACAATAAAATGCTTGATTTTGGTAAAGGGTTTAGAGCATTGATCTATTCAACGATTGGTTATGGTGTTTATACGATCATTGTGAACTGGGCTAACTTGGATGCGATGTCAATCATCTTACCTCAAAGTATCGGAATGATCTTAGGTGCAAGTTTCTTTGCCTTTCGTAAAGTGAAAGTGGATCAATTTGTTTGGAAGAACATGATTTGTGGTTTGCTATGGGGAATTGGGAACGTGTGCATGCTCTTAACTGTTAAATCACTTGGTTTAGCTGTTGGATTTTCATTATCACAGATGGGGATTATCATCTCAACTTTAGGTGGTATTTTCATTTTGGGAGAAAAGAAAACGAAAAAAGAACTTGTTTACGTTATTGTCGGTTGCCTTTTAGTCATTTTAGGTGGTATCATTTTAGGGTATATGAAAACGGCTTAATGGCCGTTTTCCAACCTAAAATAGGGAGGTACTGCCATGGATTTGTTTCGTAAGAAAGAAATCAATCTCAACCACACAAGTGGGATGAAGAAAGATCTGAAAACGTCCGATTTAATTATGCTTGGAATTGGCGCAATTATCGGCACAGGAATATTTGTAGTGACAGGGGTTGCGGCCAATCAAAATGCGGGTCCAGCACTGTCACTTTCATTCGTTTTAGCTGCAATCGTTGTCATTTTATCGGGGTTAAGCTTTGCTGAGTTTGCCTCACGTGTGCCAGTCATTGGTGGCCCGTATGCGTATCTTTATGTTGTTTTTGGTGAATTTGCCGCCTGGTTAACAGGTTGGTTGTTGATTGGCGAATTTCTATTAGCAGTTTCGTCGGTTGCTTCCGGCTGGTCTGGTTATGTTCAAGGGTTCTTGGAAGGATTTGGAGTCCATTTACCACAAGCCTTGACCAGTGGTTATAATCCTGACAATGGCACCTATGTCGATTTGATCGCAGTGTTCGTTGTCATATTTGTGACATACATCGTTTCTTTAGAAGCCAAAAAAGCATTAAGATTGAATAATATCATGGTTTTTGTGAAATTCGGTATTATTGCATTATTTATCGTTGTAGGGATTTTCTTTGTAAAACCTGAAAACTGGCAACCATTTACACCATTTGGTTTTTCAGGCGTTTTAGATGGAGCAGCTCTAGTCTTCTTCGCTTTCTTGGGATTTGATTCAGTTGCAATGGCAGCCGAAGAAGTGAAAGAGCCACAAAAGGACGTTCCTCGAGGGATCATTGGTTCGATCTTGATTGCCACAGCTTTATACATCGTAGTTACCTTGATTTTAACGGGGATTGTTCCGTTTACTGAATTAGGGGTCAGTGACCCAGTTGCCTTTGCGATGCGTTACGTTGGTCATGGAACAATCGGAGCTGTGATTGCAGTCGGTGCCATTTTGACGCTCTTGACCGTAACGATTTCTATGATGTATTCGCTAGCTCGGTTATTGTTTGCTGTAAGTAAAGACGGTCTTTTACCTAAATTTATGACAGAGATCGATGAAAAGCATCGGACGCCTAGAAAGGCGACTTTTGTAGCTGGGGTAGCGGCTTTATTTTTCGCTGGTTTCTTCCCATTGAATATTCTCGCTGAACTAACAAACATCATGGCGTTGACCTATTTGATGTTAGTCAGCTTAGGATTACTTAAACTAAGAAAAATGTTTGGTAAACCAAAAGCCGGTGAATTTAAAGTGCCATTTGTACCGATATTACCGATCATATCTATCGGTACATGCTTGGTATTGATGCTTCGTTTACAACCAGTCACATGGATCGTCTTCGGTATCGTGATGGCGATTGGATTAGTGATTTACTTTGGTTATGGGTACCAACATAGTAAAATGAATCAACAAAATTGATGATTCGTGCTTTTCAAACGACCTAGGTTTAGAACCTATAGCGTAATTTGATAAGACGAGTGTAAGACATCTTGAGTCCTTCGATGAATTGGTTAGCCAAATTCATTTTGAAGGATTTCGAGGTGTCTTTTCTATCCTTTTAAAGCATAAAAAAGATGTTGGCGAATTTCACCAACATCAAAAAGTATAGAGCCTTTTTTGATTGATCCATGCAAAATAGTCTTATTGTGTTAAATCGAGTAATTTTTGTTTCAAGTCGTCTTCCATATGACCAAGTTCGACTTCTGCATGACGACGTTTTTCTTTTCCTTCTTTTTGGATGCGTAATGTTTCTTGGATCGTTTCGATCAAATCATTTTGAGTTGTTTGTAAGGTTTCAATATCAACGATCCCACGTTCATTTTCTTTTGCTGTTTCAATAGCAGAGATTTTCAACATTTCTGAATTTTTCTTCAAAAGGTCATTAGTTGTCTCAGAAACTTGACGTTGGGCGGTTACCGCATCTTTTTGGCGAAGTAACGTCAAGGCGATCACTACTTGGTTTTTCCATAGAGGGATCGCTGTTGCGATTGATGCTTGGATTTTTTCTGCTAACGCTTGGTTAGTATTTTGGATTAAACGGATCTGTGGTGCTTGCTGGATAGTGATCTGTCTTGCCAAACGTAAATCATGTGTTCGTTTGTCCAAACGATCTAGAAATTGAGTATAATCATTTGCAATTTGAACATCCATTTGATCGCCTGTTTCTTCGGCTTTTTTCATTGCTTTAGGAATGATCGTTGTTTGAAGTTCTTCCATTTTCAATTCGCCAGCTGCGATATAAATATTCAGTGCATCAAAATAATCTTTGTTTTTTTGATAGAGTTGTTCGAGCATCAAATTATCTTTTAAAAGCCCGTCTTTTTCTTTTTCTAGTTTAACAGAGATTTTATCGATTTGGGCACCGATCTTTTGATATTTTGCAGTCACTTCATAGATCGATTGTTTTACTTTGCCAAACATCCGTTGGAAAATATTGCCTTCGCCAGCTCGCAATTCATCAGGATTTGCTTCTTGCAGACGATACATCAATTCAGTCAATGAATCTCCGACAGGACCAATATCTTGTGCCTGTACATGATTTAACATGGATTGTGAAAATTCACTTAACTTCGTTTGTGCAGCAGAACCGTAGCTGATCACCGACTGTGCATCTGAAACATCGATTTTAGCTGCTAGCTCTTTGGCTTGCTCTTGTCGTTCAGCAGGTAGTTTATCAATCAAGCGTGCAGCGGTTTGTTGTTCTTGCAAAGCATTGATTTCTGACTGTTGTGTTTGGGTTAATTTATCTGTTGGGGTAGAGAACGGATTATTTAACAAATCATCTAACGTGTCATTTACAGGTGTTACCTCTTTAGGTTTATTATCCATTTAAAACTCCTCCTCGTGGTTCAATGTGATGCGATAGGTTCAATGTTATCATTTTTGTAAAAAAACAGTTGTTCATCTTATTCATCTATTATAAAGGATAAACAAAAGAAAGGATAAGCAAAAGGAGTGTCTAAGAAACAAAACACTCCTTTATGATTCTATTAACCGATCATTGAGATTGATTGTTATCATCAGATAGATTCTCTCGTTTTAAGCTTTGTTTCGCAACTGATATTTCTACATCTAGATCATCTAAATCTTCAGAGACAAATTGTTGATAGTCTTGAGCGATCAGATGTGCTAGTTGATCAATGATTTGTGAACTTTCTTCTAACTTTTCATAAGTCTGTTTGTTTTTGATTTCATGGTCGTTGATCTCAATATATTTATTGGTCAAATCGACTAAGTTTGGTAAGTGAGTATAAAGAAATTGACTTGCTTCGTGTAATCGGTTGGGCTCTTTCACCAATGCTTTGAAGAGTGCTTTGGCCGCCTTCACTGTATCGTGACGAAGATCGACAGCTTTTAGTTTGGCTGTTTGTTGCATGTTTTGTTGCAATTGTTCAATTTCGACTTTCGTTTGATTCATTGTCTGTCTAAAGAAAGTAATCTCACTAGGTGTCATCCCGCTTTTTGTATAATGTGATTCAAGTTCATCAGATAAATCGGGCATTTCATTTTTTGCTGATTTTTTCTTGCCAGAGCCAAAGATTCCCCAAATCACTAAAGCTGCGCCGATAATCAAAATGACTGTTACTAAAGAAAAGTGACCTTGACGAATCAAAAGAAACACCAACAATAGACCTAAGATCCATCGCCAATTTAATTTTCGCATAATAAGCCCTCCATATATATTCCATCCATTTTAAGTAATGAAGCGTTGTTCTCATTTCCACCCTTATTTTAGCACACTCAACCTAAGAAAGAGTATGGGACTAAAGGAGGATTTTGTAGATTTAGAGAATTTCTAAGGTTTAGTTATGGTAAACTAAAAGAAAACTCTAGAAAAATTGAAAAGTAAACGAAAAGCGGGTATTATTACAAAGAAAGTGGGAGAAAGATGCTTGAATATGAGCAATTTGAAGAAAAAACGATCGAACGAAAAGAAATCTATCACGGAGCAATCATCGATGTTGCAGTAGATGACGTCCGCCTGCCAGATGGGAAACTTGCCAAACGTGAATTAGTGTTTCATCCGGGTGGTGTAGGGATCATCGCATTTGATGATCAGGATCGTTTATTATTAGTGAAACAGTTTCGGAAACCATTAGAAAAAGTGATTTTGGAGATCCCTGCTGGGAAAATCGATCCAGAAGAAAGCCAAACACCGGAACGTACCGCTGCAAGAGAACTGGAAGAAGAGACTGGGTATCGGGCAGGAAAGCTCAAACATGTTTCATCTATGTATCTTTCACCAGGATTTGCAAATGAGATCATGCATATTTATCATGCGATTGATTTACAGAAAGTAGAGAATCCGTTGGCTCAAGATGAAGATGAGGTGCTTGAATTATATGCACTGACTTTCGCAGAAGCTAAACAAGCAATAGATGATCAACTGATCTGTGATGCGAAAACCATGTATGCGATCCAATATTGGGAGCTATTGATTAAAGGAAAGTAGAGGGATCGGCTGATGGCCAAAGGACCGCTGATTACGAGAAGTGAATTACGTAAACGACAGCAGGCGCAAGCCCAAGAGTCATTAAAACGGCAAAGAAAAGAAGAGGCTGCTTATCAGCAAGAAGAAAAGAAAATTGCTAGTTTTTATCGAAAGGAACAAAAACGGAACAAACCTATCACAAAAACAAGAATCGGTGAACGTGAAAAAACGACGAAGTGGAATTCATTTTTGATGAAATCCTTGATTATTGTTATTCTATTATTGTGTGTCGTATTTTTTGCGGTCGCATTTATTTAGAAAGAAGGAAAAAGCTATGAAAATCGGTATTATCGGTGCAATGGAAGAAGAAATCAAAATTTTAAGAGAAAAGCTAAGTGAACCCTTGTCATGGGAACGAGCAGGAGCATTGTTCATTTCAGGCTCTTTAGGAAGACATGAAGTAATTGTGGTTCGTTCAGGGATCGGTAAAGTTTTGGCATCAGTCACTACTAGTTTATTGATCCAACAATATGGTGTAAATATGGTCATCAATACAGGTTCAGCGGGTGGTATCGGACAAGGGCTACAAGTAGGCGATATCGTAATCTCTGATAAAGTAGCTTATTTCGATGCAGATGCAACCGGATTTGGCTATAAGCCAGGACAAATACCAGGGATGCCGCTTTATTATGAAGCAAGTACGTATCTTCGCACAGAGATGGCAAGAGCAGCCAAAGCGATAGATCTGAATGTGAAAGAAGGCTTGATCGTTACTGGAGATACGTTTGTTGATTCTTCCGAAAAAGTAGAAGAGATTTTAACAAACTTTCCAGATGCGTTGGCTTGTGAAATGGAAGGAGCGGCTGTTGGACAAACGGCTCGTCAGTTCAATATTCCTTTCTTGATCGTTCGTGCGATGAGTGATACTGCTGATCATGCAGCGACACAAACCTTTGATGAGTTTATTGAAGATGCAGGGAAACGTTCTGCTGAGATGGTAATCGAATTTGTCAAACATCTTGTATAAGGAGCCCATTAATGAAAGCATTGATCTCGATTGATTACACGTATGATTTTGTGGCAGATGACGGGAAATTAACGACAGGTAAAGCTGGGCAAGTGATTGAACAAGCAATGACGACTCACACGAAAAAGTTTATCGAAGAGGGAGACTTTGTGGTGTTTGCGATTGATGCGCATGACCCATCGGATAACTTCCATCCTGAAAATAAACTATTTCCTCCGCATAACGTGATTGGCACCAATGGTCGTGCCCTTTATGGTTCGCTACAAGCTGTTTACGAAAACGCCCAAGAACAAGCCAATGTCTATTGGATTGATAAGCGGCATTACTCTGCTTTTAGTGGAACAGATCTAGATATTCGGCTCCGTGAGCGGGGGATCACTGAACTCTATTTGACTGGCGTATGTACGGACATTTGTGTGTTGCACACAGCTGTTGATGCATATAATTTAGGCTATCAACTGTTTATTTTTGAAGATGCTGTAGCTAGCTTTGATCCAGTCGGTCATGACTGGGCACTACGTCATTTTGAAACAGTCCTCGGGGCAACGTTGATCAAGTAAATATATAATAAGCTTGTTAATGATTTGTGGGCCTAACTGGTTCATGAAGTAACCAGATCGTTCTGTCGTACGATAGAGTAAGTCAATACGGAAAAATAAACCGAAGGGGGACTGGGACAAAGTTGTCTCAACCTCTTCTTCGGTTTATTTTCTTTCATAATTTTGTAAGATTTTTTAAGTCAATCAATCAGTATCCATTTTAAGCCGATGGTTCGATTCTTTTCCAATCGCTGAAATAGCGGCTTTTATTAGGAGATAAAGAGTTGGTTTGCTAGTTTGTGCTTATGAATGAGTGGCAATAACTTATAGGTAAGCAAACTAGCTACGAACACAAGTAAGATATCGCAACTTAAATCAATCAATGTGGAAACTGCTAGCACACTGTAAAGAACATTCGTTTCTTTAAGGTAAAAGAATAAAATCAAGCATTTATACAACAGACCGATTAAATAGAGATAAAGTAATCCTGAATAGTTAATGATCAGGATTTTTTTTAATGGGAGCCATTTTCTGCGCCAGAACAATTTTGACAGTGTAGCTTGAATCAGTGGGAAAGTTGCAAAAGATAGTAGAAAGCCAAAACTAGGTTTAAAAATATAAAAAATACCTCCGCCACTAGCGAAAATCGGTAATCCAATGAGCCCTAGGATCAAATAACTGAATGTGACAATGAGCCCGTATTTTGTTCCTAATAAAGGATAAATCAGATAAATCGTTATAATTTGTAAAGATAAATAATCGAATAGTGGTAACGGAATCACTAGTTTTGCTGTGATGATCAATAAGGCCATCATCATCGCCATCATGGTGATATCTCGCCTATTTGTATACATTTAAATGCCACTCCTTACTAAGTTCTCTTTTTTTTGTTCTCGATTTTAACCAATGAGTTAAATCCTCTAAATAGGGTAATTTGCCAATTTGTGTGATTCCTGTCTTATCTGTCATCCATTGGCTTAAATCTTCCATGTCATTCTTTTCATTTGCTTTACTTGAATTAAAAACCAGACCTGCTATTGGAATGTTTTCGCTTTGTAATAAACTAGTCGTTAGCAACGTATGATTGATTGCACCTAAATAATTATCCGAAACGAGAATAACCGGTAATTGCAAAAGTTTGATCATGTCTAACATGGTTTGCGAGTCATTAATGGGAGAAAGCAGACCCCCTGCTAATTCAAAAATCGTGGGTCGATTTTTTTTCAAGACAACATTTGCTTTTTCCTTCAAGACAAGTAGATCGATCCATTGATGCTCTTTTCTGCTAGCGATATGTGGAGAAGCTTCTAATGACATTGAATAGAAATGAACAATATTTTGTTTCTCAATATGGCATGCTTGATAAAAATCTGTATCAGGAAACGGTCCTGTTTGGATCGGTTTCACGAGTAACGGTTCCTGATTTGTCAGATCACGTAAATATTCATAGAGTAAGACACTGATCACTGATTTTCCACAATCGGTATGAATCCCGCAAATAATATAATTATTCTTCATCACAGACACCAGCCACAACTAAACCTAAACGATCAAGCATTTTTTGATCTTCAGAAATAGGTGCTCCTTTCTCTGTCAAATAGTTGCCTAAAAAAATAGAATCCACGATCAATAAAGCAAATGGTTGGAGTTCTCCTAAATGAAACTCTCTTCCTGCACTTACCCTAAGTTCTGTAGTAGGGAATAGTAACCTCAGCATGGTTAAGATTTTTAAACATTTCATAGGGGTTAATTCATTGTGTTCCTCAAACATTGTTCCAGCAATTGGAAGTAAAAAATTGACTGGAACGGAATAAGGCTCTTGATCTTTTAAGTCAAAAGCCAGATCGACTAATTGTTCATCTGTTTCTCCCATGCCACAAATAAAACCAGAGCAAATATTCATTTTGTGCTGACGAAGTTTGTTTAATGTTTCTAACCGATCATCATAGGAATGGGTCGTTGTGATGTTTGGGTAATTATCTCGACTAGTATTAAGATTATGATTCAACCGATCTACTCCACACGATTTTAAATAATCAATTTGTTCCTCAGTAACTAAGCCAATGGATAAACAAATCTCAATCGACATTATGCTTTTGATCGTTTGAATTGCCTCACCTAAAAGGTGGATTTCTTTTTTTGATGGGCGTGTTCCGCTTAACGCAATGCAAAACACACTGGAATGATTCTTTTTAGCAATCAACGCTTTACGAATGATTTCTTTTTTGGGTAATAATCCATATGTTTCAATCGTTGCAGAACTTTTTTTTGATTGCGCACAATAACCACAATCTTCTCTACACAAGCCGCTCTTAGCATTCAGCAATGTATTCAGACGGATGATATTTTGTGACTTGTTTGTTTTGAGCTGAAGGGCTTGTGCATAATACCCCCATAAATTAGTTTTGTCTTTTAGTATCTCCAGACATGTTGTTTTTGTTAGCGGAACACAAGGTTCGAATAGATTTTCCATAAAAACACCTCTTTACTTTCGTTAACTAATTTTATTACAAAGGTTAACGAAAATAAAGAGGTAAATGAAATGATGCAGTTTTATGACTATTTATGGTCGGAAAGGGTAGATAACAGTAGAGAACAGTGAAGGAAGATGGAAGGATTTATTTTTCTTTATTAAGTGGAGTTGGTTTGTGGGTAGTCAAAATGAGCTTGGTAGAAAAGTAAATGATAATATTAAGAGAGGTTGAGACAAAAGTGTTCAGCATCAAGAAATAAGAAGGAATTTCCGAAAATTGACAAGAAACACAAAAACTCGTTTTTGATGTTGATTGTTACCTACTTGGTGCTTCTCAAATTTTTGGTAAATTTCGACAAATTTTCCGAAGATGCTACTTTTGTCTCACCGTGAACAAGAGGTCGTGAAAAGAGTGTTTTGACCTGAGCGCTCACCAAGTAAAAACTGCGACGAGTAATCGCAGGAGCATTAAGGATGGAAATCTCGAAACAGCTTCCCATGTTTTGAGATTTTTTGACTTATCGCCGAAGATCAGCTCTTTGAACACCGTGAATCAGAGGTCGTGAAAACATCGGGTAGCTCTGATGACAATAAGAAAGAATTTTTTGAAACAGCTCCTCATGTTTTGAAAAATTCAGGCTTATTGTTGAGGATTTGCTTCTTGAACGCCGTTTATCCGTTTTTAGAGATACTAGAAAAGACTGAGACAACTTTTGATATGCTCCCCCTATATAGGACACTGAAATATAAAAGTCCTGTATAGGGGGGATTTTGTATGCCGAAAAGAAAGATGAAACTCACTCCAGAAAAACGAGTAGAACTAGTAGAAAGCTATTTGAATGGTGAAGACAGTATGACCAGCCTAGCTCGCACTGCAGGCATTAGTTGGGCTGCTTTAAGTAACTGGGTTATGCTTTATGAGAATGAGGGGCCTACTGGCTTATTAGCAAGACGAAAGAATACACACTATACGATTGAAACAAAGATTCAGGCTGTAAATGATTACCTAAATGGTTTAGGGAGTCTGTCGGAAATTACTAAGAAATACGGACTAAGACAGTCTAAACAACTACGAAATTGGATAAAGATATATAATACTCATGGAAACTTCAAAACAGAAAGCGGTGGAAGTCAAATGAGTCAATCAAGAAAAACAACCTTCAAAGAACGGGTGGAAATTGTCCACTATTGTATTGTGCATGATCATAACTATGGCAAAACGGCTATCAAGTATCAGGTATCGTACCAACAAGTACGTAATTGGGTACTAAAATATAAGGAAATGGGCGAAGCCGGCTTAAAAGATCGTCGAGGACATCGAGCTGGAACAGAACCCAGTCGGACACCAGAAGAAGAAATGCGTGATCGACTGGCTGAACAAGAACGCAAAATTAAACTGTTAGAAATGGAAAATGACCTCTTAAAAAAAGTCAGGGAGTTAGAAAGGAAGTGGGACTAGACCTCATCCGTCATATCTTTGAATACCAAGCAATTAAGGAACTCCATGATCTCAAAAATTATTCGATAAAATTAATGTGTGATTTTTTACACGTCTCCAGATCAGCGTATTACCGTTGGTTAAAGCAACCAAAATCAGCTCAAACTATCTTTAACGAGCACCTGGCAGACCTAATAAGATACATCTATGAAGCAGATAACGACAAGGGGTATCGGAGAATCCGTGACGATTTGGTTCAAAACTTTGGTTTGCACGTCAATGACAAAAGAGTCTTGCGGATTTGTCGTAGTCTTCAAATTAAATCTACCGTCAAACACCAGCCAAGCGGAATTACTAAAGCGTCCAATAATCCTTATCATATTGCCAAGAACTATCTAAATAGAAATTTCCATGCAGATAAACCAAATGAAAAATGGCTAACTGATATCAGTGAATTCAAGTACACTCTAGGAAACCAAGTAAAAAAAATTTATCTTAGTGCCATTCTAGACTTAGCAGATCGGCGTATTGTTTCTTTCGTCATTAGCGATAGAAATGATAATAAGTTGGTTTTTGATACCTTTGACGAAGCAATTCGACTTGAACCTGTGGCTCATCCGCTATTCCATAGCGATCGAGGGTTTCAGTACACCAGTAAAAACATGAGAAATAAAATCAAAAATCAAGGGATGAAACAAAGCATGTCTCGTGTAGCCCATTGTATTGATAATGGGCCAATGGAAGGGTTCTGGGGAACATTGAAACGTGAAAAATACTATCGTCGTAAATTTACAAGACGCGAAGATCTCGTATCGATGATCGAAGATTACATCAACTACTATAACAATGGCCGTTATCAACGATGCTTGAAATCCAAAACGCCATTACAAGTTCACCAACAGCTTTTAATGGCAGCGTAATAATCGTATCTCTTAGATGGGTGAAATGTCCTTTGTTTCGCACATCTGAGGGATACGCCAACCAAGCGCAGCCGAGGTTTAAACAATGAAAAACAAAAGAACTGTTTGCCACAAAATTAGCAAACAGCTCTCTAAAAATTTTATTATATTTCCGTGTCCACTTGACGGGGAGCCAACCATTTTGTCTCAGTCCCTCGTAAAGAGAAAAATAGTGTTCAAACAACCGCTCCTTGAAATAAGTCAATTTTTTTATATGAGAGGTTGTTTCAAAAAATTTTCTTATTGCCATTGGAGCGTTTTTTAACTGTATTACCAGATATGCACTCGTTTTTCAGGTGGAAGATACATCGCGTCTTTTTCAGTGATCGCAAATGTGTCATAAAATTCCATCAAGTTTTGGGGTTGGATATTGGCACGTAATTTAGCAGGGGCATGAACGTCGATTTGTAACAACAATTGTTGGTATTCTTTTTTTGCTTTTGTCCGCCAAATCGTCGCCCAGCTGACGAAAAAGTCTGCTAGTGAGTGATCTGCTTCGGTTTTTGCTGCTTCTAAAGCACAACTTAGACCGCCCGCATCTGCGATATTTTCTGAAACAGTAAGCTTACCATTAACAGTACCATCAGCAAATGATAAGCCATCAAATTCTTCGATCATTGCTTGGGCTTTTTCTTGGAAGTGCGCTAGATCTTCTTCCGTCCACCAGTTATTTAAATTACCATATTCATCGAATAAGGCACCATTATTATCGAAGGCATGAGAGATTTCATGGGCGATGACAGCGCCGATCCCACCGTAGTTTGCTGAACTTGATTGTTCTAAACTGTAAAATGGTGCTTGTAAAATAGCAGCTGGAAAAACAATGACATTTCTGAAAGGATGGTAATAGGCGTTGACTGTATCAGCACTCATTTCCCATTCCGTCCGATCAACAGGTTGATTCCAGCGACCAAAACGTTCTTTCAATTCGATTTTGCTGAAGGCTAAAGCGTTGGAAAGCAAGGTTCCGCCTTCTTCTTGTGTCACTGTTTGGTACTTCGTATATAACGAAGGGATTTGGTCTGGATAGCCGACCTGAACTCCTAGTTTATCTAATTTGATGATCGCTTTTTTTCGAGTAGTATCGCTTAACCAGTTGTTTTTTTCTAAACGATCTTTATAGACAGAGATCATTTTTTCGATCATATGCTCAACATCTTTTTTGGCCGCTTCACCAAAGTATTTTTTGCCATAATAATCGCCAACGACTTGGTCAAATTGACCTGAAGCTAAGTAATAGGCAGCTTTTTTCTGCGGCATGGCTTCATCTGTGCCTGAGAGTGTCCGTGAGAAGATTCCGCTGATTTGTCTAAAGTCTTCTGATAGATAACTACTCAACGAACGAATCGTTCGGACGATCATCCAGCTTTTGATCAATTGAAAATGTTCTGTGGTTAGTAGTTCGCCTAACTGTTCAAAATAAACAGGATCCGTCACGATTACTTTATCCGGTGTGGTACCAATCAATCCCACTGTCAACTTTTCCAGATCCAGTTTATCGGTATAGTGGATGAAGGTGTCAAATGACCGGGGATTGTACATTTTGCTGTAATCCGCTTTTTCTTCCGCACTTTTAACATGAGGCGCAACCAATCGATCAAATTGGATGGCTTGTTCAACGATTGCCTCTGCTTGGCTTTTTTCTTTTCCGGTTAATTCAACGAGTTGGACCATCATATCAAAGAAAACGCCTAATAGTTGCGCACCATTTGGATGTTCTGCAGTATAGTAAGTTTTGTCAGGTAAAAATAATGAAGGGGGATAAGCAAATAATGCGTTTGTTTGTGCATTTTTCATATCCGCATCGACATCTAAGCTAAACGGTAAAGGTAAACTATCCAATGTCCAAGTAGGAAATTGTTGGTTCAAGTCTTCAAAAGATTCGATTTTTTCAATTCGTTCAATTAAAGGAAGCAACGGTTTAGCAGCTAACTGGTTTCTTCGATCATAATCATTAGCTAATTGATAAAAATGAAGAAAGTGACGCATCATATCTGATTGGACTTTATCAGGTTCAGCCAGCATATGATCAATATCTGTCATCAAAAGATCATCGATACCGTCAACTAAGTCCTGGAAACCGCCAGTGGCTGGTTTATCAGCGGGGATCTTGGCTGTTTTTAGCCATTCTTCATTCACAGCTTCAAAAAAGTCTTGCTTTATAAGTTCTTTGTTCATTCGGTTATCGCTCCTTTTTATCTAATGTTCCTATTATCATATAAAAACAGCGAATAAACAAATAGAAAGAGGAAAGAAGCACTTGTTGGGGTCTTGCCGTAGGCACAGCAGAACTAGTCTATCTGATTTGTTTTTCTCCTTATTTCACTTATAATAAAAAAGACGGAGGTGATTCGTTCTTGAAAACTGTATTTGAACAATCAATCGAATGGAATCTAGATGGTATCAAGAAACGGTTAAGCGCTGTGGAACAGTTGGCGATGAAGGATGAAGAAAAGGGTTACGCTTTAATTTTTGAAGATGGTAGTTATGTCATTCTAGATCAAAACAAACAACCAATAGAATACGGTCCTGCGAGCCACTCCTACCCAGATGCAAGAAAAGCTTATCAACTCGTACCGATGACTGAAGCAGAAGTCACCAATATTTCTCGTTGGCTTGCAGATAATCGTGAAAAAGCTTTGATTGCGCCAAAGGAAAACGGACAAGAACTTTTGGATTGTTGGGTGGGATTGCCTGAACAACGGTTTTTAAACTATAAAAATTGGCGGACACCGTCTGGCTATCTTTGTGGGACCTATGCTGCAACTGTCCTTATTGCTTATTACCAAGATTTTCAAAACGAATTGTTTTTCTCTCCAACGTTACGTGAAAAAGGAACGAAAGACCATGCGCAACTAAGTGAAGCATTACGCCAAGCGATCCAGCCGCTAGGACTTCCGACGGTTCCCGGTCAAGTCAGTCATGGTATCACGAAGTTTTTAAAACATACAGGAAATCGAGTGTCTGCTAGAAGTACGATGCTTGGTTCTTGGCAGCGAGCGACTAAACGGATTCGCCAAGGAAAACCTGTGATCTTAGGGGTGTTGAAAGTATTAGGGAGCACCTATGGCAATCATTGGGTCACTGCATATGCATATTATCAATCCTCTTCTGGAGAACGCTTTTACAAAGTTCATGACAACTGGGGCAACACGGATCAATTGATTCCTGCTAGTTGGTGTAATGGAACTGTTTCGCTGCCTTAAAAATTATTTACAGAAATTACCAGAAAAAATGGAAAAAATATGTTAAACTATCGAAGAAGAGAGAACAATAGGGAGGACAACATGAGTAAAAAGTATCAGGATGACACATTGAAAATCTTTAGCTTGAATGGAAATCGACCACTGGCAGAAAAAATTGCCAAGGTGTTTGGAACGGAGCTAGGAAAAAGTGTCGTAAAACAATTTAGTGATGGAGAGATCTCGATCAATATCGAAGAAAGTATTCGTGGGGATCATGTTTATATCGTGCAATCAACCAATCAGCCAGTTAATGATTATTATATGGAATTATTGATCATGATCGATGCGATGAAACGTGCCAGTGCAAAAACAATCAATGTTGTGTTACCTTATTACGGTTATGCCAGACAAGACCGTACAGCAAAACCACATGAACCGATCACAGCTAAATTGATTGCTAATTTGATCCAAGAAGCTGGCGCAACTCGTGTGCTGACATTGGATTTGCATACAGTTCAAGTCCAAGGATTCTTTGATATCCCTGTAGATAACTTATTCACAATGCCATTGTTTGCTCACTATTACCGAGAACTTGGTTTAACAGGTGACGATATTGTTGTCGTTTCACCAAAAAATAGTGGTGTCCAACGTGCAAGAAGTCTTTCTGAATATTTGAATAGTACATTGGCGATCGTGGATCACGCCGATGATGCAGATGAAAATAGTGGATATGTGATTGGCGATGTCCAGGGAAAAACATGTATCATGGTCGATGACATCTTGAATACTGGTGCAACGCTTGCTCGAGCTGCTAATGTTTTGAAAGAAAACGGAGCAAAAGAGGTTTATGCTTGTGCTTCACACGGCTTGTTGTCTATTCCTGCAAAACAAATTTTAGATGATGCACCGATTAAAGATATCTGCATCACTGATTCTGTATTTACTCAAGAAGAACGTCATCCTAACAATTTAACGATTGTTACTTGTTCAGAGTTGATGGGAGAAGCGGTTAAACGAATTCATGAAAATACACCAATGAGTCCATTGTTCCGTCTAGAAGAAAAAGTATTTGATTAATCATTTTTTGTTATGTGATGAAATAAAATTCGTTCGACAATCGTGGTAGCACGAATTGTGGAACGAATTTTTTTCTAAAAGTTGGGAAACTATCCTGGTTTAGTGATTGTTTCTTTGGTAACTTGCTTATTTTATGCTAGAATGTGCCTAGTTCTATTTGGAAGGGATGAAAGAAGTTGGAAAAAATCTATTTGGATCATGCAGCGACGACGCCCATGCATCCCTACGTCATTCAAGAAATGACCACAATGATGCAAGAAACCTTTGGGAATCCTTCGAGTATCCATGGCTTCGGCCGAATTGCCCATGAAAAGTTAGAAACAGCAAGACAACTTATTGCTGATAGTTTACAAGTCAATGATCATGAAATCATTTTTAATAGTGGAGGGACAGAAGGCGATAATACAGCGATCCTTGAAACGGCTTTTTCACGAAAAAAAGACGGGAATCATTTGATCACTACCGCTATCGAACATCCTGCTGTCTTGAATACAATGAAATATCTGGAAACACAAGGCTTTGAAGTCACGTATTTACCAGTAGATGAAAAAGGCAATATTTCACTAACTGACTTTGATGAAGCATTAAGTGATGAAACGATTTTAGTCTCGATCATGTTTGGGAATAATGAAATCGGGAATTTGATGCCAATCAAAGAAATCGGCGAACGGTTGCGGGAACACCCTGCTTATTTTCATACCGATGCGGTTCAAGCTTATGGGAATCAGACGATTCATCCAAGGGAGTTAGGTGTTGATTTACTTAGCATCTCTGCCCATAAAATCAATGGACCAAAAGGCGTAGGATTTTTATATAAAAAAGATGGCATAAATATTCCTTCACTACTTTTAGGTGGAGAACAGGAAGAAAAGCGGCGAGCAGGTACTGAAAATCTCGCAGGTATCTGGGGAATGGCGCAAGCGGTCAAGCTTCTAACCGCTGAAGAACGTGAAGCTCGAAGTGAAAAATATGCTGGATTCCAAGAATTGATTTTGAATACCTTGGAAAAAGAAGGAATTTCTTATCAAGTCAATGGTGATTTAAACAACAAATTACCACATGTGTTAAACCTTCGATTACTTGGTGTTGCGAATGACTTACTTTTGATGAAGTTGGATCTTAATGGGATTGCGATATCTACTGGGTCAGCATGTACAGCTGGTAATATCGAACCTTCGCATGTGCTGGAGGCAATGTATGGGAAAGATACACCAATCCTTAAAGAATCCATACGAATCAGTTTTGGTTACGGTAATACCAAAGAAGAAGTCCAACGTTTTCTTGATGTATTGATCCAATCAATCTAAGTTGGAAAAAACCTAGTAAATGATGCAAGAAACTTTTATAATAAAAGTAGAAATCAATTTACCGAGGTGAAAATCATGGCATTTGAAAAAACAGCCACAGTTTTAGGAGCAAAAACAAGTTATCGTTTACATCCAGATGCAAAACGTTATACATTGAGAGACAATGGGTTTACCGAAACAAATGGCGGCAACTATCAGTTGATCCGTCCGCTAGATGCAACCCCACAAAGCAAAGAAGGGTTTAAACTAAAAATCACTGTTTCAAAGGATATCCAAACACTAAAAATGTCTATTACGACAGCTAACGGATTGAAAGCAGTCAATATTTTTAAAGACGACCGACAAAAAATGAGTCAAGATAAATTTTATTTTTTGATGGATGGTATGATCAGCCGAGGATTATTTGAAAAAGTCTAAGGAAGTCTAACGTATCTATCATTGTTGCCAGTAAAAAAAGCAAAGAGAACAGCTAGTAAAGCTGATTTCTTTGCTTTTTTACTATCTATTGAAACGGGACAATCGCTAGAGAATAACCATTCCTCTATTCTACTTTTGTCCACTCATCTAAGGATTTACCATTTTCATCAATGATTTCTAACCAGCTGTTTGTTCCACCGAAGTAGAGTAACAGACTTGCTTCATTGACGCTTTTGACGATAATATCTTTGATTGTTTTATTTCCTACAATGCTATCTTTATAATCATCACGTAATTTATCCCCATATTTTGCCGCATAACTGACGGAACCGTCTTTATTTAAAGGAGCTTCCGCTAATAGTATAGCCCCCTTTTTGATCAATAGTTCATTTCGACTGATCCAATAAAGTGTTGCCTGACTGTTTCTAAAATTAACGGTAAAAGGGATCTCACTAACTTCCTTTGTCCAACGATGTCTTGCTTTTGCCGGCTTTTTCTTTTGAGGACTGCTTTTTTCTAAAGAGTAACCAAATACTGCCAAGATTTTTGTGATTTCTTCGACTGGTTCCGCTAACTTTTTGACTTGTACTTGAGGGATCGTTTCTTTTGCGGAATCATCGATTTCTACTGTCAATCCCGTTGATTCTGCCTGTTCTTGAAGTAGGTAGCTTAGATGACTGGCTTCAAGATCCCAAGGAAGTTGAACCAATACGATGTGATCCCAACTTTTAGGTGCCACGGTTTGACCGATTGCGATACATTGTTTGTTTTTGAAAAATAGATAAAGTGAATGATCAGGTAGAGCTGGTTTTTCTTTTGTGATAGTCATCTTCCCATGTTCATTTGGTAACGTAATCTCGATTGCTGAAGGAGTCAGAGTAGTATGAAAGCTGATAGGCATAATCAATACCTCCTGTTTTTCCTTAAGTTTACCATGATTTACTTGTGATTACTTTTTTCTAGCATTGTACACAATAGGCAATGGGAACAATGAATAACCGCTTTTTAGTTAAACAGACAATCACTTTTGCTAGAAAAAGAGCTAACATTTGTTTAATTCTTTGATGTTGTTTACCCTAAAAGAAAAGGAAGTAAGAAGGGATCAGTATGAATTTTTTTATTAGTGATATGCACTTTTTTCATAAAAACTTGTTAGGCAAAAATGATTTTGCCCCTCGTTTATTTGCTAGTGTGGAAGAAATGAATCAGCAACTAATAGATAGTTGGAATAAAGTTGTCAAAGAAACCGATCACGTGTATCACTTAGGCGATCTGGCGATGCACCCACAATATGAAAAAGGTGGCCAAGACATACTGGAGTTGGTGCAACAACTCAATGGGACAATCCATTTGATCAAGGGGAACCATGACAGTCGTGCTTTTTTCAGATATTTAGAAAAACATGATCCAGGAAATAAGACCGGTTCAAAAAAATTTTATTTTTATGATGTCGGAACTATCATCAAATTCAATCATCAGCAATACTATTTGACTCATTATCCAATGTTGTTGGGATCAAACGATAGTATCCGTAATCTTCATGGACATATCCATCATTATAGTGTACCGATCGGTAATGATGTGAATGTCGGTGTAGATGCGCCAGAAAGAGAACTGTTGAAAGTGCAACAACCCTTTGGCACCCCATTATCAGAAGATGACATTGAAGAAATTTACGAAGCCAAACAACAAGAATTAGCACGTCTTCAACAAAAATAAGAACGTAAAACATTTCTGCTAGTCTAGAAAAAATAATCCTCTTAAGTTCGCTGTTAAAGCGACCTTAAGAGGATTTTTAATCATATGATGGATAGTGATTTTTTTGTTCAGTCTAGTCCTTATAAAATGCAATAGACATATTGACCATTGTCATTATACCCTTTAGAGACTGTTGCGGTACCTTGATTTAGTTTGCTCACGTCTTGCGCGATATCTTTTGAATAAACGATCAAAGTTTTTTCTGTCGTATGTTGATTCAACCAATCGATCCCGTAATCAACTGTTTGGTTCTTGATGATATTGTTGTAATATTTGCCGTATTTTTCTTTAGCTTCTGCGGTCATATGGTAATCATAATTCAGACCATAGCCATTTCGGTAAGCGACGGCAGTTGAAAAAGAACCATGGAATCGCAGATACGTCGCATAACGATAGGTGCCATTTTCTAGTTTGACTAAGGCGTAAAAATTGTTGTAGAAATAATACCAGCCACCCGCCATTTTATTATGAGAAACATCGGCATTTAAGGGATTAGGGTTGCTCAATTCATAAAGTTCATAGATCGACAAGTTATCCGTATAATCAAACCGTTGTTGAGTAAAAGCCGGTGGCGTATGAATGATTTGATTGACTTGATAACTATGGATCGGATGAGCTTTTTCGGCGATTTTCGTATAACTAGGATTGTAACTTAAGTGATTAAAATCGGTCGTGATATCTGAAGAATAGACGACCTCAAAGGAACATTCGGTATAAACGTTGATCCAATTCATGACGTAGTTCGCCCTGTCTTCTGGAGTGACCATTTTGGGAATCACAGGGATTTTGGGATCTGCATATTTTTGTTCGGCTTCTTTAGTTAACTGGAAGTTGGCAAAAGCATTTAATTGCGCCACCACTTTCCCAAAAACATTACGACCTAAAGTCAATTCCGTGCTCCGGTAAGGTTTATGGGTGTTTTGGTCGATGGCGATGAAGTAATAGTCATTTCTTAGGTTGTGCATGTTAGAAGTTTCACTAAAAGTAAAATCGGCCAGTTCGCTACCAGATACTCCAATTGGTGAACTGATAATATTTTGCAAGTAATATTGATAATCTACAAAGGAAGGGCTGGTTTCTTTCACTTTATCCGAGTGTTTTATTTCATTGGGAGAAACGATATCTGATTCCAGTATATTTTTAGCTTCTAGATCGATTCCTTGAAACCGACTATCATTTTCATCAGTTATTTCATCGATTCGTCCATCAGGTGTAGCATTCATATAAGCAGCCCAGACTAACATAGAGCAATACCAGTCTTCTCTATTCGATGTTCGATCTCGGTTAATTGTATCTAATCCTAAATGATACGGCTTTCCTAGTTGATCACGCATAAATGTAATTGCCGCTTTTTTCTGTAGAGTGGTAGCTTCCGGGACTCGTAAAATCGTTGCTTCAGTATAATCAAATCGTTGATCATCTAATACTCCATAGACCACTCCTCCTGCCTTATCTGGAAGGCCCTTACTTTTATTAGTTGCTTCGATAGTCCGAATATATCGGAAAGTTTCTGCTTTCCCATTAATCATATGGGTTTCTTCATAAATTCCTTCGACAATCATCACATGATGAAGAAAGTAGAGAGTTGGTAGGATTTCAGCCCGATTTTCCTCAAAAATAATGTCCCCTGGTTGCACGGTATTCAATAAATCATAGGTTCCGTAAGTCGGCTTTTCTTCAAAAGTAATATTGTCTAATGAATTGCCGATATTAAAGGACCACAACGGAGCGATTTTTGCTAAACGTTCTGCTTCTGCTGGTAAATATTGGTCGTTGACGGATTGCAGATACTCTTTTAATTGGTCTTCGTCTGACAAGGTATCTTTCAAGGTGGTTTGCTGATAATAATTAGCGGTGAATTCTTCAAAGGTTTGATCGAAGGAAGCGTATTCATTTTTGAAAAAATCATAGTATTCAGTCAGTTGTTCATCAGTTGTGATATCTCCATGGGCATTGGTGACAGGAACAGCAAACAAAAGTGTCCATAAAAAGGTGACAATAAAAAATAATTTAAATTTCACGGGTATTCCTCCTAATTTTTATGATAAAATAATAACATATAAAAAATAATTTAGCATCTATAAACGCTCGTTAGTTATGTTTTTTATTGACGTGAAATACGAGACATAACAGCTAGAATGGAATAAATTAAAATAAGATTGTAAGCGTTGTTATTTTGTTTTTATGATAATGACGGAGTTTTTTTGTTGTTTTTGTAGCTTTTATTTAGGGTTTTATAGAAGGGGGAATAAAAAAGAATATAACCTAGTTAATGCGTATAATGATTATTTGTTATTAAATTTTAGGTTTTATTTAATTTAAGATAACATTTTTTAAATAAAAAAGTTTAACCTTTTTGCTGAATCTAGATTTTGTAATCGATTATTTCTAGAAAAAATGGTAACAGGGTAGTTTTTTTAATAAATTTTTTTTTCACAGATTATGATAATTCTATTTTACTTTGTTCATTAATATAAAAGGAGAAGATGAGAATGAAGGCTTATCTAGTTGGTTTGGTGCTATCCATGGCGGTGTCTCTTAGGTATGTGACAGCGCTTTACATGTATTATCTTGTTCTTAAAACTTTGGTTCCGTTCTTTCTTATCATGGTGTCAGGATTGGTCGGTTTATTTTTTGCTACATTTTTAAAAAATTAGTTAGGAAAATAAAAAAGGAGTGGTACAAATGCTATCGCTAGACAGTAAAACGTGTATAAAGGTTTCAAGAAATTTCTTAATCGGTAGTTTTTTCTTAATGATGTTGATGATTGTTGGTTTGCTTGGTAAAGTTTATGGATTTATTCCGTTAAGTGATCTTCCAGAAGGAAGTCTGATGATTTTCTATTATCTTAGCTGTTTGCTCAGTGGGCTCAGTTTGATTTTTTCTACAGGTGCGCATTCAAAAATTTTAAAACGGACAGCGGCGATTGTCCATTTTAGTAGTGTTTATTGGTTTTCTCTCTTTATTTTTGCTTTTCTTTTCCATCTACTTTTTTTTATCATTCTTTATTTGTTCCTAGCTATCGTTTTACTGACAGCAAGCAAGCAGAAATGGCTAGCAATCACTTTCTTCGGGATACCGATGATTATTTCAATTGGCTTTTTTATCAAGCTCAATTACGAACTAATCCTTTATGGGGGGGAATGGTCATGGGACACCATTGGATACATAGTCATTCTTCATTTATCAGGTTTAAGTGGTCTGATTCTTTCAACGCAACTCGATAAGGGAAAAGCCAAGTGGGTACTTTTGGGTATTAATTATTTATTTGCAACTTATTACCATATCTACATCTTTCTTCATTGAGACGTCTTACATACATATCGATTACTGGAAAGGAAAGTAGCTTGTTAGAATATAAAAAGGTTTTTTGTTAGAAAGGAGTAGTATGGATGTTGTCGCTAACAAGTAAGACCTGTACGAAGTATTCTATGATTTTCTTCGTCTGTAGCATTTTTCTAGGTACATTATTGGTAATGAGGGGCTCTGTTGGGATAATTGTGAAATCTTTTCACAACCTTTCAGAAGTAAGTTTAGTGTTCATCTATTGTCTTTGCTTTTTACTCAGTGGACTTAGTTTGTTGTTTTCTACCGGAGTGTATGCCACCCCTTTAAAAAAATGGACAGCTATCGTTCATTTTGGCTGTCTTTATTGGGTTTTATATATTTTTATCGGTTTTATTGGCATTCAAAGATATGATTTAATTGCCTATTTGCTACTAACAATTTGGCTACTGAAAAAAAAGGATCAGAAACGCGAGGCGATCATTTGTTTGGGATTGCCAATGGCTTTGTCAGTCGGACTTTTTATAGAGATCAATCTAGTGTTCATCTATTATCTTTGTTGTTTACTCAGTGGACTAAGTTTACTTTTTTCTACTGGTGTGCATTTAAAACTTTTAAAAAGATGGGCAGCTTTCATTCATTTTGCTTGTGTTTTTGGAGTCGTATTTATTTTTATCGGCTTTGTTAGTATTGCAAGATTTGATTGGCTTATTGCGCTAATTGCTTATTTGCTACTATCTATCTGGTTACTGAAAACAAAAGATCAGAAACGAGTAGCGATCATTTGTTTAGGATTACCAATGATCTTGTCAGCTGGCTTTTTTATCAGGGTCCACTACAGTTACCTTACCTCTGGGGATTATTTGCGTACGCTTGGATTTTTGATTTTACTAAGTTTGTCTGGGTTGGTTGGTCTTATTCTTGCGGCGAACCTCAAGAACGAGAATAGAAAAGTCAAGTGGGTTCTCTTAGGGATCAATTATTTTTTTGCAACCTATTTCCATATCGTCGTTTGGATTTTTGGTCTATAACTATCAGGTATTTGACAAAGGCAAGTGTTTAGGAGAGATGGGTATTCTTATTAAAAATACTAAAAAATGTGTTTGAAGAATGAAAAGGAGAGAAGAAAATGATCCCATTAAAAAGTAAAACCTGTACCATCATTTCATTTGTTTTGTTAGCGTTATCTTTTAGTGTTGCTTATGTTGGCTATATCCAAACAGATGAGCTTAATTTTCTATTGTTAGTGAGGATTACGTGTTGGTTATTAGGTGGCGCTAGCCTTTTCTTTGCTACCAAGATCAAATCTAATTATCTAAAAATAGTAGTGATCCTTCTAAATTTTATCAGTCTCTATAATTGGCTGTATAGCTGGCTTGATAATTGGTTTGATATTTGGCGAAGATTTAATTGAATCGGTTTGGCATTTTTAAAATTATTGAAGGAGAAAAGATGAAAAAAATAGTTGACCATAAAGGGCTATGTCTTGCTATGATTCTATCGATTAGTTGTTTCCTAACGCTGTACTATATTTATGATTTTTACTTAGATATCGAAGGGTTATTTTTAGAATTATTGATGATTATTCTTGGTATTACAGGAATTTACTTATCAATGAAGATCCGACAGACACGTTGGCGATGGTTCTTATTAGGGATCAATTATTTTTTTTTGCTACCCATTTGCAAATACTTGTCGTTTTCAATACCTTTGTGAAATTTTTTTGGCAATGAGCGTAAAAATAAGAGCAAACGAACTTAAATGAGTAAGAACCAAGCAATGAACGGTGAGAGAAATGTTTCTATTGAAATTAGATCCAGTCTATAAAAAAGGAGCTGTGTGGATGATTTCAAAAAATAGTAAAACCTGTACGATTGTTTCGTTGGGGGTGTTAGGTAGTTGTATCGCTTTAGGTGTTGTGCCATTCGTTATAAAGGAACAAGCAGCGTGGTTGCTCTTATCCTATTATTCTTGTTGCGTGTTGAGTGGAGTCAGCTTGATTTTTTCGAGAGGTAGCCGGTCTAAGTTCTTAAGAGGATTCGTCGTGATTGTCCATTTTCTTTGTGTCCATGGACTTGCCATTTTTATCGTTTTAGGACTTTTTATTTTTGAACCCTCTGGTTGGTTAATAATTATGGTAGGATTGTGCTATTTATTTGTATCAACGATGCTATTTTTTAGTTCACAAAAAAAATGGGGAAAAATGGTTATAGTTAGTTTACCATTGCTATTTTCACTTGCCTGTTTTATTTGGGGGAATTACTTATTAGCTGGACATTTTTCTTGGGAGATAATTGGGGCGTTGATTTTACTGACTTACTTTGGCTTGATTGGACTTATTCTTTCCGCACAACTCGAGGATGGAAAAATTAAGTGGGTATTAGTAGGCATTAGTTACTTCTTTGCTACTTATTTTCACGTGGTTCTTTTGATTAACGAAATTTTTTGGCTATAAGGAATAAGTTAGGAGTGGGGGAAAAGCAAAAAATTAATTGGCTAACAGGTAGTAATTAGTTCTTCACCACCTACTTTAAGCAATTTATTTATTAATAGAAGGCTATATTTTTTAGGAATATCCCTTGGTTTTATTATGCTTATTGTACAAGATACAACGTTGATTTTCTTATGCGATCGATTGTTTCTTGTTGGAGATGTAGTAGAGGGAGCTTGCTTTTTTTGAAAGTATTGCTTCTCAAGGATTAAAAAGATTAGTGATTATACTTAATCTTATTTGTATCTATGGTTGGATTTGGCTTTATTGTCATAGCGGATGAAAGGAGGAAAAAAGTGAATAAAAAATTTTATTTAATATGTCTAGGTTTGTCTATGTTTTGGTCAATTAGTAGCTTAGTATGTGTGCATTTTTATTATGGAGTAAATAGCCCCCAAGGACTGTTTTTAATCATGAGTATGATTATACCTGGAATAATTGGGCTCTACTGCTCCACCAAGGTTAGCCATCAAAAAATAAGAGGGATCTTACTTTTTACCAACTATCTATTTTTTACATATTTCAATTTTATGCAACTTATGGAAATTATAGGTTATTTACTTAACTTTTTACAAAACAAATAAACAAAAAACATCACTTTTATTTCAAAGGAGAAAAAAGATGCCGTCATTAAAATTAAAAAAAGCTACAATGCTAACATCGTTTTTGTTACTTAGTCCGATTGTTTTGACTAGTTTGTACTTCATTCCACGTATCAACAACTATCATTACGTCTTTTTTATATTCGTGATGATGAGTTGTTGGATCATCGGAGGGGTTAACTTGTTTTTATCCACAAAAATTGAATCCAAATTCTTAAAAAGAATCATTATTTTCCTTAACCTAATCTGTATTTTGGGCTGGCTTTTTTTTGGGGGGTGAAAAAAATGATACAAATTGAAAAGAAGAAAAATCATTTTATTTAATGTATCAGGTATATCTTTTAACAAAGATGGTGCTATTAATCCTCAATTATTTGTTTGCTACTTATATTCTTTCCTTACGCTTATTTTCTTCATGTGGATAGTCTTTAACTATGATCAATCGACTGAACAAAAGCAAATGATAAAAAGACGATTCCAATTTTTTTGAAAGTCATTAAAAGGCTCTACTGATACTTTGATAAATAAGGGATGAAATTTTCAAAAATATATCGTATAATGTAAAGCACTGAAAAGTTGCGACCTTCAACTCGTAGATGATTTCAGAAAATCTAATTGAAATGATGGTGATACCATGAAAGACAACAGCAAGACACGTGTTGTCGTTGGGATGAGTGGCGGTGTCGACTCATCTGTAACAGCACTTTTACTAAAGGAACAAGGCTACGACGTCATTGGGATCTTTATGAAAAACTGGGATGACACGGATGAAAATGGTGTATGTACAGCTACGGAAGATTATAAGGATGTAGCGAAAGTTGCTTCACAAATCGGGATTCCTTATTATTCTGTCAATTTTGAAAAAGAATATTGGGATCGTGTATTTGAATATTTCTTAGCTGAATACCGAGCAGGACGGACACCTAATCCAGATGTGATGTGTAATAAAGAAATCAAATTTAAAGCATTTTTAGATTATGCGATGGATCTAGGTGCTGAATACGTAGCGACTGGGCATTATGCGCAAGTAGTGCGTGACGAAAATGGCGTAGCACATATGCTTCGCGGTGTAGATAACAACAAAGATCAAACTTATTTCTTAAGCCAATTGTCACAAGAACAATTAGCGAAAACAATGTTCCCACTAGGTGGTATGGAAAAAACACAAGTACGTGAAATTGCGGAACGTGCAGGTTTAGCAACTGCTAAAAAGAAAGATTCCACTGGGATTTGTTTTATAGGCGAAAAGAATTTTAAACAATTTTTAAGTAATTATTTACCAGCTAAAAAAGGAAATATGGTGACACTTGATGGAGAAGTCAAAGGTCAACATGCTGGATTGATGTATTACACGATCGGTCAAAGACAAGGCCTAGGGATTGGTGGTGGCGGTGCATCACAAGAACCTTGGTTTGTAGTCGGAAAAGATCTTGCAACGAATACGTTATATGTAGGACAAGGATTTCATCATCCTGCCTTATATGCAACAAGCCTTGATGCGAGCGAAATCCATTTTACAACGAATGAACCAATGCCAAAGGAATTTAAATGTACAGCTAAATTCCGCTACCGCCAACAAGATGTGCCGGTAACGGTTCGGTTATTAGAAGGCGATCGTGCCGAAGTGATTTTTGATGAACCTGTACGGGCGATCACACCAGGTCAAGCTGTCGTCTTTTATGATGGAATGGAGTGCCTTGGTGGTGGCTTGATTGATCATGCCTACAACAAAGAAAAAGTCTTGCAATATGTGTAAATCTTGCTTGCGAACAGCTCTTTGAACAACTTTCTTTTGTTAGAAGAACAAGAAAAGAGTTAAGACAAGTTTAGTTCTGAGAAATAAGCCGAAGAATCCGAAAATAGTTTCGCCTATTTTTGGTATTCCTCGGCTTTTTTTGCTAGAGTGTCTTCTGAAATATCAGTAAGAGGTTTTTGAAGCAAAGAGTTTTCAGATTTTTGTCTAATAATTTTTTCTGAAGAAAACAGTGTCAGGCGACTTTTTCAACAGGCGGTTCTATCTATTTGAAAGCGTTATTTTTAAAAAGAGAGTATAATAAAAAAGGAAACCGACCGTTTATCTCATTTACATGGCATCTAGGATTAGGAGAGACGAATGGTTCTTGGTTTGTTTGAGTATCAACGAATAGAAAGTAGTGAATCAAAAATATTGAAGAAAGCAAAAGGAGCGAAAAAGATGGAAATCACACATTTTGGACTGGAAGAATGGTTGAATAAGTGGGAAAAAGAAGCAGTATATGACCTTGCACAAAGTTCCATCGAAGCACTGACGTTAGAAGAACTGATTGGGTTAGACGGAACGACAGTTACTGATTTTTTTCAATCTTTGAGTAAAACGTCGTTGGATTATGGGTGGAGCGAGGGGACGGCAACTTTCAAAAAAGAAGTCGCTTCTTTGTATCAATCGCTTTCTTCAGAAAACATTATTCAAACCAATGGGGCGACTGGGGCGAACCTTTTGGCGCTGTATGGATTGATTGAACCAGGAGATCATGTGGTCTCCATGTTGCCAACCTATCAGCAATTGTATGACTTACCCAAATCTTTAGGTGCAACTGTTGATTTCGTACCACTCACAGAAGAAGAGGAATGGCGTTTTGATAGTGTGAAATTAGTTGATGTGATCCAACCAAATACTAAAATGATTTGTTTAAACAGTGCCAATAATCCAACAGGTACATTGTTGGATCGCCAAACATTGGAAGAAATTATCGAAATTGCCGAAAAAGTCGATGCGTATATTTTGATGGATGAGGTGTATGCCCCATTAGCAGGGGGAGATTTTGTCTCAATCGTGGATCTGTATGACAAGGGGATTACGACTAATTCATTGTCAAAGACTTATTCTGTTCCTGGTATACGCATCGGCTGGGTAGCAGCGAATCAAGAAATCATTGAGCGTTTAAGAAAATACCATACCTATTTAGTACTTAGCGGTGGTGTTTTGTCAGATGCATTAGCGGTTCACGCACTGAGGAATAAAGAAAAGATCCTTGCACGAAATAAAAAAATCGTTTCGGAGAATTTAGCTATCGTTGAAAAATGGCTGGCTGATGAACCAAATGTCCAATTAGTGTTGCCGAATCACGTGTCAACGTCATTCATTCGCTTGAACATAACAGAAGATGATGAGCAATTTTGTATTGATCTTCTGAGAGAAACTGGTGTCTTACTGGTCCCAGGTAGTGCCTATGGGGTGCCTCAACATGCGCGCTTAGGGTATTGTTGCAGGAAAGAAACATTAGAAAAAGGGTTAGCCTTACTTTCAGAATATCTAAAAGAACGTGGAAATAACAAAGCTTGAGAAATTGAAGAGATCTCCAAACGTTAGATTTTTTGGTCTATCTTTTGGAGGTCTCTTTAATTTAAGGTGTGTTTTTATCAATTTTGTTAGGAATAAAATAATTATTTTTGATGTTGCCAAACACGCTCTTTTTTATTTTTTGTTCTTCAAATTTTTTATAATATAAGTGATAGAGAGGACTACTAAAATAATAACTAAAAATGTAAAAATAAGTCTAAAAGATAACACGAGTTTTATAATTAAATTCCCCATTTTAATTATTCTCCTTTTTATAAAAAAGCTTTATTTTACTACAAGAGAGCGTTTTCTTTGTATATTTTTTAATAAGTGTTATTATAACCTTGTGGAAAATAATATCATATACTATAGGAGGAATGCAAATGTTTTTTAGGAAGATGGTTGGATTAGGAATATTAAGTGTTACAGCTTTAACATGTTTTAATGGTGTTACTAATGTTCATGCTTCAGATATAATTTCATCACAAGCCAATGAACCATTAGAATTAAGTCTTGATAATGTTTATAATTTGGAACAAAAAACTTCAAGAATAAGCAAATATGTGTTTGAAACAAAAAATTATACTAATAACAGAACGACAAGCGCATTTGAAAAGATTCAGGTAGATTTTACGGATGCAGTATTTTATGATGAAGAGGGAAATATAGTCAATAAAAATAGTGTAATAGAAAATATCGCAAAGGATATTGAAGACTCTCAAAATACAAATCAAAAACGTAGTACTTGGAGAGAAGGTGGAAGTTGGACTAGCGGATCTGGGTATTCTATTTGTAAAGGGACAGCTATTCATGGATTTTCATTTGGGTTTGAATTAGTTTTTAAAGCTGATTATACAAGTGTGCAAGGTGGATATGATCAAATTGATAGAATCTATGGTGTAAACTTTGCTGGTTTTGGCTCTTGGTCTCCGATTTCTAGTGGGATATTTAGAAAAAAAGAACAAGCAGGTTATTCAGCATATGGTGGAGTAAAAGGTGCCTTGTCTAGCAATGGGCTCACTAAGTCAATGTACCTTTATCTTCGAGTAGGTAATGATACTGCTTGGATTGACAGTAATATGTAAAATGATCATTCATTTATAACTTAGAAAATATAAAATTTATGAGTGTGGAACAATAATCCTTTCTCAAAAAGAAGATAAGTCTAATTTTGATTTATAACATCAAAATTAGACTTATCTTTCCTATTATTGACACCTTGTCCTTTATTTTCCAAATTTTATCAATCTAAATCGATATCAATCGTTGCTCCTTGTTTCCAAATGTAAATAAAAGCAATGGAACGCCAATTGAGCTTTTGGGGGTCTCTTCAATCTGGAATATGACGATAGTTCTTGTTTATCCAGATTGACTATTAGTAAGCAATCAATGTCCATGAGGTTGTGTGTGTTTGTCTGAAGAAAGGACAGGTGTATCGGATGTTTCTGATGAGTCAACAAGCTCATTGTCATGGATTTCTTGTGTGTTACGACGTACTAGTAAGAAGTTCACTAAAACAAGTAAAGAAGTGGAAAGAAAGACTCCTCGGTAACCAAACACGCTTGAAACGCTCGAACCAATCATTGGACCAACGACATTCCCAGTTGCTTGGAAGGATTGATTGTAGCTAAAAATCCGACCGGCGGCGTGATGTGGGGAATATTTGGTGATCAAAGCTTGGACAGCTGGAAGCAAACAAGCATCTGAAATACCGATCAAAAAACGCAACGCAGCCAGTTCCCAGACATTCGTCACAAAGGCCATTGGGATATAAACTAAAATTGCAAATCCTAAGCCAATGGCTAAAATACGTTCACTCCCGATTTTATCGCCTAAGCGACCAAAACGAGGAGCGGCGATCAATGTGGCAATTCCTGGGATCGAAGCAATGATCCCACTAATCAGCGTGACACTGCCATGTCCATTTAGTAATTGACGAATATATAAACTAATGATTGGGCTAATAGAATTATTCGAAGCTTGAATAATCATTGTTGTGACGAACATACCAATCACGACATGGGGATATTTCAATTCTTTGAATATTTGTTTGGCAGAAGCCATATTTTCCTTTTTAATAGGTACAAATGTTTCATGAACAAAGAAAAGACTTAATAAAAAGACGAAAAATAAAATGATTCCTGTGATGAAGAAAGTTGGACGATAACCAAATGCTGAGGCTGAAATCCCCCCAAGTAAAGGACCAAGCAACGTTCCTGTGACGGAACCAGTAGCCAATGTTCCTAGGACTTGACCACTTTTTTCTTTCGGCGTACCAGTAGCGACAAGGGCAGTAGCATTACTGATGTAACCAGAAAAGATCCCTTGTAACAACCGAAGTGCAACGAGTTGATACACACTGGTCACACAACCCATCAAGGCAATAACGACAGCCATCCCTAAGGAAGCACGCAAGAGCATCAATTTTCTGCCTTTCTGATCGGCTAATTTGCCCCACCAAGGAGAAATCAATGTGGTGACGAAGAACGTAGAAGAAAAGGTCAACCCACTCCAAAAATTCAATTGCGACGTACTATAGTTACCTAACGTATCTATGTATAGTGACATAAACGGCATGACTAAGCTAAACCCAATTCCTGCCATAAAAGTCCCAAACCATAAGACAAATAAGTTTTGTTCCCAAGTTTCTCTTTTCCTAAATAATTTTTCTTTGATGCGTGTGGTCACTGTTATGTCCTTCTTTCTGAAAATTTTCATTTACATTCGCTTATTATAAACTACAATGTGTAGTTTATCAATGGAAGCCTCTTTTTTAAGTTCGTTTTTCATGGTAAACTAAAGTTGTTAAGTAGTTAACATACGAGAGGAACAACGAAATGAAAAAAAGAAATCTATCTCAAGAAAAAATCATCGCTTGCTTTCGTGGACTAGCGGAAGAGATGGATGTTCAACAAGTCACTTTTCAACACCTGGCTAAGGCGCTAGACGTCAAGTCTCCTTCCCTCTATAATCATTTTAAAAATATGCGTGATGTAAAGACCGCATTAACTGCAAAATTATTACAAGAGTTAAACGATGCGTTGCGTCGTTCTTTGGTTGGAAAAAGCGGAGCAGAGGCGCTGCGTGTCTATGCACAAGTCTATCAGTCTTTTGCCTTTGCGAACCAGGCCGTTTACGAGTTACTGATCAGTGTCCCTCACACCAATGAGGAGATTTTGTTAGAAGGAATCTATGAAACGAACCAGATCATTCTACAATTATTTGATGCCTTTGACTTGACCCGAAAAGAAAAAACGCATCGCAGCAGAGAATTGCGAAGTATCATCCATGGCTATTTGTCTTTACGATTTTTAGGCTATTTCACAAAGGAAGCAACTGTGTCTCCTGAAGAGAGTTATTCTTGGATGATCAATGACTTTATTGCCACTTTACCAAGTAAATAAGTAGTACGTTTCTTTAAAATAGACAAATTCATAAAATGTCCCTTTTATAAGAGAAATTTCTTGCAACTTTCTTGAAAAGTGTCTAAGATGAGTCTAGTAAAATCGTAGAGAAGGAGCACGAGTATGTATCAAGTAGTGACAATGTTCGGAGATAATGAGCCTTGGTGGTTCTTTGAGAATTGGGAAGAGGATATCGAAGTAGAAGAAACATTTGATTCTTTTGAAGAAGCACAGGTTAATTATGAACAAAAATGGCTTGCAATCAAAAATAAATACGAATATATCCATGCAAAAAGCAACTTTCTAAGTGCCTTCTGGAATGACGGAGACGAGCGCTGGTGTGAAGAATGTGATGATGATCTTCAACAATATAAAGGGTTAGCCTTATTGAAAAATCATCAGCCAATCACTTTAGAAAGCAGAAAGGAATTTTATGAAACAACTAATTCTAGCGGAAAAACCAAGCGTTGCGAAAGACCTAAGCAAGGTGCTTGGTGCTAATCAAAAACACAAAAATTATTACGAAGGACCCAAGGTGATCGTTACTTGGGCCCTTGGTCATTTGTTAGGGCTGAAAATGCCTGAAGACCTCAATAAAGAATGGCAAAGTTGGCAAATGGAAACGTTGCCGATGATTCCTAAAAATTTAGGAATCAAACCACTGCCTAAAACAGGTCACCAATTAAAAACAATCAAGCAATTGGCGCAACGTAAAGATGTGTCAGAGGCTGTGATCGCTACGGATGCCGGAAGAGAAGGGGAATTGGTTGCTCGGTGGATCTTGGAATATGTCCGCTTCAATAAACCAGTGAAACGTCTTTGGATTTCTTCCCAAACAGATAAAGCAATCAAGACAGGATTCAAACAATTGAAGCCCGCAAAAGACTATGATGCACTTTACTATTCGGCGCTAGCTAGAGCAAAGGCTGACTGGTTAGTAGGATTGAACGTGACACGGGCGCTGACTGTGAAGTATCAAGATAATCTATCTGCTGGTCGAGTTCAAACTCCAACACTCGCATTGGTTAGAACACAAGAACGGAAAATTGAGACATTTAGACCACAAACCTATTTTTCAATTTTATTAGATGTGCAAAAACAACAAGCAAAGATGGTTCAAAAAAATCAATTCGCATTGAAATCTCATGAAGAAGCTCAATCATTAGTGAAAGAGTTAGCTAAAAATAAAGGGACTGTGACAGCCATCCAAGAAAAAGTAAAAGTGGAGCCGGCACCATTACCTTATGATCTAACGGAGATCCAGCGAGAAGCAAACCAACGTTATGGCTACTCTGCTAAAAAAACTTTGGGACTGGTCCAAAGTTTATATGAAACGCATAAAATCGTGACGTACCCTCGTACAGATAGCAAATATCTGACGAGTGATATGAAAAGTACGATGAAAGAGCGTTTACAGGCGGTCAGCGATTTTTCTCCAGAAGTGAAACAGTATTTAAAAAATGGGGCAGTTGTTCGACAAACAAAAGTATTCCAAGACAGTAAAGTCACTGATCACCATGCGTTATTACCAACTGAAAATCGTCCACGCTATGAGAAACTTAGCAACGAAGAACAAAAAATCTATCAGATGATTGTTACTCGATTCTTAGGATTATTCGCTGAACCACACAAAATCAGTCAAACAAAAGTGACTGTGACATTTGGCAAAGAACAATTTGTATTCCATCAAAATCAAGTCCTTCAAGCTGGTTGGAAAGATGTCAGTCAAAAGGAGAGCAATGAAGTGGACTGGATGGAGGGAATGCGTATCCAACCAGAATTTACGATCAAGAAAGAACTATCGGCACCGCCTAAGCCTTTGACAGAGGCGAGTTTACTAGGACTTATGGAAAAACATAGTTTAGGAACACCGGCAACTCGCGCCGAAATCATTGAAAAGTTGATCAAATCGGAATTGATGGAACGAACACCGCAAGGCTTGCAAGTCTCACCAAAAGGGAAGCAATTATTGGAATTAGTCAATCCTTCCTTAGTGACCCCTGATTTAACAGAAAGTTGGGAGAAAGACTTAGAAGCGATTGCAGCGGGGCAAAAACAAGCTAGCCAATTTTTAAGGGGCATTGAAAAAGAAACAAAACGATTGGTACAAGAAATCAAAACAAGTAAACAATCTTACCAAGATTTCTCGATCACACAGAAAAAATGTCCAGACTGCGGTTCCAATCTTAGAGAAAAAAATACTCGAGATGGCAAAATCTATGTCTGCACGAATCAAGATTGTCATTACCGTAGAAGAAAAGATCCAAAAGTCTCGAACCATCGTTGTCCACAATGTCATCGGAAAATGGAGATCATCGAAGGCAAAAATGGCGCTTATTTCCGTTGTAAATATGATGGGACGACCGAAAAAATGTTAGATAAAAAAGAACAAAAGAAAAAAATGACGAAGCACGAAGAACGTCGTTTATTGAAAAAGTACACGCAAGCAGAAGAACCGGAAGAAAGCCCACTTGCTGCAGCTTTAAAAGCAGCAATGAAGAAATAGCGTGTCGTTTGTTGAAAATCAGCAATGGTTTTTGAGACCACTATTGTATGTTAAAAAATGGTGATTGGTTTCAAGTGATTGCTGTTTATATAACATGGTTTAGAATGTGAAAGAAGCTTAGTCTGAGACATAAGTCATGAGGTTCCTCTTAGAAATTGTTGTTTTTACGTACAATTTTAGGAGGAACCTCATTTTTTGTATGTTGGGTTTTTTATCACAAATAGCCGTGCTTATAAATCTTCGTAGATAGGTGGATGTTCAAGGTATTCTAAAATCTTGATGAAATCTAAAAATGATAAGATCAATGTTGTCGTGTTGACATTTGGATGAAATCCTACGGTAGAGGTTTGATCAATGGCTGAGTCAATGACTACTTGAATCGCTTTTTCTTGATCATGCATCAATGCAAAAGGTGTAACAGTACCGGGAGCTACCCCTAATAAATCAAGGAGCTGTTCTTCTGAAAGAAAAGACAAACGCTTCTCATTCAGATGTTCTGCAAGTTGTTTCAAATTTGCCTGCTTTTCATCAGGTAAGATAACAAGATAAATTTGTTTCCCTTTTTTTGCTTTTAACACGAGATTCTTCACTTGAGGTCCTGGTAGTGTAAATGGCAGATTTTTGACAGAAGTAATCGGTGGATGATCCACCTTTTGATAGGAAATGCCTAGTAAATCAAGTAATTGATAGGCTTCTTTTTCAGTAGCAAAAACCATCGATTGATCGCTTCCTTTCTTTTTCTTTCATTCATTATAAAAAAATAATTGACAAAAGAAAAATAATCGTGTAAATTACACGTAAGTTAAAATCAACGACATCGAAAAGAAGAGTAGCGATTAAATGTTTGAAGAGAGTCTCTGGCAGGTGGAAAGAGATAGCAGTTAATGGTGAAACACATCTTGGAGTCGATTTTCTGAAATACAGTAGGAAAATCCGGGAAGCCCGTTACAGCTGCGGTCATTGCTTGATGACCAGATAAGGTTAGTTTCCGTGAGGGACTAGCAAAAAAAGGTGGAACCACGTAATTTACGTCCTTTGGTCATTTGACCGAAGGACGTTTTTTTTTTATTTTCGTGTGAAGTAAATGTCCAACAACAATTACTTTTGTTTTACCTCATTTTCTGGAATGACTGCGTGAGGTTTCTTTTGTGAAAAAGAAACAAACAGAGGTGGGAACACGTGTAATGCGTCCTCTTGACGAGAGTCAAGGGGATTTTTTTATTTAAAAGGAGGAAGAAAAAAATGAATTATTTGCTGGAAGTCATGCCACAACTATTAGTAGGGGCTCTTACAACGTTGAAATTATTTATTTTTACCTTGATTGGTTCATTGCCATTAGGGATCATTTTAGCATTAGGGTTGTCTTTACATTTTAAACCAATTCGTTATATCTTGCAGACCTATGTCTGGGTCATGCGTGGTACACCGTTATTACTACAATTGATTTTTGTTTTTTATGGATTGCCAACGATCGGGATCGTCTTTGACCGTTTTGAGGCAGCATTATTGGCTTTTGTTTTAAATTATGCCGCTTATTTTGCTGAGATTTTTCGTGGGGGGATTCAATCGATTCCCCAAGGACAATATGAAGCTGCGCAAGTGTTACAGTTGAGTCCTTTTCAAACCGTCACAAAAATCATTATCCCACAAGTGACAAAAATCGTTTTACCATCGGTTGGGAACGAAGTGATTAACTTAGTGAAAGACTCTTCATTGATCTATATCTTAGGACTAGGAGACGTTATGCGAGCAGGGAAGATTGCGATGGAACGTGATGCAACATTGCTACCATTACTAGGTGTGGCTTTCATCTATCTAGCACTAACCGGGATCTTAACGATCATCATGAAACAAGTAGAAGGAAAATTAAACTATTATCGCTAGGAGGAATGGACATGATTGAATTAAAGAAAGTAAATAAAGCATTTGGAGAAAAGAAAGTAATCAACGCGTTAGATCTAGTCATTCCAGATGGTCAAACCATGGCGATCGTCGGTCCTTCTGGTGGAGGGAAAACGACACTTTTGAGAATCTTAGCAGGATTGGAAAAAGCAGACAGTGGGGAATTTTATCTGGATGGTGTAGCCTTTGACCCATTTGAATTGAAAACGAAAGAGCAAGTCGTAGGTGTTGTTTTCCAAGATTTTCAACTGTTTCCACACTTAAGTATTTTTGACAATATCACTTTAGCGCCTAAAATGGTGTTGAAGCAATCGAAAGAAACGTATACGAAAAAAGCACAGGAATTAGCCGATTCACTTGGGATCAGTGATTTACTCAACAACTATCCTTATCAATTATCTGGCGGTCAAAAACAACGGGTAGCGATCGCACGTGCCTTGGCAATGAATCCTCGAGTTCTTGCTTATGATGAACCGACAAGTGCCTTAGACCCTGAGCTGCGACAACAAGTAGAAAACTTGATCGTCTCATTGAAGGCAGAAGGTGTGACACAAATCATCGTAACCCATGATTTGGTGTTTGCGGAAAATGTGGGAGATCAACTCGTGAAGGTCATCCCAAACAAGTAAGAAGGAGGGACACTTGATGAAAAAAATCAGTTTGCTACTTGCGATAGTTGCAGGGATCGTCTTTCTTTCTGGTTGTAGGAATGAAAAGACAGATAAAGACAATTGGTCAACGATTCAATCAGAAAAAAAGATCATCATCGGGTTAGATGACACCTTTGTACCGATGGGGTTTCGTGATAAAGAAGGAAAACTAACAGGTTTTGATATTGACCTTGCTAGAGCAGTTTTTAGAGAATATGACATCAAAGTCGTTTTCCAACCCATTGACTGGTCCATGAAAGAGTTTGAATTGAATAATGGGACGATTGATCTCATTTGGAATGGGTATACTAAAACAGCTGAAAGAGCAAAAAAAGTCCAATTTTCCAAACCTTATATGCAAAACGAACAAGTCCTGATCACTACGAAAAAATCAGGGATCACCAGCTTTGCTCAAATGAAGGACAAAATCCTAGGAGCTCAAAATGGTTCTTCTGGTTATGATGCCTTTATCAAACAACCAAAAATATTAAAAGATATTGTAAAAAATCAGGATGCTGTTTTATATGATAGCTTTAATGAAGCATTGATCGATTTGAAGAGTGGACGGATCGATGGGTTATTGATGGATAAAGTATATGCTGGTTTTTACTTGAAGCAAAAAAATGAGTTGGATCAGTTCAATATGATCAAAGGGGATTATCAAAGCGAAGATTTTGTCGTGGGTGCCCGAAAGAAAGACAAGGAATTAGTGAAGAAAATCAATGAAGGGATTGCGGAATTAGAAAAAACAGGAGAATTCCAACAAATCTCAGACAAATGGTTTGGTGAAGATGTGACACCCGTTCAGAAGTAAACAGGCAATCTAACATCATTGAGTGTCTTAAAAAGAAGCGTGGTAATTTGAGTGTCTCTTAGTTCACACGATAAAACCTATGAAATTAACCTGGGCCAAATGAATAAGCAAGAATTTTTGAAACACATATTTTAAAAAATTCTTGCTTATTTTTTGTCTGAAAAATTCCAATGATCATAAAATTGTTCAATGATTGATTTCTCCTTTTGTATTGAAAGGGGTTTCGTGTTATCCTTTTTTAGTAAGGATTGAAGCAAGAAAGGAAGAGATTGATGGAACACCAAAAATTAACTGAATTTCCCCAAGACTTTCTTTGGGGATCAGCCTCAGCGGCTTATCAAGTTGAAGGAGCCTGGCAAGAAGACGGCAAAGGAGAATCGGTATGGGATCGTTTTGTCCGTATTCCAGGGAAAACTTTTAAAGGAACAAACGGCGATCTAGCGGTTGATCACTATCATCGCTTTAAAGAAGATATTGCTTTAATGAAAGAACAAGGATTGAAAGCGTATCGTTTTTCAGTTGCTTGGACTCGCATTTTTCCTAATGGTCGTGGGGAAATCAATCAAGCAGGGTTAGCTTTTTATGAAGAGCTGATCGACGAGTTGATTGAAAACGGGATTGAACCAATGTTGACATTGTATCATTGGGATCTTCCACAAGCCTTGCAAGATGAGTATGCAGGTTGGGAATCACGCCAAATCATTGAAGATTTCACTAATTATGCTGAAACATTATTTAATGCTTTTCGAGGAAAAGTCCATTATTGGATCAGCTTGAATGAACAAAATATTTTTACTTCACTAGGCTATTTATTAGCTGCTCATCCACCAGGTGTTACTGATCCGAAACGGATGTATCAAGTGAACCATATTGCTAACTTAGCAAATGCAGCAGTGATCAATAAGTTTCATGAATTAGGAATGCCAGGTAAAATCGGTCCAAGTTTTGCTTACACACCTAATTATCCGATCAACAGCGATCCTAAAAATATTTTAGCTGCAGAAAATGCGGAAGATTTGATGGCTCATTACTGGATGGATGTCTACATGTGGGGCAAGTACCCGATCGCCGCTATGAAATTTTTAGAAGAACGTGGCTGGGCACCTGAAATGGTTGAAGGAGACGCAGAACTGCTTGAATCTGCTAAACCAGACTTCTTGGGGATCAACTATTATCAAACAGCGACTAATGCCTTTAATCCGTTGGATGGTGTAGGAGCTGGCAAAATGAATACGACTGGGAAAAAAGGATCTTCTGAAGAAACAGGCGTCCCAGGAATGTACAAAAAAGTCGACAATCCTTTCGTTGAACGTACGAATTGGGATTGGGAGATCGACCCAGAAGGATTGAGGATCGCTTTAAGACGGATTACGAGTCGCTACCGGATGCCTGTATTGATTACTGAAAATGGTTTAGGGGAATACGATGAATTGACAGAGGATAAAAAGATCCACGATGAGTATCGTATCGCTTACCTTTCAAGTCATGTCAAAGCGATTAAAGAAGCGATCTCAGATGGTGCTGAAGTCCTTGGCTATTGTACGTGGTCTTACACTGATCTGTTAAGTTGGTTGAATGGCTACCAAAAACGTTATGGATTTGTTTATGTCGATCAAGATGAAACTCAAGCAGGATCATTGGATCGCTACAAGAAAGATAGTTACTATTGGTACCAACAAGTGATCAAAGAAAATGGCTCAACGATCTGACCTTTTTGATAGTAAACGTTCAGGGAAATAAAGCGTGATCGCTTTTATCTAAAAATAGAAGCAGTGAGGATAAAACTTTCCAGCTTCATTGAGTTCACTGAATGAACCAAATGAATTTCGGTTTTTTTATCATAGTTTCTCGATAGGGGTGCAGGATCTAGCCATTGGTTATTTGAAAAAGTTTCTTAAAGTATATAAATACAGTGTTCGAAAAGAAAAACTTTAAACTTAGAAACAAAACTTTTGTTCCCTCGCTTTTTTTTGTATAATGGAACTTGATGAAATGAGGGATAAAAATGGCAAAGAAAAAACGTCCTGCAAAGAAAAAGAAAAAGACGAAAAAGCAACAACAGCAGCAGGAACAACTTCTTGCGATCAGTATCGGATTTGCATTGATCTTATTTGCCGTATTTGGCTTTTTAAAACTAGGTTTTTTAGGTATTTTAGTGGCAAATGGTTTTCGGATCATTGCAGGGAACACTTATCAGCTTCTCTGTATATTATTAGCTATTTTAGGTTTTTGGGTCGTTGTAAAAAATACCGATTTTAAAATCGGTAAAAGCCGTCGGTGGTTTGGAGGCATTCTTTTTTACTTAGGAATTCTTCTCTTTTTACATGCCCATCTATTCGGAAAACTCCATAGTGGCGAACCAAACATTCTAGGAACCACTTGGGATCTGTTAGCAAGTGACATCCAGCATGCTCGAGTCAGCAGTAATGTTGGTGGTGGGATGGTTGGAGCAGCACTCTATAATTTTACGTATTTCTTGATTGCTCAACCTGGTAGTTACTTTGTTGCCATTTTATTATTAATAAGTGGTGCAATTTTATTTAGCAATATCGAAGGCTATCAATTAGTCAATAGCTTGCAAGTGATGGGAGAACGAATGCAAGCACTGCTGGAAGGAGATCCTGCAAAGCAAGCGAAGAAACAAGCGGCGAAAGAAGAACGGCAAAAGCAACGAGCGAAAGCACGAGAAGAGAAAAAATTAGCAGCAAAAGAAGCGGCAGAAGCTGAGATCGCTGAGCTGGAAAAACGTCGTTCCGCTGAACAACAAGCAAAGTCTGCGCCTTCTTATGAAAAAATAGCAGATGATGAACCAGAACAACTCAGTTTTGTACCGATCGATAGTTTTCAAGGAACTGTCCCATCTGCGACAATGGATATGCCAAAAGCAGAGCCAACGGTCACAACGCCTACTGCATCTGAACCGTTAGAAGCAGAGAGCTTAGAAGATGATGGGACAGCATTAGAATTTGAAATCGAAGCAGAGCAGGAAAATCAAGATTATGAATTACCGTCAATCGATTTACTGGACTCGGTAAAAACGACGGATCAAAGTGACGAGTATAAAAAAATCGAGAAAAATATCGGAGTCTTGGAACAAACTTTTCAAAGTTTTGGCGTAGATGCGAAAGTCGTCAAAGCAAGTTTAGGACCCTCTGTGACAAAATTTGAAGTCCAACCAGCAGTGGGTGTCAAAGTAAGTAAAATCGTCAGTTTAACGGATGACATTGCATTAGCATTAGCGGCTAAAGATGTTCGGATGGAAGCACCGATCCCAGGTAAATCATTGATCGGAATCGAAGTACCGAATAGCAAGATCAGCATGGTGTCATTTAGAGAAATCATCGAAGCGCAACCCAATCATCCAGATAAGCTGTTAGAAGTGCCATTAGGAAGAGATGTTTCTGGGCGAGTCCAAACCGCAGACCTTTCTAAAATGCCTCACTTATTAGTAGCCGGATCGACAGGTAGTGGGAAATCGGTAGCAATCAATGGGATCATTACCAGCATTTTGATGCGAGCAAAACCCCATGAAGTCAAATTGATGATGATCGACCCCAAAATGGTGGAATTGAACATGTACAATGGGATTCCTCATCTTTTGACGCCAGTTGTGACTAACCCGAGAAAAGCTGCTCAAGCGTTGCAGAAAGTCGTTCAAGAAATGGAAGAACGTTATGAAAAATTCGCTGCTACTGGTGTTAGAAATATCACTGGTTATAATGAATTTGTCCAACAAAAAAACTTGGAAAATGGAACGAAACATCCTACCTTACCATTTATCGTGGTGATCGTGGATGAATTAGCTGACTTGATGATGGTTGCCAGCAATGAAGTCGAAGATGCTATTATTCGTTTGGCCCAAATGGCACGGGCAGCGGGAATCCATATGATTTTAGCGACCCAACGTCCAAGTGTGGATGTTATCACAGGGATCATCAAAGCGAATGTTCCTTCTCGTATGGCATTTGCAGTCTCTAGTGGAACGGACTCACGTACGATCATTGACTCCAATGGTGCGGAAAAGCTTCTCGGACGTGGGGATATGCTCTTCTTGCCAATGGGTGAAAACAAACCGATACGGGTTCAAGGTGCGTTTATTTCTGACCACGAAGTAGAACGAGTGGTCAACTTTGTAACAGATCAACAAGAAGCACATTATGAAGAAAAAATGATGCCTTCTGATGAAGTAGAATCAGGCGGTACCGCAGAACAACCACAAGATGAATTATTTGAAGAAGCTAAAGCACTTGTCATTGAAATGCAGACAGCAAGTATTTCATTATTGCAAAGAAGATTTAGAATTGGTTATAATCGGGCAGCACGCTTAGTCGATGAATTAGAAGCACATGGCGTAGTAGGACCTTCAGAAGGAAGTAAGCCAAGAAAAGTCTTCATTGAGCAAGTCGAAGAACCAATGGATATGATGCCAACGGATCACGAAACATAGAAAAAGTGCGTATGTGCTTGTCAGTTCTAACAATGAAACCGAAGAAACGCCAAAAGTAATTTTGGGTGTTCTTCGGTTTTTTTATGAGATTGATCACTTATTCATAAAAATCAAAAAAACGATAGCTAAAAAAGGAGGAGCATTCATAAACAGCCTAAGATTTGGTATCTTTGTTTTGTGAACTATTGCATTAGTTGTTAGAATCAGTTATAGTATGTAGCGATACTTTGAAAAAAAGAGGGAAACGATTTTGGAAAAACAATCCATTTATGGTTTAACAATCGAAGAATTAACCAATTGGTTTTTAGAAAACGGCGAAAAAAAATTCCGTGCCGCCCAAGTGTGGGAATGGCTTTATCAAAAGCGTGTCAAAGACTTCTCCGAAATGACCAACTTGTCAAAAAACTTGATAACAAAGTTAACGGATCAGTTTGTGATCAATCCGTTAAAACAAATAGTGGTTCAAGAAGCAACGGATGGCACAGTCAAATATCTATTTGAATTACCAGATAAAAATATGATCGAAACAGTCTTGATGAGACAAGAATATGGATTATCTGTATGTGTGACGACACAAGTCGGCTGTAATATTGGTTGTACTTTTTGTGCAAGTGGTCTGTTAAAAAAGAATCGAGATTTGACAGCTGGAGAAATCGTGGCACAGATCATGATGGTTCAACACTATTTTGATGAACGACAAGAAGGAGAAAGAGTGTCCCATGTGGTTGTGATGGGCATTGGCGAACCGTTCGACAATTATGATAATGTCATGAACTTCTTACACATCATCAATGATGCCAAAGGGTTGGCAATTGGCGCACGACACATTACTGTTTCAACAAGTGGTTTGGCAAATAAGATCAAAGAATTTGCTGATAATGGGTTGCAAGTCAATTTAGCGATCTCATTACATGCACCAAATAACGAGATTCGGACCTCCATCATGCGGATCAATCGGAGTTTCCCAATTGAAAAATTGATGGCTGCAGTAGATGAATATCTTGAAAAAACCAATCGACGAATCACGTTTGAATACATCATGTTGAATCAAGTCAATGATCGTCCGGAGCATGCACAACAATTAGCGGATCTATTAAAAGACAAAAAGAAATTAACGTATGTGAATTTGATCCCTTATAATCCAGTCAGTGAACATGACCAATACTCTCGCAGTCCTAAAGCAGATGTGCTGAAATTTTATGATGTATTGAAAAAGAATGGCATCAATTGCGTGATCCGTAAAGAACACGGTACAGATATCGACGCTGCGTGTGGTCAATTACGGAGTAAACAAATGAAAAAAGGAAAAGCAACGACTAAATAGCATTAGCTAATATCCAGCATCTATGGAGAAGAAACAACAAAGACGACAAAGCCTTATGCTTTGTCGTCTTTTGCTGAGTTTTCTTAGAACCTCAATTTACTGTTTGTTCTTGCGGTTCATCCCAATGCCATACAATATCCATGAGAGAACAAAACAGGATAATGCATACAGAATATCTTTTGTCACGTTCAAGACAGCGAGACTTGAGATGATTGATAATGATAAAAATATCAGAAACTTTCTATTATTCATTATACCAAACATTTGATACTCATTAAGCCTAAAGCAGCAACTACTACTGGGATGGTAAATTCGGCACCAGCTACTTCAAAAACAAGAGCAGCTATTTCTTGCCATGCTTTTTTCTGGATCAATGCCCATAATCCACCAGCAGTTAGACTCATATAGATCGTATCTCCTACATACTCTTTAATACTCTTGCCCATACAATCGGTAAAGCCTCTTCCATTTATAGAATCGATTTCATGCATGGAGCGTTCATTTTCGAAAAATTGCTTAAATAGATAATATGAATTTGAGTTAATTTGTTCAGGAAATTGTGATTCAATTCTAGTGAAATTAATTCCGATAACTTCACCAACACTATTTTTTATTGGTGCTTTTTCAAACATAAACGCTAGCTCTTTAGCAATTTTGTTGATTTCTATTTGCTTTTGATCCTCAGATAATAGGGGTAATCGATTATTTTTGATATCCATACTCAATTGTTTTTGAAATTCTTCAGGGGAAGTACTCTCGTTGGCATAAACAACTGTACCTGTACTAATCAGTAGATTTAAAACCATCAAAAATGACATTGCCAAACAAAAAAATTTTGAATTTCTTGATACATGTAATTCCATCTATAATCACTCTCCTATTTTTTTGGTAACAAGCACTTGTTGTAATAATCTTAATAGAATATACATATTTATACATTAAATCAGTATTTAATTTTTATTAAAATATAATATTTATATCATTTGTTTTTTAAATTTTTTTATTTTTAAATTAAATTTTTGTCAACTTTTATATACAATATTTCTTTATTATAATTATAAAAAATAACGAAATGTATTGAAATGTTGGGTCTGGTATTTATTTATTATAAGATGCTTATATGTATTTTTATTTATTTCGAGAGAGTTAAACATAAAAATTGATATTTCGTTTTCTATTATCTATTTAAAAAAGCAAAATTTTAAAGTAAATCGTTTCTGTTATGACCTCCTTTACGGCGTTCAAGAAGCAACTCCTCAGCAATAAGCGATGATTTTCTAAAATATGAGAAGCTATTTTAAAAAATCCTCTCTTATTCGCTCGGAGCTGAACGCTTCTTTCACGACCTTATCCACGGCGTTCAAAGAGCTGCCCTTCGGTATTAAGTCAAAAAATCTCAAAACATGAAAAGCTGTTTCGAGATTTTCATCCTTAATACTCAGGGCAAACCGCTCTTTTCACGACCTTAAGCATAAACTTTTCTTTTTTCTTTCTAGTACTGCTAAAATAGGCAGAAAAGGGAGGGATAGCGATGATTATCAGTGAGTTTGATCGTGAGAATATTGTCTTGCGAGATCAGCTTGCAGATCTTTTAAGATTGACTTGGCCTGATGAGTATGGAACAGAGCCGATGAAAGAAGTCGAACAGTTGATGGCTCCAGAACGGATTGCTGTATCGGCGATTGAAGGGGAGGAATTGGTCGGTTTTGTTGGAGCGATCCCTCAATATGGCAAAACAGGGTGGGAGTTACATCCTTTGGTAGTAGCAAGCGCGCATCGCAAACAACAAATCGGGACACGATTGGTTTCCTATCTGGAAAAAGAAGTCGCTTCATATGGTGGCCTGGTCATCTATCTAGGGACAGATGATGTTGAAGGACAAACAAATTTAGTTGAAACGGATTTATTTGAAGATACCTTTGCAAAGTTACAAGAAATCAAAAATATCAATCATCATCCCTATACATTTTATGAGAAACTTGGCTATCAGATCATCGGTGTGATCCCAGATGCGAATGGGTGGAACCAGCCTGATATTTGGTTAGCAAAACGAGTGGCCAAAAGAGAGCCAACGGAATAAATTAAGACACTAATATTAGAGAAATGAACGATCCATTTTGTTCTCTAGTATTAGTGTTTTTTTGTTAGAATAAAAAATTATAATCTTTTTATGAGCTAAATCCGAACATTATAGCTGTTTTTACGATTTATTTTTTTTTGATGAAAATTATTTTATTTTTTTATCAAGTAGAAATAAAACCTTATAAAATAAGTGTATTTTCAGAAAAGAACAATAAATATTTCACTATAATGACATTATTTAAAAAAAAACCGAGAAAAAAGTATTGCTTTTTTAATAATTATTCATTAAACTCTTAAACAACTCAGAAAAAACTAATTATTCTGAAAATTTCGACAAAAGGGGTACGGGAAATGAAAAAGAAATGGGCATTTAGTGTTGTAGCCTTGAGTGGGCTGGTACTTGCAGGCTGTTATGGCGGAAGTGCAAATACAAAAAGTAGTAATTCAGCGAGTGGCAACTCTACAGATGGAGGCGGAGTATTCAATTTAGTCGTACCTCAAGAAATGCCAACAGCAGATTTATCGTTAGCAACGGATACAATTAGTTTTACTGCATTAAATAATGTGTATGAGGGAATCTATCGTTTAGATAAGGATAGTAAACCACAACCAGCAGGAGCGAGTGAGCTGGCAGAAGTTAGTGAAGATGGGTTGACTTACAAGATCAAATTGCGTGAAGACGCTAAATGGTCCAATGGTGATCCAGTAGTTGCGGCTGATTATGTTTATGGTTGGCAACGTACAGTGGATGCTGCCACAGCTTCTGAATATGCGTATCTTTTTGCTCCAGTAGCGAATGCAGAAGAAATCACAGCAGGCAAAAAAGATAAATCAGAATTAGGAATCAAAGCAGTAGGCGATCATGAATTAGAAATTACATTAACGAAACAAACGCCATACTTCCAATATTTACTTGCTTTCCCATCATTCTTCCCGCAAAAACAATCAGTGGTGGAAGAAAACGGTGATGCTTACGCTTCAGCAAGTGATAAAGCAGTATACAATGGACCGTTTACCTTAACAGATTTTGACGGACCAGGGACAGATACTGAATGGTCATACAAGAAAAATGATAATTATTGGGATAAAGATGCAGTGAAGTTATCTGAAATCAAAGTTAGCGTGGTCAAAGAATCTTCTACAGCGTTGAATCTCTTTAAAGACGGACAAGCAGATGACGTCATCCTTTCAGGGGAACTCGCTCAACAAAATGCGAATGATCCAGCATATACGTCAGTCAAAGAAGCACGTACGAGCTATATTGAGTTGAACCAACGTGAAGCTGATTCACCATTTAAAAATGTCAACTTAAGAAAAGCTATTTCATACTCAATCAATCGTGATGCGTTAGTGAAACAAGTTCTAGGAGATGGATCGGTTGTGTCAACTGGCTTGATCCCAGCGGACATGTCTAAAAATCCAGAAACAAATGAAGATTTTGCGAAAGAAGCAGGCAAACTTGTTTCTTACGATAAAGACAAAGCAAAAGAATATTGGGAAAAAGCGAAAAAAGAACTTGGCATTGATTCCCTTGAATTCAATTTGATGGCTTCAGATGATGATGCATCGAAAAAAGTGATCGAGTATATCCAAAACTCAATCCAAGAAAATTTAGATGGCGTAAAAGTTAAACCAACACCAGTCCCATTCTCTGTTCGTTTAGACCGTTCGTCTTCAGGAGATTTTGATACTGTATTAGGCGGTTGGGCAGCAGACTATGCTGATCCAAGCAGCTTTACGGACCTATTTGTTGCAGGTAACTCTTATAACCGTGGACAATGGAGTAATGCGGACTACGACAAAGTAGTAGATGACTCAGGGAATAAAGATGCGGGCGATGAGCAAGCACGTTGGGCGGATCTACAAGAAGCAACTAAAATCATGGCAGATGATATGGGTGTGATCCCAGTTTACCAAAAAGCTGAAGGACACTTAGTCAATGAAAAAATCAAAGGAATTGTCCATCACGCTGCAGGAGCTTCATGGGATTACAAATGGACTTATGTAGAAGAATAGGCAAACATTAAGACAAAAAAAGCGGACTAGAGATTAAGGCAGTTGTCTTAATCTCTCTCCACTTTTTAAAGGTTACGTATCATAGAAACGAAAAAATCACCAGCACGATAGAAAGAGCAAGCAAGATTCCGGCAATGATCAGCCAAAAGGTATACATACCATAGCTGGCAGACGAGAGTGAAGAAAATTCTGGTTTTTTCTTGCGGTTTCTTGTTCGGGCTAAATAGATCGATCGTTGAAAATGATCAAAGAAACCCGAGGAAAAAACCCATAAAAATCCGCCGATAATCAAAAACGGCATCGCACATAAAAATAAATCATTTGATAATTGAGTGAGTGTTAGTTGATGATTCAAACTATTTTTTACAATAATCAGGAGAATCAAGACACCAGCAATCAGGTAGGGAAGAGACTTCTTTTTCATCAGTTTGCTCCTTTATCTTTGGTTCATTCATTAATAATGTAGCGAAACATTTGTCAGAAGTCAAAAGCTAGGGGGAAACATTAGTGAATAGTTATCTAAAATATGTATTGAAACGTGTCTTCTTTATGGCCATTACGCTTTGGTTGATTGCCACAATCACGTTCTTCTTAATGCAATTATTACCAGGAACACCTTATACCAACCAAGAGCGCTTGAGTCCTGAAACGATCGCTATGTTGAATCAACAAGTTGGACTGGATAAACCTGTGATCGTCCAATATGGTATTTACTTGTCAAATTTACTTCAAGGAGATTTCGGTATCTCTTTCCAATTTAAAAATCAGCCTGTCGCTCATTTATTAGCTGGTAGAGTAGGTCCTTCATTACAACTAGGACTACAAGCGATTATTTTTGGAACAGTGATCGGTACGATCTTAGGAACGATTTCAGCAATGAAGCAAAACACTTGGGCAGATACTTCTTCCACGTTGGTTGCTATTTTGGGTCGCTCGATCCCTAACTTTGTTTTTGCAGTCTTATTACAATATATTTTTGCGATCCGCTTGCATGTACTGCCGATTGCTAAATGGGACGGCTTCATTTATACGATCCTTCCAACCATTGCATTGGCTATGTCACCTTTAGCCGATTCAGCTCGTTTTATCCGAACAGAAATGGTCGAAGTATTACACAGCGATTACGTGGAATTAGCGAGAGCCAAAGGATTAAGCCGTTGGGAGATCGCCTTTAAACATGGTCTTCGTAATAGTTTGATCCCATTAATGACATTGTTAGGACCGTTAGCAGTTGCTTTGATGACTGGTTCGTTAGTAGTCGAAAACATTTTTGCCATCCCCGGTATTGGTGAGCAATTCGTTAAATCGATCACGACGAATGATTATCCAACGATCATGGCAGTAACGATCCTTTACTCATTTATGTTGATCTTTGTGATTTTAGTCGTTGACCTGCTGTATGGTTTAGTTGATCCAAGAATCCGTGTTTCAGAAGGGAGTCGAAGCTAGATGGAACTGATACCAAAACGTTATGAAACAATAGCAGATATTCCTGCAGATAAATTTCTTCCGCTACAAAAAAACACTGAAGAAGAACGAGAACAAATTGCAGCTCCATCGCTAAATTTCATTCAAGATTCTTGGCGACGTTTAAAGAAAAACAAAGCTGCAGTCGTTTCGATGATTTTACTATCAGTGATCATTTTGATCTCGATCGTTACGATCTTTGTTTCGCCACACAACCCAACAGCACAAAATATTGATTACATCAATCTACCCCCACGTATTCCAGGGTTAAATATCGATGGATTGAATGGAAAAGCGATGGTTGGTGGTGAGTTAGTCGATAAATATGCCCAAGCAAATGTTCCAGCAAATGTGAATTTCTTTTTAGGAACGGATGGTCTAGGACGTGACGTATTAAGTCGGCTATTCATGGGAACACGAATTTCCTTACTGATCGCTTTTATTGCTGCATTATTAGATGTGACGATCGGTGTTGCTTATGGGCTGATTTCTGGTCTGCTAGGCGGACGAATCGACAACGGAATGCAACGTTTCTTAGAGATCTTATCTGGGATTCCTAATCTGGTAGTCATGATTTTAATGTTGGTTGTTTTTGAACCAGGTATTTTTTCCATCGTGGCAGCAATGGCGATCACGAACTGGATTCCGATGGCTCGTATCGTTCGAGCGCAAACCCTGAAACTGAAAGATCAAGAATATGTGTTAGCTGGTATGACATTAGGTGAATCGAAATTGAAAATTGCCTTCAAACATATTTTACCGAACATTTCCAGTGTAATCATTATTCAAATGATGTTTAGTATTCCATCGGCAATTTTCTTTGAAGCCTTTTTAAGTTTCATTGGATTGGGGCTAACGCCACCATCTGCTTCATTGGGAACAATGCTGAGTGATGGCTATAAAACTTTCTTGTACCTGCCATATCTATTATGGATCCCTGCGGCAACGTTGTCTGTTATCATGATCGGCTTCAATTTACTAGCGGACGGATTACGTGATGCCTTTGACCCTAAAATGAAAGAGTGAGGAATATGACAAAAGTTCTTGAAGTTAAAAATTTGCAAATCTCATTTGATACGTACGCTGGGAAAGTCCGAGCGATCCGTGGTGTCAATTTTCATTTAAACAAAGGCGAGACTCTAGCAATTGTTGGAGAATCTGGTAGTGGGAAATCAGTCACTACCAGAAGTATCATGAGATTGTTATCAAGTAATGCTACGATCGATTCGGGCGAGATTTTATTCAAAGGAAAAAATATTGTCGATCAATCAGAAAAAGCCATGCAAAAAATTCGTGGGAAAGAAATCGCAATGATTTTCCAAGATCCAATGACTTCTCTCGATCCTACGATGACGATTGGGAAACAAGTGGCTGAATCCTTGCGAAAACACAATAAAGTTTCGAAAAAAGAAGGACAAAAAGCAGCATTGGAATTACTAAACTTAGTCGGGATTCCTGAGGCTGAAAAACGGATCAACAGTTATCCTCACCAATTTTCAGGAGGACAACGGCAACGGATCGTCATTGCGATTGCGTTGATCTGTTACCCGGAGATCTTGATCGCTGATGAACCAACAACTGCATTAGATGTTACGATTCAAGCCCAGATTTTAGAACTGCTAAAAGAAATCCAAACGAAAATCGATACCTCGATTATCTTTATCACACATGACTTAGGTGTAGTAGCAAATGTAGCGGATCGGGTAGCGGTGATGTATGGCGGAAAGATCATTGAAGTCGGTACCTCGGAAGAAATTTTTTATCATCCGCAACATCCTTACACTTGGGGCTTGTTAGGTTCGATGCCGACCTTAGATAGTGCGAATGAACGACTTTATGCGATCCCAGGTTCACCACCTGATTTATTGAATCCACCTAAAGGCGATGCCTTTTATCCACGGAATGAATATGCCCTGCAGATTGATGCAGAAGAAGAACCACCATTTTTTGAATTATCAAAAACACATCAAGCAGCAACTTGGCTTTTAGCACCTCAAGCACCAAAAGTAGAGCCACCTGAAGAAATCAAACGTCGTTGGGCGATTTTTGAAGAAAAGCAAAAAGCGAATGGAGGGATGACGAATGCCAAAAAAACTGCTAGAGGTTAATGGTCTAAAACAATATTTCAATATTGGAAAGAAAAATGAAGTTCACGCAGTCAATGATATTAGCTTTCATATTTATGAAGGGGAAACCTTTGGCTTAGTTGGTGAATCAGGTAGTGGTAAATCAACCACTGGGCGGACAGTCATTCGCTTAAATGAACCGACCGATGGCGAGATTTTCTTTGATGGAAAAGATGTCACCAAGCTAAAAGGAAAACAAGAAATGGCTAAGTTTCGCCGTGAGGTTCAGATGATCTTCCAAGACCCTTATGCATCATTGAATCCCCGAATGAAAGTTCGTGACATCATTGCAGAAGGGATCGATGTCAATGGATTGGTCAAGTCTCCTGAAGAACGTTCAGAAAAAGTGGATGAGCTTCTTCGAACGGTAGGATTGAATCCGAGCCATGGTACACGTTATCCTCATGAATTTTCAGGTGGACAACGACAACGGATTGGGATTGCACGTGCCTTAGCAGTTAACCCTCGTTTTATTATTTGTGATGAGCCGATTTCGGCTTTAGACGTATCGATTCAAGCACAAGTGGTCAATTTATTACAGGATCTGCAAAAACAACAACAACTAACGTACTTATTCATTGCTCATGATTTATCCATGGTCAAACATATCAGTGATCGGATCGGTGTCATGCACAACGGTCGTTTATTGGAAATGGGAACAAGTGATGAGATTTACCACCATGGGGTTCATCCTTATACGGAAAGTTTATTATCTGCAATTCCACTACCAGATCCCGATCATGAAAGACAGCGGAAAAGAATCAAGTATCAACCAGAACCAGAAGATGGGCAAAAACGGACATTAAGAGAAATTGCCCCAGAGCATTTTGTCTATGCGACAGAGCAAGAAGTGGCTTATTACGCAAAAAAATTGAAACGGCAAAAAGAAGCGAGCTTACTTGTGACGTCTTAGGAGGTAAGTGCTGATGCTAAAAGCCTTTAAATTCCGAATTTATCCCACGGCTTCACAAAAGCAATGGTTTGTTCAAAATTTTGGCTGTGTTCGTTTTACGTATAACCACTTACTAAAAGCCCGTCAGGAAAGCTACGCTAAAACAGGTGTCATCGATTATACACTGACTCCTGCTTCTTTAAAAAAGCAATATGATTTTTTAAAAAAAGCAGACAGCTTAGCGCTTGCGAATGCACAACTAAATCTAGATCGTGCGTTTCGTAATTATTTTAAAAAACGTGCCAGTTTTCCAAAATTGAAAAATAAAAAAAGTATGTGGCAGTCTTATACAACAAATAATCAAAAAGGCACAATTTATTTGAAAGATAAGTATCTAAAACTGCCAAAACAGAAAGAACTCATTCAGGTAAACCTCCATCGACCGATCGAAGGAGAGATTCGTTCAGCGACGATCTCCTCACGGTATAATGAAGCTTTTTATGTTTCTTTACTCTGTGAGGTTTCAGCGAAAGAAATAACAGAGTCTCGTCGTTGGATCGGTGTGGCTTATGATCCGCAAAAACTAATCGAGACATCCTCTCCAGTTGATGTACCATTACCATTGTTGAAAAAAACTGAAAAAGAAATGCAGCTGGCTAAGAGAAAATTAGGGATTAAGGGACGGGCAGCTCAGAAACGAAAAGCTCGTTTGGAACGATCGAAGAACTATCAAAAACAAAAGCGTAAAGTAATGGATCTTTATTTAAAACAAAAATTTCAAAAAGAAAATTATTTGGAACAGTTATCTGGCAAATTGATTCGTTATTATGACTATTTGTTTGTAGAAGCTGTCCCTAATGAAACTTTCTTGTCAGACTTCTCACTTCAAGATTGGTATAAATTAGTGACTAAGCTGAGGTATAAAGCAAACTGGTATAATAAAACGTTGATTTTGATTAATATGAATGAACAAACCGATCCTTTAGTGATTAAAAAAAGTCTAGAACTAGAAAAAATCGGGAAACAAGTGATTTTTGAATAAATGAACTGGTAGGAGCGCTAGGGATCGCCTTGTTGATAAAAAACACTTGCTGTTTTTGTTTCTAGGAATTTTCTTCTCAAGAAAAGCTCACTAATTATGATAAACCAAACAAGGAGGTAATGACCTTTCTGGCTAACCTCTAAAATAAGCCGAAGAATACCAAAAGCATTGCTTTTGTGTAATTCTTCGGCTTATTTATGAGAAGTATTTATCCATCAGATGGTCATTAATGGGTGACTGATCAGGTATTTGCTGATTGCAGAAAAATCGAATAAAAATCTTTGGTATTTCAGCTTTCTGAAATCTTCACCTTATTCATAGTTTCCAGGCTTCAACTGATAAATCTTGGATGGACGACCAATTCCTACTGGTCGTTCACCAATTTCATCAAAGTATTGCAGCATCGCTTTTTTGAAATTTGAATGATCAATCATTTTAAAATCGATCCCTAAAAATTTTGCAAATACTTTTCGGGCTTCTGTGATCGTAAAATCTTTACCTAATACTTGTAAGACTTGTGGTTCATGTTCCATTTTATTTGTCACTCGATTAAATGCTTTCGTAATGATCTCACTATGGTCAAATGCTAAAGTATCTTTGCCAGAAGATTCACTTGTCAGTAAATCTAAAGAAATAGCAACTTCATCACTCGTTAGATGGATTTTGTTTCCTTGGCGTGTCAAGGTAAACCATCGGACTTCTTCTGCATCGTCACCAGCAATCAACGGTTCTTCACCAATAAAAGCCAAGTAACTGACAGTTACGACCCAGCCTCGAGGGTCTCGGTTCGGTGTGCTGAAGGTGTGTAGCTGCTCAATATTTTCCTGAGAAATCACGACACCCGTTTCCTCTTTGGTTTCACGTAAGACACTTTCACCAGTGGATTCATTCTTTTGGACAAAACCACCTGGTAAAGCCCATGAATTTCGGTAGGGATGCCCTTTTCTTTGGATCAGTAAAATTTTTAACTGGTCTTCTTCCTTGTTGTAACACATCAACACGATATCAACAGTCAAAGAAGGTTTGTCATATTCTGGGCGTTCTTGCTTTTGATACCAGTCAAGAAAATCAGCTTCACTTGCTTCATGTTCATAATATAACTTTTCCTCTTCTTTAGAAGCAAATTGTTTCATCTTTTAACCTCCTGATGACGTTCTTGTTTAAATATACTTTTATCTTATTTTAGCAGACTCCAAAAAAAAACCAAAGTTTTCCTTGGAGAAAGACTTCTATACTTAGATAGGGAATAAAAACGGTAGGAGTAAATTGAACAAGAAGAAAAGTAAATAGATCAGTAACAGTTTTCTATTTTCTTCACGAAGCGTTACATACCCACAAAAAATGATATAAAAATTGAGAACAAAACGAAAAACTTGGGTAAATAAAAGAAACTGATTCAAGCTTCCTTGGAGGTTAAAATAACCATATAATCGTATATAAAAATAGCTGAACAGCCAGTGTAACACTGAAAGCAGTGCAATACTGATTGTAAAATAAAGATGTTTTTTTTGCATAAAATTTCAGCCTTTCTTGGACAATGGAATGTCTATTAGTCGTAAACATAAACAACCGAGTTCAGATCCACTTGCTTTTGGGTTGTTATAAAAAGGTTTATTTAGAAGGGAGAACGATGTATTCTTCCTATAAGCAGCTACTAAGTCGAAACCATGTTTCATCAAAATAAAACAACAGAACTGCTACAAGATTCCGTGACATTGTGAGAGATAACCTACATGTAAACATGCTGCTTACTAAAAACGAAACTTACTGATTCCAAGGTTTCTTCTCACACACTATTAATTATTATAGCATGTTTTACTAGGAAAATAATAAAGAGGAAAGGCATTTGTTAGAGGGTAGCGAAAAAATCGTCGCAGTCTTTTTGATTTATGGTATACTAGCAAGGAAATGAATTCGCATCATGCGATAAAGGAGGAAGAGCCCCATGGCAGAAAAGGAAACTTTTTATATTACGACGCCAATCTATTATCCAAGTGGCAAACTGCATATTGGTAATTCGTATACAACGATTGCCTGTGATGCAGTTGCACGTTATAAGCGATTGATGGGCTTTGATGTGTTTTATCTAACTGGGGTGGATGAACACGGTCAAAAAATAGAAAAAAAAGCAGCAGAATTAGGTGTTGAACCACAAGCCTATGTCGATAAGATGGCTGCGGATGTGAAAAAACTTTGGAAAACGCTGGATATCAGTTATGACAAATTCATTCGAACAACGGATGATTATCATAAAGCGGCTGTTCAAAAAATCTTTGATCGTCTAGTTGAACAAGGCGATATTTATCTTGGCGAATATGAAGGCTGGTATTCTGTTTCGGATGAAGAATTTTTCACTGAAACACAATTAGCAGAAGTTTATAAAGACGAAGAAGGAAATGTAATCGGTGGGAAAGCTCCAAGTGGGCATGAAGTCGAATTAGTCAAAGAAGAATCTTATTTCTTCCGTATGAGCAAATATGCTGATCGTCTTTTAGAGTATTACCAAGAGCATCCTGAATTTATCCAACCAGAATCTCGTAAGAAAGAAATGATCAATAACTTTATCAAACCAGGGTTAGAAGATCTTGCTGTTTCCAGAACGACATTTAGTTGGGGGATCCCTGTGAAAGACGACCCTAAACATGTCGTTTATGTTTGGATCGATGCGTTATCCAACTATATTACTGCATTAGGTTACGGCTCTGATGATGATAGCTTATTCCAAAAATATTGGCCGGCAGATGTCCATATGGTTGGAAAAGAAATTGTCCGTTTCCATACGATCTATTGGCCGATCATGTTGATGGCATTAGATTTACCGTTACCGAAAAAAGTCTTTGGTCACGGTTGGTTGTTGATGAAAGACGGAAAAATGTCTAAGTCAAAAGGAAACGTTGTTTATCCAGAGATGCTAGTTGAACGTTATGGTCTCGATGCGCTGCGTTACTATTTACTTCGTGCTGTTCCATTTGGTTCAGATGGCGTATTTACACCAGAAGATTTTGTTTCTCGGGTCAACTATGACTTGGCGAACGATCTTGGAAACCTATTGAATCGTACCGTTGCAATGATCAATAAATATTGTGATGGGATCGTTCCTGACTATGCTTCTTTAGTGACGCCTTTTGATAGTGAATTATCAACAACAGCTGCAAATGTCGTCGGGCGATATCATGATGCGATGGAAAAAATGGAGTTCAATACGGCATTAGCTGAAATTTGGGTCTTGATTTCTCGTGCAAATAAATATATCGATGAAACAGAGCCATGGGTTTTAGTCAAAGACGAGGACAAGAAAAAAGAATTAGCGAGTGTAATGATCCATCTAGCAGAATCATTACGGATCACTGCGATCTTATTGCAACCGATCATGACAGAAACGCCAATTAAAATCTTTAATCAATTAGGACTAGACCCAGAAACGATGAATCTTCAAGGCTTGCACTTTGGCGAATTTCCTTCTGGAACAAAAGTGGTTGCTAAAGGTACACCAATTTTCCCACGGTTGGACATGGAAGAAGAAATCAGCTATATCCAAGCGAAAATGTCTGAAGGAACACAAACGAATGAAGAATCAGTGAAATGGGACCCCGAAGAAACTGAGCTTGTTTCAACTAAAGACAAACAAATCAAATTTGATGTATTTGAAAAAGTGGAATTAAAAGTAGCTGAAGTCATCAACTGTCAAAAAGTTGAAGGAGCAGATAAGCTATTGCAATTCCGTTTAGATGCGGGAGATAACCAAGACCGCCAAATTTTATCAGGTATCGCTGAATTTTATCCTGATCCAAGTGAATTGATCGGCAAAAAACTAGTGATCGTAGCGAATTTGAAACCACGTAAGATGCGTGGACAAATCAGTCAAGGGATGATTCTTTCTGCAGAAGCACCAGATGGCACGTTACAAGTAGTCGAAGCGCCAAAATCAATGCCAAATGGTTCAGAAATTGGGTAAGATGAACATCCATATGATTTAGGTCAATAATCAGTAAGCGTGAATGGTGAGCCAATCATCATAAAAAGTAGTGTAGTCAAATGATGTTGGTAAAGAATAATCTTAGAATAATTTGGACAGAAAGAAGAAATACTTCTTTCTGTCTTTTTTATTTGGTTGGTTTTAATAGGACGAATCATAAATCGTCGCAATAATTGTCCTTCTAATAAATGATCCTAGAGGAGACGACAAATAACAATGTGGATATTCTTCGGGCGTGTATTGAAGAGTATCTTTGCCAATCAATTAAATTTGCCATTATATTTTTTTGGGTTAAATTATTTTCCTCAAAATAGATAATTAGGTTTAGAATATTTAAAGTCCTTCGATAAGCTGAGTATAAGACATTTTGAGTCCTCCTATGAATTGATTCGTCAAATTAATTCTAAAGGATTCCAGGTGTCTTTTTTACCCTTTTACATCATAAAAAAGATGTTGGCGAATTTCATCGACATCAAAGTTCATCTTGTTACAATTAAACTACCATGATATAATTTAAGTAGTGTATTTGTAACGAAAGAAGAGGTAAGTAAATGCAAGATAAATTGAAAGAATTGTTGGCTATTCGCGATGGAAATTTATCTATGAAGGAAGCCAGAAAATTTGGAATCGCAGCAACCACTGTACAAAGATTGGTGAACCAAGGAAATTTGATCAAAGTTGATCGTGGTTATTATGTAGAGGATGGTCATGGAATAGATGATTTATTTTGGCTTCAGCAACGATTTTCCAGGGGAATCTTTTCTCATGAAACGACTTTAGATATTTACCAGCTTTCTACGAATATGCCGAAATTCATTCATTTAACTTTTCCCCATGGATACAATGTTGATCGTTCAATTACAAAAGAGCAGCAGTTACAATTTCATTTCGTGAAGAAAGAAGTTTATGAGCTAGGAAAAGTAGAGGGAACTTCCTTCCAAGGGAATCCTATTACTATGTATGATAAAGAGCGTACACTTTGTGATATTTGGAATCCGAGATATGAAATTGAATACGAAATGAAATTAGCAGCATTAAAAGAGTACATGGAAGATCCATTGAGAGATCCGAGCAAATTAAGAGATTATATGACAAAACTACATGTAGAAAAAGAAATGAAATACCACATGCAAAGCTTATATTAATGGAGGGAAAAGATGACACCGACACAATTTGCATCAAAAACCAGAAATTTAGCAAAGAGTACAGGGCTAAATGCACAGTTAGTACAACGGCATTTTATGATGGATCGTTTAATTGAACAAATTTCTGAATCAAAGTACAAAAATGACTTCATTTTGAAAGGTGGCTTTTTATTAGGATCAAAATATGGAATCGATAGAAGGACAACAATTGATATCGACACGACATTTAGAAATAGCAAATTAACTGAAGAAAAATTGAAGAATATTTTTAATGATTTGATTAGGAAGCCCACGAAAGAAGGTATTGTTTTCTCTATTCAAGGAATGAAGGAAACAAGAGAAGCCGATTTTTATCCTGGATTTCAAATTAAATTGGTGGCTAATTTAGAGAAAGTGCGTGTGCCGTTTAAAATGGACGTGACAACAGGAGATTCTATTTATCCTGAAGTAGATACACACTATCACCAATTAATGTTTGAAGATAAAAAAGTGGAGATTCCAGCTTATCCAACAGAACAAATTATTGCAGAAAAGCTAAGTGCTACGTTCAGCTTTGGTACAGATAATTCGAGAGTAAAAGATTACTATGACTTATTTACCATACCAAAATTAGAAAATATTGATACGAAAGAGTTATATAAAAGTGTTCGAAATACATTCACAAAACGTGGAGATACCGAATCTTTGTCTTTTTATTATGAAAGAGAAATGGAAAAGATCAGAGGAAACGACTATTTGGAAGAACAGTGGGAAAAATATCGTTCAGTTAACACGTTTGCGAAATCCATTTCATTTACAGATACAGTCAACGAAATTGAGCACCTAATGAAAAGCATGATTAAAATTGAAAATTGAGAAACGAAGAGATTAAGCTGATAAATAATGTAACTTTAGAACGTATAGTACCATAACTAAGTTGAGCAATAGGAAATAAATTGCTAGTTAGTATTAGTACCAAATTGTGCTAAATTCTTATTTGGCAGCTATGTGAATCGCAAACTATTTTTACTATATATAATTCTAATGAACTGAAATATATTAAAAAAGATACACTTGGGAAATTTATTTCTTAGGAGGGGATTGTCATAAAGCAAATAGAGTTAGAAAGAATTGATACTACAGAAGCAGTAAAAATGTTTTCAAAATTAATTAAAGCAAAAAAGACATTTTTTTTAAATGGAACTTGGGGATCTGGAAAAACTGAATGTTTAAATAGGGTAAGCAATCAAGCAGAAGAAAAAAATTTTATATTTTTAAAATTGTGGGAGTTGAAAGATGAGATTGCCGATAGTCATTCAAAAATGTCGTTTTGGACACACCGACATTTTTGAATGACTATTGACAGTATTTATCAAAATTAGGACTTATTAACTTGATTTTAAACTGACGAAATTAATAATAAATTAATTAGGAGAATAAGCGATATAAATATTTTTTAAGCGAGGGTATTCGATTAAATCGATAGTAAACACTCCATCGTATGGGATAAGTTTATTTGATTTCAAAGATTTATTTTTTGTTTTATAGAGGCTAACTGTCATTTCGTCAGCACCACTTTCTACATAATACCCAGCTTCATTTCCTGTGATATGTAAAATAATTTTTAATTGATGGTCTTCAAGAAAAACTTCCTTTATTTCATGTTTCTTTAAGGTGAAAATTTCAGAATTTTTTGGAAGAACATCCTTAACAAAAATTATCGTAGGTTTTTTTGGATATAAAAGAAAAATGATAGTCCCAATAGCCACTAATAGTAATCCAGCCAAAATAACAGAGATCTTTTTTATCTTTTTTTCTTTGTTAAATCATTATCCACGGCTTCCATTATTTTTTGATCTTCATTCAAAAGATAATCAAGAGATACACCTAAAACATTAGATATATCAATAATTGTTTGAATATCGGGATAATTTCTACCAATTCCCCAATTTGAAATCGCTGAACGACTTACATTTAACTGTTCAGCCAAATCCGCTTGGGTCAAATTCATTTTCTTCCTTTCTTGTTTTAACAGTTTTCCAAATTCCATAAAAACCTCCTATATTTCTTTTTCCTTTTTAATTATATTTAAACATAAAAAGAGGTACAATTAGTCAGAAATTGTGGAATATGACTATTATCATGATGTCACAGATTGTGACTTCATACAATCGAGATAACCAAGCGTTTGCAAACGATTTTAAAAGACGAAAAATAACGAAGCTGATATTTAGGTAAAATGAATCAATTTTTAGGAGACTATTTTATAAATATGTAATACTTGTTCTAATCATATGATTAGCATTAAATAAACGAGGACGTCCATACGCCATTTTCTCTCTATTTTTTAGGTTGACACAATTAAGTTTTAAGAATATACTCTAAACGAATTGAATATTTCTTCGGGGCAGGGTGTAATTCCCGACCGACGGTGACGAGTTTACTCGAAGTCCGTGACCCACATTTTTGTGGTTGAGCCAGTGAGAATCTGGCACCGACAGTTAAAGTCTGGATGGGAGAAGAAAAATCGACTGAAGATCGGTTTTATTTGTATTAAAATCGATTATCTTTAGGTTTATTTAGTTATGCCCTGTGATTAATTTCGCAGGGCTTTTTTTGTTGAAAGGGGGAATTGATATGCACCAGTCGTTCATGATGGCTGCGATTGAAGAGGCAAAAAAAGGAAAGGGAAATACCTTTACCAATCCATTAGTTGGAGCAGCGATTGTAAAAGAAGGAAAGCTACTCTCACTAGGTGCTCATTTACAATATGGCGAGTCCCACGCTGAAGTAAATGCTATTCAAAATTGTGATTCCCCCGAAGAACTGTTTAATTCAACTCTATATGTTACCTTAGAACCTTGTAACCACCAAGGGAAACAGCCGCCTTGTACGCAAGCTATTATTCAGTCTGGTATCTCAACGGTAGTCATAGGTCAGCTTGACCCAAATCCTTTAGTAGCAGGAAAAGGTAAAAAATTTCTACAAAAGCATGGAATCAAAGTAATTGTAGGTGTGGAAGAAGAGAAATGTAGAGCACTGAACCCTTTTTATAACCATTTTTTTGAAAGGGATCGTCCCTATATCACATTAAAACAAGCTATTACACTAGATGGAAAGATTTCTTTAAAGGAAGGTTCGCGGTACTCAATAACAGGTACAGAGGCAATCTCAAGAGTACGGAAAGAGCGAGGAGAACATCAAGGAATCGTAGTGGGAAGCGAAACCGTTCTAGTTGATAACCCTATTTTGTTGCCTGATATCGTAACTAACTTTCCACCAGTGCGCATTGTTTTGGATCGTAGAGGGCGGATTCTTAAAAATCCTAAACTCAATCTTTTTCAAACGACAACAAATCCAGTCTGGATATTTACGGAAAACCCTAAGCTAAAGGAACTGTTTCCCCATGTAACTATTTTTTATACGCCTAAGTTTTCTTTTACCTTCTTTATTGAGACCATGAGAAAAAGAGGTGTTCAGTCGCTGTATATAGAAGGTGGAGCGAAAATTCATGATGCTTTTTTAGCAGAAAATCTCTGGGATGAAGTCATCAGTTATATTGCGCCCAAACTTTTTGGTGGAAACAGTCCGATGTCCTTTCATAGTGAACGTTTAGTTTCTAAAGAACAACAATTAGTATTTTTGGAAGTTGAACAGCTTGGAAAAGACATTCGAGTTAGGGGGAAACGAAAGCAATGTTCACAGGATTAATCGCCGAGCAAGGAAAAGTCAAAGAAATTAGACGAAACCAACAAATGATCCAACTCACTTTCCAAGCTTCAAACAGTATACTAAGTGATTACAAAATTGGAGATAGCATGGCAGTCAATGGCGTGTGTTTAACTGCTATTGAGGTTTCAAGCACATTTTTTAAAGCTGAAATAATGCCTGAAACTTTTAAACGGACTACTTTCTCCACCGTAAAAGTTGGAGAGAGGGTAAATCTAGAACGAGCAGTTTTGATGACGCAACGCTTTGAAGGACATTTTGTTTCGGGACATATTGATACTGTTACAAGATTGATCAAAAAAATAGAGAATCAAAACGCATTAATTTTGACGTTTGCTTATCCAACCAAATATGCAGGTGAAATCATTCCGCAAGGATCAATTGCAATTAATGGAGTAAGTTTAACAGTTACGGATACTACAGCAGCAAGCTTTTCAGTTAGTCTGATTCCACATTCTAAATCCTTAACAAATCTGGGGAATTTAGGTGTAGGACATCTTGTGAATATAGAAACGGATATCGTTGGGAAATATGTAAAGGCACAGAGAAATAAATTTGAAATGTACAAGGAGAAGGACTTACTATGAGTAATATTACTGAAGCAATCAAGACTTTGAAAAAGGGTGGTCTAATCATTGTAGCTGATGATGAAGATAGAGAATCAGAAGGAGATTTGGTTGGTTTAGCCGAATATGTGACACCTGAGGCAGTAAATTTCATGACCAAATTTGGTCGAGGATTAATCTGTGCGCCAATATCGAAGAAGATTGCGCAACGCTTATCTTTAGGAGAAATGACAACTCATAATACTGATGCGTTTGGTACAGCTTTTACGATTAGTGTGGATCATAAACATACGAAGACTGGTATTTCAGTATTTGATCGAGCTACTTCCATTAAAGCATTGGCTGATCCTCATTCGAAATCAAGTGATTTTCTTAGACCAGGACATATTTTTCCTTTGATTAGTGTAGATGGCGGAACGCTTATACGTCGAGGACACACCGAAGCTGCAATTGATTTAGCCAAATTAGCTAATAGTGTAGAGGCTGCTTATATCTGTGAGATTCTGAAAGAAGATGGAACGATGGCAAGAATGAAAGATTTGACCCGTTTATCTGAAGAATGGCAATTACCCTTAATTACGATTGAAGAGTTGGCAAATTATTTAGAAGAAAATAGTCATATAACCGTAAATTTACCGACAGATTATGGTGATTTCAAATTGACTATTTATGAAGACGAAGAAAAACGGGAGCATCTATTGTTAACAAAGGGAGATATTCAAAATAGTCAGTTTCCTACATTAGTCCGAGTTCATTCGGAATGTCTAACTGGTGATGTCTTCGGGTCTCAGCGTTGCGATTGTGGGGAACAGTTACATGAAGCGATGAGAATGATCGAGGAAGAGGGGACTGGAGCTATTCTTTATCTTCGTCAAGAAGGCCGCGGAATCGGATTGAGGAATAAGTTAAAAGCGTATCAATTGCAGGAAAAAGGATTGGATACTTATGAAGCAAATACTGAATTGGGTTTTGCTCCGGATGAACGGGATTATCACTTTGCAGCAGAAATTTTAAAATCAATTGGTGTAACGTCCATTCGTTTACTTACAAACAATCCCGATAAAGTAATAGAGTTACAACAAGATGGAATTACGATTGTCGATAGGGTACCAATTGAAACCGTTCCGAAAAAGGAAAACCAAGCCTATTTAAAAACAAAAAAAGATAAGTTTCACCATTACTTATCAGTATAAAAATAAAGGAGCAAGAAAATGACAATTTTTGAAGGAAATTATTCTCCAAAGGATCTTCGAATCGGAATTGTAGTCGCGCGTTTTAATGAATTTATCAATCAAAAATTATTACAAGGAGCATTGGATAATTTAAAAAGGCACGGTGTGAAAGAAGAACAAATTGATATTTATTGGGTACCAGGAGCTTTTGAAATTCCTTTTATTACCAAAAAGCTCAGCAAAAAGGACAGTTACGATGGGTTGATTACGTTGGGGACAGTTATCAGAGGTGCAACTACTCATTATGAATTGGTTTCCAATGAGGTAGCCAAAGGAGTCGCACATATTAACCTGGAGTCCAATATTCCAGTGATGTTCGGGGTATTAACCACGGAATCCATTGAACAAGCAATTGAACGAGCAGGGACGAAAGCAGGGAATAAAGGCAGTGAAGCTGCGCAAGGGTTAATTGAGATGATTTCTCTTTCACAACAAATTTAAGAATTCCTATTTTTTAGAGTATGATGAGTTTACTGTGTAAATAGCATCCCATCAGTTTATTAAATGTAACAAACGTAAATATTAATCTTAGTATGTTTTGCCTGGAATAGATACATTAAAGCGACCACCTAAAGTTAGAGCAAAAAATCTAACTTTAGGTGGTCGCTATACAAATTGACACTATTTTTTTGAGGGTATTTTTTTGAATCGCTCTTTTAAACGAGTTGGTAACAAGAAACTTAAAAGAGTAAAAGGTATCGATACAATGTACCAAAAAATCGTTCGGCCAATCCCATAGCGTTGGTAAAGTTTTTGCAACATCAAATGGAGTAGCACTAACCCAGCGAATAAACTGCTATAAAGGAACCAAGGATTATCGAGATGTGAGAGCGTTCTTAACGACATGATCGTTGCAGGGTAAAAATAAAAGAAACCAGCAACTAAAGTGACTCGCCAATTTTTGGTGAAAGTACTGAGATTCAATAGAAAGAAAAGCGCAGATAAAATGATACCTAGAGGAGGAAAAAGGCTGATTAAAAAAGCATAAATGGCTCCCCATAGAATCATTCCGGAACCTTTGATCAGTGCAACGAGCAGAATCAAGCTAAACAACAAAAGCAACTGTTGAGTGAAAGTAGCAAGAATGAATGTCCCGAACAAAATCAGTATGAACCAATGCCAAAGTGATTGTTGTTGTGATTTTCTGGAAATGGCAAAATGATCCTTTAGGAAAGATGCCAGTTTTGGGTAAGAACGATTAAATTCCATAATTGGTCCTCCTTTATCTAACCTACATTAATTATAATTGAGGTGAATGGAGGATTCATAGGTCTAAGGTGGTATCTTTCAATAAATTTACTGAAAAAAATGATGGTAAAACAAAATATTCTCCGTTATACTGAAAATTATATTAAAAACTGCGGGGAAAAGGGGAATGTGAATGAAAGGCAAGTTAAAACGAGAGATCAACTTATTTGGCGCATTAGCAACTGTTATGGGAACTGTAATTGGGGCAGGAGTTTTCTTTAAAACAGCGGCTGTTACGGCAAGTACACAATCGACTAGTTTGACCTTATTGGCATGGCTATTAGGAGGATTTTTAACGATCTGTGCTGGTCTAACGGTAGCTGAGTTGGCAACTGCGATCCCAGAAACGGGTGGTGCAGTCAAATATATTGAAGCCGCTTATGGAAAATTACCGAGCTTTTTACTGGGTTGGTCCCAAAGCTTGATTTATTTTCCAGCGAATATTGCGGCACTTTCGATTATTTTTGCGACACAAATGACGAACTTATTACAAATATCTACGGATTATCTTCTATTAATTGCGATTATTACTGCTATTTCTGTTACTGGTTTGAATTTACTAGGAACAAAAGTGGGTACGACTGTCCAGTCTGCGACACTGATTATCAAATTGATTCCATTAGCTGTCATCGTTATTTGGGGACTGTTGACACCAGGTAGTGGAACGATCCAACTATTCCCATTTGAAGCAGGGAAAGATGTGTCGTTTGCAGAAGGCTTAAGTAGTGCTTTACTAGCAACTTTATTCGCTTATGATGGCTGGCTTGGTGTCGGCGCAATGGCGGGGGAAATGAAACGTCCCGAAAAAGATTTACCTAAAGCAATTATTTTAGGGTTAAGTTTTGTAACAGTGGTTTACTTATTGATCAACTTTGTTTTCTTAAAAACTCTGCCAATTGATCAGATTGCAGGTAACCTTAATGCAGCATCTGATGCATCAGCGGTTATTTTTGGAAATATCGGTGGAAAGATCGTGACGATCGGTATCTTGATTTCTGTTTATGGGGCACTGAATGGGTACACGTTGACCGGAATCCGTATTCCTTATGCGATGGCTTTGGAAGGTGAGTTACCTTTTAGTAAACAGTTAACGAAATTATCAAAAAAATTCACAGTGCCATATGTTCCAGCACTTTTTCAATTAGTGATTGCGTGCATTATGATGAGTTTAGGTTCATTCGACTTTTTAACTGATATGCTAATTTTTGTTATGTGGCTGTTTAGCTTATTGATATTTATTGGTGTATTTGTTTTAAGAAAAAAACAACCAGACTTACCAAGACCATACAAAGTACCTTTGTATCCCGTGATTCCATTGATTGCAATCTTTGGCGCTGTCTTTATTTTAGGGATGACTTTATTTACTCAAACAGCTTTGGCAATGATCGGGATCGTTGTCACATTACTAGGTATCCCAGTGTATTATTACAAGAAAAAACAAGAAGCGCGTTAATTTAATAGTCATGTAAAAGGACTTAAGAGAGGGAACTTGCTTAAGTCCTTTTATTTACAACTAGAAATTTGCATTTCAATAAATTTGACCTGATTTTTGTCTTTCCTACTTCTGCCATAGCCACTTATATGCTAAAGTAATGAAGAAAAGGAGCGATAAAAAATGATATTTGATTCTCATACCCATTTGAATGCGGAACAATTTAATGATGATATTCCTGAAACTATTGAACGGGCCAAAGAGTTGGGCGTGACAAAAATGGCGGTAGTAGGTTTCGATACCCCAACGATCGAAAAATCATTACAGCTTAGTCACGATTATTCAAACATATATAGTATTATTGGTTGGCATCCTACTGAAGCAGGAAGTTATACTAAAGACATTGAGAAAAAATTACAAGTGCAATTAACGATGCCAAAAGTGGTAGCGTTAGGTGAAATCGGCTTAGATTATTACTGGATGGAAGATCCGAAAGAAGTGCAAGCTGAAGTTTTTCGTAGACAAATTGCGATTGCGAAAGAAATGAATCTGCCGATCAGTATCCATACCAGAGAAGCGTTAGCAGATACTTATCAAATTTTAAAAGAAGAAGATATTCGTGATATTGGTGGAATCATGCACAGTTTTAGTGGCGATTTTGAATGGGCCAAACGATTTCTTGATTTAGGAATGCACATTTCATTTAGTGGGGTCGTGACTTTCAAAAAAGCGCAAGATGTTCAAGAAGCAGCCACTCATGTTCCACTCGATCGATTGCTAGTAGAAACGGATGCGCCTTACTTAGCTCCAGTACCTTATCGTGGGAAACGAAACGAGCCAGGTTATACCCGTTATACAGTTGAAAAAATTGCCGAATTACGTAATCTTCCGGTAGAAGAAGTGGCGCTCCAAACTTGGAAAAATGCTCATCGTCTATTTAGGATCGCTGAAAATGACTAAATTAAAAATCCAAGAAATTGTAGTCGTTGAGGGAAAAGACGATACTAGAAGACTCCAAGAAGTAGTCGACGTCGACACGATCGAAACGATTGGTTCAGCGATCAATGATGAAATACTCATGCAGATTGAACATGCGCAGGAAACACGTGGTGTAATCATTTTTACTGATCCTGATTTTTCTGGTGAGAAAATCCGCAAGACGATCATGGAAGTCGTTCCTCAGGCAAAACATGCTTTCTTACCTCGTCAACAAGCACGTCCCAAAAAACAAGGAAGTCTTGGCGTTGAACATGCTAGTGATGAGGCCATCTTAGAAGCATTGAAAAAAGTAATCACCCCATCTTTTGAGGAAGACGAAACGGAAATTACTAGACAAGTGCTGATTTCTCATGGTTTAATAGCGGGAGCGCAAGCAAAAGAAAAACGTGAAAAACTAGGGGACGAATTAAGAATTGGTTATACCAATGGGAAACAACTGGAGAAGCGTTTGAAAATGTTTCGAATCACACCAGAGGAATTTGCCCAAGCAATGAAAAAAGTGGAGGAACAACATGAGTGAACAGCGTGATATTGCGACACCTTCTAGAACAAAAGAAATCTTATTGAAACATGGATTTTCATTTAAAAAAAGTTTAGGTCAAAATTTTTTGACTGAGCCCAATATCTTAAGAAAAATCGTGGAAACTGGCGAAATCGATCAACAAACAAATGTCATCGAAGTTGGTCCAGGTATTGGAGCGTTGACGGAACAACTAGCACGTAATGCCAATCAAGTCGTTGCCTTTGAAATCGATGATCGCTTGATTCCTGTGTTAAAAGATACGTTAGCTCCTTATCCTAATGTGACTGTTGTTCATCAAGATATTTTAAAAACCAATTTAGATCAGGCAGCAACAACCTATTTTGAACAAGCTTTACCGATCAAAGTTGTTGCAAATTTACCTTATTATATTACGACACCGATCATGATGCATTTTTTAGAATCAGATCTGCAAGTAGAAGAAATGGTTGTGATGATGCAAAAAGAAGTCGCTGACCGTATTTCTGCTAAGCCTGGTACAAAAGCATATGGCTCATTATCAATCGCTGTACAGTATTATATGGAAGCATCTGTTGCTTTCATCGTACCTAAGACTGTTTTTGTTCCACAACCGAATGTCGATTCAGCTATCTTGAAACTAACCAGAAGAAAGCAACCAGCTGTAGCGGTTACTGATGAAAAGGCATTTTTCCGATTGACAAAAGCAGCGTTTCAGCAACGAAGAAAAACATTATGGAATAACTTACAATCTTCATATGGCAAAGATGAAGCAACGAAAGCTTGGTTAACGACTAGTTTAGAAAAAGCTAACATCGATCCTAAACGTCGTGGAGAAACCCTCTCATTAGCCGAATTTGCTGCATTAAGTAATGCAATGGAAGAGCTGAGCGAGAAAAATTAATTTCTAATCTAATTCAATAAAGAAAGCAAAACGCCTAAAAGTCTAGCATGCTAGCTTTTAGGCGTTTTGTTTATCTAAGTCCAATAAAATGAGTTGGATGGTCATCACTAATTGAAAAATAAGTAAATGACTACTGTAACCCGATTCCTGTAATCTCAGTTTAAGATCATAATCGTTCATGTATTTAAGAATGGCTAACGGTTTAGACCGAAAAATAGTTTCTTATGAAAATAAATTTTTTTAGAATAAAACGATACTATAATCATAAATGAACACGATGAATTTTTAGAACTGATTTTGATTACTAAGGAGAAAGAAGGGTGAGTTAATGAACAAAATGAACCAATCGATTGTTTTGGGGTTAACATTGATTACCGTTGGCGGATCAATTGCCCCTGTTACCAATGTATTTGCTTCAGAAAAAGCTACGAACTTTACCGCCACAAACGAATTTGATAAATACTACAACGATTTATCAAATGAAAAGAAAGCAGAATTTGAACGATTAGTATCCGGGGCTCACTTATCCCAAGTGGAGCAATTACAAATATTAAAAGAAAAATACGAGTCCGATAGACAACCAACTCCTCGCTGGAAAATTGCCGTCATTAAAAAGATAGCCAAATGGTTAGTAGCTAAAACAGGTGAAAAAACGGTAAGTGATGTTACTAATTACTTATTCGAATGGCAAGATAATTTAGAACAAGGTGCAGAAAATTGGTTAGTGAATCATGGGTGGAATAGAACCGCAGCTCATTGGACTGTTAAGACTGCTAGCTTCATTTTCTTATAGGATGAGTGTAAGAAAATGAAAGGAACAAAGAGACTGATTTTTTGGGGACTGACACTATTTTTTTGTGTATCTAATTTCATTAGATTATTCATTCATGATGATTTTGGAAAAACAATAAGAGTTTATTTCAGGGATGTTCCTGTCTATTTAAAAGTAATTTTTTTTATCGTGTTCATACTGTTGTTTTGGTGGAGCTATCCTTATAAAAAAGAAAAAAATTTTTTTGATTGAAGTAAAATAACCAAAAATAAACCTGTCATAAACTTCAGTGAGGGTGGACGGGTTTATTTTTGTATTAAAATCAGCAACCATTAAAATGGACTATACTTCAAGAGGGTGAGCCCAGTGTATCTCGTTGTTTTAGTGTATACCTTAGGGTAGGGAATTAGAATGATACTGGGGCTAAATAGGGTTCCAGGAAATATTGTTGTTGACATGTACATAGGGCGTACTTCTTTTTTGTATTTATCTTTCATCTATATAGACAAAAATTGAAGGAGATGATGTAGCTAGCAGAGACTGTAGTTTAAAACATATTTCTTGTATAAGCTTCATTCAAAATTTACTTTATCTGGTGTCGGATAATTGAATACATGAAAAAGGCTCATTCAACGTTTTTCTGATTGATGTGTCTTGACACATTTTGTTGTTAAAGTTAAAATAAGACATCATAAAGGTGTCAAGACACATTAGGAGAGAAAAAAATGAAAAAAAAATCAGTACGATCCCTGACTATTTCTGCCTTGTTGATAGCTATGGGGGTTATTATTCCAATGGTTATGCCAAAAATCATGATTCCACCTGCTTCTTTTACTTTGGCTTCTCATGTACCAATATTTATTGCGATGTTTTTTTCACCAGGAATTGCGATTACCGTTGCTTTGGGTACAACATTTGGCTTCTTTTTGACCACACCAGTAATTATTGCGCTGCGTGCATTATCTCATTTGATTTTTGCAGTGATTGGTTCTTGGTATTTGCAAAAGAAACCAGAAATCGTTTTAAAAAATGGCCAATTTACTTTAGCCAACTGGCGCTTCCAAAGTTTCAATTTTGTGATAGGTATCATTCATTCGATTGCGGAAATGTTAGTGGTTAGTGTCTTTTTCTTTGTAGGGAACATGCCAGAAACTTATTATTCTGAAGGCTATTTTTATACAGTCTTTATCCTAATGGGGATTGGTGGGTTGATCCATAGTTTAGTCGATTACAATATTGCTTATTTTGTAGCCGGAACATTGAGCAAATACTTTGATATTCCAGTTTTCACTAAAGCTAAGCAAGTAAGTCAGAAGACACCTTCAACGAAATCAATCAAGAAAATGGCTTGAAAAAAGTACCATTATCAATCAGTTTTTCCTCTTTAACTAGAGATAACTCCTTTAAAATGAATAAGCCGAAAGTGCTGTGTATGAACACAGCACTTTCGGCTTATTTGTTATAGTTCTAGCTTTTGGCATAGTTTCTGCCAAAATTTACATCAAAAGCTGATTTTTTAATTTTTATGGCAATCCGATCACTTCTTCAGTTGATTTGTCAAAGAAATGTCCTTTGCTGATATTGAATGCTAAGTCGACCATTTCCCCTGGTTTATGGAAGTCACGTGCATCGACTTTTGAAATAAATTCAGTTGTACCTGTTCGGGTATAAAGCATGGTTTCTGCACCTAACAATTCTGATACAACAACTTCTGAATGAACAACTGCTTCGGGTTGTGCTTCTAACACCACTTGTTCACTGTGGATATCTTCAGGGCGAATACCAAAAACAACTTCTTTCCCTTCATAGCCTTTTTCAACTAAGACTTTGTTTTTTCCTTCAGGGATTTTTAATTTTAAGCCATGACCGTCACTGATTACTCCATTGTTTAAAGTAACGTTGAAGAAGTTCATTGCGGGTGAACCGATAAAGCCTGCGACGAACATATTGACTGGTGTGTCATACACTTCTTTTGGCGTACCAATTTGTTGGATAAAGCCATCTTTCATGATAACGATACGATCTGCCATCGTCATTGCTTCTGTTTGGTCATGGGTTACATAGATGGTTGTTGTTTCTAAACGTTGATGGAGTTTGGCGATCTCAGCACGCATCGCTACCCGTAATTTTGCATCTAAGTTTGATAATGGTTCATCCATCAAGAAAACTTTTGCATCACGAACGATGGCACGTCCTAAAGCAACCCGTTGACGTTGTCCACCTGAGAGAGCAGCAGGTTTACGTTTCAAATATTCAGTAAGCCCTAAAATCTCAGCAGCATTTTCTACCCGTTTTTTGATGTCTGCTTTGTCATACTTTCTCAACTTCAACCCAAAAGCCATATTGTCAAATACAGTCATGTGTGGGTATAACGCATAGTTCTGGAATACCATAGCGATATCACGATCTTTTGGTGCTACATCGTTCATTACTTTACCGCCGATGCTTAATTCTCCTTCCGAGATATCTTCTAGCCCAGCAATCATTCTTAATGTAGTTGATTTTCCACAACCAGAAGGTCCAACAAAGACAATAAATTCACGATCATCGATTGCTAAGTTAAAATCCGTTACGGAATAATTTTCTGCGTTGTCATATTGTTTGTATACATGTTTCAGTGCCATTTCTACCATGATTCATTCCACGCTTTCTGTTTAGTTTTAATGTTGAATTAAGTATAAATGAAAGCGTTATCTATGCTCAATGGCAACTTGAACAAGAATTGATTGTCTTTTTGGGCAATATGCTACACCTTGAGGTAGAATAGAGTAGGAACAAGATGTTGAGAGAGGAAAGGATGATCAATATGAAAATTGCTTTAATTGCTCATGACCGCAAAAAGCCCTTGATGATCAAGTTGACAACCGCCTATAAGGCAATCCTGGAAAAACATGAATTATTCGCAACTGGGACAACAGGTGGTAAAATCACCGAAGCAACTGGCTTAAAAGTCCATCGCTTTAAATCCGGTCCTTTAGGTGGTGACCAACAAATTGGTGCAATGATCTCAGAAGATCAATTAGACCTCGTGATTTTTCTGCGAGATCCGTTGGCTGCACAGCCTCATGAACCGGATGTGACTGCACTGATCCGCTTATCGGATGTTTACGAAATTCCTTTAGCAACTAATATTGGAACAGCAGAAGTACTGTTGCGAGGACTAGAAGCTGGCTTTCTGGATTTCCGTACTGTAGTTCATGAGTTAGAAAATCGACCGTTGTCTCTGGAATAAAATTCGTTATTTGCTATTGATCGTCCATTTATGTTCGTTGAATGTGTGATTTTTCACGAACATGAATTACTTTTTATTCGGGAATGTATGTTTTTTTATTTACAGTCGTGTGTGATCTATGCTATAGTTTTGCTGGGAATGACTTCCCAAAAATAAACAGAGTAGAAAATAAAGCGTTAAGTGCTGAGAGGATGGGATGTTGCCTCTTTGACGAAGGACAAGTTGTTCGCGGTTTTATTTTCGCATTCGCTGCATGTAGGATGTAGCAGCTCTTAAAGGAGATGCTAAGAAATGAAGAAAAATCGGTTAGACGCACGCATGATCGCTATCATGGGATTGTTGATTGCTTTGATGGTCACTTTATCCCGTTTGGTATCGATCGAAACCCCTTTTGTGAAGATCAGTGTCACATTTATTCCACAAATGATCATGGGGATTTTATTTGGCCCGTTTTGGTCTGGAATTGGGGGTGTATTAGCTGACTTAGTAGGAATGGCGTTATTTTCAAAAACAGCTTTCTTCATTGGTTTTACTTTGAATGCCTTTATTGAAGGAGCAATTTATGGTTTCTTTTTTTATCGAAAAGAGATTACTTGGAAAAATTCGCTATTAGCTACACTTTCGGTCACGCTGATCATTAATTTGCTATTGACCCCTTTGTGGCTAGCGATGATGTATCATGTTCCATTATTTAGTTGGATCGTCTGGGCACCAAGGTTATTAAAAACAGTCGTTTGGATTCCTATTCAAACCATTGCGATGTATTACGTCGGACGTAGTATTCCATACAAAAAGATTTTAAGAAGTATGACTCTTCACGCAAAATAGTCAACTCAGAAACCAAAGAAGCAACCTTCCCATCCCAGAAGGTTGCTTCTTTTGCTTATTTATTGTAAGAAAGGAGACGTTTATTTCTATAAAATAGTGAACAACGATTGAAAGAGATGATATATGGCCATACCACCTAGAATACTACTGATGATGGTCAAAAGGATTGTGACACTTTTAGAGGGCTTTGTTAATGAAAGATAGTAATAGGCAAGCCCAATTTGAAGATTGAAGTAGAAAATAGCACTTCCAGATCTAAAATTAGGGAAAAGTGTCATAATAATATTTATACACAGTGATATCTTTAACAATTCTTTGTACCAATTCTTTTTAGCCATTTAGGATAAACTCCTCGATTGCTTTTTCATTTTTTAGGCCAATTATTCGATCAATAACTTTCCCATCCACAATTTTTATTATGGCCGGGATAGAATTAATTCCTAAGCTGTCAGCCATTATTTCCAACTTATCCTCATTCTCTTTACGAGCGTTATCTGTATTATAATATCCCATAGATTGGTGCTGGTTGTTTAGTACTTTTCGCAAAATAGGCTCAAATTCTTTACATTGGGGGCATGTAGGTCTCCCTACATAAACAAATAAAGTATCCTTTCCATTCATTATTTTTTCTAAAGAAATACTATTCACTTCATATAAACCTTCTTTAGATGTTGCCATTTGAGTATAGACATATAAAATAGTAGGTAAACTAAAAATAATTAAAATGAAACACATCAATTTTTTTGGATTAATATTTATCATAAACACAACCAGTTTATAATTTAAAACATGCGACTACTCCACCGATGGCACCACCAGCAAGAGCGACAAAACCTGTTATACAAGCAGCACATACTAATGGAACTGCAAGACAAGCAGCAGCACATGTAGGGGCAATGATGTTAGCAACTGCACGGATTATTCCTAAAACAATTGCTAGACAAGTTGCTTTTTCAGCCATTCCACGGGCTTGCTTCAAATGAAGAAACTCCCTTTGAACTTCTTGTAACTGTTTTTTCAATTCATTATTTGGTATAAATTTATCTTCAAGAATTTGGTGAGTCATTTCTTCGCCATTGGAAAATGTTCTAATCTCGAAAGTATCTTTTTCTGATTGAGTGATCAAAGATTCTTGGACTCCCTTAATGTTGTACATCATATCAAAGATTACCGTAACACTGCTGAATAGATTAGAGTGTTCATTTGTGATTGGTACAGTCAATGAATAATAATCTTTATTTTCTCCATTTTCACTTATAATTTGTAACGCTGTAGCATTGTCCAATGTTAAATATTTTTCTGAAACATGTAATTGAATAGTAGAGTCAAGTTTAGATGAAAATACGTCCATTAGTTTGTTTTTTTCTTTCGAGCTAATTTCTTTTGCTGTTTCAGACAAAATGACCATATTTTTAACGATTGATGTAGCTTCTTTCGAATTTATACCAGGAACCGTCACTGGATTACTTTCAAAATAGGTACTAATCGTTTGTGTCACTGGCACATAGTCAGTCTCTTGAATCATCTCTGCATTGACAATCATAGAAAAGTTAGGAATGATAAAGGAAGCTAGAGTTATAACAGCAATAAGACTTATAATGAATTTGTTTTTTAACATATTTTTTTAATTCCTTTCGATGATCCAGTTTAAGTAAAAAATAGTTACTCTTAGTCGTGTGAATTCTTACATAACATTTATTTTTTGTACTTTGCAGTAAAAATAAGCACTTTATAACAATTTAGTGAATAAAACATAATCACCAAATAACTATATTCACAAATCTCCTGATATTTTCTCCTTTACTATTATTTAAAGCGCTTTTATTGCTTGTATCCATAGTATAGAATGAAAACGAGTATATTATTTTATATGGTATCAATAGTCACATTGAATTTAAAAAAGGAAGTGAACGACGAATGGAAATTCATGAATTACTACGTAAATTTCGAAAGGAAAGGGGGTTATCTCAAAAAGAGTTAGCACATAAAATAACTTCTAGAGAATCTTTAGTAAAATACGAAAGTGGTAAAAATCAGATTCCATTGATTCCTTTATTAGCTTTTTTAAAAAAGATGAACATTGAGTTAGACGAATGTTTATTTTATTTAAATAAAATAAACGGAAATCATCCAAGACAAAAGTTAAATCAGCTACTTAGTCAATTGGAAGATGTCAAGTTACCAATTGACGACCGATTAAGAAATTTAGAATTAGATACCAAAAAAACAAAAAGCATTGTTGATAAGCGGAATTATCTAATAGCTAAAGGCTATCAATGGCATTTACTACCGAATGATGAAAGAAAGTTTACCCTACATGATAAGGTTTATATCAAAGCGATCATGAACCATCTAGAAAAAGTAGCAGAATATGGTCGTTTTGAAATAGTCACATTTACTTCACTGGCTTTTCTTTTTACAACAGAATTTATTCAAATGCAAGCTTCGAAAGTAGAAAGAATGGGTGATAACGAAAATTTTCTCTCTTCACTTTGCACGTTGTATCATGTTCTCTTTCTTTTAATGCTAGAAAGAAAAGAAAGCGGCTATTCAAAAGAATATCTAGAAAAATTAAAGATGGTTCGAGGTAGACTAGTGACACCACAAAAAACAGAGGTACACGAAAGGTTTGACGATTTGCTACTGAATAGCTTGGTCGAGCGTACAGCTAATCCTAAGCAATTAACAGATTTTTTTATGGGGATTAGGTTAATTGGTGCAACTCAACTTGAAAAGGAGTTTCTTTTAGCTTTAAAAAAATATGAGAGACTTTATGGTCTTTCTCTTTTACCTTCAATTATAGAATAAAAACCGTTGGTAGTAAGGAAGTTTTGGGCAGCTAAGCTATTTAAAGATGAGCTAGGGATGAAATGTTTTGCTTTTGTTTTTTTATGAAGAAGTATAGTTTTGATAACCATTTACATATAAAGTGAGTCATGTCGCAAAGACGTTGTTCATGTTTTAGGAGTGAATGAATAGGTTCTTTTAATGCTTTTCTCTAATAAAATAATAACTGTCCCACAAAAGTTAGTGAAAAACTAGCTCTTGAGGGACAGTTACACTGATTTATTACAACTACTTTTTGATTGAGTTAACTATTTTTAGTAAACTGCGCTTGATATAGTTGATGGTAGTACCCGTCTTTTTGTAGTAATTCATCGTGGGTACCCATCTCAACGATGGCGCCTTGCTCCATGACTAAGATTTGATCGGCATTTTTGATTGTCGATAAACGGTGGGCAATCAAAAAGCTCGTTTTGCCTTCCATCATTGTTAAAAAGGCATCTTGAATTTTCTTTTCCGTCAAAGTATCGACTGAACTAGTTGCTTCATCTAGGATCAACATAGGAGGGTTGCTGATCATTGTACGGGCGATCGTTAACAATTGTCTTTGTCCGTCAGAGATTTTCAGTCCTTGTCCGCCGATTTTTGTTGCTAACTTTTCAGGCAAGCGTTCCACAAATTCATACATATACGAAGCTTTGAGTGCTTGATTGATTTCTTCATCACTAGCATCTGGATTGCCATACTGTAGATTTTCTTTTAACGTACTGTCAAAGAGCCAAGTATCTTGTAAAACCATTCCAAAGCTTTTTCGCAAGCTATCTCTTTGGATATCTCGAATATCATACCCGTCGATCGTAATGGTTCCACCTGTCGCATCATAAAAACGCATCAACAGGTTAACTAACGTGGATTTACCAGCACCAGTCTTACCTACAATCGCAATCGTTTGCCCTGGTTTAGCAACGAAACTGAAATTTTCGATCAATCGTTGACTTGGTTCATAAGAAAAGGATACATGATTGAACGCTACTTCACCTTTGATTGTTGCTGGATTCAACGCATAAGCATTAGGTTCATCTGGCGTTTCTTCGGGTTGATCGATGAGTTCAAAGGCACGTTCTAATCCAGAAAAAGCGGTTTGGATCTGTGTCGTGATTCCAGAAAGTTCAATAAACGGTTTAGAAAACTGACTAGAATAGATCGTGAAACTAGAGATCACACCGACTGTAATGGCTGAGCCACTTCTTAATGCTAGTAAACCACCAACTAATCCAATCGAAAGATAAGCCAAGTGATCCACAAAACGAGAAGACGGATTCGTCAAAGAAGAAGAAAATTGGGCACGTTGTCCTTTTTGATAAAGATCAGTGTTCAATGCTTGGAATTGTCGTTGATTCATTTCTTCTTGTTGAAAGGCTTTGACGATTTTCTGATTCCCGATCCGTTCGGTAACAAAGCCAGAGATATTCCCGATAATCTTTTGTTGATTGTCAAAGTCGTTTTGTGATGCACGGGCAACGATCCAACTCACAAGAAAAATGATCGGTGTGGAGCAAATCACGACGAGTGTCAATAACGGGCTAAGGCGTAACATAAATATAAAAGACAAGACGATGATAGCCACGCCGGCAAACATTTGGTTAAAAGCCGCAGAGATCGCAATGGAAATATTATCCATATCGTTGGTAAAACGACTAACGATATTCCCGTGTGAATTTTGATCATAGTAACGAAGCGGTAATTTATTCAAACGTGCAAAGGCATCTTTTCTTAATTTTGCTACGGAAAGATAAGCCAAGCGATTACTTAAGACTTGGATCAGCCATTGACTGATCACGTTGATCAATACGATCCCGCCAAATAATAATAAGAGGTGGAACAATTGAGCAAATCGAACTTGACCTGCGCCGATCATTTGGTCAATACTTTGACCAATCTGTAAAGTCATTACCACAGTAGCGATCCCGTTGATGATCCCTAAAAGGATCGCAAACCAGATATCTTTTGAATAGGCTGTAAGGTAAGGAACGAATCGTTTGAGGGTTTTCCAGGATAATTTTTTTGTTTTCATCTTATTCTTCCTCCTGTGATGCGACGATTTCGCGATACTCAACGGAATCCTTCAATAAATCTTCATGTTTCCCTTGCGCAACGATCTTTCCTTGATCCATCACGAGGATCTTATGTGCTTCTTGAATCGAGCGGATTCGTTGAGAAATAATAATGACTGTCGTATCTAGTGAGGTTTGTAATGCTTTTCTTAAGTTAAGATCGGTTTGATAATCTAACGCGCTTAAAGAATCATCTAAAATCAATAATTCAGGTTTGGCAATTAACGCACGTGCAATCGTTAGACGTTGTTTTTGACCGCCAGAAAAGTTTTTTCCGTTTTCCATTACCTTTGTTTCTAATCCTTTAGGAAGTTGTCGAACAAAATCTTCTGCTTGAGCAATTCTAAGAGCTTCCCAACATTCTTCATCTGTGGCATCTTCTTTTCCCCATTGAAGGTTTTCACGGATAGTTCCAGTGAATAAAACAGCGGTTTGAGGAACTTGTGAGATTTGGCTTCTTAAAGGATCAAGTTTCCATGAGCGAACATCCACGTCATCAAAAGCAACGGAACCTGCGTTGACGTCATAGAAACGTGGAATCAATTGAGTTAAAGTTGTTTTTCCGCTACCGGTTGGTCCAATGATCCCCAAAACCGTGTTTCGTTTCAAAGCAAAAGTAATGTCTTGTAAAGATAATCCTGACTTTTCAGTATAACGAAAGTCGACATGTTCAAATTGAACGATATTTTCGGATTGGAAATTCGGTGTCAAGGCATCTTCTGCATCTGTCAGTGTAATGTCAGTTTCTAGGACTTCTTTGACCCGATTACCTGAAGCTTCGGCCCGGGTAAAGATAACGACCAGGTTAGATACGACGATCAATGCCAGTAACATTTGATTCATGTAATTGATCAACGCAAGGACTTGACCTTGTTGCAAATGTCCGATATTGACTTTGAGCCCACCAACAGTCAACAAACAAATAATACCGATATTCATGATCAATGTAGTAGCCGGTGATAAGAGAGCTGAGATATTTGAAACACGTAAGTAGTTTTTAGCTAATTCATCGGTGTCCTCATCAAAAGTATCAATTTCTGTTTTTGTGCGGGAGAATGCTCGAATTACACGAACACCGCTTAGATTTTGACTAACCGTTTCATTTAAACGATCCAGTTTTTCTTGGACTTTTTGGTACAGTGGAATTGTTTTTTTGATGATAAAGTATAAAATGATTGAAAAAATCGGTAGGATAGCTAAGAAAAACAAGCCGATTTCCCAGTCAATCACAAAGGCCATGACGACTGAACCGATACTTAGAAATGGCGCACGGATCAATAAACGGATTACCATGGCTAATGCTAATTGGAGTTGGTTGATGTCGTTCGTCATTCGAGTGATCAATGTATCTGTACCAAAATGATTTAATTCACTATGTGAAAAGGAATTGATTTTCTTGATTAGTTGATTTCTAAGCTCAGTACCAAATCCTTGTGAAGCTATTGAAGCATAATATTGACAAATGATCGCACAAATCAATCCAACAACTGACATCACGACCATCCAGATCCCCATTTGGATGATCACACCACGATCATTCATCTTTAGACCGTTATCAATCAATGAGGCCATCAATAATGGCAAAATCAATTCAAAGACAGCTTCTAAGAATTTAAAAACGGGACCCAGAATGATTTGTTTACGGTAATCTTTTGCATAACGCAATAACTGAATCATATGATTCCTCCTAAAATATATTTACCATTAGCTAAGAAAAAGCCAAATAAATTTTCTCGAATTTCTTTCTTAGCTACTTAAACGGTAGGCACGGATTTAAGAGAAAGGGGAGTCAGTTGCAAGAAATTTCTGTCTATTTTACATTGATGACCCTTTGTCTTAAACGAGTACTTTCCTATGTATAAGTAGGTACTCTCACATTGTATCTTATGAAATTTAGAATGAAAAGTGAATAAGCCTTTTCATAAATGAAACTTTGAAGTGAATTAGCAAAAAAAGTCATTGACGAATCTCGTTTGTTTCTCCTTCTTTTTAGATAAAAATAGCTATTGACAAAATGAATGCGTTTCCTATGATGGAGAAGAGGTGAGAGAATGTTAAAAGAAGAAATCCAAGATTATTTAGAAAATCAAACGGCATTTATCGATTTAGCACAATTAAGTGATGTTTTTACAGCGAAATATTTAGCAGCATACTTTAAAGTGAAACGTAATACGGTCAGTCATTATCTTAATCAATTAAATGAAGCTAGCATTTTGGTTAAGATCAATTCTCGTCCGGTCTATTACTTTCATAAAATGGCTTTTGAACAGCAATTTTTTGCTTTAAGTAAAACGTACTATGCCTCAACTGAAGAAATAAGGGCTGAACAGCCTATTTTTTCAAGAAGTAAAGATCTTTTTTCTTTAGTGATCGGTCACGAAGCAAGCCTGAAAGAAAGCATTGAACAAATCAAAACAGCTCTTTTTTATCCAGATGGTGGGCTACCTGTGTTATTAACTGGAGAAAGTGGTACAGGGAAAAGCTTCTTAGTCAATATCGTTTATCAATACTGTTTAGAACATGATCTCTTACCAGAAAATGCGCCTTTCGTGACGTTGAATTGTGCCCAATATGCCGACAATCCAGAATTGTTGACGAGTAATTTATTTGGACATGTCAGTGGAGCATACACCGGTGCGACACAAGATAAGGTTGGCGCTTTTGAGGCAGCCGATGGGGGTTTATTATTTTTAGATGAAGTTCATCGACTTAGCCCTGAAGGACAAGAAAAATTGTTTACGTATCTGGATCAAGGGATTATTTATCGAATGGGAGAAACGAATCAGGGGAAAAAAGTCGATGTTCGGCTCTTCTTTGCTACGACTGAAGAAGTCACCAAACATTTTCTGCCCACTTTTATGCGTCGGATTCCTTTTAAGATTGATCTGCCTTCTTTACGTGCTCGTGGAAAAGAAGAACGATTGGAGCTGATTTATTCTTTTTTCTTAAATGAACAAAGAAAAATCGAGCGACCAATGAAAGTGAGTGGTCAAGTGCTGTCATTATTGACGAACCAAAGTTTTTCGGGAAACATCGGCGAATTGAAAAATAGCGTAAAAGTAGCTGTAGCCAAAGCATTCGCTGAACAAAAAGAGGAAGAGAGCCTATCGATCAAACTCCAACATTTACAAAGATATCTTTTGAAGGTTCCCCATCAAGACAGCCCAGCCCAATCAGCTGTGTGGATCACTGAGAAAAAAGAATTAGCTCATTTGGTTGAAAAAAGACAACCAGAACAGGAGCGAATGATCCGCTGCTTTGAACAACTATTATTGACCTTTAAGAAAAATGGCGCAACAGTAAGTAACTGTGAGGAAAAATTAAAAGAAGAAGTCGTTTATTTATTTGATTTTTTACTCTTTGAAACGAGTCGCCAAGAAAAACATGAACTACTAGTCTACTGGTTGCACTCCATTCGAGAAACGCTAAAACAAATGGAAAGTGCCTATCAGATCAAGTTTGATGGTAACAGCGTCTATGCGCTAAGTTATTATCTCTATCAAAGAAGCACAGTAAAGTGGTTACCAGAAGATGGAGAAATCGAACAATTAATCAAGGAACTAGACCGCCAGTTAGAACTAATGTATCCAGCAAACTATCACTACGCCCATCGGATCTTGGAATTGACACAAGCCAAGTTAGATTTAGAAGTTACTTTATTAGATCATATTTTATTAACGATCTATTTGAGACGGACGAAATGGACAAAAGAACAAAGTGTGCCTAAAGCAATCATTGCTGCTCATGGTTATGCTACCGCTAGTAGTATGGCAAACGTCGCTAATCGACTGTTGGGAAATGATCTGTTTGAATCCTTTGATATGCCCTTAGATGTGACACCCCAACAAATTGCGGATGAAATGATCGATTACAGTAATCGTCATGATATCTCTAATGGACTGATTATTTTAGTTGATATGGGCTCGCTAAAAGAAATCCATCAACTATTCAAAGATCAGGTCTTTGCCCCAATCGTTATTTTGAATAATGTGACAACACCATTAGTTATCAGTATTGGAGAAAAAATGCAAAAAATGACTGATCTGGAAGAAATCGTCAAGGAAGCGGTGGCCTCCTTGGAAGCAGAGTGGACGATCATTTACCCTCAAAAAAATAAACAAAAAGCATTACTGATCACTTGCATGACGGGGATCGGAACGGCTGTCCATATGAGTGAACTACTTGAAAAAAGTTTACCAGCAAACAGCGCACTTAAAATCATCCCTTATGAATACCAAGTATTAACCCAAAGAAAATTAACGGAATCGGTTTTTTCGATGTACGATGTGATTGGCATCATTGGGACAACGAATCCTCAAATCGACACGATGCCATATCTTTCGTTAGAGTCATTGATTTCAGGAGAGAAAATGGATGAACTTGTTCAATGGCTGGCTCCTATTTTTTCATTGAAAGAACAAGCTAACTTTGATCAGCAATTTGTCCGAAATTTTTCATTAGAAAAAGTACTGGAGTCGGTGACGATCCTTGATACAGAAAAAGTGATGACAGAAATCGAGCTGTTTATGCGTGAATTGGAGATGCGTTTTGATAAGAACATCACGACGCCACAAAAGATCGCCCTTTTTGTCCATGTCAGTTGTTTGATCGAGCGATTGATCAGGCAGATCCCGATTGAAAGTTACCATGGTCAAGAACAGTTGTTACAGTGTCAAAAAGAAACCTTGGATCGAATCAAAGAAGCATTTAGTGTCATCGAAGAACATTATAGTGTCACGATCCCACCATCAGAAGTCGCTTATATTTATGATATTCTCGAAAATGTAGAGGATAAAATAGGCTCAGAAGAAGAATTTTAATCGTAAGCAAGATACCGCCACTATGTTGGCACGTATCTTGCTTTATTTGTAGTGAGAGTAAGAAAGAGGTGGAAACATGGAAAGAACAATTATTCTAGCCTCCCATGGACGTTTTGCTTCAGGGATTTTAGATTCTTTGGAACTTATTTTTGGTAAAACGCATTCGATCCTAGCGTTAGATTGCTATGGAACTGAAACGTTTGATTTAGCAAAATCAGTGCAGCAATTGATCAACGATCATCAAGGGCAGGAGTTGATCATCATCACTGACTTATTTGGTGGCAGTGTAAACAATGAATTTTTGCAGTACGTTAACCGACCGAATATCTACTTGATTGCTGGTTTGAATCTGCCATTGTTGATCGAGATTGCCACAAAAATTGAGACAGCTGATTCAATCGTTGAATTGATCCATCAGGTATTGAATGATTCAAAAGAAATGATCCAATTTTGTAATGAAAGTATTGAAAAAAAAATGGAAGAAGAAGAATTTTAGGAGGGATTGGAAATGATTATTTTAACAAGAGTCGATCATCGTTTATTACATGGTCAAGTCGCTTTTTCTTGGACACAGTCAATTGGCGCAGATTGTATTTTGATCGCAAATGATGATGTGCCAAACAATGAAATACGCAAAACAACCATTAAGCTGGCAAAGCCACAAGGAGTGAAACTAGTGATCAAATCGATTGAAGATTCGATCGCTGCATTACAAAGTGGCGTAACGGATAAATATAAACTATTTATCGTAGTAGAGTCTGTGAAAGATGCGTATCAATTAGCAAAAGCTTGTCCACAGATCAAGCAAATCAATTTAGGTGGGATTAAAGCAAAGGAAGGAACGCGGAGTCTAGGTAAAGCGGTCAACGTATTACCTGAAGAAGAAAAATTGTTGGAACAAATGATCGCTGATGGGATAGAAGTAGAAATTCGTCAAGTACCAGCAGATAAAAAAATAGCAGCAAAGGAAGTCTTATGAGAAAGGAAGAATAAAAGATGATCCTACAAGCAATTCTTTTAGGTCTGGTTGCCTTTATTGCGCAATCAGAGTATGCGTTAGGAACTTCCCTGCTTTCTCGTCCGATCGTAACGGGATTATTTACAGGGATTGTTTTGGGAGATGTAAAAACAGGTATCATTATGGGAGCAACTTTGGAATTAGCTTTTATTGGTTCATTCTCAGTTGGAGCATCGATTCCACCAGACGTTGTGACCGGTGGAATCTTAGGAACTGCATTTGCCATTACTGCAGGAGCAGGAACAGAAACAGCATTACTATTAGGTTTACCAATTGCGACACTTACCCTTATTTTAAAAAATGTTTATTTAGGACTATTGATTCCGATCATGAACCACAGAGCAGATCGTTATGCGGAGGATGGGAATTATAAAGGGGTCGAACACATGCACTTACTAGCTGGTTTCGGCTTGTCATTGATGCTTGGTCTGGTAGTCATGATTTCTTATTTAGTCGGAAGTCAAACGATCGGGAATCTCTTAGCGAAAATACCAGATTTTGTGCAAAACGGCTTGACCGTTGCAACTGGGTTGATTCCAGCGCTTGGATTTGCCATGCTGGCACGTTTATTGATCAATAAAAAAGTAGCACCTTATTTCTTTTTAGGCTTTGCTATAGCAGCTTACTTAGAGATTCCAGTAACAGGTATTGCCATCTTTGGGGCGATCTTAGCCGTCATTGTCGTCAATATCATGAACGTACGTCAAGTATCCGTTCAAACTTCAGCAGGGGAGGTAGAAGAGGATGAAGACTTCTAATCAAGAAGAACACAAAGTGACCAAAAAAGAATTGAATCAGGTCTTTTGGCGCTCATTTCAAATGGAATTTTCATGGAACTATGAAAGACAGATGAATATGGCCTATGTCTTTGCCATCATTCCCATCTTGAAAAAGCTCTATCATACCAAAGAAGAAATGTCAGCGGCGCTTAAACGACACTTGGAATTTTTTAACACGACACCACATATCGTGACCCTGATCTTAGGGATCAATGCAGCAATGGAAGAAGAAAATAAAAATGACCCAGAGTTTGATGTAACAGCTATCGATAGTATCAAGACCTCACTAATGGGTCCTTTAGCAGGGTTAGGCGATTCATTCTTTTGGGGAACGTTGCGTTTGATTGCGACGGGTGTTGGGACTTCGCTAGCACTACAAGGAAATATTTTAGGACCAATTTTATTCCTTTTGATTTTCAATATCCCTCATGTTTTGTTTCGTTACTTGGCAACAAGTTGGGGCTATCGACTAGGTACTGGATTTTTAAAGAAAATCCAAGCAAACGGAATGATGGAAAGTTTAACGTTAGGTGCTTCAATCATTGGATTGATGGTAGTTGGCGGAATGACTGCGACGATGATCGATATCAATATTCCTTTGAAAATCGGAACAGGTGAAAATGCCGTCACGATCCAAAGTATTTTTGATGATATCGTTCCTCATATTTTAAGTTTAGGTGCCTTTGGAGCAGTCTTTTATTTATTGAAAAAAGAAGTCAAACCATTGATGATTTTGATTGGATTAGCTATTTTTGGGATCGCTGGTTCATGGATTGGTATCTTTTAGAAAAGGAGAGAACAAGATGGTCACAATGCTTGATTATATTCATGAAGAAAAAACAGCTTTATCAGCGATTCTTGAAAAGAATGATTCGTCACTTCATGTGTCTTATCAAAACATGCAACACGTTCTGATTCTGGCGACAGGCTCTTCGTATAATGCTTGTCTTGCTGCAAAGCCGGCACTAGAAAGCTATGGAGACATCACTGTGGATATCCAAGAACCTTATCATTTTAATCATTATGGGAAATTGTCAGAAGAAGTTGATACAGTCATCGCTGTTTCTCAAAGTGGGAAAAGTGCTTCGACAGTCGATGCCATTCGAAAGATCCGATCATCAAAACGACGGACGATCGCTTTAACTGGAGATGATCAAAGTCCGATCACCAAAGAAGTGGATCAAGTGATTGACTTGAATATGGGCGTGGAAAAAGTGGGATTTGTTACCAAGGGCTATTCAGCAACCGTTCTTCAGTTGATTCTCTTAGGTCTAGCGATTGGAACCAGTAAAGATCGAATAACAGCAGCGCAAAAAGAAGAAAAACTAGTTCAACTAAGAGAAATCGTGATGAAAATTCCTCAGATCATTGCGCAAACAGAACAATTTTTTGAAAAAAATGAAGCACTCTTTCGTGTAGCAAAACGATTTATTGCGATCGGGTATGGACCGAATTGGGGAACAGCGAAAGAGTTTGAAACCAAGTTTACGGAAACTGTTCGGGAACCTTCCCAAGGCTTTGAATTAGAGGCATACATGCACGGTCCGTATTTAGAAGCCAATCCTGGTCATATCCTATTCTTCTTGGAAACCAACAGTGATAGTCAGCAACGTTCCCAGCGATTAGCACAATACATGAAACAATATGTTGGACAGGTCATTGTTGTAACGACTGAAGGAGAAACGACTGAGAATCAGCTTAGTCTGGGAATCACTAGCGAAGAAGATCTTTCTGTTTTAGCTTTAGTTGTACCGATCCAAGTTTTGGCTTATAAAATTGCGACTGCCAAAGGGATTGATTTAGGACAAAGAATTTTTGATGATTTTGATGAAGTATTAAAAAGTAAAATTTAAGAGGTGGAGACTATGTTAAAATTCAATGAACAAAAACAAATCGAGGATATCAATGGGGCGCTCGCTTTACGTCCGCAAGTGGAACAAATCATTGACGGATTGGGAGAGGGATTCGATGCAATTTATTATTTAGGAATCGGCGGAACCTACGCGTCAGCGATGCAAGCTGTGACTTATATGAATGGTAAAAGTAACCTACCTGTTTATGTCCAACATGCAGCAGAATATTACACAACTGGCAACAAACGCCTAACAGAAAAATCAATTGTTGTCTTGTCTTCAGTTACTGGTACCACGCAAGAAGTCGTGCAAGCGGTCAAAGAAATCAAAACAGTGGGTGCGACACTGATCGGGTTTATTGATACAAAAGAGAGTATTCTCGCTGAACTTTGTGACCATACAATCACTTATCCTGCACCTGGAACCGAACAAATCAAATTCTTTATGGTCGCAGATCGTTTGATGTATAATCATGGCGAATTTGAAGACTACGAAACCTATTATCAACAATTAGAAGAGCACTTAGCAGTTGGCTTAGTCGAAGCCGAAAAACAAGCAGATGCTTTTGGATTAGTGTTTGCTGAAAAACATCGTCATGATTCGATGCACTATTTTATCGGTGCTGGGAACCAATGGGGCGCTGTCTATTCTTATGCGATGTGTTATTGGGAAGAGCAAAGTTGGTTGCCTTCTAAATCGATCCACGCTGCTGAATTTTTACATGGTACGCTAGAAGTGATTGAAGAAACGACACCAGTGACGTTGTTCTTAGGAGAAGATGAACAACGTGTACTTGCAGAAAGAGTCGCAAACCTATTACCAAAAATCTGTGCAAATTATACATTGATTGATACAAAAGACTATCCAATTGAAGGAATTGACGAAAGTTATCGTGGACGTGTCCTTTCTTATTTGCTGATGCATGCGGTGACACAACGAATCGATGCACATATCGAGCAATTAAATTGTCACCCCTTAGAAATCAGAAGATATTACCGTCAATTTGAGTATTAAGCGACACATTCAGTTCTAAGAGGAACGATTTCGTAAAATAATAAAATAAAACATACCAATATGAATCGTCTGTCAGTGAAATAAACGGTTCATGCTGGTATGTTTTTTGGTTATGACATGGATCAAGTGAGCGATTTGATCCGTGTATTGATATGTTGATAGAAGAATTTTTATGAATTGTTTGATAAGTCAGTTAAGAGATTACGAGGTTGGATATTCGCATCAATCACATTGTAAAAGGCATTTGAAGTATCATTCACATCCCAAACGGCTAAGATGACATGATAACCGAGATGATCACTTGGAATAGTGATCGTGTGTGTTAGATTTGTGTCGGCATCTTTCCCGTGACCGTCTACCTCACCTATAAATTGAAATTCATCGCGGGATAATGGTTTGTTTGGATTCCAATTATTTTTCGTGATATAGTAATGCCATTTAGCTGTTTTATGCGCGGCAGTATAAGACCAAGTGAATTTCGTTGGACCAGTTGAAAGGTTTTGTTTTGTCCAAATAGTAGCAGTTTGTTTGTCTAATTCAAATCCTTTGACGCCATTTGCGGAAGCAATTTTTCCATCTGCAGGTCCACCATTTGGGAATCCTTTAGGTGCTTCTAGTGATTGTGGCTCAGTAATTATTTCACCGTATTTTTCAAGAGCTGCATGCCAATTCTTCTTACTGTCTAATTCTCCTTGATAGGCACGACTGATAGGTTTCTCCACATAACCGTGAGCATCCACATTAACTGTCGATAAGGCAGTTAAACCAGTTGTTGCTAAAACGAGACCTAATCCTACGACTAAACTTTTTTTCATCTTGATTCCCTCCATCAATTGCTTATTATGTGAAATAAATTTTTTCACAAAAATAGTATAAAACGATAGGAGAAGAGGGTTAAATATTGTTTGTTATTGCAACAAAAAAAGTATGGTTCCTAAAAAAGTACACTCAGTTCGCTATCATGAAAAAGCATTCGATAAAAGATAACTTCTTTCTGATACGCTCTTATTATTGATGAGTGGCAAAAGTGAAACGAAAAAGATCCCACGATGTTGAGCCTAGCGATACTAGAACTACCCATCGTGGGAAAGAATGAGCAAATGTTTTCAATAAACAGTAAAGAAAATGAAGAATGATTGATTGTTCAGTTAAAGAGAATCACATGGATTCATTTAAATCATTTAAGATACTACGAGGTTGGATATTCGCATCAATGACATTGTAGAAGGCATTTGATGTATCACTTACATCCCAAACTGCTAAAATCACATGATAACCTATCCGGTCATTTGGGATCGTAATGGTGTGAGCTGGACTCGTGCTAGCTTGCGCACCTTTTCCTTGGACTTCGCCGATCAATTGAAGTTCATTGCGAGAAAGTGGTTTATTCTGGTTCCAACCTGGTTTAGTGATATAGTAATGCCATTTACTAGTTGGGTGTGATTGCGTATACTTCCAAGTGAATTTTGTCGCTCCCCCTGTTAAATTTTGTTTCGTCCATAGACTAGAAGTTTGCTTATCTAATTCAAATCCTCTTGCACCATTTGCAGAAGCGATTTTTCCATCTGCTGGTCCACCTTTAGGGAATCCCTGAGGAGCTTCTAGTGATTGTGGTTCATTAATGATCGGACCATATTTTTGAACTGCGAAATCATAGCCAATGTTTTCTTTATCCAATTGACCTTGATAGGCACGGCTAATTGGCGAGATAACATAACCATGTGCTGAAACATTGACGGAAGATAATGTTGTCAATCCTGTCGTTGCTAAAACCAAACCTAACCCTAATAAAGAACTTTTTTTCATATTATAACTTTCCTCCAAATGATTTTTATGAAAAGGTTTTCTTTTCATGAATTTAGTATAACGGGGAGAACAATAAGCTTAGATTGTTTGTCTAGCATTACAACAAAAATAACATCTTCCGGTTCGTAATTGTTAATTAGCTTTGTTTTGTAAACTGCTTTCAATCAATGAATTTTTGAGATTACTAAAATATTCTTTAGCATTAGTCAAATCTAACCACTCAAAAAAACGAAGACCCTTTTCGATTTCCGGAATGGCTGAATGATCGCCATCTGCTAATCGATCCAAAGCCGCAAATAATTTATACTGGGCAAGATCAATTGACTGTTTGTGATTTTGCGTTAATCTTTTCAGTTCGCATAGAAAAAGTTTTCTAAGAATCGCAGAATGACGGTTAAATGAGAGGCGTAAACCATTTAGAATAAAATTAGAGAAAAGTTCTGAATAGTAGGTAGAGTCTATGTACGTTTTCATTTTTGATACACTGGTTTGAAAGAGATGGATGATGTATTGATCATCAAAAATAAACAAACAGTTTGAAAAAATCGTTAGTTCAAAATGTCCCCAGGTTTCAATTTTTTCAAGATAATTTTTGATCACAAAAATTTCTTCTTCTATTTTCAAAGTGGTATCAGTATGGTTGTAGAGGTAGTTCATAATCAATTTTCGTTGGGCATAAATCAAACGATAGTAGATGCTGCCTGTTTTTTCGTATTCGTTTAGTAGTTCTAATTCTTGTTCGTGAGTGATTTTTTTGGATGAGATAGTTGGTTAATTTTTGTTTATTCGTAAGTGAATTGCTATTAAGAAGAAATTGATACTCTGCTAAAGTAATGTTCATTCGTTCAAGGTAGTTAACTAATAGTTCAAAACTGATCTTTGTTCCTCTTGATTCAAACGCAGCAAGGGTTCCTCGTTGTGAGATACCTCGTGTCAACTGTTCTTGTGTTAAGCCACGTTCTTTTCTTAACTTACGAATCAGAGACGAATGGTTAGTCATATCTTTATCCTCCTAGTGTTTTTTTATATATATTGTTGATGTTTTTTTAAATATATCACAAATGTAATAAAATTTAAATAAAGCGTCATTTTTGCGCGCTTTTAAAGAAAAAGTGCGTAATCGATTATTTGGGTGTTGCAATACTATGCAAATAATTGTAATCGTTTTAATTGATGGTGTAATATGTTATGTAATAAAGAATAATGGAGGCGGTTTGATGAAGAAAAAACTAGTATTATTTTCTGTAGGCGTGTTTAGTGCAATAGTAAGTGGAGGTACGACGGTTTTTGCAGCTGATGCAGCAGACACAATGCCTGACCTCGCGAATAAACAAATTGCAGTCGGATACTATCATAACTGGCAAGCGGAACAAGGCGCAGGCTATCAAGGAGGTCGTCCAGCCGACATTGATTTGGCCAAAATAAATCCTTTTTACAATGTAGTGACGGTTTCGTTTATGAAAGGAGAAGGGATTCCTACTTTTAAACCTTATAATATGACGGATCAGGCCTTTCGTGAAAAAGTAGCAACATTGAATGCGCAAGGGCGAGCAGTCATTATTTCTCTAGGAGGAGCAGATTCACATATTGAATTACATCGCGGCCAGGAACAAGCTTTTGCGAATGAAATCATTCGGTTAGTAGAAGTATATGGCTTTGATGGATTAGATATTGATTTGGAACAAACTGCGGTGGCTGCTGGGGATAATCAAACAGTCATTCCGGCGGCATTAAAAATCGTTCGTGAGCATTACAAGAAAGAAAACAAACATTTTATTATCTCAATGGCGCCTGAATTTCCATACTTAAGAACAAATGGGGCATATGTACCATATATTACAGCTTTACAAAATGAATATGACTTTATTGCCCCTCAATTGTATAATCAAGCAGGCGATGGGATTAGTGTTGGGACGGAATGGATTGCCCAAAACAATGACAATAAAAAGTATGAATTTTTGTACGGGATTTCAAAATCATTTAATGAAGGAAGCGGTGGCTTTATCCAAATTCCGGCAAGTAAACTAGCTCTAGGGATCCCAGCTAACGAAGATGCCGCAGCGAATGGCTATGTTAAAGATCCTTCAAAGGTCTACCAAGTGTTTGAACAAATGACAAAAGATCAAACGCCATTAAAAGGAATCATGACATGGAGTGTCAACTGGGACGAGGGCAGAAATAAAGCTGGGATTGCCTATAATCAGTCGTTTGCGAATGCTTATCAAGGATTGTTCAAAGAGCAAGTACCAGATACTGAGAAACCTTCTAAACCAGAAAATTTAAAAGGAACTGCAACGCAATCAAGCATTTCATTAAGCTGGTCAGCTTCTACTGATAATGTGCGTGTTTCTCATTATAATGTTTATCAAAACAAACAACTTATTGGCACTAGTAACACAACCAATTATACGGTGAGCAACTTATCCCCTGACACAACCTATTCATTTACGGTTGAAGCAGTCGATACATCAGGAAATCGCTCAACATCGTCTGATGTATTAACGATCAGAACACAAGCTGGTTCACAATTACCAGCCCCTTCGATGCCAACTGGTTTAGTAGTAAAAGGTGTATCGCAAAACTCTGTGACACTCGGTTGGTCTGCAAATGATCCGAAAGAAGAGGTCATCGGCTATGAAATCTATCGAAATGGCGTGCTATTAACAACCACGATGACACCAGATTTTATAGACAAGGGATTAATGTCTGATACGACATACACTTATCAAATCGCAGCAGTCAATTCTTCTGGTATTTCTAAGAAAAGTCAACAAGTGACAGCGAAAACGACAGCAGATAATCAAGCAGAAGAATGGAAAATTGGGAAATTATATAATATTGGTGATATTGTGACCTATAAAGGAAATCTTTACCGTTGTCGTAACATCCACATGGGACAAATCGGTTGGGAACCTGATGTGGCTTTAGCATTATGGCTGAAGATCAGTTAATAAAGTTAACAAAATAAAAAAAGAGTCAGAGTGCAGTATGTCAGGGCTATTACAATGAGGATGTAATGAGGACATAGACATATAAGGCGCACTCTGATTTTTTTACATAAAATTGTCAGAATCAAAATATAAGATAAGCCACGCAACCATTTTACATGCTCTGATCTAAATAGTTATTTTCAGTTGTTTAGGATGAGAGAATAAACAAAAGAAGAAAACACACAGTTCAATCTGAATTCTGGTGTTTTCTTCTTTTATCATTTAGTAACGATCGTACAAAAGTGATGGGACAAACGATGCAACCCATATCGCTGGAATAAAAATAACTGAAACATTAATTAAAATGGCGGTGTAACAGACCACATATTCTAGCCCCCCTTTCTAGTTGATTCAATGATTATTTATATGATAATTATAACGCTTTGAATGACATAAAATTAAAATGTATCTTAATACAACAATGTCAAGTGTTAAACAAACTGTTAAAACGGGAAAAATAGTTTTCAACATTTAGAGTATCTATACTATAATAGTTACTATCAACTATTTGGAGGAATATCAATGAAACAAAAAATTGCAGTTTTAGGCCCAGGCTCTTGGGGGACTGCTTTAGCGCAAACCTTAGCAGAAAACGGACATGACGTTCGTATTTGGGGAAATGTTCCTGAACAAATCGATGAAATTAATCAGTATCATACAAATAAACAATTTTTACCTAACCTAAAGATTTCCGAAGCGATTATCGGTTATAAAGAATTAGCAGAAGCAGTGAAGGATGTCGATGCGGTTTTATTCGTTGTACCAACGAAAGCCATTCGTTCAGTTGCTCAAGAATTGATTGAGAAAATGAATACTAAACCAATCATCATTCATGCAAGTAAAGGGTTAGAGCAAGGAACACATAAACGCATTTCTGAAGTTATTGCTGAAGAGATTCCAGAGGAAAAAAGAAAGGCAATCGTCGTGCTTTCTGGACCAAGCCACGCGGAAGAAGTTGCTGTTCATGATATTACGACCATTACTGCTGCAAGTATTGATCAGCAAGCGGCAATCTATGTGCAAGATCTGTTCATGAATGATTATTTTAGAATTTATACGAATAATGATGTCATCGGAGTTGAAACGGGTGCGGCTTTAAAAAATATCATTGCTATCGGTGCTGGTGCCATCCATGGATTAGGTTTTGGTGATGATGCAAAAGCGGCGATCATGACTCGAGGATTAGCGGAGATTAGCCGTCTAGGAGTGGCAATGGGTGCCAATCCATTGACATTTATTGGCTTGAGTGGTGTAGGTGACTTGATCGTGACTTGTACAAGTGTTCATTCTCGTAACTGGCGAGCAGGAAATTTGCTTGGTCAAGGACATAAATTAGAAGAAGTACTTGAGAATATGGGAATGGTGGTTGAAGGAGTCTCTACCACTAAAGCTGCGGTTGAATTAGCGGAACAACTAGGGGTAGAGATGCCGATCACACAGACAATCTACAATGTATTATATAATGGAGAAGACATCAAACAAGCAGCCAAAGAAATCATGTTGCGAGATGGTAAAATAGAGAATGAATTTTCATTAAGCTAAGGGCTTATATTGAAATGAGAGGACGGGGTGTATGAAAGTTAAGAAAGCAATCATACCGGCAGGTGGTTTAGGTACGCGTTTTTTACCTGCGACAAAAGCAATGGCTAAAGAAATGCTTCCTATTGTTGACAAACCAACGATCCAATTCATTGTTGAAGAAGCATTAAAATCTGGGATTGAAGATATTTTAATTGTTACTGGGAAAGAAAAACGTCCTATCGAAGATCATTTTGATGCTAACCTTGAATTGGAATTAAATCTGCGTGAGAAGGGAAAACTCGATTTATTAAGTACCATCAAGGAAACGGAAGCTGTTAATCTTCATTTTATCCGACAATCTTACCCCAAAGGATTAGGGCATGCAGTTCTTCAGGCCAAAGCATTTGTAGGAGATGAACCATTTGTTGTCATGTTAGGGGACGACTTGATGGTGGATCAAGTCCCTTTGACAAAACAGCTAATGATGGACTTCGAGGAAACTCATTCATCAACGATTGCAGTGATGGAAGTTTTGCCAGAAGATACAGGAAAATATGGAATCATTGATCCTGGAGAGGAAGAAAAAACTGGGTTATATCGAGTAAGAAAAATGGTAGAAAAACCTACTCCTCAAGAGGCGCCTAGTAACCTTGCCATTATTGGACGCTATTTATTAACACCAGACATTTTTCCAATACTCGAAACGCAAACACCAGGTGCGGGCAATGAAATCCAATTAACGGATGCGATTGATACATTAAATCGCCATCAAAAAGTCTATGCAAGAAATTTTAAAGGGCGACGATATGATGTTGGTGATAAATATGGTTACATGCGAACCAATATTGATTATGGGTTACAACATCCAGAAATCGGCGCTGCCCTTAAAGAGTATCTGATACAACTTAGTAAAGAGTTATAATTTCTAAACTAAGGTACTTTTACTTGGTCTTATCTAGTTCGTTGCTTAAATTTTAGTAAAATACTTTTTGTTAGCTATTAAAATAAACGTCATTTTTCTTATTATGTAGTAATATAAAAGAGTTATGGCAAAATTGACTTTTAAATACAGAAAAGGTGTGTAGCTTTGTATGGGAAAATTGATTACAATCGGTCAAACACTTCTTGATGGATTGAAATGGCTGATGGAAGGAAATAACTGGTTGTTTTTGACTCCATTGGTGCTAATTTGTGGATATGTTTTCATTCAAATGGCTAGAAAAAAAGAGAAATTATTGATTTTTATCTGGTATTTAGCAACAATTTCTATTTTAAGTGTTATGCTTGAACTTGCTTTAGGTGCGTGGGAAGCTATGATTTTTGCTTTGATATTTATCATAGGTTATTTCATCATCTTTATCCCTTATTTCTTTAGAGGCGTTCATATCGGCAAAAAAGGCAGACACACGGCTTCTCATCGCAGAACAAAACGATCAGATAAACGCTAAAAGCAGTGAGTTAAGAAAGTTGATCCATGTAGCTTGCAACTACGGTTATTGCTCGATTGAGTTTTTCGTTAGAACAAAGCAATCGCTGGTTAAATCCATTTTATTTGGATGAGCGGTTGCTTTTTTGTCTGGTTTTAGGGTCTGAGTATACCATTTAAGGAATAGGAGTTAGCAAAAAGCAGTAGGGGAGAGTCATCCTGGTAGGCTAAACAAAAAATGATCATGACATGTCTAATTGTGGACGGCAAATTTATTTATTTAAGTAGATATTGGCTGTTATCATTGTTAAAAAATAAATCTAAAAACAAGAATCCTATCGTGATAGGATTCTTGTTCAGTTAAAAAAGTTGATTTATATGTCAAGAAAACAGACCGTGTTTTTTTTATTTTTTCGGACTTGCACTTGTCTGATAGATTACTTAAAATGATTGAAGATAGAAACAGCAGAATAAAAAAAGGCTCCCTGATAGTTAGCGGCAACTAACTATCAGGGAATGACCAGTCACACGTATACACCCTGACCGATCATTTGCCATAGTCAATGCAAGGCATCGACCGTATTTATTGTACCTAATTTCTGGGGAGATTTCTACCCTTGTGTCGGTTTTTCGATGGTCGGTAGCTCGTTTATTTACTATGTCAAGGTATTGGGCAGTATGCTCAATGCCTTTTTTTATCTTTTATTTTCAAGCAAAAGGTTGATACGTCTTAACTGATTTCTTTTTTTATGTTTTAGCGCACTTGCTGTTTTTGTTGTGAAATTAAAGGTGGAGAAATAAATGAGTTTACGCTATTTTGATTATTATCAGCAACTAGAAAAGAAATTAAGAATCGAAGAACCCTTGATGGTTCAAGCTGCTTCTTTAATTGCTCGTCAAGTTTCATTAGGTGGACGTTTACAAATCTTTGCTAGTCGTACACTAAGCGGGATAGCATTTGAGTTTTGGGAACATTTACCTGAAATGATACCGGGCAAGTTAATTGAAAATCCGGCAAATGGGATATATGAAACTTTGGAAGGAACAGGAAAAGCGATCATTGATCAGCTCTCTGTCAAACAAGCAGATATTTTTCTACTTCTTTCCAATGAAGGCAGGGATCCAAGTATTGTGGAGCTAGCTCAATGGATCAAGTCAAATGGTCATTTACTGATTATTGTTACTGGATTTGATCTCTCGCGAAGTATCAAATCACAACACAGTAATGGGTTGCGACTGTTTGAATTTGCTGACCTAGTATTGGATAACCATGCACAAATGAATGATACCGCTTTATCATTGTCAGAAGTTGAGCTTGCTCTTTGTGATAGTTCCTCTATCGCTACCATATTACTATTGCAGCAAACCCTATATTTTACAGTCTGCCAGCTGATTCGTTAGGGAACGTAAAAATAGAATGAATGGAAACATTGCCTTGAAGTAGATGAAAAAGGGACACCTTTGAATAAAACTAGGAACATTCGGCGATTTCTAAGTGTTAGTGTAAAAAGTAGAGCAAGGTAACATCTTTTTTCAATAGTTAAAACAAGCAAAATATCACAAAGAAGAGACAAAAAAGAATTCACTTGAATTCTTTTTTGTCTCTTAATACACGTTGATGAAAGAGTCTTCCCCAAAACTCTTTACATTGCAATTATAGTACATTAGTTATGATTATTGCAATGAAGATTGTTTATAGATTAAAAAAAGTCTGAAGCAGCTATTTTTTCTAATACACTATCTGTTTTTTTATTCGTTTTTTTTCGGATAAATAATGAATAAAAAATTCTATTTATATCGAATGTTGAAAAAATATACATATTTTAAAAATGATAAAATATAATTGGTTTTTCTTCATAAATAATAAAACAAGTAAAGATATCATATGAAACTAATTGATTATATGCTTGCATCACAAAATACAAGAGAGTTATTTAACTTTTTTGGTTGTTTTTAACAAAAATAAAAAAGATTGCTTTAATAGATAATTAATGTGTTTAGCGTTTTTTTGCTGTATAATCTAATCTGATATTGATTGTTTTATTCATAAAAAATTAAAGATAGAAAGGAAGACTTCATAGTGAAGAAACAAGTGTCTTCGGGGAAATCCAAACGGGATCTCACAAAAATGACGACACCTCATACTTATGTCATCATTTTTGGAGTGGTCATCCTTGCTTGGTTGCTGACATTTATTGTACCAGCAGGAAAATTTAGTACACAAGATATCGAATACCAAGATGCAAATGGAGAAACAAGTACGCGAACTGTATTACGCCAAGATTCATTTCGTTATGCTTATGCCTTGGATCGCTCCTATGTATTTGATCAATTAGAGAAGTTACAAAATGATCCGACGGAAAGAGAGAAATTAAAAGTCCCTGAAAAAGGGTTAGAAGAAGTGATTTCTGAAGGTGAAAAGAAATTAACGCAAGAAAAGTTAGATGAAATCTCTTTAACAGATGATGTACTTTATGACCAATTTGGAGAACGCATTTATGATACTTCAAAAAAACTCCATAAAACGGCTCGAGTATGGGGGACCGACGATTTTGGTGGTTTCGGATTTTTGAATTTTGTCTTTGAAGGATTAGTCTCAGGAGACAAGTATGGATCGGCTGTCGGAATCGCTGCACTTATTTTAGTTGTTGGTGGTGCTTTTGGAATTATCATGCGCACCGGGGCAATTGATGCAGGGATCTATGCTTTCATCAGTAAGACAAGGGGACTGGAGCGTTTAGCCTTACCGCTATTATTTTTTGCTTTTTCATTCGGTGGCGCGACATTCGGCATGGCAGAGGAAGTCATTCCTTTTTCTATGGTGATGGTCCCATTTGTGATAGCTCTTGGTTATGACTCGATCGTTGCAGTAACAGTCACGTATGTCGCCTCTCAAGTCGGAAATGCGACTTCCTGGATGAGTCCGTTTAGTGTAGCAGTTGCTCAAGGGATCGCTGGCATTCCAGTGTTATCGGGTGCGACGTTCCGATTGATCATGTGGGTCGTTATCACAGCGTTATCTGCTGGCTATTTGATGATTTATGGGGAGAAAATCCGTAAAAACCCTGAAAGCTCATTGACGTATAAATCAGATGATTATTTCAGAAGTCATTTGAAAAAAACAACCGACGAGAAAAAAGCGTTTATGTTGGGACACAAATTGATTTTACTTGAAATGCTCATCGTATTGGTTTGGATCGTTTGGGGTGTTACGCAAGAAGGGTATTATATCCCAGAAATTGCTTCACAATTTTTTGTTATGGGATTAGTCGCAGGGATCATTGCAGTAATCTTCAAATTGGATGGCATGCGGATCAATGATATTGCCTCTTCTTTCCAATCGGGTGCTGCTGATCTAGCTGGAACAGCAATCGTTGTAGGGATGGCAAAAGGGATCTTATTAGTATTAGGTGGCTCAGATGCTTCTGTTCCTTCTGCTTTAAACACCATTCTACATGGTATCGGTACAGCTTTAGCAGGAGTACCAGCGGCTATCGGAGCGTGGGCAATGTATATTTTCCAAAGCCTGTTTAATTTAGTCGTGACATCCAATTCTGGTCAAGCGGCGTTAACGATGCCAATCATGGCACCACTTGCTGACTTAGTAGGGGTCTCTCGTCAAGTAGCTGTATTAGCTTATCAATTAGGCGCTGGATTTATGGATGCCTTTACCCCTGTATCAGCTAGTTTGATTGGTGTCTTAGGTGTTGCACGTATCGAGTGGGCAAAATGGGCAAGATTCCAAATCAAAATGCAAGGATTCTTTTTTGTCCTAGGTACTATCTTTATCATGATTGCGATAGCAATCGGCTTACAATAGCGAAGCAATAAAGTTAAGGCTAGTGAAGAATACACGAATCGTGTTTTTTCTGATGACAGAGGAACTCGATGCTTTTTCAAACTTACTAGCCAAAAAGTTGACTTATAGAAAGCAAGCCGAAGAGACTGAAAATAGTTTGTCTTATTTTCATTATTCTTCGGCTTTTTTATACTAAAAATAGTTACTTTTGAAACAAAGAAAACCAAAATATCGGTATCAGAAAGGATGAAGTCAAATGAAAATCATTCGTCAAATTGAGGTCTATGCACCAGATTATTTAGGGGTCATGGATGTATTGATTGCCGGGGATAAAATTATTGCGCTTGAAGAAGCGTTGACCGGTGGCTATGCTGAGTTAGAAGTGGAAGAAATTTCCGGTAGTGGGAAAGTGTTGACACCGGGCTTTATTGATTGCCATTTTCACCTTTTAGGTGGAGGTGGAGAGGGCGGTTTTCAAAATCGTACGCCAGAAGTAACTTTAAGCCAATTGACGACAGCGGGTGTAACAACAGTTGTTGGGTGTTTGGGAACAGATGGTGAAGGTCGTGACATGACTGCGCTTATCAGTAAGGCAAAAGGCTTAGAAGCAGAAGGAATTTCAACTTACGTCTATGAAGGTTCTTATCGGTTACCACTCAAAACGGTTACGGACTCAATCATCAAAGATTTTTTGACAATTGATAAAATCATCGGAATTGGCGAAATTGCTGTTTCTGACCATCGATCATCTCAGCCTACATTTGAAGAATTTTCTCGAGCAACTGCTGATGCCCGAGTAGGAGGTATGTTGTCTGGTAAAGCTGGTATCGTCAATGTCCATTTAGGTGGAGGAAAACGTAAACTAGAGTTATTAACACGGGTAGTTGAGGAAACCGAGATTCCGATTACGCAATTTTTACCTACCCATGCCAACCGCACGCCAGAACTTTTAACAGCTTGTATCGAATTTGCGAAAAAAGGTGGGACAATTGACTTCACAGCGAGCGAAGATCCTGATTTTTGGGAACGAACAGATGGGGAAGTCCGCTTTAGTAAAGCTTTAAAACAGTTGATCGAAGCTGGAGTTTCCCTTGATCATTTTACAATGTCATCTGATGGACAAGGAAGTTTACCTTACTTTGATGAAAAAAATCACTTTCTTGGTATGGGTGTCGGAAGCGCAAAATCACTACTGGTAGGTATCAAAGAAGCGGTAGAAAAAGAAGAGATTCCACTTGAAGTAGCCTTGCGAGCAATCACAGTCAATCCCGCTCGTGTGTTAAAGCTGGAGCGAAAAGGAACAATCAAAGTAGGGAACGATGCTGATTTATGTATACTTGACAAAGAAACCTTAGCCATCGAAACAGTGATCGCCAAAGGACAAGTAATGGTTGAAAACAAAGAAGTTAAAGTGTGGGGAACCTTTGAAAAAACGATCTAAGAGCATACTGTTTGTCTGTTTTTCAAGTTGATGATACCCTGATAATAGTTAGATAGTTAGAAATGAGAAATTCAAGGGAGGAATTAAGATGGCAGATTTAAAAGGACGTTCTGAAGATGCAAAAGACAAAGTAGTTGGTAAAGGAAAAGAAGCTTACGGTAAAGCAACAGATGATAAAAGCAAAGAAGCAGAAGGAAAAGCACAATCACTTGGTGCAGATATCAAAGAAAAAGCTCGTAATTTAGGCGATGATATCAAAGAAGGCTTTGAAGATGTCAAAGAAAAATTCTCCAAAAAAGATGATAAAAAATAGTTTCTCCAAAAGAGAAGTTTGGTTAAAACTTTGAGAATGATCCTCTGGTTTTGTCCAAAGCGAGTTCTTAAGGAAGATTGATTGTAAAAGACGATAGATTGGTTTATTGTGTTTTGCACCTCTTATAGTTAGTAAACGAACTTTTGAGGTGCGTCACGATACCAATTCTACCGTCTTTTTTAGTATGCGTTCCAGCAAATCTATCGATGTACTCTCTCGAATTATGATAAGTATAATTATAAGTCAATGAACTTAATAGAGCTTTGAAGTGATTTGTAGTAAGAAAGCTTTTATTGAGATCGAAAATCCTACTATAGTTATTTCTAAAAATATGGTAAAATAGACGGAGTATGTTTGTAACAGAAGAACGGATAAAAGTAGACAGTTTGTTAAATTGAGACTGTTTTAATCAACGACTTGAGGCAAGATTGGTTGTGCTGTATAAAACCAGGCTTTTTTTCTTGAAAATAGCAGATGCTAGCGATTTATCTAATTTGTTGTATAATGATGGGGAGTAGTCGAATCCATTGCTTTCGACTTTTGTGTTAAAAATAATCGATTCATCGCTTTAATGAAACTTATTCAAAAATGGCAGAAGATAAACAAGAGGACTGTCAATCAGCTGCTTTTTCTTGCTAAGCAATAGAAGAAGTCAGCTAAAATTTTGTGAGTTGCTCATTGAGATGAATCATCTATTTAGTTAAAGAAGAGAATCGATGTCTTTAAACTTGGGCATCATAAGAAGAGGTGAAATTTGTGAGTACCATTAAAATTATCCCTTTAGGCGGCGTACGTGAAAATGGAAAAAATATGTACATCGCTGAAGTGGGAGAAGATATTTTTGTTTTAGACTGTGGTTTAAAATATCCTGAAAACGAATTGTTAGGTATTGATGTAGTCATTCCTGACTTTACGTATCTGGAAGAAAACATTGATCGGGTAGCGGGAGTCTTTTTGACACATGGACATGCAGATGCGATCGGAGCGTTACCTTATTTACTTTCTAAGCTCTCTGTACCAGTATTTGGAACCGAGTTAACGATCGAGCTTGCTAAATTGAGTGTGGGACGAAATGATGCAGCAAAAGGTTTCAAAGATTTCCATGTAGTCGATGAACACACGGAGATTGATTTTGGCGAGACGATCGTCAGCTTTTTCCGAACCACCCACACGATTCCAGACTCAGTCGGGATCAACTTGAAAACCAAAGAGGGCAGTATCGTCTACACAGGCGATTTTAAATTCGATCAGACAGCTATTCCAATGTATCAAACTGATTATGCTCGTTTGGCAGAAATCGGTAAAGAAGGCGTATTGGCATTACTTAGTGAATCAGCGAACGCTGAAAACCCAGTTCCTGTAGCATCAGAGCTACAGATTGCGGATGAAGTCTTCGATACGATCAAGTATTGGGAAGGTAGAATCATCGTTGCTTGTGTGGCAAGTAATCTACAGCGGGTTCAACAAGTCTTGGATGCAGCCGAAAAGGCACAAAGAAAAGTAGTATTGACAGGGCAAGATTTTGAGCGGATCATCCGAACAGCAATGCGTCTGGAAAAACTACAACTTCCGAGTGAAGATTTGCTTGTGACCTTGAAGGACATGAAGAAATACAAACCAGAAGAAATCATCATTTTAGAAACTGGACGGATGGGTGAACCAATTAAGTCATTGCAAAAAATGGCCAATAAAACCCACCGTAATATCAAAATCGAAGAAGGCGACTTAGTCTATATCACAACTACTCCAAGTATTGCGATGGAAACGATGGTAGCTAAAACAGAAGATATCATTTATCGTGCAGGTGGTACGGTCAAATTGATCTCTGAGAACATGCGAGTGTCTGGACATGCGAACCCTAACGATCTTCAGTTGATGCTTAATTTGATGAGACCAACTTATTTTATTCCTGTTCAAGGTGAATATCGTGAATTAGCTGCTCATGCTGATTTAGCTCATGCCGTCGGGATCCCTTACAAAAACATTTACATCACAGGACGTGGTGATGTGTTGGAATATAAAAATAAACGGATGAGTGTCGCTGGAACGATCAGTGCTGAAAATGTGATGATCGATGGTTTAGGAATTGGTGATATTGGTAATATTGTGTTACGTGACCGTAAAATCTTGTCAGAAGATGGTATTTTTGTAGCTGTAGTTACTATTAGTCGCCGTGAAAAGAAAATTGTCTCAAAACCACAAATCACATCTCGCGGTTTCGTTTATGTCAAAGCTAGTCGTGATTTGATGAAAGAAAGTGGGACGATGATCGAAGAAATCGTGGAAAAACACTTGGAAAGTAACGACTTTGAGTGGAGTAAATTAAAACAAGACATTCGAGATCAATTAGGACGCTACCTATTTGAACAAACAAAACGTCGTCCAGTGATTTTACCAGTGATCATGGAAGCAACACAACGTAGAGGCAAAAAATAATTGAAACAATAATGGTGTGGAAAAGGTCGTAATCTTTTAAAGAGGCGACTTTTCCATACCATTTTTTGTATCAGTTGAACCAAAGTTCTTGCTCGTTCTTTTTTTTCTATTTTTTTGTAAAATAAAAGAGAAGGAAATGGAAGGAAGATAGTAGATGAAAACAAAAGTAGAAGAATATTTAGAAAAAGAAAGAATTTCTTACGAAGCTCTGACATTTAATCAGACAGAATGGAATGATTTTCAAAAAATACTCAAGCAAAAACAGATTGATCAAAACAGTGTTTGTAAAACATTAGTTTTGAAAGGGGATAAAACAGGTGTAATCATTGCTGTTGTTCCATTGTCGGAACATTTAGATTACAAAAAAACCAGGAAAATTTCTGGTGATCACAAAGTCGGTTTTCCCGGAATGGATTTTGTGATGGCATCTACTGGTTATCCACATGGTGCAAATACACCGATCGGCATTTATCGTAAACACCCAGATTATCTTTTTTTAGTTGATGCATCTTTCAAAGAAAAGCAAATGTTGGTCATGTCAAGTGGCGAAATTGGCAGAAGCATTAAGATCGCTAGAACAGACTTCGAAAAAATAGTTCCTTTTACGTATGCAGAGTTAGTGGAGTAGCGTACTTAGAGTGGTTTGAGCTGATTTGCCACTTGGTACAAACTGTATTATCTGTTACAATGATTACGTATGTACTGTACTATTATTTAGGATTATTCTCTAAATGAAATCGGTTTATTTAATGTATGAAAGAAAGTAAAAGGAGTGAGAAAAGTGAAAATTACTTATCACGGACATTCATGTGTGTCGATCGAAATGAAAAATGGTGAACGCTTGATTATCGACCCGTTTATTACAGGCAATCCGTTAACAGATTTAACAGTGGATAAGGTAGAAGTAGACTGGGTTTTAGTTACTCATGGGCACAACGATCATGTAGGAGACATGGTGCCGATTGCTAAACAAAATGATGCAACGATTATCAGCATTGTTGAGATTACAAATTATGCGGAACAGTTAGGTGCCAAAGGACATGGGATGAATATTGGTGGAAAATATGAATTTCCATTTGGGATCGTAAAATTTGTTCCTGCCCAGCACAGCTCAAGTTATGAGGTAGCTGGCACACCGCTTTATATGGGCGAACCTAGTGGGATTGTGATCCAAGCAGAAGGAAAAACGATCTATCACGCAGGAGATACCGCTGATTTTAGTGATTTGGCTTTACTTGCCGAACAATTTACCATTGACGTTGCCTTTTTACCAATTGGTGATAATTTTACAATGGGACCAGAAGATGCAGCGAGAGCAGCAAAACGGATTGGCGCTAAGCTAGTCGTTCCTATCCATTACAATACATTTCCTGTTATCCAACAAGATCCTCAACTATTTATTGAGAAGTTGGCAGGGAACGAAGGAAAAATAATGAGCGTTTCTGAAACGCTGGAAGTGTAGGTTAAAGATATGGCGACGAAACATGACTTGATTTTAGAATATATCGAAAGCTTACCGGTTGGAAATCGTATTTCAGTCAGAAGTATAGCAAAAGAATTAAACGTAAGTGAAGGAACGGCCTATCGTGCCATCAAGGATGCTGAAAATATCGGATTAGTTTCAACGATCCAACGTGTCGGAACAATCCGGATTGAGCGGAAATTGAAAAAACATATTGAACGACTGACGTTTGGGGAAGTCGTCAGGATCATTGAAGGAGATGTATTGGGAGGCGCAACAGGATTAGACAAAGTATTGAATAAATTTGTGATCGGTGCGATGACGAAACATGCGATGGAACGCTATATCACACCAGGATCACTGATGATCGTCGGTAACCGCTCGGAAGTTCAAAAATTAGCTTTAGAAGATGGAGCCGCCGTGCTGATTACTGGTGGATTTGACACTACCCCCGAGATTGCTCGCTTAGCAGACAAATTAGCGATGCCGATTCTTCGTACGACTTATGATACCTTTACCGTAGCAACGATGATCAACCGTGCTTTGAGTGATCAATTGATTAAAAAAGACATTATGCTTGTCAGTGATATCTATATGTCAGCAGAAAAGACACACTACCTGCTACAAACAGATACGATCGCCGATTATCAAAAACTATCAGAGGAAACGCACCATTCACGATTTCCAGTAGTGAACCGTCACATGCGCTTGATGGGAATTATTACTGCTAAAGATGTACTTGGTAAAGCAGATACACAAGTAATTGAGCGGGTCATGACAAAAGACCCGATCAGTGTGAAAAAAACCATGAGTGTTGCTTCTGTCAGCCATCAAATGATCTGGGATGGTTTAGAAGTCATGCCAGTCGTTTCGGATGATTTGACACTTGAAGGGCTGATTACTCGGCAAGATGTGATGAAAGCCATGCAGTTAGTTCAGCGACAACCGCAAATTGCAGATACGATCTCTGACCAAATCTCAGGAGGAATCCAAACGATCGATCGAGACCGAGACGGGAATCTTTTGGCAAATCCAAAGTTTAAATTTGTGGTTACCCCTCAAATGGTCAATGGGGTCGGTACGATTTCATTTGGTGTATTAAGTGAGATCCTTTCTGATGTTGCACAAAAAACCATGGTATTAAATCAACGCAGAAATATCATGATCGAACAGATGAGTCTCCATTATCTGCGTTTAATCCAACTTGAAAGCGAATTGGATATTCGTCCAAGAGTGCTTGAAATTGGTCGGAGATCAGCCAAACTAGACATTGAAGTATATATCGAAAATACGATCGTTTCCAAGGCAATCGTTGTTTGCCAAGTAATGGAACGTTCATAGAAAGCAGGGAAATAATGACTGTCCAATCTGAAATTTTAGCAGAAATAAAAACATATGATCGAATCATCATCCATCGACATCAACGTCCTGACCCAGATGCTTTAGGTTCTCAAGTAGGTTTAGCAGAGATTTTAAGAGCAACGTTTCCTCAAAAAGAAATTTACCAAGTCGGGGAAACTGTGGAGGGCTTGCGCTTTTTAGCAGAAATGCAAATAGTTGATGATCAAGTGTATGAAGGAGCTTTGGTCATCGTCACTGATACAGCAAATGCGCCTAGAATCAGTGATAATCGTTTTAAGTTAGGTGAGAAATTGATAAAAATTGATCATCATCCAAATGATGAACCGTATGGTGATCTGGTCTGGGTCGATACGAAAGCTAGCAGTTGTAGTGAGATGATTACGGAGTTTGCCCTCATGTTTCCAAATGAGTTAACGTTGAATACCAGTGCAGCGCGTTTGCTTTATGCTGGGATTGTAGGAGATACAGGACGCTTCCTATATCCAGCTACAACCGCCAGGACGTTGGAAATTGCAGCAGATTTAAGACGTTATTCTTTTGATGCCAGTGCATTGAATCGTGAAATTGAACAAATGCCGATGAAAGTTGCTAAACTTTCAGGTTATTTATACCAAAATATCCAGGTTGATGAAAATGGCGCAGGAAAAGTGATTTTATCACAAGAACTCCTTTCGCAATACGGAATTGATGATTCTGAAACAGCAGCTGTTGTTTCCTTGCCTGGTGTCATTGATGAGGTATTAGCTTGGGGAATCTTTGTGCAACAACCAGAAGGATATTACCGTGTACGGTTACGTTCGAAAGGTCCGATCATTAATGAATTAGCGAAAAAGCATCATGGTGGTGGGCATCCGCTCGCAAGTGGCGCAAGTGCGAAAGATTTAGCGGAAGTGGCAGAAATTTATGACGAAATCAAAGAGATTTGTCATGCGTATCAAAGATAGTAACTATTTTAGAAGAGAGAGTTGTTCGTTGTAAAAATGATTTTTACTAAACTTTGTTTTAAAAATCACAAGTCTCTCTTTTCAAAAGACACGTTATCCGTTACAATAATGCTCAACGCTATTTTTAAAGGAGAAAGAAGATGACATTACCAAACTGCCCACAATGTGGCTCTGAATACACTTACGAAGATCGAGGATTATTTATTTGTCCTGAATGTGCAAATGAATGGACAAATGAAGAACAGGACCAAGTAGATGGCTTGATCGTTCTTGATGCTAATGGTAATCCTTTGGCAGAAGGCGATAGTGTGACAGTGATCAAAGATTTAAAAGTGAAAGGTGCATCTGGTGCCATCAAACAAGGAACAAAAGTGAAAAATATTCGTCTAGTGGAAGGCGACCATAACATTGATTGTAAAGTCGATGGATTTGGACCGATGAAATTAAAATCAGAATTTGTTAAAAAACTCTAATACACTCAAGGTATTTTCACCTTCTTTTTAGATCACTCATGGTAAAATAAGTTAAAATAAAAAGGAGTGGATTTATCATGTATGGATATGGCATGTATGGCTTTTTTGATCCTACATTTTTGTTAGTGATCATCGGATTAGTTATTTCCGGTATTGCCTCAGCTTATGTGAACAGTACTTTTCGTAAATATGACAAAATCAGAAGTAAGAATAACGTGACGGGTACTCAAGCAGCGCAATACATTTTACAAAGTCAACAAATTAATGATGTCGGTGTCCAACAAATTGCAGGAGATTTGACCGATAATTATAATTCAGGAAATAAAATGTTGAGCTTATCACAAGCAACGGCACAGTCTACTTCGGTAGCTGCAATTGGTGTTGCTGCCCATGAATGTGGGCATGCGGTACAAGATGCTGTTGGTTATGCGCCACTAAAGATTCGTGCCGCACTGGTTCCAGTGGCTAATTTTGGTTCGATGATTTCATTTCCATTGATTTTGATTGGTGTTTTACTGAGCTGGAATGATACATTGATCAACATCGGTATTTTTGCTTTTTCACTTGCGCTTTTGTTTCAGCTAGTTACATTACCAGTCGAATTTAATGCATCCAGACGAGCCATTCAAATTCTAAGCGAAGGTGGTCTTCTGACAGCAGAAGAAGTACCAATGGCTAGACACGTACTCTTTGCCGCAGCATTGACATACGTAGCTGCAGCACTTGCCACTTTCTTACAATTGCTTCGTTTGATCTTATTATTCGGTGGTAATCGTAGAGACTAGTACATGGGACATTATTAAGGTCCTTACTAGCAATGAAAAATCGTAAGTAATTATCGTTAAACCGCTTTGACCTGGTTCAAACGCGAAGAGTTGAATAAGATAGGGCTATCTATCAAGATAATAGTTAAGTATAGGACAACAGGCTGTCCTATACTTTTTTGGCTTGTTTCAGCTATTTTCCAGCTTAAGGAAACAAAAGGATTATTTTTGGTGGAGTCTTTGTATTAGATGGAATAAATGGAGCCAAAGTTCATCTTCACGTTCAGGGTCAAGATAAAAGATATCTGCCGTTTGTTGTTGGGTATCGAACCAATCAGTGACGATTAAATCAGCTTCTTCAGGGTTTTCGGTGATTTGTAAAAACTGATGATTAAAAATATTTTTTAATAATTTTTCGATGTGGTAGTTTCCCGAAAAGACCTTGCTTATCTGTAGATGTATTGCTAATTTTTTATTTTCTTCCGATTTTAAAAGTGTATAGATCAGGCGACTAAGATGTTCGTGCAGTAAATTTTGGCTTGGTTGAGAAGTAAACGTGTCAGCGATGATCATTTGTATTTTTTTTAATCGTTGATCCGAGGCATCGATTTTCATATTTTCAGAAGGATAATAAAGTGCATGGAAGTAATCGATTTTTTCTTGGAATAAAAAAATAAACGTCGTCAGCATCATAATCAAATAATGGTAATAATATTTCTTTTCACCAGCAGATATCGAAGGGAATGACTCAGCTATTTTTTTGATCAGAAAAGAAACTTGTCGACAAAGCGAATGATTACTTTTAGAAAACTCATAGCCAAAGAGTGTTTTTTGTTGTTCGGGAATGAGGTTAGGAAAAAAATAGCAAAGTAAAAAATTAAAGTATAGTACTTCATTTTGGACAAGACTTTCAGGCAAGGATTGGGACAATTGTTTTTTCAATTCGCCGCTAAAATCTTTTGTAGAAGTTAAAATTTTCATTGTTTCATAGCTTTCTAAGAGGCTAGCATCTGGTAATTGATGATGAGCAGATCGCATTAAAAAGATTGCCACTAATAAGTAAACTTTTTCTTGTATCTTTGATGTTTTCTTGGTCATCAAAAGCTCATTGGATAAATGAGTATGCTTTACTTGGGAAAGTTTCATATTTGTCAAAGGCCAATCAATCCCCTGAAAAGCATCAGAAAAAAAGAAATACATATAAATTCTAATCGATAATTCATCGCCTTTCAAAATGTAACAATTTTGGCGAGAGATGATTTGCAGATGGAACTTTTTAAGTGATTTGTTTAATTGATTAGTTAGTTTTTCTAAATAAGAAGGAGATATGTACAACTTTTCCAATAATATTTTTTTTGAAACACGACTGTGTGGCGAATCAAAAAGTAACAATAAAAAATTAAAACGATTTGATTCGCGTAGAAAAAACAATTTTATATAATGAAAGATCGCCATTTTTTCATCTTTATGTTGTGAATCTAATTTCAATTCGCCTTTGGCAGTTGAGTAAATGAATCTAGGGATACTTAGTTGTTGAAAAATAGTCCCGTTTAATTTGCGGATGATTTCTTTGATCGTTCTCTTAGGGATTGATAGAACCTGAGATAATTCACGTAAGGAACATTTATTGGTTTGAACAATGGTATAGAATACTAACAATTCTTTCTTTTTTGCGTCCGTTAACATAAGTTGCTCCTTTTCCTTTTATTTTTTGTCCATGGGAGGACATAAACTGTGAGTGGAAAGAGTTTTTAATGTATGTTATTCTCACATAGTAGTAGTTGTTGTATGTACATGTTGTTATTTAAATGGTATATAACAATCGTTTATTCTATTGTTGTTTTTTTCGCTCATTTTGTCAAGTTATAACAGATTAAATAATCAATTTATATAACAAAAACATTGTTATTTAGCTGATTTTGTTATGTTGGGTTTTGAGTATTGAAGAAAGTTATTAATAAAATAAGCTTCTTGTTGAAATTGTACCTAAATATATTTTTTTGATGTTATGTTGTTATTTTTAATGGGGGATTATTACTGTCCTCTAAATAATAATACCTTTAATTTAGAGATGACTAAAAATAATGTCTTTTTAAAAAAAATGATCAAAAGTGAGAAAGGAAGAATTGTATGAGTAGAGTAACAAATTTTAGCAAAGAGTATTTACTCTTTAAAAGTATGGTATATGCTGAAGAAAATGGCTTATCAAAGATAACAGCTAGGAGTTTAGCTTCTTTTTGTGGCTGTTCCACTTATCCGATTTATGCCCACTTTAAATCAATACGTATATTAAAAGAAAAAATACTTGAAGAAATAACGATCTGTTTTGATCGCTATTTATCAGAATATGTCATTGATGATTTCTTCAGTATCGTCCATCTACTAAAAGAGTTCTTTTCAATCCATGAAAGTATTCGTGGAGTAGTGATTAAGTCTGAGTTAGATATGGCTTCCTTATTTAAACGTGCGTTTTCAGAATATGTCAAAGAACATACTGGGATCAAAGAGCCTTACTTATTAGAATTACTTTGGCTCAATGCATTAGGCAGTTTGAACTCAGATCGATCTTCTCATGAATTTTTTGAAACAATGACATTGATTTGGAATAAATTGGCTGAGTTGGAAGAGAACTTGCCTGAAGTATTAACAAATATTGAATATTCCCCTAAGTAAATGGATGAAACGATGCTGAAGCGTCCTTTCATATAGATGATTAGAAAAATTGGTGGTAGCGTTTTATCTTTCGGCGATTTTGAAAGTGAAAAAGGGTAAATAGTTCGTTTATCTTTTTATCTATGCTATGATTAATATAGATAAAAGGAGCTGATAATGATGAAAACATCAACAAAAGTAACAATTGGATTAGGTGTCGCAGCAGCAGCAAGCGTAGCGACAGCAGTAGTTGTTTCGGGAAAAGTCATTGAAAAAATCCATCATTTGACGAACCGGGCAAAAGTAAAAAAGTTCGTTAATGAGACATTTGATGGAAACGAAAAGCTACTAGATATCGTTGAACATTTATCGGATAGTGATTTAGATTCTTTGATGGGAATCCTGGCGAAGATCAAGTCAGGCAAAAAGAAAATTTCTGTCTACGGAGATTCTCTAAAAGGATCAACGGAAGATGTGAAAGACCGTTTACTCCATTACGTTGATAAAATCATGTGATGCAACAAAAAAAGTAAAGTTAAAAGTACAAAAAGAGCGAAAGTATTAGAAAATGGGACAAACATTATTGGTTTGTCTCATGAACGAATACTTTCGCTTTTTGTGTTCAATGTGTTTGTTCTTGCAGTAAGAGCAAATGACAAAACAGTAAATCATTTGCTTCTTTTAAGTTGAACCCAGTTTGTTCTTGGAATTTTTCGATTTTGTATTTCAATGTATTTCGATGAAGAAAGAGTGATTTAGCTGTCGAACTAATATTACCTAAATTTTTCCATAACACTGAAATGATCTCTTCCATTTCTGTCCGTTTGACCATCTCCTGATAACTTGCAATTAACTGATTGTTGTTCATTGTTCCTTTTGTATAATGATGTAAAGCCACCTCCGATAATGAGATTGCGCCACCATGTAAAGCAAAGTGCTTTTTTTCTTCAAAAAATATTTTCCGCTCTTCAAAAAACAGTTCTGAAAAATTGGGAGAAGGCAAATGAAATGAGCCAATAAATACTTGGGTAGTAATTTCAAAGTCTGCATCTAATGAAAGAAAAATACCTCTTAGCTCAGAAATTTCTAGATAACTAGGACATTTTTTTTCAATCAGTACAGCATCGGTTTCTGTATAAAAGAAAAAATCTTCTAAGTGGAAAAACATTTCACCGATTGTTTCTTGCCATTGGCGCTTAAGAAATTCTCCTCTTGGATCAATGTGAAATTGAATCATGCGAAAGCTTTCTTCTGCTACTAGCGGTTTATTTTCAAATAGATAATGATACCATGGATGATTATCTTCGACAGTAGCTACAGGGAATAACGCTTTCAAAATATTTGTTTCTTGTGTCGAAATCGTCGATTGATCGATCCATAAAAAATAATCATCAATTGCTAAAGAGAGAATTCCTTTATCGGAAGCAGGGGAATTTTTTTTCTGTGCATTAGGATAAAGTGTTATCAGTTTTGTCAAGTCCATCAAAGTCACCTCATGTTTTATTTTACCATAAGACAAAAAGCTAGTTACAACCTTTTTGACTTATGCTAAAGTTAAGCAAGAAAACGAAAAGTAGGGGATCGATTGGAAATGAAGGAAATCGATAATGAAAAACATGAAAAATGGATGCGTTTAGCCATTGAAGAAGCTCAGAAAGCCCAACAATTAGCGGAAGTACCAATTGGAGCGATTGTTGTTTTAAATGATGAAATCATTGGAAGAGGCTACAATTTAAGAGAAACCACGCAAGATGCAACCACGCATGCGGAAATGATTGCGATCCGTGAAGCTTGTCAAAATGTTGGAAGTTGGCGTTTAGAAGAAGCCCAATTATATGTGACACTCGAGCCTTGTCCTATGTGTAGCGGTGCGATGATTTTATCTCGAGTCAAAGAAGTATACTTCGGTGCGTATGATCCAAAGGGCGGAACAGCGGGAACATTAATGAATTTGTTGACAGATGAACGCTTTAACCACCAAGCCCATGTAGTAGGAGGCGTTTTGGAAACGGAATGTGGCCAACTTTTAACGGATTTTTTTAGAGAGTTGCGCTTAAGAAAAAAGAAATTAAAAAAAGGCTAGCCAAATAAAAAAAAATCAGGTATACTATTATTTGCCGAAAGGCTAGGACAATGGCGGGCTTGTGAAGCGTGTCAGATCTGGAAGGAAGCAGCACTAAGCAGGATCCGCCATGTGTCTGATTAAAACGAATCTTAAAAGCGTGATAGGTAGTACTTTACTACTTGTTACGTTTTTTTTGTCTAATGAACCAGAGCCTCTTTAGTTTTTTAGGTACTTTATTTGTATTTTATAGAGAAGTAAATAGCTATAGAGAGTATAATTGTTATTGGCAGAAAGATACAGTTTCATACCAATGACCTAAAAATAAATAATCGAAAGAGGTACATATTGATGGTATTAACGTATCCAGCTGTTTTTTATTTAATGACCGATGATAAAGAACCATACTATTTTATACATTTTCCTGATATTGATGGAAACGGAACACAAGCAAATGATATAAACGACGGTATACAGATGGCTAGTGACTATCTTGGGCTACAATTGTCTTATTATATTGAGGAAGAAAATAAATTGCCGTCTAGCTCAAGTGTAAACAATATTAATGTAGAAAACTATTTCCCTTTTGAGCAGACGAATACATACAATAAAGAGGATTCATTTGTCACGCTTGTTTCAGTTAATATAAAAGAATATCTGGACATGGAAAAGAGAGAACGTAAAAATGTGTCTATTCCTAAGTGGGCAGATAAATTAGGCAAAGAATTGAAGATCAATTTTTCTGAAACATTGACACATGCGATTTTAAAGAAAGCAGAAGAAGTAAAAAATAATTAAAATAAATGACAAGAAAAAAGCCTGGAATAAAATTTAACTTTAGTCCAAAATATGGATTTTACAAATATTCACAACGAATATTTTGTAAAATTCTTTTTTTGAATAAGCAGAGAACTTGATAAAATGACAGCTCTAAATTTAATAGTGAACGAATAAATTGACTTAAGAACAGTGAAAAGTTGAAAGAATCATTTGAGTGATTTTGCTCAAATGATTCTTTTTTTTGTCACAAATTTTATTATTTTCCAACATATCTAAATGGAAACAAAAATCTTTAGCAAAGTAGTGAAAGGAAGGTCTGACAATGTAAAAAGAAGAATAGTGTATCAAACAAATGATGAAAGCTAAAAGCAAGGGACTCAAAACTGCAAACTAATGTCTGTTATGGAGGGCATTTCTTTCGCAGTCATTACGTTTAAAAGGAGGTGTTAGTATGACGGCATTAACGAAAGTCTTTGCTAGTGATCAAGCATTAATTCACAGTTTTTTTCTAATGGTTCTATTAGATCTCATAACAGGTTGGCTTAAAGCAAAAGTCAATCATGTTTGGTATTCAACGCTAAGTCGGCGAGGACTTTGGAAAAAACTCAGTCATTTTGTGTTATTGATCCTGACGGGAGTCGTTGATTTTGTGTTGATCCAAAACGGCGTTCATTTTGAATTTACGTTAGTAAAGGTTTTTACGACTTGCCTGATTTTCACTGAGATTGGGAGCATTTTGACTAATATTGCTGAGTCAGAAGTAACGACTTATTTTGAGGGGATTTTAAAATCAATTCAAGACAAAATGAAACCAAAACAATAACGAAATAGAGAACGATTAGGAAGAATCAAAGTGAATTTACCGAGATACTACGTGATAATGACTTTTTTATTTACTAACAAAGCAACCTAGGCACAGCTTTTTAGAAAAAAGTGAAAGATTTTATTTTTTCTGTCACAAATCACTAAAATAGCTCACATATCTATGTGATTCGAATCAAATGATCAAAATAATTTTTTAGGAGGATGAAAGATAACAGTAAGTAATAAGCTGTGTACATTTAAAGGCGCAACTAATATGAAAAAATGATTGAAAGTAAGGAGCGAACAACTATTATGGGACAATTTGAAACAGCAAAAACAATTTGGGATTACTTGGTCAGTCAAGGTTGGTCAAAAACCGCAGTTGCTGGATTATTAGGGAACATGCAATCAGAAAGTGGCATTATTGCCGACCGATGGGAGAGCGACATTGTCGGAAATATGTCTGGTGGATACGGACTAGTGCAATGGACACCAGCATCTAAATATATCAATTGGGCAAATGCGAATGGATTAAATTACAAAGACGTCATTTCTCAATGCAAACGTATTGAGTGGGAGGTAGCAAACAATCAACAATTTTATAATATATCTATGACGTTTCAACAATTTAAGACAAGTAACAAATCTCCAGAAGAACTGGCGAATATTTTCATTCAATACTATGAAAGACCGGCAAATGCAAACCAACCAGCAAGAGCGCAACAAGCTAGATACTGGTACCAACAATTAAACCGAACAAAAGTCGTGGATTGGTTCAATAAACATCGTGGACAGATAACCTATTCCATGACTGGCTCAAGAAACGGTACAGATGGAACGGCAGATTGTTCTGGAAGTATTACTCAAGCAGTCAAAGACAGCTCTGGAATTCCTTATAGCTATTTATATAATACGGTTACCCTTGGTGGTTATCTCCAAAGATGTGGTTATATATTAGTTTTAGTCGGAAATTCAAACGCTTCCAATCTCTCTCAGCTGAAAGATGAGGATATTGTTTTACTTTCTGGTGGGTCCTCGATGGCTGATTCAGGTGGTGCGATTGGACATACAGGTGTGATTACTGGTGGTGGTAAAAACATCACTTCAACTTGTTACTATACGCAAGGAGAAAAAAATACTGCGATTCAAGAATTACGTTTTGATAAAAATTATATCGTTGCAAATGGGTTTCATTATTATGAAGTTTGGCGTTTTTCTGGCGGTTTTAATCAATCAAGTTCAACAGGAATAACTAATGACCCAACGCCACCTTCATTTTCGACAAATGTTCATTATAGTTTACGAGTGTTGGGGGGAGCTTGGTTAGGAGAAATCACTAACTTTAACAATTCAGATTCTAATGGTTTTTCAGGATTACCGAATCATCAACACGATATGCTATACATCAAGGTTGATAAAGGAACATTACGTTATCGAGTACACACGATGACAAGCGGTTGGTTAGATTGGGTTAGTAAAGGTGATCCAAATGACATGGTCAATGGATGTGCAGGGAATCCTGGAGAAGCGATTGATGGTGTACAAATTTATTACACAACACCTGCTGGAGAAACTTATTCACAAGCATATTACCGTTCACAAACGACCGCTCGTGCTGACTGGTTACAAACTTGTTGCGATGATGGAACATCGATCGTCGGTTATGATGGTTGGGCGGGGATGTTTGGCGAACCGCTAGACCGTCTGCAAATCGGGATTGCGAAATCCAATCCTTTATTTACTTATTCACCAGGGGTAAATAATGGGGGAAGTTTTTCTACCAATGTTCACTATGGGTTACGTGTGTTGGGCGGAAGTTGGTTAGGAGAAATTACCAATTTCAATGATGTCGATTCCAACGGTTTTTCAGGATTGCCAAATAATCAACATGACATGCTTTATATCAAAGTAGATGCGGGAACGATTCGTTATCGAGTCCATACGGTAAAAAGTGGTTGGTTAGATTGGGTCAGCAAAGGTGATCCAAATGATATGGTCAATGGATGTGCAGGAAATCCTGGTGAAGCCATCGATGGTGTGCAACTTTACTATACAACACCTACAGGTAAGACATTATCGCAAGCCTACTACCGTTCCCAAACGACTGCCCGAGCTGGTTGGCTAGGAGTATGTTGTGATGATGGCACCTCTATTGCTGGCTACGATGGCTGGGCAGGAATGTTTGGCGAACCATTGGATCGTCTACAAATCAGCATAGCTGCATCTAATCAATTTTTTGATTAAAAAAACTTTAATTAGTTGTCTGAAAAGAGAAAAATGAGAAACTGATTGCTACTTGATTACTACTTGATTATTACTGAAGAAGTAGTGATAGAAGAGTTAGTTTTAAGAAATAAGCCGAAGAATTCCGACATTCGTCCTGCGTATATTGGAAATTCTACGGCTTATTTCTGTCGATTTGATTGAACGTTGGTTGACGAATAAATGGGCAATACCGATAGAATTATATCTATTGATCATGTTTTGCTGTAACGTATTTTTTCATCACTTTTCTACCCCGAATCGCTAGCTAGAGATAGACTGATTATTAGCTTGATCCGATATTATCCACAAGGCTAACGTTTAGAATGGAGTCTATTCACAGCGGAGGAATTTGATTTTCTTTAAAATCTTTCAAAGTGAACAAAGAAAAAGCCTATGGTATGATAAAGAAAAGTGAGGCGAAAGAATAAGATGGAAAAAATAGTTCTATTACATACGAATGATTTACACTCGCATCTAGAAAACTGGCCTAAAATCAGAAGGTTTATTGAGCAAAAAAAGCGTGAAAACGAAAAAAAAGAAAATACCACGACCATCACTGTTGATTTAGGTGACTTTGTTGATCGCTGGCACCCGCTATCAGAAGCAACCGATGGACAAGCAAATGTTGAACTAATGAATAACGTAGGCTATGATGCTGTGACGATAGGTAATAATGAAGGCGTGGGAAATGCCAAGGATCAATTGAATCATCTTTATGATCAGGCAAACTTTGATATTTTATTGGATAATTTGTTTGATAAACATCTGTTGCAACCGCCGGAATGGGCAAAAAAGTACAAGATCATTGAAACTCCTCAACAGACTAAAATCGGCTTACTGGCTTTGACGGCTCCTTTTCCCTTAACATATAGTCCAAATGGTTGGGATATCAGAAACCCTTATGATATTTTGCCTGAATTGGTGGAAGAACTAAGACCAAAAGTAGACATCTTGGTATTGATGAGCCATCTAGGTATCCAAGACGATCGTCAGATTGCCCAAGAACTTCCGTCAATCGATGTAATCTTAGGCTCACATACGCATCATTTGCTGATTGATGGTCAAATCGTTAATGGTGTTCAGCTTGCAGCAGCGGGAAAATATGGACAATACGTTGGAGAGGTTCACCTCACCGTTGATGAGCATAAAAACATCATCCAAAAATCAGCTCGGGCTATCCCAACAGAAACGATGACGACGTTTATTGAAGATGAGCAGGAAAGCCATGATTATTTAACTAAAGGGCACGAACTATTAGCGGCAAAAAAAGTAGCCAAGTTACCTTATGATTTATCAGTAGATATTTTTTCGGAACATTCTTTTATCTATGAGGCGTTAGAAGCAGTCAAGTATCGTGGGCAAACACAAGGCGCAATGCTAAATAGTGGGTTGTTTTTAACTGGATTACCAGCAGGGCTGATCAATCAGGATCAACTGCATACGGCATTGCCTCATCCAATGCATTTACTGAATGTCACACTTAAAGGAAGTGATTTGATTCGATTGGTATTAGAAATCGAAAAAAATCGTGCCTTTTTACGCAATTACCCAATCAGAGGTATGGGATTTCGGGGAAAAATTTTTGGACAAGTAGTTTATAGTGGGATCTCTTATGATGCAGTGAATCATCAAGTTCACTGGCTGAATCAGCCGATAGATAACGAGCGTCGATATACATTTACAACAGTGGATCATTTTATGTTTGTACCTTTCTTTCCAACGATTGAGATTGCTGGTGAAAATGAATTTTTATTTCCGGAATTTATTCGTAGCGTAGTAGGGGAATACTTAAATGCTCACTATCCAATAAAATAAAAACAAGGTATAATAGGAACGATAGGTGGTGAAAGCATGTCGGCAAAACAAAAAGAGCAACACGCCGTTGAAGCTAAAACAAAAGAAAAACAGACAGCGAAAAATGTCGAGGACCATACGGTGACAGAAGAAATCACCGCCGTGTTAGAAGAAATTATCGAAGAACCCAAACCGGAGAAAGTAAAGGGAGAAATCATTACTTTCATCGATGAGAAGAATTTTTTGATTGGCGAACAGCACTATCGCCTAGTAAAGGATCATCGAGAGGGGTTCAATCCAGAAAAACTTGGCGAAAGATATAGTGAAGTCTTGTCGCGTTATGACTATATCGTTGGTGATTGGGGCTATGAACAATTAAGATTAAAAGGATTTTTCCGAGTAGATAACAGACGTGCTCATCCCGACCAACGAATTGATGCTTTGGAAGATTATTTGTATGAGTATTGTAATTTTGGTTGCGCTTATTTTGTGATTGAACAAATCGGAGGTAAGAAGGAAAAAAATACTCCTCGCCGAAGAAAAAAGAAAAATCAAAACCAACATCGTGCGTACATTGATGAGAAAAAAGGACCCGTTTCTTCAAATCACAAAAAACCGGTCATCAAAAAAAGAAAAACAGAACAAAAAAAGACTGAAAAAACATCAACTAAACCAAAAGCCAACACTAATTTTACGATAAGACAAAGGGAAGAGTAAAGATGGATTATAAAGGATATTTGATTGATTTAGATGGAACGATTTATCGGGGGACTGAACCTATACCTGCTGGGAAACGTTTTGTGGAGGCTCTTCAGGCAAAAAAACAGCCTTTTCTGTTTGTTACGAATAACACCACAAAAAGTCCACAGGCAGTAGCCAATCGCTTGGCAGATGAATTTGATATACACGTTAGCCCAGAAACTGTTTATACAGCTTCTTTAGCAACGATCGATTTTATGCACGCTGCCGGGAAAGGAAACACGTTTTATGCCATAGGTGAAGCTGGTTTGATCGATTTGATTTTAGAAGCAGGGTTTGTCTGGAACGAAGAAAATCCCGATTATGTAGTAGTCGGTCTAGATAATTATCTGACGTATGAAAAAGTAGTCAAAGCGACTCTTGCGATCCAAAAAGGGGCAACATTTATTGGAACAAATCCAGATAAAAATATTCCAACTGAGCGTGGGTTGTTGCCAGGTGCAGGATCGGTTATTTCGTTTGTGGAGACAGCTACGCAGACGCCGCCGATTTATATTGGCAAACCAGAAGCGATCATTATGGATAAGGCGGTAGAAAAATTAGGTTTAACGAAAGCAGATGTCATCATGGTTGGAGACAACTATGAAACAGACATCCAAGCAGGGATTCGAAATGGGATTGATACGTTGTTGGTGCTCTCAGGATTTACGAAAGCTGAGGATGTACCTTTATTACCGGTACCTGCTACACACGTTCTCTGTTCGTTAGATGAGTGGAGTTTCTAGAATGAGAAAAACAAAATGGGTGTGGGGAGAATATGCTGGTTTGGTTTGTCTATTCTTCATGCTGATCAGTCTGGCGATCGCGATAACAATCAATTTTCGCTTTCTCTATGAACTAGACATCAAATATCTGAACATATTGGATCATACTACGCTTGATCAAGAAACTTTATTGAAAAATTTTGATCAATTAATGGCTTATTTAAATAATCCTTTTCAGAAGGAATTAAGTCTGCAAAATTTTCCTATTTCTGCAAGTGGAGCACATCATTTTTATGAAGTCAAAAAACTTTTTTTACTTAACTATTTTGTGCTGCTGTTGACGTTGATACCTAGTATCTACTATCTCTTTTATCTGAAACGTCATAAGCGTTTTTGGCGTTTAGTTCAACCGTTTAAGATTGGAATGCTCGTACCGATTGTTTTTGGCTTTTTTATGTTGGTAGGATTTGATCGCTTTTTTATCTTGTTCCATGAAACATTTTTTAACAACGACGATTGGCTGTTTGATCCGACAACCGATCCAATCATTAACGTCTTACCAGAACAATTTTTTATGCATAGTTTTATTTTATTTTTTATTTTAATTGAACTCTTTTTTGCTTTTTTTGTGATCATTGGAAAAAGAGAGCTAAAAAGAAGTTAAAATCAAACATAGAATAGAACAAATCATAATGCCTATTTTGTTTCAATAGAATAAAAAAAGCCCGAGACAAGGAGATTGTCTCGGGTTTTTGCTTTAAACGGTGTTCAAAGAGCTGTCCTTCGGTATTAAGTCAAAAAATCTCAAAACATGAAAAGCTGTTTCGAGATTTTCGTCCTTAATACTCAGGACAAAACGCTCTTTTCACAACCTCTTTCTCTAAACGGTGTTCAAACATCAGCTCCTTGAAATAAGCCTGAATTTTTCAAAATATGAGAAGCTATTTTAAAAAATTCTTTCTTATTGTCATCGGAGCTATACGATGTTTTCACAACCTCTGATTCACGGTGTTCAAAGAGCTGTCCTTCGGTATTAAGTCAAAAAATCTCAAAACATGAAAAGCTGTTTCGAGATTTTCGTCCTTAATACTCAGGACAAAACGCTCTTTTCACAACCTCTTTCTCTAAACGGTGTTCAAACATCAGCTCCTTGAAATAAGCCTGAATTTTTCAAAATATGAGAAGCTATTTTAAAAAATTCTTTCTTATTGTCATCGGAGCTATGCGATGTTTTCACAACCTCTGATTCACGGTGTTCAAACATCAGCTCCTTGAAATAAGCCTGAATTTTTCAAAATATGAGAAGCTATTTTAAAAAATTCTTTCTTATTGTCATCGGAGCTATACGATGTTTTCACAACCTCTGATTCACGGTGTTCAAGAAGCAACTCCTCAGCAATAAGCGATGATTTTCTAAAATATGAGAAGCTATTTTAAAAAATCCTCTCTTATTCGCTCGGAGCTGATCGCTTCTTTCACAACCTCTTATTGAGTCAAACGACTGCGTTTTTCTGGCTCTTGGTGAGCAAGACGACTGGCAGCAGAGGCAGCGATTGCACCCACGATGTCATCCAAGAAAGTATGCACATTTTTTCCGTCATGGCTATTTAATTTTTGTAAAATACCAGGCTTTACTTTATCGATATAGCCATAATTAGTGAAACCGATTGTCCCATAGACATTTACAATTGATAAGGCTAGTATTTCATCGATCCCATACAGTCCTTCATCATCTTCAATGATATGTTGGAGCGGTGACATCAACTTATTTTCTTCTGCTAAAATATCTAATTGAACCCCAGTTATGATCGCGTTATGGACTTCACGTTTGGTTAAGACAGCGTGAACACTTTGGATACAATCTGCTAAAGTAAGATCAGTAATGTAATCTTTTTGTAAAAACATCACTAGCTCAGCAATGTCTTCAAGGGTTACTCCACGCTCATTGAGCAATTCACGTGCTTTTTCTTCTAGCGTTTCAGTTTTGATAACCATTTTCTTCCTCCTTTTGCTTCTGTGAATCAACTATATTGTTAGCCTACCAAATAAAAAAGCAAGAAACAAATGTTGTCTCCTCTGCTTTGGACAAAATGGTCAAAAATCATACAAGCTATCCTATTTAGGAGGAACTTTTTTATCGTATAAACTGGTACTGTGTCCAGGTTGTGTGCGTTCTTTAGGGTTAATAAAGTGTAACGCATTATTGACAGCTGTAGGTGCTTCGCCAAATCCAGTAGCGATCAATTTTACTTTTCCTTTGTAAGAACAGATATCGCCAGCAGCATAAACGCCTGGTATCGAGGTTGACATATCTGAGTTTACTGAAATTGCATTTCTGGTACTTTCAAGTCCCCATGTTGAAAGATGTTCTAGATTTGAGGTGAACCCATAATTAACAATCAATGAATCAATCAGTAACTCAATTGTTTCCTCGCTTTTTACCCGTTTTAAGCGAACAGCAGTCAATTCCCCATTTTCTCCAGATAATTCATCAATGAGATAGGGAGTTAAAAGATTGACTGATGAAGCTTTCAATAAGTTTACACTATGCTCATGAGCTCTAAATTCTGGCCGGCGATGGATAAGATAAACTTCACTCGCAATCGGTTCTAGCATCAACGCCCAATCAATTGCTGAATCACCACCACCTGCAATTGCTACTTTTTTACCAGCATATTTCATTAAATCGTTCACAAAATAATCGAGACCGTGATGCTCATAAGTTGTTGCTTCTGGTACATTTAATTTTCTAGGTTGAAAAGAACCGCTTCCTAAAGTCAAAATGACTGCTTTTGAATAGTGGATTCCTTTAGTAGTTGTGATCTCAATTATTTCATCTTCTTTAGTAATAGAAAGAACTTCCTCATTCAAATGAAAAGAGTGATTGAATGTGGTTAACTGTTTTTCCAGATTTGCTACTAAGTCACTGGCTTTCACGGCGGGGTAGCCGGGAATATCATAAATATATTTTTCTGGGTAAAGCGTTGCTAATTGCCCACCTAGTTGAGGTAAACTGTCAATGATCTTAGTTTTTGCTTGACGCATACCTGCGTAAAACGCTGCAAACATCCCTACTGGTCCTGCACCGATAATTGTAATATCATAGATTTCCATAGAAAACTTCCTCCTCATACCCACACTATAGCAGAATTTAATTGAGAATACTTCTCAAACAAATGATTTATTTCTAATTCTTAAGGAGGTTGGGGCAGAAGCGAAAACGATCTCTCGTGAAATCTACTGGTTCACATATTTAAAAATACTCGTGGATTATTTTTTAAGTCAGAGAAACGCAGAAAAGTATCTATCATTTGATAAAAAGTATATAATCATTTTTACATAAGGATGAGTCTTTTTGTTTTCTTAAGTTTCATGTAACAGCGAATAGAGAGAATATGTTATTATTACCAATGAAGGAATAATTTTTAGGAGGAAAAAGATATGGTATTCCCACAATTAAGCTTAGAAAATGAAAAAGGACCAAAGGCAGTAATAAAAACAAACCGTGGTGACATTACGGTCCAATTATTCCCAGAATTAGCGCCTAAAACAGTTAAAAATTTTATTGAACTTGCTAAAAAAGGATATTACGACGGAGTAATTTTCCACCGTGTCATCCCTGATTTTATGATTCAAGGTGGCGATCCAACTGGTACAGGTATGGGTGGCGAAAGCATCTATGGTGAAAGTTTTGAAGATGAATTTAGTCGTGAGTTGTTCAACTTACGTGGGGCGTTATCGATGGCTAACTCTGGACCAAATACAAACGGTAGCCAGTTCTTTATCGTGAATAATGAAAATGTACCAGCGAATATGCTAGATCAATTAGAAGGTGCAGGCTTCCCGGCTGAAATCATCGAAGCATACAAAGGTGGTGGGACACCTTGGCTAGATTTCCGTCATACTGTATTTGGTCATGTGATTGATGGCATGACTACCGTAGATGAAATTGCTAACGTACAACGTGGTCCACAAGATCGTCCAGTACATGATGTAGTGATCGAGAAAGTTGAAGTATCAGAATAATCACTCGCAATAGTAAGGCATCTTAATTACTAACTAAGCACAAAATAAACCAACTGGTTTCAATCATTGACCCAGTTGGTTTATTTTATTTCTAATTAGAATAGAACCTCGTTTAAAAGTCGTCAAAAATGCTTTTGTTTTTTTATGTGAAGGCTTTTTTTATCCGCATCAATCCATCTAGTAGTGTTTCTTCCGGACAAGCTAAATTCAATCGCATATGAGCATGACCGGCAGGACCAAATGAGATGCCAGGATTTAAAACAACTTTTCCTTTGGTAATCAATGTTTGTTCTAGCAACTCGTCATTCGCTTCATAAGCAGAAAAATCTAACCACATCAAATACGTTCCTTCAATCGTCATCACACCTAGTTGAGGTAAATGTTTTTCAAAAAAAGAAGTGGCAGTGGCCGCGTTTTTTTCTATATAAGGAAGCAGTTGACTAAGCCATTCTCTACCCGTTTCGTAAGCAGCTTGTGTACCGATTAGACCAAAAGTATTTATATCTTGTTGCTGATTCATTAGTAACCGCTGTTCAAATTGTTCTTTTAATTTAGGATTTTTTATAAACACCATTGAGTTTTTAATCGCTGCTAAATTAAAGGTCTTGGTTGCCGAAGTAAACGTGATTAAAGACTGACTTAGTGTTTCATCAATCGTTAACATCGAGTTAAAATGGTTCGTTGAAAAAACTAAGTCTTGATGAATTTCATCACTAAAAAGCAGCACTTTGTGTTTCAAACATAGTTCGCTTAGTTGTGATAATTCTTCTTTAGTCCAAACACGCCCCCCTGGATTGTGGGGATTACAAAGGATTACCACTTTTACTTGTTGTTCAACGATCTTTTTTTCCATATCTTGAAAGTCCATCATGAATTTATTGTTTTGTTCAATTAATTGACTCCGTATAAGCTGACGGTGATTACTCTCGACGATTGCAGAAAAAGGTGGGTAAACGGGGTCATGGATCAGCACACTGTCACCTGGTTCAGTAAAAGTTTGAATTGCAACAGCTAAACTAGATAAAACACCGCTAGTAAAGACAATGTGTTCTTTTGTTAAAGATACCTGATGCTGTTGTTTTTCCCAATTGATGACTGCGTGATATAATTTTTCTGAAACGGTAGAGTAACCAAAAAGACCTTGAGAAACATAATTTTCAAAAGCTTTTTTTACTCCAGCAGGTGATAAAAAATCCATGTCTGCAACCCATAAAGGCAATAAGTCGTCTCTTTGATAGGTTTCTTTAATTGAATCCCATTTTACGCTATCGGTATGTCTTCTTGAAACTTTCTTGTCAAATTCACTCATCTAAAGGACCCCTTTTTCTATTGAGTATTTTCAAAACTTCTTTTTTTAAATCATTTACAGTATAATGATAAATGCAAAGAGAGGGAAGTACATGACATATAAAATTGGACAAATAATTAAAGGAAAAATAACTGGAATACAGCCTTATGGTGCATTTGTGTCTTTAGACGAGGAAACACAAGGCTTGATTCACGTATCAGAAGTACAATCAGGTTACACGAAAAGTATTCACACATTGTTAAAAGTTGGTCAACCAGTAACTGTTCAAATCATTGATATTGATGAATATTCAAAAAAAATTAGTTTGTCGTTACGTACGTTGGAGAAGAAGAGCCCTGTTATTCCTTATCGAAGGAAAAGATACTTTACGAATAAAAATAAAAAGATCGGGTTTGCCACGATTGCGGAACAACTACCAAAATGGGTGGACGAAGCACTAGAAGAACTAGAACAGAAAGAAAATAAGAAATAAAAAGTGTATTTTTTCTGAAAATGTGCTAGAATTTTTATGTAAACCACAGAACAAGTTGATCGAGGTGGAAATTTTGGCAAGCAAAAAAGTAGCTGGTACAATCATGTTGCATTTGGAGGATGGATCAAAAAAATTTTTAGTCCATTCAATTGATGACAAGCTGGAGTTTGCATTAGCAGAGCTTTCAGAAGAAAAGACGGGGTTAGCAAACATACTTAGCTTTTTAAAAGAAATCGTTCATATTGATGTTAGCAAAATTAATTTGATGGAGTTGACCAATACACATATTAATCACGAAAATGTTCCATTGTTTGTTTTTGAAACTGAGCAAAAAAGTCAAAGTGAAGACTTAGGTAAAGGCTATCTTTGGGAAGACCCAGATCAAATGCGCTCTGTCCTTGGCACTTACGAAGTGGAAGGAGTTCCTTTCTTTTAATGTAGAATTAGACACCAAAAGAAACTTGAAAAAAAATTCAAGTTTCTTTTTTTATGGTAACCGACCCTCCTTAAAGGATGAAACGTTCAGTTTATCATGGATTATATTCGATAATGCAAACTTTTTTATGCTTCTTTTGAAGTAAAAGCGAATGATGATCTTTTGCTTGAATATTTTTTTGAAAAATTAAGTGAAAATGCTTGTTGACGTACCTTGGTTTACGTGATAAATTTATTAACGTTGATTTAAGAAACAGCGTAATGAAACTTTCTAAAAAAATAGCAGAAAAGTTCTTGACGTTTCTAAAAACACATGATAAGATAACTAAGTCGTTAAAAAACGACAGCTTACGAAGCTTGATTCTATCGAAAAAAACTTCAAAAAAGTTGTTGACAAATAACAAACGACGAGTTATGATAAATGAGTTGCTGAAACACTTCTAAAAAATGAAGTCGAAAAAAACTTTTAAAAAAGAGTTGACAAACAAACGTCACTCTGATATGATATAAAAGTTGCTACGGCAATCTCAACTGATTAGCTTTTAATCAAGTAGACCTTTGAAAACTGAACAAAGCAAAGACAAACCAAATGTGTAGGGCGTCTTGATTGATTCAAGACAACAAACATTTTTAACAAGCAAGCAATATGCTAGCAAACAATTGAGCTTAACAATCGCAAGATTGTTCGAACTTTTTATGAGAGTTTGATCCTGGCTCAGGACGAACGCTGGCGGCGTGCCTAATACATGCAAGTCGAACGCTTCTTTTTCCACCGGAGCTTGCTCCACCGGAAAAAGAGGAGTGGCGAACGGGTGAGTAACACGTGGGTAACCTGCCCATCAGAAGGGGATAACACTTGGAAACAGGTGCTAATACCGTATAACAATCGAAACCGCATGGTTTTGATTTGAAAGGCGCTTTCGGGTGTCGCTGATGGATGGACCCGCGGTGCATTAGCTAGTTGGTGAGGTAACGGCTCACCAAGGCGACGATGCATAGCCGACCTGAGAGGGTGATCGGCCACATTGGGACTGAGACACGGCCCAAACTCCTACGGGAGGCAGCAGTAGGGAATCTTCGGCAATGGACGAAAGTCTGACCGAGCAACGCCGCGTGAGTGAAGAAGGTTTTCGGATCGTAAAACTCTGTTGTTAGAGAAGAACAAGGATGAGAGTAACTGTTCATCCCTTGACGGTATCTAACCAGAAAGCCACGGCTAACTACGTGCCAGCAGCCGCGGTAATACGTAGGTGGCAAGCGTTGTCCGGATTTATTGGGCGTAAAGCGAGCGCAGGCGGTTTCTTAAGTCTGATGTGAAAGCCCCCGGCTCAACCGGGGAGGGTCATTGGAAACTGGGAGACTTGAGTGCAGAAGAGGAGAGTGGAATTCCATGTGTAGCGGTGAAATGCGTAGATATATGGAGGAACACCAGTGGCGAAGGCGGCTCTCTGGTCTGTAACTGACGCTGAGGCTCGAAAGCGTGGGGAGCAAACAGGATTAGATACCCTGGTAGTCCACGCCGTAAACGATGAGTGCTAAGTGTTGGAGGGTTTCCGCCCTTCAGTGCTGCAGCTAACGCATTAAGCACTCCGCCTGGGGAGTACGACCGCAAGGTTGAAACTCAAAGGAATTGACGGGGGCCCGCACAAGCGGTGGAGCATGTGGTTTAATTCGAAGCAACGCGAAGAACCTTACCAGGTCTTGACATCCTTTGACCACTCTAGAGATAGAGCTTCCCCTTCGGGGGCAAAGTGACAGGTGGTGCATGGTTGTCGTCAGCTCGTGTCGTGAGATGTTGGGTTAAGTCCCGCAACGAGCGCAACCCTTATTGTTAGTTGCCATCATTTAGTTGGGCACTCTAGCAAGACTGCCGGTGACAAACCGGAGGAAGGTGGGGATGACGTCAAATCATCATGCCCCTTATGACCTGGGCTACACACGTGCTACAATGGGAAGTACAACGAGTCGCAAAGTCGCGAGGCTAAGCTAATCTCTTAAAGCTTCTCTCAGTTCGGATTGTAGGCTGCAACTCGCCTACATGAAGCCGGAATCGCTAGTAATCGCGGATCAGCACGCCGCGGTGAATACGTTCCCGGGCCTTGTACACACCGCCCGTCACACCACGAGAGTTTGTAACACCCGAAGTCGGTGAGGTAACCTTTTGGAGCCAGCCGCCTAAGGTGGGATAGATGATTGGGGTGAAGTCGTAACAAGGTAGCCGTATCGGAAGGTGCGGCTGGATCACCTCCTTTCTAAGGAATATTACGGAGACTACACTGTTTGTTTTTCACTTTGTTCAGTTTTGAGAGGTTTACTCTCAAAGATATATTTTTGTTCATTGAAAACTGGATATTTGAAGTAAATTAGTAATACAAACCGAGAACACCGCGTTGAATGAGTTTTTTAATAAGTTCAATTGCTTATTTTCTTGATCGGACTTCTATCGCTAGAAGAAAGATCAAAACCCAACCGTAAGGTTGATAAGGTTAAGTGAATAAGGGCGCACGGTGGATGCCTTGGCACTAGGAGCCGATGAAGGACGGGACTAACACCGATATGCTTTGGGGAGCTGTACGTAAGCTATGATCCAGAGATTTCCGAATGGGGGAACCCAACATCTTTTATAGGATGTTACGTTTGCGTGAATACATAGCGCATTCGAGGTAGACGCAGAGAACTGAAACATCTAAGTACCTGCAGGAAGAGAAAGAAAATTCGATTCCCTGAGTAGCGGCGAGCGAAACGGGAAAAGCCCAAACCAATGAGCTTGCTCATTGGGGTTGTAGGACTCCAATATGGTAGTTCTTTCAGATAGTCGAATGACTTGGAAAAGTCAGTCAAAGAGGGTAAAAACCCCGTAGATGAAATTTGGAAGGCACCTAGGAGGATCCTGAGTACGGCGGAACACGAGGAATTCCGTCGGAATCCGGGAGGACCATCTCCCAAGGCTAAATACTCCCTAGTGACCGATAGTGAACCAGTACCGTGAGGGAAAGGTGAAAAGCACCCCGGAAGGGGAGTGAAATAGAACCTGAAACCGTGTGCCTACAACAAGTCAAAGCCCGTTAATGGGTGATGGCGTGCCTTTTGTAGAATGAACCGGCGAGTTACGATTGCATGCGAGGTTAAGTTGAAGAGACGGAGCCGCAGCGAAAGCGAGTCTGAATAGGGCGTTTGAGTATGTAGTCGTAGACCCGAAACCATGTGATCTACCCATGTCCAGGTTGAAGGTGCGGTAAAACGCACTGGAGGACCGAACCCACGTACGTTGAAAAGTGCGGGGATGAGGTGTGGGTAGCGGAGAAATTCCAAACGAACTTGGAGATAGCTGGTTCTCTCCGAAATAGCTTTAGGGCTAGCCTCGGAATTGAGAATGATGGAGGTAGAGCACTGTTTGGACTAGGGGCCCATCTCGGGTTACCGAATTCAGATAAACTCCGAATGCCATTCATTCATATCCGGGAGTCAGACTGTGAGTGATAAGATCCATAGTCGAAAGGGAAACAGCCCAGACCACCAGCTAAGGTCCCAAAATATATGTTAAGTGGAAAAGGATGTGGGGTTGCACAGACAACTAGGATGTTGGCTTAGAAGCAGCCACCATTTAAAGAGTGCGTAATAGCTCACTAGTCGAGTGACCCTGCGCCGAAAATGTACCGGGGCTAAACATATTACCGAAGCTGTGGAGTACACCTTTAGGTGTATTGGTAGGAGAGCGTTCTAAGGGCGTTGAAGGCAGATCGTGAGGACTGCTGGAGCGCTTAGAAGTGAGAATGCCGGTATGAGTAGCGAAAGACAGGTGAGAATCCTGTCCACCGAATGACTAAGGTTTCCTGGGGAAGGCTCGTCCGCCCAGGGTTAGTCGGGACCTAAGCCGAGGCCGACAGGCGTAGGCGATGGACAACAGGTTGATATTCCTGTACTCGTTGTTTTTGTTTGAGCAATGGAGGGACGCAGGAGGCTAAGGAATGCAGACGATTGGAAATGTCTGTCTAAGCAGTAAGTCTTGATAGGAGTCAAATGCTTCTATCTGTACGGATAAGCTGTGATGGGGAGGGAAATAATAGTACCGAAGTTCCTGATGTCACACTGCCGAGAAAAGCTTCTAGTGAGAAAACAACGACCCGTACCGCAAACCGACACAGGTAGTCGAGGAGAGAATCCTAAGGTGAGCGAGAGAACTCTCGTTAAGGAACTCGGCAAAATGACCCCGTAACTTCGGGAGAAGGGGTGCTGATCTAAGATCAGCCGCAGTGAATAGGCCCAAGCGACTGTTTATCAAAAACACAGGTCTCTGCAAAATCGTAAGATGAAGTATAGGGGCTGACGCCTGCCCGGTGCTGGAAGGTTAAGAGGAGTGCTTAGCGTATGCGAAGGTACGAATTGAAGCCCCAATAAACGGCGGCCGTAACTATAACGGTCCTAAGGTAGCGAAATTCCTTGTCGGGTAAGTTCCGACCCGCACGAAAGGCGTAACGATTTGGGCACTGTCTCAACGAGAGACTCGGTGAAATTTTAGTACCTGTGAAGATGCAGGTTACCCGCGACAGGACGGAAAGACCCCATGGAGCTTTACTGTAGTTTGATATTGAGTGTCTGTACCGCATGTACAGGATAGGTAGGAGCCGTAGAAATCGGAACGCTAGTTTCGATGGAGGCGCTGGTGGGATACTACCCCTGCGTTATGGCCACTCTAACCCGCACCACTGATCGTGGTGGGAGACAGTGTCAGATGGGCAGTTTGACTGGGGCGGTCGCCTCCTAAAAGGTAACGGAGGCGCCCAAAGGTTCCCTCAGAATGGTTGGAAATCATTCGAAGAGTGTAAAGGCAGAAGGGAGCTTGACTGCGAGACCAACAAGTCGAGCAGGGACGAAAGTCGGGCTTAGTGATCCGGTGGTTCCGCATGGAAGGGCCATCGCTCAACGGATAAAAGCTACCCTGGGGATAACAGGCTTATCTCCCCCAAGAGTCCACATCGACGGGGAGGTTTGGCACCTCGATGTCGGCTCGTCGCATCCTGGGGCTGTAGTCGGTCCCAAGGGTTGGGCTGTTCGCCCATTAAAGCGGCACGCGAGCTGGGTTCAGAACGTCGTGAGACAGTTCGGTCCCTATCCGTCGCGGGCGTTGGAAATTTGAGAGGAGCTGTCCTTAGTACGAGAGGACCGGGATGGACTTACCGCTGGTGTACCAGTTGTTCTGCCAAGGGCATTGCTGGGTAGCTATGTAGGGAAGGGATAAACGCTGAAAGCATCTAAGTGTGAAGCCCACCTCAAGATGAGATTTCCCATTTCTTTAAGAAAGTAAGATCCCTGAGAGATGATCAGGTAGATAGGTCAGGAGTGGAAGTACAGTGATGTATGGAGCGGACTGATACTAATCGATCGAGGACTTAACCACATTGGTAAAGAAAAAAACTCGGTAGAGTTTACGAAATACTTCAAATCCAGTTTTGAGTGAGCAAAAGCAAACTCAATAATGATAACACCACAGTGTGGTGGCGATAGCGAGAAGGATACACCTGTAACCATGCCGAACACAGAAGTTAAGCTTCTTAGCGCCGATTGTAGTGAGGGGTTGCCCCTTGTGAGAGTAGGACGTCGCCACGCGGTTTATATAAACCCCCATAAGATTATCTTATGTGTGTGTTCGTTGTAAAAAACGAACAAGGTGATTCCGGCATAGCTCAGTTGGTAGTAGCGCATGACTGTTAATCATGATGTCGTAGGTTCGAGTCCTACTGCCGGAGTATTTAGACACGATAGAATTTCTATCGTGTTTTTTTTGTCTGTATATATTTTGGGCACAGTATAAGACTAGTTAATTTATCAGTGCGATTGAACAATAGGTTTTTCTTAATGGATGCGATTAGTCTGGTATTTCAAAAGATAACTTTTAACAAAAGGAATAGTTTAGGCGGGAACTGAGCAGATGGTTCGCTTCATAGAAAGAAACGTGCTAGCATCGTAAGGTAATGAGAGTTGGAGGTGGAAGGTAATATGTATTTAAAAATCACTGAAAAAGCGCAGGAAAGATTAGAAAAGTATATCCAAGAAGGTGCCACCATCATTCTTGACCTAGATGATGGTGTGGGTAAGTATTCTAAGATGGGTGTGTGTTCGTTAGATACGAGCTTCCGTCTATTGTTATTAGCTAGCAAACAAGAGAAAACAGACTATCCAATGAAGATTGACAGTGATATGGGAGCCATTTATATCAAAGACTATTCAAAAATGTACATGGATGAAACGATGACGTTAACTTTAGACCCCCGTTTAAATAGTTTTAAACTTGAATCCCCTAGTGGAACTTTGGATAACCAAGTCCCTCTAGTTGATTTACGCCCTTAAAGACATGCAGTTGTGACAGCAGCGTTTAGCACTGAGAAATAAGCTGGAGAATCCAAAAATAGTTCTTCTTATTTTTTGGATTCTCCAGCTTATTTTCGATACTACTTGGAACATCGTAGATCAGAGGATGTGAAAAGAGCGTTTTGATCTGAGCGCTCACTAAGTAGAAACTGCGATGAGTAATTGCAGGGCCAATAAGGATGGGGATCTTGAAACAGCTTCTCATATTATGAAAAATTCAGGCTTATTGCAAGGAGTGGTTGATTGAACACTGTTTACTCGTTATTAGAGTAAACGTAAGATTTATATCTAAGGCTCTAGTCCTTTACGTTTATTTACAACTAGCTATTCATTACAGCTTAGTTTTATTAGCTATAAAATCATATAGTATTTAAAAAAATGAAGATAAAAAAACAACGTAACCTTATTGTTAAAACAACAGGTTACGTTATCTAAGTAAGCCACTTGCCGGGCTTGAACCGGCGACCTCTTCCTTACCATGGAAGCGCTCTACCAACTGAGCTAAAGCGGCATGATTTCTTAATACAAGTAATAGAATAACGAAAATAATCAATTTTGTCAATATCTAAAACAAAAAAAATTGGTTTCATAGGATGAACATTCTAAATTGTATAAATAACAAATTTTGGGCAGTGATTTTTGTGAAAAAACAAAAAAATATGTAAAAAAAGTATTGCGTTATTTAAGATAAATTGATATTATATACATGTACTTGATTCCGGCATAGCTCAGTTGGTAGTAGCGCATGACTGTTAATCATGATGTCGTAGGTTCGAGTCCTACTGCCGGAGTACTTCAACCACAGCTTAGAGGCTGTGGTTTTTTTGTTATTCTCAAAAACTTTTGAGAATAACAAAAAAGGGTTGTCGTGAGGGGGATTCAGTCGATTTGTTGTAACGATTAAAAGTGAGTCGTTGTATTTCAAACCACTTAAGGGTAGAATTAAAGATATATTTTTGATTGGAAGGATGATTGGATGAAAGCTATTACACCTGAAATGACGAAAAAATTTGCAAAAGGTTTTGAAGAAAACAACAAACAACAAGCTCTACAAAGAGCGGTAGTAAAAAATGGGATCACCGCTTCTGCTGAAAATGTGGCTGCCCATGTGTCTAATACACCGGTTTTTTCAATTGATTTATCAACGGGAAAGGTTTCAAATCAGAAACAATCTGGTCGTTGCTGGATGTTTGCAGCATTAAATACTTTCCGACATAAATTGCTCAATCAATTCCATTTGAAAGAATTTGAATTATCACAAAACTATACATTTTTCTGGGACAAATATGAAAAAGCTAATTATTTTTATGAAAATATTATCGCAACAGGGAATGATGCCTTAGATAGCCGAAAAGTAGCCTTTTTATTAACAACCCCACAACAAGATGGCGGACAATGGGATATGATCGTTTCCCTCTTCCAGAAATATGGTGTAGTTCCTAAATCTGTTATGCCAGAAAGTGCAAATAGTTCAAATTCACGAGATTTAAATAATTACTTGAATAAATTGTTGCGTAAAGATGCGACGGTCTTACGTGAAATGATTGCCGGTGGTGAAACTGCTGAAGCGATTCAAGCAAAAAAAGAGGAAATGCTAGAAGGAATCTATCAATTTTTAGCCATCTCCTTAGGAACACCACCAAAAGAATTTGATTTTGAATACCGTGACGAAGAAAACAATTATCATATTGACCAACAGCTTACACCTCAACTCTTTTATGATAAATATATTGGTGTAAAACTAGATGATTACGTTAGCATCATCAATGCACCGACAAAAGACAAACCTTTTGATCGTTCTTACACTGTAGAAATGTTAGGTAATGTGGTTGGCGGGAAAGAAGTTCGTTACTTGAACGTAGATATGTCAACGTTTAAACAGTTGGCTATTGCCCAACTGGAACAAGGAGAGTCCGTTTGGTTTGGTTGTGATGTTGGACAATCTTCAACTAGAGATAGTGGGGTCATGGCACTGGATGTTTACGACATGGATGACTTATTCGATGTAGATTTTACGATGACTAAAGCACAACGTTTAGATTATGGTGAAAGCTTAATGACCCACGCGATGGTATTGACGGGAGTCGATCTTGTTGATGGGAAATCAACGAAATGGAAAGTCGAAAATAGCTGGGGAGAAAAAGTTGGCAATAAAGGATTTTTTGTAATGAGTGACGATTGGATGAACGAATACACGTATCAAATCGTTGTTCGCAAAGATTTGTTGTCGAAAGAGCAACTCCAAGCCTTCAATGAAGAACCAATCGTTTTAGCTCCTTGGGATCCAATGGGCGCATTGGCTTAAAAAACTGATTCTACTCAAAGTATGAAGAAAATAGACGAATTGGTGTCTCAGATTACTGAAAAAGAAAGTAAATAAGGGATTGAAAGAAAGACGAGGTTAGTCTTCGAAATTAGTAGGGTTACTAATTTTGAAAGAAGCCTCTCTTTTTTTGTCTATAAATATGAGCAACGGACTTTTACTGTTGAACAAAGAGTTACTAGACTTATTTTCTTTGTTTTAGATTCTCTGTGATATAATGATAGCTAACAAATAGGTTGGAAAAGCATGTAAGGAGGAGTAGAGATGAATATTCAGTCGGTGTTAGCAGAAATCCAATTAGAAGGCAAAGTGATACCTATCACTGGTGGGGACGTTAATCAAACGTATCGAATTGAAGAGCAAAATAAATCATATTTCTTAAAGCTTCATCCTAATATTGGAAAGTCTTTTTTTGAAGCGGAAGTGGATGGGTTAAAAGAACTAGCTCCCTACGTTCGAGTACCTGAAACTTACATGCTGGGCGAACAAAAAGATGGTGCCTATCTTTTGATGGAATGGATCGAACCTGGCAAAGGAGATCAAAAAGATCTAGCCGTTTCTTTGGCGAAATTGCATAAGGTAACCGCTCCTCAATTTGGGTATCGAAAGGATAACTATTTAGGGACCGTTCCGCAATTCAATCACGTGGAAGAAGATTGGTGGCTTTTCTTCTTCAAAAATCGTCTAGAAAGTCAAATTGCTTTGGCACAAAAAAACAACCATTGGAATCAAAACCGCCAAGAAACATTTATTTCTTTTAAGCAATACGTGTTAGAAAACTTTAGTGATAAAAAGATTGTCCCTAGCCTCTTGCATGGCGACTTGTGGAGTGGTAATGTGTTCTTTGATCAGCAAGGAGAACCAGTCTTCGTTGATCCAGCCGTTTCTTACGGTGATCGTGAGCAGGACATAGCTATGAGCCAGCTATTTGGTGGGTTTCGTCCAGAGTTTTTACAAAGTTATCAAATGGTCTATCCTTTGGAAAAAAATTGGGAAAAACGATTGCCGATTTACCAGTTATATTATTTGTTAGCCCATCTAAATATGTTTGGGGAAAGTTATGGTTCACAAGTGGATCAATTATTAGCGAAAAGATAAGAGGAGGGTGTTTTTTTGGCAAAGAGATATACAAAAAAACATGAAGTTTCATATTATGAATGTGACATTAATCAGACCATGACATTTCCATCAATGTTAGGAATCGTGATCAAGACATCGGAAGATCAAAGTGATGCGCTTGATCGTGGCAGTAAATTTGTCAATAGTTTTGGACTGACTTGGGTCATTACCAATTATTCAATGACAATCACTCGTTTGCCTAAAGTAGGAGAGACGATTTCTATAACAACACAAGCCATGGAGTACAATAAATTCTTTTGTTATCGTAATTTTTGGATTCATGATGAAGAAGGTACAGAACTGGTAAAAATAGAATCAGTTTTTGTATTAATGGATTTTGTGAATCGGAAAATGAGTAGCGTCAATGAAGAAATTATTGCACCGTTTGAAAGCGAAAAAATCAAAAAAATCAAACGGCAAGAAAAAATAGAAAAGATCGAATCGGGCACGATGTTACCTTATCGCGTGCGTTTCTATGATATCGATAGTAACCAACATGTGAACAATGCCATGTATTTCAACTGGATTATTGATGTCTTAGGCTATGATTTCTTGACGACACATGTACCAGAAAAAGTTTTGATCCGTTTTGACAAAGAAGTGGAATATGGAAATGAAATTGAAAGTCATTATGAACAAGTAGAGATGGAACATGGTGTGAAAACAAGACATGAAATCAGAATGCAAGAACAACTCTATTGTGAAGCAAATATCACTTGGAAAAATAAATAAACTGCTAATAGCAAACGATGTTCCAATCGGAAAGAGGTTGTCGCAGAAGTGTCTAGCTCTGGGAAATAAGCAGGAACAACAAGGGAAAAAAGGGACTGAGACAAAAGTTGTCTCAGTCTCTTCTAGTATCTCTAAAAACGGATAAACGGTGTTCAAAGAGCTGACCTTCGGCGATAAGTCAAAAAATCTCAAAACATGGGAAGCTGTTTCGAGATTTCCATCCTTAACGCTCAGGTCAAAACACTCTTTTCACGACCTCTTGTTCACGGTGAGACAAAAGTAGCATCTTCGGAAATAAGCCGAAATTTACCAAAAATTTGAGAAGCAATTTTCGGAAATTCCTTCTTATTTCTTGATGCTGAACACTTTTGTCTCAACCTCTTTTTTGATTGATTGCCGAAGTGCTGAATAATAAAGAATTCTTTAGTTGTTCATACTTTTGGACATTCTAACATGGAAATAAGACTTTTGGATATCCAGTAATAGGTAAGGATCGATAACCTTCCATGATTGAAAAAAGAATGCGCAAAATTGGTTCAATTGCTAAACGAACTCTGGATTTTTTTAGAACGGAATTTTAATGTCAGGAATTTTCGTATGTGATTTAGCTATAACTTATTGAGTAATAAACGAAATCAATGATTGATCTTTTAACCCGTGATTCAAGGCAATCAGTAGTTTGATGCGAGCTTTTTGGCTATTGATGCTATTACAAAAAATAATCCCCATGTTTGCTAATTCTTTTCCGCCACCCTCGTAGTCATAAACAGGTTCTGCTATCCCATTAAAACACCGGGAAACTAAGACCACTGGGATTTTTTGTACTAATAATTTTTTCAAAGCTGTTACAGCTTGTGGTGGTAAATTGCCAGCTCCTAAAGCTTCGATCACTAGGCCATCTACTTTGGTATGGGCGATAGCTTCTAATAGATCACCTTGCATCCCCGCATAAGCCTTAACGATTGGGATCGTACCATTGACTGAAGTGATATCTAAGCGTGTAGTTTCTAGTAATTCTTGCATAAATAAGATCCGATGTTTTGTTACTAGACCAATTGGACCTAATGTGGGTGTACGAAAAGTGGCAACATTTGTCGTGTGGGTTTTGGTCACGTAACGCGCGGAGTGGATCTCATCGTTCATTACGACCAATACACCTTTTCCATTTGCTTCCTTACAACTAGCGACTCGAATAGCACTCTCGAAATTGTACAGCCCATCGCTCCCTAATTCGTTGCTGGATCGCATAGCGCCAGTTAGTACGATCGGCAGTTTATCTCCAATCGTCGTGTCTAAGAAAAAGGCGGTTTCTTCTAACGTATCTGTTCCATGAGTGATTACAACACCGTCAAACCCCAAATGATAGGCTTCATTAATCCGTTTTTTTAAAATTAACATATGTTTAGGCATGATATGAGGTGAAGGAAGATTAAAGATATCTTCTATTACTAAATCAACATCTTCTGGAATTTCAATTTCAGCATCTAGCAAAGGATTCACAACATCAGGACTCACTCCACCAGTTAAAAGATTTTCTCTCATGGCAATCGTTCCGCCAGTGTGTAAAATTAGAATTTTTTTCATTTTTTTTCGGACTTCCTTACATATAATTTTGCATAGGCTTTAACGCTTATTGTATACTATATGAAAGAGTTTTGCTATCCGCGGCATTGAGCAATGAGTAGTAAATCTCACTATACATAGTTGATTTTTGGATGGAAAAGCAAAGGTGGCTTGAAATGATACGAATCGGATTAACCTCATTTAAAGAACATGATAAATTGACTGGAAAAAAGAATAACACACTTTATGAGTATGCTAGATATTTGCCATTAGTGGAGCTTGATACAGCTTACTATGGAATCCCAAGACGAACTTCGGTAGAAAAATGGGTGCAAGAGGTTCCAAATGATTTTCGTTTTGTTGTTAAGGCGTATCAAGGGATCAGTGGTCAAGGAGACTGGGAAAAATATTATCAAACAGAAGAAGAAATGATTGCTAAATTTCTGGAAGTAATGAAACCAATGAGTGATGCGAACAAGCTTTTTTGTTTTTTAGTCCAATTTCCAGCTTCCTTTAAATGCACCAAGGAAAGTGTACAATACCTACGTAAGCTTCGAAAATGGTTTGCTGGCTATCCGGTAGCAATCGAACTTCGGGACTTTTCGTGGTACAGTGAGGAATTCGTTGAGCGCACGAGAAGCTTCATGACTCGAGCAGAATTTTCTTTGGCAGTAATTGATGAACCACAGTTGTTAAACACAACAGTTCCTTTTGACCCATTCATCACGAATCCAGACTTTGCTCTTTTCAGGTTTCACGGAAGAAATGCTCAAGGTTGGCAGGCCAATGATAAAGATTGGCGTAAAAAAAGAACTCTTTATCGCTATTCTGAGCAGGAACTGATAGAACTAGCAACTGCTATTGACTCTGTTAGCTCAAAAACGAAAGAGATCGGAATTATCTTTAACAACAATTCTGGTGGAGATGCTGCAGAAAATGCGTTAGCTTTACAAAAAATATTAAAAATAAAACCGGAAGGCTTAAACCCACAACAAATGGATTTATTTTAGAGAGGGAGCGTTGAATGATCAAAGCAATTTTTTTTGATATTGATGGCACATTAGTCAACGACCGTTCAAAAGCACTTGCTTCGACTAAACGTGCGATTAGCTATGCTAGAAAAAATGGGATATTGTGTGGTGTAGCAACTGGGCGGAGTCCAGTTAAAATCAAAGAAGTGATTGATGAATTGGAATTAGATATGTATGTTGTCTATAATGGACAATTGGTATTTACTGCCGAACGAACGATTGTAGATCAACCATTTGATCAAGTCGTTTTAAGTAAGATCGTGGAATATGCTGATAAGAACCATCGCCAGATCATTTTTGGTGGAAGAGATCAACTAGCTGGTTCGACCACGATGCTATTAGGACAGTCGATTTTGATCAAACGTTTAGTTAGTTTATTACCAAAAAAATTTCCCGTTCGATTGATGAAAAAAGGACTGCAAATTTTTAGCCCACATCGACAGAAAAAGCGATATGAGGCACTGGAGATTCTTGATGAGCCAATTTACCAATGTATTTTATTGAGTCAGGAATCAGAACAAGAAAAATTAGAAGAGCGGTTTCCGGAGTGCAGCTTTCAACGGTCCAATGCGTATACCGTTGATATCATTCCAAAAGGTGGTTCAAAGCTTTCAGGAATTGCAGCCTTTGCCAAAGACATGGGGATCGAAATGACCGAGATCATGGCATTTGGTGATCATTATAACGACATTGAGATGCTGGAAGGTGTCGGAATCGGGGTTGCTATGGGGAATGCTCAAAAAGAAGTTAAGCAAGCTGCTGATTATGTGACTGATACCAATGAAAAAGACGGAATTTATCAAGGACTGAAGCATTATGGTTTGATTTACTAAAACAGTTGATAGACTAGACTTCAGTTAAAATGTTAAGAGAAGTAAGAAAAGAAGGTAGAAAAAGATGTCTGAGAAAACACCCTTTCAACAAGTAGAAGAGTTTCATAAAATTTTTGACCCTCGTTCACCTGATGTACCGACTGCATTTTCGAAACAAGCAGCCATTTATCGTGCAGAATTTAAAATCGAAGAATTAGTCGAATTGATTGCGGCCAATTGTCAGGGAGATCAGGAACAATTACACGAAGGAGTAACAGCTCTTCACGAAGCATTAGAGAAAGCAGAACAAAAAATGTTGACTAAAAAAGAATGGGGACAAGCACCTTTGATCGAGCAAGTCGATGCTTTAACCGATCTTTTATATTTTACTTATGGTTCTTTTTCATTATTGGGTGTTGATCCTACGAAGATATTTGAGATCGTTCACCAAGCAAACATGGGGAAATTATTCCCAGATGGTAAACCACATTATCATCCGGTCACGAATAAGGTATTAAAACCTGATAACTGGGAAGAGCAGTGTGCCCCTGAACCTAAGATCGCCAAAGAAATTCAACGGCAAATCGCCCAAGCGACTCGAAAGAAACAGTCTTGAATGGACGAAACAAACCAAAATAAACCGGCGTTTCATACTGGTTATGCTATTTTCTAGGTAGGAATAAAAGATTTTCGATGAAGTTAGTGAATGCTTAAAAATTGTGTGTTATAATTTACAATAGATGTCTTTTGCACGGAAGACGTATTTATTGTTTTATGCACACAAATTATTTAACTAAGCATAAAAAATAGATGCATATTGAAAACGGAGGTACCTTAAATGGGAAATAATGTTATCATCGGAATCGTCATAGCAATCATTATAGTCGCCCTAGTCGTCTTTTTGGTTAGTTACTATATGAAGAAAAAAAACCAAGATCGATTGGACGCCTTGGAAAAGCGCAAGGAAGAATTATTCGACTTGCCTGTGATTGAAGAAGTCGATGATGTTAAAAAAATGCATCTGGTGGGGCAAAGCCAAAATACCTTTCGTGAATGGAGTCAAAAATGGAATGACATATCCACTTCCTCGTTTGCTGAGTTAGAAAGTCAAATTTTTGAAGTAGAAAATCTTAATGAGAGTTTCCGATTTTTAAAAGGTAAAAAAGCTGTGATCGAAGCAGAAAAAACCATGGACCAAATGGAAAAGAAAGTTTCTGAGATTCGTGATGGACTAAAAGAGTTACGTGAAACAGAAGAACGTAATTCACTAGCGGTTCAGCAAGCTTTGGATGTCTATGAAGAACTGAAAGAAACAATCAGAGAAGATGAGCAAGAATACGGTCCTGCGTTTCCTGAATTACAAAAGCAAGTCAAGATGATCGAAAATGAATTCACGCAATTTGTTGCATTGAATACTTCAGGTGATCCTGTTGAAGCTCGAGAAGTTTTGGATAAAGCAGAAAAACATACGTATGAAGTTGAAGCTTTGATGAAAAAAGTTCCGCCGCTATTTGAAGATTTGAACACTACTTTCCCAGAACAACTGGAAGAAATCCAGCAAACTTATGAAAAATTGATGCAGGAACAATATGTTTTCCCAGAAGAAGATCTTGTTGGTGAGATTGAAAAAGTAAGCCATCGTATTGAAAGTTCATTAGCAAATCTTGAAAAAACAGAAGTTGAAACGGTTGAATTCGAGAATCGTGAAACTGCTAGTATGATTGATTCGCTCTACGACATTCTAGAGCGGGAAATGGAAGCCCAAAATTATGTCACAACCAATCAAGCAACCATTGAACAATACATCAAACATGCCACAAAAAACAATCGTCAATTATTGATTGAGTTAGATCATACTGCTCAAAGTTATGCGTTGAATCATAATGAAATTGGTCGAGTACGCGGATTCCAAACAGAAGTGGAAGAAATCGAACGTCAAAACGAACAGATGAAACCACAAATCCAGCAACACTTGTTACCATATTCTGAAGTACGGACTTTCTATAAAAAAGTATTCAAAGTTTTAGAAGATATCGAAAACCAACAAGTTGAAATCGATGACTCACTACACGAGTTAAGAAAAGGTGAAAAAGAAGCGCAAGAAAAAATCGATACTTTCGAATTTAAATTGCGTAATTTAAAACGTTTTGTGGAACAACAACGTTTGCCTGGTCTACCAAATGATTATTTAGAATTTTTCTTTGTGGCAACTGATCGGATTGAAGAGCTAAGTATCGTGCTAAATAAAATCAGAGTCAATATGGAAGAAGTCAATCGCTTAGTTACGTTATGTGAAGAAGATTTAGACTTACTTGATAAGAAAACGCATGATTTAGTGGATGCTGCAGCACTGACAGAACAAATGCTACAGTATGCAAATCGTTATCGCCACACACATGAAGAAATCAGAGAAGCAATTGATAAAAGTTATTACTTATTCAATAAGGAACATCATTATCAAGAAGCTCTGGATGAGATCGGTACAGCACTCGAACGTGTTGAACCTGGTGCTTTCAAGCGAATTGAAGATTTTTATTTTAAGAATCCTGATTTAGTTTAATAAAACTAACTAAAAAGGCAACACTGGTCAATCCACCAAGTGTTGTCTTTTTGCGTGTTCAATTACACGAAACTTTCTGAAAAAACAACCTCCTCTTGAAAGCAATTGGGACAACCGTTATAATAGTAAAGAATTTCAAAAAAGAGGGGTTTCTTATGATATATTTTGATAATAGTGCGACAACCCCAATCTTTCCGCAAAGTTTAGATGCCTATATAAAGACAAGTCAGCGGATTATTGGGAATCCGTCAAGTTTGCATGATTTAGGCAATCAAGCAAACCGTTTGTTACAACAAGCTAGAAAACAAATTGCTGAGCTGATCACTGTTACTCCAGATGAAATTTATTTTACTTCTGGTGGGACAGAAGGCGATAATTGGGTACTTAAAGGGACGATGATTGAAAAACGTGAATATGGAAACCACATGATCATCTCTGGGATAGAACATCCTGCTGTAAGTGAAACAGCTGAACAACTTAAATCTCTAGGGGTAGAAGTTAGTATAGCGCCAGTAAATAATCAAGGATTTGTCATTGTTGATGAATTGAAGAAACTAATTCGTAAAGACACAGTATTGGTTTCAATCATGGCAGTCAATAACGAAATTGGATCAATCCAACCAATTTTAGAAATTAGTGAGTTGCTAAAAGAATACCCTAAAATCCATTTTCATGTGGATGCTGTGCAAGCAATCGGAAAAGTTTCTTTATCTGAATGGCTGACCGAAAGAGTTGATTTTGCGACGTTTTCAGCTCATAAATTTCATGGACCACGTGGTATAGGTTTTATTTATTGGAAGAAGGGACGACGTTTAGCACCGCTTCTTAATGGTGGTGGCCAAGAAAAAAATCAACGAAGTGGAACAGAAAATGTTCCTGCGATTGTCGCAATGGCGAAAGCCTTACGAATTGCATTGGATCGAAAACTTCAAAAGCCAGATCACACCAAACATTTAAAAGAGGCATTGATCAACGCTTTGAAAGCCTATGAAAAAGTGACTATTTTTTCAGAGGGAGAAGATTATGCACCACATATCTTATGTTTTTCACTCAAAGGGATTCGAGGAGAAGTCCTTGTTCATGCGTTAGAAGAAAAACAAATATTTATTTCTACAACTAGTGCTTGTTCTTCTCGTAAACACCTTGCAAGTAGCACGTTGCATGCCATGCATGTGCCTGATGATTTAGCTACGTCAGCTGTTCGCATTAGTTTAGATGAAAGTAATTCTATGGCAGAAGTAGAACAATTTATGATCATTTTTAAACAATTATATAAGAAATTTTCAACCATCAATTAATCAATAAGGAGTGTTTTTGTGAAATATAGTGAAATCATGGTCCGCTATGGTGAACTGTCAACAAAAGGAAAAAACCGTAAAAGTTTTATTATGCAACTTGCTCAAAATGTTCGTCAAGCATTGAGTGATTTCCCCGAAATCAAGATCCATGCTGATCGTGACCGGATGCACCTACTGTTAAATGGTGCTGATAGTGCATTAGTTATACCTAAATTGGCTAAAATTTTCGGTATCCAAAATTTCTCACCAAGTATTCGAATCGAAAAAGATGTTCAAAAGTTAAAAGATGCAGTTCAAGCTATCATGAAAGAAGTCTATACAGGAAAAGAAACCTTTAAAATTATTGCGAAACGTAGTGACCACGACTTTGAATTAACAAGTAATGAATTAAATCAAACGTTAGGAAATGCGGTGGTAGATATCTTCCCTGATATAGAAGCACAAATGCGCAAACCAGATATTCCACTACGGGTAGAAATCCGTCGAGATGCTGCTTACCTATCCTATGAAACGATTAAAGGAGCAGGCGGATTGCCAGTGGGAACGAGTGGTAAAGGCATGTTGATGTTGTCTGGTGGAATCGATTCACCTGTGGCTGGTTATTTTGCCATGAAGCGTGGTGTCGAAATTGAAGCGGTCCACTTTGCTAGTCCACCTTACACGAGTGAGCAAGCATTACAAAAAGCAAAAGATTTAACAGCAAAATTGACTCCTTATGTCGGTAAAATCGAGTTTATCGAGGTACCGTTTACTGAGATCCAAGAAGAAATCAAGAAAAACATTCCGCAAGGGTACTGGATGACGATTACTCGACGGATGATGCTGCGATTAACGGATGAGATCCGCCGATTACGCCATGGGTTGATTATCCTTAATGGGGAGTCTTTAGGACAAGTAGCTTCGCAGACCTTACAAAGCATGGTTGCTATCAATGAAGTAACGAATACGCCTATCATTCGTCCAGTTGCTACGATGGATAAATTAGAAATCATTGAAGTAGCTGAACAAATCGATACCTTTGAGCTTTCAGTCCAACCATTTGAAGATTGCTGTACGATTTTTGCCCCACCTCAACCAAAGACCCGACCACGACTTGATAAAGTTCATCAATACGAAGAACGTTTACCAATCGAAGAAATGATCGAACGAGCTCTTTCTGGTTTAAAAATGGAAACGATCCATACAGCTACCGAAGCTGAACAAGTAGAAGAATTTGCTGATTTGTTATAAGAGTCTTGAAATTATCGTGAGCTTTGACAAGAATAAGAAAGTAGATTGAACCGTTTTTTTATGTTTAATAAAACATACTTTAAAAACATTACTTTTTATTTGTTCTTACACTTATTTAAGAGTCTGGGATCAATCCCAGACTCTTTTTTATGTTCCCTACTGTTGCTCTAAGAGAGGATAAATGATAAACTGACTATGTGAAGAAATTAACAAAGGAGTTTGAAGATGGGAGAAAAAATAGCGGTTTTACCAAAAGCAACAGCTAAAAGACTACCTTTATATTTACGTTATTTAAAAATGCTCAATGATTCAGGTGTGAAGCGGATTAAATCAAATGAATTTAGTCAAATCACCCAAGTACCTTCTGCGTCGATCCGTAGAGATTTTTCATATTTAGGGGAGTTGGGGCGCAGTGGCTATGGTTATGAAGTGCCTTATCTGATCGAAGTATTTGATCGGATCTTAAAGACGGAAGAGGAAAAACGAATTGCCTTAGTTGGGTATGGGAATCTAGGGAAAGCTTTAAAGCACAATAATTTTAGAAGAAATGAAAATTTGAATATCGTCTGTGTATTTGACAATGACCCTAAAATCGTCAACCAAGAAATCGATGGTCAATTTATTTATCCAATCGAACAGTTTGGCGAAATCGTCAAAAAAGAAAAAGTAACAGTTGCGATTTCAACGGTTCCAAGTAAACACTCCCAGTCAGCAATCGATGAAATTGTGAAAGGTGGCGTATCAGCGATCTTAAACTTTGCTCCTGACCGAGTGATCGTACCCAAACATGTGAATATTCAATACATTGATTTGACGACAGAATTGCAAACGCTTATATTTTTTAATGAGAAATATTCAGAAGTTTTTTTATGACAATCCATAGTTTTAGCGCTTAGAGCCAATGTTTCTAAGCGTTTTTTTATAACGCATGTTTATATCTATTTTTGTTTGTTTACAATCATAATACTGATATAATAGCTTTCAGTTCATTGTATCATCGTGTGCAGGGATTATAAAATAACTGGTTTTTTTGAAAGAAGAAACCTTTTTTTAGGAGTGAATGACAGTAATAAAGATGAATGCAATGGATAGAATCACTGTTGTAAGAAAAAAGTTAACCTGAAGGAGGCGGTTATGAAACAAGTTGGAGTAAAAAATACTAATGAAGTTTAAGATTTGATTGAATGTACATAAAAGGAACAATCCTTAATTCTTATGATTTAGGCTAGATATGAATGTCTAGCAAAACAGACAAGCCACGGATGCTATAACGAAAAAAATGTAAAGGATGGTAAAAATGAATCAAGAGAAGGTAAAAAATACAATTCTTATGGAAATGGAGCGGTTTTCGGACAAAACAAGTGAAGGATACCACCAAATGAAAGCAGTGTTGAATAAATTCCCTTACAAAATAACTGCAGACTATCAGCAATTACTGGATACATTAAGGGGGGGACGGCAATTAACAGATTTGAAACTCTTGATGAGCTGATAATGATGCTAAAACAAGAGAGAGTAATAACGAGAGAGATCGTGGAATCTTGTCTCTATTTTCAACAAAATTCTGATAATGTAATAAATCAGATTCATCTTTTTGATCTTCTAATGGTTCCAACTAGAAATCTGACAGAACAGCTCAACTTATTAACATCTTTAACTAATAGTTTATCTGTGGATGGTGAGAAATTTTTTCATGAGAATGTTTTGTTTAGTATTAATAAAATAAAATTATCGACAGATGAAATCGAGAAAAAAATTAAAGAGATATGTATAGAATTACAATATGGCATGGACTCAGCTAAAGTCAAAGAGGATATTTTAGCTCGTACATTTGAACTATTAAACGAGGGCAGTGTAAACTATCAACAATTAGTCAATATGGAGCTAGATTATGAAGAAGGATGTAGAGAAATCGTAATTGATGGATTTTTTGAAACGATGAATAGATCTTCTAAGAATAATGAGTATAAATGGTTTTTTGACTTTTTGAGAGATGATAAAATAATTTCTAAACTTCTCCAAAGAAAGAATTTATCAGAAGCTGAAAAAAAAACATATATTTCTATAGCTACAAATCATAGTGATTCGCCGTTTATTGGTAATAGCATTCCATATTTTAAAAAAATAAATTTAAAAGAAAGTACCATAATCACAAAAAAAAGAATCCTTGATCAAGAGCTCGTTTATTTGATTGCTAAAGAAGTAACCCCAGAGTTGGCTGTAAAATATGATGAAATATTAAGAGGAGAAGAACAAGGAACAGTTGAGGTGATGACACAAATTTATGTTGAGTCTCAGTCCACATTAGTAAAAGAGTCTGTTAGGCAACATGTCAATACTTCCTTCAAAGAAACGGACCGTTTAGAATTTTATAAAAAAAGTATCATCGAAAAACTAAAAAAAGAAAATCGATCAGATTTAGGGAATCAATTAGAAGATTTATTGAATAGTGGGGCAAAAATAGACCGATTTGATAGATTCTATAGATTATTGAATTCTCCAGAGTCAAAAAAACAGTTATCCTATCTAGGGAGACTTGTTTTTGGTGAAAATCAATGGCACAAATTTGAAACAGTTCAGGCATTTAAAGAAGAATTAAAGGAGACAGAAGCAAAAAAAAATAGTTCCTTATCGGAAATGATGAAAAAAGATCTGAGTGAAATCGAAAATCAGCGACACATGAATGGACTTCGATCAATTGATAATAAACTGGAGAACAATGACTATCTCAAACAATTAAAACCCGAGCAGATCGCAACGATTATGCTTCAGTTAAAAGTTAATTACCCAAACTGGACGGAAAAAAACTTTGAACAAGTCAATAATCAATTAAGCACTTATTTAAATGAAGAGGATAAGATTCAAACAAACAAAATTTTGAATGAAAAAGAAGTGATCTTAAGAATATCCGCAATAAGCATGGAAATGGGAGAAAAAGCACAAACTATAATACTTGCCCCTATTGATAAAATAAAAGGTCTTGATATAGTGGGGGAAGTAAGAAAAGATTTAAAAAAACAAAAAGTAGATTACCTTTTTCCTATAATACTGGAAACGATTAATCATACACTAAGTGAAGAAGGAATTGATTGTTCGAATCGTTCGGATAGGGAAAAAGCATTAAATCTATTACAAGATTATCAGACAAAAAAAGAAATACTTCCAAAAATCGAAGAAGCACTCCAGCAAAAAAAGGAGGGAGAGACTTTATCAACAGTCATTTATTCTGTAATGAGTAGAGAATGGGGAAATTCAAGTGATGTAACTGATTTAAAAAAAAGGTTTGGGGATGACGGAGAAGGACTATTAAAGGAAACCAAGGACCTTTCACAAGCTGAGTCTCTCCTTCAATCAATTAAAGAAGCACTTCGTTCACAAAATATTAATTTTACTGAATCGGATGTCATCAATTGGACGGAAAAATGTTTATCAATGGATGAAAAAAAGCGGCAAAATGAATCCCAAGTTGTAATAAATAAGATTAAAAATAGTTTATTGAAGATAAAAAATAAAAAAAATACAAAACAAGTCAGAGTCAATAAAGTAATTGAGACGTTTCAAAAAGATTTAAATAATAAAAAAGAAGAAATTAAAAAACAAATGAAATATAGTGTGATTGAGGTGTACGAATTTAGAGATGATCGACTTAGTATAGAGGAGCAATTTTCAAATATCCTTAATCAAAAAAAAGAGATACAACATTTTATACATACATATCCCAAATTAAAAAGTGTCATTGACGATTGTAGCAAACAAATTCCTTTAGTTTCTGTTGATCTTAAGAAGGTAACGATTAATGAAGTTGAGAGTAACAATAATAAATATTTTAAAAATCTTAATAAGGTGCTGACTCCATTCGAAAGGGAGTGGTGGCAACAGGAAAGCGATAAGATTAAGCAGTTTATAAATACTTACGTAAGTCCGAAAAACCTATTAGTGTCTGATGTGAATCGACAGATTGAAGAATTACTAATCAAGGATGAGCATTGTTGTTCCCAGGTTGTTTTGTCTTTCTTGGTATATTCATCTGGTGTATTTAAAAATATAAATCCTAAATACACGGCAGGGTATCTTAATAAAGACTCAGAATACCAACAGAATCGATGGAAAATTAAAAGACTAGTTGAGAGTTTCGAGAAATTACACTCACATAGACAGGAAATGAAGCAACTTAAAGAACTGAATATAGATGTTGAACCAACTCCAATGCCTCAGGGAACAAGTAATCAGTCTCTAATAAGTAATTCAGTAAAGGAACCAGAGAGAAAAAAGGAACAACCTAAAGAAAAGTCTGAAGGTATTGAACCAACATTAACACCTCTCGGAATCAGTAATCACTCTCTAACAGATAAACAAACCAAAACGCCCCTTGTAATAAAAAATCAAACATTCGAGGAGCAAATGAATCAGTCTACAAATGTGGCTGATAGTCTAAATCAAGAGAAGTCCGCTGGTATTCAACCAACACCAATTCCCAAGGAAATCAGGGATCAATCTCTAACAAATAAATCACCTCAAACGGCTAATAGTCACCCTGTAATAAAAATTCAAACACTAGAGGAGCGAATGAATCAGTCTACAAATAAGGCTAATAATCTAAATGAGATGAAGGAAGCAGGAAAAAATCAGTCTTCTGTAAGAGAGTTAAAAAATTAATTTGAACAGTCACGTTCTGAATAAGCAAACATTGTCACTACTGCTTATTGTTTAGTCAATTCTTTATAATAGGCGAATCATAAGCCTAAAGAGGTACTATTTTGGGAAATACGATTCTTACCGTCTTTTATTGACTTTAAAATTGAACCATTGTAAAATGAGGCATGACGTTGATCAAGAGGAGTAACTAGTTACAGCCTTTTAGAGAGAGAACGAGATGGTGGGACGTTCTTAGGAGAGACTAGTGAAGGTAGCTTGGGAGTTTTTATCTTGAACCCTTTATCGTGTACAGCAAACCGATAAAACCTAGAGATAAACGAGTCGTGATCGTTAACTCACATGAGAGGTAGTAGGAAACTGCTACAAATTAGGTGGTACCGCGTAAATCAATACGTCCTAAAATACGAAAGTATTTTAGGACTTTTTTTATTTTTAAGGAGGACATCAGTATGACGGAAGAAAAAAATCTATCAACAAAATACAATCCGCAAGAAGTTGAAGCTGGCCGTTATGAAAAATGGTTGGAACAAGATTTGTTCAAACCAAGTGGCGATCAGAAAGCAAAACCCTATTCAATCGTAATCCCCCCACCAAATGTCACAGGAAAACTTCACTTAGGACATGCCTGGGATACGACTTTACAAGACATGCTGATTCGTCAAAAACGGATGCAAGGCTTTGATACCTTATGGTTACCTGGGATGGACCATGCTGGGATCGCTACACAGGCAAAAGTAGAAGAAAAGCTTCGTCAACAAGGAATTTCGCGTTATGACTTAGGACGTGAAAAATTTGTGGATCAAGTATGGGAATGGAAAGAAGAGTATGCAAGCCATATCCGTGAACAATGGGCAAAAATGGGCTTATCTCTCGATTATAGTCGTGAACGTTTTACACTAGACGATGGCTTGTCAGAAGCTGTTCGTAAAGTATTCGTGACACTTTATGAAAAAGGCTTGATTTACCGTGGTGAATACATTATTAACTGGGACCCACAAGCACGCACTGCTTTATCGGATATCGAAGTGATCCACAAAGAGATTGAAGGTGCTTTCTACCACATGAGCTATGAACTGGCTGATGGTTCGGGTGTAGTGGAAATTGCAACGACTCGTCCAGAAACTATGTTGGGTGACACAGCGATTGCTGTACACCCAGAAGACGAGCGTTATCAAGCGTTGATCGGCAAAAAAGTAATTTTACCATTAGTAAATAAAGAAATTCCGATTATTGCAGATACGTATGTTGATATGGAATTTGGAACAGGCGTAGTGAAAATTACACCTGCGCATGATCCAAATGACTTTGAGGTAGGTAACCGTCATGATCTGCCACGTGTAAATGTGATGAACGAAAATGGAACGATGAATGACTTAGCTGGAAAATATGCAGGTATGGATCGTTTCGAAGCACGTAAAGCGATTGTCTCTGATTTGAAGGAAATCGGACGATTGATCAAAATTGAAAAAATGATCCATAATGTTGGGCATTCAGAACGTACGGGAGTAGTCATTGAACCACGCTTGTCCACACAATGGTTTGTTAAAATGGCTCCATTAGCTGAGAAAGCAATGAAAAATCAAGAGACTGATGATGCAGTTGAATTTTTCCCACCACGTTTTAATCAAACATTTTTACGTTGGATGGAAAATGTTCACGATTGGGTTATCTCTCGTCAATTGTGGTGGGGACACCAAATCCCGGCTTGGTACCATAAAGAAACGGGTGAAATGTATGTAGGGATGGAAGCTCCAGAAAATAGTGAAGAGTGGGTACAAGATCCAGATGTATTAGATACTTGGTTTAGTTCAGCATTATGGCCTTTTTCAACGATGGGATGGCCAGATGAAAATAGTGCTGATTATCAACGCTATTTCCCAACAAGCACATTAGTAACTGGCTACGACATTATCTTCTTCTGGGTTAGTCGAATGATTTTCCAAAGCTTAGAATTTACAGATCGTCGTCCGTTTGAAAATGTTTTGATTCATGGGTTGATTCGGGACGAACAAGGACGTAAAATGAGTAAATCTCTTGGAAACGGCATTGATCCAATGGAAGTGATTGAAAAATATGGCGCTGATGCCTTACGTTGGTTCTTATCAAACGGTTCAGCACCTGGTCAAGATGTCCGTTTCAGCTATGAAAAAATGGATGCAGCTTGGAATTTCATTAATAAAATTTGGAATGCTTCACGTTTTGTTATTATGAACAGTGAAGGCATGACAGTTGAAGATATTACGCTAACTGGCGAGAAAACTGTGGCAGACCGCTGGATCTTGACACGTCTAAATGAAACGATCACTAAGGTTACTGAACTCTTTGATCATTTTGAATTTGGGGAAGCTGGGCGTCAGTTGTATAACTTTATTTGGGATGATTTTTGTGACTGGTATATCGAGATGAGTAAAGAAGTCTTGTATGGTGATGATGCTGTCTCAAAACAAACAACACAAAGTATTTTGGTGCATACGTTAGATCAAATTTTACGTCTATTGCATCCAATTATGCCATTTGTTACTGAAGAAATTTGGCAACACATCCCACATCAAGGTACTTCTTTAGTAGTTGCTGATTATCCGGTGGTTCATCCGGAATTTAATGATGAAACAGCTTCAAAAGGGATGGAAGTACTCAAAGAACTAATTCGTTCCGTACGTAATATTCGTTCTGAAGTGAATACACCATTATCCAAACCAATTACATTAATGATTAAGATCAATGATCCGAAAATCGGTCAATTCTTAACAGAAAATACCAGCTATATCGAGCGTTTCTGTAATCCAGAAGAGCTAACGATCTCAAGTGAAATCGTTGCGCCTGATCTAGCAATGTCAGCTGTATTGACAGGGGCAGAAATTTTCTTACCATTAGCAGGTTTGATCAATATCGAAGAAGAAATCAAACGGTTAGAAAAAGAACTAGCGAAATGGACAGATGAAGTGAAACGAGTACAAGGAAAATTAGGCAATGAACGCTTTGTTGCCAATGCGCCAGCAGAAGTGGTTGAAGCAGAGCGGGCAAAAGAAAAGGATTATTTGGACAAACAAGCAGCAGTTACAGAAAGAATCCGCAGCTTAAGAACAATCCAGTAATCTGACATTCGAACAATCGTACAAATGCAAAAGAGAGCGGAAAGTAGTTGAAAAACATTTCCGCTCTTTTTTTAAGTAAAAAGCAAGACGTCAGCACAAATAAGTAGAATCAGAATGGGCTATTCAGTATTTCTTCTTCTTTTACATACACTACGTCTTTTCCTGTGTTTCCGCTTGCTTTTTGCTATAATAAATATGGAATGGGGGAAATGTTGATGAAAATAGAAGAAGCAATCGCCTGGATCCATAGCCGCTTGCCATTTGGCTCTCGTCCGGGACTAGATCGAGTGGAGGCATTATTAGAGATAGTCGGGCATCCAGAAAAACAGGTGAAAACGATCCATATCGCAGGAACCAACGGAAAAGGTTCGACGGTTACGTATCTGAGATGTCTACTAGAAGAAGCAGGACTGACAGTGGGGACATTTACTTCGCCGTATATTGAATCTTTTAATGAACGAATCTCGATCAATGGACAAGAAATTCCAGATCAAGACTTAATCAAGCTTGTACAAAAATACCGACCACTTGTTGAACATTTGGATCGATTTGAAGCAGTTGCCGGAATCACTGAGTTTGAAACGCTGACAGCAATGGCATTTGATTATTTTTTGTGTCAAAAAGTCGACGTTGCTATTATTGAAGTTGGGTTAGGCGGTTTACTAGACTCAACAAATGTTGCCGTACCATTACTTACAGGAATCACCACGATTGGCTTGGATCATACGGATATTTTAGGAGAAACAATTGAAGAAATTGCTGCCCAAAAAGCAGGAATAATCAAGCAAGGGGTGCCTGTCGTTACGGGAAATATCGAAGAAAGAGCTTTAGAAGTAATCAAAAAACAGGCTAGACTAAGAAATGCCCCCCTTCATATTTTTGGCGAAAACTATCAAGTTACTTATCAACATCCAGCTGAGCAATGGGGAGAAGTATTTTCATTTCATAATGAGCATGGAAAAATGACCTCGCTTACGATTGGTATGATTGGACAACATCAGACAGAAAATGCTGGTATGGCAATTGAACTATATCAAGTTTACTGCAAGATGACAGGTATACCATTTAGTGAAAAAGAAATTCGCAAAGGGCTGAAAAAAGCGCACTGGCCTGGACGAATGGAAAAATTAAGTGAAGAACCTTTTGTTATTTTAGATGGCGCTCATAATACACATGCAGTCAGCCGTTTGGTTCAAAATTTGAAGAAAGAGTTCAAAGATTATCGGATCAATATTTTATTTTCTGCACTAAGTACAAAAGATGTAGAAGCAATGCTAACCCAATTAAAAGCAGTTCCTAATGCGCATTTGTATTTAACGACGTTTGAACACCCGAAAGCATTGGATTTAAGCACCGTGACTGATCTTGTAGATGAAACAGTTTCAATTGTTTCATTATGGCAATTTGGTTTAGCTGAAATATTAGAAAAAATGACCAATGAAGATGTCTTAGTGGTTACAGGTTCCCTTTACTTTATTTCTGAAGTACGAACACTATTGTTACAGTTAGGAGGAAAAAATGAATTATAAAGCTGTCATTTTTGACATGGATGGGTTACTCTTTGACACAGAAATCGTCTACTATGAAGCCTCGCAAATGGTTGCTGATCAAATGGGCTTTCCTTACGACAAAGAATTGTATTTGAAATATCTAGGTGTATCAGATGAAGAGGTTTGGGCAAATTATCATCAGATCTTTGCAAGTTTTGGGAAAAATAATGTCCAAAAATTCATTAATGATGCTTATGAAGAAACGATCAGACGGTTTTCCTTAGGTGCAGTGCAATTAAAACCAGGAGTAATCGAATTACTGGACTTTTTAGAAGAACACCGAATACCTAAAGTTGTCGCTTCTAGTAACCAACGTCATATTATTGAGCTATTATTGGAAAAGAACCAACTGACAAACTATTTTGAAACGATTGTTTCAGCAGAAAATGTCAAACGTGCTAAACCTGATCCAGAAATCTTTTTGCTTGCCCATGAATATCTAGGAACGAAAAAACAAGAAACATTGGTTCTGGAAGATTCTAAAAACGGGATACTTGCAGCAGCAAGTGCGGAGATCCCAGTGATTATGATTCCAGATTTGTTGGCTCCTTCAGAAGACTTGCAACAAAAAACGTTAGCAGTTTTATCTTCTCTACACGAAGTACCAGGATATCTAAAAAAATAAAAATAGCTCCCCCCTTTTTTCGTATCTTATTAGTGAGAAGAAGAAAGGGGGGATTTTATGGAAAAAAATTTGCTGGATGCTGTGCCAGCAACCTCACTTCCAAGGGAGCGAATGTTGCTTTACGGAGAGAAAGCACTCTCTGATCAAGAATTACTTGCTATTTTATTACGCACGGGACAGCATCCCTATAATGTCTTGGAACTAGCAGGTAATTTGTTGAAAACATTTGGTGGACTTGCACTGTTAAGACAGGCAACGCTGTCGGAGCTGGAAAAAATACGAGGAATTGGTCAGGTTAAGGCTCTTGAAATCAAAGCACTGATCGAGCTAGGAAAAAGAATCCAAACACAGCATGTAGCGGTACAACCCACGATCCATGCCAGCTATGAATTAGCGCATCAATTAATCATAGAATTAAAGGATCACAAACAAGAACATTTGATTTGTATTTATTTGGATACTAAGAATCAAGTATTGTTGAAAAAAACGCTATTTATTGGTTCCCTGGATCAAACGATCGCACATCCAAGAGAAGTGTTCCATTATGCTGTTCGATATTCTGCAGCGAGAATTATTTTAGTTCATAATCATCCCTCGGGGAATGTTCTTCCATCTAAACAAGACTTGCTTTTTACTAAAAGAGTTCAAAAATGTGGGGAGATGATGGGAATCGATGTCTTAGATCATTTGATCATTGGATGCAAACAGTATTTTAGTCTGAGAGAGGAGGGATTGATGGAAGAGGAATAAATTGAATAAGTGGAAGTAGCTTTCTTGCAAAAAAAAAGAACCAAGTGTACAATTATATTGTAATTTTGTTTGGGAATAGAAGTTGAAACATCTGTTGCACCTCTATCGTACGCGAGCAATGTTACAATCAATTAAGTGCTTAGGCACGAGGAGGGTATTATTAATGGAAAACGGAACAGTTAAATGGTTCAACGCTGAAAAAGGATTTGGTTTTATTTCACGTGAAGACGGAAGCGATGTTTTTGTTCACTTTTCAGCTATCCAAGGTGACGGATTCAAAACTTTAGAAGAAGGTCAAGCAGTGACTTTTGATGTTGAAGAATCAGATCGTGGCCCACAAGCTGCTAATGTTGAAAAAGCTTAAGTAGAGCGAGTAAACTAAATAAGTGTTGTTCACCTATTTAAACATGTTAAGAGCGTAAGTGATTACGCTCTTTTTTGTTACAAAAAAACTTATAATGGACAACTGCGCCGAACTTTACCCATCTATGTAGGTAGTCGGCGCATGCAGCCATTATAAGTTTTTCATTTATTTTTCTTCATCAGGTGTCATCACCATTGGAAGGATCATTGGATGTCTTTCTGTTCGTTCAAATAAGAAAGGTTGTAAAGCGCCTGTCATGGCTTCTTTCAGTTTATGTTCAGAGCAATCAGGAGCATTTAACACTTCACGCAATGCATGGAAAAGGATGCGTTGCGCCTCATTGATCATCTCACCTGATTCACGCATATAAACAAAGCCACGTGATAAAATATCAGGTCCCGCTAAAATTTCTTTCTTTTTGATGTCGACAGTAGCAACTGCCAGAACTAGTCCTTCTTCAGATAACAAATGACGGTCTCTCAAAACAACATTTCCAATGTCACCGATCCCGCTACCGTCGATATAGACGTCACCGGCAATAAAATGTCCGGCTGGACGAGCGGTTTCGCTAGTCAAAGCCAACACATCTCCATTTTCCATAATAAAGCAATTTTCAGCAGGTACACCGGTATCTTGAGCAAGGGAAGCATGGATCTTCAACATTCTGAATTCTCCGTGGACTGGAACAAAGTATTTAGGCTTCATCAAACGAAGCATCAGCTTTTGTTCTTCTTGACCACCGTGTCCAGAAGTATGGATATTGTTGATTTTCCCATGAATGACTTCTGCACCAGCTTCAGATAATAAATTGATCAAATGGTTGACGCTGGTAGTATTCCCAGGAATTGGTGAGCTTGAGAAAATGACGGTATCATCTGGTTGGATCTGGATTTGGCGATGGGTACCATTAGCAATACGACTTAAAGCAGCCATCGGTTCACCTTGAGAACCAGTACATAAGATCATCGTTTCATTCGCAGGTAATCGATTGATTTCATGTGCATCAACAAAGGTTCCTTCTGGGACTTTGATATAGCCTAAACGTTGGCCGTTAACGATCGCATTTTCCATACTGCGTCCAAAAACAGCAATTTTTCTGCCGGTAGCAACCGCTGCATCTGCTGCTTGTTGTAGACGGAAAATGTTTGAAGCGAAGCTGGCAAAAATGATCCGACCTTCGATTTTCTCAAAAATCTTTAGGATCGAAAGACCAATCGTTTTTTCTGATTTTGTAAATGTTGGGATCTCAGCATTTGTACTGTCTGATAGCAAGCAGAGTACGCCTTCTTCACCGATCCGTGCCATTTTGTGCAGGTTAGCAGGTTCACCAACTGGGGTGAAATCAAATTTAAAGTCACCTGTTGCAACGATATTACCAGAAGGTGTTTTTACAACGACACCCAACGCATCAGGGATACTATGGGTTGTTCTAAAAAAGCTGACCGATGTTTTTCTGAAACGAATCACGGTATCTTCATTGATTTCATGCAATTGTGCATCTCTAAGCAAGCCATGTTCATCCAACTTATTGGTAATCAGTGCAAGCGCTAATGGCCCAGCATAAATAGGGATATTCGCTTGTTTCAACAAATAAGGAATGCCACCGATATGGTCTTCGTGTCCATGCGTGATCACCAGTGCTTTCACTTTGTGTATATTTTGAACGATATAGTTGTAGTCAGGAATTACGTAGTCAATCCCAAGCAGATCATCTTCTGGAAACTTGATTCCAGCATCAATGATGATAATCTCATCTTGGAATTGTACCCCATACGTGTTTTTCCCGATTTCACCTAATCCACCAATAGCAAAGACGCCTGTCTCATTATTTTTGATGGAAAGTTTCATTTTAAAACTCCACTAATGTGAATTCAGCATTTTCTTTTTCGTATTCTAGATGACTGCCTTCTAGAAGTTGAACGAATTCAATGTTGTATGGGGTATTTTCTTCCACTTGTTGACGTGCGTCAACATCACTATTTGCTTCAATGTAAAGTGATTTTGTTTCTTCCCGTTTAGGATTACGGATTTTTGATTCTTGATAATATACTTTGTAAATCATGTTTATGTCTCCTTTATCTGCATGTCGCAGTAATTTAGCTAGTTGATTTTTTAGACAACACAAAACGAGGGGTCAAGCCACCTGTTTTTTGATATGCTTTGATTAAAATGAGCGATTCTAATCAAAGAGACAAGCCTCGTTTTGCTTCTCTGTTCGGAAATTTTTTCAACCGTACCTTCTGTATGAATTCATACAATAGTTAATTGCTATTTTAGCATAAAAAAGTGGATAAGTATAGAAATCAACAAGGTGGAAAGGAAAAATGTTTTTTATCATTTAAATGTAATAAAAAAAATTTTTGATGAGAGAGGTGTTCTATATACTATAGGAGTGTGCTATTATTTTTATTAATAGCTAAATTTATTCTAATTAAAAGGAGATGAGAGTTTGAAGTTGATGTGGCACTATACCATGCGCTATAAGAAATATTTGTTATTAAATTTCATCTGCGTATTTGGTTTTATTTTAATTGAGTTAGGCTTACCAACGATTTTAGCTCGTATGATTGATGTCGGGATTCGTAACAACGATTTTGGTTATGTAAAACAACAAGGGATCTTGATGGTCGTGATTACTGTGGTTGGGATCATTATGAATATTCTATTAGGCTATTTTGGTTCACGGATCACGACGAACATCGTTGCGGATATTCGTGACGATCTATTCAAGAAAATCCAAAGTTATTCTCACCAAGAATATGAAACATTAGGGGTTGCTTCGTTGATCACGCGTACGACGAACGACGCTTATCAAATTATGCTGTTCTTACAAAATATCTTACGGATCGGATTTATGACACCGATGATGTTTGTTGTCAGTCTTTATATGGTTATGCGGACCAGTGTTTCATTGAGTTATTATGTGATCGGAGCTCTACCGTTTTTACTACTTTCAGTGGTTGCGATTGCGAAATTTTCTGAACCATTATCAAAAAAACAACAGAAAAATTTGGATAAGATTAATAGTATTTTACGTGAAAATCTTTCAGGATTACGTGTTATCCGGGCATTCGTTAATGAAAAATTTGAAGAAAAACGATTTGCGAAAGTTAATGATAACTATACAAAAAGCTCGAAAAGCTTGTTTCGTTTAATGGCCGTTGCACAGCCTGGATTCTACTTCCTGTTTAACATTGTAATGGTCTTGATCATTTGGAGCGGAGCAGTTCAAATCGATGCTGGTTCTCTTCAAGTGGGGGATCTGATTGCATTTATTGAATATATTTTCCATGCATTATTCTCCTTCATGCTGTTTGCAAGTGTCTTTATGATGTATCCACGGGCAGCTGTTTCAGCAGGGCGTATCCAAGAAGCATTAGATGCCTCACCGTCGATCAAAGAAGATCCAAATGGTGTATCTGAAACAAAAACCAAAGGATATATTGAGTTTAAGAATGTGACATTTGCTTACCCTGGACATTCACAAGAACCCGTGATCCGTAATGTGAGTTTTACTGCTTCGCCAGGAGAGACAGTCGCATTCATCGGTAGTACAGGTAGCGGGAAGTCAACGTTGATTCAATTGATTCCTCGATTTTACGATGTAAGTGATGGGGAAATCCTTATTGATGGCGTAGATGTCAGGGACTATCGCTTGAGTAAATTAAGAGATAAAATTGGCTTTATTCCTCAAAAAGCATTGTTATTTACTGGGACGATCGCAGATAATTTAAGATATGGAAAAGAAGATGCTACGCAAGAGGAGATGGAGCGAGCAGCTGAAATCGCACAAGCAACGGACTTCATTTCGAAGAAAACGGATGGGTATGATGAACTTCTTTCCGAAGGTGGAGCTAATTTCTCTGGAGGACAAAAGCAGCGTTTAGCGATTGCCAGAGCTATTATTCGACGTCCGGAAATCTATATTTTTGATGACAGCTTCTCGGCACTTGATTATCAAACGGATGCAAAACTTCGGGCTCGCTTGAAAAAAGAAACGACCGAATCAACGGTGTTAATCGTGGCGCAGCGAGTGGGTACGATCATGCATGCTGATAAAATCATCGTCTTGAATGAGGGAGAAGTCGTAGGTATCGGGACACACCGTGAATTATTAGAAAACTGTCCAATCTATTATGATATCGCAGCTTCGCAATTATCGAAGGAGGAATTAGCATGAAACAAACATTATCTTCCTTAAAACGATTAGCTCGATACATCAAACCTTATCAGTTAACATTTTTCTTTGTGCTGTTGTTTACTGTTTTGACGGTGATTTTCAACGTTGCTTTACCCTACGTTGTCGGATTGCCAACTACTGAGATCAGTCACAATATTGCAAACAACGAAGCGATTAATTTTTCTTATATTTTCAATTGTTTGATTTGGATCACGATCGTGGGCGTTGGTTATTGTGTTTCGCAATTACTTTCAGGTGTTTTGATGACGAATGTCGTGCAAAGTGCAATGCAAGATTTGCGAAGAGATATTGAAGAAAAAATCAATCGATTGCCTGTTTCTTATTTTGATAAAAATCAACAAGGAAATATCTTATCTCGGGTGACGAATGACGTAGACGCAGTCAGTGGAGCGTTACAGCAAGCGTTTATCGGTGTGGTGAATGCTATTTTAGGGATCACACTGGCAGCAGCGATGATGTTTTATATCCAGCCATTGATGGCGTTGATCTCGATGATCATGATTCCTGCATCTATCTGGATTTCAAAACGTGTGATCAATGCTTCGCAAAAATATTTCCAAGAAATGCAAAATTCGTTAGGGGATTTAAATGGTTATGTCCAAGAAAATATGACTGGTTTTAGTGTGTTAAAAGTTTATGGACGTGAGCAAAAAACGTTTGAAGGATTCAAACAAGTCAATCATCGATTGAAACATTATGGATTTAGAGCAGCCTTTATATCTGGATTGATGATGCCCTTAGTTCAGTTGACCGCATATGCTACTTATATCGGTATGGCTGTATTGGGAAGTTTTTACGTCATTACGGGTGTCATCGTTGTGGGGCAATTACAAGCATTTATCCAATATATTTGGCAAATCAGCCAGCCAATGGGGAATATCACACAGTTATCTTCTGTATTGCAAAGTGCATCTGCGGCTACCAGACGTGTCTTTGAGATTTTAGATGAACCAGAAGAAAAAGAAAATAAAGTGGATGTCACTTTACCAGAAACAGTAGCAGGAAATGTTTCATTTGAACATGTTGATTTTGCTTATGACCCTAAAAAACCGTTGATTCAAGATTTGAACTTTGAAGTAAAAGCTGGTCAAACAGTTGCGGTAGTCGGACCAACCGGTGCAGGGAAAACCACTCTGATTAATTTATTGATGCGTTTTTATGATGTGAGTCATGGGGCAATAAAAATCGATGGTATTGATACTAAAACGATGAGTCGTAGTGATGTCCGCTCATTATTTGGGATGGTTCTTCAAGATGCTTGGCTCTATGAAGGGACAATCGCTGATAATATTCGTTTTGGTAAATTAGATGCGACGGATTATGAAGTCGTTGATGCAGCAAAAACAGCTAACGTTGATCATTTTATTCGGACAATGCCTGATGGGTACGAAATGGAAATCAACGCTGAAGGTGACAATGTTTCGTTAGGGCAAAAGCAATTATTGACTATTGCCAGAGCCGTGGTTTCTGATCCTAAAATCTTGATACTTGATGAAGCTACTAGTTCTGTCGATACTCGTTTAGAAGCATTGATCCAAAAAGCAATGGATCGTGTAATGGAAGGACGAACAAGTTTTGTTATTGCTCATCGCCTTTCAACGATTCGTGATGCGGATTTGATCTTAGTGATGGATCAAGGACAAATTATCGAAAAAGGAACGCATGAAGGGCTGTTAGCTCAAGGCGGATTCTATGAAAAACTGTACAATAGCCAATTTGCTGAAGATGTTGCTGATGCTTGATACCGATTAAACCAAGAGGTTGTGAAAGAAGCGGGTAGCTCTGATGACAATAAGAAAGAATTTTTTGAAACAGCTTCTCATGTTTTGAAAAATTCAGGCTTATTTTAAGGAGTTGCTTCTTGAACACCGTTTAAACCAAGAGGTTGTGAAAAAAGCGTTTTGACCTGAGCGTTAAGGATGAAAATCTCGAAACAGCTCTCCATGTTTTGAGATTTTTTGACTTATCGCCGAAGGTCAGCTCTTTGAACACCGTTTAAACCAAGAGGTCGTGAAAGAAGCGATCAGCTCCGAGCAAATAAGAAAGAATTTTAGAATAGAGAGACTGAGGAAAAACTTTCCTCAGTCTCTTTTAGTATCTCTAAAAATCGAATAAACAGTGAGATAAAAGTAGCATCAAGAAATAAGAAGCACCAAGTAGGTAACGATCAACAGCAAAAAACGAGTGTTTATGCTTCTTGTTAATTTTCAGAAATCCCTTCTTATTTATTAAAGCTAAACATTTTTGTCTCACCTCTTTTTTTATTTGTTGGACTACTATACAAAATAAAAATAATAGGATCTGAGCGTTACGATAATTTTGTAGTAGAAAAAAGATCAAGGGAGGCGAAATAGCATTCAAAAATGCTTCTACTACTGGATGCTTGCTAGTAAATGAATTTTACGCGTAATTGTTTACTAAAAGAATGAAAAGAGATGGTGAAATGCAGATAAAACGGAAAAGGATAGTGTATAAAAAATAACTATATGAATGGGAGTGTTATTTATTATGAACAAAAAGACCTTTTATAAAAAAGTATGTGCAGGAACTATTGGATTAATTGGGGTAAGTGTTGTTGGATTGTCAGTAAATGCAGAAACTAGTAATGTTTTAGTCAATAAAAATATTGCTATCTCCCAAAATGTGGATCAAAATAATTTTGATTTGAAAGACATCGTCGCATTTAATGGAAGTGCCGTCCAACTTGATTCCCATACAGCTCGTCTTACTCAATCGAAACAATTTCAAAAAGGAACAATATCTGGAATCGTCTCCCTTGATATGAACTATGATTTCTTGTTGGATATGGATGTCAATTTAGGTGATAATGTAAATGGTGCTGATGGGGTAGGTGTGGCTTTCCACCAAGGAGCAATTGGCGACATTGGAGCTAATGGTGGTGGTCTAGGTATCAGAGGCCTGAAAAAGGGAATTGGATTTGAATTGGATACCTATTCTAAAGCGCCAGATAGAGATGATGCGGATACTTCTTTCAACCATGCTCAAATGGTTGGTGCTCATGGAGGCTTTGTTTCAACAGATGCCAACAGCGGATTTTTAACCGCTTTAGCTCCTATGCAACAAATTAAATTCACGCCAAATACTTTTAAAAAATTAACGTTAAAATGGAATAGCAAGCAACAACTTATTACTGCAGATTATGATGGGCAACATTGGGAATTGAAAAATCCAAACATCGATAAATCAAAGAAATATACTTTTACGATTGGAGCTGCAACAGGAGAACACTTCAATACGCATACTGTCAGAATCAATCAATTTGCAGCTGTTTTTGAAAAACCAGAGTTACATGCAAATGATATTGAAATTTTGCACGATGAGTTATTTGATCCATATGACAAACGAATCAATCTAAGTGCTTATGATCGTGTTGACGGAGACATCACAGACAAAATCAAAGTGGTAGAAAACAACGTTGATTCCTCTATTCCTGGAAAATACCAAGTCACTTATGAAGTGAAAAATAGTGTAAATGAAGTGGCTAGAAAAACGATTAATGTAACGGTGAAAATCAATGATACTTGGCCTGACGGACAAACTGCTGGATGGAAAATGTTCTCAGGTGATGATATTGAACTAGTGAAAGATCCTGTGAATGCTTTAGTAGGTGACTATACTTTCTTTGCTGATCAGCATGCTAGTGTATATAAAATCTTTAACGGTAGTGAAGCTTTAGAAGAAAATGCAACTTATCGAGTAACCGTTTATGTGAAACCGGTGGTAGATATGTTGAGTGACCATTATGTAAAAGTGGCATTGAAGGAAGATACTTCGTCTAAAGATAGTCGTGAACTCCTTAACACCACATTGATGAGAGATGGGGTTTTAGAAGAAAAAGGATACTATCGACTTACAACTACTTTTAAAGTAAATAAAGGAGAAACAAGCCCACTAATCAATGTGGAAAACTATAAAGCTGGCTATATCGGCTCAATCAATATTTCTAAAGTAAATGGATAAAATTTAGCTACCAGTTTAGATAGCATATAGATAAAAGGAAAGAGCTTGGAACACGAAAGATTGTTCTGAGCTCTTTAGTTGTGTAAAAACGAGAGGTTGAGACAAAAGTGTTCAGCATCAAGAAATAAGAAGGAATTTCCGAAAATTGACAAGAAACACAAAAACTCGTTTTTGATGTTGATTGTTACCTACTTGGTGCTTCTCAAATTTTTGGTAAATTTCGGCAAATTTTCCGAAGATGCTACTTTTGTCTCACCGTGAACAAGAGGCTGTGAAAGAAGCGTTCAGCTCCGAGCGAATAAGAGAGGATTTTTTAAAATAGCTCCTCATATTTTAGAAAATCATCGCTTATTGTTGAGGAGTTGCTTCTTGAACGCCGTTTATTCGTTTTTAGAGATACTAGAAGAGACTGAGACAACTTTTGTCTCAGTCCCTAGAGAGTAGGCGTGCTTGAAGGGACTATGAAATAATAGCTGCTAGTCTTTTTGAAGGAGAAATCCATCTTCTGCTATAATTGGAAATAAGCCAAAAAAGGAGATGTGTAAAAATGAGTCAAAAATTTATTGCACCGAATGCAACTGTTGTTGGCGATGTAGAGCTCGCAGAATCGGTCACAGTTTGGTATCAAGCGGTGATTCGTGGGGATAGCAATACGGTTAAAGTTGGAGCAAGAACGAATATTCAAGATGGTACTGTTATTCATGTGGACCATGATGCACCAGTTGAAATTGCTGAAAATGTAACGGTAGGACATCAATGTATGCTTCATGGTTGCACCATCGAAAAAGGCGCGTTGATTGGTATGGGATCAACTATTTTGAACCATGCAGTGATCGGTGAAAATAGTTTGATTGGTGCTGGTTCTTTAGTGACCGAAGGCAAGGTCATTCCGCCCAACGTATTAGCGTTTGGTCGGCCAGCTAAAGTCATTCGTCCTTTAACGGAAGAAGAGATTGAAAAGAATCGCCAAAATATTCAACATTACGTTGAACTTGGAGAACAATATAACGAAGGGAAGTTTAAAGAACAGCATTGAAAAACCGAGCTTTCGTTCCAACTGAAAAAAGGACGATGAGCCGCTCAATCGAGCAGTCCCATCGTCCTTTTAGTTTACAAATGATATTAGTTTAATCCAGCACTGTTTTCCATCACTTCATCAATCAAACCGTATGCTTTCGCTTGTTCAGCAGTCATGTAATTATCACGGTCGGTATCTTTTTCGATCACTTCAAGAGGTTGACCAGTACGTTCTGCTAAAATTTTGTTCAAGCGTTCTCGTGTTTGTAAAATGTGACGAGCTGCGATTTCGATTTCTGTCGCTTGACCTTGTGCGCCGCCAAGTGGTTGATGGATCATGATTTCAGCATTTGGTAAAGCAAAACGTTTGCCTTTTTTACCTGCTGTCAGTAAGAAACTACCCATAGAAGCAGCCATACCCATCACAATGGTTTGGACATCTGCTTTAACAAAATTCATCGTATCATAAATCGCCATTCCAGCAGTAACAGAACCGCCAGGAGAGTTGATATAAAGATAAATGTCTTTTTCAGAATCTTGTGCATCTAGGAAAAGCAATTGAGCAATGATCGAGTTTGCAAGATCATCAGTCACTTGACCACTTAACATGATAATGCGGTCTTTTAATAAGCGTGAATAAATATCATAAGCTCGTTCGCCACGAGAGGATTGCTCAATAACTGTAGGGATTAAATTCATAATTTGGTTCCTCCTTAAGTTCTTTACAAATAGTGTAACACAAATTCATTTCTTCTACCTAAAAAGTAGTATACATTCTTGGTCAATAAAGGTCAAATAAAAAAATTTTAGAAAATAGTCTGTGCTTGCACGTTTATGTTATGATGAAATAGAAGAATACAGCAAGGAGGAACACTAATTGGTAGTTGGCATCGTAGGCTTAATCGGCGTTTTATTAGGAGCTATTTTAGTATATATCGGGATGGTTGTTCAGATGCGCCATCTTGAAAACAAAGAGCAACGAAGACGGGAGTTAGAATTAAAAGTCAAAGAGATTGAGACTTTGAATCAACTAAATAAAAAAATCAATGAAATCTTGCAAAAAAGAGCAACACTGTTAGATGAATATGTCAGCTTTGATGCATTTGATGATTGTTATATCACTATTGATGATTTTGCTTATTTACAGTCATTTGCTGCACAAAATAATTTTTATCTTCCAAATTACATCTTAGAGGAGTTATTTAAAAACATTGCGCACCGTAAAGTCGTTCTTTCTCCTGACGAAACGATGAAAATAGGCGGTTATGCTTATAAAGGTGGACGTGTGATCTTAGAAAACTTCACGGATAATCTGACGGAAATGATCAATGAAAAAAAAGCGCAATTAAAAAGTGTCACGCGACAACCCATTGGCTTTTTCTCAAATGATAATGTGTGGAGCTAATTGTTTTTTGAGTTGAGATCGAAGAGGATCAAAAAACTTTTATAATTTGTAAAGTCAAGGTTGTGACAGAATTGTCTAGCTTTTAGAAATAAGCCGAAGAATCCAAAAGTAGTTCCTTATATTTTTGGTTTTTTCGGCTTATTTTTCGATAGATGAAACACTATGAATGAGAGATTGTGAAAACAGCAGTTTGCCCTGAGTATGAAGAATGAAAATCTCGAAACAGCTCCCCATATTTTGAGATTTTTGTCTGATCGTCGAAGAATAGCTTTAAGCGAATGAGAGAGGACTTTTATAGCTTTTCATATTTTAGAAAATCATCGCTTATTGCTGAGTAGTTCTTTATTGAATACCGTTTACTCATTTTTTAGAATGACAAGTCAACCTCATTCTTAACCATTTGAAGTATTACGACTTTTTCACAGCCTTTTTCCTATGGTACAATCAAAGAGACTGAAAGTGGTGATGAAATGGTTCAGATTTTTGCGCATCGTGGAAGTAGTGGTACCCATCCAGAGAATACATTGCCTGCGTTTGCCGAAGCTGTTCGAATAGGTGCAGATGGGATTGAACTAGATGTTCATTTGACGAAAGATGAGCAGATCGTGGTGATTCATGATGAGGAAGTGGATCGGACGACGGATGGCAAAGGATTGGTACGGGAAAAAACATTAGCAGAGATAAAAAAGTTGAATGCAGGAAAGTGGTTCAATACAGAGTTTCAGGCAACAAAAGTGCCAACTTTGAAAGAGGTCTTGCATCTTTTTTGGGAAATGAATTATCGTGGAACGGTAATGATCGAGATCAAAACAGATAAATATGAGTATGCTGGCATCGAAGAAAAAGTAGTTCAACAATTAAAAGCAGTGGAATGGCCTTTTCGACATGCGTACTGCAGTTTTAACTTTCATACATTGGAACGAGTAGTAAAAATTGATCCTCAGGCACAGCTGGATCTTCTTTTAAGTACGTCACAAAAGAAAGTACAGTTAGCTGAAGATACTCCTTGGATAGAAGGGATTCATCCTAGAGGTGACTGGTACTTGGAGCATTTGCCATCCATGGAGACATTCCCCAAATCGATCAGATGCTGGACCATCAACGACGACCAGCAGATGACACGATGTTTCGATCAACAACTAGATGCAATAATCACAGACTTTCCCCAAAAAGCATTTTGGATAAAACAAACAATGAAAAAGTAGGATGATAATGGAAAAAGTATTAGTAATCGTTGGACCTACAGCGGTAGGGAAAACAGCGCTTAGCGTGGAATTGGCTAAAAAATTTAACGGTGAAATTATTAGTGGGGATTCACTGCAAGTTTACAAGAAATTAGATATCGGAACAGCTAAAATAAAGACGTCAGAAATGGAAAGTATTCCCCATCATTTGATTGATATCATCGAACCGAATGAAACTTATTCCGTAGCAGATTTTCAAAAAGCTGGACGAAAATTGATCACAGAAATCACAGAACGTGGCCATTTGCCGATGATCGTTGGCGGAACAGGGTTGTATATTCAATCTTTGCTTTATGATTTTCAATTGGGTGCAAAAGAGGAAAGCGTCACAGCGGTACGAAAAAAATATGAAGAATTAGCTGAAACACTCAGTAAAAAAGAACTTTGGGAGTATTTGAAAACAAAAGATCCGCTAGCAGCGGAAAAAATTCATTGGAACAACCAACGAAAAGTGATTCGAGCTTTAGAAGTATTTGAAGTGACTGGCTATAGTATCACAACACCGCAAGAGGAACCCGCACGTCTTTATGATTATTGTATGATTGGTCTTAATACCGAAAGAGCCTTGTTATACCAGCGCATCAATCAACGTGTAGATAGTATGTTAGAGGAAGGCTTATTAGAAGAAGCACGTTTTGTGTATGAACTTGGTGAAGTCCAAGCGAGTCAAGGTATTGGATACAAAGAATTTTATCCGTATTTTAAGGGAGAAGAATCTTTAGAAAACGTTGTGGAGCAGTTGAAGATGAACTCGAGACGGTATGCAAAGCGACAATTAACATGGTTTCGTAATCGTCTTGATGCACATTGGTTTGACTTATTAGCAGAGTCCAGTAGTATGGAGCAAATTGATCAATTGATCAGAACGTGGTTGGAGGATAAAGATGACGAATAAAAAAGAAAAAGTGATCATCGTAGGTGTTGAGACAGAACAGAATCAACGATACTTCACAGAATCGATGGCAGAATTGAGCAAGCTGACCAATACAGCTTCTGGGGAAGTAGTATTTACGTTGACGCAAAAACGACCGCAAGTCGATCGTCAAACCATTATCGGTAAAGGTAAATTACAAGAATTGATCCAACAAGCGGATGCTCATGAAGCGGATCTGATTATTTTTAACCATGAAATGACCCCTCGCCAGAGTCAGCTAGTCTCAGAAGCAGTAGGAATCCCTATCATTGACCGAGTTCAGTTGATTTTAGATATTTTTGCCATGAGAGCCCGTTCGAAAGAAGGAAAGTTGCAAGTAGAGCTAGCTCAATTAGAATACCTTTTACCACGCTTAGCTGGACAAGGAAAGTCATTGTCTCGATTAGGTGGTGGAATTGGAACGAGAGGACCTGGGGAAACCAAATTGGAAACGGATCGACGTCATATCCGTAATAAAATATTAGGGGTAAAACGTGAGTTGAAGGCTGTAGAAGCGCATCGAGCGAGAAACCGCCAAAAAAGACAGTCTAGTGAAATCTTTCAAATTGGTTTGATTGGGTATACCAATGCGGGGAAGTCAACCATTCTTAATTTGCTTACGCAAGCGGATACGTATTCTAAAGATCAGTTATTTGCTACTTTGGATCCCTTAACAAAGAAATGGCGATTTGCAGAAGGATTTGAGATTACGGTTACTGATACGGTTGGATTTATTCAAGATCTTCCGACACAATTAATTGATGCGTTTCATTCAACATTGGAAGAAAGTCAATCCATGGATCTATTGTTACATGTAGTTGATGCAAGTTCGCCAGATCGTATTTTGCAGGAGCAGACTGTATTACAGTTGATGGCGGAACTAAAGATGGAAGAGATGCCTGTATTAACAGTCTATAACAAAGCGGATCAAATTGATCCAGCCTTATTTACTCCCTCACTCTTTCCCAATGTATTGATATCGGCGCAAAGTACCGATGGGAAAGAAAAGCTAGTACAAGCGATCAAACAACAGTTGTTGGAATTGATGGTGCCATACACGCTCTTTGTACCCAGTCAGGATGGGCAAACGTTAAGTGCTTTACGAAGACAAACCCTCGTTTTGAAAGAGCATTTTGTAGAAGAAAAAAATGGATATGAAGTAAAAGGATTTGCAAAGTCAACTTCTAAATGGCTGAATAGTTAAATGGTCGTTGTCTCTTTCTTATCAGAGTGACCTATGTATTTTCTCTTTTTTTAAAAGTTAGAAAACTTGAGCAATGAATCGTTGCTCAAGTTTTTTTGTAAAAAAAACCAACCCTCATGTTAGAAAACCTGACATAAGCGGTTGACAGTAGTTTTTTTGATTGGTATACTTTACCCAACTTGTTAAACGAAAGGGGACGTCTGATGGGAGAAAAGGAATTGCGCCGTTCAATGTCTGTATTTCCAATTGGTACAGTAATGAAACTGACTGATTTATCCGCACGACAAATTCGTTATTATGAAGAACAAGATTTTGTTCATCCTGAAAGAAGCGAAGGAAATCGTCGAATGTATTCATTAAACGATATTGACTTGTTGTTAGAGATCAAAGATTATCTTTCTGATGGATTAAATATGGCTGGTATCAAACGAGTTTACGAAATGGCTCAAGCCAAAAAACAGGAAGAAAAGAGCAAAAAACCGCTAACTGATCATGACGTTCGACAAATTTTTCGTGATGAGATATTGGCGCAAGGTGGGCTAAGTAAAACTGGGCATTATCAGTCGCAAGGAATGCAACGACAATTCTTTGACTGAATAATATAAACAAAAAGAAAGAGGGATACCATGGTAAAGAAACAAATAACTGGTGATGAAATTAAACGAATCATTGAAGAAGAGAACGTTCGCTTTTTAAGATTAATGTTCACAGATATCTTAGGAACAATCAAAAATGTCGAAGTACCCGTTAGTCAAATCGATAAAGTACTTGAAAATAAAATGATGTTTGATGGTTCTTCGATCGAAGGATTTGTTCGGATTGAAGAAAGCGATATGTATTTGTATCCTGATCTTTCAACATGGATGATCTTCCCTTGGGAAAGTGATCATGGCAAAGTAGCTCGTTTAATTTGTGATATCTATAACCCAGATGGCACACCTTTTGCAGGTGATCCACGCGGGAATTTGAAACGTGCATTAAAAGATATGCGCAACCTTGGATTTACCTCTTTCAACTTAGGTCCAGAACCAGAATTCTTCTTATTTAAGTTAGATGAAGATGGTGGGATCACGACCACGTTAAACGATAAAGGTGGATATTTTGATTTTGCACCAACAGATTTAGGTGAGAACTGTCGTCGTGATATTGTTTTAGAATTAGAAAGCCTTGGGTTTGAAGTAGAAGCTTCTCACCACGAAGTAGCTCCTGGGCAACATGAGATTGATTTTAAATATGCAGACGTTGTGGATGCTTGTGACAATATTCAAACATTCAAACTAGTCGTTAAAACAATTGCTCGTAAACATGGGTTACACGCAACGTTCATGCCTAAACCATTATTCGGGATCAATGGTTCGGGGATGCACTGTAATATGTCCTTGTTCAATGATGAAGGAAATGTCTTTTATGACAAAGATGGCGATTTAGAACTTAGCCAAACAGCGTATCATTTCCTAGGTGGGCTATTGAAACATGCTCGTGCCTATACAGCGGTTTGCAATCCTACCGTCAACTCATATAAACGTTTAGTTCCTGGCTATGAAGCACCAGTATATGTGGCATGGAGCGGTCGTAATCGTTCACCATTAGTCCGTGTTCCAGAATCACGTGGCTTATCCACACGTTTGGAATTGCGTTCAGTTGATCCATCTGCTAACCCATATCTAGCAATGGCTGTTTTATTACAAGCTGGATTAGATGGCGTTCGTAATGAAATCACACCACCAGCAGCGGTGGACCGAAATATTTATGTGATGAACGAAGAAGAACGAGAAGAAGCCCACATTCAAGATCTTCCTTCAACGATCCATAATGCAATCAAAGAATTAAGAAAAGACAAAGTGATGATCGATGCTTTGGGACAACATATCTTTTCGAACTTTGTCGAAGCAAAACGCTTAGAATGGGCAGCCTTTAGACAAACTGTTTCAGAATGGGAAAGAGAACAATACTTGGAATTATATTGATTATCGCTACCCAATTAGAATACGAATAACTGGAGTTGGAGAGATCCATCTCACTTCACTCTAAAAACGAGTAAACGGTGTTCAAGAAGCAACTCCTCAGCAATAAGCGATGATTTTCTAAAATATGAGAAGCTATTTTAAAAAATCCTCTCTTATTCGCTCGGAGCTGAACGCTTCTTTCACAACCTCTGATTCACGGTGTTTAAGCATCAGCTCCTTGAAGTAAGTCTGAATTTTTCAAAACATGAGAAGCTGTTTTAAAAAATTCTTTCTTATTGTCATCGGAGCTGACCGATGCTTTCATAACCTTCTCAACTTGATAAACAGGACAATAAGCCAAAATTTTACGAAAAATGAGTACGACTGAAAAGAAAGACAGTTTGTTTTAACTGATTTCTTAGTCGCTGAAGACTTATTTTAGGAAATTTTGGCTTATTTTGTTCGCGCATTGTTTGGTGAGTAACTTATGTGGTGGGACAACAAAAAACTCCTGAAGAATACACTTCAGGAGTACGAGAATGAGAAACGGATGATGTTAAGTTATTCTGAATCACAAATAACTGGTTGGATTGTGTAATGAAATCATTCTCTACGAGTAGTATACAGCTATTTCTGATTGAAATTTTTTTTAAAATTTTAATGGAAAGAAAATTATTTGCAAAATATGAATAACACACCTATTCTATAGTATAAAAAAATTTTTTTCATTTTTTTGTGTGTAGAATTTTTCTAAGAATATTCTTGTCTTACAGTGATTATTGCACTCCTGGATACGCACAAGTAAAAAATGAGTTCATTGAAGATTGTATATGATGATAAATAATTGAATTTTTTTAATTTGAGCATACCTATTTCTTCTGGGGGGAAAATTAGGTATGCTCAAATTAAAGTTATTGCCTTATTATTATATTATAAAGGAGGCATAAATTTATGAATAAAGTTGAATTAGATCAAATAATCAAAGATATGAATGAAGGATTAGAGGAAGATAAAGAAGAAATATTTTTATTAAACCTACGTACTTATTCTAAAGATGAAATCAATTACGTAGTAGATCGTCTTAATCTGGATGATCATACTCGTGAACAGGTTAGAACATCACAAATTAATTCAATGAAAAAACATCAAGTGCGAAAAAAAAATTTATTAAGAGACGAAAAACTTAGAGCTGTTCATAAAAATTTAAACAAACAAAGTGAGGAAGTCAATTCATTCTCTGATCGCTCAAAGATGATAGATACAGTTGTTGCATCTATCAATCAATTGATTCATGATCCGGAAATTAATGTTATTCAACCAATAGACGATATTGATATAAGTGAGGCATTAGACGTCTTCTTTGAAAAAACCTATTTTACACCAGATGAAATAAATTCTACTATTGATAAGCTAGAACTAGCAAATAAAGAAAATCTTCGTGAAACAATTAGAAAAAGGGAGATTGAAGAAGAACCTCGACGTAAAATCAAGTTTTTAAAAGAAGAACGAATACAAAAAATTAACGAAATGGTGCAACAGTCGATGACATCAAGGACGTTCACAGAGGTTGCAGAGAGTCTTAAAAAAATGTATTCAGAGTTACCTTACAAAGTTAATGAGGCTGATTTAAGTGAGGATATAGAATTTGTAATAGAAAATTTTAAGATGAAACCTAATGATATTGGTTCTTTCGTGGACTTGTTTGACCTCAGTCCTGATACTCGTAATAAAATTAAAGAATCACAAAAGAAAAGAATTGAGGAGATGAAGGCAATAAGGGATACTGAACTTTCAATAAAAATAGAAAGGTTGAGAATGCGCCGTCCTTTTACCCTGATACAGGATATCACTTCAGTACTTCGTGAGCAAATGAATGACCCAGTTATTCCACTTGCACAACACGAGGTTGTATCTATATTAGAAGAGAATTTAGATATACCACATAGTACAACAATAGAAGGTACTTCAAGACGTGTTTTGCCTCTTAGGCAGAATGAATATAGGGAAATTATACATAATCTTGGTTTGAGCGTGGAAAACGTAAATGAACGTTGGCAGTTTAACCGCCATGCTGTAGAACTGCTGACTAACTATGCTGAATTCAATATGTTACAGCATCCACAAACAGATCTTGTGCATGGCAATCCACAGGAACTTTCAAACCTTGAATTATATAAAAGAGAATTTAGAGAGTTGGTTAAAGAAAGTGTAGGCAAGGTGGGAACTAAAGCTGAAGATAAATCAGGTTTTCAAGCTGAAATTTCTAATTTGACCCCCGAACAACAGGAACAGGTAATGAAAAAAGTGGAGGATTTGAAGAAAAGAAGACAAGAAAATTGGAAACAATTAGATGTAGAAAAAATGTCACCGTTAAAAAATAGGACAGAAAAATTCAATGCTGCAAGAACGAGAAGTACAAACACATCTGAAAAACAAGGACAAAAATCTTCTAGAGATCATCAAAGATAGTCTAGTGAATGAGTAAAGAAGTCGTATGGCTAATCGTTCTTACTAAAAGAATGAGTGTGCTATTTTTCGTGCAGTTTTTTATTAGAGAGTGAACTACCTGTTTTCATTTATCAATGACGTTGGATTATTCTTATGACTAACGACATCTGCAACGTTAAATTAGAGGCTTGACTTTCTTCAAATTTGCTTGTAGTATACTCATTGGGCACCCTTTTAAAGGGTCAGAAGTTCACAGAAATTTTGCTCCCTATTCTAACTAGAATAGGGAGCTTTGTTCATTTTCTGGGACTTTTCCTGCAGATAAAAGAAGAAGGAGTTTTTGAACTTATGACAAAATACATTTTTGTAACGGGCGGCGTAGTTTCATCGATTGGTAAAGGAATCGTTGCAGCTTCTTTAGGTCGTTTGTTGAAAAATCGTGGCTTAAAAGTAACCATCCAAAAATTTGATCCCTACATCAACGTAGACCCGGGAACGATGAGTCCGTACCAACACGGAGAAGTTTTTGTAACAGACGACGGAGCAGAAACTGATTTGGATCTAGGCCATTATGAACGTTTTATCGATATCAATTTGAACAAATACTCCAATGTTACTACAGGGAAAATTTATTCAGAAGTACTTCGTAAAGAACGAAAAGGGGAATACTTAGGAGCAACTGTTCAAGTCATCCCTCATATCACAAATGAAATCAAAGAGAAAATCATGCGTGCAGCAAAGATGACTGATTCAGACGTGATCATCACTGAAGTTGGCGGAACAGTCGGCGATATCGAATCTTTACCATTTTTAGAAGCACTACGCCAAATGAAGGCGGATGTTGGTGCTGATAACGTGATGTATATCCACACCACATTGATTCCTTATCTAAAAGCTGCGGGAGAAATGAAAACTAAACCAACTCAACATAGTGTAAAAGAATTACGTGGTTTAGGCATCCAACCTAATATCTTGGTGGTTCGAACAGAGCAACCTGTTTCACAAAATGTGAAAAATAAATTAGCACAATTTTGTGACGTAGAACCCGAAGCGGTCATTGAATCACCAGATGTGGACACTCTTTACTCTATTCCGTTGCTTTTACAAAAACAAGGCATGGATCGCATCGTTTGTGAACATTTGAAACTAGAAACGCCAGAAGCTGATATGGAAGAATGGAAACAATTAGAAGAAAAAGTATTGAATCTGAAGAAAAAAGTCCGAATTGCTTTAGTAGGTAAATATGTAGAATTACCAGATGCTTATATCTCAGTTGTTGAAGCGTTGAAACATTCAGGCTTTGCTTTTGATGCGGATATCGAACTTGACTGGATCAAGGCTCAAGATTTAACTAAAGAAAATGTTGCAGAATATTTGAAAGATGCAGATGGTATCTTAGTACCTGGTGGTTTTGGCGATCGTGGGGTCGAAGGAAAAATCGAAGCCATCCGTTACGCTCGTGAAAATGATGTGCCTTTCTTAGGTATTTGTTTAGGCATGCAAATGGCGTGTGTGGAGTTTGCTCGTAATGTGGTTGGCTTGGAAGATGCTGCTTCAGCAGAAACTACACCAGAAACAACGAACAATATCATTGATTTGATGGCAGACCAAGAAAATATCGAGAACTTAGGTGGAACGTTACGTCTAGGTCTTTATCCATGTAAAATTAAAAAAGGAACGAAAACAGCGGAAGCTTATGACGGAGCCGATGTAGTACAAGAACGTCACCGTCATCGTTATGAATTCAACAATAAATACCGTCAATTATTTGAAGAAAAAGGATTAGTATTCTCAGGTGTTTCTCCTGATAATCGTTTAGTGGAAATCGTGGAATTAACAGAGAAAAAATTCTTTGTTGGCTGTCAATTCCATCCAGAATTGATCTCAAGACCAAATCGTCCACAAAAATTGATCAAAGGATTTGTCGGAGCTGCTTTGTCTGAACGTGAAGGAAAATAAGCGGGACAAATACGCTTTTATTGTTTCAGATGAATTTAGAGAAAACAGTTATAAATAAATTGTTATTGTTTGAACAATAAAAAACGATAAACTAGCCATTTTTGACTAAATCAGCCAACTGAAAACCTTATTTTTTGCAAAAAAGTTCTTGAAAATTTTCATTTTCATTGATTTTAGTAGAAAACTCTGAAAATGTTTGGTAAAATAGGTTCGTTGGTTAAGGATAGTCTTAACAAATTTAGTTTTACAAAACTTAGGAGGAATTTATTATGCCAGTAGTATCAGGAGCTGAATTTTTAAAAGCTGCTCGTAAAGGCGGTTACGCTGTCGGCGGATTCAATACAAATAACTTAGAATGGACTCAAGCAATCCTTGAAGCAGCTGAAGCAAAACAAGCACCAGTACTTATCCAAACTTCAATGGGTGCGGCTAAATACATGGGCGGCTACAAAGTTGCTAAAGATATTATTTGTGACTTAGTTGAATCAATGAACATCACTGTTCCTGTTGCCATCCACTTAGACCATGGTGACTATGATGCAGCTATGGAATGTATCGAAGTAGGCTATACTTCAGTTATGTTTGACGGTTCTCACTTACCATTTGAAGAAAACTTGAAATTAGCGAAAGAAGTTGTAGAAAAAGCTCACGCTAAAGGAATTTCTGTTGAATGTGAAGTTGGTTCAATCGGCGGAGAAGAAGATGGAATCATCGGTAACGGTGAATTAGCAGATATCGAAGAATGTAAACAAATGGTTGCTACAGGAATCGACTACCTAGCATGTGGTATCGGTAACATCCATGGTCAATATCCAGAAAACTGGAATGGTTTAGCATTTGATCATTTACAAGCAATCGCTGATGCTGTAGGTCCAGATATGCCTTTAGTATTACATGGTGGATCAGGTATTCCTCAAGAACAAATCCAAAAAGCAATTTCAATGGGTGTTTCTAAAGTAAACGTAAATACTGAATTCCAATTATCATTTGCTAAAGCTACTCGTGAATATATCGAAGCTGGCAAAGATAAAGAAGGAAAAGGTTTTGACCCTCGTAAATTGTTAGCACCAGGTAAAGCTGCAATCATTAAAGATGCAGAAGAACACATTGATTGGTTCGGTTCAGCTAACAAAGCTTAATTAATCGATTAAGAATGCCGTAAAACAGGTTCAACCTGTTTTGCGGTTTTTTTTTCGCAAATTGATAATCGTTCACTTTGATAAACATTTGTCCATCTTTTTTCAGAATAGACCTTTGATTTTTGAGGAAATAAAAAAGAATGGGAACTCGTTTCTTTATTTCATCTATGATAAAATACAAGCATGTGTAATAAAATTGAACAATAACAAGGTGGAAATCAATGAAAAAAATCATAATTGAAGGAAATCGTCCGTTAACTGGTGAAGTAACGATCAGTGGGGCTAAAAATAGTGCAGTGGCTTTGATTCCTGCAGCGATTTTAGCAGATTCTCCGGTTATTTTAGAAGGCGTACCTGATATTCAGGATGTTCATTCACTAATCGAAATTTTAGAAATCATGGGAGCAAAAATCCATTTTTCACAAAATATTTTAGAAATTGATCCCCGCGGTATCGTCTCTGTGCCCATGCCAAGTGGTAAGATCAATAGTCTACGAGCTTCCTATTATTTTATGGGGGCACTGCTTGGAAAATTTGGTGAGGCAGTGGTTGGTTTGCCAGGTGGTTGCTATCTAGGACCACGACCAATTGATTTACATGTCAAGGGTTTCGAAGCATTAGGTGCTTCAGTCAATAATGAACATGGTGCAATGTATTTACGGACCGACCAACAGGGATTACAGGGAAATCGGATTTTCATGGATGTCGTTTCAGTCGGTGCAACGATCAATGTGATGTTGGCTGCTATTAAAGCGAAAGGTCAGACAGTAATCGAAAATGCCGCTCGTGAACCAGAGATCATCGATGTTGCTACTTTGTTGAATAATATGGGTGCCAAAGTGCGAGGAGCAGGGACGGATGTGATCCGAATCGAAGGTGTAGACAAACTCCATGGTTGTCGCCATTTCATGATCCCTGATCGAATCGAAGCAGGGACTTATCTAGCGCTTGCTGCAGCAGCAGGAAATGGTGTTAAGATCAAAAATGTGATTTACGAACATTTAGAAAGTTTTATTGCTAAACTTCAAGAAATGGGCGTAAACATGACAATTAGAGAAGATGAGATTGAAGTGTTTCCGTCTAAAGAGTTAAAAGCGGTGAATGTGATGACTTATCCATATCCTGGGTTTGCAACAGACTTACAACAACCATTGACTCCCCTCTTATTAATGACCAAAGGAACAGCTGAAATCACAGATACGATCTATGCTAAACGTGTGAATCATGTGCCTGAATTAGCACGTATGGGTGCTGATATATCAGTGGAAGGGAATTTGATCATTACAAATGGACCAAATAAACTTCATGGAACAGAGGTAGTCGCTTCTGACCTTCGAGCAGGTGCTTGTTTAGTTATTGCAGGTCTCATGGCTGAAGGAACAACTACTATTTATAACGTAGAATATATTTTACGTGGTTATGATCATATTATTGAAAAATTGACGGCATTAGGTGCTGAAATCCAAATGGTGGAGGAAGTGGAAGCTGAATGAGTGATTATTTAACGATGGCGGAACTGGAAAATAAGACATTAAAAGAGGTCTACAGTTACGCAAAAGAATTTAAGATTCCTTATTATAGCAAAATGAATAAAAAAGAATTATCTTTAGCTGTGATTCGGGCGCAAGCAGAAAAACAAGGGTTTTATTATATGGAAGGAATCTTAGATATCGTTGGACAAGATGGGTATGGATTTTTACGACCAATCAATTATGGACCAAGTGTAGAAGATATCTATATCTCTGCTTCACAAATAAGACGGTTTAGTTTGCGAAATGGAGATAAAGTAGCAGGAAAGGCTCGCCCACCTAAAGAGTCAGAACGTTATTATGGGTTGATGCACGTGGAAAGTGTAAATGGAAAAGACCCAGAAGAAGCCAAAGAACGTCCGCATTTTCCAGCTTTGACACCTCTGTATCCTCAAGAACAGCTTAGGTTAGAAACAACCTCTCAAAGACTAGCAACAAGAATGATCGATATCTTCTCACCAGTAGGTTTTGGTCAACGTGGCTTGATCGTAGCACCTCCTAAAGCCGGAAAAACTTCTGTGTTAAAGGAAATCGCCAATGGAATCACTGAAAATCATCCAGAAGTAGAACTGATCGTTCTTCTGATCGATGAACGCCCAGAAGAAGTCACGGATTTGGAACGCAGTGTCAAAGGAGATGTCGTTTCATCTACTTTCGATTTACAACCACAAAATCATACAAGGGTATCTGAGTTGGTCCTGGAAAGAGCGATGCGTTTAGTCGAAGATAAACGAGATGTCGTGATCTTGATGGATAGTATTACCCGATTAGCTAGAGCTTACAATTTAGTCGTACCACCAAGTGGTCGTACATTGAGCGGGGGAATCGATCCAGCCGCACTATATAAACCAAAAAAATTCTTCGGAGCAGCTAGAAATATCGAAGAAGGTGGAAGCTTGACGATCTTAGCAACTGCCTTAGTCGATACGGGTAGCCGAATGGATGATGTGATCTATGAAGAGTTTAAAGGAACAGGGAATTTAGAACTTCAACTGTCTCGTGAACTATCTGAGCGTCGTATCTTCCCTGCCATTGATATCAAGAAATCTGGTACGAGAAAAGAAGAGCTTCTAATGCCAGAAGATCAATTAGAAGAAATTTGGAAGTTACGAAAGAATATGGTCGGCGATTCATTGGAATACACCGAACAATTGATCCGTTTTTTAAGAAAAACCAAAAACAATCAACAATTTTTCAAAGAATTCCAAGATGTCTCGTTCGGTAAAAAAAATCAGACAAGAAATCTAAAAAGATAATTGCAACGTTGTTAGAAACATGTTAAGATGTTACTGTTGTATATCGACAAATCAACTCTGGTTCAGCAAATGGGTCAGGGCAAAGGAGCGAAAACGCATGAAAGAAAACATCCATCCAGATTACCATCCAGTAGTGTTCTTGGATTCAACAACTGGCTTTAAATTCTTGTCAGGTTCAACAAAAACTTCACAAGAAACAGTTGAATGGGAAGACGGTAATACATACCCAGTCATCCGTGTCGAAGTTACTTCTGACTCACATCCATTCTATACTGGACGTCAAAAATTCACACAAGCAGACGGACGTGTGGACCGTTTCAACAAAAAATACGGTCTCAAAGACGCAAACGCTGCAGAATAATCAAAACATTGTTCATACGATGTTTAGCAGACTATCTGATAAGGGTAGTCTGTTTTTTTTGTGTTTTCTGTTTCTGATAATCAAAAAATGGTCACTAAAAATTTATCATACCATATTTTTTAAAGTTCTGATTTTCATTATTTCCTTTCGTTGGAAAAAAACGACAACATTTATAAAATAATGCATGTTAATGTTATATTATAAATAAAAAATAACATTAAGGGGTGTTAATATGAGTAAGAAGAAAGCAATGATCTTGGGGTCTTTACTGTTCAGTATGGTTATTTTATCAAATGACCTAAATGTTGAGGCAACAGTAAATGAACCGACTATTGGGACGGAAGTCGTTCTTTCAGAGCGAAGTAATGAAAACGTTTCAACGGTTTTGAATGCTTATCAAAGTGAGGATGTTGAGAGTTATCGGGAAGAAATCGGTAATTGGTTTGGTCCTAGTAGCAATCAATCTACAGGGATCTATAAACGTAAAAATGATACGATCGAAATTTATGTAGATGAAACGGCGCAACAACTACCGACGTATACGATTACCAGGGCTAGTCTGAAAGATTATCTCGAAGGGGCAACGAAAGGGAAACGACTAAATAGAGGAAGAAACGTCATTTCCGGTACTCAAGAAGGTGTGATCCATATCCAAAATGAATCCACTCGCATCACGCAACAAAAAACGAGAATTGAAATACGTGGTGGTATAACAATTCCACGTTTTATTCTAGGAAAAATGACCAATAAAGATTGGCAGAATGAAGTAAGAAATCATTCAAATGCACCTGCTTATGAATTGGTCAGTGATCGAGTTTTGGTTACAGGATCCGACAAAACAATTAATTATGTGAAGGACCCAACTAAAATTTTAACAACGAAAGAAAAAGTAATTGATCTTCACGATCAAACAGCCGGACTAGATAATAGCGCTACAATCCATCGTCAACCAACTGGCTTAGTTCAACATATGCGTGAAACGAGTGCCAGAGAAGATTATATGTACGCGTATGAACAACATACTGGTTTTAATTATGCAGATGGAATGAGAGTCTTGTTAGATCCAGACGGTTCCTCACAGTGGGGGATTTGGCATGAATTAGGTCATACCTATCAAATTGATGATATGGGTTGGGAGGATATGACCGAAGTGACCGTGAATATCTTTTCGATGCGGGTACAAAAAGCATTAGGACAGCGTAGTCGTTTAGAAGAAGATCGCGTATATACGGATATTTTCAATTATTTGAATCGAAGTCAATCGAAAAATTTTGATAAACAAGATGAATTTGTTCGACTAGGAATGTTTTGGCAGTTGGAATTAGCATTTGGCAGCGACTTCTATCCTAAACTACATCAGTTATACCGTGAAGAAAGTCCACAGCTATGGACAGAACAAGACAAGCGACAACATTTTATCTTATCTGCTTCAAAGATCAGTAACAAAAATCTAACGCCATTTTTTGAAAAATGGGCTATCGAAGTTACTGCTGATACTAAAAAAGAATTAGCAAGACTACCAAAATTAACGAAGAAAATCTGGGAATATCGTGATGAAATGAAAGGTGATGTAGGAAATATCACCGATGATGATAATAACAATGGCAACACGGAAGATCCTTCAATTGAAACTTGGGATAAAGATAAAGTGTATGTTGCTGGGGATATTGTCATGTATAAAGGTGTAAAATATCGTGCAAAATGGTGGAATACCGATAAAGTTCCTGGAGAAACGATTGACTGGGAAAGAATTGATTGATCATCAATAAACACAACGTATTTTGATTGTAACGGTCAAAATACGTTGTGTTTTTTTATATAAGTAAGGCCTGAAACACATGAATCTCTAATTTTGATGAACGCTATCGATCATTTTTTTGACTGATTTTTTAAAAATTTGATCCATTTTTCGTTATTCGTTCAAAGCGTTGAATGGCTGAATTAGGGATGCTATACTTGCCACAGTTATTAGAAAGCGTTAACAAATAGTGAAAGGAGGCTATATGGAGTGGAGATTAGTCAACTGATTTCAGAAGAATTGATTCTTTTCGATGACTCAATTCGATCAAAAAAATCATTATTTGAATGTATCGGTACTACACTTGAAACCACACATAGAGTAAAAAGTGCAAAAAAAATAATCAAAGCATTATTCAAAAGAGAAGAGGAAGTGCCTACAGGGATTGAAGCTGGATTTGGTATCCCACATGCTAAAAGCAAGGCTGTCATTACACCAACCATTTGTTTTGTTTGTAGCAGCCAGATTACAGAATATCTTGGCTTAGATGGGGAGCCAATTGCATATACTTTTGCAATCGTGGTTCCTGCAAACGCTGCTGACAGTCATCTTGAGATTCTCAGTGCGTTGTCAAGGCGATTAATTGATCCAAACTTTAGAAAACAAATCAAAGAAGCAAATTCAGCCTCAGAAATTATGACCGTTTTAAAAAATGAAGAAAAAGCAATCCGTTAAATGAATCATCGAATAATGTCACACGCATCAACTGAGACCGTTATTGAATAAGCAGATAGGGGAGAATAACGATGAAAATAATTGGTGTAACCGCATGTCCTACGGGAATTGCGCATACGTATATGTCCGCTGAGAAATTAGAAGGGACTGCTAAAAAACTAGGCCATGATGCAAAGTTTGAAACGCAAGGAATCAAAACGGAAAATAGGTTAACTACAAAAGAGATTGCTGAAGCAGATGCGATTATTCTAGCAGTTGATAAAGAAATTGATATGCAACGTTTTACGGGTAAAAGAATCAAAAAAGTTTCAACGAGTCGAGCAATTAAAGAACCAGAATTGGTAATTGATGAAGCATTAAAAGGGATCAATACGTTAGAAATTGCTCAATCAGTTGAACAAACAAAAGTCACGAAACAAAAAGCCACACTTTATAACCATTTTATGAGTGGTGTGAACTATATGTTACCGTTTGTGATTGCGGGCGGAATTATTATCGCATTAAGTTTTGCTTTTGGGATCACTGCAGCGGATCCTAAATCAGCTGACTATAATGTCCTAGCTGCCGCATTTTCTAGAATTGGCGGAGACACCGCTTTTGCCATGATGGTGCCAGCTTTAGGGGCAGGGATTGCGACCTCTATCGCGGGGAAAGCTGGCTTTGCACCTGGGATCGTGGCAGGGCTACTGGCATCTACTGGTGGTTCTGGATTTCTTGGAGGAATGATCGGGGGGCTGTTAGCAGGGTATGTGACAGATTTTCTGGCAAATAAAATTCCTGTAAAAAAAGGTATCTTAGCGATGTATCAATTGATCGTCGTTCCGTTAATATCTATCTTGATCATTGGTTTAGCAATGGTTTTTGTAATAGAACAACCCATTTCGTGGTTATTAGAAGTATTAACCAATTGGTTGAATAGTTTAGGTAATACTTCCGGATTAATGTTTGGCTTGATCATCGGCGTGATGATGGCAGCTGATATGGGAGGGCCGATCAATAAATCGATTTCAACTTTTTCCATTGGTTTGATGTCTGCCGGAGTCAATGCACCGATCGCAGCATGTATGGCAGCTGGAATGACCCCACCACTGGGGATCGCTTTAGCCACACTGTTGTTCAAGAAAAAATTTACGAAAGAAGAACGGACTTCTGGTCAATCCTGTTGGGTGCTTGGTGCTTCTTATATTACAGAAGGAGCGATTCCCTTCGCAGTTTCAGATCCGATTCGAGTCATTCCGAGCTTGATTCTTGGCTCTGCTACTGCAGCGGGTATCTCAATGGCTGCCGGTGTCACATCCATTGCTCCTCATGGTGGGATTTGGGTCATGCTGATACCTAACGTGATCAATCACCTACCCATGTATTTGCTAGCGATTGGTGCTGGGACAGTAGTTACGGCTCTTTCACTTGGATTATTAAAGAAATCAAGCGAAGAACAAGTCGGAAATGAAGAAAAAATAGTGAAGCAAGAAAAAATAATAAATGAGGTGGAAGTATAATGTTATATACAATGAAAGAGTTATTGAAAGTAGCTAAAGACAATCAATTTGCGGTTCCTGCTTTTAATATTTGTAGTTATGATATGTTAAAGGCAATCATGGAAGAAGTAGAACGGTTAAATGCACCAGTGATTTTAGAGATCCATCCCGATGAGATTGCTTACTTGAATGATGAATTTGTTGCTGCTGTTCGAGCTTATGCGCATAAAAGTAAAGTACCTGTAGTGATCCATCTTGACCATGGCGGTAAAGTAAGTGATGTGTTACGGGCTATCCGCAATGGCTATACCTCGGTTATGATTGATGCCTCCTTGCAATCCTTTGACGATAATATAAAGATAACTAAAGAAGTGGTGGCTCTAGCTCACGAGGTAGATGTGTCAGTCGAAGCAGAAATTGGTACGATTGGGAATAATGGGTCAGCAGAAGGTGGGGCAGCTAATATTATTTACACAGATCCTGAACAAGCAAAACAGTTTGTTGAAGAAACGAATATTGATACATTAGCTATCGCTATTGGAACAGCACATGGCTTATATCCTAAAGATAAAACACCAAAACTGAATATCGAGTTATTGAAAGAATTGAATGAGACCATCGATTTGCCGTTTGTTTTGCATGGTGGTTCAGGAAATCCGGATAAAGAAGTAAGCGAAGCAGTTAAATATGGTGTAGCTAAGGTCAACCTTAGTTCGGATCTAAAAAGTGTCTTTTTCGATGCTTTAAGAGAAATATTAAATGAAAACCCGGAAATGTATGAACCGAATATGATCTACCCTTATGCGAATCAAAAAGTACAGGAAGTAGTGAAACATAAAATGACGATCTTAAACACGATCGATCAAGCCAAGTGTTATAAATAAGACGAATTTCTCACCGTTTATTCGTTTTAGAGATACTAAAAGAGACCGAGACAAGTTTTGACTCAGTCTCCAATGAAATCGAAATCGAGTGGTCATGAAAAAATGCTCAGTATTTCTAGGAATAAGCCAATGAATCGCTAATTTTAGTTGTTTCGGCTGATGTCCTATAGCGAAGCATTTTCATTCTAACCGCTCGATTCTGTTTTTGGATGTAGGTGGAGGCATCTTTGTTTATGGTAAAATAAAGCGAAAGAGAAAGGAGTGGGGAAGATGTTAAGTGACGTAGAAGAGCGACAACAAACGATTGTCAATCATTTGAAAATCAACCAATTTGCCAGGATTACTGAATTGATCGATTTAGTAAATTACAGTGAAGCGACAGTGAAACGAGATCTTGTTGTCTTAGAACAAAGTGGTCTGATCCGAAGAGTCCGCGGTGGGGCTATGTTAGTAGATAATCAGAAAATCGATGTACCATATATGATGAAAATCACCCATTTAGAGGAAGAAAGTGAAAAACGTTATATTGCGGATATTGCAGCTAATTTGATCAAAGATGATATGGTTTTATTTTTAGACTCTAGTACAACTAGTTTGCATTTAGTTCGAAATTTAGGTCGATTTGAGGGGCTGCAAATCATTACGAATGGGGTCATTACTGCTGCTATGCTAAGTGAATTTACTTCAGCAAAAGTATCGATCGTCGGTGGTAAAATCGTTCAAAAACGAGCAACGATCAACGGAGCAAAAGCGTATAATGATATTTTGACTTATGCTGCTGACCTTGCAATCATCAGCTGTCGAGGATTTGATTTTAATCAAGGCGTGACGGAAACGCATGAAGGAGAAGCGTTAGTAAAAAGAGCGTTTCGTAAACAAGCCAATCATTTGATGGTGTTAGCTACACAAGATAAATTAGAACAACGCTTCATTCATCAAGCAATTGCTAGTCATGAAATCGATTATTTAGTGACCAGTCAGAAATTAACGAACGAACAATTGAAAAAAATCCATGAACACCACACAGAGTGTTTTTATTAATCAGAAAGACCAATAAAAGTGTATGTTCTCATAAAATTCATTCATTGATAACACCTATAATTTGTATCAAGAAAGCTATAGTTTGTTCATGTACACCCTTTTTGGTAAGCGCTATCATAAATTATGGAAGATAATAATTAAGAAAGGAGTAGCGAGTGGACAGTTGCAGCAAGCGATTAGATAAGAACAAATCATAGGAGGTAGCGATGAAGAAGTTAGAAGGTACTTTAGCTGGATTGTTGGTAACGGTGATGATGGGAATTGCACTGAAAGAACCGGTCGTTTATGCACAAGTAGATGCCACAAATCCCGAGGTAAGGGTTTCGATGGATAATCAACCGGAGTCCTCTTACTGGTTCCCTGATGAATTGCTTAAATGGACGTTTGATCAGGATACAGATGCGAAATACAATGTTAGTGTTGAGCCTTTAGCCACACGAGTGGAGAAATCGCACTTATTAAAATCGAATACTACCCAAAACGAAAAGATGAAGGTTGTCGCACTTTCGATCATGAATAATAGCACTAGTGGAAATGCACCAAGAGGGAGCAATCAGTTTGATGCAAATGTTTTTTCGAATTGGCAATATATTGATCAATTGGTTTATTGGGGAGGCTCAGCTGGCGAAGGTATTATTGTTCCGCCAAGCCCAGATGTTACCGATGCGGCGCACAAAAATGGTGTGCCTGTTTTAGGTACGATCTTTTTTCCGCAAGGGGCCCATGGCGGAAAAATCGAATGGTTGAATACCTTTTTAGAAAAAGATGCTCAAGGTCATTTTCCAATCGTGGACAAGATGATCGAAGTCGCCCAAAGATATGGGTTTGATGGATGGTTCATCAATCAAGAGACAGAAACCAATCTAACGAAAAAGCACGCTGATTTAATGAAAGAACTGATTGGGGAATTTAAACAAAAATCAGCTGGAGCGTTAGAGGTTATGTGGTACGATTCCATGACAAGTGATGGGAAAATGGATTGGCAGAATGCGTTGACTGATCAAAACCAAGATTATTTAGTGGATGCTGATTTGAATCCAGTAGCAGATAGCATGTTTTTGAATTTTTGGTGGAATACCTCTAGCTTAGCAGGCCAAGATCTATTGCGTAAATCAAAAGAAAAAGCAGAAAGTTTAGCCATTGATCCCTATGATTTATTTGCGGGAATCGATGTCCAAGAAAAAGGGTACGATACACCGGTCAGATGGGATTTGTTTACGGATAAGAAGGGAATACCCTATACTTCACTAGGGCTTTACGTCCCAAGTTGGACCTATTCTTCTTCCAATGATCCAATGGACTACCAACAAAAAGAAGAAAAATTCTGGATCAATGAACAAGGGGATCCTACTAAAAGTACACTACCAACCGGCACAAGTTGGCCTGGAATCTCTACTTTTTCGGTTGAACAAACCGCTATTACGCAATGGCCTTTTATCACCAATTTCAATGTTGGAAATGGTTACAGCTATTTTAGCAATGGGCAACAAGTTTCAACAAATGAATGGAATAATCGAAGTCTCCAAGATATCATGCCGACTTACCGCTATATTATCGAAGAAGGAGCTGGCAATAAATTAGCTGGTAGTGTGGACTATACTACTGCTTTTAATGGTGGGAGTTCCTTGGCTTTTAAAGGAAAACTTGCGGAAAAAGTAACAAGTAAGATCAAACTGTATCAAACAAAAGTCAAAGTCGAGAAAAACATGTCATTTACGACGACAGCCAAAGCATCTGATCGAACCACGTTGAAACTAGTGTTAGGTTTTGCTGATGGTACATTTGAAACGTTTAATGGCAATAAAAAAATAGGGAATGACTGGACAACGGTTTCTTATCCTTTGAATAAAGCAACTGGAAAAGAAGTAACGTCGATTGCCTATGAGGTAACCTCAGCAAAAGCAAATGAGAATTATGAGTTATTCTTAGGTCAAATTTCTGCGACACCTAAAAAAGTGCTGCGTCCAACAGCAGTCAATGATGTTACATTCGATGATTTGTCATTTGACGAAGAAGCAATGTTTGCCGGGATCAGATTATCTTGGACTAGTCCACAAGCAGATCGCATCAAACATTATGAAATTTACCGAGTTCTAGACGATGGAACACGTGTCTTTATCGGAGCCACACCTGCTGAGAATTATTTTATCAATGGCTTAGAACGTCAAAATGCAACAGCTACAGCTATCGAAGTTGTGCCAGTTGATATCTATGGCAACAAGGGTGAACCTTCCAGACCAATCAGTTTTGACTGGCCACCTGTTCAGTTACCACGTGCTTCCTTTACTGTCTCAAAAACTTTGGTAGCGCCAGGAGAACCGATCACTTTCACGAACACCTCTTCACGAAATACCCAAAGCTTAAAGTGGACATTCAAAGGTGCTGATGTAGAGTCAAGTACGGAAGAACAGCCTCGTGTCACTTATTCAAAAGAAGGAAGCTACGATGTAGAATTGACAGCGATCAATGAAGCAGGAGAAACGACAACTGAAATGAAAGGGATCGTTACGGTTACCAAGAATGCCCAAGCTGGTCTGAGTTTATTATCTAAAGGTGCCAAAGCAGAAGCCTCTTCATATGTGAATGAATCAGAGGCACCAAAGTTTGCTGTCGATGGTGATCTTGGAACAAAATGGTGTGCTGTAGGGAGTGCCCCACATACCATCACGATTGACTTAGGAACAGCTAAATTGATCAGTGAAGTGCGCATGGCTCATGCTTCTGCAGGAGGAGAAAGTGTAGGCATGAATACCAAAGCTTATACTATAGAAGTGAGTGCAGACGGAGAAAATTTCCAAGAAGTTTCGCGAACAACTAATAATACGCAAGGTTCAACGCTAAATACCTTTGCAGCAACGACTGCCCGATTTGTAAGAGTCATCATCGATCAACCAACTCAAGGCGCAGATACAGCTGTCCGTCTTTATGAACTAGAAGTTTATGGGTTAGCAGAATAAAAGTTGAGTGATTGTTTCTGAACAAAAAGGAGTTCTGACAGAAGTATCTATTCATGAAAATAAGCCGAAGAATCCAAAAATAGTTTCTTCTATCTTTGGATTCTTCGGCCAATGTTTTGCTAGAGGTGAATACTTCAACACCTTTTATTCGTTTCTTGAATCAGTTTCAGTTCATCACTAATTCCATTCAAGTTTTGCTGAGTGGCTCTTTTTTTTATTATAAATGATATAGAGAACTGTACAGATCAAAGGAATGATACCAGAAACAATGTATAATCCTCTAAATGACGTATAAGATTTCAATATTCCCATCAAGTAGGGGCCAACACCTAGACCTAGATCTAATCCGATGAAGTAAGTTGAAAGAGCGATACTGATACGGTGTTCTTTGACGATTTTCAAACAAACTGCTTGTCCGTTTGACATGAAAGTCCCGTAACCTAAACCAACGAGTGCGCCTGAAATAAGTAAGGTGATGCTGTTCGTTGTCGCACTTAGTAGAAACAAGCCAGCAGTCAAGAACAAATAGCTAGGATACATGACATACTGTTCACCTTTGGCATCAAAAATACGTCCCGTCAATGGGCGAGTGAAGGTAATAACTAACGCATAGACCACAAAGAAAAAGGAGCCTGCAGCGACTAAATGAATGACTTTCGTATAAGAAGACAAGAAGGACAAAACACTTGAATAAGAAAGACCCATTAAAAAGGCGATTCCTGTAATGAACAATGCTTTTTTCTCAATGAATCCATGGATACTCCAAGATTGTAGTGATTTTCTTTGAATATCAGATAAATCAATGTTTTTGACTGGGAACATCAGACAGGCAATCGTTACAAGAAAAACTAAAACGATAGAAAACCAAATAATAAAATGAAAATCAGTCAGATTAAGCAAGATCATTCCTAAAAAGGGTCCGATAGCAGCAGCTAAACTAGTACTTAAACCATAATAATTGATCCCTTCTCCTTTTTTTGATTCAGGAATATAGGCAGTGACGATCGCATTGGTTGCTGTCGAAACGGTCCCGTAGCCAAACCCATTTAAAAAACGTACCAGATATAATACGCCGATCGTTGGGGTGAAAAGATAGGCTAAAGTAGAGAGTAAATAAAAAATCGCTCCACCACGCAAAGTAAACTTGCGCCCAAATAATTCAAGTTGTTTACCCATAAATAAACGAGCCAATAGTGTACCTATGATGTAGATACCAGAAGCAAAACCTGCTTGGCTCATACTAGCATGTAAATCATCTTGAGCAATAACGGCAATAATGACCATCAGTAAATAATAAATTAAATAGACAATGAAATTAATAAGAGTGATTCCGATAAAATGTTTATTGAATAATTTTTTTTCCATTTGCTTTGTGTTTACCCCTTAATCTGAATAAGCTTTTAATTTTTGGATTTGTACTTCAACATCGTGGTAATTTGATGGGTAGCGATCGACCAATTGACGAATGAACAAGTCTCGAGTCGTCATAAATAATTCTAAAAATTCTTCTAATTCATTCGATGGTTTTTCATCGACTGCTTTGATCAATTCAATCGAATTTTGGTAAGCATCATTTAAGAAAACCAAAGAAGCTTTCATGTCAAATCTTGTTTGATATGCTGTTTCAAGTCGATTAATAATTGTTTTCATCCAGTAGTTCATATTTTTTTCCTCAATTCTTTCATTTTTTTTTACATTCGCAGTATAACGAAACGAAAAGAAGAAAAAAATCACAGACATAATTTAAAATGGTACTTAACAAATGTTAATATCATTAGTAAAATACCTTTGGGCTTTAAAATACTTAGAAATCTTGTATTATTTTTTTAGATAAATGTTTGGATGGGGGAGCATGATTGGACAGCAGAGTGCTAAAGGAATATTTAGAGAAAAATCAATTTCCAATTGTACGAAAAAGATATCATAAGTATCTAACTTTTGAAGGAGTAGAGGATTGTTACACGTATATTTTAAAAGAAGGCACGGTCAAAGCAAGTGTCATCTCGAATGATGGTCGTGAGTTCAACTTGAGGTATATTAAAGATCTAGAGATTGTTTCACTTTTAAAAGATGAATATTCGCAGTTTATTGATTCGCCGTACAATATTCGGATTGAATCTGAATATGCAGAATTTTATCGAATCAATCGAGTGAAATTTTGGGAACATATCAATGAAGATCCAAAGATGCAACATTATGTAAAAGAGTACTATCGTTATCGTTTACTGTATTCCATGAAAAAAATGCAACAAATGCTTTTAAATGGGAAATTAGGTGCCGTATGTACGCAACTTTACGAGTTATATGATTTATTTGGGGTTCGGACAGAGGAAGGCATGATGATCGATTTTGTGATCACTAATGAAGAAATCGCCAAGTTTTGCGGAATCTCTACCGCTAGTAGTGTGAGTAGGATCTTAAAACAACTGAAAGAAAATGGGATAATCACCGTTAAAGATCATCGGATCATTATCACCAATATGGATTTATTAGAAGACAATATTATCTTTTAAACAGGATCAGTGGAAAACATAAGATGCTTCCTTCATGTAGTTGTATCAGCTTTAGCTGACGACAATGCATGAAGGAAGCATCTTAATTTATGGATGATTGTTCCTATTGTGGTGCTTTAAAAGCTTCGACCACCACCACCGAAAGTCCCGCCACCGCTGGAATGAGTCGTACTTCCGCCACCGCCGCTGCCAGGAGGTGGGCTTTTTGGAATCCTGCGTGTAGTGACAAAGGAGTTGGTTAAGCGATCTGTTTTATCCGTTAATTTTACGTTTGATTTTTCTCTAAATGGGTATTTATAAGTTCCTGATTTCAACTGATACCTCGAAACTGTTACAAAGTAGAATACGAGGCTCAATGCCAGGGCTAAGATAATAGAAATCACTATTTCAGTCGTCGTCAACACTTTATACCGCTTGATCTTACCAGTCTCTTCATCAATTTGATAATGTCCTCCAGGAACTCCAGCTTCTACATATTCTGAAGTTTTAGTCAAATAGGCTTGTGCTGCTGCAAAATAAGCCGAATTCGTCATTTGGTCGTAGACATCATCTAATGTGTCATTGATCCGAGCATCATCAAGATAATCGATCATATTACCAGAAGTTGAAATGTAAATCTCACGTTGCCCCATATCTAACAACAGAACAGCCCCATTTTGATCATTACCGATCGCATTTCTTAAGTAATCATCTGCAAACGTTCGAGGTTCTTCTGAGTTGGAAGTCGTCGTTACGATAAAGATTTGTCCTTTGATCTTCTCATCGATAGGCTGGATTTGTTGCTCTAAAGATTGGATCTGCTCTTGCGTGAACAAACCAGCTTCATCGTTCACTGCGGGTGTAGCAGCGTCAACGGAAGAACTCCAAAAGAAACCGAATAGGACTAGAAAGAAAAGTAAAATTCTTTTTTTCATATCAAGTATCCTCCAATTATAAAGAGGATCGCCAATACAGCAAAGATTCCAAAAGCCGTCAAGCCCAGTTTTTTATGACTGATGGGTAAAACACCGCTGACTTTACCTGTTTGACCATTCATGGCGTAATAATAGACTTTCTTATTGGCATCACTACTGCGATAAGTGACTAACCATACCGGTAAAAGAACATATTCATTATTCTCACTAGTGATATCTGTCGAAGTCCGAACATTGGTCAATGTGGTATAACCATTTGCGGTGTCACGTAACAATTTCTCGGAGTAATCTTGCAGTTCATCTTGCACTTGTGATTTGATTGCTTCATATTCGATATCTCGTTTTTCTGCTTGAAACCCTGCCAGATACTGACTTTTGAAGTCAATTGCCTTGTTCAAAGGAAACGGTTGGACTGCTTCCACCATTTTTTGTTGGGTATTCTTGGACAATGCATTTTTTACTAGTTCTTTAAAGGAAAGTGAGCCTTCTCGATGAACAGCAAACTGTTTGGTTTCTGTATACTCGATGTCACCCACTCGCCAAATACGAATCACTGTTCCGGTCGCTTGCATAGAGCCGTCAACGGTTGCATCCGTTGTCCAATAAGGAAAATAAACGCCAGTTAGTTTGTCGATTTGGTCTTTGTTGAAAAATTCTTTGGGTACAAACCATTTTTTCTTTGTCCAAGCTAAGAATTTTTCGACCGCCTCTTCTTTTTCGACTGCAAACGGTAAGACTTTATTTGGCAGTAATTTTCCACTTAACCGTCCGGATAAAACAACTGGATTGTGACAATAGTAGCAGTAAGTAGCAGCCGTTGTTGCATCGGTCACGATCTCTGCTCCACAGCTTGGGCAAAGAAATAGTTCCATCGTTGCTTCTGTTTCTTCTTCCACTGATTCAGCTGGTGTTGCTTGATCGCTAGGATCAGAAAAACCACCAGCTTCTTCAAACGCTTTTCGTTCTGCTTCATCCATCTGCTCCAACTGTTCATCTGCAGTAAAAGTAAAATCTTTTTCAGAATCTTGTTGGGAGGGCGGTTGATTTTCTGAGTGAATCCCTCGGGCTGCTTTTTGTTCTTGTTCGTACTGACTGACTTCTTCCTCAGTGTAAACATTTAAACAATAGTCACAGTGGAATTTTTGATCTTTTGGATCAAACGTGAGAGGACCCCCACAGTTTGGGCATTTATGTGTAAGAACGTCCATTCTATCCACACCTTTCTAAAACTTAGTCGAGTGGGATTCCTTTGAATGGTTTTCCACAATTTGGACAAAACTTAGGGATACCATTTGAAAGATCGACCACTTCGTTACATTCACTACATTTCATTTGTAACTTTGGTTGGACATTTGCAACTGGCTTGGCTGCCCCACAGTTAGAACAGAATTTTCCCGTATTTTCAGTTCCGCAGACTGGACATGTCCAAGTATCATTGCTCCCTTGAGCGGTTTGTTGGTTTTGTTTTTCAGCTTGTTGTTTGATTTGTTCCTGGTTATTTTGTGCTGCTTGTGAAAGGTAAGAACCATTAGCATTCATTCCCATTCCCATGCCCATAAAGCCAGTCATCGCGCCGGCATCATTTTTACCAGCTGCTTCCATCCCACGAGCAATCGAACCTTGAACATAGCCTTCACGGACACTTGGATCTCCCAACATCGCACCTTCATTACGCATATTGATCAATTTCACTGAATCATCTGTGTAAGAAATACTTGCTACTGCGACAGAAACGATTTCCATACCACGTAATTCATTCCAAGATTCATCTAAAACATTGCCCATGTATTTACTTAATTCTAAGCTTTTTGATGGAACATAAGAAATGCGCTGACCATCAGCAGACATTTGGTTAATCGCAGCTTGAAGAGCTGTTAAAAATTCTGCCAGATACTGCTCATTAATATCTGAGATTTCTACTTGCGTTTTGTTTTTAGGAATAGCGTTGGTATAAAACAAAATTGGATCAGTAATATGGATCGAATAAGTACCATGAGCTCGTAAGAATAATTCAGCATTGTAAAAATTGTCAAAATAGTTCAGTGGCGCACTGGTACCAAACTTGATTCCTTTGATTTCTTGAAGATTGATATAAAAGACTTGTTGCTTTTGAGGTGTCACGCCACCGAATTTAAAACGTTCAAAAGTTTCTGCGATCGCACCTTTCAATGAACCATTGAACATGGAAGGAGCAGAGTCATTTTTGATCGTATAGTAGCCTTCTTCGGCAGTATAATCAATGATTTTACCACCATCTACAAGGAGCATCATCATATTCGGATAGACATGGACAACGGTTCCGTCAGTTAGAACATCCTCTGTTCCTTTACGATTGGAGCCACGTTTATCATCTTTACGTACTTTCACACCTTTTGTCATAACTGTTGTATCGCTCATATCCGCTGGTTCGATTACTTCGATCCATTGATCTGCTAATCCACCGCCGATCATGCTTGTTGCTGCTTTGATAAGACCCATAAAAAATTCCTCCCTTTATGAATGTTGATTGTTAAATGAATGACTCTATTATACCATAGGAGCAATGAAAAACTCTCAGACGGAAGATGGATATTAGCTGTTTAGCTGATTTTCTTTCAGTTGCAAAAAGCAAGGAAGATCGAGAAAGCTGTTTGTGAGTATTTATTTGAAAGAATCGGGGAATACACAAGTAACTACAAACGACAAATCATGATTCTTCTCATAACTATAGTAGTTTTTTTTAGCAAAATCACGTATAATAAAAGATAGTGAATTTTTCAAAAAAGGGGGATCTTCATGGCATATCAAGCACTCTATCGTGTCTGGCGTTCACAGCGTTTCGAAGACATTGTCGGGCAAAAAGCGGTGACACAGACGTTGAAAAATGCTATCGTTTCCCATAAAACTTCTCATGCTTATCTATTTACAGGACCACGAGGAACTGGTAAAACGAGTGCAGCTAAAATTTTTGCAAAAGCTATCAACTGTCCGAATAGTCAAGATGGAGAACCTTGTAATCATTGTGAAATGTGTCAGTCGATTACAGCGGGAACACAAGAAGACGTGATTGAAATCGACGCAGCAAGTAATAACGGAGTCGAAGAAATACGTTTTATTCGAGATCGAGCGAACTACGCACCGACAAAAGCAACTTATAAAATCTATATCATAGATGAAGTGCATATGCTTTCTACCGGAGCGTTCAATGCATTGTTGAAAACTTTAGAAGAACCTAAAGAAAATGTTATTTTTATTTTAGCAACAACCGAGCCACATAAGATACCAGCAACGATCATTTCCAGAACACAACGCTTTGATTTCAAACGAATCAATGCAGCAGATATCGTTGAGCATTTGGCATACATTTTAAAGCAATCAGACGTACAATATGAAGAACCAGCACTAGGGGTTATTGCTCGAGCAGCAGAAGGCGGGATGCGTGATGCGCTAAGTATCATGGACCAAGCGATTTCTTTTAGTAATGGGATCGTAACTGTGGATGATGCGATGCAAGTTACCGGTAGTCTAACCAACGAGATGATGGATGAATTTTTAGGCGCTTGTGTGAATAATGAAGTGCCCAAAGCGTTAGAATCATTAACAGATATCTTAGCTGCTGGTAAGGAAGCACGGCGCTTTTTAGAAGATCTTTTACAGTATTGTCGTGACTTACTGATGTACCAACAAGCACCAAATCTCGTAGCAGAACGAACAACTTCACTTCGAGAACCATTTGTCGAACTAGCAAAAGAAGTACCTGCACCTCGACTTTTTCAGATGATCCATATTTTGAGTGAAACACAAAATGAGATTCGTTTTACTAATAGTGCTACGATCTATCTGGAAGTAGCAACCGTCAAGCTAGCTCAAGCTTCTGGTTCAGCTGCTCCTTCAAGTAGTAACCAAGCAAGTGAAGTAGACAGTCAGTTAATTAATCAGCTACAAGCAGAGATCAAAGAGCTGAAAAAAGCGATCAACGAGATCAAAACGAATGGGGGAACCCCTTCAACTACTGCCAAGCAAACACAAGCTCCTGTTCAAAAGAAACAAGCAAGTACGTATCGGATACCAACTGAACGAGTGTATCAGGTTCTAAGAGAAGCGACCAGAAAGCATTTGAATGAAGTCAAAGAAGTCTGGGACGATTTGTTGATGAGTTTGTCTGTGACACAACGAGCGATGCTTAAAGCAAGTGAACCAGTTGCGGCTAGTCCTACTGGGTTAGTCATTGAGTTTGATTACGAGATCGTTTGTCAACGAGCTGCTAACGACGAAGAATTACAGTTGGCGATCCATAATAATTTAAGTCGAATGATCAAAGACTATGCACCAGATTCAGTCTATATCACGAGAGAAAGCTGGCCAACGATCCGCAAAGACTATTTAGTCCAAGCAAAAGACGGGAGTAATGATGATTCTTTTGCTCCGGAAGATTCAGATGAAGAGATCGAACTGATCCCTCAACAAGCACCAAGTGAAGAAACGATCGTCACGAAAGCCGAAGAAATCTTTGGCACAGATGTTGTGACAATCATTGATGATTAAATAAAAAAAGGAGAATGATCAATTATGATGCGCGGAATGGGAAACATGCAAGGGATGATGAAACAAGTCCAAAAAATGCAAAAAGAGATGGTTCAAGCACAAGAACAATTGAACGAAACAGAGTTTACTGGTGTAGCAACCAATGAGTTAGTGAAAGTTATTTTTACAGGTGATCGTCGGATGAAAGACATCCAAATCAGTGAAGGTGTCGTGGATCCTGAAGATACAGAAATGTTGCAAGACCTGTTGATGATGGCTGTCAATGATGCTTTGACAAAAATCGATGCAGAATCTGAAAAAACAATGGGAAAATACACTAAGGGGTTACCCTTCTAATTTTTCCTAAAGGGGTAATGAAAATGCAATATCCAGAACCAATTGCTAAATTGATCGATAGTTACATGAGACTGCCAGGGATCGGTCAGAAAACAGCCACAAGATTAGCTTTCTACACGATCGATATGAAAGATGAAATCGTGAATGAATTTGCTAAATCGTTGTTAAGTGTCAAACGAGATCTTCATTTTTGTAGTGTTTGCGGCAACATCACAGAAGAAGACCCATGTGAGATTTGTAAAGATCCTTCAAGAGATCGGGGGGTTATCTTAGTTGTCGAAGAACCAAAAGACGTGATGGCGTTAGAAAAAATGCGGGAATATCGTGGGCTTTATCATGTTCTACATGGGGTTCTTTCTCCAATGGAAGGGACTGGACCTGAAGATATCAACATTTCTTCGTTACTTGAACGCCTACATGATGATCAAGTGAAAGAAGTGATCATTGCAACAAATGCAACCACTGAAGGAGAAGCTACTGCCATGTATCTTTCACGATTGATCAAACCGGCTGGTATCAAAGTCACTCGATTGGCCCACGGCTTATCCGTTGGTTCGGATATCGAATATGCTGATGAAGTGACCCTGTTAAAAGCGGTAGAAGGCAGACGCGAGTTATAAATTTTCTATAAAAAAGAATTTCGGCTACAATAAAGAAGTAACGCAAGAGATGGGGGCAAAAATGTGAACGGACTATTTATTACGATCGAGGGACCAGATGGAGCTGGGAAAACCAGTATTCTAAATGAGTTATTCCCTCTTTTGAAAAAAGTAGCAAAAACAAAGATCATTCAAACAAGAGAACCAGGTGGGATCCCGATTGCCGAAGAGATTCGGGCAGTTATCCTTGATCCTAAAAATGATCGGATGGATGAACGGACAGAAGCTTTGCTATATGCTGCGGCTAGAAGACAGCATTTGGTCGAGAAAGTCCTACCTGCTTTATCAGAAGGAAGCATTGTTTTATGTGATCGATTTGTAGACAGCTCATTGGCTTATCAAGGGGCGGGACGTAGAATTGGTGTTTCTGAGATTGCCCGCTTGAATGAATTTGCTACAGAAGGTACGACACCTGACTTTACCCTTTATCTCGATATTGATTCAGATACTGGATTGCATCGCATTAAAGAGAACCGAAGAGGTCAAATCGATCGATTAGATTCAGAAGGATTGGAATTTCATCAACGAGTACGTCATGCGTATTTAAAAATAGCTGAAGAGAATCCTGAACGTATTTATAAAATTGATGCAAGAAAGAGCTTTGAAGAGGTACTTCAAACAAGTTACAGAGCCATTGTTGAACAATACCCACAATTTTTTGAAAACTAGGAAGGTGACTGTATATGAAAATTATTTTAGCAATTATTCAAGACAAAGACAGTAATCGTTTATCCAATGAATTGATTGATGCCAATATCCGTGCAACAAAATTATCTTCAACTGGTGGCTTTTTGAAAGCTGGCAACAGTACATTTATTGTTGGGATTGAAGACGAACGTGTAGAAGAAGCATTAGAAATCATCAAAAAAACTTGTGAATCAAGAAAACAATTTGTTTCAACACCTGTCACGTTGGATATCTCTATGGACGGTGGAGTCCCTTATCCAGTAGAAGTTGAAGTCGGTGGAGCAACCGTCTTTGTGTTACCAGTTGAAGGATTTCATCAATTTTAGGAGGCGCCATGGATCAAGAATTTACGCTGGATCAAATGCAACCTATCGTGTATCAACAGCTTCAACGAAGTTTTGAGCATGGGCGCCTCGCTCATGCTTATCTTTTTGAAGGCGAAAAAGGAACGGGAAAACACGAAATGGGGATTTGGTTAGCACAACACCTGTTTTGTACGAATCTGCAGGAACAACTTCCTTGTGGAGTATGCAATAATTGTCAACGAATCCAAAACCAAGAACATCCAGACGTTTTAACGATCGTACCAGAAGGGCAAACGATCAAAGTCGATCAAATTAGACGTTTGCAAACCGAATTTAGTCGTAGTGGTTATGAATCTCGGAAGAAAGTTTTCCTTATTCAAGAAGCAGAAAAGATGAATGCAAGTGCAGCAAATAGTTTGCTTAAGTTTTTAGAAGAACCACCAGGCGATTTTCTAGCGATCTTAGAAACGGATTCGATTGGGCGAATCTTACCAACGATTCAATCACGCTGCCAAATCTTGCATTTTCAGGAGCTGGCTAAAGATGCGTTGATTTATAAATTACAACAAGCACAGATTCCTTTAGAAAAAGCGAAACTTTTGACTTTCTTGACGAACAGTTTCACAAAAGCAGTTGAAATATCGCAAAATGAATGGTTTAATGATGCTAAGGATTCGATTCAACAGTGGTTTGTGTATTTGCAAAAAAATGATACACAAGCATTCATTTATGTTCAAAAAAAGTTAATAAAGACTTTTAAAGAAAAATCGCAACAATTTACTGGTTTATCGATCTTAATGTTTTATTATCAAGAAGCTTTACAACAAGCTTTAATAGCAGAAAATCTTAGAAAAGTAACACGTATTAATCAGACGATTGAGCGTATTTTATTAGCGGAACAGAAATTAAGAAGCAATGTCAGCTTCCAAGCAGTAGCGGAACAGTTTGTTTTACAAACAATTACTGGCTGAGACAGCAGGAAAAATGAGGGGCAAGGGGGATGGAAATGGTCGAAGTAGTAGGTGTCCGTTATAAAGAAGCAGGTCCTATCTATTATTTTAAACCTGGTCAATTAACGTATGAATACAACGAGAAAGTAATCGTTGAAACTCAAAAAAACTTACATATTGCAACTGTCGCCATTCCTAAAGCAGAACTTGATCCGGAAGAATTGCCTGAGCAAATCAGTTCAATTTTGCATAAAGCGACACAAGCAGAACTCGAAAAAGAGCAAAAAAATAAAGAAGATGCAGAACAAGCCAGGCTGATTGCGAAAGAAAAAGTCCAAAAACATGGGTTAGAAATGAAGATCATTCATGTAGAATATACGTTAGATCGTAGTAAACTCATCTTTTCATTCACAGCAGATGGACGAATTGATTTTCGGGAATTAGTCAAAGACTTAGCTGCCGTGTTTCGTACTAGGATTGAACTTCAACAAATCGGGGTACGAGATGAAGCAAAATTGCTAGGTGGGATTGGTCCATGTGGACGGCCTTTATGCTGTGCTTCATTTTTAGGAGATTTTGTCCCAGTTTCAATCAAAATGGCAAAAAATCAAAATTTGTCCTTAAACCCGACTAAGATATCTGGGTTGTGTGGACGTTTGATGTGTTGCTTGCAATATGAAAATGAAGAATATGAATTAGCAAAAAAAGCACTTCCAGATTTTGGAACAGTGGTTAACACTCCTGATGGTAAAGGGAAAGTTGTCGGCTTGAACTTACTTAATCGACTAGTAAATGTTCGATTAACAGGTCGGGAAAATCCAATCGAATATGAATGGGATGAATTGAAAAACTTCATCCAGGTAGGTGAGATAAATGGATAAGAGATCATTATATGATGGCTTGAACCAATTAGAATCAGAGCTAAGAAATACATTAACTGAATTGGTGGAAATGAAGCAAGCATTACATGAGATCGTTGAAAAAAATACAACGTTGGAAATGGAAAATCAACGTTTAAGAGAGCATTTACGGGAATTAAATCAAGTACAAACACCAGCAGATAATGTGAAACAAGAACTTTCAAAATCTCGTATGAACTTAGAAAAGATTTATGAAGAAGGCTTTCATGTTTGTTATGATCTCTATGGCTCAAGACGTGAGAATGACGAACCTTGTGCCTTTTGTTTAGAAGTCATCTATCGAGAAAGCGGACGGTAAACAAAGAGATTTGAAACAAGCCTGATATTGCTTATTTTTAGCGATCAATAAACGGCACTCACAGTATCACTTCTACGGAATTAAGTCCGAAAATAAAAAATAAGAAATGCTATTTTTCAATGTTTCGCCCTTAATTCTTAAAGGAGGCCGTGTTGTTCACGACCTCTTATATGGCGTTCAAAGCATTGCTTCTGCGGAATTAAGCTCAAAAAATTAAAAATATGAAAAGCTATTTTCAATTTTTCGTTCTTAATTCTTGAAGCAGCCCATGCTTTTCACGACCTTTACACGGCGTTCAAGAAGCAACTCCTCAGCAATAAGCGATGATTTTCTAAAATATGGGAAGCTATTTTAAAAAATCCTCTCTTATTTGCTCGGAGTTAACCGCTTCTTTCACGACCTCTTACACAGGAGAATAAATCATGCTTAATCAAAAAAGTTTTAAAGGACATCATGAAACTGGCTCGCTTTATTTAGTACCGACTCCGATTGGCAATTTAGAAGATATGACTTATCGTAGTGTACGGATATTACAAGAAGTAGACTTGATTGCCAGTGAGGATACACGAAATACCCAAAAATTACTGAATCATTTTGAGATTCAGACACCGCAAAAAAGTTTACATGAACACAACTATAAGGAACGAATTCCGCAATTGATTGCTGAGTTGATGTCTGGTCGCTCGATTGCACAGGTAAGTGATGCTGGGATGCCTTCTATTAGCGATCCAGGACATGAGCTGGTACTTGCTTGCATCCAAGCGGGGATTCCGGTAATCGCTATTCCAGGACCAACTGCTGGGATGACTGCGTTGATTGCTTCAGGCTTGTTACCTCAGCCATTTTTATTTTATGGTTTTTTAGGAAGAAAGAAAAAAGAACAACAAACATCGTTAGAAACATTGAAAGAATACACAGCTACATTGATTTTTTACGAATCTCCTTATCGGATCAGTGCAACTTTAACGAATATGTTGACTGTTTTTGGTAACCGTCAAGTTGTTTTGTGTCGAGAATTAACAAAAATCCATGAAGAATATTTACGTGGAAGTATTGAAGAGTTATTAGACTACATTGAAGAACACCCTGTAAAGGGAGAATGCTGTTTATTGGTTGAAGGAAATACTGGAAGTGAAGAGCCACAAACACAAATTGAAGGATCATTGAAAGAACAAGTCGAACAGTTGATTGCTCTTGGGGAAAAAACAAATGCAGCTATTAAAGCTGTTGCTGTAAAAAATGGACTCAAAAAGCAAGAAGTATATCGACAATTTCACGACTTAGACTAGTTGTATCGAAAAAGATATTTTTTGAAAGAAAGTTATGTCCGAATTGCATAGGAAAGAACGTTTCTTTCCTAGTAATGACCATTTGCTTTCAATGAAAATTTAACTGATTTGAGACTTTTTCTAAAGATTATCGAGGTGATCAATGTGAAAACATATGTAGGTTTACTTGATAAGATCAGAGTGATAAAGACGCAACCATTGCTTGTTCGGTTTACATTGGAAACCATTCATCAGCCTCTTAATTGTATTGTTGCAAATGTCGAGATTGCGGATAAGTTGATGATGATGGAAGAAAGAAAATATAACATTGCTGTTACAGGACACTTGAATCGACGTAATCAGCTAGTTGTTGAGAGTTTGCAAGTGAGAAACCCAGATCAATATACACGAAATCTCAAAATCTAGAGCGAGTGCGAGAAGTACTATGAAATTAGTGTGGTGCAACGCTACTCGTAGATTTCAAATATTAAAACACCATGGAGATTGAATGAAGTTCAACCTCTATGGTGTTTTTACGTAATGTCAACTACATAGCTAAATAAACCATAGTGAAAAAAATACTGGAACGAATTTCTAAAATTTCGCCCATAGTAAGATGAAGGGAGCTTAGCAAACCTAAGTAAACCTAAGAAGTATTTTATCCTATCTAAAGGTTAGCGCGCATTAATTGTCTTCATATAGGTATAGTATAGGTTAAGACAACGATTACTGAAACAATTCTTCATAGCTGATCGTTTCATCAGAGTTATTTAACTGATCCAGCAGCGTTTCTAGTTTCGCAAAATTGATAAAGCGTGCTTGTCGTTCGACTTCTTTATTTTTATGGTAGATCAAAATAACTGGAGCAGTCAATATTTGAAAAGCACTAGCTACTTCAGGTGTTTCCACAGCATCTAAATGAAAACTAGGAAAATCATACTGATTCAATAATTTCTTCAAACGAGGAAGAACAGCATGACACACGCTGCAATTTGGCATAGATAAGTAAAGAACTACCGTTTCATCTTGTGCTAATGTCTGATGTACTTCTGATAGATTCGTGGTTTTTTTCATATAAAAAACGTCCTTCCTAATCAAAACAGCCTTTCACAATAAACGTTGTGAAAGATTTCGTGAACCCATTTAATCACAATAAGAAAAAAAGTCAATTAACTTGTCTTATTTTTATCAAATAAAAGATAAGAGTTAGGTAAGAAATAGAAGTAACCTTGTTTTTTTTTAGCGAAAAGCGTATATTATTCTGGCAAATGATGTTTATAGTAAGGAGCGAAAAAATGTTTTCTTTTATACCAAATTCGGTATTGCAGATGAGTACGATTTTTCTATCAATCGTTATTGAAGCTTTACCATTTGTTCTATTAGGCTGTCTCATCTCTGGGGCACTACAAGTCTTTTTAACACCTGAGCGAGTCAAACGCTGGTTACCAGATAATCGCTTTTTATCCATTTTGACTGGTTCTGTTTTAGGATTTTTCTTTCCATCCTGTGAATGTGGGATCGTACCGATCGTTCATCAGTTTGTCAAAAAAGGAGTTCCTGTGCATACCGCTTTTGCATTTATGTTAACAGCACCTATTATCAATCCAATCGTCATTTTTTCTACTTTTATTGCATTTGGGAACTCTTGGGAAATGGCCGGTTGGCGAATGGTTGGAAGCTTTGTGGTAGCGTTGATCATTGGTATCTGGCTCGCTTATTTTCAAAAAGAAAGTGTATTGAAAACGAAGATCCAACAAACAATCGATCATAACCATCATCACAACCATCATCATGACCACACCCATGGTACCAATAAACACGAGGAGGTCAAAATTGGGAGAATCAAGCAACTTAGTCAGCAAACAGGTCATGTCCTCACACATTCGATCGATGAATTTTTTGATACGGGTCGGTATCTGATTGTCGGTGGTCTGATTGCCGCTAGTATGCAAACTTACTTGCCAACTCGTGTCATGTTGACACTGGGCTCAACCAAACTACTAGCAATTATTATCATGCTTCTTCTAGCTTTTACGATGTCCCTATGCTCGGAAGCAGATGCGTTCATCGGGTCATCCTTACTCAGCCTTTTTGGTACAGCTCCTGTGGTGGCATTCTTAGTATTTGGACCAATGGTGGATATCAAAAACCTTTTGATGATGAAACGCTATTTTAATGGTCGCTTTATTTTGATGCTCATTGGTTTGATAGCCGTTAGTGTGATTGGTTTTACATTATTTATCTAGGAGGAGCAGTATGATACGATTTTTGATATTATCTGGTTATTTTGAGCTAATGATGTATTTACAAGTATCTGGGAAATTAGATCAGTACATCAATGTTCATTATCGTTATTTGGCTATTTTATCGATGATTTTATCTGCTTTACTTGCATTGGTCCAATTGTATATTTGGGTCAAGAGTGATTCAGTAAAAGGGAAAAAACAGGTAGATGAAGAAGTACACCATCACCACGATCATGATCACGATCACGGGTTAACCAAACCCTCACAACGAGTGATCGCTTATGTTCTGTTGGCTTTACCTGTTATTGTCGGTACTTTATTTCCGACAGTCAGTTTAGATACGACGATTGTGGAAGCAAAAGGATTCAATTTTCCAATAAGTAAGGAGTCGGTTGGGGACCCTGAAATGCAGACACAATATTTAAAGCCTGATACGAGCATTTATTTTAACAAGTCTGACTATTTGGATCAGATGAAAAAATTAAAAGAAAAATATGATGACAAACAGCTTATTAAGATCACTGATGAGAATTACTTGGAAGTCATGGAATTGATTTATAATTACCCAAGTGAATTTATTGGGAAAAAAATCTCTTATGAAGGCTTTGTGTATAAAACGCCAGATGGGGAAAAAGAAGATAATTTCTTATTCCGTTTTGGAATCATCCATTGCGTTGCTGACTCAGGTGTATTCGGTCTATTGACACATATGCCGGAAGGAACGAATGTCAAAAACGATGAGTGGTATAAAGTAGAAGGCACCATCCAATCTGACTACTATGAACCCTTCAAACGGGACATTCCAGTTGTAGAGGTCAATACTCTAACCAAAATCGAGGCACCTAAAAATCAATATGTGTATCGGTCATTTTAAAGCAAAGACTAAAATTATTAGTGACAAAAACAACTGATGTGACAATAAAAAACCAAAGTACTTGAAAATAGCTTGTAGCTTGCCTATTTTCTAGATACTTTGGTTTTTTATTCATGGCACGATTATTTTCGCCGTTACTTTTTCATTTATGAATGTTTTTAGTTGTTCTTTTTTTTCGTTTCAAAAAAATGGCTTCTCGTTTTAATTTGAAGTTTCGGATATTGTGGTTGAAGACCTCTGATAAAACGAGTCCTAAAGCAATAGCACCAGCAATCATGATCGCTTGAACTGTATAACTTGCAGCTGCCTGATACGAGCCAGTTACTAGATTTCTCACTGCTTGATAAGCCAGACCTCCAGGAACTAGTGGTACCATGCCAGGGATATTAAAGATGGTTACAGGCATTTTTAATCGTTTAGAAAAAAGATCACTGATAAATGCAACACCTAAAGAACCCAGTAACGAACCAAAAGCCGGCGTACCACCCAAATCCACACATACCCAATAGATCATCCAGCCAAAGGCACCAGAGAGCCCGCAACAAATCAAGGCACGTCTAGGAACGTTGGTGATGATCGCAAAAGCCGCTGTGGCTAAAAAGCTAAAAGAAAATTGAATAAATAGATTCCACATCATCATGTTCCTTTCTCAATAAAAAAGTTGGAAGATAAAGGCAATCGCAAATCCGATCATTGTGGCAGTCATCATGGCTTCTGTACCACGAGAAACTCCAGAAACATAGTGTCCAGCTAGTAAATCCCGAATAGCATTTGTAATCTGTACTCCAGGAACAAGGGGCATGACACAACCGATGATGATCAAATCCTGATTGGCACCTAATCCGACACGAACGCTGAGAATAGCTGTAAGACCAATTAACAAGGAAGATAAGAACTCTGACAAAAATTTGATCCGAAAAAATTTTAAACTATATAAGTAAATCGCATAGCCGATACCGCCGATCATCAAAGTGATTGGTAGATCACTCATTTCTCCACCAAATAATACCATGATCGTTCCGCTAATCACCGCAGCACTTAAAATTTGAAGCCATACTGGGAAAAATGACCGATCTTTTTCAATGGCTTGTAAGGCAATGTAGAGATCATTCAAAGTTAACTCACCAGCAACATATTTTCTAGAAAGATTATTGACATTGACAACTTTTTCCAGATTAATGGAGCGATTGGTGATTTGTTCCATTCTAATGGTTGACGTACGGTCAAGACCAATAAACAAACCCGTTTGAGTAACATAGCTGACCAGGCGATAATTGCCAGAAGCAAGAGCGATTCGGCTCATTGTGTCTTCTACTCGGTACATCTCAGCGTTGCTTTCCATCATGATTTTGCCAGCTAATAAACAAGTATCAAGTAATAAATCCAACTCTTTTTCTGTCATAATATTTTCTCCAATAGTTCATTTGTTGCTTTTATTTTACTACAAATGACTAAATAAAAGAGAAATAAATAAATACTTGAGTATGAAATGAAAGAGGCGTATACTGATTTTTGTAAGATGCGGGTGTAGTTTAGTGGTAAAATCCCAGCTTCCCAAGCTGATGTCGCGGGTTCGATTCCCGTCACCCGCTTAAACGAACGATAGGAATGAAGAGAAACAGTATTGATCACATTTTGTTTGATCAATACTGTTTTTTGTTTTTGAGTCACAAGGTATTTTTTGCTTGATTAAGTGAAAACATACTGTTTTAAGATCAATGATTTTTTATGACGTATTCTTTTTAAGAAGAGATCAATTTTTACTTAGTATAGAGAATTAAAGGTAGAAATAAATGGAATAAAATAAGTTTAAATATTTTAAAAAAGGGGAACGTATGTTAAAGTTTAGAATAGTTGTTTAGAAAAGGAGTAAAGAAATGCAGAAAAAATCAACAAAAGCCATTATGGGTGTGGTTGTTGCTGTTTTAGCAGGGGCACTAGGACTATCAACACAAAAAAATTCAGATATCGTTCAACAAATTACTGGGTTATTTGACTCAACCCCACAAGCGTCAAAAGTAGCAGACGTACCAGAATATGATGGGAAGCATCAAGAAATTGAGATCAATCAGAATCGTCCGGATTTCACTGAAGAAGATTTGAGCTTAGCTAAAGGAACATGGCAAAGCTATTCAAATATTGATCGATTGAACCGTGTAGGTGCGGCCAACGCGTTATTGGGAAAAGACCTTTTTCCCAAAGAAAAACGCGAGCCGTTGTATATTGATCCAACTGGTTGGAAACAAAAAAAATTAAGCGATGGCCAATGGCTTTATAATCGTAGCCATTTGATTGGTTATCAATTGACTGGACAAAACAACAACATCAAAAATTTGATGACAGGTACTCGTTCATTAAATGCGCCGTATATGCTAGTCCATGAAAATGATATTGCCGCTTATATCAAAGAAACCAATCATCACGTTCGTTATCGTGTTACTCCACATTTTAAGGGAGATGAATTAGTTGCCAGAGGAGTACAATTAGAAGCAGAAAGTATTGAAGATAAAAAAATAAAATTTAATGTGTTTATTTATAACGTTCAAGAGGGTTATGAAATCAACTATGATACCGGACAGGCGAGAAAAAAATAGCTAATGACATTTGATAGTATACGAAAAAAGTATGAACTTTTTGAAGAATTATCGAAAAAGCTTATATTTATTTAAATATAGCGTATACTTTGGTTAAGATACGATCAAGTAACTGAACATTTGATCACAAATATGTTAAAGTAATGAGAAGTCTGTTTATTAATTTAACCGGAAGTTTTTTAAGATTTATTTGTAGTTTTAAGGTAATTCGAGTAAAATAAAAGTGTAGAAGGTAAATGAATACCTTGCGGGAAAGAGGTGTAGAATCATGGGTTTTACAGATGAAACCGTACGTTTTGGTTTTGACGATAGTCGTAAAAAAGAAGTAAGTGAGACATTAGCGATCGTTTATCGGGCTTTAGAAGAAAAAGGCTACAATCCAATTAATCAGATTGTTGGCTACTTGCTTTCTGGAGACCCGGCCTACATTCCTCGTTATCGTGATGCAAGAAACTTGATACGTCGTCACGAACGCGATGAAATCATGGAAGTAATTGTTAAAGATTATCTAACAAACCATGGGGTAAGTATATGAGAGTAATGGGCTTAGATGTGGGCTCAAAAACAGTTGGTATTGCTGTTAGCGATCCATTTGGTTGGACCGCTCAAGGAGTAGAGATCATTCGTATTGATGAAGAGGCGGAAGAGTTTGGCTTTGACCGTTTGAAAGAACTGGTCGATCAATACGAAGTAGACCGATTTGTCGTAGGCTTACCTAAAAATATGAATAATACAATTGGACCAAGAGCAGAAAGCTCAATGGCTTATGGAGAAAAAATTAAAGAATTATTCTCGTTACCAGTTGAATATCAAGATGAACGACTAACCACAGTTCAAGCTGAACGAATGTTAGTTGAGCAAGCCAATACATCAAGAGCTAAAAGAAAAAAAGTGATTGATAAATTAGCTGCTGTCATGATTTTACAAAATTATTTAGACGGTTCAGGAAAAAAATTATTTTAATTTCAATGAAAAGAGGGAGACTTATGACAGAACATAACCACACACATGACCACGATCACGAAGGGCACGAGCATATCACCTTAGTAGATGATCAAGGAAACGAAACATTATATGAAATCTTATTAACAGTTGATGGACAAGAAGAATTTGGCCGTAACTACGTATTGCTTTATCCAGCTGGTGTACCAGAAGATGAAGATGTTGAGTTACAAGCCTATGCTTATGTCGAAAATGAAGACGGCACAGAAGGCGAACTAGAACAAATCGAAACTGATGCAGAATGGGACATGATTGAAGAAGTATTCAACACGTTCATGGCTGAAGAAGAAGAATAGTCTTCAAATGACGGCTGAACCCTTGATGGATAAGGGTTCAGTTTTTTTTTGTTTTGCTTTGACCAAGGTTATTAAAAATCGGCTCTTTGTCAAGAAGGACTGATGAGTGGAGTAAAATCAAATCTGAGTCTGAACAATCAACTCGGTTTCATCAGTCCCATAAATTATAGAGCCAGTAAAACAAATACGGCGACTTTATCCAAAAAGAGGAGCCCTAGAGTATCCTATTACACTTATTTTGCGACATACCCATCCAAAAGGACGATTGGAGTGGGAAATATGGATTTTTGGGTAGAACGAATCATAGAAGTAGAGGATTATGTAAAAGAACAAGATGAAAGACGTTTAGACATAATTTTGTTGAATTTCGTTTCGTATTTAAAAAAGTGCAAAATATCCACATTTTTCAGTAAGTAATGTAGGCGTATACATTTAGTTTGAAGATTTTATAGTGCCTATCTCTTTGTGACTTGGGAAGCAATCGAAGCTTTTCGAGAAAAACAAAAAATGATTTTAACTTTAAAAATGTTTTTTTCCATCGATTATTTATTGCAGAAAAAATGTTTGGCGTTTATACAAGAAAAAATCAGAGAAAACCAACGATAAACAGGGCATTACTTATGCAAGTGGGTATTGGCAAATGATCGATGAGTCCAATGACTGCTTTCCAACCTGTTTTTTAGACGAGAGTGCATTGATGATCAAAGAGATTTTAATGAAGTATCAGGTAATTGCTCCTGATGATGCGCAGTTTTTTCCTTTGTTTGTCGACGGATATTCGTGTGCTGAAGCGGTGAGCTATTTGTTTTTTGAAGAATATAACACACGTATGCGGAAAAAGATTGAGTGAATGAAGTGGAGATTCAAGAAATACTTGGAAAAAGAAAATTTTTTTCTATTTCCAGTCACAAATGACGAAAATCTCCGACATATCTAAGTGATTCGAATCAAAAAAAATTTTTAGGAGTGAAAAAAATGAACGTAAATGATAAACAATTAAGAGAAGATCCATGGGTATTAGAAGTACAACAATGGTTGAATAAAACTTATGGAAATGTACTTGGTTTTGGTTCAGTTCCGGAAGATGGCCGTACTGGATGGGATACGGTCTATGGTTTGATTCGTGCAGTACAACATGAGTTAGGTATTACAGAACTGGTCAATAATTTTGGTGAGACTACTTCAGCACTATGGGATCAGCAAGTGACGCCCAACTTAATTAATACGTATGAAAGCCCAATTGTAAAATTGATTGATGGTGCTTTTCGTTGTAAAGGGATGGGAAATGGGAAATTTGACACAGTTTATACGCTCGATAATGATGATGCAACTAAAGGCTTGAAAATAGCTGCTGGATTTGAGAATCCAACCAGTACGTTAGACTCAATGTGGGCCAAAGCCTTGTTTGATATGAGTGCCTTTGTATTAGTTCAAGGAGGCGATGAACGAACACGGGAGATGCAACAAACTTTAAATAGAAAGTATTCGGAATGGACAGGAATCTTGCCTTGTGACGGGATCTATCAACGTGCCACAAATACTGCCTTGATTTATGGTATTCAAGTGGAGATTGGTTTATTTAATGTGGCCAATGGTAATTTTGGGCCGGCTACACAAGAAACTTATGGTACGTTGGCGGCAAATCACCAAATTGAAGTATATAATGATTTGGTATTATTAATTCAATACGCTCTTTATCAAAATTTAAGAGCCATTGATCCTAGCACTGCATCATTTACTGGTAGCTTAGATGGGCCTATGATTTTAAATTTAATCCTATTTCAACAATTTATGATGTTGACAGATGTAGAAAAAGGCTATCCCGATTTAAAAACGATGATGTCATTAGTACTTTCATCTGGTTCTTCTGATCGGAGCTTTGAAGCTGTTGATACCGCCTTACAGCTAACAACACCTCAAATCGAATATTTATATAATTACGGAATTAAATATATTGGGCGGTATCTGACAGGAACAGTTGGGAATGACTTTGTTCCGAAGTATTTAACACGTGAAGAAGCAAATTATATTATCAGTAAAGGGATGGCAATTATACCAATTTATCAAGATAATAATCCGGAAGTCTCCTATTATACTGCAGCTCAAGGGATTTCTGATGCTAAAGCAGCTATTAAAGCAGCAACTAAACTAGGGATGCCAAGCGATACAATTATCTATTTTGCGGTAGATGTTGATGCTTTAGATTCCGATATTACGACGAATATTATTCCTTATTTTCAAGGTGTTTCTTCCCTACTTCGTTCCGGAACAACCGGAAATAAGTACTCTATGGGTGTTTATGGTACTCGGAATGTTTGTACAAGAGTAAGTGAAGAGGTAGGAGCAGTAGCTAGTTATGTATCGAATATGTCAACTGGTTGGTCAGGAAATCTCGGGTTTTCGCAACCAACCAATTGGACGTTTGACCAGTTTGCAGAACCAACAAATGGAATCGATGGGATTTTTGTCGATCAAGTGGCAGTTTCACACAATGATTCAGGAGTAGTTTCTTTAGATAAACGCGAAAATGAAGCAGAAAAAGCCTTATTACAATCAATGGGATGGGATATTTTAAACAAAAAATTATTAGATACGTCTTATGAGTTTGACAAAGAACAACTATTGGTTGATTATGGCGCTATTGAAGTTTCAGGAGTATCTTCAACAAAAATTTCTGATCCAGATCCATCAATGTTGGTAGTGAATTTTAATAACGGTACACCAGAAATAGAAGGAAATATTGATTTAGGTGATACTTTAGAAGCAAAAGTGATTTCTTCTCTTGGAGGAATTGGTGGAGAGATCTCTGCTGGGCGATTAAGCTTTGGCTTGTCTTCAGAAAAGGATAACTTAGTGTTAGACATGAACGCAGTGATTGAAGACGAAGAAACTAGTTCTGAAAAAATTGAAGTCAGTCAAGGATTTACTGTAAAAATTGATATGAATAAGATAAGTAGTTATGTGAAAACACTTTTTGGAAAATTATGGGAATTTATTAAGGAAAATTATCTTGCTATGTTAGTAATAGGGGCGGTATTTGGTCTTGCTATATTATCAGGGGTCACTCTAGCTACAATAGTTAGTGTACTAGCTACAGCATTTGGGTACATCTTAGAAGTGATGAGTATTTAAGAAATAAGATGAAAATCTTTACAATAGTAACTTGATGTTATTACTGTAAAGATTTTCTTTAATAGCTGTAAAAGATGCCGTTATTAATTGGACTTAATAAACAAAAAAGAAAAAATTATTATAGATTAATGTTTACATAGTTAATATTTGTTATAATTATTTTTTATAAGAATATTGAGGTGAACAAATGGCATTCATTAAATTAATTTTTTCTATTTTTTCTCTGGCTATGTTAATTACTATGATTGTTAGTTTTATTATGATAATGAAATTTACTATAGTACAGCATAGATTGAACTTTAGGAAAAAACAATATATAAAGAAGAGTTTTCCAAAACTCACAAAGAAAGATCTCAAATATCGTCAAATAAAAATATTTAACTACCAACAGCTATACCTTAATAGTGGTTTGAAACATAACCTTCAAATGACTGCTCTAATCGGTTCATTTATAGGGATGATAGCGATGTTTATAATTGCATTTTTTACAAAAGATGTAAATCTATCGTTTGTGTTATTGTCTCTTACTTTCTGTTTAATTTCTATTTTTATATTGACACAACCTAGTTTGAAAGAACGGAATAGTTTTTGGAATGATTATTTAGAAGAACATCCAGATAATCCATTGAACGTTTGTTCATTCCCTTTAGACTTAGATGAAAAAGCGTATGAGAATGAAAGAAAATTAGGTGTTTATAGTCTTATTTTTGCTGTCTCTCTTTTTGTTGTTTCTTTTATAGGAAATTAGGAATTACTTGTTTTTATTAAGTTTAAAAGCTTCTGTTTTTTTATGAGGGTAGAAGTTTTTTATTTTTATCCTTTATATATAATCTATATTAGGTATAGAAGGAGTAAGTTATGCTAAATATATAGTATTAATTACATATTCATTGGGGGAAATACTGTTGGAAAATATTAAAACAAAAAAGGTGTTTATATCGTATAGTTGGTCAAATGAAGAACACAAGGAAAAGGTAATACGATTAGCTGAAGAGTTAGTGAATCTAGGTATAGACGTAATATTAGATGAATGGGATTTAAAGCCTGGACAAGATAAATATGAATTTATGGAACAAATAGTTACTGATTCTTCTTTGGACAAAGTGCTAATTATAACAGATAGAGTTTATGCTGAAAAAGCAAATAAAAGACAAGGGGGTGTAGGTGCGGAAACTCAAATTATTACCCCCTCTTTATACGAAGATTTAGGGGAAATAAATTTATACCGATTATTTTTGAGAAAGATGAGAATACTGGGAAAGCTTTTTTACCTACTTATGTTAAGTCACGTATATATATTGATTTATCTAGTGATCAAGTATATCAGCAAGGACTCGAACAGCTTGTTAGAGATATATATGAAAAACCTTTACGTACAAAACCAAAATTAGGTAAGGCACCTTCTTATATTGTTGAAGATAGAATCAACACTTTTAAGATTGAAAGAAAAGCTGATGATGTAGAGTATGCGCTAAGTAAAGGTACAAAAAGAGTTGTTTTTGCACTTAAAGATTATTTTGATATTTTTATTGAAGAACTAGATAAGCTTGAAGTAAAAGAAAATTCTGGTGAATCTTATGATGCTGCTGCTTTACGAATGGTAGATGAGTCACTTCCATTTCGTCAATCATTCGTAAAAGTATTGAATGTTTTTGTACAGGAAGAGAGTGTTGACTCGGAATTTATTAGTGAATTTTTTGAAGACTTTTACAATAAAATTATGCAAATGGAAACACAAGATATGTTGGCTCCAGAAGCAGCAAAATTCTTATTGACAGAATTGTTCATATATACAACGTCAGTATTTATTAAGTTTAAAAGATGGGATAATTTATCAAGTATATTAAACCATATATTTTATAGTAAATCTGAGCGCAATAATTTTTATTTTGTTGCTTTGAGGATACCACCTCGGATTATATTGGGTGGAGAAATTCAAAGAGGCAGTGGCAGAGTTTCAATAATAGCTGAAAAAATGGAGAAAAGAACTACTGAAAAAGAATTTAATTCGATGATTGAGGCTGATATGTTTTTATATTATGTGAGTAAGATAAATCCACTTATAGATACGTATACCTGGTTTCCGATATTGTATATTTTTCTAGACAGATTAAACGGAAACATAAAAGTACTTACTCTGCTAAAAAATAAATCGAATTTAAGAAGTTTATTGCCAATATTTGGCGTATCCCAAGTAGACTTAACAATGAAAATATCCAGTATAAATGCTAGTCCAGGTTATCCAAGAGCTTTTAAGCAAATTCCGGCATTCCAAAGTTTTATAAAATCAGATGAAATTGGAGTTCAACCTTAAAATAATAATTGAAATTAAAAATTTCCTAGATCTGAGGAACTAAAGTGGTAATAGTTTATAGTATTGATTGTTTATAATATGTTATATGCTAACATAAAAGTAGAAGATAAATTATTCTTCAAAAACATCGTTTCTTCCAAAAAAATAATACACAAATCAGGAAAAGCAGATCTCTCACTAGTAGGATCTGCTTTTTTATTTGCTAAATATGTTATTGTCTTCAGATCAATAATTTGAGTATATCTAAATAGTTTTGAATACTTATGTGTCATTTTTCTAGATAAATGACATAAATATTCAGCGCTAAGTGACAAAAGAAACTAATTTTCCATGATTGATTTTTAAATATCTCAATCTATCTTCAAAATTAGTTGCTTTTGTGGCTATTGTTGTCTATGAATATGACAAATAATTAGAAAAAACTATGGCAATTAAACATAAAAATGACAGAACACGAAATGAATTGATTTTCTAAAAAATAAAGTATCCAGAAATGGAGGGATTTCTGGACACTTTTGTTGTAATCGAATATGAAGTGTATCCTATTCTTTTTGTGTCTATAAACACTCAAACAAAGTTCATTAAATGTTTAGATGTGCTGCAAGTTTTTTAATTGCTTTATTTTTAGTCGCTTGGCTAAGGTTAACCATCGGTGTCCTTTTTTTGTTAACAGCCAACTGATGAATGTATGTCATCTAATACAATAGAAGAATAGAGTTATAACAGGTATTTAAATATGTGTTTCTTCTGAAAAATAAAATACTCCAAGCAAGAGAGAAATTCTCAATTGCTTAGAGTATTCGCAAGCCCTTATTTTGATGAACTTTTCCAATTCTCATATTGTTCTTTTAATTTCTTGATATACCAAGGGATTCGTTCAGGATTGTTGCTCAGAAAAGTCAAAGCATTTTCTTCAGATTCAACAATTTTTTTATCAATCACATAGGCAAATTTTTGTATGTCCATTTCTAACTTATCAATATCACTTATGAAAAATAGTTGACCGTTAGTTTTGGCGGTCTTATTTAATGAACTCCATTTTATTTGTTTATTTTCATATGAACTATCATTAGACTGATTGTTTTCAAAACGAAATTTTATTTTTTTATTCATAAGCTTCCTCACCCTTTATATTCATCCTAATTTTTTGGTTTCAAGAAATATTTCATTAAGATAGATTGGTTAGACTCATCTTTTTAAGGTATTTTAATCCTTTTTGGTAGTTGGAATTTTCTTTATTTGATAACATATTCATTTTTGCTCAATTTTTTTAAAAAGGTTTTAATTTTTGAATTTAGATAGTATCGGTATATTTCCGCTATAATTTTCGGATAGCGATAGGTGCATGCTATTTCTACCAAATGAGTATAGATATCATAGAGTACAAGCCTAATCTTATCTTCTTGACTAAACGTAAAATGATCATTTATCACTTTACTGTAACCTGAGATGAAATTTGGATCTTTTTCTAATCTATCTAACATGAATGAAGGGAATGTGGCTAATGGATCTCCGAAAAAGAATCGTTCAAAATCAATGATACCAGAGATAGTCAACTTTTCTTTTTTGGGCGCTAAATATATATTTCCAGTCCACATATCATAATTAACAAGCTTAGGTGTTTGAATTTCATCCAGCAGTTCTTTTCTTTGTTCTATAGCAGATAAGATTTCAGTATACGGAATTTTGTACCCGTGCTTTCGAGCATCCTCTAACAAATCGCTAACCATAGCTGTGAATGCTTCACTCCAAGATGTGTAACGATAATGACGTTCTTCTTTGATATAGCCAAACCATTTGCCTTCAATCCCATGTAATTTAGCATTGATTTTCCCGAGTTTTTTCATCAATTCAGGTCTTGATTTATTTAAAAGCAAGTAATTAGAAAAATAGTTGGACCAAGTTTTTCCTTTAACACACTCTAATAGAATGTAATTATAAGGAATCACTTTTCTTGAAAAATCATATGCATACATTTTGGGTACAGGGACATGATGATCTTGGAGCAACTGATAAACATAAACTTCTGTGTAAAGTCCGCCTTTTTCTAACAAAGGTAAACCAGCACTTTCGTCAGGTGCAGTCTTTAATACTACTCCGTTGCGTAATTCTTGGGTGCCTTTTATTAGGTAGACTGTATTCAGCGTTCCTTCCTTAAATTGCTTGATACTCGTAACTTCAGAATATTTAAATTGTTTGTATATAACCGTTTTGATTTGTTCATTTGTTAGCGCATTTTTTGTTGAAATCTTCATACCTTCCTCCATACGTTACTTGCAATAATTTAGTTTCTTCATTCGTCGAAAGAGCATTGATACCAAGCACTTAGATTAGGCTGCAAATTGGCTATTATATAAATCAGCATAGAACCCATTTTGAAGAATCAATTCTTCGTGATTCCCTTGTTCAATAATCGTTCCTTTGTCCATGACCAGAATATGATCAGCATCTTGAATCGTTGAAAGGCGATGAGCGATGATAAAACTAGTACGGTTTTTCATCAGGGCATCCATTGCTTTTTGAATTTCAGCTTCCGTACGTGTATCTACGCTAGACGTTGCTTCATCTAAAATTAGAATTGCTGGATCTGCAAGAATAGCTCTAGCTATAGTTAGTAATTGCTTTTGTCCAACAGAAATATTTGATGTTTCATCATCCAAGATAGTTTGATAACCATCAGGAAGGGTACGTATAAAATGATCGATTCGTGCAGCTTTAGCGGCTTTGATAATCTCAGTTTCTGGAGCATCTCTTTTTCCATAAGCAATATTTTCAGCAATAGTACCCGAGGATAGCCAAGTATCTTGGAGAACCATCCCAATGATCGAACGCAATTCTTGACGAGTCATTTCCGTTATATTGACATTATCGATAGAAATCTTACCTCCATTTAATTCATAAAACCTCATGATTAAGTTAACTAATGTTGTTTTGCCAGCGCCTGTAGGACCAACGATGGCTACTTTACTTCCCGCTTTAACATCAATATTAATGTTATCCATCAACATCATGTCTTCTTTGTAGCCGAAACGAACATTTTCAAAACGCATTTGTCCTTTGACTTTAGGTAAGCTAATGCGTTTGTTCGTTTCAGGAATTTCTTCTATTTCATCTTCTATTTGATAGATCCGCTCAGCAGCGGCAATAGCTCCTTGAAGTGAATTAGAGATATAGGCAAATGTAGACACTGATTCAGATACTTTTTCAATATATTGTAAAAACGCTTGAATATACCCAATTGAAATACTTCCATTTAAAACAAGAATTGCCCCGCCAATTGCGATTACAACATAGCCTAAATGGTTCATAAATTGGATGATTGGATTGATGACGTAAGTAATGAACTTTGCTTTTTTTTCTTTCTGACACAGATCTTCATTTAAAGACGCAGTATTCTGAATCATTTCATCTTGGATATTAAATGCCTTAATAATTATATTTCCTGTGAATGCTTCTTCGATCTGAGCATTCATGTTTCCCAAAGCTTTCTGGTTCTCAGCATGAGCAACCTGTGTTTTTTTCGTGAACATTGAAGCAATTACCAGACTCAAGAACACAGTGCCTAGTACAATCAAAGACAGCAAAGGACTAATCATAAACATGATGAACAAGGCACCAATCATTGCTACAAATGAAGAAAGCAGTTGAGAAATTCCATCTTGTAAGGTTGTCGAAACTTTTTCAAGGTCGCTAGTGATACGACTGGATATATCTCCTTTTTTATGTGTATCATAAAATCGAAGTGGCACTCTATTCAGTTTTTCACTAATTCGTTTTCTCATTGAAAGCGTGACATTTTCTGCAACACTTGCCAAGACATATTGTTGCAGATAACTAAACAAAGCTCTGGCGGAAAAAATACCAACTAGCAATAGCAGCAACGTATTCATTGAGTGTATGCCTATTGTAAATGCGTTACTTGTTTGTACAGGTAATTGAACTTCTTGGGCAATAAGATTGATAGCCTGAGCTAATAACAAAGGATAAATTATACTCAGTAACGAACTAATCCCTACACCTATAAGAGTTAATAGTAGTTTCCATTTTTGTCCCATGAGATCAGTGTACAGACGAGAAGTTGTTTTTTTCACACTCTTTATTTTTGATGGATTTCCATTTACGGTCGTGTTACTCATGCGATATCCTCCTTGCTAAACTGAGAATCAACGATTTGTTTATAAGGTAAGCAAGTCTCTAATAAAGTCTGATGGGTGCCAATACCTGCTACTTTACCTTCGTCCAAAACAATGATTTGGTCGGCATCGATAATTGTATTGATTCTCTGAGCTACAATAATCATAGCGGCTTCTCTTGTTTCCTTTTTCAAGAGTGACCGAAGTTTCGCATCCGTCTTATAATCTAGGGCTGAAAAGCTATCATCAAATACATATAACTCAGGCTTTTTAATTAATGCACGTGCAATGGCTAGTCTTTGTTTTTGTCCACCAGAAAAATTATTTCCTCCTTGTGCTACTGATGTTTCAAATCTATCATTTAAGCTGTTAATGTAATCATTGACCTGAGCAATTTTACAAGCATGAGTGATTTCCTCATCTGTTGCATCTTTCTTACCATGTTTAAGATTATCTAAAATCGTGCCACTGAATAAAAAAGCTTTTTGAGGCACATAGCCAATTTCCTCTCGGAGGGCTGCACTAGATAAATTTTTGATATTTTTCCCTTTATAGGAAATAGTTCCTGTATAAGAGTGATAAAACCCCATAAGTAAACTTGCGATTGTTGATTTTCCAGAACCTGTACTTCCAACGATAGCTGTAGTTTGACCTTTCTTTACACTAAAACTAATGTCTTCCAACACTGGTTCTTCAGCATTTGCATAACGGAAAGACACTTTATCAAATTTGATTACTTCCGTTACTTCAGCAGTGTCATTGATAGAAGTCTCTGAGGAATCATCTTCCTCAGCATTTAAAACAGCTAGTATCCTATCAGCACTTATTTTTGCTTTCGGAAGGCTAGTGATTCCTGCAAGTCCCATGATCAATGACATAAGAATGATAGAAGAGTATCCGATGACGGCGATGATATCTCCTAATTGCATTGATCCATTGGTTACCCTGATATTTCCTAGATAGACAATCAACAATGTAGAAAAATTCATGATAAGCGTAATGATCGGCATGAGGATGGCAAATAGTTTATTTATACTAACTGCTGTTTTATTGTAGTCAAAAAAGGATTTATCCATACGGCTCTTTTCATAGTCCATACGATTAAAGGCACGAATGACTCTGACACCAGTAATTTTTTCCCTAATATTCTTATTCATCTTGTCAAAAAGCGTTTGCTGTTTTGCTAGAAGAGGAATCGCTTTTTTGCTAATTAAAAAAGCTAAGAAAAGAATGACCACCATGATTCCCATGATGCTGATTGCTAAACCAGTATCTTTTGAAAAAGTGAGAACTAATCCAGCAATTGCCATGAAAGGAGCGGGTAAGAGCATTTCAACTGATGAAGAAAAAGCTTCTTGGATTTTTGTTACATCGCTGGTATTTCTACTGATCATTGAAGCTGGTCCGAAATCATTGAATTTATCTATTGATAGATTTTGTGCTTTTTGAAATAACGCATTTCGAAGGTCACGGCCTAGATAGGCAGAAATTTTTGAAGAAAGATAAGTACCAAAGATGGAAAAACTCATGATAGTAAGTGCTACCAAAATCATCAGTGTACCAATTTTCCAGATATAATCTAAATCCCCTTGAAGAATACCATTATCCACAATATCTGCAGTGAGGGTAGGGATATATAATGTTCCAAATCCTTGTATGAAAACACATAAGATCATTACTATAGTTTCTTTATAATATGACTTTAAGAAGGAAAATAATTTTTTCATGATTCATTTCTCCTTTTTAAGTAATCTTCTAAAGAGAAAAAGAGTTCATTGGAAAATCTCTCAAAATCATCAATAAAAGTTGGTGCAATTTTCATAGTTTCTTGAAGGGCTTTATTTTCAATCTCATATACCGGTTTTAATACTTCTTGGGCATAGAGGAGACCTTTTTCAGTTAAACAGATTTGTAATTCACGTTTTTTCCCAGGAATATTTTTAAGAGTAATGTATCCATCTGATTCACATTCTTTGATCAGCGTATTGATTGTTGTTTTGGGAAATGACCAATCCTCGCAGATTTGTTTCTGTGAATGGAATTCTCCATCGTCTAAAACATATAAGAGCCAAAATAAATTTTCTTTGACACCAGATAATTTTGAAATTTTCCAATAAACACCATCAAGTGTAGAAGTTATTTTTCCAATTCGTTGATTCGTGTGTTTTTCAGCCATTTATGAACCTCTCCTTTATAATCCTAATTCGTACTTATGATAATAATACGAATTCGTACTAATGTCAATGATAGAATTTAGTCTTTTGATAGGGTTCTTTGTTTTTATTATTAGAGAATAATAGTTGGTCGAAAAAAATAAGAAGTGACTAGTATAACGACTGGATTCATAAGAATGGAGGACACATTTCTAGTAGGGGAAATTTGAATGCTAAAACAACTGAATTAGGACTTAGTAGATGTGAGGAATGGAATAGGATATTTATTGAGGACACATTTGATTGTTTTTCTTTACTGGAGGGATCAAATGAGGGAAATGAAGGGGGAAAAATGAAAAGATGTTGGTGAACTTCACCAACATCAAAACGTATAAAGCCATTCTATATAGAGCATTCCTTAACTGAAAAACTGTTTTATTTCTAGTGATACTTTGGAGTGACAGCTTTCAATATTTAGTCAGTTGGCAAACATAGTAATCAAATGTACTTTTCTTTTCAAAGCCCATGTTTACATATAAATCATATGCAATTTGATTGGTTGCATCGACTTCTAAATAAATTTCTTTTTCTTCTTTGATTAATAATTCTTGGATCAAACGGTTCAAGCAAAGTTTACCTAACCCTTGACCACGAAAAACCGGTGCTACGACTAAGCCGTAGATACCATAGGAAGATAGATCCTCTTCGATTCGGGCACAAGCAATCAGTTGATTTTCTTTATGAAAAACAACTGTTTTCTCTAAATCTTCAGATGACAATGGAGGAACCGTTGCCCCAATTTCTCCTAATTGGAGTTGGGCAATTAAGGAAGATTCCTTTAGAGTAGCTTTTTGTGGTCGATAAGGAGAATCTAGCTGTTTAAATTTGTTTGGCTGAAGAATCAACCGATACTCAGTAAACTGTTTGTTCAATTCTTTTTTCGACTCAATGTAATTTTTCAAAAAAAGGTCATGTGGATCAGTGATGTAAAGAATCGTTGTTCGGCCGATGGTTTGAGCAAATCCCATCATTTCGTCAAGTAGTTGTTGTAAACAAGCCAAATTTTCATGCACGATCATTGTCACTTCTAGTTCGCTCTCATCATAAAAACTTAAAAAAGCATAGGCAATAAGTGTCTCTTCTTTAAAACAAAGGACATGGCGGATCTGGTCGTTCGTTTGTTCAGCAAAATCAGGAGCTAGTTTAAACTGGCAGTGACGCTGCTGTTCGATCTGTTCTTTCAATTCACGGATCGTTTGCTTGGTATCAGGTTGTAGCTGTCTTGTGATAAATACTTTCATTTATTTTCCCCAATCAAAAGATTTTTCTCATCTTATCTTATTTTTTTAACCAACACAATAAGAAAGTGAATCGCGGTAGTTGGTCGTTCCTTCATTTGGTCATGGAGCCAGAAAGCGAGTCATTGTATTCAACGAGAGTGTCATACAAATGCAATGCTCATAAAAATATAGTTTATAAGGAAAAGTGACATATAAATAAAATTTATGGTAGGTATTAGTTTTGACTATATTCTTTTCTCACGCCTATACTTCCCTTGTTACTAAAACCTAGGAGGAATTAGCTATGTTGACAGGATTAAACTTATTAAATAATCCATTTTTAAATAAAGGAACAGCTTTTACGAAAGAAGAACGTGCGAAATATGGGATTACAGGTATGTTGCCAAGCACAGTCCAAACGTTAGAGGAACAATCGATTCAAGCATACGGACAATATTTGAGTAAACAAAGTGATCTTGAAAAACGGATCTTTTTAATGAATTTATTCAATACAAATCGGACACTCTTCTATAAATTAATGGGACAACATTTAGTTGAGTTTATGCCAGTTGTTTATGATCCAGTCGTTGCGGATTCAATCGAACAATACAATGAAATTTTCTTAAAACCGCAAGATGCTGCGTTTCTTTCAATTGATGAACCAGAAAATATCAAAGCAAGTTTACAAAATGCTGCGGACGGTCGAGACATTCGCTTGATTGTGGTGACTGATGCAGAAGGAATCTTAGGTATGGGTGACTGGGGAGTCAATGGTGTAGATATTGCGATCGGTAAATTGATGGTTTATACAGCAGCTGCTGGAATCAACCCTGCCCAAGTATTACCTGTATCGATTGATGCAGGAACAAATAATGAAGAATTACTAAATAATCCATTGTATTTAGGAAATCGCCATCGTCGTGTGACAGGACAAAAATATTATGAATTTATCGATCAATTCGTTGATGCAGCAACGGATCTTTTCCCAGAACTATTACTACATTGGGAAGATTTTGGACGAGGAAATGCTGCAACGATCTTAGAAAAATATGAAGATAAAATCACTACTTTCAATGATGATATCCAAGGAACAGGGATTGTTGTTCTTGCTGGTGTACTAGGTGGACTGAATATTTCTGGAGAATCATTGAAAGACCAAACTATTTTGACTTTTGGAGCCGGTACTGCGGGCGTAGGTATTGCCAATATTCTATTAGACGAAATGATTCGTCAAGGTGTATCAGAAGAAGAAGCTCGAAAACACTTTTATCAAGTAGACAAACAAGGGTTATTATTTGAAGATACAGAAGGTTTGACTCCAGGACAAATTCCTTTTGCTCGAAAACGATCTGAATTTACTAATTCTGCTGAACTAACAACTTTAGAAGCGGTCGTAAAAGAAATTCATCCAACAATCATGATTGGGACATCGACTCAACCAGGTGCGTTTACGGAAGAAATCGTTAAGGAAATGGCAAGCCATACACCACGTCCAATCATCATGCCATTGTCTAATCCAACGAAATTAGCGGAAGCGAAAGCCAAAGATTTAATTGAATGGACTGATGGGAAAGCATTAGTAGGAACTGGGATTCCGGCAGCAGACGTGGAATACCAAGGAGTAACTTATCAAATCGGACAAGCAAACAATGCGTTGATGTATCCAGGGTTAGGACTTGGTTTGATTGCTTCAACGGCTACACGTGTGAATGCTGAGATCATTTCTCAAGCAAGTCGTGCATTAGGTGGAATCGTTGATGTTACAAAACCAGGCGCAGCAATTTTACCTCCAGTTGCGAAGATCACTGAATTTTCTCAAACAATTGCAGAAACAGTAGCGAAATCTGTTGTTTCTCAAAAATTGAATCGTGAAGAAATCACTGATATCAAAGCAGCAGTGGAATCTGCTAAATGGGTACCAGAATACCAAGAGTTAGACAAATAAGCTTGACCAAATTTTTAAAACAAAGTGAATGAAGGATTAGTTGAGCACAATCATACACAGAGTACGTTAATCGGTGAAAGGAAAGCAGCTGATTAGATGCAACGAGGTGAAAAATGGGAATCACCTGATGAAGAAGCTATAAAAATCAGATATTGAACTATTTTTCAACGTACCTCAGCCTTTCACCGTGCTTTTTTATTCAGAAAGGATCTGTATGAATGACACAAAGAGAAGAATCAACTACAAAAGTTGAAGAAAAAACAAAAGAAGGATTTTGGACAACTAAGATTACTGGAGTAAGTCTTCCTATCTATTTTATTATGGTATTAGTCCTGATCGTTGCAATGGCACTTGGGAAATTACCAACGAATATGATTGGTCCGATCGCTGTTCTAGTGATATTCGGGAATTTATTTCATTTTATTGGTACAAAAATCCCAATCGTTAGAAGTTATCTAGGTGGAGGTTCCGTATTTGCGATCTTTGCCTCAGCTGCAATTGCGACTTTTGGTATATTACCAGAATACGTGGTGAAAGCTACTGAAAATTTTGTAAGTAACATGGGTTTCTTAGATTTTTATATCGCAGCTTTAATCACTGGGAGTATTTTAGGGATGAACCGTAATTTACTAATGAAAGCATCGGTACGTTTCATTCCAGTAGCACTTATTTCAATGATTGTCTCGTTTTTTGCTGTTGGTCTAGTTGGAATGTTAATTGGTAATGGGTTTGGACGTTCCGTACTGTATATCTCTTTACCAGCAATGGCTGGAGGAGTTGGAGCTGGCGCAGTTCCATTATCTACGATTTATGCGAACGTCTTAGGAACGAATGCTTCCTCTATTATTTCTCAATTACTCCCAGCTACAGCAATGACTAATGTCTTAGCCATCATTGGAGCAGCTTTGGTTGCTCGTGCAGGAAAATCAATGCCTAAATTGAATGGTGAAGGCAAACTTATGGCAAAAGGCGATCTTGGTGACGGTAAACCACGGAATGTGAAACCATCGATCCCCCAATTAGGTGTAGGTCTAATGGTGTCATTGACATTCTTTATTTTAGGACAAATCGGCAACTACTTTGTGCCAAAAATCCATGCGTATGCATTCATGATTATCATTGTCGTGATTTGTAAAATTACAAATCTCTTACCTGATTATTATGAGGATGCAGCAATTATGTTCAATAATCTGATCGTTAAGAATTTAACAGCAGCTGTCCTTGCAGGAATAGGGATTGCGCTATTGAATCTAAATGTCTTAGCTTCAGCGTTAACTTGGCAATTCGTTGTTTTATGTTTGACAAGTGTTGTAGCAATCTCGCTCACTTCAGGATTCGTGGGACGTTTGTTCGGTTTGTACCCAGTTGAATCAACCATTACAGCTGGATTGTGTAACAACTCAATGGGTGGTACAGGGAACGTAGCAGTATTATCTGCGGCTAATCGAATGGAACTAATTGCTTTTGCGCAAATGGGAAATCGTTTAGGCGGTGCAATCGTCTTGATCATTTCAGGATTTTTGATGCAACTATTTTCTTAAGGAACGAAGACAATAATTTTTTCCTTACTTTAATCGATAAGAAAAACATAGATCTGGAACAACGTTTGTTCCAAATCTATGTTTTTTTGTTTACATTCTTCTAATTGAGCAGGAACTACCCATGATGAAAGTCACGAGTGTACTCGGCTAATTCATCAAACCAAAAGCATGAATCGTAAAAGAAACCAGATCAACAAAAAAATTGGGTTTATCTGACAAAAATCTTCAAGTACTTGCGTATCTCTATTATGAAAAGACAATGACGAACGTGTTGGTCAAATAGATAGAAAACAGGAAGAGGATTTATGAAAAAACAAAAAATGTTGTATCGTTTAATGAAAATTTTAGGGATAGCAGTAATCATAATCGGAGGGATTGTGTACATGAAACAAAAGCAGCTTAATGAAGAAATGGTCAATATGATTAAGAGTGACCGAGTAGCGCAACTGATCGAATCTGAGTTAAAACGGTTAGATCCCAAAGCATTAGCAGCTGAAGGAATCGTCCATTCGTATGAAATTGATTACGAAAGTATTGAACCTAATCGTTTAGGAGGAATCAACGTTGAATTGATCATTAATCAAGATAAAGAGTTAACATTAGGATTGGTAGTCAATGAGCGCAGGAACCAATTAGTGAATGATGGATTAGTTCTCTCAGAAAAACTAGATAGGCTGATTGAGAGAGCGGATCAGTCATGAGGATGACTGATGAAGAGAGAATAAGAATGATAAGCCAAAGCTATATGAATCTCGAAGTGAACAAAAAAATTTCAGTGAATCGTCAAACATATGGTTATGTATCAAAGATAATAGATAACAAAAAAAGTGGAGAAAAAAGTTTTATCATTACCGACGGAAATCCAAAAGTGCAAAAGCCAAAAGAAGTGAAACAGATAACTATCCTTTATCAAGGCTCGATAGGGATCAATAAAATACTGGTAAATCCTGGAGATGTATGGCGAGATTGGGGAGTAAATAATCTTCCTACGGCTGTCCAAGTGATCAATGCAGGAGGAGCAACTGCGATGCCGCAACTAAAGTCTGCTGCCCATACATTACAAGAAACCATGCAAATGTATCCCAATGCCAAAGTTTCAGTATACGGCCATTCTTTAGGTTCAATGAACGGCCAATATGCTATTTCAGATTTGCCGACTGCTTTTCATGATCGGCTAGAGGGAGTATATCTCTACCAAGGCCCCAACATTTACAGTATTTTAAATCCCAGACAACAAGCAGCGGCAGATAAACTAACGAATGAAAGGAAGATTTTCAATTTTATTGATACAAGAGATTTAGTACCGATCGGGTATTCACTGACAAAAAAACAAGTGGGCACAGTAATTGAAGTAACATCTAAAAAAGTGAAGTTGGGCAAACAGCATATGTTGGGCGGCTATTTATTTGATCAAGATGGGAATCTAGTGACACAGTCTAAAGGGATTATCCAATTAGCAAAACATCAGACAAGCAAAGAGTTGGATCGGCTCGCTGAGATTCATCATCATTTTCGTCACAGCGGTAAAGGAATTTCTTCTTCACAAGAGATTTTTTTAGATGCGATGCAAGCGAAAACGATTACCTTGGGATACAAACAAGCGATTCAATCTGAGATAGACACAGTGGTCAAGTGGCTAAACAAGGAGATTGAACAGGCTAATCTTCTTTGGAGCCAGACGAAACGGGATACGAACCGCTGGGGTGAACATTTGAATGATACCGAAAAAATGGCTATTCTGGCAGAAAACCAGGTGACAGAGTACACACTAGTCCGTCAGCCAGTGGCTACCTATGAACAACAACTAACCCTATTGCAAAAGGTCCAACATGAATTAGATGCGCTGCTGAAACAGATAGTTACCACCATTGAAGAACAGGTGATGACAGATAAAACATTGTCCCAATATCTTTCATAAAATGGAGGGGTTATGGATGAAAAAAGGTGAAGCACAGTCTCAACCTATGGAAAAACAGTTATATTCAGAAAAAAAACAATTAGAAAATCAACTCGACCAACTAAAGAACGAGAAAAGTAAATTTGATCATTACTTAAATCACTTAGCAAACCAGTTCCATGATTTTTCATTTTTTGATGTTTCCCCCCACAGAAAACAGTTCTATCGTCTGTTAAATGATAGCAAAGAAGAGGCGGAAGGGATTTTTCGCAGAGATAAAAGAATAATCGAATGTCGCATTAAATGTCCATTAGTAGAGAAGTATTCCACTTTAGAGAAAGAATTTAACAACTAATAAAAACGAAATGGGAGAAAAACATGTTTGAAGAATTACAAAAAACATTGGAAAAACAACTCATTCGGCTTATTGTTGCAACACCAAGTCATGCCACATCACAAAATAGAAAAAAGTTGACCAAACAAACACTTCAACAGAAGAAACAAACGTTGAAACAGCTGACTACAAGTTATGCAAGTCATTTAAGTCACGTTTCTAAAGGAACATGGGTCAAGACAGCTATCCAAGTGATCGAAAGAACGGCGAATCAATTCGAATGGCTTACTTAAGGAAGTAAAAAAGTTGAGCATGAAGTTGTGCTAAACTTTTTTACTACGAGTAAATGATCGATTCAATGATGAACCGCAATAACAAGAGAAGACGTTCTAAACCAAGGGAGTGATGGATCTTCTCTTGTTTGCCAGTGATTGAATGATTTTTTTAGTATACCTAAAAATAGAAACTAAAAAATCATAAATAAGCATCGATTTCTTCTTTAATGATCCGTAATCCTTTCTTTAAAATCTCCAAATGATTGGATGATAAGGCGATTCGGATAAAAGGATCAGCTTGTTGTTGACTAGTGAAGCGATTCGAGTGATAAATTCTTATCCCTTTGTTCAAAAAATGTTGTTCTACATCTAAGGGAGAAATATCGGCTCGGATCGGAATATTTCGATAATAAGGATAAGGATTCGAAGGGCGGGGTAAATCAAAATACGCATCAAAGCAGTCATTTGCTTCGGCTGTTCGCTTTAATTTTGTTGTTAAAATTTTCTGGACTGTTTCTGGTGAGTGCAAGATTTGAGTGATGATTTCTGCATCTAAACCAGATGTTTTGACGTTTATATTAAAGATTGCACGTTCAATTCGTTCTCTTAAACGTTCTGGGAATACAAGATAGGCTACACGAAGACCTGAACAAATGAATTTGGTCATTCCTGACAAGTAAATAGTTTGATCAGGTAGCAGCTGTTGAAACGGTGGCAAAACTTGTTGTTGAAAATGGGTCGTTAAAAAAGAATGAATATCGTCTTCAATAACTAATAACTTTTCTTTGGAAATAATAGCTTTCAATTCATTACGCCGTTGGAGAGACAGTTGAAAACCAATGGGGTTATTACAAGAAGGCATCAGATAAATCCCTTTTATTTTCTTTTTATGACACTCTTGTAGCAATAATTCAGGTTTCATTCCTTCTTGGTCAAAATCGATCGGAACTACTTCTAAGTGATACAAATGCGCTAACTCAATAAAATTGGAATAGGTATATCGATCAATAGCGATTCGATCTCCAGGAGAAAAAAAGGCGGCAAGTGTCACAGCAAGACCATTTTGAACACCAGAAACGATTGCGGTATGATGAATCGTTGTTTGGACCCCTTGAGTTTGTAACCACTCGACTGCTGTCTTTAATTGAAAATTGGTTCCCATAGGGTCACGGTAATTCAATAAACCAACGATATTGGGGTTGAGACTGACTGAATGGATAAAAGGCAGGACAAGATGGTTGCAGTCTTCAAAAGAACTAACTAATCCAAAATCAATCACATGCTCAGCTACTTGATTGGTTGAAATCGTGATTGAAGTAAAAGCATTAGGGGAAACGAACGTACCACTTCCAATATTGGTGTATAAGAGACCTTTCTCAATACCATATTTATAGGCCTGACCGACAGTTGTAAAATTGATATCTAAATAGTCGGCTAATTCTCTCTGAGAAGGAAGTTGGGTATTTTTTTGTAACTTACTTGTAAGAATATCTTCTTCTAACTGTTGGATCAGAGATTTATAGATGGGGCGGGTTAATTTTGTTTTATCAGGTCGCCAAGTGATCGGATAATCTTCATAAGAATTTATGGGCATTTTATTCACCTCTAAAATTGTATTCCATACAATTATACTATTGAATGTATATAATTCAATGATAATATATGGATGTGAAGGGGAGATTTTTATGAGAAAAATCGATTTTGAAGAAGCAGTATCACGATTAGATTTTCAAGAGGCAATTGAAGTAATGCGTCAGTGTTTTAGCGATTATGGCGAAGGAAAAATTAGTCAAAATACACGTATGGTAGAGATTTTGCCAGATGGTAAAAACAAAAATGTTTTTGCGATGATGCCTGCTTATCTTGGTAAAGATCGTTGTTTTGGTGCAAAAATCATTACTGCATTTCCTGATAATCATTTACAAGGACTATCTTCACATTTGGGGGAAATTCTATTATTTGATTCTAAAAACGGTGTACCTGTAGCGCTAATCAACGCGAATGCAGTCACTTGGATTCGTACCGCTGCAGTTTCCGCTTTAGCCACTGATATATTGGCGAAAAAAGAAGCGGCATCATTAGCTTTAATCGGGGCTGGACAACAAGCAAGCTCGCATTTGAATGCGATCTGTGCTATACGTTCAATCAATAAAGTATCTGTCTATGACTTGAGTAAAGAAAGAAGTCAACAATTTATTGAGGAAATGCAAACAGCATACCCGGAAATTGAATTTTCAAGTGGAGAAACACTCGCAGAAACAGTGGAACAAGCTGAGATCATTTGTACGCTAACACCTAGTAAAGAGGCGTTTTTGAAAAAAGAATGGCTAACTCCTGGTACGCATATCAATGCTATTGGTACGTTTACACCAGATACACGTGAAATTACTAGTGAGTTGATGAAAAGCAGTGCCATCTATGTCGATGATTATGAAGCTGCAATGAAAGAAAGTGGGGATCTACTGATTCCGATTGCTGAAGGAGAATTATCAGAATCAGCGATCTCAGGCTCGTTAAGTGAATTGGTTTCAGGAAAAAGATTATTAAAAGACCAAGAAGAAACAATCACGATTTTTGATGCCGTTGGCTTAGCGATTGAAGATCTATGTTGTGCAGAATATATTTATCAAAAAGTTAAGGAGTCTGAATAAAATGAAGTTAAGTTATTATGTTGTTGATGCATTCACACAAGAAGTGTTTAAAGGGAATCCAGCAGCAGTCTACGTTTTAGAGAAGTGGTTACCAGATACAGTGATGCAAAAAATTGCTATTGAGAATAACTTATCTGAAACAGCATTTACTGTCAAAAAGGAGGAACACTATGAGTTACGTTGGTTTACTCCGGATCGTGAAATCGACTTATGTGGACATGCTACTTTAGCAACAGCGTTTGTTTTGTTCAATTATTATGGGGTAGAGGAAGAAATAATCAAATTTACTAGTCAAAGTGGCGAACTTCTTGTGACAAAACAACAAGAAACTTACTATATGGATTTTCCAAGTATCATGCCTAAAAAAGTAGCAATTTTACCTGAATACGAAAAAGCGATCGGTGCAAAAATCAAAGCTGCTTATTTAGCGCGAGATTTATTTTTGGAACTGACAGATGAAGAAACCGTAAAACAGTTGCAACCAAACTTTTCAGCTATTAAAAATTTTGATTTGGGCGTTGGCGTGATCGTAACCGCACGTGGTCAGAAGGAAGATTTTGTTTCTCGTACATTTTTCCCGAAATTAACGATCAATGAAGATCCCGTTTGCGGTTCTGCTCATTCCAATCTTATTCCTTATTGGGCAAATAAATTAAGTAAGAAAAAAATGATTGCCCATCAGCTTTCACCAAGAGGTGGCTACCTTGATTGTGAGTTACGAGGGGAGCGGATCATGATTGGTGGAGAAGCAGTGCTATTCGCTCAAGGAGAAGCTTATATTCCAGAAAAATAAGCATCGCAAATGAAGCAGGAGTTCCCTCTGACAATCTATACCTTTTTCTTCTAGGGCGTTTTCCAGAGGATAGAAGTAAGCCTGTTTTTAGAGATACTAGAAGAGGCTGAGGCAGGTTTTGGCTTAGTCTCTTCTTTTCAACCATAATATTGAAGCTTTCCTAGAAAATCTCTCTATTATTTTACTACTACTTTACTGCTAGAGTTCAAACAGATTATTTGCCTGTATCATTTTTGAGAGGTACGATAATAATGCAAACGCTATCATAAAATTCATGGTTCTTAATTCGAGAGAAAGAAGGCTTTATTATGGAAAAAGTTTATCAAGCTGGTACACATGAAGGGATGATTGATTTCATCAATATGGAAGATCTGGAATTAGCAGCTACTCAAGTAATCCCTAGTGGTGGATATGGCTATATCAGTAGTGGTGCAGGGGATTTGTTTACTTATCGAGAAAATCAAAAAGCCTTTAATCATCAATTGGTTATCCCTCATGTTTTGAAAGATGTGGAATTACCTGATACAACGACCTATTTTTCTGATGAAACATTAGCCGCACCAATCATTATGGCACCAGTAGCAGCGCATGGATTAGCCCATGAACAAGCTGAAAAAGCTTCGGCTAAAGGAGTATCAGAATTTGGAACGATCTATACAGCTAGTTCTTACGCTTCTTGTACCTTGGAAGAAATTAGAGCAGCTGGTGGTCCTGAAGCTCCTCAGTGGTTTCAGTTTTATATGAGTAAGGACGATGGGATCAACTTGGATATCTTGGAAATGGCAAAAAGAAACGGAGCAAAGGCGGTTGTTTTAACAGCTGATGCAACAGTTGGCGGAAATCGTGAAACAGATCGGCGAAATGGTTTTACTTTTCCGTTGCCTATGCCAATCGTTCAAGCTTACCAATCGGGAGTCGGTCAAACGATGGATGCAGTCTATAAATCGTCTAAACAAAAATTAAGTCCAAAAGATATCGAATTTATTACGACCCATTCAGAGTTGCCAGTTTATGTCAAAGGGGTGCAATCAGAAGATGATGTGTATCGTTCTCTTGATGCTGGTGCACAAGGGATTTGGGTCTCCAATCATGGTGGTAGACAGTTAGATGGGGGTCCAGCTTCTTTTGATTCATTACGCTATGTAGCTGAAGCTGTGGATAAACGTGTACCGATCGTATTTGATAGCGGTGTTAGACGAGGGCAACATGTCTTTAAAGCGATTGCTTCAGGAGCTGATTTAGTTGCCATTGGTAGACCAGCCATTTATGGACTCTCTTTAGGTGGAAGTACAGGAATCAAACAAGTATTTGATTTTTTCAAAACAGAACTTGAAATGGTCATGCAATTAGCTGGAACTCAAACTGTTGAAGACATCAAAAACGCAAAATTGAGAGAAAATCGTTTCATGTGTTAAGACAAAAAATCGGTTTATCAATAGGGATTAAGTAGCAAAACAGCAGGAACAGATAGTGATTTTGGATAGCATTTTTGAACGACTGTGCTTGTTTTAGGAAAGAATATTTCAACAAGATATTAACCAGTTTTATAGCGATAATCAAACGGTAAGGCAAACTTATTTAGCCTTACCGTTTTTTTGTGAGCAGATTATTCCTCTAAAAATTTATCAAGTGATAAACTTGTATTATTGTTTGATAAACTTTTAAAGGAGGAGTTAGATGTTTTTAGCATTAAATGAAATCATACATTCAAAATTACGCTATGCGTTGGTTGCTGGGGTGATGTTTTTAATTGCATATTTGGTCTTTTTTTTAACCGGTTTAGCGTATGGACTGGCACAAGATAACCGAACGGCTGTCGATAAGTGGGAGGCAGACTATATTGTACTGTCAAAAGATGCCAATACGAACCTAGGGATGTCAATGATCACGAAAAAGACAGCGCAAGAAGTAAAAGGGGATAAGGTGGCTTACTTAGCACAAACACCAGGGGTCGTAACCAGTAAAGACAACGATGAGGCAGGAAAAATCAATGTGAGTTTTTTTGGTATTGATCCAGATCAATTTATCATGCCTAATATTGTTGAAGGTAAGGCCTTTGTTGGGAACGATGAAGCAGTGGGTGATATTAGCTTAAAAGAAGAGTATGGTCTAGGAATTGGCGATACAGTTAAACTTTCTGGTAGTGACAAAACCTTTCGATTAACTGGATTTACCGAAAATGCGAAGTTCAATGTATCGCCAGTTTTATATACAACACTTGATGCTTACCAAGAAATTCGTTTTGAAAAAACAGATACAAGTGAGAATGCTCGAATCAACGCGGTGGTTGTTAGAGGGCAGATAGATGATTTACCAAATGATCTTGAAAAAATCAGCATTTCTAAATTTATCAATGAATTACCTGGCTATAGTGCGCAAGTACTCACTTTTGGTTTTATGATCGGCTTTTTGATCGTGATTGCAGCGATTGTAATCGGAATTTTCATTTATGTGTTGACCATGCAAAAAATCAATATTTTTGGTGTTTTGAAGGCGCAAGGAATGACAGGAGGGTTCATCGCTCGCTCAGTAGTGGCCCAAACCTTCTTACTCTCATTCTTTGGGATCGGTCTTGGCTTGTTGGGAACAGTGGGGACCTCGTTCCTTTTACCAGATACCGTACCTTTTCAAAGTAATTGGCTATTTTTCGGGGTTATTAGTGTCTTGATGTTAGTGGTAGCGATTTTAGGTGCGCTGTTTTCGGTACGAGCAATTGTAAAAATCGATCCGTTGAAGGCAATTGGTTAGGAGATGAAAAAAATGAAAGCAATCGAATTTAAAGATGTCGAAAAGAATTTCAAAGATGGTGATCAAATCGTCCACGCACTGAAAAAAACCAATGTCAGTGTAGATAAAGGCGAATTTGTTGCGATCATCGGTCCTTCTGGTTCAGGAAAAAGTACTTTCTTGACCATTGCAGGTGGCTTACAAACGCCTAGTAAAGGGTCTGTTTTGATCAATGGGCAAGAATTTAGTGCTCAACCTGAGAATCAGCGGGTAAAATTACGTTTTAAGGAAATCGGATTTATTTTACAAGCGTCTAATTTGGTTCCATTTTTATCGGTCAAAAAGCAATTGATATTAGTGGATAAAGTCAAACATGAGAATCGTCAGAAAGAAGCGAATGAACTATTTGAACAGTTAGGTGTTGCCGAATTGGTCAACAAATATCCAGAAGAATTATCAGGAGGAGAACGGCAAAGAGTCGCCATTGCTAGAGCGCTTTACAACGATCCGTCCATTATTTTAGCAGATGAACCAACAGCCAGTTTAGATTCAGAAAAAGCAAGAGAAGTCGTAGATATTTTAGCGAAAGAATCGAAAGAAAAAAATAAAGCCATCATTATGGTCACTCATGATACACGCCTGATTGACAAATGTGATAAAGTGTTTATGATGGAAGACGGTGTTTTTCAAGAAAAAACAGAATAAGCATAAAAAGAAGGTGTGTATGTGGTTCATCGCTATAACAAAGACACGCAAAAAAAGATTTTACATGAAGCCAATCATTTGTTTATGTCAAAAGGCTATCTCGGCACGTCTACTCGTGAAATTGCTAAGAACGCCGGGATTACCCAACCCAATCTTTATCATTACTTTAGTGACAAAGAAAAACTTTACCAGGCAGTTCTGGAACAACATTTGAAAACAGTAGGGGACGATTTGAGGAAGATCGCCGCAACGGGTGCCGATGATTTTCAACAAACGTTGACTAAGATGGCTGAATATCTTATCGAAACCCATCTCATTGATTTGTTTATGATGCTGCATGATTTGAAGCTCAATCTTTCAGCTGAAACAAGAAATCATTTGTTTTGTTTATGGAAAAAGAATTATCGGGAACCTTTTGAAAAGATTTTTGCCAATCATCAACAACTATTACGAAAAAACGTCACACAGGAACTGGCAGCGAAACATTTTTTCCTTTTGCTAGCCCCTTATATTACTGAATCTGGTCATTCAGAGGAACAGCCTTTTGATGTGGCGACTTTGATCGATCTATACTTAAATGGGGTTATTGTTTAGCTTGAGACGAATAACGGTTGTGTAAGCTCCGTTCGATTGGATGGATCTGATGCTTTGGAGACACTATTTGCTGTCTCCAAAACATCAGATCCATTTCAAAGAACGAACACTTGCACACCGTTTTTTTGTGTTGATGTTGCGGATGGGATTCATTCGTTAGTTGAAGCGGCTTTTCTATTAGGGGATTTCAATAAATTTTTTTTTTTGAAAAAAAAGGAACATTTCTCCCTATTTTCCACTTTATACTTAAGCTCAATGAATAAACGAGAAGGGAAAGAGAAATGAAAAGAACTTTGTTCTATTTGGATAGGGATAGTTATGTTTACTATTTATTAGAGAAAATCAAAGAGATAGATGAAAAACGAAGTATCGAACACCATTTATTAGTGGAAGGGGCAAATCGAAAGTCTATAGAGACAGTCAGTCAAATCAAGAAGGTGGATTTCTTACCAATAGTTAAGAATAAAACCCAGCAAGAGATAGTTAACGAAGCCACTCAATACTGTCAATCGCTACTAAATGTTTTTAATAGTGCGATAGGAAAAAAAGCTATTACAAATTATCTTGTGTTACATGACCTGAGTCCAGAATTGACTAAAGAAATTGTTGAAGGACTAGTTTTTAAGGGAACTGTGAACAAACATGGATTTTTTAAAAAGATAGAAAAGAAAAAACAATTACATAAAAAGTTCAATGAAACATTGGTCAAATATGGCACAAATGAAGGGATAAAAGCAATTGAAAATCAACTCATTTTAAATGAACTTCCTCGATCTGAATACAACAAAATAAGTGCAACAATTGGAGAATTTTTGTTTCCTACATGGGAGAATTCCAGATACTCTAAACAAATTACTTTGACGGCCAAAAGATGTAATGTATTTTTAGAGGATTTCGGTGAGACAGAAGGATTACTAGCTGTTCAATATTATTTATTGTTGCAAAATACATCAGCAGACAGAGCAAAGGATATACTTAATGAAGTTCAATTACCCAAGACAATCAATCAAAAAGAGTATAAAGATCTTCTCGTTGAAACGCTCTATTGTAATAATATGGGGGCAACAGAAGTAGAAAATCGGCTAGTTCTACAAGGAGTAGATCGTAAATTTTTCAATCGGATAGGAGAAATTTTAAACATCAATTTATTGCCTTCCTTGAAAGATGAACCTTTATCAAAGGAGGAGAAAATAACTAAAGCAGTCAAATATTGCCAAAGTTTTTTAAATTACTGGTATCCAAACAAAGTAAATGGAGTTAAATCAGTCAATAATTACCTTATGTTGGAAGATTTCCCTCCTGCAATCAATATCGAAGTCATAGAGCGAATAAAAGATTCTATGAATGATGAGGATCGAAAAAATTTCCATTTTTGTTTAACTAGATATAGAAAATATAGCCAATTTGTTCGAGAATCGGGATCAGAAATGGGCAGAAAAAAATTCGAGAATTATTTTATTTTAACTTATCCTAGTTTACAACAGCTTCATCAAATGAATGAATACATCGATCAATCAATATTCCCAATGATAGATATGACTAAAAGAGGGGCAATTAGCACATTAGTTGATCGGTGCAATTCTTTTTTAGAAGACTTAGGACCAAAAAGAGGCTTTGTAGCGATTCAAAAATACTTATTGTTACAAAATACAGCGCCCAAGTATGTTGATAAAATTTTTAGAGATCTAAGGTTTCCTAAAACTATCAATAAATTTTATTTACAGAAACAATTCGAGAAAGTGTACAAGTGCCAATCGATGTTGATAGGATCTGAGGGAACTGTTGGAAAGAAAGAATGTGAGGAATATCTTGTTTTACGAGGAATGAATCGAACGCAGATCGATCAATTGAGTAAGATACTAAATGTCACCTTGCTTCCTTCTTTGAAGATGAAGTCGTCTCAAAAACTCATTGACGAAGTAGTCCAACGTTGTGAACGTTTTGAGCCATTGGCAACACGGAATTATCTCGTGCTTCAAGAGCTGCCTCCAGATATTCTTGAGGAAATTTTTACAAAAATCCCTTCAAAAGTAAATGTTGTTCTTGATAATAGTTATTTGACTATCAAAGAAGAAGTAAGACTTGTTAAGGAGTGCCAAGCATCTTTTAATAAATTAGGGCTCATTGAGTGGAAAAAATCAAGTGAAAATGCCCTTGCCTTAAGGGGGGCGAATCAAGAATTAGTTACATTGATCAATAACCATGTAAATGAAGAGTTATTCCCCAAAACTGGACGTTTATCTGGACAGTTGAATCGTTGTCACTCGTTTTTAAAGGATTTAGGTAATGAAAAAGGAATGAAGGCTATTGTTCATTTTCTATTATTTACAGAGAGACCACTAAAGGAAACACTTCATGTGATTGATGCGTTTGATTTTTCTTTGCCGGTTTCTTCAGATGCATTAAAGGTGAGCATCATTGAGAAGTATTGTGATCATATCGTACAAAAAAAGGATGATTGGCTCTGGCAAAGGAAAGAAATAGAAAATACATTGATTTCCATAGGTGCAAGTAGAAGAATCAGTAATCGATTAAGTGATCGTTATGAGATTCCATTATTTCCACCGATTTTTGATGGTAAACTCTCAGCAGATGAGATCAACAAAGGGAAAAGGGACATAAGGAAACGTTGTGATGAGTTAATCAAAGAGAACCGATCCAAGGGGGGACATATACATGCGCTGGTCAATTACTTTTTCTTACAAAAAATGCCAGTTAAAATTGCAAAAGAAACCATCAAAAAGCTAAAATTAGAGACCATCACTAAAGACGAGGTAAAAAGAGTCGTGTTAGCTAATTATTATACTTATCTTGGAGAAAAAAAACCACTAGCTGAATATTTAAAATCGGCTAAACGATACTTGCGTACATTAAATTGTTTTAGAGAGCAGGAATCGCAGATTAAATATGATCGTCAATTTCGTTGAAAAAGTTTTCAGTTAAATGTTAATGATGAAACGAAAAGAATCAGGAAGATCGAACTCTAAGAGGATACATTCAAAAATGAACAAATCATACATAAAAAGATTCGCAGCATTTTGTCCAATTTATTTTGGCGGAATGCTTTTTTTGTTCTTTTATAAATATAAAAATAAAAAATAAAAGTTATTTTAAATAAAGTAGCAAAAACAGATGAAAAAGAGAAAAGAGAATAGGGATATTTATTAGTTATTTTAGATAACTATAAATATATAAATGTTAATATGCAATACAAAAATATCAAATCATTTGATGCTTTGATAAGATAATGTTAACCTTGTTTTGTAAGGGTTATCATTTTTTGTTTTTTTAGGAGGTTGGTTTATTAAAAAATAACTGATTTATTTTATGGGTAATAAGTTTTATTAGGGGAGTTCGTATAGAAAAAGAGGGGAAGGGTTAAAAATGAAAAAGTTGAAAAAAATTAGTTTGGCAGCGATGTTATTTTCTTCTGTTATTTCTCTGACAACGCCATTATTCAGCCACAAAGAACATGTGCATGCTGAAGAAGCTCAGGAAATTACAAAAAAAGCGTCTTATCGTAATGTGATGTATTATGGTGATTGGTCGATTTGGGGAGGAGAACAAGAATTTTATCCTAAAGATATTGCCGCAGACCAATTGACGCATTTAAATTATGCCTTTTTAGATTTTGATAGTAATGGTGAGTTGAAATTTACAGATAAAGAAGCCGCTGTAGGCGTGCCAGCAGGTGAAGCAGAAGTCGGATGGGGAAATGCTGCTTCTGGTTTGTTGAATGCGCTTCAAAATTTGCGTGGACAAAATAAAAACTTAAAAATTGGCGTGTCATTAGGTGGATGGTCAAAATCGGGTGATTTTTCTGAAGTTGCAGCTAGTCCTGCGAAACGAAAAAAATTAGTGGAAAACATTACTAAATTCTTAAAATATACCAACATGGATTTTGTTGATATTGATTGGGAATATCCAGCAGATGTTCGTGAGCCTGATCGTGTCGACAACAAAAATGATGAAGGAACACCTAACGCAAAACCAGAGGATAAAGAAAATTATATTTTACTATTAAAAGATATTCGAGCGGCGATCGATAAACAAGGAGTGGAATTAGGTAAGACTTATGAACTTTCCGTAGCATTACCTGCGTCCCAAGGAATGTTGGACAAGGGAATTGACATCAAACAACTATTTGAAGTAGTTGACTTTGCGAATATGATGACTTATGACATGAATGGTGCTTGGAGTGCAACAAGTGGTCATCATACTGCACTTTATGGTAATCCTAACGACCCGAACTATGCAAATGGGTTGTCCGTTGATCAGACCGTTCGCTTTTTGAAAGAACAAGGGGCTCCTTCAGAAAAAATCGTTATTGGTGCAGCTTTCTATACTCGTGGGTGGAATGAAGTAGCTAAAGGGACAGACCCAAATACTCCTGGATTATTCCAACCTGCTGAAAAAAGCAATAAAGATGCAGACCAAACGCCGACATATGGTGCGGACAATGAACATTCTCTGGCGCTTGGGGATGGTGGCCGAGCAGGTGGAGTTTGGTCCTACCGAAACATTGATGAATTAAAAACTAAAATCCCGACTCTAAAAGAATATTGGGATGATACAGCCAAAGCACCATTTTTATACAGCGAAGTTTCAAAAGAGTTCTTTACCTATGACAATGTAAAATCAATTAATTACAAAACGAAATATGTGAAAGAGCATGAATTAGGCGGTGTAATCTCTTGGATGCAGTCGCAAGATAAGCCAACAACGAGCACGAAAAGAGATGAACTGACCAAAGCAATCAAAAATGGGTTGTTTGGTACAGAAAAACTTCCAGAGCATAAAATTGTATCAAGTGATCTAAATGTCGAGGTAGGGATTTCTACTTATTCTGAAAACAGTTCAAAAGGGTATGAAGTAGTCATCAAAAATAAAGAAACACTAAATGAAAATTCGGACGTTTTATCAGCTATTGAATCTTCTCACAAGACAATTAAATTACCACGATACACTTTAGCGTTGAATTCAAATGAAATTCTTAGTAGTGGTGATTACAAAGCAGGCGAGGTTTCAACCTCAAATGGAACGGTGACGATCGATTTAAGTGGGGTTTATGAAGGAAAAGAGCTTAAACCAGGGGAGACATATACGTTTAGATTAAAATCAAATGCAACTGATGTATCCGTTGATCATATTGCTTCTATAAATCTAGCACAAAGAATTACAAAAGCCGGTATAGATATCTCGCAACAAACGATTTATGGAGAGGATTCAACTAATCCAACACCAACGCCAACACCAGATCCAGAAGATAAAGAAGCACCATCTATTCCGACTGATCTGACAGCTTCAAATGTGACAGAGACAAGCGTGACGTTGAACTGGACCGCTTCGACGGATAATAAAGGAGTAGCAGGTTATTATGTTTATCGTGACGGACAACAAGTTGGTCAAACAGCTACTACCAATTATATTGACAAATATTTAATGGCTGGTTCAACGTACATTTATACTGTAAAAGCGTTTGATCATTCTGGTAATGTTTCAGAACACAGTCAACCTTTGAGTGTAACAACACTAGATAGCACATCTTCATCAAAATATGAAGCATGGAGTTCTACAAATATTTACAAAGCTGGTGATAAGGTGTCTCATAAAGGGCAAAACTATCAAGCGAAATGGTGGACAAGCGGGGAAGAACCAGGTACTGAACAATGGGGACCTTGGGAGTTGATTGATTAAATTGCTGGTTATTAATGGGTAAAACATACTAAGTTTTAACGTTTGGGACTAATTAATTGGCTCCCATCGCAGTGGAAAAAAGTTCTATTCTACTGTGATGGGAGTTTTTATGCTATCTAAAAGATCAGGCTATGCTCTTAAGGTCAAATGACCAATTGGATAGCCTGTTTTAAGAGGTCTTATGACCGTTGCTTCAACGCTTCATTCCCATAGAATGATTTCTGAAACAACGTTTATTATTTTTAGAATAAAGCGTTAAAGGGATATCATAAACTCATTTTTTTTGCTTTTTCAGTATTCGCAAAATGTAATTTTGCATAATTTGCTAACAAATCAACGCCACCTTGTTCAATGATTTTTGCAGCTATTCGATCCGACTTTGTTCCAGCGCCAGAAGGTAACTCTAGACCGATCTCTGCTGATTCTTTAGCTAATTCTTCTAGAAAACTTGCTCGGCTGATGATCGATGCCGCAGCTACCGCTAAGTGGTATTGTTCTCCTTTAGTCACAAAATAGAGTTTTTCTTGCACTTGATTTTTTTCTAAATGGACATACTTTTTATAATTGCTTTCTGGTGTAAACTGATCGATCAAGATTGCCTCTGGTTTGACAGGAGCAATTTTTTTCAGCAGTAGATGGATCGCTTGATTATGCAAAGCAACTTTCATACGCACAGCATTGTATTTCGGTTGGATCTCGTTATATTTTTTAGGCTCGAGTATTAAAAGTTGATAAGGGATCGTCTTCTTCAAGATACGAGCCAATTGAATGATTTGAGGATCTTTTAATTCTTTTGAATCACGAACGCCTAGTTTTTTTAGTTGTGTTAGTTGTTCCTTGGCCACGTAAGCAGCACAAACTGTCAATGGACCGAAGTAACTCCCATTTCCCACTTCATCACTTCCTAATACAGATAAAGATTCGATGTTCTTAGGCAAAGATGCAGCTGTTTTTCCAGCTTTGGGTTTTGCTGAAGCTGCTTCGCCCCATTGACTTGCTTCTTTTTCGGCATTTGCACCTTGGAACATGACTTTTCCTGAGGTGTAGGCAGTGATGGTCGTGCCATTTTTTTTAGCGGCAAATACGGTATAAGGAATTTTTTTAGGTAAAAGATAAGAAAGATAAGCTTGTTTCATTTTTTCCATTTGGGCAGTCGTTACTTTGATGATAATATTACTCATTATGTACCTCCAGTTTAGTTAAATTAATAAATTTAGATGCTTGTTAGATGAAAGATCCCTCAATAGTTCCTTGTCGTTCAGTTGGGGACGAGACATAGCATTTTTTCAAAGTTTATCATATAATGATAAGGTAAATATAAGAAAATTTGTGTACAACTGTTAAATCATTAATTTCATGGTACACTAGATAATAATTTTATCAATAGGGGGAAATGATTCGGATGGCGCACGAAAAAACACGCTATAAAGCAGTGATTGCCGACCAAACTTACACGATTATTGGACGTGAAACAAAGCACCATATGGATATCGTGACAAATTTGATCAATGAACAACTAAAAGAATTGAAGGATTTGTCTCCGCAAATCGATAATGAACAAGCAGCGATCTTAATGGCTGTCAATGCGCTCTCGGATCAATTGAAGAAGCAAGAAAGAAATCTCGAACTTGAAAAAGAAGTAGCAGATTTAAAGAAAAAAATGATCAAATTTGTGGAAATGGAAAATCGAATCAAAAGAATTGAAGCGATTGAAAACGAAGCACGAGAAGTGTTGAAAGAAAACGGACAGGCAGATCGAGAAATCAAGAATCATGTGGAAGCCCAACAAATTTTAAATGAAAAAAGAAAAGGTCAAATCAAACAAAAATCTTCAAATTGATGAAAGAGAAAGGAACAAGACATGTTAAGTCTTTTGATTTTATTTATCTTGCTGCTTGCATTTTTTTCAGGTGCGCGACGAGGATTTTCTATGCAGGTCGTTTATACGATCGGTTATATCTTGTCTTTTATGGCAGCACAGCACTTTTATAAGGATCTAGCAAGTCGTCTGGAATTATATATTCCTTATCCTGCGGTAACATCTAATTCCCAAATGGTCTTTTTTGATCAGACATTTTCTTTCAGATTAGATGAAGCTTTTTATGCAGGAGTCGCCTTTTTGCTGATTTTATTTATTGGAGGATTGCTTACTCGTTTTATCGGGATTTTTGTTCATAGCTTGACCTATATTCCGATCCTAAAACAAGTCGATTGGCTTGCGGGAGGCATCTTATCTTTAATCGTTGCCTATGTCACGATATTTTTGCTCTTGAGTTTATTGACTTTTGTGCCAGTAGATATCGTTCAAAAACAATTTAGTGGAAATAGTCTTGCACGCTTTATCGTAGAGCAGACACCATTTCTAACCAATAAAATCCATGATTTATGGATAACGAATGTGATAAACTAATCAAAAATTTTTTGTAAAAGTGTAACAGTAAGTAGTGAAAGAAAAAAAACGAAGTTGTGACAGGACAGCAAAGACCAATGAGTCAATGCGAAATGTGACAACTTCTTTTAGTGAAAGTTAGGGTGATAACGTGAATAATCGAATCCTAGAAACATTAGAATTTGAAAAAGTGAAACAGCTTGTTCGTCAGTTTGTGGTAACCGCGCAAGGAACAGAAGAACTCGCAAAGTTAGTGCCGATCAACCAACAAGAGAAATTAACAGATTGGTTAGCAGAAACAGAAGATGGCTTAAAAGTTCAAAGGTTACGTGGGGGAATCCCTATTCCTAAGTTAGAGAACATTCGACCTCATATGAAACGAATTGAGATCGGTGCTGATTTGAATGGACTCGAATTAGCGCAAGTTGCACGTGTTTTATCGACTACAAGTGAATTAAAACGATTCTTTGCTGATTTAGCAGATAGCGAAATTGAATTTTTACGTCTTTATTTCTGGGCAGAACAATTGGTGACGATCCCCGAATTGAATCGACGTTTAAAAGAGTCGATCGATGAAGATGGGCGAGTAACAGATGATGCTTCCCCTGAATTAAAAATCATTCGTCAAAATATTCGTCGAAGTGAACAAACGGTAAGAGAACAACTAGATGGCATTGTTCGGGGGAAAAACGCCAAATACTTAAGTGATACGATCATTACCATGCGAAATGATCGCTATGTGATTCCTGTCAAGCAAGAATACCGGGGTGTCTTTGGTGGGGTAGTCCATGATCAAAGTGCTTCTGGGCAAACATTATTTGTTGAACCAAAGCAGATCGTTGAATTAAATAATCGCTTGAGACAGTATCAAATTGCAGAGCGTAATGAGATCCAACGTATTTTAAGTGAACTTTCTGCTGAACTGGTTCCTCATCGACATGAAATCATTCATAACGCATACGTGATCGGTAAACTAGATTTGATGAACGCCAAAGCACGTTTTGGGAAAGAACTAAAAGCCATCGTTCCTGCAATCAGTGTAGAAAATCATGTCATTTTAAAACAAGCAAGACATCCGTTGATTGATCAAGAAAAAGTGGTGGCTAATGATATCAGTATTGGGAAAGAGTACCAAGCGATCGTGATTACTGGTCCAAATACTGGAGGAAAGACGATCACTTTAAAAACTTTAGGATTGTTACAATTGATGGGGCAATCGGGTTTACCGATCCCTGTAGATGAAGAAAGTCAAATCGGTATTTTTGAGGAAGTATTTGCTGACATCGGTGATGAACAATCCATCGAGCAAAGTCTCTCAACATTTTCTTCCCATATGACAAACACCGTTGATATCTTAGCACATGTGAATGAAAAAAGTTTAGTCTTGTTTGATGAATTAGGTGCAGGAACAGATCCCCAAGAAGGGGCAGCTTTAGCGATTGCTATTTTAGACGATCTTGGGAAAAAATCGGCTTATGTGATGGCTACGACACACTATCCAGAACTAAAAGTTTATGGATACAATCGGGCGAATACAATCAATGCAAGTATGGAATTTGACGTTGATACACTTAGTCCAACGTATCGTCTGTTGATTGGTGTACCAGGGCGAAGTAACGCATTTGAAATCTCTAGCCGCTTAGGATTAGATCAATCAGTCATCAATGAAGCCAAACAATTGATGAATGACGAAAGCCAAGATTTAAATGAAATGATCGCTGATTTAGAAAATCGACGAAAAATGGCTGAAACGGAGTATTTAGAAATGCGCCACTACGTTGATGAAGCACAAGAGTTATATGAAAACTTAAAAGAGGCGTATCGCTATTTCTTTGAAGAACGAGAAAAAGAAATCGAAAAAGCCAAGAAAAAAGCCAATGAATTAGTTTCTGAAGCACAAGAAAATGCGGAAAAAATCATTGCAGATATTCGTAAAATGCAACAACAAGTAGGACAAGGAAATGTAAAAGAGCACCAATTGATTGATGCGAAAACCAAATTGGCAAACTTACATCAAGAAGAACAACTGAAAAAAAATAAAGTGTTGAAAAAAGCCAAAGAACAAAAAACATTGAAACCAGGCGACGAAGTTTTAGTGACAACTTATGGTCAAAGAGGAACCTTGTTACGTAAAAACGGGGAGCAATGGCAAGTGGAAATCGGGATTTTAAAAATGAATGTTTCTGAAAGTGAATTAACGCCCGTTGCTCCACAAAAGGAACCAAAACAGCGGGTCATTCATGCTGTACGTTCTGAATCAGCTAGTCACGTGTCGAACCAACTAGATCTTCGTGGCAAACGCTATGAAGAAGCGTTGAGTGAGGTTGACCAATACCTTGATTCAGCGATCCTTGCTGGCTATCCCCAAGTAACGATCGTACATGGAAAAGGGACCGGAGCTTTGCGTCAAGGAATCACTGACTACCTGAAAAATCATCGAAGTGTCAAAAGTTTTGAATTTGCTCCTGCTAACCAAGGCGGTAATGGGGCGACGATCGTTAAATTTAAATAAAACTTACTAAATGTAAGCAGAAGGCTCGTCTCGAATCAAGAAAGGTGCTATAATGACTCTAGACTAAAAAATGGAGGTCTTTGATATGTCACAAGTAGTTACAGATACGACATTTAACGAAGAAACAGATAAAGGCTTAGTATTAATCGACTTTTGGGCAACTTGGTGTGGACCTTGTCGCATGCAAGCACCAATTTTAGATCAGCTGTCAGAAGAATACGATGAAGATGAATTCCGAATCGTAAAAATGGATGTAGATGAAAACCCACAAACACCTCAACAATTTGGGATTATGAGTATTCCAACATTATTGTTGAAAAAAGATGGGCAAGTCGTTGAAAAAGCGGTTGGTGTACACTCGAAAGAGCAATTACGTCAAATGATCGATCAATATTTATAAACATCTGGAATGTTACTGAGATATCAATCAATGGATTGATATCTCGGTTTTTTTGTCCTTAGCACAAATTTCAGTAAAACCTTTCTCTAGTTTATCTAAACCCTCAAACAAGTCTAGGAAACAAATGAGCCGATTACGATTCTTTTTGACAGACATGTTATAATTAATTCAATGAAATTTGAAAGGAAGTATTTCATGAACGAACGTATCAAAAATAAATTAGCCTTACTTCCTGATCAACCTGGCTGCTACTTGATGAAAGATAAAAATGGCACCATCATCTATGTTGGGAAAGCAAAGATTCTCAAAAATAGAGTCCGTTCCTACTTTACAGGTAGTCATAATACCAAAACCGAACGATTAGTTAGTGAGATCGAAGACTTTGAATATATCGTTACAGAATCCAATATCGAAGCTTTACTTTTAGAAATCAATTTAATCAAGAAAAATGATCCTAAATACAATATCATGTTGAAAGATGATAAAACGTATCCTTTTTTGAAAATCACAAATGAAAAGTACCCACGCTTAGTCATTACACGTAAAGTGTTAAAAGACAAAGCAGTTTATTTCGGCCCATATCCAGATGTTGGCGCAGCCAACGAGACCAAAAAAATCCTTGATCGGTTGTTTCCGTTACGCAAGTGTAAACCTAGCCAAACGAAAGAACCGTGTTTGTATTATCACTTAGGCCAATGCCTTTGTCCTTATTATTTTGATGTTGATCCACAAGTTTACACGAAAATCGTTGATGAAGTTAAAAGCTTTTTAAATGGTGGCTATGAAAAAGTTGAATCAGAAATCCACCAAAAAATGGTCCAAGCTGCTGAAAAGATGGAATTTGAAAAAGCGGCAGAATACCGCGATCAGATACGAGCCATTGAAACGATTATGACTCGTCAAAAAATGACCAATACAGATCTGGTGGATCGAGATGTTTTTGGTTATGCCATTGACAAAGGCTGGATGTGTGTCCAAGTATTCTTTGTCAGACAGGGGAAATTGATTGAACGGGATGTGTCGATGTTTCCTTTTTATAATGAAGCAGAAGAGGATTTTCTGACTTATATCGGGCAGTTTTATCAAGAAAATGAACATTTTATTCCTAAAGAAGTCTTGATTCCTGACACGATCGATCAACCGAGTGTGGAGGCATTGTTGTCCACAAAAGTTTTACAACCTAAACGTGGTGAAAAGAAAAAATTAGTAGAACTTGCGAATAAAAATGCTACGGTTGCATTGAATGAACGATTTGATTTGATTGCTAGAAAGCAAGAACGAACGATTGGGGCAGTGGAACGTTTAGGGAATGCCATGAATATTCCTACACCTGTTCGGATTGAATCCTTCGATAATTCGAATATCATGGGAACCAATCCAGTAGCGGCAATGGTGGTATTCATCGATGGAAAGCCAGCAAAAAAAGAATACCGCAAATATAAAATCAAAACAGTCACAGGACCAGATGATTATGCTTCGATGCGAGAAGTGATTTATCGAAGATATTCTCGTGTCATTCGAGAAGGGCTTCCTTTACCTGATTTGATTTTGATCGATGGTGGGAAAGGGCAAGTGGATGTCGCCAAAGATGTTTTAGAAAATCAACTTGGGATCGACATACCAGTGGCTGGTATGGCTAAAAATGATAAGCATAAAACGAATGAACTCCTTTTTGGAAATGAACTTTCGGTGGTTCCATTGGAAAGAAATTCGCCCGAGTTCTTTTTACTTCAACGGGTCCAAGATGAGGTCCATCGGTTTGCGATCACATTCCATAGACAACTACGAAGTAAAAATAGTTTTGCTTCTAAGCTGGATGAAATTGAAGGATTAGGACCGAAAAGAAAAAAATTACTTCTAAAAGAATTTAAATCGTTGAAAAATGTCACGGCAGCGACGATGGAAGAACTCCAACAAATTGGGCTACCAAAAAATGTTGCTCAAAATGTTTTTGATAAATTGCATGAGAACTAGCATAGGACACTTTACAAACTACGTAAAGTGTCCTATGATTTTTTGTATAACAAATGATGTAGAATTCGTTTTAGTTCGACGAGGCGGGAAGCGCTATGATGACTATTGGAAATGATTATAGCCAACCTAGATTGAATAAATGTCAAAATGGTCGTTGTTTCAATGAAAAAGTGGGAAAGAATGGTTTTCTTTTTAAACTATTCATTTTTCAATAGACTTTGGACCTTTAATTGATAAAGAATCTCTGGACTATTTCATTTTTTGCATTTGTATGCGATTTAAGTTGTCTGAACTATCTGAATATGGTAGAAGAAATGGAGACGAAGGAGTGAGACGATGTTAGAAGTGAAAGATTTGGTTAAGACGTTTGGAGACTATACCGCTGTTGATCATGTGTCTTTTCAAATACCTGATGGAAAGATTATGGGGCTGATCGGACAAAACGGGGCAGGAAAAACCACAACTTTTCGGTTGATCTTAGATTTTTTGACACAGGATCAAGGGGAAGTTTTATGGAATGGACAACCTTTGGGAGAAAAAGACTATGACATTATTGGCTATCTTCCTGAAGAACGTGGGTTGTATCCGAAAGTAACGATTCAAGAGCAATTGTTGTATTTTGCTGAATTGAGAGGCAAAAAAAGAAAAGAGATCGAACCAAAAATCGATTTTTGGATGGAAAAGTTCCAAGTAAAAGGAAAGAAAACCGATAAAGTAAAATCATTGTCTAAAGGAAATCAACAAAAAGTCCAATTGATTGCTACGTTGATCCATGAACCTAAATTAATCATATTGGATGAGCCGTTTAGTGGGCTTGACCCAGTCAATGCAGAATTGCTGAAAGACGGGATCATTGAGTTAAAAGAACATGGCTCATGTGTTATTTTCTCCAGTCACAATATGGATAATGTTGAAAAAATCTGTGATCATTTAATTATGTTACGTAATGGAAAAATGGTGTTAAGCGGGAAAGTCCATGAAATCAGAAATTCTTTTGGACGTACAAAGCTATTCTTAGAATCTGGCTTGTCCCAGCAGGAAGTTGCAATGATCGAAGGAGTCGAAAAAGTCGTCACTCATGAAGATCAAACGCTTGAAATCACTTTAAACGATCCTGATATAGGAAAAGAAATCTTTACCCGAGCAACACAATTTGGCTATATTCCAATGTTCAATCAACAACCGCCTACCTTAGAAGAGATATTTAAAATGAAAGCAGGTGAGATTGATGCGTAAATTTTGGATCATTACAAAAGATGTCTATTTAAAAAATGTCAAATCTATCTCTTTCTTGATTATGATCTTAGTGCCATTCATTATGATAGGAATCGTTTATTTAGCAGGCAATTTTGCTCAGCAAAACAGTGAGATCAATAAAATTGGTGTATTGTCCGAAAATCAACAAGTAACGCAACAGCTTGAACAAGTAAAAACCGATGAGTTCAGCTTTCAAGCGGTTGATTCGCAAACACAAGCTCAAAAAGAATTAGCCGATGAAAAAATTGATGCCTATTTAGTCGTCACGGTCGAAAACGATCAGCTAAAAGGTCAACTTTACAGTGAAAATTCGTTAGGACAAAGTACACAATTGTTGATCCAACAGCAATTAACTGGGTTGCAATCACTATTGCGAGCTAGCCAACTGGGACTTTCGCCTGAAGAAGTAGCTAGTCTTAGTCAACCTGCAAGTTTGACTAGACAAAAAGTAAGTTTTGATAGTAATAACAAAATGAAAGTTGGAGAAGATAATTCTGGCGTACAATATGCGATTAGTTATGCAGCAACCATTATCTTATTTATCATTATCCTGACTTATTCACAAATCATCGCGCAAGAAATTGCTTCTGAAAAGGGAACTCGAATCATGGAAGTCATTTTATCAAGTACGACAGCTCAAAAACATTTTTATGGTAAATTGACTGGTGTCTTGTTAGTTGCTTTAACGCAGATGGCTCTATACGGTGTGATTTTGACTGTGGGATTCCAACAATTTAAACATATGGATTTTGTAAAAAGTATCATAGAGAATATTTCACTAGATAAGATCATCGGTCCATTTTTATGGTACGCATTGTTGTTTATGTTCTTTGGTATCTTGATCTTCTCCGTTTTAGCGGCATTATGTGGATCATTAGTCAACAAAGCAGAAGATACAGCAAAAGCGATTTTACCAGTTACTTATCTTTCTTTAGGTGGCTATATGCTTGGGTTGATCTTAGGCGCATCTGATCCCAACAATATCGTGATTCGGATCACGTCCTATATTCCGTTCCTTTCTTCTTATATTATGCCGATTCGATTGGCGAATGAGACAGTGGGAATGACTAGTGTATTGATTTCACTTGTAGTGTTAATCATTGTCACATTCCTGCTAATGTTCTTCTCGGCGAATATGTATAAATCAAATGTTCTTGTTTATAGTGAAGGTGGCTTATGGAGTTCGTTGAAACAGTCACTTTCAATTATGAGAAATGAACGTAAAAAATCCTAACCGACTGACTATTAAAAGCAGTATCGGCACAAGAAAACGGTAAATGAAAAACTAAATGCTGGCGTTATTTCGGTTGATCTACGAAGTAACGCCAGCATTTTTTAGGATATTCTAAAGGAAAAAATCGTTGTTCAATCCCTTAAGGACTAAAATTCTTGAACAAAAAAATCAAATAATCCTTGATCAGTGGGATTGCTTGAATGTGTCAGCTCTGGATGCCATTGTACACCAAATAATCGAACATCCTTATCGAGACTTTCAATCCCTTCCACTAGACCATCAGGTGAAAAGGCTGTGGCTTTTAATGAAGGTGCCAGCTCTTTCAACGCCTGATGATGATAAGAGTTTACCAAATAAGTATCAGGTAGTAGCTGATGTAATAGAGTGTCGGGTAAAATCTCTACTTCATGAGTAGCAAATTTTGGGGCGGTTGGATGCTGTTCATGTTTGACTGACCACTTAGGATAAGTGGTTAAATCTTGATACAAACTACCCCCAAGCACGACATTTAAGAGTTGCATTCCACGACAGACAGCAAAAATTGGTTTGTTTTGCTTGAGTGCCTCGCTGATAAGTGCTGCTTCAAAGAGATCTCTTTGAAGGTTGGTTTCTAAAAGTTTTGGATGGGGAGGTTCATGATACAGTTGTGGGGAAATATCCTGTCCACCGGCTAAGATCAGTTTATCGATTTGGTCAATATAAGCAGAAGCAGTCTTAGGGGATGAGATCGGTAAAACGATCGGTAAACCATTCGCCTGCTGCACAGCATTGACAAAGCCTTGGGGAGTATAGGTTACTTGATTTCCTTGAAAAGTATCTGTCGCTCGGATCAACTGATTTCCAGCAATTCCAATAATGGGTAACATAAACATTCCTCCAAATCGTCTATTCGTTCTATTCTATCAAGAATAAAAAAAATTTAAAACTATTTGAAATAGATCTAGTTTGGGAATACATATGAAGAAAAAATTTTTTTCATGAGAATTTCTTATAAAAAAACAGAGTTACCGAGGAAAAATATGGTGTTCTTATTGAATTTTTTCGTCATTTTGGTACAATAGAATTAAATCACGAATAAAATGGTTGGGCATAATGCTTCAAGGATCGCGTTCTTCAAGGGGTGAGAAGAACATATTGAAGGGCTCAGCATCATTAGTCAACTAAAGGGCACATACTTTCAATGTAACGAGAGCATGTGTCCTTTTTTAATCGAAAGGGGGAAGTGATTGTGACAGAAATGGCACGAATTTTGACAAGAATCAAAGAAGCAGAAGAGAATAATCAGAAAAAAGAAGAGCAGGTCAAAGCTGAACTTGCTCAATATGAACAATTAAAAAATAACGAATTAATCGATTTGAATAAAGAATTCCAAGAACGATTAACCAAGCTGATGAAAGAAAAAAGAAAAAATGAAGAGGAAGTAACTGAAGACGAACAGCACAAACTGGAATTGATTTTAGAACAATTTCGTCAAAAAGTTCTTGAAATAGAAAAAACATATTTAGAAAAAGAAGAAGAGGAAATAGCGAAGAAAAAGAACTTAACGAATGAGATCATTGAAAGGATGAAACAAAAAAATGGCTGTCACTAAAATGGAAAAAGTGACTCTCATTTCAGATAAGAAAAATCGTGAAATCTTGTTGCAAGCAGTTCAAGGACTTCATGCAGTAGAAATCCGTGATCTGTTCCAAGAATCTGAAAACAATCAATGGGTAGAGACGTTTTTTCCTGAGCCAGAGATGATCGATAAGGACAAGGAACTTGCGAAATTATCCTATAAATTAACGGATATTCGTACAGCTATCCAATTTATCGAACATCATGGCGAAAAAAGTCAGAAAAAACAACACTTAAAAAGGCGTGAACTTTCGTTAGATACCTTGGAAAAAAATTATTCAGAAGAAGCTTTTTCGAAAAAGCTGGAAGAAGTCTTACTTTTGAAAGAAGAATGGGAGCAACTGGTAGACGAACGCCAACAATTGGAAGACCAAGAGAATTGGTTGCTCAATTGGCAAAATCTGGATTTGGCGCCTAAAGCATTTGATAGTCAAATGACCAAGCTAGTCATTGGAACGGTCAATGCTAAAAATGCTGAATCTTTTAAAGCTGAAGTTGCTGAGATAAACGAAGCCTATTTAGAAGAAATCAACTCTTCACCAACAACGACTTACTTTGCCTACATTGTTTTACGAGCTGACGAGTCACGCATGGAAGAAATCGCCAGTCGTTATGGATTTGTTAAAGAAGACTATCTGTATGAGGGGACACCACAGCAACAGTTAGTTGCTGCAAAACAAAGTTTACAGGAAATCAAGGACCAACAAAAGAAACTCTCTTCAGCCATTGGAGCTTGTAGTGGGTATATCAAAGATTTCGAATGGACGGAAGAAATCTTCTTGGCTCGCTCTGAACGAGAAGCAATCAAGGACCGGATCATTCATACTCCTTATCTGATTCTGATTCAAGGCTGGGTGGATCATGAAGAAAAACAAGAATTGATCCACATGCTACAAAATGTCTTAGCAAGTGAAGAAGTCTATTTGACCTTTGACGAGCCAACGGACAATGAAATTGCTGAAGAAGTACCGACCAAACTAAAGAATCATCCGATCGTTGCTCCTTTTGAGATGTTAACGGAGATGTATAGTTTACCAAAGTATGAAGAAGTTGATCCAACGCCGTGGATGATGCCGTTTTACCTCGTCTTTTTTGGCATGATGGTGGCGGATATCGGGTATGGGTTACTGATGTTTTTAGGGGCATTTTTACTCCAAAAATTAGTGGTATTGCCACGGGGAATGCAACGTTTTGCAAAATTCTTTGAGATTCTAGCAATCCCTTCGATCATCTGGGGATTTATCTACAGCTCATTTTTTGGGGCGGCATTGCCTAAAGAAATTTTTGGTATTCATTTACCATTTCCGATTTTGTCTACTACAGATGATGTCAACACGATCTTGATTTTATCCGTAATTTTTGGTTTGATCCAAATTTTAGTCGGACTATTTATTGCTGCTAAGGAACATATCAAACGAAAAGCATATGTCGATGCCGTGAATGATGGGTTTGCTTGGCAAGGGATCTTGCTTGGTATCATTCTGATTTTATTGGGAACGATGATCCTTAAAAACAACGCCTTTGTTTATTTAGGCGGTGCATTAGCTGTTCTTTCAGCCGTATGTATTTTGATCATTCCTGTTTTCCAATCTTCTTCAAAAGCCAAGGGGATCGCCAAAGGTGCGTATAATTTATATGGTCTAACTGGCTATATCGGAGACTTAGTCAGCTATACACGACTAATGGCACTGGGAATCTCTGGAGGAAGTATTGCCGCAGCTTTCAACATGTTAGTTGCTTTTATGCCTCCAGCTGCTCGTTTTAGTGTCGGAATTTTATTGATCATTGTCCTACAGGCTTTGAATATGTTCTTAACACTTTTGAGTGCCTATGTACATGGCGCAAGATTACAATATGTGGAATTTTTTGGAAAGTTTTACACTGGAGGAGGGCGTTCCTTCAAACCACTAAAAACGGTGGAGAAATACGTCAACATCAATCATAAGAAAAAATAGAAATATTGGAGGAATTTGATACAATGATGGATTATTTGATTACTCAAAATGGTGGAATGGTATTTGCAGTATTAGCGATGGCAACAGCAACGATTTTTTCAGGAATCGGGTCTGCTAAAGGCGTTGGAATGACTGGGGAAGCGGCAGCTGCATTGACGACCAGTCAACCAGAAAAATTTGGACAAGCGTTAATTTTACAATTACTTCCAGGTACCCAAGGATTATACGGTTTCGTTATCGCCTTCTTGATTTTTATCAACTTAGGCAGTGATATGTCTGTCGTTCAAGGATTGAACTTCTTAGGAGCTTCCTTACCGATTGCCTTTACTGGGTTATTCTCAGGGATCGCTCAAGGGAAGGTTGCAGCAGCTGGTATTCAAATTCTAGCGAAAAAACCTGAGCATGCAACGAAAGGGATCATTTTTGCTGCGATGGTTGAAACATATGCCATCTTAGGTTTCGTTATTTCTTTCTTACTGGTCTTAAATGCGTAATAGCCTAGCTTATAAGGAGGAATGACGGTGGATGCGATTGATAAAATCATCACTCAAATAAATGAAACAGCACAACTCGAACGTGCATCATTCGAAGAAATGAAGCGCAAAGAAATCGATCAAAAATTCGAAGTGAAAAAGTGGCAGATCGAAGCAGATTTTCAGAAAGAAAAAGCAAGTAAACTGGAAGAAATTGAACGAAGTTATCGCCAGTTGAGAAACAAGCAAAAAATGCAAGTGAAACAAGAAATCTTAAATGTGAAACAAGAAGTTTTACAGCGTTTATTCACGGAAGCAACGCTTCAGTTAGAAAATGAACCAAAAGAAGAACAACTTGCATTGATGAAGCAAATGATCCAAACATTACCGATCAATGGCACAGCACGCTTGATCCCAGGAGAAAAATCAGCGGATATCTTAACACCTGCGGTCATCGCTGAATGGAATGAAGAATTTCCTTTTGAATTAATCCGGGAAGACTTTACTGAAAAAGCACAAGCAGGGTTGATCATTGATGATGCTGGTATCCAATATAACTTTTTGTTTAGTCACTTGATCAAGGAAATTCAAGAGACGATGAGTGCTGAAATTGCCAAAGAATTATTTGACTAAGGAGGGATTGTTAAATGGAGTATCATGAATTAAATCCCTTGATACGTGGTAGAGAATTAGAGTTGATTTCAAAAGACACGTTTGAGCAAATGATCCAAACCGATTCGATCGATTCACTTGGAGAAATCTTACAATCCACGATCTATCAGCCATATATCTATGAGGGCTTTGACAAGGATTTTGAAGCCAATCTCTCTCAGGAACGCAGCAAATTATTCCAGTGGTTGAAAGAATCTGCACCAGAACCGGAAATCGTTTGGATCTATACGATGCGTTACACTTTCCATAATTTAAAAGTATTGACAAAGGCTGAGATCACAGGGCAAAACCTTGATCACCTTTACATCCATGATGGATTTTATTCGCTGGAAGTATTGAAAGATGCGATTCACACGCAAGTGTCGGTGGAATTGCCAGACAGTCTCATGGATTATATTCGAGAAGTTCATGAATACTGCGAAGAATCGACTATTTTACAAGGGATCGATGTGATTTATGACCGTTGTTTTCTAACCGAGCAACGTCGCTTAGGGGAACAGCTTGGTTACCCTGAACTATTAGAAGAGATCATTGCTTTTATCGATTTAACGAATATCACCACGACAGCAAGAGGGATCTTGCAGCATCGTTCTGCAGGTTTTATGACAACAGTTATTTCAAGTTCAGGAAGTATTCCGAAAGACACATTGCTTTCCTTTGTTCGTGGAGAAATGGCAACTTTTACTCAGTTTTTACTGACAACAGATTACAGTGAGCTATTAAAGCAAGTCATCCATGAAGAACAGATTGATCTAGTCAGTTTGGAACAATTGAAAGATGATTATTTAAGTTCTTTTTATCAAGTAGCACAGACACAAGCGTTTGGCCCGTTACCATTACTAGCTTTTTTGAACGCAAAAGAAGTCGAAAGTAAAAATCTGCGCCTTTTGATCATTGGCAAACGAAATCACTTTTCACTAGAACAACTAAAAGAAAGGATGAGACAGGTCTATGACTTATAAAATCGGAGTAGTAGGTGACAAGGATTCTGTCTCGCCTTTTCGATTATTTGGCTTTGATGTACAGCATGGTACGACAAAGACTGAAATAAGAAAAACAATCGATGAGATGGCTAAGAATGAATATGGTGTGATCTATATCACCGAACAATGTGCAAATCTGGTCCCTGAAACGATTGAGCGCTATAAAGGACAATTGACACCTGCGATCATTTTGATTCCTAGTCATCAAGGAACCCTTGGTATCGGTTTAGAAGAGATCCAAAATAGTGTGGAAAAAGCTGTTGGACAAAATATTTTATAATAGGAAAAGGAGATAGTCATTTGCAAATTGGAAAAATCATAAAAGTCTCCGGTCCTCTCGTTATGGCAGAAAATATGTCAGAAGCAAGTATTCAAGACATGTGTTTAGTGGGAGATTTAGGAGTCATCGGCGAAATCATTGAGATGCGTCAAGATGTGGCGTCTATTCAAGTATATGAAGAAACTTCAGGAATTGGTCCCGGAGAACCTGTTCGTTCCACTGGGGAAGCACTATCTGTTGAGCTAGGACCAGGAATCATTTCACAAATGTTTGATGGGATTCAAAGGCCACTGGATACATTTATGGAAGTGACTCAAAGTAACTTCTTAGGACGTGGGGTCCAATTACCAGCTTTAGATCATGAGAAACAATGGTGGTTTGAAGCGACAATCGAAGAAGGAACAGAAGTAAGTGCTGGAGACATCATTGGGTACGTGGATGAAACGAAGATCATTCAGCACAAAATCATGGTCCCTAATGGTATCAAAGGAACTGTACAAAAAATTGAATCTGGATCATTTACGATCGATGATCCGATTTGTGTGATCGAAACGGAACAAGGCTTAAAAGAGCTGACGATGATGCAAAAATGGCCAGTACGTCGTGGTCGACCAATCAAACAAAAATTAAATCCAGATGTACCGATGATCACCGGTCAAAGGGTCATTGACACGTTTTTCCCAGTAACTAAAGGAGGAGCGGCAGCCGTTCCAGGTCCGTTTGGTGCAGGGAAGACAGTTGTGCAACACCAGATTGCTAAGTGGTCGGACGTAGATCTAGTGGTTTACGTTGGTTGTGGGGAACGAGGAAATGAAATGACGGATGTCGTCAATGAATTTCCTGAACTGATCGATCCAAATACGGGCGAGTCTTTGATGGAACGAACTGTGTTGATCGCTAATACATCGAACATGCCAGTAGCTGCTCGAGAAGCTTCTATTTATACGGGAATCACGATTGCCGAGTACTTCCGTGACATGGGGTATGATGTAGCAATCATGGCAGATTCCACTTCTCGTTGGGCAGAAGCACTGCGTGAAATGAGCGGACGTTTAGAAGAAATGCCTGGTGATGAAGGTTATCCCGCTTATCTGGGCTCTCGTCTAGCTGAATACTATGAACGTTCAGGACGTGTCATTGCTCTAGGCTCTGACCAACGTGAGGGCAGTATCACTGCCATCAGTGCGGTTTCTCCTTCTGGTGGAGATATCTCTGAACCAGTGACTCAAAATACCTTACGAGTGGTGAAGGTTTTCTGGGGATTAGATTCTAGTCTTGCTCAAAAAAGACATTTTCCATCGATTAACTGGATCCAAAGTTACTCATTATATTCAACAGAAGTTGGCAGATATATGGATCAAATCTTACAACAGGATTGGTCTGATATGGTAACTGAAGGCATGCGGATCTTGCAAGAAGAAGAACAATTAAATGAAATCGTGCGCTTGGTAGGGATCGATTCGCTTTCTGATAACGATCGCTTGACCCTTGAAGTAGCAAAATCGATTCGAGAAGACTATTTACAACAAAATGCTTTTGATGATGTAGATACGTTTACTTCAAGAGAAAAACAATTCAACATGTTGAAAGTTATTTTGACTTTTGGGAAAGAGGCACGAAAAGCTTTATCGCTGGGAGCGTACTTCAATGAAATCATGGAAGGTACGGTAGCGGTCAGAGAACGCATTAGTCGGAGCAAGTATATTCCAGAAGAAGAGTTGGCCAAAATTAGTAGTATAAATGAAGAAATCAAAGAAACGATCCAATTGATTGTTTCAGAAGGAGGGATGACCGATGATTAAAGAATATCGTACAATCAAAGAAGTGGTCGGCCCTTTGATGGCAGTCGAAAAAGTTTCGGGAGTCAAATATGAAGAATTGATTGAAGTTCGGATGCAAAACGGCGAGATTCGTCGTGGACAAGTACTAGAAGTCCAAGAAGACAAAGCGATGGTTCAGATCTTTGAAGGAACCAGTGGAATCAATCTAAAAAATTCTTCCGTACGCTTTTTAGGACACCCTTTACAATTAGGGGTATCAGAAGACATGATCGGTCGGGTTTTTGATGGTCTTGGTCGACCAAAAGACAATGGACCTGAAATCTTGCCAGAAAAATATTTAGATATCAATGGCGAAGTAATCAATCCAATTGCCAGAGATTATCCCGATGAATTTATCCAAACAGGGATTTCAGCAATCGATCATTTGAATACATTAGTCCGTGGGCAAAAATTGCCGGTTTTTTCTGGCTCAGGTTTACCACACAAAGAGTTGGCTGCCCAAATTGCTCGCCAAGCAACTGTTTTGGATTCTTCCGATGATTTTGCTGTGGTTTTTGCTGCCATCGGTATTACTTTTGAAGAAGCCGAATTTTTTATGGAAGACTTTAGACAAACAGGTGCGATTGATCGCTCCGTTATGTTTATGAATTTAGCTAATGATCCAGCAATCGAACGAATCGCCACACCAAGAATGGCATTGACGGCTGCTGAATATTTAGCTTATGAAAAAGGCATGCACGTCTTAGTCATCATGACCGATATGACCAACTATGCAGAAGCGCTCAGAGAAATTTCGGCCGCACGTCGAGAAGTTCCTGGCCGTCGTGGTTATCCAGGCTATCTTTACACAAACTTAGCCACCTTATTTGAACGAGCTGGACGGATTAGAGGATTGAAAGGTTCTGTAACTCAAATTCCGATTTTGACGATGCCAGAAGATGATAAGACTCATCCGATTCCCGATTTGACGGGTTATATTACAGAAGGTCAGATCATTTTAACGAGAGAGCTTTATAAGAGTGGGATTCAACCACCGATCGATGTCTTGCCTTCTCTTTCACGGTTGAAGGACAAAGGAACAGGTGCCGGTAAAACGAGAGAAGACCACGCAGCAACGATGAACCAATTGTTTGCCGCCTATGCGCAAGGAAAACAAGCGAAGGAATTAGCTGTCGTTTTAGGTGAATCTGCCTTGTCAGATATTGATAAAATCTATGCAAAATTTGCGGAACGATTTGAAAACGAATATGTCAACCAAGGATTTTACACCAATCGGACGATCACAGAAACGCTTGACTTAGGTTGGGAACTGTTGGCGATGCTTCCAAGAACCGAGTTAAAACGAATCAAGGATGATTTACTGGATAAGTATTTGCCAGAAGGGAAGTGAGTTCCTTATGCGATTAAACGTCAATCCTACGAGAATGGAGCTAACTCGTTTAAAGAAACAATTAACGACAGCGACAAGGGGACATAAACTTTTAAAGGATAAACAAGATGAATTGATGCGTCAATTTATTTTACTGATCCGTAAAAATAATGAGTTACGCCAAGCAATAGAAAAAGAAACCCAAACAGCAATGAAAGATTTTGTCTTAGCAAAGTCAACAGTCGAAGAAGCCTTCATTGACGAACTTTTAGCATTACCAGCGGAAAACGTCTCACTTTCTGTAGTTGAGAAAAATATTATGAGTGTCAAAGTTCCCCTCATGAATTTTCAATACGATGAAACATTGAATGAGACACCATTAGAGTATGGCTATCTTCATTCTAATGCAGAGTTGGATCGTTCGATCGATGGTTTTACGCAGCTCTTACCAAAGCTTTTGAAGCTGGCAGAAGTTGAAAAAACATGTCAACTCATGGCTGAAGAGATCGAGAAAACCAGAAGAAGGGTCAATGCGTTGGAATATATGACGATTCCTCAATTGGAAGAAACGATTTATTATATTAAAATGAAGCTGGAAGAAAACGAACGAGCAGAAGTAACTCGCCTGATCAAAGTGAAAAATATGGGAACAGAAGAGTAAGGCTGATCCAATTCCGCATTCTAATGGCTTTTTTCAGGATCGAAACAAATCGAATTTAGCGTAAGAAGAAAAAGTAGTCATTTATTTTTCTTCTTGCGCTCGTTTGCTTATAATGGAAAGAGGTCGTGAAAGAAGCGGTCAGCTCCGAGCGAATAAGCGATGATTTTTTTAAATAGCTTCTCCTATTTTAGAAAATCATCGCTTATTGTTGAGTAATTGCTTCACGCCAATGATTCATTTTGTACCTATTTATGATTGCAGAACAAAATGTCGTTCTGAGATCTTAGATAAAAATTAAGCATAAGGAATGACTATCATGAAAAAAAGAGTAAGAAAACGATTATCACCTGTCCAGCTAATTGCTGCTGGTTTTTTTATCTTGATCCTGTTTGGAGGTAGCTTACTGACGTTACCATTTTTTAGCCGCAGCGGAGAAAGCACCCATTTTATTGATGCCTTATTCACTGCAACCTCAGCTGTTTGTGTGACTGGTTTGACGACACTGAATACTGCGGAGCATTGGAATAGTGCAGGACAGTTTTTGATCATGACCTTGATTGAAATCGGTGGGTTAGGCTTTATGATGATCCCGATCCTCTTTTTTGCTATTGCGAAGAAAAAAATCAGTTTTAGTATGCGGATTGTGCTAAAGGAAGCCTTAAACCTTGAAGAGATGTCGGGTGTAATTAAGTTAATGATCTATATCTTAAAATTTGCGGTGGTAATCCAAGTAATCGGGGCGGTTGCTTTGAGTGTAGTTTTTATTCCTGAATTTGGTTGGGCTAAAGGAATCTGGTTTAGTATCTTTCATGCCGTCTCTAGTTTTTGTAATGCAGGATTTGATTTATTAGGAGACAGTTTACTCGCGGATCAAACAAATGTTTACCTGATCATGGTCGTTTCAGCGTTGATCATTGCAGGTGGATTAGGTTTTATTGTCTGGCGTGATATTCTAAGTTATCATCGGGTCAAAAAAATCACACTACATTCAAAAGTCGCCTTATCTGTAACTGCACTCTTATTAATTGGTGGATTTATTTTATTTTTCATCACTGAAAGAAATGGACTGACTTTAGTTAAAGGTACGTTTACAGAAAGATTAGCGAATACATTTTTTATGAGTGTGACACCAAGAACAGCAGGCTATTACTCTATTGATTATTTACAGATGAGTCATGCAGGATTGATTTTAACGATGTTTTTGATGTACATCGGAGGAACTTCTGGTTCGACAGCTGGAGGACTGAAAACTACGACATTAGGAATTTTATTGATCCAAATGCATGCCATGTTTAAAGGAAAGACACGAGCAGAAGCCTTCGGTCGAACCATTCGCCAAGCAGCCGTGCTACGTGCATTGACTCTTTTCTTTGTAACTCTCTCTTTATGTGTTGTTGCGATCATGGTCCTATCGGTGACGGAGACGATTCCCAAAACGTCAGGAATCGAATATATTGCGTTTGAAGTCTTTTCCGCTTTTGGGACAGTTGGTTTGACGATGGGGTTGACCCCGGATTTGACATTGATCGGAAAACTAGTCATTATTTCTTTGATGTATATCGGTCGAGTAGGAATCATGACAGTCGTTTTTTCACTACTAGTAAAAGCGAACAAGGCAGAAGCCAATTACAAATACCCAGAAGAAAGCATTATGATTGGGTAGTTGTGAAGGTATCGGGGAGTTCCGATGATAATAAAAAAGAAACGCTCAAAACAAGAGAAGCTGTTTTGAGCGTTTTTTTCACAACCTTATCCCCGAATAACTTCGATTTTATATCCGTCAGGGTCAACAACGAAATAATAAGAAGGAGCTGTTCCTGGAAGTCCTTTTAGGTCTGTCACATTGAATCCTTCTGCTTGGTGTTTTTCGTGAAGTGCTTCTAAATCATCCGCAGCAATAGCAATGTGTCCATAGCCATTCCCTAGATCATAGCCTTCATGATCATAGTTATAAGTTAATTCTAGTTCGTAGTCATCTCCTGGTAAAGTTAAATAAACAAGGGTGAATTTGTTTTCCGGAAAATCACGGCGACGACTTTCTTCAAAGCCAAACGCTTTTTGGTAAAATTCTAATGAAGCGTCAAGATCTTTCACTCGAACGCAAGTATGAGCCATTTTCATAAATAACTACTTCCTTTCCTTTTTTTTCATCATAACAAAAAAAGAAAGAGCAATAGAAGATTTGCGCTTGTTTATGAGAAAACTCTCATGTAAAATAAAAAGTAAATAAGCTTAAGGTGGACAAAATGATGGATAAACCAGTATTTGGTGAAAAAGAAGCAGGGGTCCAGTATTCCCCACGATATGCTGCCTATATCATCGTGGAAGAAAAGAACAAACTAGCTTTGATTGAAGCTCCAAATGGTGCTTATTTTTTACCTGGTGGAGAGATTGAAGCGATGGAAACAAAAGAAGCAGCTCTTAAGAGAGAACTCCTTGAGGAAATGGGGATCGTCGCAGAAATTGCGACTTATTTAGGGGAAGCGGATGAGTATTTTTATTCCAATTACCGTCAGACCTATTACTATAACCCAGGCTACTTTTATGTGGCAAACGGCTGGCAACAAGTGGCAGAACCAACTGAAAAGACGAATACTATTTGGTGGGTCACACCACAAGAAGCCATTGAAAAATTAAAACGAGGTAGCCACAAGTGGGCGGTTGAAAAATGGTTATTGAACAATTAAAACAATTAAATCAAGAAAAAATCCAAAACCAGCGTACAGTCAGTGACGAACTGGTTTTGGATTTTTATTTAGTAGCAAATGTTATTTTTATTATGATAAAACATACGTTTTGATCGCTTCTGCCACACCATGTTCTTCATTTGTTTTAGTGACCACGTTGGCAGCTTCTTTAACTAGCGGAACTGCATTTCCCATCGCAACGCCTAAGCCAGCATATTCAATCATCGATAAGTCATTTTCGTTGTCACCAATCGCCATGATCTCATCCTGATCGATTCCAAGATGTTGCGCTAAGTTCGCAACGGCTGCGCCTTTACTTGCTTCTTTGTTTAATACTTCAAAGTAATAAGGCGCACTTTTCACTGTCGTGTATTTTTCACGGAATGTTTGTGGCAAACGAGCAATCGCAGCATCTAAGATATCAGGTTCGTCGATCATCATCATTTTAACCAAATTGATATCTGGTGTCATTTCTTCAGGTGTGCGATATTTCAACGGCATATGAACTAAGCTGGCTTCATGGATCGTATACGCACTGATATCACGATTAGAGGTGTAAATCGCCTGATCATCAATGGAATGTAGATGACTGCCAACTCGACGAGCCATCACTTCGATTTCTAAATAATCTTCATGTGTCAAACCATGACGTGCGATGATTTTTCCTGATTTTGTTTGTTGGACAAGTGCGCCATTGTAGGTAATCACGTAGTCATTTTCTTGGAATAAATCGAGTTCATTCAACTGTTCCTGTACACCAGGCAACGGTCTGCCGGTACACAAGACGATGGCTACTCCTTTAGCAACAGCCTGAGCAATCGCTTCTTTGACGTCTGCTGTAATTTCTCTTTTCTCATTTAATAAGGTTCCATCGATGTCGATGGCGACTAACTTGATAGACATAATTTCCTCCAGTGATCGTGTGTTTTAGTTTGTTTGGGTAATCAGTGAACCATTGCGGATATGGCTTGCAAATTCTTGATAGGTTTCGTCAAATAGATCGTAGTGATTTCTTAAAGACGGATCAACCATTTCTTTTGGAAAGAAAAATCGTTCATCTCCTTGTTCTTGTCCAGCAAGAGCAGCCACAAGTTGGCTCACCTCTGATAATTCTACCAAAGTTCCATCATTTCGCAAGATTTCGATTTGTGTTCGATGGCGTCCTTCTTCGGGGCGATAAAAATCATAAGGCAAATCATAACTGGAATTGATGGCAGTATAGTAGACAGGATTATAGCCAACTTTTTCCACAAGAGCAGTCATTTCCTTGATCAAGGAAGAAGAGCGATCCCCAGAAAAAGTTGCCGATTTTAACGGTTTACGGTATAAGAAACGTTTAGCTAAATCACTTAAGATTGGATCAGAAAATTCCGTCCATTGGGTAAAATAAGTTCCTAAAACGCCATCGTCTAATTTTAAATACTCATCCAGTGTAAAGTTTTCGTCAAGAAACGGTAAGAGTAGTTGAGAATGGGATTCAAACACATTGGGATCTTCTCGATACAGCTCATGCGCCCGATGTAACAAGTGTTCTAAAATTACTTCCATGCCACGAGACACAGGGTGGAAATAAACTTGAACGTACATTTGATAGCGACTCACAATATAATCTTCGACTGCGTGCATCCCATTCATCGAAAAAGCGATCCCGCCTTTATAGGGACGAATGACACGTAAAATTCGTGTTAAATCAAACGTACCGTATTCTGTCCCAGTGTAATAGGCATCTCGCAACAAGTAATCCATTCGATCAGCATCGATCTGGCTAGAAATCATTTGGACGACTTGGGGATTAGGATATGTTTTTTGGATCACACTGGCAACTTTTTCTGGAAATCCTTCTTCCACACGATTCAAAATTTGATAAACTTCCGTTTCGGGAGAAGTAATGATCTCTACAGTGATCGCTTCATGATTCGTATGGAAAATATGCTCAAATGTATGAGAATAAGGACCATGACCAACATCGTGAAGCAATGCTGCGCACAACGTAACCAAACGTTCTCGATCATCCCAGCCGTCAGCGCCAATTTTATCTTGAGGGAAATTGCGGGAAAAGATATCACAGATCCGTCTTGAAATTTCATAGACCCCTAAGGAATGAGTGAACCGACTATGTTCAGCGCCGTGAAAAGTAAAGGAAGAAGTACCTAACTGTTTGATACGGCGCAATCGTTGGACTTCTTTTGAATTGATCAAGTCTAAAATGACTTGGTGTTGGACATGGATATAGTTATGGACCGGGTCACGAAAGACCTTTTCGATCGGTAATAATTGATATTTATAAGGAATAGTCATCAGCAAGCTCCTTTAATTTATTTCGTTCTTCCATTCGATTGATTTGATCCGTCCACTGTTCAGAAGTGACATGTGCCTCTTTCCAACATAGCGCATCAACGGAACGACTCTCTCCATAGAGTTGTGTGAGTGCCAATTGGAATTGTTGTTTTACATCCTCAATGGTTAAAGGCGTTTCAAGTAAATCAGCTAAGGTTGCCATACTTTCAGGAACGACCGCCGGGTAACCATTCGTGCCGAAATCCTCTTTCAGCGCTTCTTGATAGAATCGTTTCATCGCTTGACCTCTGGTTTGTTGTGCGCCATTGACACTAACATACATCATCACAGAAATCCCATTTTTTATGCGACGTTGGGCGATCCCCGCAAACTTTTTACCGTTGATACTCAGGTCATACGTACCAGGACAATAAGAATGGGTCACTTCAAAAGCTTCGATTGATACGGTTGGAAAAGCCAGACGAGTCAATGTGAGCATTTTTTCATAGGCAGCATCAATCGATATCTTCTCCTGTTCGTTTTGAGGGAAAATCAATGAGAGATTTAAAACCCCTTGATCAGAAATGATCCCTAATCCACCAGCGTTACGAACGATTGGCTGATAGCCTGCTTTTCTTAGCTCCTGAATGCCTTCATGGAAGTAGGGCGTTCGAGTATCTTTCATTCCTAAGATCACCGTTTGTTCATATTGCCAAAAATGGAGAAAGTTTTGGTTGTTTTTTTTTGAATACTCGGTTAAGATATCCGTCAGAGCAAAAGGGGTAAAATCATTTTTTTGATAAATTTTTTGATCCAAAATAATTGTTGGATGCATTACATTCGCTCCTTTATATAATTAATCATCGATTGACATTCCAATGATTCACGTTTGTCATCGTTTCAAGGGAGTTTCTCTCATTATTATACTATACTCTAACATACTCTAAAAAAAGAATTTATTGAGTCTGGGACAAAACTTGGCTCAGTCTCTTCTGGTAGCTCTAAAAACGAATAAACGGTGTTCAAGCATCAGCTCCTTGAAATAAGCCTGAATTTTTCAAAATATGAGAAGCTATTTTAAAAAATTCTTTCTTATTGTCATCGGAGCTCCCCGATGCTTTCACAACCTCTTCGATGACGAGTTGTTTGACAAATAGACGAAAACTAGGAACAATGTACCTATATGAAGTAAAGGAGAAGGTAAAATGGCACAATCGCAAGGAACACCCATTTCAATCAAATTACGGACGAAAGTCATGCAAAATGGGGAACATCAAGACTTTTTCTTTGATCTGAAAGGTCAAATGGTCAAAATTGGGGATACGTTATACATACGATACCAGGAAATTCAGGAAAATACAGCAGAAGAAATCCCTGTAACGATCAAATTGATGCCCGATGGACAGGTTCAATTGATTCGTGCGGGAGAAACACGGATGCGACTAAAATTCGGGTATCGTGAACGTTTGGAAACAACGTATCGGACACCTTATGGCATGCTTCAAATTGAAACGTATACCAAAGAATTACATGTTAGTTTGAAAGACCGACCAACCGCTGGGAAAGTAATGATTGAATACGACTTGCTAATGGGACCAGAAAAATTAGGGGAATATTATTTAACTTTAGATTTTACTGCTTAAATCGCAAAGAAACGTTTGATTTTTTACGTATGATTTTGTATGATAAGGAGTAGACTGTGAAAGGACGTGTCCTGATTGGAAATTAGTGTATTTGAAGGTGCAAACAAAAACGAATTATCAATGATCGAAGTAGCACATGCGATCTTAGAACAACGTGGCGATGTGATGGATTTTTCTGATTTAGCCAACCAAATCCAAACCTATCTTGGAAAATCAGACAGTGAGATTCGTGATTCACTGGCACAATTTTATACTGACTTAAATATTGATGGTAGCTTTATTTCATTAGGTGACAATCGTTGGGGCTTACGTTCATGGTATGCAATCGATTCGATCGATGAAGAAGTAAACCATGGAATTGACGAAGAAGATGAAGATACACCTCGTCGACGCAAACGTAAAAAAGTCAATGCCTTTATCAACGATGATGAAGATGCGATCGATTATAATGATGATGACCCAGAAGATACTGACTTGTCTGACGAAGATGACGATGATCTTTTTGAAGATGATGATGACGATGATGAAGAAATCGCTGCTTATAACTCTGATCTGCAAGAAATCGGTGCAGACGACACAAGTGACGATGAAGAAGAATTACCAGGCAACATCGAAGAAGATCTAAGCATCATTGAAGATGACGATGAAGACGAAGACTACGAGGACGAAGAGTTCACCGAAGAATAGACTTTCGGCTTCATAGCTGCAGATCCCCCAATAAGGGATCTGCAGTTTTTTTGTATTGATTTTTTACATAAATTAAAAAATAATTGAAACTTTTTGATTTGTTTGATCGTCATAGTAAGTGAGAGGGAAAGGAGATGGGTCCGATTTTTAATCGTTACAAGAAAAAGAAGCAAATCGAAAAATCAAAGAATTTATTAAGTGAATTGATCCAAGAGGAATATGAGAAAATGTTTCGGATCACAATGAATTATGTTCATAACAAAGAAGAAGCATTGGACGTAATGCAAGACAGTTTTCATAAAGCGTTAGCTGCTATTGAACAAGGGAAAGAGATTGAACGATTTTCAGCTTGGTTTTATCGTATTTTGATACGAACAGCGATCGATGCTTGGCGTAAGCAAAAACGAAATCAATCGGAAACATTGGAAGAAGAAACGATTCAACTCGCTCATACAATGGACGATTCATTGACTGATTTACATGGAATCATTGAAGGAATTGATAGCCCCGAAAAGGAAATTTTGATTTTACATTTTTTTGAAGGCTTTCGTTTAAAAGAAATTGCAGAGATTCTTGATTTGAATGAAAACACCGTCAAAACCAAAATGTATCGTACGTTAAATCAGCTAAGAAAAATCTTACAGTAAAAATCACAATAAAGGAGAGAAAGACGGATGTATTCAGCTCAGAAGGAACTAGAACAACTGAAACAAGTCTACCAACAACAAGAAATCCCTCATGGTATCAAAAATGAGATGATCAAGCGCTACTCACTGGAAGAACAAAGGTTTAATCAGCGAGTGAAACGAAAAAAACAAGTGAAAGGACTTATTCTATCTTTTGCTATTATTGCGATGATGTTCAGCAGTATTTTTTTTAACAATCAAATTCGTAGTTTTGCTGAAGATTTACCCTTGATTGGCCCAGTCGTGAAATTAATTTTAGGGAAAACACTGTCTGATGAAGCAATCGAGATCCGAGTGCCGCAAATCAGTACAAAAGATAAAGAAAATAGTCAGACGATTGCTGGACTGAACAAAAAGTACTTTCGTGAAGGACAAGAAAACTTTGAAAAAGCAAAAGTACAGTACCAAGACTTTAAAACAAATCATTTTCAAGTTACGGGAGATTATCAGAAACTGTTGGATGATCCGCGTTTTTTAGTGATTGAACGAAAGATGACACAAACTGCCGCAGACAGCTATACGGAAAAGCGTTATGATACGATTGATAAAAAAAGCGGAGTAGTCCTATCTTTACCACTTTTATTCAAAGATGATCAGTATCTTTCCGTTTTGACAAATGAAGTCAAAGAGCAAATGCAAAAAAATAGCAAAGAAAACCCTGATCAGTATTATTGGACAGATGATGATTTTAAAGATGGACTAATCAAAAAAACGCCATTAGTTACTAAAGACACATCTTTTTATATCAATAAAAATCACGAGCTAGTCTTAGTTTACGATCAATTTTCGATCGCACCTGGCTATATGGGCACACCAACCTTTGTGATACCTAAAGAAGTGACACGTTCACTTTTAGCTTCTCCAGATTACTTAAATGAGTAAGCTCAACCTAAAAAATAAATAACTGATCCTTTGCGCTATCATAAGAGTTGATTTGATTTTGGAAAAATACTTCAAATAGTTCAATTATACATGGTTATAATATATACAAAATGTCTAGGACAGCCATTGTTGGATAAATAGCTGTTTAAAAGAGATTGAGACAAAAGTATTTCGCATCAAGAAATAAGAAGGAATTTCCGAAAATTGACAAGAAACGCAAACACTGGTTTTTGCTGTTGATTGTTACCTACTTGGTGCTTCACAAATTTTTTGAAGATGCTACTTTTTTCTCACCGTGAACAAGAGGTCAGCTCTTTGAACATCATTTATTCGTTTTTAGAGATACTAGAAGAGACTGAAGCAAGTTTTGTTTCAGTCCCTTTTATTTTAGAGAACTATCCAAATTTCGTCCTAGAATTTTTTGTGCAAATATCGTAAATGATGTGAAAGTATATACTTTTTAGTATATACTTATTGTTGGATAAAAATATTTTCTCATTATTGTTGGTTCTGCTAATAAATAAAGCTAGCAGAAAGTTTGGAGAATATTTTAGGAGGAATCTCGTGAAAAAACAACCAAAATTTCAAGAAATTGCGAATGAGATTGAGAAGCGAATCATGGAAGGAATTTACGTTTCTAGTCAAAAATTACCTTCAGAATATGATTTAGCAGACGAGTTTCAATGTAGTCGTTTAACTGTTCGTAAAGCAATCGAATTATTGATCAGCCAAAATAAGTTGATCAAAGAAAAAAGTAAAGGCACGTATGTCATGAAACAACCTAAGATCCAAAGTGGCTCTGGAGGATTGCAAAGCTTTACCGAAACTGCTCGAATCCAAGGGAAAAAGACAAAAACGCAAGTCTTAGAATGCGAAGTTACTGAACAACTACCAACGAATGTTAAACAAGCTTTTGGTGAATCGATTTCTGAGCCAATCGTTCATTTGAGACGATTACGTTATTTTGATGACGAACCAATGACGGTTGAAAATCTTTATATTTTAAAACGTTATCTGGGAGAAGTCTCTCAAGAAGAATTAAGTGGGTCACTCTATCAAGTGATCGAAAAAAACGTGGAGATCGCTTATTCTCACCAAGAAATCGAAGCAGTGAAAGCGACGGCTGACGTGGCAAAACTCTTGCAAGTAGCTGTGGATGAACCGATGTTGTTTGTCCATTCAATGACATATTCGCCAGCAGCCAAACCAATCTTATATGACTGCTCGTTTTATCGTGCAGATAAATATACATTTAAAAATACGTTGATTCGTCAAAAAAGGAGTGAATAAATTGAAAAAAAGCAAGTCGATGATTGATGAACATTGGGAGGAATTTCTTGAATTTCTTCAAACAGTTATGAAAGTACCAAGTGTGAAAGGGGAGCCGGAAGATCATGCTCCGTTTGGGAAAGCACCTCGAGAAGTGTTGGACCTTGTACTCAAAAAAGGAAAAGAAGTAGGGTTTAAGACTAAAGTGATTGATGATGCGATCGGGTACGTCCAATGGGGAGAAGATGATGAGGACTATATTGGGATCATTGGTCATTTAGATGTGGTTCCAGCAGGATCGGGATGGGATTTCCCACCCTTTGATTTAAGCGAAAAAGATGGACGTTTTTATGGACGAGGGATTCTAGATAATAAAGGGCCGATCATTAGTTGTTTTTATGCTCTGATCCTGTTGAAAAAAATGGGAGCGGTTCCTAAAAAAACGATCCGCATTATTTTTGGGACTGACGAAGAAAGTGGGATGTCTGATGTGGCTCATTATTTACAGGCTGAAGTTCCACCATCATTTGGTTTTACGCCAGATTGTAAATATCCAGTTGTTTACGGAGAAAGAGGAGTAGTCAACCTAACGATTCATTTCCCATTAGTTAAAGAAGAAGTTATTCAAATCAGTGATTTTGCAGGGGATCAATATCGAAATCATGTGCCAGACCAGCTGAGTGTTTCGATTAATGCGAAAAAATTTGATGTGGAAGGAAAACGTTCTCCAAGTAATGCCCCAGAATTAGGGGAGAATGCGATTACGCTGCTTGCCGAAAAAATCAAAGCAGATTCAGCTGTTCCAGAACAAATACGAGCTTATTTTGATTGGATCTGGCAAGCTTTCCACAATAAACATTATGGAGAAGGAATCGATCTTGCTTTGTCTGATGAAGATTCAGGCAGGTTGATTCTTACACCTGTGAATTTGCAAAAAAACACTAACGGGTTAGATTTAGAAGTTGCTTTTCGTTACCCTGTTTCAGTCACAGAAGAGGAAGTCGTGAGTGGGTTGGCTAAACAGTTGCCCAAGAAAGCGACTTTTACAATCAATCGCAGTATTCCAGGGATCTGTCAGAAAAAAGATTCGCCTGAAATCAAAAAACTATCTCAAATTTATGGCGAGATTACTGGGAACGACCCTACACCAGTGACGACAACGGGTGCTACTTATGCCAGAAAGATTCCTAATGTATTAGCGTTTGGTCCCTCTTTTCCTGGACAGAAAGGGATTGCACATAACAAAAACGAGTATATGAAAGTAACAGATCTGCGTATGAATTTAGAGATATACCTGCGAAGCATTCAAGCATTGATCGAATAAACAGTTATATATTTTTTAAAAAAAAGATTATCAGAGACTTCTCTTATAAATCAATTAGATTTTAAGAAAAGTCTCTTTTTAGTATAGACATAATAGTATATACTAAATAAAATAGATGTAAGCGCTATATATAGGAGGAGTAAACATGTGGGGAATTATCGCAACGTGGCGTATGGCACATGATGGTGTGTTAGCTGCAAAAGAATTATTAGAACAGGAAGGAACATGCGGAGATGCCGTGGAAACGTCAATCAAATGTGTAGAAGACTATCCATTTTATAAATCAGTTGGCTATGGTGGCTTGCCAAACGAACGAGGCATTGTAGAAATGGATGCGGCTTTTATGGATGGGGATACGTTCAAAATTGGGGCAGTGGCTGGGATCGTAGATATTGCGAATCCAATATCAGTTGCCAGAAAATTAAGTAATGAAAAATTCAATAGTTTTCGCGTAGGACAAGGAGCCACTGAATATGCAATGCTAGCAGGATTCGAACGGAAAAACATGCTAACGCCAAGAGCTAAAAAAATTTGGCAAAAACGAGTGGCAGAAGTGGCGAAAACGAATCTAAGCCCCTATGACGGACATGATACGGTGGGCGTGGTTTCTTTGGATCAACACACTGGCATGGCTGCAGGAACGTCTAGTTCTGGATTATTTATGAAAAAGCAAGGTCGTGTGGGAGATTCCCCTTTATCAGGTTCTGGTTTTTACGTCGACAGTCAAATCGGTGGTGCGACAGCAACTGGTCTAGGAGAAGATCTAATGAAAGGCTGTCTAGCTTATGAAATTGTTCGCTTGATGGGAGAAGGAGTCACTCCACAAAAAGCCTGTGATCAAGCTGTGTATTCTTTTACTGATTTATTAAAAGAACGGTATGGCAAAGCAGGTGCTTTTTCATTAGTTGCTATGAATAAAGCAGGTGAATGGGGAGTTGCGACCAATGTCGAATTTACGTTTACTGTTGCAACTGAAAAGGAGCAACCAGCTATCTACTTAGCTAATCCAGGAGTTGATCAGACAACGATCATTGAACCAATCACCAAAGAATGGCTGGATGCTTATGAAAAACGCATCAAAGCCCCAGTTTGATCCCAGTATCGAAGTCATTTAGCTGATAATCAGCATATGTATATATAAGGAGGAGAAAAAAATGGCAACAAAAAAAATCTATTTATTCTGTGAAGCAGGTATGTCAACGAGTATTATGGTCAATAAAATGATGGAAGTAGTCACAAAACATCAGATGCCACTAGAAATCCATGCGTTCCCAGCAATCCATGCAGAGGAAAAAGTTGAACAAGAGAAACCGGTAGCCATCTTATTAGGACCACAAGTTCGTCATTTAAGTGACAAAATGAAAAAAACGTTTGAGCCGTTAGGCATTCCTGTAGGCACAATTGCCACAGAAGCATATGGCATGATGGATGGCGAACGTGCGATGAAAGATGTCCTGAAAATGATCAAAGAAAGTAGAAAATGAGTTTTTGTAAACGGAAACAGTTGGAGTCAACAAAAAGATCGGGGGAAAAAAGATGCAAAAATTTTTGAATTGGTTAGAAAAAGTTTTGACACCAATGGCAAAAACGGTTGGAGAAAATAAATATTTGATTGCTATACGAGATGGCTTTTTACTTTCTACACCGTTATTGATCGTGGGGTCATTGTTTCTAGTATTGACCAACTTTCCAATACCAAATTGGAATGAATGGATGGCTGGATTTTTAGGGGAAAATTGGGCAGTCATGTTGAATAAGCCTGCTACCGCCAGTTTTGATATCATGACGATTTTAGCAGTTGGGGGCATCGGTTATAGTTTAGCAAAGCAATTTAAAGTGGATGCGATGCAAGCGGCAATTATTTCTTTAGTTTCATTCTTTATCGTAACGCCTTTTACCACATTATTTACGCCAGAAGGTTCGACTGAAGTATTTGAAGTCGGAAGTCTTCCTTTACGTTGGATGGGATCAAGTGGTTTATTTTTAGGGATGGTAGTTGCTTTAGTAGCGACTCGTATGTTCGTTGCCTTGATTCGTACAGGGTGGACAATCAAAATGCCAGATGGCGTGCCGCCTACTGTTGTTAAATCGTTTGAAGCATTGATTCCAAGTTTCGTCATCTTAACGTTCTTTATGGTGGCGAATTGGGTAGCGAGTTTAACCACATATGGGAATTTACAAGAAATCCTGTTTAAATTCTTACAAACACCATTGTTAAGTTTAGGGAATACCTTAGGTGCTATGATCATTGCGTACTTATTTTTACATTTTTTCTGGTTTTTCGGAATCAACGGTTCAAGTGTCGTAGGTGCAGTTTTCAATCCAGTTCTTCGTGCTTTATCGATTGAAAATCTAAATGCGTTTAAAGACGGACATGAAATTCCTAATATCATTACAGGTCAATTTCAAGATATGTTTGCAACATTTGGTGGGGGCGGTTCTACCTTATCATTGATTTTGATTATGATTCTTGTATGTAAAAGTCAGCGAGTGAAAAAACTTTCACAATTATCGCTTGTACCGGGAATTTTCGGGATCAATGAACCGATCATCTTTGGTTTACCGATCGTATTAAATCCAATCATTTTGATCCCATTTGCTTTAGTACCGACAATCAATATCATTATTGCTTATTTTTGTATGGACCTAGGGCTAGTTGCTTACACCAATGGGATTCAACTTCCATGGACAACGCCACCGATCATTTCAGGCTTTTTAGTCAGTGGTTGGCAAGCTTCTGTCCTTCAGGGATTACTTATTTTATTAGGAATGGCAGTTTATTATCCATTCATCAAAGTGTTAGACAATCAATATCTGAAAGAAGAGCTTGAGGCAGAAGAATCAACAGCAGAAGAAATCAATTTTGATGACTTTGATTTTGATACCTTATAAAAAGGAGTAGGAGCATGAAAAAAATCATTTTGATCCTCAACCATGTGACCGCAGGTATGGGAAGTGACGAACAAGCACAATTACCTCCAGGTGGAAAAAAAACAGCTCTAGGACCGGGAGAAACATTAGCGCCATTGTTTAAAGAAAAAAAGGCAGAGATTATTGCTACTTTATACTGCGGTGATCGTTATTATTCAAGTCATCCAGAAGAAGTCAAACAAAAATTTATCGGATTCGCCAAAAAGTTTGGAGCAGATGCGATATTATGTGGACCAGCTATGCATTATCCTAATTTTGGAGAGATGGCAGGCGGGTTAGTCGAAGCTTTTAACAAAGAAGGCATTCCTGCTGCCGCTGCAATGTCTGTTGAAAATCCTGCTGTAGCAAAATATCAGCAAGTGATCCCCATCGTTAAAATGCCAAAAAAAGGTGGGATCGGACTAAATCAATCCTATAAAAATATGGCAACAATCGTGACACAGTTAGCGAAAGGGGAAGAACGAACTTCCTCAGAACAAGAAATGATCTTTTGAATCAAAAGTGAATAAACGGAGCATAATGTCTTTTCTTAAGTTGAAAAGCTGTTTCGATAGATGACGGAAAAAAGCCAATCATTACGTATGTTTTGATTGGCTTTTTGTGTGAAGAAGGTTGCAAAGAATGGTTTGCCGCAAGCTGGATCAGGGGAGATGAGGAACACGTAAGGCTTTGATCAATGTTTGGGTAGAAAGATTCGATCAATTAGCTAACTGAATTTCACCGTTTGCCAACTTGCTCCTTCTCTTTATTGATTTGTTCTTTCTCTTTATTAAAAAGTAGAGTGAAAAAATAGACTTGAATCTCAATGGATCGTCCAATAAACTATTTATTGTAAGCGTTTTATTCTTAATTGAAGAAAAGTGGTGATGTATGAACAAAGTAAAGATACTCATGACGTTGTTTGTTAGCTCTATACTTCTATTGTTGGTTTCTCATCCCCAAGAAATAGCGGCAACTACAAGCAAGTCTAATGTAGGAACACATGCAACATTTTCCAAAGTAATGACTTATGATCAAATGATTGAGCAACTCACAAACGATCTTCAGCTTTCATCAACAAAAGCAAGGCAAAAACTCGAATCTTCGGACAAGATTGTTCACACAGTTACTCGAAATAGAGCAACCTTTCGAGTACTGTCGCATACTGTGACGGTGAATAAGACGTACAAGCCAACGATGCGGTTTTATTGTGAAACGAGTGAAAGTGGTCATTTTAGAGCGATTAAACGAATAATAGCAATAAATTTGGTTAGAGAAGACCAGGAAGTGGCAAAAGCCTTTTCCGGAACTGTCTATGTCAACTTAGAAGAAGCCAATCGTATCTATTATATCGTGAATGGTGACTTCTTTAATCAAGGCACGACTTCATGGCAAAACGGATCAACGAGTGGTGTAGACAGTGCGCTAGATCTAAGGTTTACTACAAAGGATGCCGGGAGCCATTACCAATACAGTTATAGTGAACACCGAATCACTTTTTGATTTGCAGGCGGGTAAGGAAGTGGACAGCGATCGCTAACCATTGTTGAATAATAGTGAATGGTCAAAGAAAAGTGATGGGAGAGATATGGGTGGCTCGTAAAACTTAGTTTACACAAAAAATAACGAAAAAAGCTGATCCATACATGCGGATCAGCTTTTTATCTTTTAAATTTAGAAAGCAAAACATTCCCAAATATGCTAAGATAGCAATAGACGCGTCCTGAGGGAATCGAACCCCCGTCTCAAGAACCGGAATCTTACGTGATATCCACTACACTAAGGACGCAAGTACAGACACAATTGTAACGAAACTAAAAAAAAATTACAAGGGGAATGGACAAAAAAATGAAATTTCAACAAAACTTTTCACAAAAACAACAGCAAACACAAAAATTAGCCATGACACAACATCTGCAACAGTCCATCCAGGTATTGCAATATAACAGTGAAGAGCTCTTGGCATTTGTTGAAAATCAAGCATTAGAAAATCCATTGATAGAAGTAGTGGAACCAGAATGGCAATCTGACTATCAGAAGATCAGATCAGCCAATGATAATGAAGAAACCAACTACTTAAATCAAATTCCCGATACCAGTGTTTCCTTATTTGAATCATTGATCGAACAGATCCATTTGAACTATCGGCAGACCTTCTTACGTCAGTTAGTTCTTTATTTAGTCGAGTACATTGATTTAAATGGATTTTTGACGATTGATTTAAAAGAGGCACAAGAACAAACAAATGCAACTTCGATTGAGATCCTTGATGCACTGACGCTGGTCCAACAACTTGAACCAGCAGGTGTGGGGGCACGAAGTTTACAAGAGTGTTTGATGTTACAAACGGAAAGAGATGACTTTGCACCAGAGTTAGCGTATATCGTTTTGGAAGAGTGTTTTGAGTTGCTGGTTGATCGCAAATGGAAAGAGATCGCTCAACGCTTTTCAATCGAACTTAGTGAAGTACAACGAATCTTTGATTACATCCAAACACTTAGCCCAAGCCCTGGACGGATTTTTGATCGAAGCAGTGAATTATATATCATCCCTGATGTCAAAGTGATGGTTGATAAGGACCAAAAAGTGTCTGTCCTCTCTAGACGAGGAAATCAACCAGACGTTCGTTTCCAGGAACATTATTTTAATCAGATGCTAAAAAAAGCAGACAAAGAAACGCAAGCGTATTTGAAAGAACGGAAACAAGAGTTTGACTGGTTGAAAAAAACGATTCTACAACGTGGGGATACGATTTTACGGGTGGCTCAAATCATTGTTTCCCATCAACAAGCCTTTTTCACAAATAAAGAACGACCAATTAAACCGCTGACATTAAAAGAAGTGGCAAAAGAGTTGGAAGTACATGAATCCACTGTCAGCCGTGCCGTCAATGGAAAATACCTGGAAACTGAATTTGGGGTTTTCGAGCTTAAGAAATTCTTTACAACTAGACTACAGCAAAGTGGGACAGATACTGAGACCGATCTCTCAGCTGATACTGCACAAAAGAAAATCCAAGAACTTGTAGATCAAGAAGACAAAATCAAACCACTTTCTGATCAAAAGATCGTAGAATTATTAAAAAAAGATGAAATATTGATTTCAAGAAGGACGGTTGCAAAATATCGTGACCTGCTGGGAATCCCAAGTTCATCGAAAAGAAAACGTTATGATAGATAATGTGAATCTCGACTAGAAAAAAATGAAAAGTTTTTTCTAGTCTTTTTTTATTGAAAAAAACGGGTAAAACTGTTAGACTTACATTCGTGAGGTTGAGATTTTCCTTTTAAATACTTAGTAGTAGGAAAGTCGCTTTTCTTTTTTTATCGTACATGGGTCGTTTTGAGTCTACATTGGACAAATATCGTCCAACTAAGGAGATCGCTATGCTTGATGAATTGAAAATGATTGAATCTGTTGCACCGGATATTATCGAGGTTTTACAGGAAAGATATAAAATTTTACGTAATATTTATTGGATGCAGCCAATAGGTCGTCGTAGTTTATCAGAGAGTATGGGCATCACAGAACGCGTATTACGAACAGAAACAGATCTATTGAAACAGTTAGATTTGATCAACACCTCTAAAAGCGGTATGACTTTGACCAAAAAAGGAGAAGAAGTTTATCAAAGCCTTGAGAACTTCATGGATCAACTTTTAGGAATGCATCAGACAGAAAAAAAACTGGCTGAGTATTTTGGGAATCAACGTTGTATCGTGGTATCAGGAAACAGTGAAGAACAGCCTAAAGTGGCGGATGCTTTTGGTGAAGCATTAAATGAAGCTTTAGATTTGTTACTACCGGAGGGCAATAATATCATTGCTGTAATGGGCGGAACAACGATGGCTGTAGTAGCTGAACAACTGACAAATTTGGAAAACAATCAGCGACATAATCTATTTGTGCCAGCTCGTGGTGGTATCGGAGAGGCTGTGACTGTACAAGCAAATTCCGTAAGTGCTAGAATGGCTACAAAAGCAAGTGGAAATCATCGTGCATTGTATGTTCCAGAACAATTAAGTTTAGCAACGTACAATTCCTTGCTCAATGAACCCTCTATTCAAGAAGTGTTAAACTTGATTAGTCAGGCAAATTGTGTTATTCATAGTATTGGACGCGCACTCCATATGGCAGCACGTCGAAAAATGACTGAAAAGGAATTAGTCATGCTGAAACAGGCGAATGCGGTGGCGGAATCTTTCGGCTATTTTTTCAATGAAAATGGCGAAGTCGTATATAAAGTTCCTCGCATCGGAATCGAATTGAAAGATTTGGCAAATGTACCCATCATTCTTGCGATTGCTGGGGGAAAGTCAAAAGCAAAAGCGATTCGCGCCTATATGAAAAATGCACCAAAACAAACGTGGCTCATCACTGATGAAGCTGCAGCAAAAGAGATTTTAAAAGGGGTATCCCTTTAAAATAAATATTTTTTTGATTTTCATAAGGAGGAAATCTTAAATGACAGTTAAAGTAGGTATTAATGGTTTTGGACGTATCGGACGTCTAGCATTCCGTCGTATCCAAGATGTAGATGGAATCGAAGTAGTAGCAATCAACGACTTAACAGATGCTAAAATGTTAGCACACTTGTTAAAATATGACACAACTCAAGGACGTTTCAACGGAACAGTTGAAGTTCACGAAGGTTCATTCAACGTTAACGGAAAAGAAGTTAAAGTTTTAGCTAACCGTAACCCTGAAGAATTACCTTGGGGCGAACTAGGTGTTGACATCGTTCTAGAATGTACTGGTTTCTTCACTTCAAAAGCAGCTGCTGAAAAACATTTAACAGCTGGTGCTAAACGTGTTGTTATCTCAGCTCCTGGTGGAAATGACGTTCCAACAATCGTTTATAACACAAACCACGAAACATTAACTGGTAAAGAAACAGTTATCTCAGGTGCTTCATGTACTACTAACTGTTTAGCTCCTATGGCTAAAACATTAAACGACAAATTTGGTGTTGTTGAAGGATTAATGACAACTATCCACGCTTACACAGGTGACCAAATGACTCTAGACGGACCTCATCCTAAAGGTGACTTCCGCCGTGCACGCGCTGCTGCTGCAAACATCGTTCCTAACTCAACAGGTGCTGCTAAAGCTATCGGTTTAGTAATCCCTGAATTGAACGGTAAATTAGACGGAGCTGCTCAACGTGTTCCTGTACCAACAGGTTCATTAACTGAATTAGTTACAGTTCTTGAAAAAGAAGTAACTGTTGACGAAATCAACGCAGCAATGAAAGAAGCTTCAAACGAATCTTACGGATACAACACAGACGAAATCGTTTCTTCTGATATCGTTGGTATGACTTTCGGTTCATTATTTGACGCTACACAAACTAAAGTAATGACTGTTGGCGACAAACAATTAGTTAAAACTGTTGCTTGGTATGACAACGAAATGTCTTACACTGCACAATTAGTACGTACTTTAGAATACTTCGCTAACTTATAAGATAGACCAAACGTACAAGTGTAATTTATAAGCATGTACACTTAAAAGCGGGGAAGCAATCGCGCTTCTTCCGCTTTTTTTGATAGTAAGTTTATTTAGGAGGAAATAAAATGGCTAAGAAAACAGTGAAAGATATTGATTTAAAAGATAAAAAAGTTCTTGTCCGTGTTGACTTTAATGTTCCTTTGAAAGATGGCGTGATCACAGATGACACACGTATCAAAGCAGCATTACCTACAATCAACTACGTATTAGAACAAGGCGGAAAAGCAATTCTTTTCTCTCACTTAGGACGTGTAAAAACGGAAGAAGATAAAGAAGGTAAATCTTTAGCTCCAGTTGCAAAACGTTTAGGCGAATTATTAGGAAAAGAAGTAACTTTCGTTCCTGAAACTCGTGGTGCAGAATTAGAAGCAGCAATCAATGGCATGAAAGATGGCGACGTGGTTGTTTTTGAAAACACTCGTTTTGAAGACATTGATGGCAAAAAAGAAAGCAAAAATGATGCAGACCTAGGTAAATACTGGGCTTCATTAGGTGATGTATTTGTCAATGATGCTTTCGGTACAGCTCACCGTGCGCATGCTTCAAACGTCGGAATTGCTTCAACTGGTATCCCAACAGTTGCTGGATTCTTGATGGAAAAAGAAATCAAATTTATCGGTGAAGCCGTTGAAGAACCAAAACGCCCTATGATCGCAATCTTAGGTGGTGCAAAAGTTTCTGATAAAATCGGTGTAATCGAAAACTTGATTCCTAAAGCAGACAAAATCTTGATCGGTGGCGGAATGACTTACACATTCTACGAAGCTAAAGGAATCAAAATCGGTAACTCTTTAGTAGAAGCTGATAAAGTTGAATTAGCAAAAGAATTGATCGAAAAAGCTGGCGACAAATTAGTCTTGCCAATCGATAACGTTTGTGCTCCAGAGTTCTCAAACGATGTTGAAACACAAGTAATCGAAGGCGATATCCCTGAAGGATTGATGGCTTTAGACATCGGCCCTGCATCAGTGAAATTATTTGCTGATACATTACAAGGTGCAAAAACAGTTGTTTGGAACGGACCAATGGGTGTGTTCGAAATGAGTAACTTTGCTAAAGGTACAATCGGTGTTTGTGAAGCAATCGCTAACCTTGAAGATGCAACAACAATCATCGGTGGTGGTGACTCAGCAGCTGCTGCAGAACAATTAGGTTTTGCTGACAAATTCACACATATCTCAACAGGTGGCGGCGCAAGCTTAGAATTACTAGAAGGTAAAGAACTACCTGGTTTAGCTGCAATCAACGATAAATAAGCATCGTTCGTTGTATCTGATTTAGATGAAGACAGCTGCTTTTTGCAACGGTGAATTGATTCAAACTCAAATAAACTTAACCAAAAAGCAGCTTTTTCTTTTTATACGTGGAGGAGAGTTCCACGACTCATAATTTTAAAGGAGTGCATACTGTCATGCGTAAACCAATTATCGCTGGTAACTGGAAAATGAACAAAACTGCATCTGAAGCAAAAGAATTTGCTGAAGCAGTAAAAAACAACATCCCTTCAAATGAAAAAGTTGATTCTGTTATCGGATCACCTGCTTTGTTCTTACAAGAACTAATGGCTTCAGCTGAAGGAACAGAATTAAAAATCTCAGCACAAAACTGCTACTGGGAAAACTCAGGTGCATTCACAGGTGAAACTTCACCAGCTGCTTTAGCAGACTTAGGTGTGGACTATGTGATCATCGGACATTCAGAACGTCGTGAATACTTCCATGAAACAGATGAAGACATCAACAAAAAAGCGAAAGCTATCTTTGCAAACGGCATGATCCCAATTCTTTGCTGTGGTGAATCTTTAGAAACTTACGAAGCTGGAAAAACAGCTGAATGGATCGAAGGACAAATCACTGCTGGTCTTGAAGGATTAACAGATGGCCAAGTAAGCAACATGGTTATTGCTTACGAACCAATCTGGGCAATCGGTACTGGTAAATCAGCTGATGCACAAATTGCTGACGAAATCTGTGGCGTTGTACGTCAAACAGTTGAAAAATTATACGGCAAAGAAGTATCTGATGCAGTACGTATCCAATACGGTGGTTCTGTAAAACCAGAAAACATTGCTGAATATATGGCGAAAGAAAATGTTGACGGAGCATTAGTTGGTGGCGCAAGCTTACAAGCTGATTCATTCTTAGCATTATTAGACGCTGTAAAATAATTAGTGAAAATTTGCGAAAAATGCAAGAAATGTTTGCACTAACGCCTAAAATTAACTAAAATCGTATATGAGGGAAATCCCTTAGGAAAAAACAAACTCAAAGGAGAGACAAAACATGTCAATTATTACTGATGTTTACGCTCGCGAGATCTTAGACTCACGCGGTAACCCAACAATCGAAGTAGAAGTATACACAGAAAGCGGAGCTTTTGGCCGTGGAATGGTTCCTTCAGGTGCTTCAACTGGTGAATACGAAGCCGTTGAATTACGTGATGGAGACAAAGCTCGTTATGGCGGTAAAGGTGTAACTAAAGCTGTTGACAACGTAAACAACATCATTGCTGAAGCAATCATTGGCTACGATGTACGTGACCAAATGGCAATCGATAAAGCTATGATCGCTTTAGACGGAACTCCTAACAAAGGTAAATTAGGTGCGAACGCAATTTTAGGTGTATCTATCGCTGTTGCTCGTGCAGCTGCTGACTACCTAGAAGTACCTTTATACCACTACCTAGGCGGATTCAATACAAAAGTTTTACCAACTCCAATGATGAACATCATCAACGGTGGATCACATGCGGATAACTCAATCGACTTCCAAGAATTCATGATCATGCCTGTTGGCGCTCCAACATTCAAAGAAGCTCTACGTATGGGTGCTGAAGTATTCCACGCATTAGCAGCAATCTTGAAATCTCGTGGATTAGCTACTTCTGTTGGTGACGAAGGTGGATTCGCTCCTAACCTTGGTTCAAACGAAGAAGGTTTTGAAGTAATCATCGAAGCAATCGAAAAAGCTGGCTATGTACCTGGTAAAGACGTTGTTCTTGCTATGGATGCTGCTTCTTCAGAATTCTACGACAAAGAAAAAGGTGTTTACGTATTAGCTGATTCAGGCGAAGGCGAAAAAACAACTGACGAAATGATCAAATTCTACGAAGAATTAGTTTCTAAATATCCAATCATCTCAATCGAAGACGGATTAGACGAAAACGACTGGGACGGATTCAAGAAATTAACTGACGTATTAGGCGACAAAGTTCAATTAGTTGGTGACGACTTGTTCGTAACAAACACTCAAAAATTATCTGAAGGTATTGAAAAAGGAATCGCTAACTCAATCCTAATCAAAGTTAACCAAATCGGTACTTTGACAGAAACTTTTGAAGCAATCGAAATGGCTAAAGAAGCTGGCTACACAGCAGTTGTTTCTCACCGTTCAGGTGAAACAGAAGATTCAACAATCTCTGATATTGCTGTTGCAACAAACGCTGGTCAAATCAAAACTGGTTCTCTATCACGTACTGACCGTATTGCTAAATACAACCAATTACTACGTATCGAAGACCAATTAGGCGAAGTTGCTGAATACAAAGGTTTGAAATCTTTCTACAACTTAAAAAACAAATAATTTTAGGACGATCAAATAAGTACGATGATAGCAGAGCGTCGATTATATAGCTGTGCTGGTCTACTTCATTCTAAAGTTATTAAAAAGTACCTTTCTCTTATCTTGAAGATAGGAGAAAGGTCTTTTTTTGCAGAAAAAATTTAGAGATTATCCTAACAAAAACTGAATTACATAATCGTTTTTTGTCACGTTTACAAACGATTTAATTATTGCTAAGATATTATGATAAAAGGAAAAAAAAGAATAATGGGGAAAGTGTATGAAAGCAAAAATTTTAAAGGGGTTCAAATGGTTCGGTATTTTGCTTCTCAGTACCATTTTATTGGTCGTGATTGCTTTTCAAGTTTCACCGAGACCGGGTGCTTATGTGATCCGACATCTGTTTAGCGATGCTGTAACGATCACAGATAAAGAAACGTATGAACAAGCAAAAGATTCCACTAGTTCGCTCACTGATCGTTCTTATCAATCACAATTCAAAAAAAACAACTACGATATCTATTATCCTAAAGGCAGTGAGGGACCTTTACCCACGTTGATCTGGGTTCACGGTGGAGGCTATGTGAGCGGGGATAAAGCAGGTGTAAAAGAATTTGCAACAAGATTAGCTTCAGATACGCACATCGCAGTTGTTGCTATGAACTATGAACCGGCACCTAGCTCTCAGTATCCCAATCAAGTAGTACAAGTCAATGAATTAGTCCAACAATTAAAAAAAGAGAACAATCAGAAGTTGGATCTTTCAAAGCTGATTTTTGGTGGCGATAGTGCAGGCGCTCAGATTGCCTTACAGTATGTTACTATCCAAACAAATCAACAGTATGCAAAAGAAATGAAGATGAAACAAATGATTGATCCAACAGCGATCAAAGGAGCCATTTCTTACTGTGGGCCAGTTGACTTGCAACAAACAGCAAAACAGCAATCGAGTGATCGATTGATGCATTTCTTCGTTAAAACGGTAGCTTGGTCTTTGATTGGAACGAAAGATTGGCAAACAGACGAACGCTTATATCAAGCTAGTTTAGTTGATCAAGTGTCAAAAGACTTCCCGCCTACGTATATCACAGATGGAAATGCGTATTCTTTCCAAGATCAAGGGATTGCTTTCGCAAATAAATTAAAAGAGTTAGACGTTCCTGTAGACGAACTATTTTATAAAGACCAGAAAAAAGAAATCAGTCATGAATATCAATTTAATTATACATTGCCAGAATCAAAAACTTGTTATGAGCAAACGGAGCGGTTCATTGAAAACTGTTTTCGATCTACAACAGCTCAATAACGAATTGCCGAAGCATCCCGAAATAGCTCCTTCTATTTTGGGGTGCTTCGGTGTCTTTAGACATAGGAGTGTCAATGGCTGCTGCTAGCTAATCGACTGAGAATGGATGAATGATTGAAAATGATACACTGTTTCAGTAAAATAGAAAGAAACAGCAGGAGTGTGGGACAGGATGGGAAATGAAGAAAAAATAGCTATTTTACAAGAACTGATCCGAATCAAGTCAGTGAATGGGAACGAAGGGGAAGTAGCCGCCTACTTAAATCAATTATTGAATCAACATGGAATCCAAGGAGAAATCATTTCTCACACTGAGGGGCGTGATAACTTGGTGGCGACGTATCACAATGGTCAAGGAAGAGTATTAGGTTTGTCTGGTCACATGGATGTTGTGTCTGCAGGAGACGAATCGAATTGGACCTATCCGCCTTTTGCAGCAGAAATAAAAGGTAATCGTTTGTATGGACGTGGTGCTACCGATATGAAAAGTGGGCTAGCCGCTATGGTGATTGCGATGATTGAATTGAAAGAGTCCGGGAAACCGTTTAACGGGACAATCAAATTATTAGCGACAGTAGGGGAAGAAGTCGGAGAATTAGGTAGTGAACAACTGACAAAAGCAGGTTATGTCGACGATTTAGACGGATTGATCATTGGTGAACCAACCAATTACAATTTGATGTATACTCACATGGGTTCAATAAACTATACCGTTGTTTCTCATGGTAAAGAAGCCCACAGCTCAATGCCTCAAGAAGGCTACAATGCGATCAACCATTTAAATGAATTTATCACGCGTGCAAACGAGCAAATGAATGCTTTAGCGAATGATTTCCAAAATTCCGCGTTAGGAAAAACGATTCATAACGTTACAGTGATCAACGGAGGAAATCAAGTCAACAGTATTCCAAGTCAGGCGCAATTACAAGGAAATATCCGCTCAATCCCTGAATTTCCAAACGATCAAATCATTGATTTATTGCAAAAGATCGTGGATGAATTGAATGAAGGAACGAACTATCACTTAGAATTGACGATCGACTACAATAAGATTCCTGTGAAAGCAAATCCTGATTCTTCGTTGATCCACCATATTCAAAAACAGTTCAAGCAACCATTGCCCCTAGTAGGTGCAGCAGCAACGACAGATGCAGCTGAATTTACTAAATCCGCTCACTCCTTCGATTTTGTGGTATTCGGTCCCGGAGTCGTAAACTTGCCTCATCAAATAGACGAGTATGTAGAAATCGATAATTACTTGGATATGATTGACACATATCAAGCAATCATCTTGTCTTATTTAGCATAACAGCCTATTTTGGTTCAAAATACAAAAAAGTACAAAGTAGATCCTTCAATTAAATCAAAAAAACGCAAAACAAATTTTCATGTTTTGCGTTTTTTTTGATTTACTAATTGAAGTAACCGACTTCTATTCGCACGTGTATTTACTCCAACTCATCACAACTACGCAGCTCAAATCGCTCTGTTCACAACCCTTTTCGGCAATGCCAAGACGACAAGGGTGACGACGACTACTGAGAGCAGGCGGTCGAGGTAATCGGTACCCGCTTGAACGAGAATCACGCTCATTGTTTGATTGAACCCAATTCCATGGAGGAACTGAACAATCATGCTTGAACCAGAAGAAGTGACTCCCCCAAAGAGTTTTACAGTGATTAGGGAAGAAAGGATGGTTCCAGGCAGTGATAAGACAAGCGCCCAGAAAACTAAGGTCCAGCGGTTCTTACTTCGAGTGAATCGTTGATGGAAAATCACTCCAGCAAGTAAACCTGTTACCATTTGAACAGGTGAATAATACAACGAGAAGATATCGGTGGTAACACCACTTAATACCCCGCTGGCTAAGCCAGTGAGTAACCCAAATACCGGACCTAACAAAGTCCCAGCGAATATGGTACCGATCGAATCAAGATAGATCGGTAATCGTAGCCATAATGCAATGGTTCCGCCGATATAATTGATTCCGATACATAAAGCGACGATCGTAATCGTCTGTGTGGTGATTCTTTTTTTGCGCATGTTTTTCATCCCATCTTTAATCTTTCCAGATCTTTTTTAATCGTTTCTTCTTGTGCATTTAAAAGAACGGTCAAAAACTTCCGAAAAAATAGATGAGTATCAACTTCTGTCATAATGGTGCTGTTTGGTGCTTTTTGCCAAAAATCAAAGCGATCGACTAGTGTTTGCCCACGGCTGATTCCTTGCGTTTCAACAGCGGTATAACTAGTAAATCCCTGACAAATGCTTTCGTCGATAAAGTAGGCAACGGCCAGAGGATCATTGATGACGCACCCTAGGATTCTTTCTTGTTGCCAGTGAAAATCAAAATAAAAACGAGTGATCGCTTTTAGAAATTCTCCTTCCTCAGGATTGAGCTGACAACAATATTCTAATAAGGTAGGTGTCAAAACGATTTCTCTCGTAACATCTAACCCGACCATTTCAATCGTGTTCCCTAAATTTTCAAACACAAAGGCAGCTGCATCAGGATCGCACCAATAATTGTACTCAGCAACTGGTGAACAGTTTCCGTGGCTTTTGTAGGTGCCACCCATTGAAATAAATCGCTCGAAATGTTTTCCTAAATGTGGATTTTTCATCAAAGCACGAGCAATATTGGTCAAAGGGCCAAGTGCAATGATCGAGGTGTTTGTTTCTTTAGAAAAGTATTCCGCCAAAAAATCGACTGCTGATTTTTCTTCTATTTGTTTTTCTTGTACTTGAGCAAAGTTTGTCTCGCCTAATCCGTCCATCCCATGAGTGTCTTGTGCGCTAATAAACGGCTGTTTCAACGGTTGTGTTTCCCCTTGATAGACGGGGATGTCTAAGCGTCCGCATCGTTTCAAACATTTGAAAACATTTTGGCTACCGATCGTCACAGGTACATTGCCGCAGACCGTCGTGATCGCAACTACCTCGATTTCGGGGGACTTGATGGCTAACATCAATGCTAAAGTGTCATCGATTCCAGGATCGCAGTCAATAATTACTTTTCGCATTATTTCCAATCTCCTTTCTGTAGAGATACTTAGTTTTTTATTCTGGGAAGTTTCCGAACCAGTCCAAGGATACTCCTTGATTAAAATGCACGGAATCAGTATACTGGCTTTTAAATAAAATGTAAATGTTATCTTATTTTTTATTCCTATTTGAATGGTTTTAAATTTCAATGAAGCCTAGGGTGAAAACTTGAGCAGTTTTTTTAGAAAATGGTACAATGGAATAGAAGGATATACGGATTGATAATAGAAAAAATATTTATGGAAAGCGGGGAAGATAAGTGATTGTCATGTATCTTATTCTTATAGTTCTCATTTTAGGCGCAGTCATTTATCGTGGACTTTCTTCTTACTATGCGCAAAAATTAATTCAATCGGGTTTACAAAGAGGGTATGATTGGTATGAGAAAACAGGTCATCAGTTGATGGACCCATCGGCTTTTACGATCGTGGAAAAGCAACGGCAACTTGCGGAAACAGAAGCTGAGGGCTTTTGGAATAAAGGCAAAGAAATCGAAGTCAAAAGTCATGATGGGTTAAAACTGTTAGGACGAATCTTTCAAAGTTCCTCTCCCAACAAAAAATGGGTTGTTTGTGTCCATGACTATCGAAGTGATGGGAAAACAGATATGTCTTATATTGGAAAGAAATATGCAGAAGCAGGGTTTAACGTCTTGATTCCTGATTTGCGTGCTCACGGCAAGAGTGAAGGAGAAATCATCGGGATGGGGTGGTTGGATCGTTTAGACTTGATTATCTGGATCAACTATATTTTACAGATGCAGCCAGATGCTAACATTATTTTACATGGGAGTTCAATGGGTGCCTCTGCTATCATGATGGCTAGTGGGGAAAAACTACCTCCTGCAGTTCGAGGGTTTATCCTGGATAGCGGGTTTGTTTCCGTCTATGCGGAGTTTCGCTACATGTTGAGCAAACTAACCTTTCTTCCTAAAAAAATGATCATGCGCCATGCGAATCGCTATGCAAAGAAATATGCTGGTTATTCTTTGAAACAGGCGTCAGCAACTCGTCAGTTGGGCAGTAACCATCTGCCAGTATTGATCATTCATGGGGAAGAGGATCAGTTCGTTCCAGTCAGTGCCGCTTATACGATCCAAAATGCAACAGCTGGTGAAAATGATCTTTTTCTGATCCCAGAAGCTCAACATTTAGAAGCAGCCGTGAAAGATCCCACCAAATATTGGACGGTTGTTTTCTCATTTATCGAACAGCGAATCGATTGGAGAGAATCAGGTTATTCCGAGTATAAATAATTGTTTGCTGAGAACTAGACTGTTAGAATCAAGGAGAACAAATTATTTGGTCAATACGGGGAGTGGCGAAAATGGAAATCAAAGAAGAAAAAAATCGTTTCGTATTATTGAATGATGAAGCAAAAGAAATCGGGGAAATGACTTGGTCTGATGCAGGACCAGACATCATGATCATTGATCATACATTTGTAGAACCAGAGTATCGTGGACAAAAATTAGCAGAAAAATTAGTGCTTAATGGCGTAGAACTAGCTCGAAGAGAAGGTAAAAAAATTATTCCATTGTGTCCATATGCGAAGAAAGAATTTGAAAGAAAACCTGAATATCAAGATGTGCTTCGTAAATAATCGACTCGTTTTCGTACGATCGTCAATGAATGAAATGACAAAAAGTGGATCTGTCCGCTAAATGAACTTTTTTAAAATAAGAGAAACCGAAATTGTAGCAACCGGCTATTAACGTTGTTATTCTTTCGGTTTTTTCATCTTTTCAGTCTTTGCCCATGAATAAGTGCTAATACTAAATGTTATCTAAAATTGAAGCCCCATTCGCAAGAGAAGGTTGTCAGAGTTTTTTTTATATGATAAAGTAAAATAGATGATATTTTACGGAAAGGAGGCTGCTTAATGTATAATGTAATTTTAGGAATCGTGATCGTGTTATCGATTGTAATGGTCATTGCAATCATGATGCAACCAAGTAAACAAAACAGTGCAGCAAGTGCATTTACTGGCGGAGCGGATCAATTATTCGGTAAACAAAAAGCACGTGGTTTTGAAGCAGTCATGCAACGTTCGACAGCGGTAATGGGTGCCATTTGGATGATTTTATTATTTGTACTAGCCTTTTTATCTTCTAAATAAAAAGTTGATTTAACGATTAGTCGAAATAATTATGAATCGTTTTTTCGTTCAAAAAATTTTGGCTTAATTTTTTAAGTAGTTGATTTGAATGAGCGAAAAAAGAATTCCTTTCATGCAGAGCAGTGATTGACGTCGCGGCTCTTTTTTATTTGCCAAAAGAGCGGTTTTGTCCTAAGGGATCGCCAATCTATGTTAAAATGAGAAGAACGAGGTGAACCTAATGAAAAGTCTACCAAAACCCCTTTATGCAAAACATAGCAAGAGAGCTGTGCTACTCTTACATGCCTATTCTGGAAGTCCGAATGATGTGCGCATGCTGGCTCGATATTTGGAAAAGTCAGAATATACTGTCTATGCTCCATTGTTTACTGGACATGGAACGCTAGCTCCACAAGACATTTTAGCGCAAAAAACGGAAACATGGTGGGAAGATACGAAACAAGCCATCCACTTTTTAAAAGCAGAAGGTTTTTCCCAAGTTGCTGTTTTTGGATTATCAATGGGAGGAATCTTCGCTGTTCGAGCATTAGCAGAACAGCCAGAGATCATTGGTGGCGGATGTTTCTGCTCGCCGATTTCACCAGTTGAAAATCATGTGCCAGAAAATTTTGAGCGATATGAACGTTATGTGCTAAAACTTGCAGGGGAATCTGAACAGGAAATCGAAGAAACTGTCGCTGCGCTTCGACCAAATGTTTATCAGCAATTAGCAGAGATACAAAACCAAGCAGCAATTACAGAAGGAAAACTTAGTGACATCCAAGCACCTGTTTTTTTAGCCCAAGCCGGTCAAGATGAAATGATTGATCCAGCTGGAGTCTACGAAACAGCAAAAAAATTAGCCGATAAAAGAGTGACCCTTCAATGGTATCCCAACAGCAAACATGTGATCACCGTTGGAGAGTCTAGAAAATTACTGGAAAAAGATGTGTTGGAGTTTCTAGAGAATTTACCTTGGAATGAGGAATGAAAATGACAAAAGAAACATTGAAAGAAAAAATTATTTTTTTTATTGAGAGCGAGCGCAAAAAAAGCTTTTCAATGGAAGAAATCGCCCAAGGATTGGGCTTGCAAAAAAGTGAAGATTTCAAGCTACTCGTTCAGACGATCGCTCAAATGGAACGAGAACAAAGTGTGGTCTTTACCAAAAAAGGAAAAGTGAAGCTACCATTAAAACCAGTATTGATCGAAGGAACGTTTCGGGCCAATGAAAGAGGATTCGGCTTTGTGACGATTGATCCAGAAGAAGATGATATCTATATTCCTAAAGAAGCAACTGGGTATGCCATGGATGGCGATACGGTAGCGATCGATATCATAAAAACGGCCGATACTGCGATGGATCGTGGAGCAGAAGGTAAAGTAGTTGAGATCCGCAAACGAGCAACTACGCAGTTAGCTGGAGAATTCGTGGCTTACACAGAGGAAGAGATAAGTGAAACGGATCTTTATGGGGTGGTTATCCCAAAAGACAAAAAATTGAATCAGTTTAAAGTTTATGCAGCAGCTGAAGGGATTCGACCAGTTGATGGGAGTATCGTAATGGTTGAGCTGACCCATTATCCTGAGAAAAACTATGCGACCAGTTTAGAAGGTATTGTCAAACAAGTCATCGGCCATAAAAATGATCCTGGAATGGATATCCTATCGATTGTTGTCTCAAACGGGATTCCGACAAAATTTCCAGATGATGTCTTGGCAGAAGCTGATCAAGTGCCAGATACGATCAATGAAAAAGACCTAGTTGGCCGGAGAGACTTACGTGAACAATTGATCGTGACGATTGACGGAGAAGATGCCAAAGATTTGGATGATGCTGTTACTGTGAAAAAATTGGCCAACGGTAATTATTTCTTAGGTGTACACATTGCAGATGTTTCCAATTATGTGACCGAAGGAAGCCAGTTAGATCGTGAAGCTTACGAACGAGGAACGAGTGTGTATTTAACCGACCGTGTCATTCCAATGATCCCACAAAGATTATCAAACGGGATTTGTTCATTGAATCCTCACGTACCAAGACTAACAATGAGTTGTGAGATGGAGATTGATCCAAATGGTCAGGTGGTATCTCATGATATTTTCCCAAGTGTCATCCAAACGACGGAACGAATGACCTATACAGCGGTCAATCAGATTTTAGAAGAACAAGATGAGCAGGTAATGGAACGGTATAAGCAATTAGTGCCGATGTTTCAAGAGATGCAAGAGCTACATCAGATTTTAGAAGAAATGCGGATTCGTCGAGGAGCGATTTCTTTTGAAGACCGTGAAGCAAAAATACTCGTAGAACCAGATGGACAACCAACTGATATCTTATTGCGAAGCCGTGGCGTAGGCGAACGGTTGATCGAATCTTTCATGTTGGCGGCAAATGAAACGGTGGCGGAACATTTTAATAAACGCAACTTTCCATTCATTTATCGGATTCACGAGCAACCTAAAGAAGAAAAGATGCAACGTTTCTTTGATTTTGCTTCTGCACTAGGAATCGTCGTTCGTGGAACAAAAGGAACGATCACACCTAAAGATCTTCAAAAAGTCATTGAAAACGTTGAAGACAAGCCGGAATCAGCTGTTATCAATACGATGCTGTTGAGAAGTATGCAACAAGCACGTTATTCAGAAGATAATTTTGGGCACTATGGATTAGCTGCGGAATATTATACGCATTTCACTTCGCCTATCAGACGTTATCCAGATTTGATCGTCCATCGCTTAATTCGCTCGTATGGACAAGACCCAAGTGAAGCAAATCAAACTTATTGGGAAAATGAACTACCCGAAATTGCGGAGCATAGTTCGAAGATGGAACGTCGTGCAGTCGAGGCAGAGCGTGAAGTAGATGCAATGAAGAAAGCTGAATACATGATGGATAAAGTAGGAGAGGAATTTGAAGGGATCATCAGTTCAGTTGTTAAATTTGGGTTGTTTATCGAATTACCCAATACGATTGAAGGGTTGATCCATATCAATGAGTTGAAACAAGACTATTTCCACTTTATTGAGAATCATTTAGCATTAGTAGGCGAACGAACAGGGTTAACTTTTAAAATCGGTCAAAAAGTGCGGGTAAAAGTCATCAAAGCAGATCCGGAAGAACGTGCAATCGACTTTGAATTGATTGATGCAGAAGAAATCGTTCCATTAGAACGTCCAAAAACGTCAAACAAAAATCGTCCTTCTAATCGTCATCAAAAGCGTTCATCAAAATCTCATACTGAACGGAATGGAAAGAAAAATTCCTATTCAAATGAGCGGAAAAAAGGAAAAGGACCATCTAATAAAAAAGGGAAAAAACCTTTTTATAAAGGAATTAAGAAGAAAAAGAAAAAATAACCAATAACCACTATGAATACCAGTTTGGAGGAATGTCATATGCCAAAAGGCGACGGAAAGTTAATCGCCCAAAATAAAAAGGCTCGCCATGATTATTCGATTATCGATACGATGGAAGCAGGAATGGTGCTGCAAGGAACAGAAATCAAATCGATCCGAAACAGCCGGATCAATTTGAAAGATGGATTTGTCCGTATTCGAAACGGTGAAGCATTTTTGCATAATGTTCATATCAGTCCCTATGAACAAGGCAATATTTTTAACCATGATCCGTTACGAACAAGAAAGTTACTATTACACAAAAAACAGATTTCACGGCTAGAGACTGAAACAAAAAATACCGGGGTCACGATCGTACCCTTAAAAGTATATATTCGTGATGGGTATGCCAAAGTTTTTATTGGTCTTGCGAAAGGGAAGAAATCTTATGACAAGCGAGAAGATCTAAAACGAAAAGATGTAGATCGTCAAATTGATCGAACATTAAAAAATTTCTCTAGATAATTTCATTATCCTTTTTCGCATATTCGGTGCTTTTAGGTTTACTTAATGATAAAATTTGTTAGCATTTAATCTGATAAAGCATGATATCACAGGTTTTTTCTTGTAAAACGCCACGATGATTTTTTGGAAAAAGCAAACTTTTTTGACTGAAATAAAAAATTGTCTGATTTTCATGAAAATGTTTTGAATTTTCTGTTTCATGGTGGTATGATACCGTTTGGTTAGAAAACGATTTAGAAAAACCAGATGTACACATGAATTTGATTTTATGTGAAATTCAGGGAAAAGAGGTGAAATGGATTGGATGAACGCTCGCTAACGTTCCATATTGGACCGGTTTGGTTTGATGGTACTGTTTGTATGATGGTGTTATTGACCTGTTTGATTGTCTTCTTCTTAGTTTACTTCTTTACAAGAAATCTTAAGATGAAACCAACGGGGAAACAAAATGCGCTGGAATGGGTCATTGACTTTACCCGAGGGATCGTAACAGATAATCTGCCTAGAAAAGAATTGAATAATTTTCATTTGTTGGCTTTTACATTGTTCTTATTTGTCTTCGTGGCAAATAATATAGGTTTAATAACGAAAATCGTCTTACCTAGCGAAACAACACTTTGGAAAAGTCCGACAGCAGACCCGTTTGTTACTTTAACTTTGGCATTTATAATGATCACACTTACTCATTTATTCGGGGTGAAAAAGCTTGGATTTAAAGGGTATTTTGTAAATTCGTTCTTGAAACCATATAGTTTCATGTTTCCAATGAAGCTGATCGAAGAATTTACGAACCTATTAACACTTGCTTTGCGTCTTTACGGGAATATCTACGCGGGGGAAGTTTTACTTACCTTGATTGCCAATATGATGAATAATTTAGGTTGGTTCTCATTACCGTTAGCAATTCCTTTAGAGATGGTCTGGATCGCATTCTCATTGTTTATCGGAAGCATCCAAGCATTTGTCTTTGTCACTTTATCGATGGTATATATGAGCCATAAGATTGAAGTAGAAGAGTAACATCGTTTTTAACAAACTACTATTTATCTATATTTAGGAGGAAATAAATTATGAATTATATCGCAGCAGCAATCGCAATCATGGGAGCAGCTATCGGAGCTGGTTATGGTAATGGTCAAGTAATCTCTAAAACAATCGAATCAATGGCACGCCAACCTGAAATGTCTGGTCAATTACGTACAACAATGTTCATCGGGGTAGCCTTAGTTGAAGCTGTTCCTATTCTAGGTGTGGTTATTGCCTTGATTCTAGTCTTTGCTGTTTAATCAATTAACTGTTTGAGGATAGGACTACTGTCACTAATCCTCTTTTAATTGTCAAAAACTGAAAAAAAACAACCTGATTATTTTCAAAATAATTGAGTTGTTTCATCATAATACTAGAACAAAAGGCGTTGAGGAGGCTGTTTCAATCATTGAAGTCAGGATTCCTTCATCATCCATGAGATACACCTTAAAGAAAGGAAGGCTAGCCTATGCTGAATCAATTGGCAATTGCAGAAGTTGGTAATCCGATGTTAGGTAATATCATCGTTGTCAGCGGCTCATTTTTGATACTAATGTTTCTATTGAAACATTTTGCTTGGGGACCAATCAGCGATATTTTGAAAAAACGTGAAGATAAGATCGCCAATGATTTAGATTCTGCCGAAAAATCTCGCATCAATTCAGCAAAAATGGAACAAGAACGCGAACAACAATTGTTAGCGTCTCGCTCTGATGCAGCTGATATCATTAAAAATGCGAAAGAAAGTGGAGAATTAAGCCGTCAAAATATTTTGAAGGAAACGCAAGAAGAAGTTGCACGTCTAAAAAGCAAAGCGCAAACTGATATCATGTTAGAACGTGATACAGCTTTAAACTCTGTAAAAGATGATGTAGCAGATCTTTCTCTTCAAATCGCGGCTAAAATCTTGAACAAAGAATTGTCTCCAGAAATGCATGAATCTTTAATCAATCAATATATCGAAGGTCTAGGTTCTTCAAATGAAACTAGATAAATATACTGTCGGCAGACGCTACGGTAAAGCACTATTTGAACTGGCGATCGATTCAAATAGCGCAGAAGAAATTTACCAAGAATTACTAAGCTTACGCCAAATCTATAGTGAAGTACCTGGATTAGGCAACGTACTTAGTGACGTCCGCTTAGAACCTCACGAAAAACGAATCATTATGGATAAACTTGTCAGTGGGTTTGACGGTATCGTGAAAAACTTTTTAGAAGTGGTCTATAGTTATAATCGGATGTCTGAATTATCGTTTATGATCGATGAATACGAACACCGTTACAACGATTACAAAGGACTACTTTTAGGTAGTGTAAAAACAGCAGTACCACTTTCTGATGAACAATTACAAAAACTAGAAATGAATGTTGCAAAAACAATGGACTATCAAACAGTTGAATTGAAGCAAATCGTTGATTCTTCTATTATTGGTGGGGCAATTGTTGAAGCCAACCATCGAGTGATCGACGGAAGCATTCGCACGCAATTAGAAAAAATGCGTAATCAATTAAATAGATAGTACAAAGAGGTAGGTGAATCGAATGGCTATCAAAGCAGAAGAAATTAGTGCCTTGATCAAAGAACAAATTGAAAATTATCAAAACGTGCTTTCAGTCGAAGAAATCGGTACCGTGACTTATGTCGGTGACGGGATTGCTCGTGCACACGGTTTAGAAAATGCGATGAGTGGTGAGTTGCTTGAATTTTCAAACGGCTCATACGGAATGGCGCAAAACTTAGAATCAAATGATGTAGGTATCATTATCCTTGGTGATTTCGAATCCATTCGTGAAGGAGACAAAGTAAAACGAACAGGTAAAATCATGGAAGTTCCAGTTGGGGACGCCTTGATCGGACGTGTCGTTAATCCGCTAGGTCAACCAATCGATGGGTTAGGAGAAATCGTTACAGATAAAGCTCGTCCAGTCGAAGCAATGGCACCAGGCGTTATGCAACGTAAATCTGTCAATGAACCAATGCAAACAGGTCTAAAAGCCATCGATGCTTTAGTTCCAATCGGACGTGGCCAACGTGAATTAGTTATTGGTGACCGTAAAACGGGTAAAACATCTATCGCAATCGATACGATCCTTAACCAAAAAGGTCAAGATATGATCTGTATCTATGTGGCGATCGGTCAAAAGGACTCTACTGTGCGTACACAAGTAGAAACTTTGAAAAAATATGGAGCAATGGATTACACGATCGTAGTCAATGCGGGTGCATCACAACCTGCGCCATTACTTTATATTGCGCCTTATGCAGGAACTGCAATGGGTGAAGAATTCATGTACAACGGCAAACATGTATTGATTATCTTTGATGACTTATCAAAACAAGCTGTTGCTTATCGTGAACTTTCATTGCTATTACGCCGTCCTCCAGGTCGTGAAGCTTATCCAGGGGATGTTTTCTACTTGCACTCACGTTTATTAGAACGTGCGGCAAAACTAAGTGATGATTTAGGTGGCGGTTCAATGACTGCTTTACCATTTGTTGAAACACAAGCTGGAGATATCTCTGCTTATATTCCAACAAACGTTATTTCAATCACTGACGGACAAATCTTCTTAGAAAGTGACTTGTTCTACGCCGGAACTCGTCCAGCGGTTGATGCTGGGTTATCCGTTTCCCGTGTAGGTGGTTCTGCTCAAATCAAAGCAATGAAAAAAGTGGCAGGAACATTACGTCTTGACTTAGCAAGTTACCGTGAATTAGAAGCATTTACCCAATTTGGTTCTGATTTAGATGCTGCGACTCAAGCGAAATTGAATCGTGGACGTCGTACAGTTGAGATCTTGAAACAAAAACTTCATGCACCACTAGCTGTTGAAAAACAAGTAGTTATCTTATATGCTTTGACACATGGATTCTTAGATAGTATTCCAGTTGACAGCATTTTAGATTTTGAACATGAATTATTTGAATATCTAGATACGAATCATGCAGATATCTTTGAAACGATCCGTACAACGAAAGATCTTCCAGAAGAAGAACGATTGAATCAAGCGATCCAAGAATACAAAGATATTTTCTTAGCGACAAAAGGAAACACTTCTTCAACAGAAGACAAATTGAAATCCATTCAAAATGCATAGTGAGGTGAGATGAATGGGCGCTTCATTAAATGAAATCAAGACTCGGATTGCTTCAACGAAGAAAACGAGTCAAATCACTCGAGCAATGCAAATGGTGTCCGCTTCTAAACTGACAAAATCTGAAGCTTCTTCTCAGAAGTTTCAGATTTATGCAAATAAAGTCAGAGAAATCGTCACTCATTTGACAGCTACTCAACTAAATGATATTGCTTCTGATAATCCTCGTGGAGATATCAATTACAATAGTATGTTAATCAGCCGTCCGGTAAAGAAAACGGGGTACATCGTGATTACCGCTGATGGTGGTTTAGTTGGTGGCTATAACAGTTCGATTTTAAAGCAAACAATGTCTATTTTAGAAGAAGACCATAAATCTCCTGACGATTATGTGATGATCGCAATCGGAGGTACAGGTGCAGATTTCTTCAAAGCTAGAGGAATTAATTTGGCTTACGAATTACGTAATTTATCGGACCAACCAAGTTTTGATGAAGTGCGTAAAATCGTAGGTATGGCAACAACGATGTATCAAAATGAAGTATTTGATGAATTGTACGTATGCTACAATCATCATATCAATTCACTAACTAGCCAATTTCGTGTAGAAAAAATGCTGCCAATTTCAGATTTAGATCCAGAAGAAGCAACTACTTTTGACCAAGAATACATTTTTGAACCTTCAAAAGAAGAAATCTTGGCGCAGTTATTGCCTCAATATGCGGAAAGCTTAATCTATGGTGCAATCGTTGATGCGAAGACAGCAGAACACGCTGCCGGCATGACTGCCATGAAGACAGCAACGGATAATGCTGCAACGATCATTGATGATTTGACGGTATCTTATAACCGTGCAAGACAAGGGGCTATTACCCAAGAAATTACCGAAATTGTTGCCGGAGCTTCGGCGCTAGAATAGTATTGAGATTGGAGGAAAAAAGATGAGTTCAGGCAAGATTGTTCAAGTAATCGGTCCCGTTGTCGACGTGGAATTTTCTTTAGACCAATCCTTACCAGATATCAACAACGCATTAGTTGTTTATAAAAATGATGAGAAAAAATCAAAAGTTGTTCTTGAAACAGCATTAGAATTAGGGGACGGAGTAATCCGTACCATTGCCATGGAATCAACAGATGGTTTACAACGTGGTATGGAAGTTATCGATACTGGTAAAGCCATTTCTGTTCCAGTAGGGAAAGATACACTAGGACGTGTATTCAACGTTTTAGGAGATACGATCGATTTAGGATCATCTTTCCCAGAAGATGCAGAACGTAGTGAGATTCATAAAAAAGCACCAAGCTTTGATGAATTAAGTACTAGTACGGAGATCCTTGAAACTGGGATCAAAGTTATCGATTTGTTAGCACCTTACTTAAAAGGTGGGAAAGTTGGATTATTCGGTGGTGCCGGTGTAGGTAAAACGGTATTGATCCAAGAATTGATCCATAATATTGCCCAAGAACATGGTGGTATTTCTGTATTTACCGGTGTTGGGGAACGTACTCGTGAAGGAAATGACCTTTACTATGAAATGAAAGATTCAGGCGTTATCGAAAAAACAGCGATGGTGTTCGGACAAATGAACGAACCACCAGGTGCTCGGATGCGGGTAGCTTTGACTGGTCTGACGATCGCTGAATACTTCCGTGATGTAGAAGGTCAAGACGTGCTATTGTTTATTGATAATATTTTCCGTTTCACTCAAGCTGGTTCAGAAGTATCTGCCCTTTTAGGTCGTATGCCTTCTGCCGTTGGTTACCAACCAACGTTAGCAACTGAAATGGGTCAATTACAAGAACGTATCACATCAACGAAAAAAGGTTCGATCACTTCGATCCAAGCAATCTATGTACCAGCCGATGACTATACTGACCCAGCGCCAGCAACAGCATTTGCCCACTTAGATGCTACAACAAACTTAGAGCGTAAATTGACAGAACAAGGGATCTATCCAGCCGTGGACCCATTGGCTTCATCTTCAAGTGCTTTGGCACCTGAAATCGTTGGTGAAGAACATTATAAAGTAGCGACTGAAGTCCAACATGTCTTACAACGTTACCGTGAATTACAAGATATCATTGCGATCTTAGGGATGGATGAATTATCTGATCAAGAAAAAGTTTTAGTTTCACGTGCACGTAGAGTTCAATTCTTCTTGTCACAAAACTTTAACGTAGCGGAACAATTTACAGGTCTTCCTGGTTCTTATGTACCAGTTGAAGAAACAGTCAAAGGTTTCCGTGAAATCTTAGAAGGTAAATACGATGATCTTCCTGAAGAAGCATTCCGAAGTGTTGGTAGAATAGAAGACGTCGTAGAAAAAGCGAAAAAACTAGGCTACTAGAAAGGGGTGCCCCATGGATCAATATTTAACTGTGAATGTGGTGACTCCTGACGGTTTGGTCTATGATCACCATGCAGCGATCGTAGTAGCACGTACTACAGCGGGGGAACTTGGTATTTTACCTAAACATGCGCCGATCATTGTTCCATTAACAATTGATGAAGTCCGTGTGAAGAGAACAGACTCTGATACCCACGTCGATTGGATTGCTGTCAATGGCGGAATCATGGAAGTTCGTGACAATGTTGTTTCAATCGTTGCCGATAGTGCAGAACGTGAAAGAGATATTGACGTTTCTCGGGCAGAAAGAGCCAAACAACGTGCTGAGCGACAAATCGCAGAAGCAAAAGAAAAAGAAGATACGAATGAATTGAAACGTGCGACAGTTGCTTTGCATCGTGCGATCAACCGAATCAAGGTTTCAAAACATTCTTAAAAGCAACGAATGAGGACCTAACAAGTAGGCCTTAAAAAATCCAAGATTCTTAAGGAGATTCCTTAGAATTTTGGATTTTTTTATCGTTTTTTTTATTGGTAGTTATATTCTAAACATAAAAAGTAAAGAACAATTACTTCTTTGTTACATAAAAATATGGAACTTTCATCATTATGATACTATGGTAAACTAATTGCAGTAAAAAAGGAGGTATCATAATGCCGAAAAAGGTTCAACGGTTTTCCACAGAAGACACAAAAGAAGAAACACATACGCAACAAAAATCGCTATCTTACTCAGAAATAGTAGGCAATCTTACGGATGATCAAACAGTTTCGTTACATAAACAATTACAAGAATTTAGGGACTATCTTTTAAAGAAGAGCCTTGAATCAGAAAAACAAGAAAAAGAGGAGTTTCCATCTAACAGACATCATTTTGGTCCACCTCTATCGGAAAATAACACAGGTAATCTTGCTGAGCAACAACACTCGCGATCGGAAACAATTCAAAGAAAGAGAACGTTGCAAAACATTATTAACGAAAATGAACTGAAAATGACACAAAACCAAGATAGTCATGCAGTGTCAGAACAGAATAACAAAGTACAAGTTCCCCCGTATAAGAAACAAAAAGTTGCTCCAGAGAACGAACTGGAAAATCATTTGGAGTACTCATTAGATGTCGAACGGTTACTAGAAATAGAAGAAATGTTGGGGATCAGAAACACTTCCCAATCAACAACGCTGTCTACCAAAGCCCAAGAGTCTTTATATGAAACTAAGGAATTTGTACAAGATACAAACGTGCCAATAGAAAGGAATAGCGAGTTCAGCTGTTCAACACAACAACCATTGGAGAATGGGCAGACAAGCACTCAAAGTAAGAAGGAACAAGCGCTTGTTGAATCAGTGAAGTGTTTGTTGGAGCAAAGACATAAACTATTTTTTTTGCGATTAGCTAAAAAACATGAGATGAGTTGTCAAACTGTAAAAAACATTTTAATTGAGAATAATATAGATGTAACTGCTGAGAATAATAAAATAAAAGTAGAGTCTGAAGAAAAAGCACGGCAATTATTAACGGAAGTATTTCACGGAAGGAAAAATTTATCATTTGAAAATATTAAACAAATGGTACGATTGAACAACAATGATATTACAATTTTAGCTAAGAATCACTTAAAAGTTCTCCTAGAACAAGCACACGCATCTCATCTGAATGGTTCTCAGAAGGAAACTTCAATAGATAGGATTCTTTTGACATATTCTGGATGGACTATGCCAATGCAATATAAATTGTCAAGGCTGGATACTGAATTAAAAGAACAGATAGATAAACACGGCGTAATAAACATAAATGAAATATTAAAGAAAATACCATGTAGCCAAATTGATGTCATCAAGCGAATAGGACAGTTAAATTATCAGCAATATCTCCCACCAATTTATATGTTTCACCCGCAACTAAATGAGAAAATCCAAAAGCCATTTTATGATGCAATAATACAAGATAAATCGATTCCTACTGATCAAACAAATCAATTTTTTAATCCTAGTACTGATCAAAACATTGCTTATTTGAAGGAACGAATAAAATTAAATATCGCTAGAAAAGCTGAGTTTGAAACAGCAGAACAAAAAAACAAGACAATTATGGATCAGAGAACTCAGTTAAAAAACCAACCGATTAGAAACAATCAATCTCCCGCTATGGAAGAACGTTGAGTGTTTTAATTTTCGTAGTATGACTATTTTTTTTGTTAAATCGGACTAGGACAAAAGAAAAAAGTTCAAAGGAGGACGATTATTGCTGCTATTATTTACCTTGAAAACTAAAATTAAATAAACTTATGGGAAGGAAAATGAACGATGAAACAGGAAATAATTCTATTTTATGGCTTATCACCAAAAGCGGAAAACTTACAGAAACAGATTGAAAAAATTAGAAAAAAAGGATTCCATTCAAGTGTTACTGAAGGACAAGGTCCCTGTGATATCAGAGAGTACAATAATCATTTTTCATCTATTACATATGATCACCCAAAAAATCCGATGAATCTTGAATACTTAAAAGATTTTTCAATAAATTGGAAAAAATATATTTCACCATTTAAAGATTGGTGGCCTTTATGGTCTTACTATTTTCAACGCACACAAGATACTGAAAAAAATAAAGTAATCAATTTTAATCCTGGGCTACATAAAGCTACGAAAAAAAATATAGGACACTTATGTGAGAAAAATCGCAAATATACAGGACAGCTGATTGTTAGAGGTTGTAAAATTGGATTAGACAGTGCAAGAGATAATGAAAATGTAACCATTTATTATTGTATTGATGATTTAGATATGAAACGTATTATAGAAAAAAAAGATAAAAAGGCTTTCACTCCTAAAGAACTTCGCTATCTCTTTCGCAATTGGAAAGATTTTGAAGGAAAAGTACATTTTTTTGAAGATGGATATGAAGTGCCTGCACCTTGGAAAACATCTCCAAATGAATGGGAAAGTTATAAACCAAAAAGTTGGCAAGCGTTGAATGAACAACCACCCTTTCAAGAGAATCAAGTGAAACCAGAAACAATCAACCAACGAATATGTAGACAAAAGTATCTAAGTGAAATAAAAAATAATTTATTTGAGCTAAAAGTAGCAGAACAACCATCCTTTAAAGAAAATCAAGTGAAACCAGAAACAATCAACCAACGAATATGTAGATAAAAGAATTTAAATGAAACAATAACAAATAACTTAGCTGACCTTAAAGTACAAGCAAAGAAGATGGCAAAAAAAAGAAATAGACTTGATTGTACGATCATCAAGAAATTAAACAAAGGATTTTTTGTTCCTACACTATAAGAGAGGGCATATATTTATATTAAATAATCGTTTAATTATCAATGGTAAATTCTATTATAATGATATGAGTACATAAGCAAATAAGGAACAACTTTCATCAAAAAAGCATGTGAAATAGTTGTTAAAATAGTTTATAAAAATAAGGTATTAAAACAGAGTCATCATTTGAATGTAAAGTTCTTGAAAATTCTCGTCTCGTTTAGCCAACAAATTCCATCTTTTTACAACCAATAATTTCTCTATTTTTCCAATTTATGGTATCATCATTTTGTTAGTTATTAAAAAAAGTATAATTTTGAAGGGACGTCACTATGCAAGTATACGGAATTGATGCAATTATTCGAATCGTGAGTCATTTAGCTTTTATTTATCTGGCTTTCTGGTCGTTGCGGTCACTGCGAATTGAGATGTTTTTTAAAAAAATGCATGATACGCAAATTCGAATGGCGATTGTATTCTTCTCTATTTTTTTAGGATATACTGCCAGTAATTTCTTCTTAGAAATTATTGCATTGTGTCGAAATCTTTTCGTTAGCCTGCAGTAAAAAAAAGGTACTATAAAAAAAGGTACTATTTTAATAAAAGAAATGATATAATAGAAAAGATTTTGAGTCTTTATAGCTCATTGGAATTTTTTGGGGGGAACAACATGGAAGAGATCATCGTCAAAGGTGGCAAACAATTGAATGGAACAGTAAAAATCGAAGGAGCTAAAAATGCTGTTCTACCTATTTTAGCTGCTAGTTTGTTGGCTGAAGAAGGAACAACCGTTTTAGACAACGTTCCAATTCTTTCTGACGTCTTCACTATGAATCAAGTGATTCGTCATTTAAACGTAGATGTAGTGTTTGATGAAGACAATAATCAAGTAACGCTTGATGCGTCAAGACAATTAGAAATCGAAGCGCCATATGAATATGTGAGTCAAATGCGTGCTTCTATCGTTGTAATGGGACCATTACTTGCTAGAAATGGTCATGCAAAAGTTGCCATGCCAGGGGGATGTGCGATTGGGAAACGTCCAATTGATTTACATCTTAAAGGATTCCAAGCATTGGGTGCGAAAATCATTCAAAAAAATGGCTACATCGAAGCTATTGCGGATGAATTGATCGGTAACACGATCTATTTAGATTTTCCAAGTGTTGGAGCCACTCAAAATATCATGATGGCAGCAGTAAAAGCTAAAGGAACAACGATCATCGAAAACGTCGCTCGAGAACCTGAAATTGTAGATCTTGCAAATATTTTAAATAAAATGGGCGCAAATATCTATGGTGCTGGTACGGAAACGATGCGTATCGAAGGAGTCGATCATCTGCATGCAGTGAAACACGCAATTGTTCAAGACCGGATCGAAGCAGGTACCTTTATGGTAGCAGCAGCGATGACTGAAGGAAATGTCTTGATCGCAGATGCAATCTCAGAACATAATCGTCCGTTGATTTCTAAATTAATTGAAATGGGTGCAACGATCACTGAAGAAGAAGGCGGCATTCGAGTTGTTGGTCCAAAACATATTTTACCAACTGACGTCAAAACAATGCCTCATCCTGGTTTTCCGACAGACATGCAAGCCCAAATGACTGCTATTCAGTTAGTCGCTGAGGGAACGAGCATGGTGACTGAAACAGTTTTTGAGAATCGCTTCCAACATTTGGAAGAAATGCGCCGTATGAACGCCCATGTGAAGATTGATGGAAACGTAGCGATTATGGACGGGAATCATGAATTACAAGGTGCTGAAGTTTATGCAACAGATTTACGAGCTGCTGCAGCATTAGTACTTGCTGGTTTAAAAGCAAATGGCATAACACGCGTTCGCAATCTTAAATACTTAGATCGTGGTTATTATCAATTCCATATTAAATTGCAAAACTTAGGTGCAGATGTGGAACGTGTGGCAATCGATCAAACGCCCGCTGATAAAACAGCTCAAGTCACTGTTTAAGGACGTGATAAAATGAGTAGCCAACGGTATATTTTAATCACATTGGTGAAGATTTTAGTTGTCATACTATTACTGATTCTTTTATTTATAGCTGGAACAATGATTGGATACGGGGTTATCGGTGGTGGAAATCCGTTTAAGGTTTTTCAACCAAGTTTGTGGCTGCACATCCAAGATTTTTTCAGATAAAGAGTTGTGTGAAAATGATAGTGTAAGCAAACAAAGGATTTCTTAAAACGAATTTTCGCTTTTGAGAAGTCCTTTTTTATTGTGAGTCATTCCACTGTTTGGCAGATTATTGCTCCTTTGAACAGTCGTTTGTCATGAATAGGAGAATGAGGAGCAAAGCTTTAATAATGAGGTGATGAGATGAAAAAAATCTTAGTGGCTATTGTCCGTTTTTATCAACGGTTTATTTCTCCTGCTTTTCCACCTAGCTGTCGGTACTATCCTACTTGTTCAAACTATATGATACGTGCGATTCAAGTACACGGTGCATTTAAAGGAACGCTGATGGGGACAGCACGCATTTTGCGTTGCCATCCATTCGTAAAGGGCGGAATCGATTACGTGCCTTTAAATTGCCAATTGACACGTAATAAGAAAGATAAAGAGATGCCTAATTATGATGAAAAATAAACAGTCAGGTAAGACCGAGCATTCTGAAGAAAAAAGAATTGTCAAACTAGAGCAATCAACTTTACCTTGGTTATTATTGTTGGATGCAGATCCTGAAGAGGAAAACGTCCAACGATACATTGATCAAGGGTCTGGTTTTATATGGAAAGCAGAAAACGACATTCAGGGAGTGATCGTTTTTCTCACAAATAAATTAGTGTTTGAAATAATGAATTTAGCTGTAGCTCCAAAAGTTCAAGGTCAAGGAATCGGCTACGCGTTGCTTACCCATACACTAAAAGAAATGAAAAAGTTAAAAACCACCCAACAACAAGTCATTATTCGGACGGGGAGTACGTCATCAGCAGCTTTACAACTGTATAAAAAAATCGGCTTCCTGGAAATTTCTAGAGAAAAAGATTATTTTGTCAAAAATTATAAACAGCCAATCTATGAAAATGGCCAACGTTTACGAGATCAAGTAACTCTAGCAAAGAAAATTTGAACTCATCCATAAAAAGGCTTTCAAAATACTGTGGCTTGACTTAAAATAAAAACAGTATGAGAAAAGGAGACAAATAAATGATGGGTATTTTAGTTTTTGATTTTGGTGGTTCCGCAGTAAAATATGGCTATTGGAATGGACAAGCGCTTGAAGACACCAGCCAATTTCCGACTCCTAAGACATGGGAAGAAATGAAAGCGCATTTAAAACAGGTATTCCAAACGTTTGTAAAACAGAAGGCGATTGAAGGCATAGCAATCAGCGCACCTGGAGTAGTGAATCAGGAGAAACAGCTGATTGAAGGGATTAGTGCCATTCCTTATATCCACGGATTCAATATTTTTCATGAACTGGAGGAACTCTTCCATTTACCAGTGACGATCGAAAATGATGCTAATTGTGCTGGAATGGCTGAGTATTATGAAGGCGCAGCGAAAGAATATCAACATGTAGCATTTGTTGTACTTGGGACTGGAGTAGGTGGAGCAATCTTTACCCAAGGACAACTAAATAAAGGCGCTCATTTGTACGGGGGAGAATTTGGCTTGATGTTCTTAGAAGGCAATCAAACATTTAGTAAGCTTGGTACAGCAGTTCAAATGGCTTGGCGTTACTGTGACCGTTTGGGAGTTTCACGTACGACTTATAGCGGAAAAGAAGTCTTTGAACGAGCAGAACAAGGGGATGAACTAGCAAAAGAAGAGGTAGATAATTTTTATAATTATTTAACAAAAGGTTTGTTTAGTATCCAATTTTCGATTGATCCTGAAGTCATCGTGATTGGTGGGGGGATCTCTGCAAAAGCAGGGTTATTAACAGAAATCAATCAACGAATGAAACAATTAACTACTGATTTAGAACTAAATGACTTTGATCCTAAAATTTTATTATGTGATTATCGAAATGATGCAAACTTGATTGGAGCAGCTGCCAATTTCACCGCTCAACGTGAAGGTTTAGTTCAATGATGCATAGCGTTGAACAAAACTTTTAGACATATGGTAGGCATTCCATGAATGAATATGATAAACTATCATGGAGGTGGAAAAAGATGTCAAAAAAAAATAAAGATATTGAAGTACGTATCGAAGAAGTCAAAAAACAAATCAAAGGAACAACTTATGATGTGACTCAGTTATTTATTGGTAAAAAAATGATTGGGGAAATTTTGGCTTATGGACCAAAAGAATTTGAAATTTTTTTTGGTGAAGAAGATTTTGGGAAAGAAAAGAGTCTTGAAAACGCGATAGAAACAGTTATTCGTCACTGGAATCTACACGAATAAAAAAATATCAAAAAAATTTTCAATAAGGGGTTGCAAAAATCTGGAAAATTAGGTATTATAACTAAGTCAGGTTGATACAAACCTTTCGGAGGAGTAGCGAAGTGGCTAAACGCGACGGACTGTAAATCCGTTCCTTAGGGTTCAGTGGTTCGAATCCACTCTCCTCCATTTCATTGGGGTATAGCCAAGCGGTAAGGCAAGGGACTTTGACTCCCTCATGCGTTGGTTCGAATCCAGCTACCCCAGTAGTACGGAGTGATCTATTAAGATCACTCTTTTTTTGTGTGAAAACAGCTTGTTTCTTGAAGATTATCATGAAATAGGCTAGAGTGAATAGTAGATAGATCAAAAAAAGGGGGCAGTAAAATGAAGTGGAAAGAAAAAGTAGATGAGACCGCAGAGAAAATCTATGATTTGATTAAGTCGGAAAAGTATCAGGTAGAAGTCCGGTTACCGAAAAAATCAGAAAAAGCGATACAAGTGAAATCAAAGCGTCCAACCAATCACACAAAAAAATGGCTTTCAAAAAACCGTTAAGAATAACACAATCTCTAAAAAACAGTGATTTTGCTGTCTTTTGGAGATTTTGTTATTTTAAAAAATGATTTTCAATCCTTCCACTTGGATTAAAGAGGAAGGACACACATTTACTTACATAAACTTTTGGATAAAATAATCGGGTTGGCAAATGATTGATCGACAATTAGTCGAGCAAAAGAAACTTTTTCCTTTTCAGTTGTGAACCAGGTATATACCAGTTATAATAAAGGAAATGAAAGGGCGGATATACGTTATGTCGAATCAACTACCAGTCTATATACAAATCCATGATCAGATCAAAAGTGAAATCGAACAAGGTATTTGGAAAATCGGTGATCGCCTTCCTTCTGAAAGAGAATTGGCAGTGAAATTCAATGTTAGTCGAATGACTTTACGTCAAGCCATTCAAAACCTGGCTGATGAAGGGATTTTGGAAAGAAAAATTGGCTCAGGTACATATGTAGCAAGAGAAAAAGTCCAAGAAAAGATGTCGGGTGCGACCAGTTTTACTGAAATTATGGAATCACAGAATCGAGTACCCTCTAGTCGGACAATCTCTTATTTTTTAACTTCCCCAAGTTCTAGTGAAATGGAGAAGCTGCAACTGGAAAAAGACGAAACGATTCTTCGTATGGAACGAATTCGTTATGCTGATGATATACCAATCTGTTTTGAAGTAGCCAGTATCCCGCAAAAGATTATTGCAGACTATAGTAAATCTGAAATTACCAATTCTCTTTATCGGGTACTCGAAGAGAAAAGTGGGCATAAGATCGGGGCAGCTAATCAAACAATCACAGCCATTCTTGCTTCAGAAAAAATTGCAGAATATTTAGAAGTAAAAAAAGGAGATGCTGTGTTACGTTTACGCCAAACTTCTTATTTTGATGACGGTACCCCATTTGAATATGTTCGTACGCAATATGTAGGGAATCGTTTTGAATTTTATTTAGAGAAATAAAAGAGGGACACGAAACAGTCCAAATAAAGAAGAGCCTGAGACAAGTTTTGTCCTAGGCTCTTCTTTTTTGATTTCGAGATCAGCGGATAGAGTGATTACTGGTCAGCTTCTACCAGTTGTTCATGATAGGAAATTGGACCATCTGTAAATTCCACCTGTCCATTCAATAATTCAACGACTGCTGTTTTAAATGCAGTAACTTCTTTTTCTACAATCAAACAGTGAACCGTGACTTTGTCTGTGTAGATCGTTTCTTTTATAGGAATATGTTTCAACTCAAGCATATTTTCTAATTTACCTAATTGCGGATAGGTGATATGGACAGCTATTTCTTGCTGTTGTGTTCCTTCAACGATCCCGATTTCAATTAGTGCGTGAGAAACAGCCTGTGTATAGGCACGAATCAAACCACCGGTACCCAATTTTGTCCCACCAAAATAGCGTGTGACGACAGCGACCACATTGATCAATTCATTTTTTTTTAGTACTTCCAGCATTGGGACACCTGCCGTACCACTAGGCTCACCGTCATCACTACTGCGTTGAATTTCATTTTTTTCACCGAGAACGAAAGCACTACAGTTATGGTTTGCTTTCCAATGCTCTTTTTTCATTGCCTGAATAAACGCTTTAGCTTCTGCTTCCGTTTCAATTCGTTTCATAGAGCAAATAAAACGAGATTTTTTGACTTCGATTTCTGCTTGACCGTCTGCTTGGATGGTTCTATAACTATTCAGCGTGATGCTTCCTCCTTACAAGTAGTTGATAATAGTCAAAGTATAATGAATTATTCCTTTAGTTTCAACACTTATAATACTTGAGTAATGAAGAGAGTCTATGGGATAATAGAAGAAAGAAAGGTGAGATGGGGATGAAAGAACGCATAAAAAAATATGACGCCATCACCCAATATTTAAAAAATAACGGGGGATCACAGGTTACTTTAACATTTACACAGATCGACGAACTTCTTTTTCCAAGTTATGGGCTCCCTAAATCAGCTAGACAAAGCACTGATTGGTGGGCAAATGATTATAAGCACCCAGAAAAAGGAGCATATGGCTGGATCAATGCTGGCTACGAGGTTGTGGTGATCAATTTAAAAAAAGAATATGTTGTGTTCAATCAATTAGTTAAATCGAGTTGGCTATTCGACTGATAAGAAAACGTTGACATTATCTTGCTTTTTTGTATAATAATCACACAAGCAAAAAAGAAATCGTTTGCAAAAGTTAAAAGAATGGAGAGAGTAAAATGACTAAAAAAACAATCATGCTCGTATGTTCTGCTGGGATGAGTACCAGTTTACTTGTAACAAAAATGCAAAAAGCTGCTGAAGAACAAGGAATTGATACGGATATTTTTGCCGTATCAGCTTCTGATGCCGATAATCAGCTAGCTTCTAAAGAAGTTGATGTTTTGCTGTTGGGACCACAAGTCCGCTTCATGAAAGCTGATTTTGAAAAACGTCTAGAGCCAAAAGGAATCCCATTAGATATTATCAATATGGCAGATTATGGGTTGATGAATGGCGAAAAAGTATTACAACAAGCCATCCATTTAATTGAAAACAAATAAAGGACAGAGCATACTAAGATGTTCATATCGGAAATAAGCCGAAAAATCCAGCGAATAGGGCGCCTATTCAAGGATTTTTTGGCTTATTTTTTATACCAACCGTTTCAAATAACCATTTATTCTCAAATTTTTTGAAGAATGGACTGATGTAGCGTATCTTCTTTTAGGGGATTAGATGAAAAAAAGTAGTTTATGCAGTTTATATGGTAGACGATTACTTACGAGAGACTTGAGAGAATGGACAGAGAGTTTTGAACAGATTCGCTATCAGAAACTAGCCGCCATTCATTTACAAGGGAATTGGCTAAAATGTAATCGGTGCAACAAGCGAACAAAAATAGGTAAATCAGAGCAAAAGCAACCAATCCTCTTTTGTCCTGTTTGTCTTTTTTTAGGTCGTTGTGACAACACACAAGAATTATTTTTATTTGAACAACCTGAGTTGCCGAAAAGAAATGTCTGTTTTGCTTGGACAGGAAAGTTAACGCCAACTCAACAAGCGATTTCTACGAACTTGGTCACTGATGTCTCGGGAAAACAGCACATGATTTGGGCTGTGACAGGAGCGGGAAAGACTGAGATGCTTTATGAAAAGGTCATAAAAACGTTAGAAAAAGGTGGACGAGTCGCATTAGTTTCACCTAGGGTTGATGTGTGTAACGAACTTTACCTGCGTTTTTGTGGCGTTTTTCCAGAAGAAGACATTGTCCTGCTTCATGGAAAAAAGAAAGAAGCCTATCGCTTTAGTCCATTCGTGATTGCGACTACGCATCAGCTGTATCGTTTTTATCAGGCGTTTGATCTGTTAGTCGTCGATGAGGTGGATGCGTTCCCTTTTGCAGGAGATCCTGGATTAGCTTATGCTGTTGAAACTGCAATTAAACCAAAAGGAACATTTATCTATTTAAGTGCGACACCTAATGAGCAGCTACTGAAAAAAATCCGTTCAACCTTTTTGATCCATCAATTGCCACTTCGCTTCCATCAACAGTTATTGCCTGAACCACATTTGTTTTTTTGGAATGACTGGCCGAATAAATGTTTGAAAGAAAAAAAACTTCGACCACTTTTGAAGTGTCTAAACATGCTGCTCCAACAAAATCATGTCTTATTATTTTGTCCGTCGATTGCCTTGATGAATCGATTAGCCTCACTGTTAAAGCGTTGTTTACCCATGTACCGTATTACCGATGCATCCGCAAAAGATCCAAACCGTTCAGAAAAAGTTCAGCAAATGAGAAAGCAACAATATGATGTGTTACTTACTACAATGATTTTGGAACGTGGGGTAACATTTGCAAATGTGTCAGTGATCGTCTTAGGCGCTGATCACCGTGTTTTTACTAAATCTTCCCTTGTACAAATCGCTGGTCGAGCCGATCGAAAGGGAGATTTTACCAATAGCCAAGTCTATTTTTTCTATGAAGAACTGACAAAAGCTATCAAATTAGCCTGTCGTGAGATCAAAGAAATGAATCGTCAGGGAAAAAAGCAGCTTGCTATGAAAAATAGTGAGCCTAGAGGAGAAAAAACACATGAATCGTTGTAGTTATTGTCAAAAACAAGTCATCCGAAATTTGAAAATCAGCGAGATTGTTGGGTTGGGAAAGATTCTTCCTCAAATTTGTGAGGACTGTTCAAATTTGTTTCGTCCGATAAATAAACAGCAAAGCTGTCGAACTTGCCAGAAAGAACTGCCTGGTGATATTACGTATTGTGAAGATTGTATTGCCTGGAAAAACGACTATCCCAATTATGATTTCAGTCATCATGCTTGTTTTTACTATGATTCAGCCTTCAAAGAATGGTTAAATCGCTATAAATTTATGGGAGATGTCCGACTGGCAGGTACATTTGCTAAACAGTTGCAAATAATACAACAAGAATTTAGCGATTATCAAATCTGTCCAATCCCACTAGCCACTGCACGTTTAAAAGAACGTGGGTTTAATCAGGTCATTGAAATGTTGAGAGTAGCTAAAATACCTTATAGTCAACTGCTGACTCGCTCTGATCATTCACTTCCACAATCCCAAAAAAAACGTCAGGAACGTTTAAAAACTACCCAACCTTTCAAATTAGCTGTTGTTCCAACGATCATCAAAGGGAAAAAAGTATTGTTGGTAGACGATGTCTATACGACGGGGCAAACTCTTTTCCATGCGGCTTCTTGTTTATTGCCACATGCTCCTGAAAAAATCCGCACCTTTTCGCTAGCTCGATAAATAAATGAAAAACGAATGTCCTTGATAGCGATTTAGTTTGCAAATGGATTAGAGTTCGATATAATGGTAGTAAGAAGAGGGAAAGAGTGGTCCTTCTCCTTCTTGATTGTGGTAGACGAAAGGGGTAATTTTTATGTTTAGATACAATGTACGCGGTGAAAATATCGAAGTAACTGAAGCGATTCGTGACTACGTTGAGAAAAAAGTAGGAAAACTTGAACGCTATTTCAGTGATGCACCCGATGCTACAGCACATGTAAATTTAAAAGTTTATACTGAAAAAACAGCGAAAGTGGAAGTAACTATTCCATTACCTTATCTTGTATTGCGTGCCGAAGAAACATCACCTGATCTTTATGCAAGTATTGATTTGGTAGTTGACAAATTGGAACGACAAATCCGCAAATTCAAAACAAAAATTAACCGTAAATCTCGCGAAACCGGTATGAACACAGCCGATGCAGCGGTATTATTCAATAACGAAGCTGACGATGCCGATCATGAAAATGATTCTGAATTAGACATTGTCCGCACGAAACGTTTATCACTGAAACCAATGGACAGTGAAGAGGCTGTTCTACAAATGAACATGCTTGGTCATAATTTCTTTATTTTTGAAGATGCAGAAACCAATGGTACAAGTATCGTTTACCGTCGTAAAGATGGCAAATACGGTTTGATTGAAACCGACTGATAAATAACAATTAGAAAAAGCAGTAAAAAGCTTGTGGCAAACCCTTCACGGTTTGCCACAGCTTCTTTTTTGTCTACGTCAGAAATTGTGAATTAATTGTGAATATATTACATTAATTGTGTTAAGATATTTCAATTATCTAGAACTAATGATAAAATAGAAACTAGAATCTACATAATCTGGATAATATATGTAAAAAGGAGATTATACAACGCATGGCCAATTTTATTCGTTCGATTATCGAAAATGATAAAAAAGAACTAAAACGTTTAGATCGTATTGCTAAAAAAGTAGAAGATCATGCTGACGAAATGGCAGCATTAACAGATGAACAATTACAAGCAAAAACAGCTGAGTTTAAAGCTCGCTATCAAAATGGGGAAACTTTAGATCAATTATTACCGGAAGCCTTTGCGGTAGTTCGTGAAGCTGCCAAACGAGTGTTGGGACTTTATCCTTACCATGTACAATTGATGGGGGGGATCGTTCTTCACGATGGAAATATCCCAGAGATGCGTACTGGTGAAGGGAAAACTTTAACAGCAACAATGCCGGTTTATTTGAATGCATTGACGGGAGAAGGCGTTCACGTCGTTACTGTCAATGAATACCTGGCTACTCGTGACTCCTCTGAAATGGGCGAATTATACAACTTTTTAGGTTTAACAGTTGGCTTGAATATCAATTCAAAATCAGCGGACGAAAAACGAGATGCTTACAATTGTGATATTACCTATAGTACCAATAATGAATTAGGTTTCGACTATCTAAGAGACAACATGGTCGTTTATCGTCATCAAATGGTTCAAAGACCATTGAATTATGCGATTGTCGATGAAGTCGATTCGATCTTGATCGATGAAGCAAGAACACCGTTGATTATTTCAGGTCAAGCTGAAAAATCAACAGCTTTATATACAAGAACAGATAATTTTGTGAAACGTTTGAAAGAAGAAGAAGATTATAAAATCGATGTGCAATCGAAAACAATCAGCTTGACTGAAGCGGGGATCGAGAAAGCCGAAGAAACATTTGGCTTAGAAAATCTATATGATATTGAAAATACTGCCTTAACCCACCATCTGGATCAAGCATTGCGTGCCAACTATATCATGATCTTGGATATTGATTATGTGGTCCAAGATGGAAAAGTCTTGATCGTTGACCAATTTACTGGTCGTATCATGGATGGACGCCGCTATTCTGATGGATTACATCAGGCGATTGAAGCAAAAGAAGGCGTAGAGATCGAAGACGAAACGAAAACGATGGCGACAATCACGTTCCAGAACTATTTCCGAATGTATAAGAAACTGTCAGGTATGACTGGTACAGCAAAAACAGAAGAAGAAGAGTTTCGGGAAATCTATAATATTCAAGTTTGTCAAATCCCAACAAATCGTCCAGTCATTCGTGACGACCGACCTGATTTGTTATATCCAACATTGACTAGCAAGTTCCAAGCGGTGGTGCAAGACATCAAAGAACGTTACCGCAAAGGACAACCTGTTCTTGTCGGAACGGTAGCAGTAGAAACTTCAGAATTATTGTCTGATATGTTGAATCGTGAACGTATCCCACATGAAGTATTGAATGCAAAAAACCACTTCAAAGAAGCGGAAATCATCATGAATGCTGGTCAAAAAGGTGCGGTGACGATTGCAACGAATATGGCTGGACGTGGTACAGATATCAAGTTGGGACTTGGTGTCAGAGAACTAGGCGGACTAGCTGTTATCGGGACAGAACGTCATGAATCACGTCGTATCGATAACCAATTACGTGGTAGGGCTGGACGTCAAGGAGACCCAGGGATGTCTCAATTCTATCTTTCATTGGAAGATGATCTGATGAAACGATTTGGTTCTGAACGGATCAAAGCATTCTTAGATCGCATGAAAATCGGTGAAGAGGATGCAGTGATCCAAAGTAAGATGCTGACAAAACAAGTGGAATCAGCACAAAAACGTGTCGAAGGAAATAACTACGATACTCGTAAAAATGTCTTACAATACGATGATGTAATGCGAGAACAACGCGAAGTTATCTACAAACAACGTCAAGAAGTCATCATGGAAGAAACAAGTTTGTCTAAACCAATGATGAATATGATCAAACGTACGATCAGTCGGGTAGTAGATGCGCACACACAACTAGAAAAAGACAACTGGAACCTTGAAGGAATCGTTGATTTTGCGGGTAGTACATTAGTCCATGAAGACAGTATCTCGATCGATGATCTTAAAGGGAAAGAACCGCAACAGATCAAAGAATATTTAAATGAGTTAGCACAAGAAGTATTTAATACGAAAGCTAACCAGCTCAACGGACCTGAACAATTACTAGAATTTGAAAAAGTAGTCATTCTACGAGTAGTGGATTCGAAATGGACCGATCATATCGATGCTATGGATCAATTACGCCAATCAATCGGTCTTAGAGCATATGGACAAAACAATCCATTGGTTGAGTATCAAACAGAAGGATACAAGATGTTTGAAGAGATGGTTGGAGCGATTGAATATGAAGTGACTCGTCTCTTTATGAAAGCTGAGATTCGTCAAAATGTTCAACGGGAGCAAGTGTCAACCGGCGAAGCAGTTCAACCAACTACCGGTGATGCAAAAGAAAATAGCAACACAAGTGCCAAAAAACAACCGGTTCACGTGAACAAAGTAGGCAGAAATGATCCTTGTCCATGTGGTAGCGGGAAAAAATATAAAAACTGTCATGGAAAAGATGAGAACTAATTTTTGACAGCTAGCAGATAAGATTGGTGAGATCGGTTCTTTTTGATTAAGAATCGACTCACCTTCTTTCTGTTATGAAGCGTTTCTGTTAAACTAAAGTGGTTGAATAAAACATAAAATAATGTAGATAGAAAGAGGGAAGTTTATGGAGATTTCAGAAATCCGTAACTTATTAGCTGAGATGGAAGAAAAGGTCACAAGTTTCAGGAGGTCTCTTTGACTTAGATCGGTTGGAAGAAGACATCGCTGAAGCTGAAGCCAAAATGGCAGAGCCTGGTTTTTGGGATGATAGCGAAGCAGCACAAAAAGTGATCAATGAAAACAACACAAATAAAGAAACGTATGATCAATTCAATGCGTTAGCTGAAGAATTAGAAGAGTTAGCCCTAATGGTAGAAATGTTGCAAGAGGAACCAGATGCACAAATGCAACAAGAAGCTGAAGACAGAATCCAACTATTAGACGAAAAAATGAAGACTTATGAATTAGCCATGCTTTTAGATGGTCCATATGATCGCAACCATGCAATCGTCGAACTTCATCCTGGAGCAGGGGGTACAGAATCCCAAGACTGGGGAAGTATGTTGTTACGCATGTATACACGTTGGGCAGAACAACATGGCTACCAAGTGGAAACATTGGATTACCAAGCAGGGGATGAAGCAGGAATAAAAAGTGTGACTTTACTGATCAAAGGGCATAATGCATATGGCTATTTAAAATCGGAAAAAGGTGTCCACCGTCTTGTTCGGATCTCCCCATTTGATTCAGCCAAACGGCGCCACACTTCGTTTTGTTCGGTCGATGTGATGCCAGAACTAGATGAAACGATTGATGTTGCGATCAACCCAGATGACTTGAAGATCGATACGTACCGAGCAAGCGGTGCCGGAGGACAACATATCAATAAAACAGAGTCTGCCGTTCGGATCACTCATCTTCCAACAGGAACGGTCGTAGCTAGTCAAGCGCAGCGTTCACAATTAAAAAACCGAGAACAAGCAATGAGCATGTTGAAAGCGAAATTGTATCAACTTGAGGTTGAAAAGAAAGAACAAGAAGCTGCAGCATTGCGTGGGGAGCAAAAAGAAATTGGTTGGGGTTCACAAATTCGTTCCTATGTCTTCCATCCATATTCAATGGTAAAAGATCACCGGACAAACGTAGAAACTGGTAATGTTCAAGCTGTAATGGATGGCGATTTAGACTTATTTATTGACGGATATTTAAAAATGCACCTCTAAATAGTTGACTTTAATTGAAATAAAATTGTAAGATTTTGAAAGCAAGATGAAACATTACCATGCTATAATGGTGAGAGACTGAGAAAAGATATGGAGAGAACGCCATGATTGAAATGAAGGATGTCATGAAAAAGTACTCAAATGGTACGACTGCAATCCGAAATTTATCGGTTGTTATCGATCAAGGAGAGTTCGTTTATGTAGTTGGTCCATCAGGGGCTGGGAAATCTACATTCATCAAATTGATGTATCGAGAAGAAAAAGCGTCAAAAGGAACCTTAAATGTTGCTGGTCATGATTTAATGGCAATCAAAAACAAAGATGTTCCTTACTTACGCAGAGAAATCGGGGTAGTTTTCCAAGACTACAAACTATTGCCGAGAAAAACAGTTTACGAAAATGTCGCTTATGCGATGCAAGTAATCGGTAGAAAACCACGAGATATCAAAAAACGTGTGATGGAAGTGTTAGATCTTGTTGGATTGAAACATAAAGTGCGTGTTTTTCCAAGTGAGCTATCTGGTGGGGAACAGCAACGGGTATCGATTGCCCGTGCAATCGTAAATACGCCGAAAGTATTGATTGCTGACGAACCTACAGGAAATCTAGATCCGGAGAATTCTTGGGAGATCATGAAGTTATTGGACCGAATCAATGCTCAAGGGACAACGGTCGTTATGGCAACCCATAACAGTACGATCGTGAATACAATTCGTCATCGAGTGATCGCCATCGAAAATGGACGAATCATACGTGACCAAGCGGAAGGGGAATATGGATACGATGATTAGAACCTTTTTCCGACATTTATTAGAGAGTATCAAGAGTTTAAAGCGTAACGGCTGGATGACTGTCGCTTCAGTGAGTGCCGTGACGATCACATTAACATTAGTTGGGGTGTTCATGGCTGTGATCATGAATGCAACGAAACTAGCCGAAGATATCGAAGGCAACGTAGATGTTTCTGTTTTCGTTGATATTGGCACGAATGAAAAAGATATGAAGACTCTTGAAAAACAATTAAAAGAGATTGATCACGTCAAAAGTGTCAAATTCTCAAGTAAAGACCAAGAGTTGAAAAAGATCCAGGATGCTATGGGGAATTCATGGAGTTTATTTGAAGGAGATAACAACCCGTTATATGATGTTTATGTCGTTCAAACGTCAGAACCTTCTTATACGAAACAAGTATCTCAAGAAGCCGGAAAATTAGCGAATGTTTCTCGCGCGGATTACGGTGGAACGTCTTCAGATAAAATTCTTAAGCTTGCAGGAACTGTTCGAACATGGGGCTTAGCTGCAGCAGCATTATTATTGTTTATTGCAATGTTTTTGATTTCAAATACAATCAGAATCACGATCTTATCTCGCCAAAAAGAAATTCAAATCATGCGATTAGTTGGTGCCAAAAACGGCTACATTCGTTGGCCATTCTTTTTAGAAGGTGGCTGGATTGGTTTGATCGGTGCAATTATTCCGGTATTGCTGATTACATTTGGGTACCAAGAAGTATTCCGAATGCTTAACCCTTCATTATTGCGCTCCCACTATTCCTTGATCCAACCACAGGATATCGTGTGGAAAATCAACGCTTTGATGGCTGGGATCGGAATCATTATCGGTTCATTAGGATCAATTATTTCGATGAGAAGATTCTTGAAGTTTTAATTCATTTCCATCGTTTCACCATATGAAAGGATGGGACGAGTTGTTTCAAGAAGATCCAACAACTTTAAAGTTTAAATGGATGATTCAATGAATCAGCAGACAGAAATTCATTTTTCTGTCTGCTTTTTTAGTTGAGATTGGGACAAAACTCGTCTCAGTCTCTTCTAGTATCTCTAAAAACGAATAAACGGCGTTCAAGAAGCAACTCCTCAACAATAAGCGATGATTTTCTAAAATATGAGGAGCTATTTTAAAAAATCCTCTCTTATTTGCTCGGAGCTAAACGCTTCTTTCACGACCTCTTGCTAAACGGTGTTCAAACATCAGCTCCTTGAAATAAGCCTGAATTTTTCAAAACATGAGAAGCTGTTTCAAAAAATTCTTTCTTATTGTCATCAGAGCTGCCCGATGTTTTCACGACCTCTGATTCATGGTGAGACAAAAGCAGCATCTTCGGAAAATTTGCCGAAATTTACCAAAAATTTGAGAAGCACCAAGTAGGTAACAATCAACATCAAAAACTAGTTTTTGTGTTTCTTGTCAATTTTCGGAAATTCCTTCTTATTTCTTGATGCTAAACACTTTTGTCTCAATCTCTTTGTAAAACGCTATCATTTTTTGTCTCATAATATAAAATAAAAAAATAATATCAAGTAATGATCAATAGGGGGTCATATTGGTTCAGCAGTAGGTATTTTAATTCATTGAGATCATTATCTGTCTGATACTTTCACTTTACTTTAAAAAACATCTCGGCTATTCTTAAGTAGGTGTAAAAGTGAAGAGGTGAGCCATGAGAGTAGTTGTTGATAATTTTTTTACGATCATCTTAATTGCGAATATCTTATTATCAATTGTCATTGTTTTTCGTGAACGAAAAGAAACCGCTCAGACATGGGCATGGTTGTTAGTATTAATGTTTATTCCGATTGTCGGTTTTCTTTTATATATCTTTTTTGGCAGAGGTATTTCACAAGACAAGATCTTTGATTTGAAGATTCAAGGGAAAATCGGGAAGAACTTGGAAATTGAAGAAGACAAACAAGCCTTGATGCGAGGACTTTATCCGCATCCACCAACAGGACAAGTTGATGTCAAGCAACTAATCTATATGCTGACAGTGTTTGAAAGTACATTGTACACAACTGGAAATGAAGTGACTTTATTTACGGATGGACGAGAAAAATTTGATGCATTGATTGAAGACATTAAGCAGGCAAAAGATCATATCCATCTACAATATTATATTTATCGGGGCGATGCTCTGGGTAAGGAAGTGCGTGACGCGCTGACTGAAGCAGCTCAAAGAGGGGTCAAAGTCCGAGTATTATTAGATGCTTGGGGGTCTACCCAAGTAAATGCAAAATTTTTCCACGAATTACAGGTAGCTGGTGGTGAAGTCGCTTTTTTCTTTCCACTATTTGTCCCTTATATCAATCCACGAATCAATTATCGAAACCATCGTAAAATCGTTGTCATTGATGGGAAAATTGGTTATACTGGTGGATTCAATGTAGGAAACGAATATTTAGGAGAAGTTTCAAAGTTTGGTTATTGGCGAGACAATCATTTGCGAATCTATGGGGAAGCAGTTTATACGCTACAAAATCGTTTTTTGATGGATTGGAACTCGCAGCACGTGAAAGAAGTCAGCTATGCACCAAAATTTTTCCCAAAAATTGATTCTGTAGGCACTTTAGCACTTCAAATCGTCACAAGTGGCCCAGATTCTGAGCATGAACAAATCAAATTGACTTATTTAAAAATGATTTCATTAGCAAAAAAAGAAATATTGATTCAAACGCCTTACTATATCCCAGATGAATCCATTCATGAAGCATTGAAATTAGCCTTGCTTTCTGGTGTCAAAGTTCAGATTCAGATTCCCAATAAACCTGATCATCCGTTAGTCTATTGGGCAACTTATTCTTTTGCAGCAGAACTAATCGAATATGGTGCAGTGATCAAAACCTATGAAAATGGGTTTATCCATGCTAAGACCATGATCATTGACAGTGGAATAGTTTCAATTGGTTCAGCAAATATTGATGTCCGTTCATTCAAATTAGACTTTGAAGTGAATGCGTTGATCTATGATGAAGGAATGGCGACTCACGTAAGAAAAGCTTTCTTTGCTGATTCAAGAAAGTCACAACTGTTAACCAAAGAACGCTATGAAAATCGAGGATTTATCATCAAATTAAAAGAAGGTTTGGCACGATTGATCTCGCCATTATTATAATTGCTACTTCCAGCTAATCAAAAAGGACATGAGGGAGGCGTCTAAGACGTCAGCTCATGTCCTTTTTCTGTCGGGGCCATTTCTGTAAACTGTCAGAAATGGAGAAAGCGTCTCACAGGAACAAAACTAACTTTGGGGTACTTCTTGTTTTTGGGGAAAGCAAGAAATAAGTTAGATAATGTTTGATAAAGAGACACATTTCAAAGCCAGTATAGCATAGAATAACCTAATGAGATAGTGTTTTTTTATTAATAATCATTATTTTTGTTATTTTATAATTTTAATTCGTTTTCAAGTATTTTGTTAAATGTTAAAATGAACTTACTTTAGGACTGAAGGAGATTTCTAAATGAAAAAATTAAAATTACTTTTACCAATAATAGGATTAACTATTCTTTTATCAGGTTGTTCAAAATGGATCGATCGAGGAGAATCCATTACAGCTGTCGGGTCTTCCGCATTGCAACCATTAGTTGAAACAGTCGCTGAATCTTTTCAGGCTGCAAACCCTGGGAAATTCATCAATGTCCAAGGTGGAGGAAGTGGAACTGGATTATCTCAAGTCCAATCTGGAGCAGTAGATATCGGGAATTCTGATTTATTTGCGGAGGAAAAATCTGGAATCGATGCATCTGCTTTAGTTGATCATCGAGTGGCTGTAGTTGGGATCACACCGATCGTTAACAAGGAAGTGGGCGTTAAAGACATCTCAATGGAAAACTTACGGAAGTTATTTACGGGTGAAATCACCAACTGGAAAGAACTTGGCGGGAAAGACCAACCAGTGGTTATTTTAAATCGTGCATCAGGAAGTGGGACACGTAGTACTTTTGAAAAATGGGTCCTTGATGGAGAAACGGCGATTCGTGCGCAAGAACAAGATTCAAGCGGAATGGTGCGACAAATCGTTGCAGATACTCCAGGAGCAATTAGTTATGTCGCTTTCTCATATGTAACCAACGATGTGGCTACTTTGAGTATTGATGGTGTAGAGCCAACCGATGACAACGTTACGACCAATAAATGGATCATTTGGGCTTATGAACATATGTATACAAAAAATCAACCAAAACAGTTAACGAAAGAGTTTTTAAACTACATGCTATCAGAAGAAGTTCAAAATAATATCGTAGGTGAATTAGGTTATATTCCGGTTTCACGTATGCAAGTAGAACGTGATTGGGAAGGAAATATTGTAAAATAATCATCTTTACACAATCTTTACAAACTTCGCATAAATTTTACATGTTATTAAACTCAAATTGATGTTCGCTTTGTACACTGTATAAGTATGTTAAACCTTACTGGGGGGGAATCATCTGTGGAAGATGTGAAAAAAGTATTATTAACAAAATCAAAACGTTCAAAAATGGAGCAGCGTGGTAAATTCATCAGCTTCTTATGTATCGCCTTGATCGTTCTAGTAGTAGTAGCCATTTTTTATTTTGTTGCAAGTAAAGGATTAGCGACCTTTTTCGTTGATAAGATCAACGTATTTGATTTCTTGTTTGGAACGAATTGGAATCCTGGACAAATTGGTGCAGATGGTAAACCGATGGTCGGGGCATTACCAATGATCGCTGGTTCGTTTATCGTTACTTTTTTATCTGCGATCATCGCGACACCTTTTGCCATCGGTGCAGCGGTCTTCATGACAGAGATATCTCCAAAAAATGGCACAAAAATCTTGCAACCAGTCATTGAACTATTAGTTGGCATTCCATCTGTTGTTTATGGTTTTATTGGATTATCAGTCATCGTACCATTTATCCGAAACATTTTTGGCGGAACTGGTTTTGGTATTTTAGCTGGGACATTTGTTTTGTTTGTCATGATCTTACCAACTGTGACGACTATGACAGTCGATGCCTTAAAAGCTGTGCCGCGTCATTATCGTGAAGCATCATTAGCTTTAGGAGCTACACGTTGGCAAACGATCTATAAAGTCGTTTTACGAGCTGCTGTACCGGGAATCTTGACAGCCGTTGTATTTGGTATGGCACGTGCATTTGGTGAAGCATTAGCGATCCAAATGGTCATCGGGAATGCTGCCTTGATGCCAACAGGATTAACAACTCCTGCTTCAACATTGACGTCGATTTTAACAATGGGGATCGGAAATACGATCATGGGAACAATTGAAAACAACGTGTTATGGTCATTAGCTTTGATCTTGCTATTGATGTCATTAATCTTTAATATCGTGATCCGAATGATTGGTAAGAAAGGGGCATTGAAATAATGAACGCAAAACGCTCTGATAAAATCGCAACAGGAGTCCTTTATGCAATATCGGGAATTATTGTATTGATCTTAGCTGCGTTACTTTTATATATTTTAGTTCGAGGAATTCCTCATATCTCTTGGTCATTTTTAACTGAACCATCAAAAGCCTATCAAGTAGGTGGCGGAATCGGTATCCAATTATTTAACTCGATTTATTTATTATTGATCACGATGATCATTAGTTTTCCGCTTTCTTTAGGAGCCGGTATTTACCTTTCTGAATATGCTGGTAAAAACTGGTTGACGGGTGTTATCCGTACTTCAATTGAAATATTAAGCTCATTACCATCTGTAGTTGTTGGTTTGTTTGGCTTTTTAGTTTTTGTTATCCAATTCCAGTATGGCTTCTCCATTATCTCTGGGGCACTAGCTTTAACAGTTTTTAACTTACCTCTATTGACGAGAACGGTAGAAGAATCTTTACAAGCGGTGCATTACACACAGCGTGAGGCAGGGCTTGCATTAGGTTTGTCACGTTGGGAAACAGTGATTCGTGTAGTTGTACCTGAGGCAACTCCAGGGATTTTAACAGGAGTCATTTTAAGCTCAGGGAGAATTTTTGGGGAAGCAGCAGCTTTGATCTATACAGCTGGGCAAAGCGCGCCTGCACTTGATTTCTCAAACTGGAATCCATTGAGTGTCTCTAGTCCAATCAGTATTTTCCGTCAAGCTGAAACACTAGCTGTTCATATTTGGAAAATCAATACGGAAGGAACGATGCCAGATGGTGTATCAGTATCTGCTGGAGCATCAGCGGTCTTAATTATCGCAGTATTACTATTCAATTTTGGTGCTCGTGCGATTGGTAAACGTTTATACCGGAAAATGACTTCAGCTTAAGGAGAAGAAGTAAGATGAAAGAATATAATTGGAATGAAAGAAATATCATCACAATGGGTCAAGAAAAAGAAATTGCCCTTTATACAGATGATCTTCATGTTTGGTACGGTGACAACGAAGCAATCAAAGGTGTTGATCTGGAATTTGAAAAGAATAAGATCACAGCTTTAATCGGTCCTTCTGGCTGTGGTAAGTCAACTTATTTACGTTCGTTGAATCGGATGAATGATGGGATCGCAAATACTAAGGTGACTGGTAAAATCATGTACAAAGATGTCGATATCAATGCGCCACAAATTGATGTCTATGAAATGCGTAAGCGAATCGGAATGGTTTTCCAACGACCAAATCCATTTAGTAAATCAATCTATGAAAATATCACGTTTGCATTGAAGCAACATGGCGAAAAGAACAAGAAGAAATTAGATGAGATCGTTGAGACCAGCTTGAAACAAGCAGCATTATGGGATCAAGTAAAAGATAGCCTGGATAAAAGTGCTTTAGCCTTGTCAGGTGGTCAACAACAACGTTTATGTATTGCACGTGCGATTGCGATGAAACCGGATATCTTGTTATTAGATGAACCAGCCAGCGCACTTGATCCGATTTCTACTGGGACAGTGGAAGAAACATTAGTGAATCTAAAAGATGATTACACGATCATCATAGTGACCCATAACATGCAACAAGCAGCTCGTATCAGTGACTACACTGCCTTTTTCTACTTAGGAAAAGCGATCGAATACGATAAAACGAATAAGATATTTACTAGACCAAAAATTAAAGCGACCGAAGATTATGTATCGGGTCATTTTGGGTAAGACGGAGGATTCGTTATGACAAAAGAAATTATCTCATCAAAAGATCTTCACTTATATTATGGAAAAAAAGAAGCGTTAAAAGGAATCGATCTAAGCTTCAATCAAGGCGAAATCACAGCGATGATTGGTCCTTCTGGCTGTGGTAAATCAACTTATCTACGCTCATTGAATCGAATGAATGATTTGATACCGAGTGTGACGATCACTGGAAGTGTCCTGTATAAAGGAAAAGATATCTATGGCCCTAAAACGGACATTGTTGAATTGCGTAAAGAAATCGGAATGGTCTTCCAACAACCAAATCCTTTTCCCTTTTCGATTTACGAAAATGTGATCTATGGGTTAAAACTAAAAGGCGAAAAAGATAAAAAAGTCCTTGATCAAGTAGTCGAAGAAAGTTTAAAGGCTGCATCTGTGTGGGATGATGTCAAAGACAAACTGCATAAAAGTGCCTTATCCTTATCAGGTGGTCAACAACAACGGGTATGCATTGCAAGAGTGTTAGCCGTCAATCCAGAAATTATTTTGTTAGATGAGCCAACTAGTGCGCTTGATCCTGTTTCTACTGGGAAAATTGAAAGCATGCTCTTGGAATTAAAGGAAAGATATACTATGATTATAGTTACGCATAATATGTCACAAGCTTCACGGATTTCTGATAAAACAGCCTTTTTCTTAGATGGGAATTTAATTGAGTTCAATGATACGAAAAAAATCTTTATGACTCCAGAAAAACAAGAAACGGAAGACTATATCTCAGGGCGATTTGGATAAGGAGGAAACGAAATGTTACGTACACAGTTTGAAGAAGAACTACTTAACCTTCATAATCAATTTTATGAGATGGGGATGATGGTAAGTAGTGCAGTGCACAAATCAGTTCGTTCTTATATCAAACATGATAAAGCACTTGCACAAGAAGTGATCGAAAATGATATTAAAATCAACGACATGGAAACACGTTTAGAGAAAAAAAGTTTTGAAATGATTGCTTTGCAACAACCAGTGACTACAGACTTACGGATGATTATTACCGTGATGAAAGCTAGTTCTGATTTGGAACGAATGGCAGATCATGCGGTTTCAGTTGCCAAATCAACGATCCGTGTGAAAGGTCAAACCAGAATCCCAGAGATCGAAAAAGAAATCTCTGATATGTCTGATTATGTCAAAAAAATGGTGGACAATGTGTTGGTTGCTTACGTCAAAACGGATGAAAAAGATGCTCGAACGATCGCAAATATGGATCAACGGGTCAATGATTATTTCAATCGCATCTACAATGCAACGATCAAAAATATGCAGTCTGATCCAGAAACAGTCATCAGTGGGACAGATTATCTAAATGTTGCCAGCTACTTAGAACGGATTGGCGATTATGTAACGAATATTTGTGAATGGATCGTGTATCTAGCTACAGGAAAAATCACCGAATTAAACTCAAATCATAACGAAATTTTCTAACTCTTGAAGATTGGAAAGTAACGATCAACGTGTGAGTTATGAGAAATAAGCCGAAAAATTCCTAAATAGGAAATATCCTAGGAATTCTTCGGTTTTTTTGTAACTTGAAGACTTAGAGTGAATATTGCTGACTTCTCTGAGAGAAAAAGGTCAAGACTAATTGTCATTTGTATAATCGAAATTCAGCGACTAGTCTTTGTTTTTTCAACTCGTTCAATTATAATAAGAGCATAGAGATGAAAAGGAGTGAAAGAAGATGAAATTTGTTGAGCAAGATTTTGCTTATTATGAGCGGACAATCAAAAGAATGTATCAAAGTTATTATTGGAAGCGAATTCTAATCTTAGCATTCGTACTCGTGATTGTTCTGGCTTATACAGGCATCTTTCAGGAACATTTGCTTTATAATGTTTTACTGATGATAATCATTGCTGGGGGAGGTATTTATCTTTATCTGCAAAAACAAAAATTTCCAGAGGTCTATCAAAAATATCTAGAGATAAATCAACCAGAAGCAAAAATCGTTAAGATCCAAGAAGCAGAGTATAGCTATAATGATCTTGAAGACAAGAGTGTCAGGATTAACAAAACTGGTATGCGTAATTTGCCGTCAAGGAATAAACAGTATACATTGATGGTTGGATTCTCCAAGTCCTTTTTTCCGCGTGAACCACTTCAAATTGTTTATTATGATATGCTTGAACTAACCTATGAAGAAAAGTTTCGTTTGAAGCGAAACGGCTATCATTCAATGCCACGTTTTTTGCGTCGGTTTACATTTAGTAATTTAAAAGAAAGCATTGGTAATATGGGACGTTTTATTGTCGGAAATATATTTTTACTAGTTATCCTGTTTCGTGTTATACGCTATTTATGGTCATTTATCCAATTGCTTTTTTAATATCTATAATATTCATACATAATTCATAAAAAATTAGAAAACAATATTTCTTGCCATAAAAAGGGAAAGAAATATTGTTTTTAAAGCATTATTGGCTGGTTCAATGGGAAGTAAATCGTTCAGTAACTCAAGTTGGAGAAAAAGTTACAACTTAAGTCCTATGACTTTTTCTTCCATTCCGTGCATAATATGAATGTAAGGAAAAGCTTGCAAACTATATTTGCTTAAGGAGGCAATTTCCATGAAAGAAAGAGAACGTATTTTAGACTTAGTTAAAAAAGGGATCCTTTCCACTGAAGAGGGCTTAGATTTATTAGAAAGCATGGCAACTGAGAAAGATGAAAAGCAAATCGCAAAAGAAGCAGATAAAGTAACTGCTAGTCATAAAGAAAAAGATCAAGCAACTCAATTGATCGATGAATTGGAAAATGGCACATCAGAAGAAATCCATTTTAATGCCGATCCAAAACAAAATGAAAAAGAAGATCAAGAAAATTTGGAACGTATCTTAGATGAGTTAGCAACACAAGCCAATCAAACGTCGGCTCATGTAGACGAAGTGAATGAAAAGTTAGCACAAAATAAAGCGGCACGCAATGACAAACAGGAAACATTGATGCAGCTGAATACCAAAGAAGAATTGGATGAACTAACAGAAGATGAGCTTCTCCAAAGAAAGACTCTTGAATCTGAGATCAAGGAATTAGAAGCTGCGAGTGAACAATTAACAGAAGAACAATTGAAACTAGAAGCAGAATTAAAAGATATTCGCAAAAACCAATGGACAGAAAAGAAAGAAACAATTGCTGATAAATTTGAGTTACCAGATGACTGGAAAGAACAAGCCAACGATACATTGAACCAAGTTGGAGAAAAAATGTCTGAAGCTGGTTCTCAGCTAGGCAAGTTTTTGCGGAAGACATTCCAAACGGTATCGGAAACAGTCAATGAAAACATGGAATGGAAAGATGTCAATCTCCGTGTACCAGGTATCGCAACGACAAAATTTGAACACGAATTTTATTATGAAGCACCTGCAGCAAGTATTCTTGATATCAAAGCTGCAAACGGAAATGTCACATTGAAAACTTGGGAAAGTGAAGACGTGAAAGTTGAAGCTAAAATCAAATTATACGGTAAAATGAATGCAGAACCATTCGAGGCATTCTTAGAACGTAGTCAAATTGAAGTCAATGATGAGCATGTCTCATTCCAAATCCCAAATAAACGTGTACGTGCGGATCTAGTCTTTTATTTACCAAAACGAGTATATGACCATACAGCAATCAAATTGTTAAATGGGAATATTACGATTAACGACTTAGAAGGTAAAGATGTGTACACCAAATCGACAAATGGAAATATCGTCATTCAAAAATTACAAGCAACCATGCTTGAAATTGAAGGCGTTAATGGGAATATCGATGTTCAATCAGGTGCAATCTTAGATTCAATCATCGAAACAGTGAATGGTACGGTCACTGTAGGAACAACCCCTGAAAATCTTTCCGTTTCTCTCGTTAATGGGGATGTACGGTTGACAATGAAAGAAGAACATTTGAAAAAAATTGAAGCAAGTTCAGTCAATGGCAATGTCAAAGTAGCTTTACCAACAGGAATTGGCATGGAAGGTAATGCGAAAACAAGTTTAGGCAGCATCAACAGCCGCCTGACTGATTATGAAGTAATCCGTGAAAAAAAAGAACGGACCAATCAATTACTACAGTTCCGTCGTCTCTCTGAAAATGAGGTAGCTAGAATCCAATTATCGACTACGACTGGTAGTATTTATTTAAAAGATACGGATCAATAAAGTAATCAACCGGTGAGTTAGCTTATTCTAACAATCGAAAGCAGGATTGATAAGTGGGATGTACGTTCACTATTAGACGATGATACTTGGTCATTCGTTCCTTTAACGAGGAAAAGCAAAAATCTTTGGAGAAAAAGTGTAGTGAGAATGAACAGTTTATCTATTGTCACACTCTTTTTCTTCCATTAAAATGAATAGAACAGAGGTGAAAGTAAAATGAAAAGAAAATTGACAAAATCAAATAAAAATATTGTTTTGACTGGTACATTAGCTGGGATTGCAGAATATCTTGGAATTGATCCAACGGTAGTTCGTGTGATCTATGTATTCCTAAGCTTAGTGGCATTTGGAAGTCCAGTTATCTTATATATTTTATTGGCTTTGCTCATCCCTTCTGGACGAAACAAACAGACTCGTTATGGGCATGAAAACCAATATTATCAAAATAATAATTATCATCATGAACAAACAAAAAAACGTAAAGAGGCGGAAAAGGTCAATGATGACGAATGGAGTGACTTCTAATGTCTTATCTTCAGCGCCTCATCGTGAATACGTTGACGTTCATCTCTCTGGCAGTGATTTTTCCGACGATGATTTATGTAGATAGTATTTGGACAGCTATTTTAGCAAGTTTCGTATTGTCTATCTTGAATATGTTCATTAAACCTATTCTAACAATTTTATCACTACCATTCACTTTAGTGACACTGGGCTTGTTCACATTTGTCATCAATGCGGCAATCTTGAAGATGACTTCCTTTTTTGTTGGAGCATCTAATTTTAATTTTGCTTCCTTTGGATCAGCTTTTTTGATTGCTGTGATCATGTCAGTGGTGAATATGATTGTCAGTGAACACAATAGTAGAAGGTAAACGTGAACAATCGATAATGACTAAAAGGGTACATCCATGGGAAATGTCTTAAATTCCCTGGTTGTACCTTTTTGCTTTGTTTTATAAAAAAAGTGAATTTAAAATAAAAACGTTTTTTTTATTTGGTAGTACTTTTTGTCAGACAATGATAAAATGGGAAGGAACACTCTAATAGAAATGAGGTAGCACGAATGGCAGAAGTTGTAAAAGTAAGCCAATTAGTAGAAAAATTATCATTAGAAATAGTGACTGGTGATGAAAAGAGTTTGGAGCGTGTTATCGTAACTGGTGACATCTCAAGACCTGGTTTAGAATTGACCGGTTATTTTAATTATTATTCACATGATCGTTTACAATTATTTGGGAGCAAAGAGATTAGCTTTGCTGAACGGATGATGCCGGAAGAAAGACTGATGATCATGAGAAGATTGTGCAGTGAGGATATGCCAGCATTCATTATTTCTCGGGGGCTTCCAGCTTCTGAAGAAATGATTCAAGCAGCCAACGAATACGGTATGGCTGTCTTACGTTCACCAATCTCCACATCCCGTTTGCTTGGAGAATTATCTAGTTATTTAGATGGTCGTTTAGCTCCTAGAACGAGCGTTCATGGTGTGCTAGTCGATGTTTATGGGTTAGGTGTACTCATTCAAGGGGATAGCGGAATTGGTAAGAGTGAAACCGCATTAGAATTAATCAAACGTGGTCATCGCCTAATTGCTGATGACCGAGTAGATGTTTATCAACAAGATGAACTGACAGTCATTGGTGAACCACCAAAAATCTTAGAACACTTGATAGAGATCAGAGGGATCGGAATCATTGATGTCATGAACTTGTTTGGAGCAAGTGCTGTCCGTGGTTCAATGCAAGTGCAGTTAGCCGTTTATTTAGAAGCCTGGGCGAAGGACAAAAAATATGATCGACTAGGTTCTGAAGATACTTCTGTGGAAATTGCAGAAGTGGGGATTCCACAAATCAAAATACCTGTCAAAACTGGACGAAACGTGGCCATCATCATCGAAGTGGCAGCAATGAATTTCCGAGCAAAAACGATGGGATTTGATGCAACAAAAACGTTTGAAGAAAGATTAAGTCGTCTGATCGAAGAAAATTCAGGGGCACAATAGCAAGGAGTGGAAACATGATAGCGCAAATCGATCGGGTAGCGTTCAATCTTTTAGGAATACCAATTTATTGGTATGCTTTGATCATTGTATCGGGAATAATTATAGCCATGTGGCTAAGTAGCCGTGAAGCCGTACGAGTTGGCTTAAAATCTGAGGATGTCACTGATTTTATGTTGTGGGGATTGCCACTTTCAATTATTGGCGCACGGTTGTACTATATTTTATTTGATTTACCACAATATATAGCTGATCCTATTCAAATATTCAATATCCGTTCTGGCGGGTTAGCTATTTATGGTGGATTGATCGCAGGTGCCATTACTTTATATTTCTTTACCAAATACCACTTTATTTCCATGTGGACATTTTTAGATATTGCCGCACCAAGTGTCCTACTCGCTCAAGCAATTGGGCGTTGGGGAAATTTTATGAATCATGAAGCTTATGGCCCTGTCACGACGAGAATCTTTTTAGAAAATCTTCATATCCCAAGATTCATAATTGATAATATGTACATTGAAGGTTTTTATCGTCAACCTACCTTTTTATATGAATCCGTTTGGAGTTTGATTGGCTTTATCCTACTCCTATTTTTAAGAAACAAAAAGCATTTACTGAAAAAAGGAGAAGTTTTACTTGTTTATGTGATGTGGTACAGCTTCGGGCGCTTTTTTATCGAAGGATTACGGACAGATAGTTTATACTTCTTAGGTGTTATTCGTATCTCCCAATTGTTGTCAGCCTTTTTATTCGTTGTAACAATTATTCTGTTTATCTGGCGTAGAAAAAAAGGAAATCTACCAGATTACGATCGCACTTTTGGTAAAAATCAAATGATTATCTAATTTACAGAGCTAAAAAAATGAAAAAAATAGCAGGAGTGGTAAAATGAAATATAGGGTGGCAGTCTTAGGAGCTGGCTCATGGGGGACAGCTCTTGCGCAAGTTCTTGCTGAAAATGGACATGATGTTCGCCTATGGGGACATCGTCAATCGCAAATAGACGAGATCAACCAACAACACACCAATCAAAAATATTTACCCGACTATCATTTGTCAATGTCAATCCGTGGTTTTAGTGAGTTGGAACAGGCAGTTCAAGATATTGATGCCTTGTTATTCGTGATTCCGACACGAGCCATTCGCTCTGTAGCACAAGAGGTGGTCACTAAATTGAATACCAAGCCTGTAATCATCCATGCAAGCAAGGGTCTAGAACAGGAAACACACAAACGGATCTCAGAAATTCTTTTAGAAGAGATCCCGAGTGACAAACGTCAATCCATTGCTGTTTTATCTGGTCCGAGTCACGCAGAAGAAGTAGCAAATCATGACATTACTACGATCACAGCTGCTAGCACAGATCAAAAAACAGCTTCCTTTGTCCAAAAGTTATTCATGAATCATTATTTTAGGATTTATACCAACCCTGATGTGATTGGGGTTGAAATGGGGGCTGCATTGAAAAATATTATTGCTCTTGGTGCAGGAGCAATCCACGGATTAGGTTTCGGGGATAATGCAAAAGCTGCTATTATGACTAGAGGTTTAGCTGAAATCAGTCGTTTAGGTGTTGCCATGGGTGCCAACCCATTGACTTTTATTGGTCTTAGTGGTGTGGGCGATTTGATCGTTACTTGTACTAGTATCCATTCGCGAAATTGGCGAGCGGGCAATTTGTTAGGTAAAGGGCATGAACTGTCAGAAGTATTGGAAAATATGGGGATGGTTGTGGAAGGTGTCCATACGACAAAAGCCGCAAAAGAACTTGCTCAGCAAGTAGGTGTAGACATGCCAATCACTCAAACAATTTATGAAGTACTTTATGAAAATAAAAATGTACAAATTGCGGCAAGAGAAATCATGTTGCGAGATGGAAAAAAAGAAAATGAATTTTCACGATTAATTTTTTAGAGGAGAGATGACAAATGAAAGTAAAAAAGGCAGTTATTCCAGCAGCAGGTTTAGGAACAAGATTTTTACCTGCAACAAAAGCGATGGCAAAAGAAATGCTTCCAATCGTTGACAAACCAACGATTCAATTTATCGTAGAAGAAGCACTTAAATCAGGGATCGAAGACATTTTGATCGTCACTGGGAAAGCAAAACGACCAATCGAAGACCATTTTGATTCAAATATCGAGTTAGAAACGAATTTGAGTGAAAAAGGGAAAACAGAATTATTGAAGTTGGTTGAAGAAACAACTGATGTAAATCTACACTTCATTCGTCAATCTCATCCAAAAGGGTTAGGACATGCTGTATTACAAGCCCGTGCTTTTATCGGTAATGAACCTTTTGTTGTGATGTTAGGTGATGATATCATGGAAGATGAAGTACCTTTGACACAACAATTGATTGATGACTATGAGCGGACACATGCATCAACAATCGCAGTGATGGAAGTGCCACAAAAAGATACGTCTAAATACGGAATTATTAATCCTGGTGAAGAATTAGAAGAAGGATTGTTCAATGTTAAAAACTTCGTTGAAAAACCAGACCCAAGTAAAGCACCAAGTAATTTAGCTATTATTGGACGCTATTTATTAACTCCTGAAATCTTTGATGTTTTGGCAGAACAACAACCAGGTGCTGGGAATGAGATCCAACTGACAGATGCGATTGATACATTGAATAAAACACAACGAGTATTTGCTCGTAACTTTACAGGCAAACGCTATGATGTTGGTGACAAGTTTGGTTTCATGAAAACCAGTATCGAATACGGCTTGACTCATCCAGAAGTCGGCGAACCATTAAAAGAATATATCAAAGAGCTAGGGAAACAATTAGAAGCTGATCAAACGATGGTACCAAAAAAAGACAACAAAAAAATTGAATCAAAAGATGAGCTGAAAAAATAAATTTTTTAGCAATGAAAGCTTCAACTGCTCTTATCCAAAAAAAGTAGTTGAAGCTTTGCTATTTTTTATTTGTTTAAAAAATGCGAAAATGCTATGCTTATAGAAAGAGTATCAGAAGGGAGTTCGAGTATGACAGGCGGAGAAATTGCTGGGCTGATTGCGGCCATCGCATTTGCAGTCCTCGTTGTTTTTATCATAAGAGTATTGTTACAATTATCAAAAACATTAGAAAAAGTGGATCAAACAGTGGCAGAAGCAAATACGACGATTGAAGTCGTCACCAAAGATGTCGATCTTTTGTCAAGGCAGGTGGAAGGTTTACTAGTCAAAAGTAATGAATTGCTTTTAGACATCAATGGGAAAGTAGAAACGATTGATCCATTATTTACAGCTATCGCAGATTTAAGTGAAAGCGTGTCAGAATTGAATACATCAAGTAAAAATATCGTAACCAAAGTTGGTGGGATTGGGCGTACAACAGCTAAAGCTACCGTGGCTGGAAAAGTTGGTGGCACAGCTTTAAAGTTTTTCAAAAATAAAAAACATACAGAAAAGACTGGAGGAATTTAATTATGGCAAAAAAAGGTGGATTTTTACTAGGAGCAGTTATTGGTGGGACAGCAGCAGCAGTCGCAGCATTATTATTAGCACCAAAGTCAGGAAAAGAACTACGCGATGAACTTGCTGCACAAGCAGATGATTTACTTGATATGGCTTCAGACTACACGGATATGGCAAAAGAAAAATCAGCGACATTAACAGACATCGCAAAAGAAAAAGCGCAAGATCTATCCCAACAAGCTGGTGACTTAGCTGGTAGCGTGAAAAATAAAGTCAATCATTCTGCAAATGATGTCGAAGATGAGTCTGAAGACATTTTATTAACATTAAAAGAACAATCAGAAGATCTTTCTCATCGCTTCAAGAAATCAGCAGATGAGCTTAAAAAGCCAGTCGGACAAATGAATGAAACAGTTAAAGATGCATCTGAAGATATGATGATCAATGCGAAAGATGCTGCAGGTGAAGCTGGACAAACAGTCAAAGAAGGCATTGCTGAAGCAAAACCAGTCGCAAAAGATGCGCAAGCAATGGCAGATATGGCTAAAGAAGATGTCAAAGCTAAAAAAGAAGATTTAAAAGATACATTTACTGATAATGGAAAATAGGCAATTTCTATTTTTTGTAAATAATCAATAGATGCTATCTCGATTTTGGTTAATCGAACGGAATAAGTGATGAATATCAAAGCTAGCAAAGTTTCCTAGCTTTGATATTTTTTTGTTTGATAATTACTAGAATAATACATAATGTAAACGTCTAATTTGCGTAATCACTTGATAGCATGCTTATCACCATGAGAGTGAAGACACTATAAAAGAACCAGAATGATCAGAAGAATTCGTAAAATCTATTGGTAACCAGAGCTCTTTGGTATGAATGGGTCAACAACAATTAGTGAGGTTGAAGATAAGAAAAAAATGAGTCTAGGACTAACAGTCGCCCTTAGACTCATTAATAGATGTAGAAGTGATAAACGGCGTTCAAAGAGCTGATCTTCGGTGATAAGTCAAAAAATCTCAAAACATGGGAAGCTGTTTCGAGATTTTCATCCTTACTGCTCCTACGATTACTCGTCGCAGTTTTTACTTGGTGAGCGCTCAGATCAAGTCGCTCTTCTCACGACCTCTGATCCACGGCGTTCAAGAAGCAACTCCTCAACAATAAACGATAATTTTCTAAAATATGAGAAGCTATTTTAAAAAATCATCGCTTATTCGTTCGGAGTTAACCGCTTCTTTCACAGCCTCTTGCTTAAACGGTGTTCAAGCATCAGCTCCTTGAAATAAGCCTGAATTTTTCAAAATAAGAGAAGCTATTTTAAAAAATTCTTTCTTATTGTCATCGGAGCTCCCCGATGCTTTCACAACCTCTGATTCACGGTGTTCAAAGAGCTGATCTTCGGCGATAAGTCAAAAAATCTCAAAACATGGGAAGCTGTTTCGAGATTTTCATCCTTACTGCTCCTGTGATTACTCGTCGCAGGTTTTACTTGGTGAGCGCTCAGATCAAGTCGCTCTTCTCACAACCTCTGATCCACGGCGTTCAAGAAGCAACTCCTCAACAATAAACGATAATTTTCTAAAATATGAGAAGCTATTTTAAAAAATCATCGCTTATTCGTTCGGAGTTAACCGCTTCTTTCACGACCTAATCCACGGTGTTCAAAGAGCTGATCTTCGGCGATAAGTCAAAAAATCTCAAAACATGGGAAGCTGTTTCGAGATTTTCATCCTTACTGCTCCTGCGATTACTCGTCGCAGTTTTTACTTGGTGAGCGCTCAGATCAAGTCGCTCTTCTCACGACCTCTGATCCACGGCGTTCAAGAAGCAACTCCTCAACAATAAACGATAATTTTCTAAAATATGAGAAGCTATTTTAAAAAATCATCGCTTATTCGTTCGGAGTTAACCGCTTCTTTCACGACCTTACTCAATAACCAATAATTCTTTTGGCGTAGTTGTAAATGGAATACAGCCGTCTTTTGTCACGTAGACACAGTCTTCGATTCGAACACCTACTTGATCAGGGATATAGATTCCTGGTTCAAGTGAGAAGCACATGCCTTCTTCGATGACTAAATCATTTCCTGCTACAAGGGAAGGAAATTCATGGACAGTGGTTCCGATTCCGTGACCTAGACGATGATTGAAGTATTCGCCATAGCCATAGCTATTGATTACATTTCTTGCAATTTGATCTAGTTCGGCAGCCGTTACGCCGGGACGTACAGCTGCTTGGGCAGCTAATTGTGCCTCAAGTGTGATTTGATAAATTTTTTCCTGAAATTCAGTTGGTTTTTTATAGGCTACAGTTCGAGTAGCATCGCTGCAATAACCATCCCAAACAACACCTAAATCAAACAAAACAAGTTCATTAGGCGAAATTTTTGTGCTGCCTGGAGCACCGTGGGGGCTTGCTGCGTTTTTACCAGCTAAAACAAGCGTGTCAAACGACATTTGCGAAACACCTTGTTTTTTTAGTTGGTATTCGATTTCTGCAATGATTGCTTGCTCAGTAACACCTTCTTTTACTGCCTTAAAGCCGATTTCAAAGGCAACATCTGCCCATTTACCAGCAGCAAGTAATTGGTCTTTTTCTTCCAGTGTTTTGATTAATTGGAGACGTTGAATGATTGCTGTTAAATCAGTAAAGTTGTCAGAACCAGTTAGAACATCTGAAATGGCATCGAAACGATCAACGGTTAACGCATTTTTTTCGATTCCGATATTTCCAGGCTGACCATAACGGTGACGAATTTCTTTCCCAATGATTTCCCAAGGATTTTCGCTGTCTAAATAGCCACGAACATCAAAAGACCATGCACTGTTTTGTGCATCTTCAACTTCTAAAGCCGGAGTGAATAAAAAAGGATCCTGTTCAAGTGGGATAAATAGTGCTAAGACACGTTCATGGGGTTCACTTTCGTATCCTGAAAAATAAGCGATGTGTCCTGGATCACTAATATAGGCAAGATCCACTTGATTTTGAGCCATCCATTTACGTAATTCGTTGATTTTTACGTTATTCATTTTGGCATCCTTCTTTCTAATTTATTGAATTATTAGATAATTGTACCACTTAATGTTTCAAAGACCAACGTATAAAAGTGAAAAAATGAATTATTTTCATGAAAGCGGTAGTAAAACGGTTGCAATTTTGAGTATTATTTGTTATCCTGTTTTAGAAATGTAAAGCGTATTTTCAGAAAACATATAAAAATGAACAGGAGAGCAAGAATGGAAAAGCAAACAATTACTATTTATGATGTAGCGAGAGAGGCAAATGTTTCGATGGCTACTGTTTCACGTGTCGTTAACGGGAATCCGAATGTCAAACCTGCGACTAGAAAAAAAGTGTTAGAAGTCATTGATCGATTGGACTATCGTCCGAATGCTGTTGCACGTGGGCTAGCAAGTAAGAAGACAACGACAGTAGGGGTAATCATTCCAGATGTCAGCAATATGTTTTTTGCTTCTTTAGCACGTGGGATCGATGATGTTGCTACAATGTACAAATACAACATCATTTTAGCAAATTCAGACGGCAATGATCAAAAAGAAGTGAATGTATTAAATAATTTGTTAGCAAAACAAGTAGATGGCGTGATCTTCATGGGACATCATATCACTGATGAAATCCGTGGTGAGTTTTCTCGATCTAAGACTCCTGTAGTATTGGCTGGCTCAATTGACCCTGATGAACAAGTTGGAAGTGTGAATATCGATTACACTTCAGCAACTAAGGATGCTGTCAATAAATTAGCTAAGAATGGCAATAAAAAAATTGCCTTTGTCAGTGGGGCATTGATTGATCCAATCAATGGTCAAAATCGCTTGAAAGGATATAAAGAAGCACTTAAAGAAAATAATTTACCTTACAGCGAAGGTTTGATCTTTGAAGCAGAGTATAACTTTAAAGACGGATTAACTTTAGTTGATCGCATTCATAACAGTGGCGCAACAGCTGTTTATGTTTCAGATGATGAATTAGCTATCGGTATTTTAGATGGTCTTTTAGATAAGGGTGTGAAAGTACCGGAAGAATTTGAGATCATTACAAGTAATAACTCATTGTTAACAGAAGTTGCACGTCCACGCCTAACAAGTATCACACAACCATTGTATGATTTAGGTGCCGTTTCAATGCGTCTATTAACAAAAATGATGAATAAAGAAGAAGTTGAAGAAAAAACAATTATCTTACCTTATGGAATTGAAGAAAAAGGATCGACGAAATAATAAGTGATTAACACTCCACTAGATGATGCTAGTGGAGTGTTTTTAACTTCTAAAATGAAACAAGTAAACATTCGTTGAAGCTTTTAGCTAGTTAACAAGAACAACTATTTATTTTTTTGTAAAAACTTGGACAAATTTTAGCTTTTTATTCCGTATAATGAAATGGAATCTCTATCAGAAGAGAAAATTTAAATTGTAAGGAGAAGTTATAAATGTCAGATTTTTATTTTGTGAAACTGCTTCCTGATGTTTACGATGAGTTAAAAACTTCAAAGTATAAAGACATAATATTAGAAAATTTAAATAGGACATATCTTGCATTGGAAAGAAATAGGAGAAATTGGTATATTCCTATTAAATCTTTTACAGAGAATGCTATTACAGATTTTGTATTTCCATTACCAGTAATGGAAGAGAAGTACAAGAACAATCGTCGCTGTACTCCAGGTTTTGTTTTTAATCATTCCTTATATCTTGATTCTTCACTGGTAATAGTAACTAAGGATCCGGGAATGGAATTATATCGTCCGTTTATAGAAGAAAATAAAGAAAAGATCATAGAAAAATTTTATTATTTTGTAAGTGTGGCACATCATATTAATGCACGTGGTAAGTGGGGTAGCTCAATTGACTTATTTCCAGAAGGAGTTGAATATACACTAAATCTTAGGTTTAATGAGGGAATAGACGATAAAAGTATACAAAGCTTGAACAAACGGGGGGATAGGGAAGGGATTGAAACGTATCGAAAAAAACAACTTTCAACTTTTCTAGAAGAGGATAATTTTATTAAGTTTTTATCTGTTACAGCGCATCTTCCTTGGCAACAGTCAAAAATAACCCAAAACCTGATCGCCCAAAAACCAGATGTCCAATTGGCTCTCGAGGCTCAGGAATGGAAGAAACTAGAAAAAAAATTAAAACTGGGTCCAGACGCACTTTATAAAGACCATATAGAAGTACGTTTCGACAAAAAAACAAAAAGTAAACTAACAGCTTCTTTTCTAGTACAGGTTTTCGATGTTAGTGAATTAGCGGAAAAGCAAGAAATACCCAGACCAGCATACTATGTAGGGAATCAAACAGTTGATTCATTTCTCTACCAAATTTTGTTCCAAAGTATTAACCAATTTACAAGTATGCCAATCGAGATTCAATCAGGGATGAATGATAAACAAACATTGAGTAACTTTATGCGTTCAGCCATACATAAGACAAGAGGAACTAGTACCGATTATCCAGACCAATTAGAATATTTTAAATCAGAAGCGATTGGTTATATCTTAGCAAAACATATAGGTTTACATACGGAGAGTTATTCTTTTGAATATCTTTCTACTTTGAAAAAAAGTGAATTGTCTGACAGTAAAATCGATGCTATTTTACTTAGCATTAGTAGGAAAGTAAGTCAAATATATGGACGGTTTAGAGACAATTTTAACGATATTTTGAAAAAAAGCATGGAAAATGATACAGTCTTCCAATTTCAAAACAATCAATCTATTGAGTTATTAGATCCTGTCAACAAATGGAGAAAAAGACGTGAAGCTTCAAATGAACGTAATCAAAAAAGGGTTGACAGCATACGTTTGGAAGAAGAGAAACAAAAACAGCATGACCCACAAGTATGGATAGAAGTACAAACTAGCAGTAGTGAAAGAACCAATTGGAATAAAGATGAAAGTAAAATGCAAAGTCCTGAAGAGCCAAATAGAGAAAACAATAGCGATTATTGTAGGGAAATCGAAAGTAAGCAAGTGATGACTGTCAAAGAAGGGGATAACCGGCAATCAGGTGACTTTAAAGGAAAAGACAAAGATGATGCAAGCCTACCTTTAGAAAAAGCTGAGCCCTCGATGAATATCGATGGAAATGACCAACAGTCAGATAACCTAAAGAAATCAAGTGAAACGAACCCGCTGTGGTTTGAAATTGGGGTATGGGAACCAGTCATACATGAAAAAGAAAAAAGCAAACCTGCTGCCAATGATCTAAATAGTTTTAACCCTAGCACCTTTAAAAGCTTGACTGCTCCTAAATTCAAAGAAGAAACCAGCCTATATTTAGAAAAAGCTGAGCCCTCGATGAATATCAATGGAAATGACCAACAGTCAGATAACCTAAAGAAATCAAGTGAAACGAACCCGCTGTGGTTTGAAATTGGGGTATGGGAACCAGTCATACATGAAAAAGAAAAAAGCAAACCTGCTACCAATGATCTAAATAGTTTTAACCCTAGCACCTTTAAAAGCTTGACTGCTCCTAAATTCAAAGAAGGAACCAGCCTATATTTAGAAAAAGCTGAGCCCTCGATGAATATCAATGGAAATGACCAACAGTCAGATAACCTAAAGAAATCAAGTGAAACGAACCCGCTGTGGTTTGAAATTGGGGTATGGGAACCAGTCACATATGAAAAAGAAAAAAGCAAACCTGCTATCAATGATCTAAATCAGTCTAAATATTCACCGACTACAGATAAAAATACTCATCAACAGCAAACAGTGGATCAAAAAAGGAATAAAGCAATAAACTTAGTCAAACAGCAAGAAAAAAAGCGTACGGGCTCTACTGAAAAATTAACAAGATAAAAACAGTCGCCAAAATTGGCGACTGTTTTTAGGTTCTTTGTCAAATAATGTCAGTTCGTTTTCATCAATATTAAAGATGATAGACTTTGAATTATTCATTTTCTTTATCATTTTCTTTTTTGGCTGGATTTGCTCGAGCAAAGGCTGAAGCAGTACCCCAATAATTTTTATAGTTTTCATCCGTTCCACCGACACCAAACTTGAATGTTGATTTTTTTGGACCATTTTTTGCCCAAAGCGATTCAACTGTCTGACTTGGTGTTTCGATGGTTTTCTTATCAACAGTAACTTTACCAGGAAGTTGTCCTGTAAAGGATGCTACTTTTTTCTTGGAGACATCAGAAGATAATTCAAATTTATCCTTTGTCCCGAACATCGCTGGATTTGCTTGGTATACTTGATTAATGAGATTGGCTAAATAGCTAGAAGAACGTAATCGGGCTCTTGAGTCCATTCCAGTGTTGTCATCGTGACCTGCCCAACTACTGATCGTAATAGATGGCGTTGAAACAATCAGCCAAGAATCACGGTAGTCATTTGTTGAACCTGTTTTGCCGATCCAATCCGCTTGTCCCAGTTCATGATTTAAAGCAGTAATATCATCTTTAAAAGGTGTCGTGATTTTCGCAGTGATTACACTACGCATCATATCATTCATAATTGATGCTGTAGCTTCAGAATACACTCTTACAGGTTTTTCCTCATGTTTGTAGATGACTTTTCCTGAGTTATCAGTAATTGAATCAATCAAATAACCTTCTTGATAGACCCCGCCATTAGCTAAAGCTTGGAAGCCATTGGTTTGTTCCAAAGTCGTTACATCAACGGTTCCCAAAGGTGCAGACTCAACGCCCCAATTATCGTTGGTTGGATAATTCATTTTTGCCAAGTAATTTTCATAAGCATATTGTTTAGAACCTCCATTTTCTAAAACATCCTGATATAAATGATAGGCAGGGATATTGTTAGACCATTCCAAAGATTCTCGAATCGTTTGGAAGGTATTAGAACCTTCATTCGTTGCATTGACGATTTTTTCTCCTGCGTTACTTCCTTCTTGCCAGGTAGTTGCGTAATCAGAAACACGTGATTCTGATCCTACGAGCCCCATATCGATGGCTGGACCATACACGAGTACTGGTTTAATCGAAGACCCAGCTTGTCTTTGGGTGTCAAAAGCATGATTATTTTGGTTTTGTAGATAATTTCTACCACCAACAAAACCATAGATACGACCAGTTTTATTATCCATCAAGACATTTCCTGTCTCAACTTGTGTGGCTTTGCCATCGTCTAATAGATGACCATAACTTTTTGCTGCTTCTTGCATTGCCGCATAAACATTTTTATCGATCGTTGAATGGATCGTATAACCTTTGTTTTGGATCGTTTGTTGTGCTTTTTGATAGTAGGCATCATAGACTGAACTATCAGATAAATCTGCATCATCTTTTTCAGCTAATTGTTTAGTGATGATCTCTGTGGCTTCACCCATAACGGTATAATATAGAAACTCACGATCACTTTGTTCAGCAATCTGTTGTGGTAAGAAATCTTTCGTGAGATCATAAGCTTTCGCTTCTTCATATTGTTGTTTTGTGATTTTATTTTCACGATACATGCTGAATAGAACCACATCTTTTCGATTTAATCCTGCTGAAAGGTCTTCTTTTAAACTCCCAGTATTTGTATAAGGACTATAAGTGATCGGACTTTGTGGCAAGCCTGCGATAAAGGCAGCTTGTGGCAAGTTGACATCCTTGGCATTGACACCAAAGATTCCTTTCGCTGCTTCTTGTACACCAGCGATATTTTGTCCTTTATTGTTTCGACCAAATGGAGAAACATTTAGATACATAGAAATAATTTCATTTTTGGAAAAGTGTTTCTCGACTTGTGCTGCTAATAAAATTTCATTTGCTTTTCGCTTGAATGTTGTTTCATCAGTTAAGATTTGTTGTTTGACTAACTGTTGAGTCAACGTGGAACCACCGGAAGAACCGATACCAGTTGCTTCAGAAAATAAAGCACGCAAAACAGCTTTTGGTACATAGCCGTTATGTCGCTCAAAATACTCATCTTCAGTACTAATGATTGCAGTTTTCAATAAAGGCGAAATTTGATCTGAAGGAACGGCTGTCCGCATTAAATCAGTTTGGATCTTTGATATTTCAGAATTGTCAGCATAAACAAGTTTAGATGTTTCTGTAATGTTGCCAAGCTCTGATTGCAGGGTTGCTTTGGATGGTATTTCGGTATCTTCAACAAGATAGGCAAAATAACCAGCTCCGATACCAACACCAAGGGCTGCCAGTAGCAGAAGAAGGACGACGATAAAAGTAGTCAGTGATTGGAAGACACCAAAAGCGATGTTTAATCCCAACCATTTTTGCTTTTTCCTTCGATGTTGCTTTTTCCGAGTATCTTTACGTGGCAAAAGGGTTCACCTCAACTAATAGTTTTATTTCGCTAATTATAGCAAATAATGGAACAAAAAAACAGATATGGTGATTTTTATAAGGATTATTTCAACTTTCTTTTTCTGAATGATAGAGTGAACGAGGAACTTAAAGCACTAGACCGGTTTTCGAGTCGTAAACTTTCCTTTCACTATATGTTCAGTTAAAATAGAAAAAGATTAGCTTATTTAGAGTGATTATCAATGAATGGAATATGGCTTGATAAGGATTTCGATCATTGACTCACTTTTTATGGAGAGGAAGAATTTTATGTTATTAGGGTCACACGTAAGCATGAGTGGGAAAAAAATGCTATTAGGGGCAGCAGAAGAAGCTGCAAGTTACGGTGCTTCAACCTTTATGATTTATACTGGAGCACCGCAAAATACTAGACGTAAAGCAATTGAAGACATGAATATCGAAGCGGGGAAAGCGTATATGAAGGAACATGGATTATCTGATATAGTGGTTCATGCACCTTATATTATTAATTTGGGAAATACGATTAAACCGGAGATGTTTCCTTTTGCGGTTCAATTTTTAAGAGAAGAGATCGTCCGAGCGGAGGCTTTAGGAGCAACACAGATCACTTTGCATCCAGGTGCCCATGTCGGTGCTGGTGCCGAAGCTGGTATCGCCAAAATCATTGAAGGATTGAATGAAGTTTTGACGAAAGAACAGACTGCACAAATTGCTTTAGAGACAATGGCTGGTAAAGGGACGGAAGTCGGTCGGACATTTGAAGAATTAGCGCAGATCATTGATGGCGTGACTTTGAATGAAAAATTGTCTGTGACATTTGATACTTGTCATACGAACGATGCAGGCTATGACGTGTGTCATGATTTTTCAGGTGTCATGACAGAATTTGATAAAGTAATCGGCTTGGATCGATTGAAAGTGTTACACATCAATGACTCGAAGAATCCTCAAGGGTCACATAAGGATCGTCATGCTAATATTGGTTTCGGGACGATCGGTTTTGATGCACTGAAAGAAATCGTACATGAACCGATGTTTTCAGATATTGCCAAAATCTTAGAAACCCCTTATGTAGGGAAAGAGAAAAAAACGGCCTATGCACCATATGGAAAAGAAATTGCTATGTTAAAAGAAAAACACTTTGATCCAGAAGCTTTCCCAGAATTATTAGCAGCAGTGAATGAATAAACAAATGAAACCTTAAAGTTTTGATTGTAGGATTTGTGCAAAATCTACTGATATTAGTAGAAAAAAACGTGATTTATCTACTTCACGAAGACATTTCAACAAATGGACATAAAAGTTGTTGAATGTAGTAATACGAATTAAAATAAGCCGAAGAATTTCCCAGAGTAACCATTTCGGGATTCTTTGGCTTATTTTTTAAAGTTGGACACTTAAGGAACAACTTTTTTATCATCTAATCTTTTTATTAGTTATTTTCTTGAACGGTTAGTTGTTGCAAACGTTCTGCGTATCTTTTGTTCCCTTTATACAAGTCGACGATCGTCCAACACAATAAGGCTAAGACAGCAAAGATAATCAAGTAAGCCACATTGTCTGCCCACATCAATTCATTGGTAGTTGCTTGATCACCAAAGAAACTTTCGATTTGTCCAGGCAACCCTCGTAAATTCAAGAATGTCAGACTGATTACGGAGATCCAGCCTAAAGATTTAACGAATAGATTATTTTTAAATTGTTTCCCCATCTCTACTTCACTATTTGTCATCATCAATAATGGAATCATTGAAAAAGGAAGCGCAAATGCAAGGAATACTTGAGATTCGTTCATCAAATGATTCAAAGCAGTATGTTCTTCGATCGTTCCTTTCGTGCTGGTAAAGAGGACACAGAGTAAAACAGGGATGACAGACAAGAGACGTGTGACCAAACGACGTAACCAAATCGGCATACGCATGTGGATAAAGCCTTCCATGATCACTTGTCCTGTCAGTGTTCCAGTAATCGTAGAATTTTGTCCAGAAGCTAAAAGGGCAACAGCAAATAATGTAGATAAAATGCCAGATTTTGCTACAGTGGTCAATACATCATTGCTCATAACAGAAGGATTAGACAATGCTTCGTAAAGCCCAAAAAATGATGGGTCTTGCACAGAACCATTTTTAAATACTGCAACGCCCATGATCAAAAGTAAAGCATTGACTAAAAAAGCCATAGTTAATTGAATATTAGAATCCCAAGTTGTAAAACGAACAGCTCGAGCGATATCGGTTGGGTCTTTCCGATCGATTTCTCTCGTTTGTGAGACTGCAGAATGGAGATACAAATTATGAGGCATGACAGTTGCGCCAATGATTCCTAATGCACCTGTCAATGGTGTTTCACCACCAATCATCGGTGAATCAGCAAACGTTTTGCTATTAGGAACAAAGCCAGCAAATAAATGTTTCCAGTCGGGATTTGACAAAGCCACTTGGTAGACAAAAACGAATAAAATGACAAAGATCAAACAAACGACGATCGCTTCAATTTTACGAAAGCCAATCTTAGTTAACATCAATAAAACAAAAACATCAAAAACAGTAATAAATACGGCAATTACTAATGGAATATCAAAAAGTAAATAAAGGGCAATGGCGGCCCCAATTACTTCTGCAATATCGGTTGCCATGATTGCCAATTCAGTTAACACCCACAAAATCACACCAAGTGTTTTACTTGTACGGGCTCGGATGGCTTGGGCTAAATCCATTTGACTAACGATGCCTAGTTTTGCTGCCATATATTGCAAGAGCATAGCGACTAAGCTGGATAAAAGAATGACTGACATCAGTAAATATTGAAAGTTTTGTCCTCCTGTAATAGAAGTCGACCAGTTTCCTGGGTCCATATAACCTACCGCAACGAGTGCGCCAGGACCTGAATAAGCTAATAATGTTTTAAAAAAACTTTTCCCTTTAGGAACTTTGACTGTTCCGTTCACTTCAGCTAAAGATAAGCCGTTGGTGTGTTCAATCAATTTTTGTTTATGGAATTGATTACTCAAAAAAATCACCTCTCATTTTCTTCACGACCCCATTCTACACCTGCATCAAAAAAATTGAAAGCAATTTATTCGGTTTGCCTAAAAAAAATATATGGTTAAGCTTCTATTTGGCGAAGTTATAGGAAAGCAGTAAAATAAACTTTTTAGCCAAAACTAAAGAAAACGCCTTTCTTTTTTGGGAAAACTTTAGTAAAATAAGTCATTGAGAGCAATTCGGAAATAGAAAGGAGAGATTTATATGGTAAAAACAGGAATAGTCGTACTTATCGCAGTTATTGCTTTATTAATCGGCGCAATCGGTGGATTCTTTTTTGCGCGTAAATATATGAAAGATTATTTAGAAAAAAATCCTCCCGTTAATGAGGACATGTTACGATCAATGATGATGTCAATGGGGCAAAAACCATCTGAAAAGAAAATTCGTCAGATGATGCAACAAATGAAAAACCAAGGGAAAAAATAGGGTTTTCATTGGACAAATCATAGCGGGCTGATTGATTTCAGCTCGCTTTTTTTGTTAGATGGATTTATGGAAGCGATTAAAAACAAGGTTGTGTAGTTAGTGAGAAAAATGAGTGACACTGACTAAATTTTTAAGAGAAAAAGAGGTTGATGGGAGTTAAAAAGGAGGAAAAATATGTCTATTTTTAGGAAGTTGGGTTGGTTTTTTAAACAAGAAAAGAAGCACTATGTGATCGGCGTTTTTTCTTTATTATGTGTTGCCTTGGTTCAGTTAGTTCCGCCTAAAGTAATCGGGATCATCATCGATGAGATTGCAGATAAGAATCTCTCCATGCGATTTATCGTCTTTTGGATCGCTGTATTAATCGGATCTGCCATTTTACAGTATCTCTTTCGTTTCATTTGGCGGGTGAATATTTGGGGAAGTGCAGCGAGGTTAGAGAAGGAATTACGTCAGCGTTTGTTTATCCATTTCACTCGTATGGATAGTATGTTTTATCAAAAATATCGTACAGGTGATTTAATGGCACATGCGACCAATGATTTAAATGCGATTCAAAATGTGGCAGGAGCAGGCATCTTGACATTTGCTGATTCGGTCATTACTGGGGGAACCACAATCATTGCCATGATCCTTTTCATTGACTGGCGCTTGACTTTACTTGCTCTGATCCCTTTGCCGCTATTAGCTGTTACTTCAAGGATATTAGGATCAAAACTACATGATGCTTTTCGAGAATCACAAGAAGCTTTTTCCAGTATCAACGACAAAACGCAAGAAAGTATTACTGGGATTAAAGTAATCAAAACCTTTGGGCAAGAGCAGGAAGATCTGGCAGATTTTCAAGAAAAAATCGAACAGGCAATCACAAAGAATAAACGTGTCAACTTTTTAGATGCTTTGTTTGATCCGTTTATCACGCTGATCATTGGGTTATCTTATGTTTTAACGATCATCTTGGGTGGTAAATATGTGCTAGATGGCACGATCACGATTGGACAAATGGTTTCCTTCATCAGTTACATTGGAATGTTGGTTTGGCCGATGTTTGCTATTGGTCGGTTGTTCAATGTTCTGGAAAGAGGAAATGCTTCTTATGACCGAGTGAATGAACTCTTACATGAGAAGACCCATATCGTTGAACAACTTGGTGCAGTGAAGACACCCGCAAAAGGAGAATTAAATGTAGAGATCGCGCAATTCCATTATCCCAAAGAAGAATTACCCGCCTTGGAACAAATCAAGTTTGCAATTAAAGAAGGGGATACATTAGGAATTGTTGGTAAAACTGGTGCTGGAAAAACCACGATCATGAAGTTGCTGATGCGTGAATATGATGACTATCAAGGACAAATCAAATTTGGTGGTCGTTCGATCAAAGAATATTCCTTAGATGCTCTTTTACATTCTATTGGCTATGTACCACAAGATCATTTTTTGTTTTCAATGACGATTCGTGAGAATATCCGTTTTTCTGATCCTAAGTTATCTAACGAAGAAGTGGAAGCTGCTGCGTCGTTAGCATCAATCAACCAAGAGATCAAAGAATTACCGAAGGGGTATGAAACATTAGTTGGTGAGCGGGGTGTTTCCTTATCTGGTGGACAAAAACAGCGGATCTCGATTGCCAGAGCATTGATCCAAAATCCAGAGTTATTGATCCTTGACGATGCGTTGTCGGCAGTGGATGCTAAAACAGAAGAAAGAATTTTGCGGAATTTAAAAGAAATTCGTCAAAGTAAAACCACGATCATTGCCGCTCATCGACTAAGCAGTGTGATGCATGCTGATGAAATCATCGTCATTGACAAAGGACAGATCGTTGAACGTGGCCGTCACGCCGAGCTATTGGCTTTAGGTGGTTGGTACAAACAAATGTGGGAAAAACAACAGTTAGAAGCCAAAATTGAAAGGGGAGAAAATGATGGAAGATAACTATCAATCCGAATGGTCAAAATCCATTCCATTGCGAGAGCAAAAGCAAATCATTAAACGCTTGTTGCATTTTGCTAAACCCTTTAAAGCGACTTTCATCATTGCCATCCTGTTTGCTTTGGGATTGTCAGTAATCAATGTCCTATTACCTCGAATCATTCAAACCTTTATGGATGAATATTTAGCCAAACAATCTGCTACGACACAAGTGATTTTATTTTTTGCAGGCTTGTATTTATTTGGGGTCATCGTCAAAAGTATCATCTGGTTTTTCCAATGGTATTTGTATTCCAATGCTTCGCTTAAAACCTATCAATATATCCGTATAAAATTATTTGAAAAATTGCATACATTGGGAATGAGATATTTTGACCAGACACCAGCCGGCTCGACCGTCTCAAGAGTCACGAATGACACCGAAACGCTTTTTGAATTTTGGTATGTTTTTCTGATGGTATTGACAGGCATTTTCGCAGTAGTTTCCTCCTTTATTGCAATGTTTCAAATCAACGGACGCATTGCTTTATGGCTGTTGCTTTTTTTACCTGTTCTAGGAGTCGTGATCTGGTATTATCAAAAATTTAGTTCTCGGATTTATCGTAATATGCGAGAAAAGTTAAGTCAGTTGAATACTAAATTAAATGAATCCATTTCAGGGATGCGGATCATCCAGCAATTCCGGCAGGAAAAACGGTTAGCAAACGAATTTGAAGCGGTCAATACGGATTATCTCAATACACGATACGCTATGATCAAAACCAATTCGCTGTTATTGAGCCCGATTATCAGCTTTTTATATGCATTAGCCATTGCTTGGGCACTGACACTTTTTGGCTTAGATGCCTTAAAATCACCAGTGGAAGTTGGGCTGATCTATGCTTTCACCACATATGTCCAAGGGTTCTTCAATCCGATGTCTCAAATGATGGATTTCTTAAGTATATTCACTGACGGGATCGTCGCTGGTAGCAGAATCTTAAAAATCATGGACACAGAAGAATACGCACCACAGCAACATGAAGGAGCAAACAAAACCATCACTGAGGGGAAAATTGAATTTCGTAATGTCAGCTTTTCCTATGATGGAAAAAATAAAGTACTGAACAACATTTCTTTTGTTGCCAATCCTGGTGAAACTGTCGCATTAGTCGGTCATACTGGCAGTGGGAAAAGTTCGATCATCAATGTATTGATGCGTTTTTATGAATTTTATGAAGGGCAGATTTTAATTGACGGGTGTGATATTCGGGAATATCCGATTGCTGAACTTCGTAAAAAAATGGGGTTAGTTCTCCAAGATGCTTTTCTATTCTATGGGGATATTGCAGGAAATATACGTATGATGGATCCAGCGATCACAGATGAACAGATACGTGCAGCGGCAGAATTTGTCCAAGCCGATCGCTTTATTAATGAATTACCAAATGGGTATCATTCAAAAGTGATTGAGCGAGGCGCAAGTTATTCTAGTGGACAACGACAATTGATCACATTCGCACGAACCATTGTTACTGATCCTAAAATCTTGGTTTTAGATGAAGCAACTGCCAATATTGATACCGAGACAGAAGGGTTGATTCAAGAAGGATTAGCAAAGATGCGTCGAGGAAGAACCACTATTGCGATTGCGCACCGCTTGTCAACGATCAAAGATGCGGAACTCATTCTTGTCTTGGATAAAGGAAAAATCGTTGAACAAGGAACCCATCAGGAGTTGCTAGTAAAAGAAGGACTGTATGCTGATATGTATAAACTCCAAAGTGAATAGTTGTTCCAAATAGAAGTAATCAGACAGAGAAAAAGAGGAAATCATCTTCTTTTTCTCTGTTTTTTTAATAAAGACAATTTTATTGAGTATCAGAAGTAGAGTACCTTGAACAATAGCGTTTGAAATAAACAAAACAGATATAAAATAACTATTTAGTGATCATTTCTTAGCGGAGACATTTTATCGTCTGTCAGAACTTAATGAAAAACAAAAAGCAGTTTTGGTAGACTTAATGGCCGACAAGATTGATGATCCAAAAGTATCCGTAGAAGAGCTCAAAAAAGTAGTGGCTGCCAAAATGGAACAACTCTCATCAATTGAATCAAAACAAAGAAACAAAGAGAGTGAGGGGGGAGCAAGTTTTAGTCAGGCAAGAGAACGTGGACTAATAGGCGCTACTGAGCCTAGTCCAACTGCTAACAACTACGAAAAACAACATGAAATTTAAGCAAATAAGACCTAAAAAATATCCATGTTGTCATGGTAAATTTTTTAGGTTTTTCTTTTTGGACACGACTAACTTAACAAGCTAGATGGTGAAAAGAGAAAATGCATAAGAAGCTGAAAAGTGTGAGATAATTTATTCCTTAATTGCAGGAGGCTCTTCCATAATAGAGGAGCTGATTGGGCGATCGTCTACTTTTTGTCCGATTTTGATTAAATGGTTGAGGTTTTTTTGATATTCCTCTGCAAAGATACAGCTGTATAGTACGTCTAGTAAGTAACAAATTGAAGTATTGATCGTAAAATTACTGATTTTCGAATACAATCGTTCTCTGGTAGTGATACGAAGGATTGCTGAGCTGAAAGTAGAAAGAGTGGAATCACCAATACTCGTCAATGTTAAAATCGGCACATTGATTTCTTGCAAAATCTTGGCTGTTCGTAACATCATTTTATTTTCGCCGGTATAAGAAATTAAGATGGCACAAGTATCAGGCGTACAGTTGTAGGCTTCATAGTAGGATTCGCCTGAAGTCGTCACGATCGTTACGTCTCGTTTGATTCGCTTCATTTTCAACATAAAAGCCTGCGAGATCAAAGTATTCGAATTACTAGAAAAAAGGACGATTTTTTTTGCTTTCAATAAAAGCTGTTTTGCTCGTTGTAAGTCATCGTGGTGAAGCAATGAGAGTGTGTCTTCAATCGTCATTCGTTCCAGTGCAGCGACTTTGTTCGCAATAGACATGATTCCATCGTTTTCTAGAAAGGGGAGGTTGGCATCAACTTCTTGAAAATTTCCTTCCAAATACTCGTTTTCCGCTAAAAAAGCTTCCTTAAAGTGGACCCAACCGTTGAACCCAGCCTTTTTGGCAATCCGAATCAACGTAGAAGGATGGACATAACATGCCTTCGCAATTTGTTGAATTGTTGCTTCTTTGAGTTGATGTTCATGGCTTTGAATAAAATGGATCACTTCTGTTTCTGCGGGAGAAAAAGCAATTTTTTTTAATTTTTCTTTTAATAGCATGACGATCCTCTTTTACATATTTTTAATTTTTTGTGTAAAAATATTGTAAGCGCTATTTATTGATTCGTCAATCGTTCGTTGTTCTTATACAAGATTTTCACAAAATAATCGGCTATATAATGAATTTTTGTAAATGGAAATGCAAAAGAATAAAGTTAACTTGTTGTTTTCGTTTACAAAAAACATAATATAGTTGTAAAAACAAAAAAGGAGGAAGCTCATGGAACGAAAAGTGAAGATTGCAACAATTGGTGGCGGAAGTAGCTATACCCCTGAATTGATGGAAGGGTTTATTAAACGATATGAAGAATTACCGATTAAAGAAATCTGGTTAGTGGATGTAGCAGAGGGTCAAGAAAAATTAAGAATCGTCAGTGAAATGTCTCAACGAATGTGGGATGCTTCGCCTTATGATGTTAAGATCTATGCGACGTTGGATCGAGAAGAAGCACTGCGAGATGCTGATTTTGTAACAACTCAGTTTCGGGTAGGTCAATTAGATGCCAGAGTGAAAGATGAACGAATCCCTGCATATTATGGCATGCTTGGACAAGAAACCAATGGAGCTGGCGGGATGTTCAAAGCGTTTCGTACCATTCCGGTCATTCTTTCAATCGTAGAAGATATGAAAAGACTATGTCCCGATGCTTGGCTGATCAATTTTGCCAATCCTAGTGGAATGGTTACAGAAGCTGTCGTTCGCTACGGAAAATGGGAAAAGGTAATTGGGCTTTGTAATGTACCAGTTATGGCAATGATGACAGAGCCAGAAATGCTGGGAGAAACCAAAGAAGACTTGATTTATAAATTTGCTGGACTCAATCACTTTCATTGGCATAAAGTAGCAGATTCACATGGAAACGATCGAACGAATGAGCTAATCGACCGACTTTATGCTGAAAATAATGGCTTACCAAAAAATATATTCGATGTGCCGTTTTTCAAGGAACAATTACAACAAATGCAAATGATTCCTTGTGGCTACCATCGCTATTATTATCGTGAAGAAGAAATGTTGAACCATGCTTTAGAAGAATATCAAACAATTGGTACAAGAGCAGAACAAGTTAAAAAAACGGAAGCAGAATTATTTGAGTTGTATCAGGACCCAGAACTAGACCATAAACCAGAACAGTTACAACAACGTGGGGGTGCTTATTATTCAGATGCTGCCTGTGAAACGATCGCTTCGATCTATGCCAATAAAGAAACCCAAATCGTTGTTTCAACAAAAAATGACGGCGCTGTTCCTGATCTGCCTGCTGATTGTGTCGTGGAAGTCACAGCGTATGTCGGGGCACAAGGGGCACGCAACGTTGCTTTCGGTTCTTTGCCACCAGCTGAACGTGGCTGGCTTCAAGTCATGAAAAATATGGAATTATTGACGATCGAAGCGGCAGTGACGGGTAATTATGGCACAGCGCTTCAAGCATTTACGATTAATCCCTTAGTACGGTCGGGTGAAACAGCGAAACGGATCATGGATGAATTGTTTGTTGCTCACGAAGCGTATTTGCCACAATTTAAGGAAACGATCCACCGCTTAAAAGAAGAGGGGATCGAAGTACAAGATAAAATAGCAAACAACCTGACAAAAACTTATCAAAAACAATAATGGAGGAAGTAGGATGGCATTTAGGAAAGACTTTTTATGGGGTGGCGCAACGGCTGCCAATCAATGTGAAGGAGGCTACGCTGAAGGTGGACGTGGTTTAGCTAATGTTGATGTTGTTCCGATTGGTAAAGATCGTTTTTCAGTGATCACTGGGAAACAAAAAATGTTTGACTTTGATGAGGAACATTTTTATCCAGCAAAAACAGCCATTGATATGTACCATCGTTACAAAGAGGATATTGCACTTTTTGCGAAAATGGGATTTAAAACCTATCGCTTATCCATTGGGTGGAGTCGTATTTTTCCAAAAGGTGATGAAAAGGAACCAAATGAAGAAGGGTTGAAGTTCTATGAAGATGTCTTTAAAGAATGTCAAAAATATGGAATCGAACCGTTAGTGACAATCACTCATTTTGATTGTCCGATGCATTTGGTCAAAGAATATGGTGCTTGGCGTTCTCGAAAGTTGATAGAGTTTTATGAAAGACTTTGCCATGTCATTTTTAATCGTTACAAAGGACTAGTGAAATACTGGTTGACCTTCAACGAAATCAATATGATTTTACATGCTCCATTTATGGGCGCTGGATTGTATTTTGAAGAAGGGGACGATGTGGAACAAATCAAATACCAGGCAGCCCATCATGAACTAGTTGCTAGTGCAATCGCTACAAAGATCGCTCATGAAGTGGATCCAGAAAATAAAGTTGGTTGTATGTTAGCAGCCGGCGCAAATTATCCTTACACTTGTAAACCTGAAGATGTCTGGGCGTCAAGAAAGGCGGACCGGGAAAACTATTTCTTTATTGATGTCCAGTCAAGGGGAAGTTATCCAGCTTATGCCTTAAAAGAAATGGCACGTAATGGAATCAAAATCGAGATGGAACCAACTGACTTAGAAATATTAAAAGAACATACCGTTGATTTTATTTCATTCTCCTATTACTCTTCCCGGGTAGCTACTACTGATCCAAAAGTATTAGAGCAAACGGCCGGTAATATTTTTGAATCGGCTAAAAATCCTTATCTTTCAGCCAGTGAATGGGGCTGGCAAATTGATCCATTGGGGTTACGTATCACGATGAATGATCTTTATGATCGTTACCAAAAGCCATTGTTCATCGTCGAAAATGGATTAGGTGCGATTGATACACCAGATGAAAATGGCTATGTAGAAGACGACTATCGGATCGATTATTTAGCACAACATATCCAAGCAATGAAAGATGCGGTTGAGCTCGATGGTGTGGATCTCCTGGGCTACACGACTTGGGGCTGTATCGATCTTGTCTCTGCTGGGACTGGCGAAATGAAGAAACGCTATGGGTTCATCTACGTTGACCGTGACAACGAAGGAAATGGGACATTGGAACGCTCGAAGAAGAAATCGTTCAACTGGTATAAAAAAGTCATTGCAACAAATGGAGAAGATTTAAGTAACGAATAGTGAATCAAATAAAAGTCTATTGTTTTTAAACTAATTTTTCGAGTATAATAAATCTATTCGAGGAAAGAGTAAGCAGAACAATAGACTTTTTTTTCTATAGGCTGTAAAGTAAGCTTACTTGATTTTTATAATGGAGGAATGTACATATGTATGATGTTATCGTGATTGGTGCTGGACCTGCTGGAATGACTGCTGCGTTATATGCGTCACGTTCAAATCTTTCAGTTGCTATGATTGAACAAGGAGCACCGGGTGGACAAATGAATAACACCGCTGAAGTTGAAAATTATCCTGGATTTGATTCCATCATGGGACCTGATCTTGCTTATAAAATGTATGAAGGTGTCACTAAATTTGGAACAGAAAATGTCTATGGAATTGTGCAAGACATCAAAGACCATGGAAATTACAAAGAAGTGATTTGTGAAGAGCAATCTTATGAAGCCAAAACAGTGATCATCGCAACGGGTTGTATCCATCGTAAGTTAGGTGTTCCTGGAGAAGAAGAATACGCTGGACGAGGTGTTTCCTATTGTGCCGTATGTGATGGTGCTTTTTTCCGAAACAAACGCTTAGTCGTGATCGGCGGGGGCGATTCTGCGGTAGAAGAAGCCATCTACCTAACACAATTTGCTTCTGAAGTCGTGATTGTTCATCGAAGAGACGAATTACGTGCGCAAAAAATCATCCAAGATCGTGCCTTTGCTAATGAAAAGATTTCATTTGTCTGGGACACTGTCACAGATGAAATCGTTGGTAATGACATGGTGGTCACTGGGGTTAAAGCGCATAATGTGAAAACGAATGAAACCATTGATTTAGCAGCAGATGGCGTGTTTATTTACGTAGGATTAGATCCATTGACTGAACCATTTAAAAAAGCTGGTTTAACTAATGCAGCTGGTTGGATTCCAACAGATCAAGACATGCGTACGACTATGCCTGGTGTGTTCGCTATTGGGGATGTTCGTGAAAAAGATTTACGACAAATCACGACAGCAGTCGGCGATGGCGGCATTGCTGGTCAACAAGTTTATAAATATTTAGAATCATTAGAAGAAACAACACAAGCGTAAAGTGATCAAAAGAGATGAAGAGCTTCTTGAATACTATTCATTTTTATACTACTAAAGAGAGAGTGGGACAATAGTTCTTTCTCAAAAAGAAAATAAGTTCGATTTTGATGTTTATTGTCAAAATCGAACTTATTTTTTCTGTTATGCGTACTTTCCTCTCCATAAGGCATATACGTAGAGAATGCAAAATTGGCTTGAATAGTGCAAAACTAAATCCAAATTTAAAGATCCATTTTTGTTTAGATGGGCTAAATATGAGTGAGGTTTTATCTAAAGACAATTGCAACGGCAAAAAGATAACATCAACTGAGCTTCGCTACGTTTATCGCAATTGGAAGGAATTGAGCGAGAAAGTTATTTTTATGAAAGGAGGACAGAGGGTAAAAGCACCTTGGGAACAGGAACCAGAAGTTTGGCAAGCATATCAGCCGAAGAGTTGGAATAATATTGGAACTTTGCAAAAGAAAGAAGAGCAAACAAATAAAAAAAGAAAATTATTTGATATTCTAAAAAATAAAAAAACTCAACCAGATAATCGTAACGGTTCAGTGCAATTTCAAAAACAAGAAAAATCTTGTTTGATATTGTAAGAACAGTAGGAATAATCTTGATCTTGGTGAAAGAAAAGAAGATCCTATCTGCGCTTATTTTTTCTTCTGACTTTTCTATCTAAAAAGAGAATGCTATACTGAAAGAGGTAGATATTTTAGAAAGAGGTGTTCGCTTCATGTCTTGGGAACAAGTATACCAACAATGGGCCAATGAAGAAAATTTAGAAGAAAATTTAAAAAAACAATTAACTGATCTTAGTCAGGACCCTGAAAAGCTGGAAGATGCTTTTTATGCTCCTTTAGAATTTGGAACAGCAGGAATGCGGGGAATTTTAGGTCCTGGGATCAATCGAATGAATATTTATACGGTCAGACAAGCAACAGAAGGGCTGGCACGTTTTATGGATACACAAGGAGAAGAAACAAAACGTCGCGGCGTAGCGATTGCTTATGATTCACGCCATCAATCGCCTGAATTTGCGATGGAAGCAGCGAAGACTTTGGCACAACACGATATTCCTTCTTTTGTCTTTGAGAGTCTACGTCCAACACCTGAGCTTTCTTTCGCTGTTCGTCATTTGAATACGTTTGCGGGAATCATGGTGACAGCTTCTCATAACCCAGCAGCTTACAATGGCTATAAAGTTTATGGAGAAGATGGCGGACAAATGCCACCCGCTGATGCGGATGCATTGACAAAATATGTACGTGAAGTAAGTAATCCTTTAAAAGTCGCTGTTTTAGCTGATGACGAAGTAGAAACTAGTGGATTGATTACGATCATTGGTGAAGAAGTCGATAAAGCATATTTGGAAGAAATCAAAGCAGTCACGATTGATCAAGAATTAGTCCAAACAATGGGGAAAGACTTAAAATTGGTGTTTACACCCCTTCATGGTACAGGAAAAATGCTAGGAGAAAGAGCATTACAACAAGCTGGTTTCGAACAATTTATGCTTGTACCTGAACAAGCTGTAGCTGATCCTGACTTTACAACGGTTCAATCACCAAACCCTGAAGAACATTCAGCATTTGAGTATGCGATTCGTTTAGGTGAAAAAGAAGGCGCTGATCTATTGATTGCGACTGATCCTGATGCGGATCGCTTAGGAGCAGCAGTTCGCCAACCTGATGGCTCTTATAAAGTTTTGACCGGTAATCAAATCGGTGCGTTAATGATTCAATATATTTTAGAAGCACATCAATCACGAGGGACTTTACCTGAAAATGCAGCCGTACTTAAGTCAATCGTATCAAGTGAACTTCCTGCAGCCATCGCTGAAAGCTATGGCGCTACGATGATCAATGTCTTAACGGGCTTTAAATTTATTGCAGAAAAAATCCATCAATTTGAAAAAGATCATTCTCATACATTTATGTTTGGTTTTGAAGAAAGCTATGGTTACTTGGTCAAACCATTTGTACGTGATAAAGATGCAATCCAAGCACTCTTATTGTTAGCCGAAGTGGCTGCTTTTTATAAAAAACAAGGGAAGACACTTTATGACGGCTTACAAATGATTTTTGAAAAATATGGTTATTTTGCTGAAAAAACAATCTCAGTCACGATGAGTGGTCAAGAAGGTTCAGCCAAAATCGCTGCTTTGATGAAGAAATTCCGTGACCATGCCCCATCAGAATTTGCTGGAGCAAAAGTTCTTCAAACAGAAGATTTCAAAGAATTAACGAAAACAGATTCAGCTGGACGAGTGGAAAAATTAACGACACCTCCATCTGACGTATTAAAATATGTATTAGAAGAACATGGTTGGGTAGCGATCCGTCCTTCAGGAACAGAGCCAAAAATCAAATTCTATATCGGTGTAAAAGGCAATTCCGCACAAGAGGCACAAGAAAAGATCGATACCTATGAAGCAATCATCAAATCAATGACAGAAGAATAAAATAATTGAGACTGATGGAAAAAGTGGTAAACTTTAGAAGTCAGTCTTTTTTTATGGAGGTGAATCGGTTGACAAACACACCAAAAAGCGAAATAGAAAAAGTGAGTCAATTATTTAAAGTCTTAAGTGATCCTACCCGATTGAAAATATTGATGTATTTAAAAGATGGAGAACAAAATGTGACGGCCATCAGCCAAGCGGTGGAAATGGAACAATCCGCTGTTTCCCACCAACTACGTTTATTAAGGGAAAACCATGTGGTAAAATCGCATCGTGAAGGCAAAGCAATATTGTATAGTTTAGATGATTTTCACGTGTTGGATATCTTGGAACAAACCTTGAAACATGTGGAACATCAGTAAAATAAGAATGAGGCATTTCTAAGGGAATGTAAATAGATTATACTGAAAAAAAAGCCAGCAGACACGTGTCTGCTGGCTTTTTTTTCAACTAGTTATGCGTTTGGTTCTGGTTGTTTGTTATAGCTGCTTGTTGGATACAATTATTTGCTCTTTATTTTTCTCCTGAAGTATCCGTGCCATAATAACTGTGGTCCTCTAAATCTAAGGCATTTAGGATCAACGAAGCCGTTTCTTCAATTGAGAGAGAAGCAACATTGATCACAACGCAACCTAATTTTTCATACAAATCATTAGCAAAATCTAATTCTGCTCGTATTTTTTCGATATCAGAATAAGCCGTATCAGGATTTAATCCATAGGAACGCATCCGTTCTTTTCGAATATTATTTAAAATATCGGGATTATTGGTTAAACCAACAATTTTTTTAGGATCGATCTCCCAAAGTTGTTTTGGGATATGGGCTTGAGGAATGAGTGGGAGATTCGCCACTTTTAAGTTTTTATTCGCTAAAAAAAGACTTAACGGTGTCTTTGACGTTCTGGAAACTCCTAACAATACTACGTCTGCTTCTAAGAAACCTCTTGGATCTTTCCCATCATCGTATTTTACAGCAAATTCCATTGCCTTGATTCGTTTAAAATAATTTTCATTCAATAAATGTAGGGCTCCAGGTTGACGAGTGGGTTGAATTCCTGTTAATCGTTGGATTTCTTCGATCGGTGGAGTCATCACGTCAAAACTAAATAAGTTGTTTTCTTCGCAAAAACTTCGGGTATAATCAATCAGCTCTTGGTTGATCAAGGTATGAAGTACTAACGCTTTTTCTGCTAACGCATCTTGTAAGGCTTGTTCGAGGGTGTCTTGGTCAGTGACAAACGTTCGACGAAATAAATTAAATTCAACTGTAGGATATTGTGCCATGGTTGCCTGTGCGAGTTTTGTTGCTGTTTCACCAGCTGAATCAGAAATGACAAAAAAAGTAACGATCTCAGTAGAGTCAAAAGCCATAAATAAAAAACCTCACTTGCATTTTTTTTATCTTTAGTATACCATACTGTGGAATATGTACTTCGTAATCATTTTGATTTGGAGGGGAAGACTTGAAAAACCAAACATTAATCGAACAATCGTTAGAAATTTTGAAAAATAACGGATTTAAATACACGAAAAAGCGAGAAGCATTATTGACTTATTTGGTCAAAAGAAATCGTTATGTGTCAGCAAAAGAAGTATTTGATTTTATGAATGAGGAATTTAAAGGAGTGAGTTATGATACGATTTATCGTAATCTCCATGATTTCTCTGAGTTAGACTTATTAGAAGAAACCGATTTGAATGGCGAAATGAAGTTTCGCTTTCATTGTTGCCAAGGAGAGATCGGTCACCATCATCATTTTATTTGTACCGTTTGTGGGATGACAAAAGAAATCCATATGTGTCCAATGGACTATTTTGAAAATCAATTATCAGGTTGTACGATCGAAGGTCATCGGTTTGAAATTTTCGGTCGATGTGAAAACTGTCAGTAGTTGTTTTATAATAAAATAACATATCATTATTTTAAAAAATCCAAAGATTCCCTTGACGGTCAAATCAGCATTAGATATAATGTTTTATAGAACAGTCTTGTTTTTTGGATTATAATTTCAATAACAATTACGGTTACTTTTTAAGCTCGGAGGGAGGGAATTAACATGTCAAAAACAGTCATTCGTAAAAACGAATCAATTGACGATGCTCTTCGTCGCTTCAAACGTTCCGTGTCAAAAGCGGGTACTTTACAAGAATCTCGTAAACGTGAATTCTACGAAAAACCAAGCGTAAAACGTAAGAAAAAATCTGAAGCAGCTAGAAAAGCAGCGAAAAAACGCAAAAAAACGCAAAAAAACTAGTTCCTTTATGAATTGGAGTTGGTAGTGTGTCACTACTAAGTAGATTGAACGATGACATGAAAACAGCGATGAAAGCAAAAGATAAAGAATCTTTACAAGTCATACGTATGATTAAGTCATCCATTCAAAACGAGCAAATCAAAGAAGGTCACGACTTGACTGAAGATGAAGAATTAACAGTGTTGTCTCGTGAAATGAAACAACGGCGTGATTCTTTACATGAGTTCGAAGAAGCTGGACGTGACGATTTAGCTGAAAAAGTGAAAAGTGAAATAGTAATTGTTGAAAAATACATGCCAGAACAACTTTCTGAGGATGATATTCGTCAACTTGTTCAAGAAGCGATTACACAAACTGGAGCTTCTTCTGTCAAAGAATTTGGCAAAGTCATGGGTGCGATCATGCCGAAAGTCAAAGGAAAAGCAGATGGGAACCAAGTGAATGCGATTGTGAAAGAGCTATTACAATCTTAAACTTATCATTTAAAGAGTTTGGGACAACCGCCCTCTCTTAAAAAGAAAATAAGCCTGATTTTGATCCATAACGTCAAAATCAGACTTATTTTTTTAGATTTTTTTTCATGCATGTCCCAATTTCCTCAAGGTGAGCGCCAAGGCAACATCAATCGGTACGCCTTGTTCCCCATGCAATCATACATATCCTTCTTTTATCTCTCTTCCTCACTCGATAGATCTAGGCTTGGTTAGGTTTGTTCTTTGCCTTATCTATTAAGTAAAAGCTATTTATTGATAGGCAGGAATCTCTCAATCATGGAATAACATAAAGTAAATCATGGAAGTTCAGCAAAGTAATTTTAGGTTAAAATGAATGAAACGAATAAGGAGTGAGACAACCTTTTTTATTTGCTATATAGTTTTTTATGAATATGGTAAAATAGGAAGGAATGAATTGAAGTAAAGGAGATGTCTATTTTTGACAGAAGCATCCAGTTCTTTAGAAATTAGATTAACAGCTGCTGATGATATCAGTATGTTGTTAGGCTCGCATGACAAACATGTAAAATTAATTGAAGAAATGACTGAAACAACGATTCATACGAGAGGCGAAATGATCCAGATTATTGGAGAAGAGCCGGGGCTTTCGTTAGCACAATCGGTGATACGTACCTTACAAGAATTGATCAAGCGGGGGATACATGTCAGTACACCTGATGTTGTTACTGCCTTAAAAATGGGGCAAAAAGGGACATTGGATTACTTCATTGAAATGTATGAAGAAGAAATCGTCAAAGACCGCAATGGTAAACCGATTCGAGTGAAAAATAGTGGACAAAAACAATATGTCGAGGCCGTTGCTAAACATGACATCGTATTTGGTGTCGGTCCTGCTGGAACAGGTAAAACATTTCTAGCTGTCGTTTTAGCAATTGCTGCGTTGAAAAAAGGCGAAGTCCAAAAAATCATTTTGACTCGTCCAGCGGTGGAAGCAGGAGAAAATCTTGGTTTCTTACCGGGTGATCTGAAAGAAAAGGTTGATCCTTATTTACGTCCAGTGTATGATGCACTGTATCAAATATTTGGTTTAGATCATACCAATCGTTTGATGGAGCGTGGGATCATCGAAATTGCGCCATTAGCTTATATGCGTGGGCGAACACTTGACGATGCTTTTGTAATACTAGATGAAGCTCAAAATACAACAGTGGCACAGATGAAAATGTTCTTGACTCGTTTGGGGTATCAATCAAAAATGATCGTAAACGGCGATACAAGTCAGATTGACTTACCTAAAGGGACGATGAGTGGTTTGATCCATGCAGAACGTACATTGAAACAAATCAAAAAAATTGCTTTCGTCAATTTTGAAGCAAGTGACGTCGTTCGTCATCCTGTTGTAGCCGAAATCATCAAAGCTTATGAAAAGGCAGATCTTCATCAAGAGTAAGGCTTAGGGGGATAAGCGAATGTTGAATAAAATACTCCAACAACTGCAAGCAAAATTAGGAAAGGCGGCAATGCCTTTCTTATTGCTTTTGTTTTTTGTGATCGTTTGTGGCGTCACGTTTAGTAGCGTCAAGCAAAAAGCCAATGACTTTAGAGAAGGACAAGTGGCAGAAGAAAGTATCCGTGCGAATAAAACGATTGAGAATACAGAAGAAACCGAACAAAAAAGAAAATTAGCAGCGGAAGCTGTTACGCCAGAATATACGTATCAACAAGATTTAGCTAGTGAACAAAGTAGTCGCATCAAGCAGCTTTTTGAATTGATCAATAAAACAAATGATTCGATCAATAAAGCGTATAAAGAAAAAGTAGATAAAGCAAAAGAAGATGAAAATGTTCCTAAGCCAACTATCGACGAACGAATTGCAGCTTTAAAGAAGAGTTTTGAAAATGCCAATGCTGAAAACGTGGCATTTTATCAAAAATTACCGACTAATTTTTACACAAAAATCTTTAGTATGTCAGATAGTCAAATTGCGACAGTCCGAGATGAAAGTCTTCGATTGATCAATGAACAAATGAAAAAACAAGTTCGAGAAAGTGATTTAGAAACCTTCAAGCAACAGGCAGAAGAACAGATCCAATATTTGAACGTGACACCTGACCAACAACAAACGATCCATTATCTTGTCGATCAAGGAATCGTCGTAAATGATGTCTTAAATGAAAAGAAAACAGAGGAATTGAAACAATCAGCAAGGAGTGCGGTTCAACCGGTCATGATCTATCAAGGCGAAATCATTGTTCGTGAAGGAAATCAAATCGATGCAGATGCAATGAAAAAGCTTGAATTATTAGGATTGACCAGTCAAACAACGTCAATTTTTCCTTTAGTAGCAATGATCTTAGCAGTCTTATTGCAAATTGCTGTTTTAGTTTACAACTCAATGCAGTACCATGAAGCCGGAAAACGAACAGAGTATGTTCTCTTTTATGTTACGGCTATGTCCATCAGTGTGTTATTAATGAAATTTTTCCAACTATTCCAAACGGAACAAGCAGCTTTTATCCCGCTGTTTTATCCTGCAGCTTTTGTTCCTTTAGTTTTAAATTTCTTTTTGAACCGGAGGGCAGGAATCATGGCTGCCTTGTTCCAAGCCGTATCTGCATTGTTTATTTTTTATGGCTCGATTGGGACCAACTTTTTGACCGTTATCTTGATGGCTTATCTTTTTTCAGGTTTATTAGCGACGGTTTTAAAACGCCAACGAGTGTCAGAACAATGGTTTTCAGCTATGATGTGGGTCATTATTTTTCCGTTGATGATGGATGTTGTGTTGATCGTTTATCAAGGTATGAGCTTTAGTAATGGAACAACTTGGTTAACACTGATTTGTGGCTTTATGGGGGCTTTGCTGTCGTATCTGTTAACGATGGGATTACATCCGTATATCGAATTGATGGTCAACGATGATAGTGTGATCGTCTTGAATGAGTTAAGTAATCCTAACCATCCATTGTTAAAACAGCTATTGGAAGAAGCACCAGGAACTTATCATCACAGTATGATGGTCGCCAATTTAAGCGCAAACGCAGTGGCTGAGATCAATGGGCGGTCATTATTGACACGTGTAGCTTGTTACTACCACGATATTGGTAAAATCAAACATGCTAGCTTTTTTGTAGAAAACTTGCCTTCTGGTGCTGAAAATCCACATAATTTCTTATTACCGGAAGATAGTAAACAGATCATTTTTGGTCATGTGACCGATGGAGCGAAAATTTTAGAGGAATATGGCATGCCGCAAATGGTAATCGATATTTGCCGACAGCATCATGGAACAACATTGATGAAGTATTTCTATATCAAGGCAAAAGAAAGAAATTCTGAAGTCACCGAAGAACAATTTCGTTATCCTGGCCCCAAACCACAGACCCGAGAAGCTGGCATCGTGAATATTGCAGATAGCTGTGAAGCGGCGGTACGGGCAATGGATCATCCAACAGGTGAAAAAATCGAAAAATTTGTCCATAATTTGATTGAAGAACGAATCTCTGATGGTCAACTTGATGATAGTGGTTTAACATTAAAAGAAATTCGCAAAGTGGAAAAATCTTTGATCAGTGGGTTAAGTAGTACCTTCCATTCACGGATCAAATATCCTAAAATGAAATCGGAAGCGGAAACGATGAAAGTAGAAAAAGAAAATGGCTAAAATAAAAAATATCAGCAATAAGTAAGAAAGAAGCGATAAATATGGACATCACATTTATGGATGAAACACAGAAAGTTTCAACAGAAAAAATCAAGGAGATCGAGGACCTTCTGCAATTTGCAGCGGCTCATTTGAAATTATCCGAGGAAACAGAAATGTCTGTTACTTTTATGGACAATGCAGCAATCCAAGAAATCAACCGTGTCTACCGTGGCAAAGATGCCCCAACAGATGTGATTAGTTTTGCATTAGAAGACGAAGGGGAAGACGAAATTCCCGTGATTTTTGAAGAAGGCGATAATCCTTTACCACGAGTATTAGGAGATATCATGATCTCAATTGAGCGTGCCCAGGAACAAGCGGAAGAATATGGTCATTCGTATGATCGAGAGTTGGGATTTTTGGCAGTGCATGGCTTTTTGCACATCAATGGTTATGATCACATGACACCCGAAGATGAAGCAGAGATGTTTGGTTTACAGAAAGAGATTTTAGATGCTTATGGACTTAAAAGATAAAGAGTGCGAGAAAAAGGTTGAGAAAAATAAGCACTTCGCTATGTCAGTAGAATTTGCTCTTCAAGGGGTTAAAACAGTCTTTGATGAGGAACGTAATATGAAAAAACATGTAGGTTTTGGGTTGCTGGCGTTTTTTATGGGGGTTGTATTTCAACTGAATCAAATAGAATGGCTGTGGTTAGTTTTAGCAGTTTTTCTGGTGTGGATCGTTGAGATTTTAAATACTGTTTTTGAGAATGTGGTGGATATGTTTACCGATTTTCATTTCCATCCAATTGGGAAAAAAATCAAAGATATGGCGGCAGGAGCAGTGTTAGTCACCGCTTGTTTTGCAGTGATCGTCGGTCTCATTTTATTTGTACCTAAAATCTATCAAATGTTTTTTAATTAAAAGGAGAATAATATGTTAGAACATAAATCAGGTTTTGTCGCTATTGTGGGACGACCAAATGTTGGCAAATCAACATTATTAAATCGAATCGTTGGGCAAAAAATTGCTATCATGAGTGACAAGGCACAAACGACCAGAAATAAGATCCAAGGCGTTTATACGACACCAGAAGCACAGTTGATTTTTATCGACACTCCGGGAATCCATAAACCAAAACATCGTTTGGGTGATTTTATGGTGGAATCAGCCTACAGTGCACTAAGAGAAGTGGATGCTGTCTTATTTATGATCAGTGCGGATCAAAAACGTGGACGTGGGGATGATTTTATTATTGAACGATTAAAAAATGTTCAATCACCTGTTTATTTGATCATCAATAAAATCGATAAAGTTCATCCAGATGAATTATTAGGAATCATCGAAGATTATTCGGCACAAATGCCTTTTGCACAAGTTGTACCGATTTCGGCTACAGAAGGGAACAATGTGGACCGTCTAATGGAAGTGTTGATCGCTGAGATGCCAGAAGGTCCTCAATACTTCCCGGATGATCAAGTAACGGATCATCCAGAATACTTTATCGTTTCGGAATTGATTCGTGAGAAAGTCCTGTTTTTGACTAGAGATGAAGTCCCACATTCAGTGGCTGTTGTTGTTGACTCAATGAAACGCAATGAAAATGATAAAATCCAAATTCAAGCAACCATTATCGTTGAACGTGATAGTCAAAAAGGGATTATCATCGGTAAAGGTGGTAAAATGCTAAAAGAAATTGGGACGAAAGCAAGAAAAGATATTGAAAATTTGCTTGGTGACAAAGTATTTCTAGAACTATGGGTTAAAGTTCAGAAAGATTGGCGCGATAAAAGAGTTTATTTACAAGATTTTGGTTACCGCAAAGAGGAATACTAACTTTAAGTAGATAAAAATGAGTTGAACGTGAATATTCGATAGACGAAACCGCGTGTAAAAGTCAGAAGACAAGAAAATGAGTAGAATAAGTGGAAAAGTAAAATGATTCAGTGAATGATTTTTCTTTTCCTTATTCTTTTTCTAAAAGGGGGGCGAAAAAAATGAGCCAGCTAGCCGAATCAAAAGGGATCATATTGTCCAGTCGAAATTATAAAGAAAAAGACAAATTAGTGAAAATTTTTACTGAGTCTGCGGGGAAGCTGATGTTTTATGTCAAAGGAATTCACCGGCAAAACCAACCATTAGCCCCTGCACTACTCCCTTTTACTGAAGGAATCTACATTGGTACGTTTAAAAGTGAAGGACTTTCGTTTATAACCAGCGTAAAAGATGTTCACTCCTTTAGAAAAATTCAAGAAGACATTTTTTTAAGTGGTTACGGCACGTATTTGTTAAACTTAGTGGATGCAGCGATCGAAGACCATCAATATGATCCCCATCTTTTTCAATTTACACAAGCAGCATTGCAACGGATGGATCAGGGTGACGACGCGGAAATCATCACTAACATCTTTGAGGTACAATTATTGCAACGCTTTGGGATTGCACCGATTTGGACACATTGTGTGGTGTGTGGCAAAACACAAGGTAAATTTGATTATTCTTCCAAATATGGAGGCGTGCTATGCGAAGAACATTGGTCAATGGATCACCGTCGTTATCATGCAGATCCAAGAGCTGTTTATTTCGTGCGTATGTTCTCTGCTATTTCTTATGATAAGATCACAGGGATCAATTTAAAAGACGAAACCAAGGCAACGATCAGGCAACTGATTGACCAGTTATACGAAGAATACGTAGGGATTCATCTAAAAAGTAAAAAGTTCATTGATCAAATGAAATCATGGGAACATGTCCTAAAAAAGCCTGATCCGGAAGGAGAAAGTGCTTCTGAAAACCAAAAAAATGAGTAGAATGTTCAATCAACATTCAAAACTATTTGACAAAAGCCTAACTATACGTCTATTATGGAACCTAGATAAATGAGAGTTTTGTACAAAAACTTGATTGGCTAAATAAAAGAATAAAGTACGTTGAACAAGATCAGTAAAAAATACGTAGCAAAAGCGAGTTCGGGAGGGTGTGAGCCGAATGCTGTCGGTTTTTGAAGAGGCACTTGGGAGTACTGACAATGAAGCTGCCGAAATTTTCGGAAGTAGGGTGGAACCGCGAAGTTATTCGTCCCTATGTTTGTTTAGACAAGCATAGGGACTTTTTGTTGTTTCAAATTCTCAGCAAACTATTTAGAAGTGGAAGGAGTCATTTTAAATGAGCAAAAAATTATCTGTACAAGACATGATCTTGACGTTACAAAAATTTTGGTCATCAAATGGGTGCATGTTGATGCAAGCCTATGATACAGAAAAGGGGGCAGGTACAATGAGCCCATATACCTTTTTACGAGCAATTGGACCAGAGCCTTGGAATGCAGCATACGTAGAACCTTCTCGTCGCCCAGCCGATGGTCGTTATGGGGAAAATCCGAACCGTCTGTATCAACATCATCAGTTCCAAGTAGTGATGAAACCATCACCTGAAAATATCCAAGAACTTTATTTAGAAAGTTTACGTTTATTGGGGATCGATCCTTTGGAACACGACATTCGGTTTGTCGAAGATAACTGGGAAAACCCTTCGATGGGCTGTGCTGGTGTTGGTTGGGAAGTTTGGCTCGATGGAATGGAAATTACACAATTCACGTATTTCCAACAAGTCGGCGGTCTGCCATGTAAACCAGTGACATCTGAAATTACTTATGGTTTGGAACGCTTGGCATCCTACATCCAAGAAGTAGAAAGTGTCTATGATCTTGAATGGTCAGATGGCGTAAAATATGGGGAGATTTTCAAACAGCCTGAATACGAACACTCCAAGTATTCATTTGAAGTCAGTGATCAAGAACTATTATTAAGTAATTTTGATCGTTTTGAAAAAGAAGCTAAACGATGCATTGATGAAAATTTAGTTCATCCTGCCTATGATTACATTTTAAAATGCAGTCATACATTCAATCTATTAGATGCTCGTGGTGCAGTTTCTGTTACAGAACGTGCTGGTTATCTGTCACGTATCAGAAATATGGCAAAATCTGTTGCAAAGATTTTTGTGGCAGAGCGTGAAAAATTAGGATTTCCTTTATTGAATAAAAACACAGCAAATCCAGAAACGGTTAAGGAGGCTGAATAACATGGCAAAAGAGTTACTTTTAGAAATCGGGTTGGAAGAAATGCCTGCCCATGTAGTTACACCAAGCATGAAACAACTGGAACAAAAAACAGCAAAGTTTTTAGATGAACACCAATTGTCTTATGATACAATCGAAACTTTTTCAACGCCAAGACGTTTAGCGATCAAAGTAACCAATATCCCAGAACGTCAAGCAGATAGCGAAGAAGAATTAAAGGGTCCGGCTAAAAAAATCGCATTGGATTCAGATGGAAATTGGACGAAAGCCGCAGAAGGGTTTGTACGTGGTCAAGGTTTGACGACTGACGATATTACCTTTAAAGAGCTGAAAGGTGTAGAGTATGTGTACGTAACCAAATATACACATGGACAACCAGCGAAAGAAGTATTGACTGGACTTGCAGATGTCATCAAAAGTTTGACATTTCCTGTTACGATGCATTGGGCAAATTTTGACTTTGAATATATTCGTCCTATTCATTGGATTGTTGCTTTACTAGATGATGAAGTGATTCCTTTCGAGATTTTAGATGTTACAACAGATCGCACATCACGTGGTCATCGTTTCTTAGGAGAAACAGTTCGTTTCGCTCATGCCAATGAGTATGAAGAAAAATTACAAGAACAATTCGTGATAGCTGCGCCACATAAAAGAAAAGAAATGATTGTCCAACAAGCAACAGAATTAGCAGAGAAAAACCATTGGACGATCGATTTAGACGAAAAGTTATTAGAAGAAGTGAATAATTTAGTCGAATATCCCACAGTTTTTGCTGGCGATTTTGAAGAAAAATATCTGTCTGTCCCTGAAGAAGTATTGGTTACTTCAATGAAGGAGCACCAACGTTATTTTGAAGTAAGAAATGACCAAGGATTACTCTTGCCACATTTTATTTCTGCTCGAAATGGGGATCGTGTCAAACTAGAAAACGTGATCCGTGGAAATCAAAAAGTATTGACTGCTCGTTTAGAAGATGCAGAGTTTTTCTACAATGAAGATAAAAAGATTCCAATCGAGACTTTTGTTGATAAATTAAAATCAGTGACTTTCCATGAAAAAATTGGAAGCATCTACGAAAAAATGCAACGAGTACAAGTTATTGCTCGTATTTTAGGTAAATCTGTCGGCTTATCACCAGAAGAGTTAACGGATTTACAACGTGCTGCTGAAATCTATAAATTTGATTTAGTGACCAACATGGTAGGTGAGTTTCCAGAGCTTCAAGGGATCATGGGTGAAAAATATGCGCGATTACACGGCGAAACATCAGCTGTAGCAACAGCTATCAAGGAACACTATCTGCCAATTTCAAGTGAAGGTGACTTACCAGAAACCAAAATTGGTGCAGTATTAGCGATTGCAGACAAATTAGATAGTATCTTCTCTTTCTTTACAGTTGGAATGATCCCAAGTGGGTCAAATGATCCGTATGCTCTTCGTCGTCAAGCGTATGGGATTGTCCGCATCATCGAAGCAAAAAATTGGGCATTTCCTTTGTCTGTTCTGCAAGAAACGATTAGTGAAGTTATCAGTAAAGATACAGATCGTTTTGGTATTGCCTTGTCAGCGGGACAACAAGTGATCGACTTTATCAAAGGCCGTCTACGCCAATTATTGATAACGAAGAATATCCGTCATGATATCATCGAGGCTGTTTTGAATTCAGAACAAAAAGATCTGACAAAAATATTTGCAACAGCACAATTGTTCAAGAAACATCTTGCAGATGAAGACTTCAAACCATCAATGGAAGCTTTGACACGTGTCGTGAACTTAGCGAAAAAAGCTGAGCTTGAAAAACAATCAGAAGTAGAACCTGATCTGTTCGAAAACGAAGCGGAGAAAGAACTGTACAAAGCAGTAGAAGCAATGAAAACAAGCTTTGCTGACCAAACGATCAACGAAAATTATGATCAGCTTGTAAGTCTTCGCCCACTGATCGAAAATTATTTTGATCAGACGATGGTCATGGCAAAAGAACCAGAAGTACGTAAGAACCGATTAACGCAATTAAGTCAAATTGCTACCATTGCTTTATCACTAGCAAGTTTGGATCAAATCATCACAAAATAATTTTAGCTCTTTGTTAATAAGAACTGATGAGTGGTATAAAATCAAATCTGGGTCAGAATGAACCTTATTCTGTCTCAGATTTTTTGTTATTTCACGTTAATTAATTGATTGATCAAAAAGATTCTAATTTTCATGTTCACAAATGATTTAAATCCGTAAGCTACACATTTTATTGTCTTTATATGGGGATTCTTTGATTCTGTTTTTCCATTAGAGTAAGGGTAAATCAGTGCATTGGTGATCCCTTATTGATAGAACAGAATGTTTTGAAGTTTCGTTGAAAGCGATCATCCGGAGTTTCTGGAAGTTCTTTTAATAAGGAGAAGAACCGCAGTTTTTTACAAGCACACGGAGGAGGAAAAAGAACTGTATCAATGATTACGGTATTCTTCTTCTGGAAGGTTTCGTAAGCAACCTCGGTAATATTAAAAGTTTTGTTTACTAATCTTAGCATTTTTTTGATAGAATCATTTATAGCGCATATCGTTCTCTCAGTTACTTATGTTACGGTGATTTAATCAGACTAAAGAACGATATGTTTTTTAATAGTAAAAATGAAAATGGGACTGAAGAATCAATTCTGATTCATCAGTCCCATAAATTATAGAGCCATAATTTTCTAATATGTAAATAAACCAGCGAACAGGCACAAAATAGGCTATTTCTCTGGTTTATTGGTTCTATACTTTTTGATGAAAAACATAGAAAAGATACCCTGAAATCCTTTAGAATCAAATTAACGAACCAATTCATAAGAGGATTCAAGATGTCTATACTTAGCTTATCAAAGATCCTCTAAATATTCTAGACCTAAATATCTATTTCGAGGAAAATTATTTAATCAAAGAAAGATATAAAGGGGAAATTTTATTGATTTACAAATATATTCTTCAATACACACTTGAAAAGTGTCCACATTGTTTTTGTGTCGTCCTCTATAGGATCATATGTTAGGGGACGACAACCGTCCGGTTGTTACTTAATGAAGTGTAGTGCCTGAGTATCGGACCTATCTGGAATTGAAGAAACAACGATTCAAATGTAAGACTTGCCAACGCACCTTCGTAACGGATACCTCTGTCGCTGAGAAGAGCTGTTTTATTAGTCAAAAAGTTCGTTGGTCTGTCGTTACTCGTCTAAAAGAGAATACTTAGGTGACGGAATTTGCTCGTCAGAAAAATATTTGTACTTCTACGGTTTATTGTGTCCCCCCCCATTGAACCCTTTTAAACAGACTTTGCCAAAAGTCTAATGCTTTATTAAAATCGGTTCAAAATGTTGCAAGTGCCATGAGTTTTATAATGGTGGATGGACAAAGGTATAAACTACTGGACATTGTCGTAAATCGACGATTTCCTTATTTAGAACGCTGTTTTCCTCGGCTTTCCTTAGCAACTCGAAAAGCCGTTTAATTCATTATTATTGATAGGTATGCGCCTTATGTTTCATTGGTTAAAAAGCTTTTGCTAAATGCTCAGTTGATTATTTATCGTTTCCATATTGTCCAACATACAGGAAGAACTTTTTTAAACCATCGAGTGAAGGAAAACAAGTCACGACTTAAAAGGGCTTTTCAATACTAACGTGGACTTGCAAAAAAATGAAACGTTATTGGAAACTCCTACAAAAAGAAGAGGCAAAGTTGAACTATGAAAAAACGGGTTTGGTGTGCCAGTTTTAAAGATTATTTAACTGAAAGCGAGGTTGTCGATCGGCTGTTAGCTGCTTGTCCCAACCTACGACAAGGCTATCAGTTATACCAAGATGTTCTTTATGCAGTAAAGAAAAGAGATCATTCACTATTTGAGGACTGTTTATCCAGAGAAGTCAGCCAGCTACCTCAAACTTATGAGACAACTTTGCGAACATTTAAAAAGTTTCTGTCACAGATCCAAAATGCCCTCCGCTACAGTTATTCAAACGGACCACTAGAATGTTTAAACAACCCTATTAAAGTATTAAAACGTAATGCTTATGGTTTTCGAAATTTTTATCATTTCAAACGCCGGATTATGATTCGGCACGATAAAACTATTTTAACCAAATAAAAAGAACAGAAAGAAGACTTTCTTCTCTCTGTCTCAATTATTCTAAGATTTCTCTTTACCAGCATCCTTTGACAAAGAGCCGGCTTTAACTTATATTTATTATAAATATTATTAAATTAATGTTATTTTTACGTTATTTTATTTTTTGTGTAACTTTTAAAAATACCTATGAAAATAAAAACGATTAATTATTATCTTAATTTATGTTTTTATTTACTTTTGAATTGTGAATTATCCTAGTCAAGAAAATAATTTATGGTATGATTATGTAGGGGAAACTTGTTTACAAATATTTCTGTGAATATATTAGTCTAATTATGTTTTTTTATAAAGAGCTGTCATTTTTATGTAAGTGAATTATATCTTAATTTATCTATCATCCATACTTAGGAGTGAATCTATGGAAAAGCCATTCATCAAGTCATTGACTACTGTGGTGGTAGGTGCAGGTGCTATTGCGATCTGTTTGTTTGGATACCATATCAATAATCAGCGGCAACATCAGCAACGGATCAATTATGCAGAATCTGCTATCACCAATCAAAAAGACACCTTGACTTCTTTATCAAAAGAAGTAGATAAGCTGTATAGTACAAAAGAAAAAATTTTTCTAAACCCCAAAATAACAGAAGAAACAATCACAAGTTTGTCAAATAAGCTATCCTCTGTGAAACTTTCAGCAGATGATTACGACATCAAAGAATCAGAATTAGCTAAAGAAGCTGTTGCAATCCAAGATGAGAAGAAAGCAATCGTGACACAGTTAGATGGTGCAGAATCAAAACTAAAGATCCAGACAGCTATCAACGATTTATTTACTAAAAATGTATCAAACTGGCAACAAGCTGTAGACGATGTTTTCATCAAAGAAAAGGTGACAAGTGCAGATATCGCTCGTATACGTGAAAATATGAGTTTTTTTAAAGATAGTCCTTGGAAAACAGTTGTTATGCAATATCTAGGATTCGCTGATACACAGATCGCTCAAGTTACGCAACTAGATCAGTTATTCGATACGATGTTAAAGGATGGTCAAGTGACTGCTATCGCTACTTACGATCAATATTTGACCGCACTCAGTCTCATCGAACAGATCCGGAATGAAAAAATAAGAGCCGCATACGCGTCAAAAGCAGAAACAGTCGCTCAGCAAATGGGCTATAGCAATACGAGCTATTAATAAGCGAGAATTCAAGAAAGGCTATCAAACGGAGGAAACTATGGCAAAACGAAGAAGATCAAGAGGGAAAAAGATATTTCTAATTATTTTAGCAATTCTTGTCGTATTAGTATTAGCAATCGTAGGAGTAGGAGCAAAATTATATCTAGATCTCTCACATTCTATTGAAAAAACTTACGAATCAGTGGAACGAACCCAAGGAGAACGAACAAAACCAGTTGATCTGGACAAACAAGAATCTTTCTCTGTTCTATTGATGGGGATTGATACGGGAGATTTAGGTCGGGTCGATCAAGGACGATCAGATACGATGATGGTTGCCACAATCAGTCCTGAAGACAAACAGACAACGATTGTCAGCATTCCTCGTGATACGTATGTCGACATCGTTGGACATGAGACAAAAGACAAGATCAACCACGCTTACGCATTCGGCGGAGCTGCCATGGCGATGGATACCGTACAAAAATATGTAGACATCCCAATCGACCACTATGTTTCAATCAATATGAAAGGTCTAAAAGAACTCGTTGATGCAGTTGGTGGTATCGAAGTCAATAATGACCTCACCTTCTCACAAGATGGCTATGATTTTACGATCGGTAAAATCACATTGAACGGGGATCAGGCATTGTCTTATTCTCGTATGCGTTATGAAGATCCAAATGGTGACTACGGCAGACAAGAACGTCAAAGAAAGATCGTAGAAGGTGTAGCGAAAAAAGTATTGAGTCTGAACGGTGTCAGCAACTATCAATCTGTTTTAAATGCTCTAGAGTCGAATATGAAAACAGACATGAGCTTTGATGAAATGAAAAAGATTGCTTTAGATTATCGGGAGGCATTTGGTACGATCAAGCAAGATCAGCTGCAAGGAGAAGGCTTCATGCAAGACAATATCTCATACCAAAAAGTCAGCGATCAAGAACTTGACCGTGTGAAAAAAGAATTAAAAGATCAAATGAATCTAGAGAATAAATAGGAAAGTGGAGAAAAAATGGAAGAGACAATCAGCTTGAAAGAAATTTTTGAAACATTACGCAAACACGTGATAACAATCCTCATCTCAATGTTTGCTGGCTTGGCCATCTCAGGCATCGTGACGTTTTTCATCTTGACGCCAAAATACAGCTCACAAGCCCAATTGATCGTGACACTGCCGCAATCAGATACTGCAAATGTCAATGATGTCAATACGAACCTGCAAATGATCAATACGTATAAGGATATGATCGTCAGTGATCTAGTACTAAATGAAGTCAAAGATCGTTTAGAAACAGAAGACAATGTGAAAATGACTGCTGGACAAATCAAAGATGCTATCTCCGTCAATCAGTCACAAAATTCACAAATGTTCTCGATCCAAGCAACAAGCACAAATGCAGTGACGGCTCAACAAATCGCTAATACAACGTCACAAGTATTCCAAGAGAACGCCAAAGACGTGATGAATGTCGATAAAATCTCGATCATCTCAGGTGCAGTTGCCAATACGACACCTGTTTCGCCAAATAATAAATTGAATCTAGTGATTGGCTTAGTGTTAGGAATGATGGTAGGTGTAGGTCTAGCTTTCTTATTTGAATTACTTGACCGGACAGTAAAAGATGAAAAATATGTGACGGATACATTAGGCTTCCCAATCTTAGGAACAGTTCCAGAAATGTCAGCGAAAGAATTGAATGCGGGTATCCGTAAAAAAGGACCAGCTCCGACACAACCAAAAGCTACAAATGATAAAACAGCGCCATCACGCAGAAGCCGCTCAAGAGTCTAGGAGGAAAGAAAAATGGCACGAACACAGAAACAAAAAGCAACCCAAACTCATGCAGTCAGTTTGGTCACACTCACAAATCCCTCTTCACCAATCGCTGAACAATATCGTACGATTCGGACGAATATCCAGTTTGCCTCCGCAGCTGGTCAGCAAATCAAAACGATTGTTGTGACTTCATCAGGACCTGGAGAAGGGAAATCGACCACTGCAGCAAACATTGCCGTTGTTTTTGCCAAATCTGGTCAACGGGTGCTGCTAGTCGATGCAGACTTACGTAAGCCCGTCATCTATAAAACGTTCAAGTTGAACAACGCAAGCGGATTAAGTACTGTTCTTAGTTCATCAGGAAGTGTAGCAGATGAGATCCAACGAACACCAGTCGACAATTTGTCGATTCTGCCAAGTGGACCTAAACCACCAAATCCATCAGAGTTACTAAGCTCGCCAAGAATGGATCAAATTTTAGCAGAAGCAAGACAACTATTTGATGTAGTAATCTTCGACATGCCGCCAGTCGTTGCCGTAACAGATGCGCAGATCATGTCTTCCAAAACGGATGGCACCTTATTGGTCGTACGGGAAAATACGTCACGTAAAGAATCATTGACTAAAGCAAAAGAACTGTTAGATATGGTACAAGCGCGAGTCCTTGGTGTTGTATACAATGGGGCAGAACACAGCAAAGATGCTGGCTATTACTACGGGAATTAAGAATTAAAAAGAGAGGAGACAAGAGAAATGATCGATCTACATTGCCATATCCTGCCAGGAATCGATGACGGAGCAGAAAACTTAGATGCCAGTATCGCCATGGCTGAAAAAGCGATTCAACAAGGGATCACACATATTTTATGCACACCCCATCACAATAATGGAAAATACAGCAATGAAAAATCACAAGTCATTTCTCTAGTCGCTTCGTTACAAGCAGAATTAGAGAAAAGACAATTGCCTTTGACGTTATTGGAAGGACAAGAAGTACGTATTACCGGAACACTGATTGAAGACATCCACCGAGATGAAATTTTATTTACAGATTTAGATGATACATATCTTCTAATCGAATTTCCGACACTGGAAGTGCCGTTATATGCAGAACGGCTCTTTTTTGAGTTGTTACAACTAGGAAAGACACCAGTGATCGTCCATCCAGAACGCAACGCGCATTTTCGTAAAGACCCGAATCATTTGCTGCCATTCCTAGATATGGGATGCTTGGCCCAACTCACCGCACCAAGTTATGTCGGTGTATTTGGCAAAGATATCCAGAAAACAGCCAAAACGATGGTCAAACATAACCTCGTGCAAATGGCTGCTTCCGATGCCCATGGGGTCTCTAAACGTACCTTTTACTTAAAAGAATGTTATGAGCAAATCGCCAAGGACTTTGGTAAGGAAAAAGTAGTACAGATGAAACAAGTCGCAAAGGACCTGATCAACGGGGATGAGATCAGTTATCCAGTCTATGAAGAGGTAAAAAAGAAGAAGTTTGGTTTATTTTAGGGGGAATGTAGGGTGTTTGTTTTAACAAGAAGAAGAAAAATCATTACTTTGATTTTAGTAGACAGCTTGTTATTGATTGCTGCAAATAGTGCAGCGGTTAATTTTATGGAGCCGTTTGTAGCTATACCAATAGATCTTATTTTAATCTCCAGCGGGTTATCGATTATTTTTTATCTATTATATGGTAGTTTTTTCAAAGTATTCACTCGAATCAATCGTTACACCAATTTAAGAGAGATGATTGCAATTTTTAGTTCACTATCTGCAAGTGCTGCCTCAAGTATCCTCATACTGCTGTTCATTAATCGGCGATACAGTTTACGGTTAGTTATCTTTGCTTATCTGCTTTCGCTCTTATTGATCATCGGCAGCCGATTGATCTGGCGTATCTATATCGAAACAAAAAATATGAGGTATCTATCAACAGATTCCGCTAAAAATACCTTGATCGTTGGGGCCGGTGAAGGTGGACGTATTTTATACAACAGTTTTCTTGGATCCAAAACGGCTCAAGATATCCATGTCGTTGGATTCGTGGATGATGATCCGAATAAAAGAAATACCTATCTTTCAGGAAAAAAAGTATTAGGTGCATTAAAAGATATTCCGGAATTGATTGAAAAATATGACATTCAAATGGTAACGATCGCTATCCCTTCTTTACCAAGAAAAAAATTACGAAGAATCTTTGAGTTAGTCGAATCCGCTCATGTGAAAGTCAACACGATGCCTTCTATGGAAGAACTTGCTTCAGGGAAAATCAGCGTATCAAAATTAAAAACCATCGACGTAGTGGATTTACTGGGAAGAGATGAGGTAGAGTTGGATATCGAATCCATCAAAGACCAGATCACGAACAAAGTCATTCTGGTCACCGGTGCAGGAGGATCGATCGGTTCAGAAATCTGCCGGCAAATCATCCAGTTTGACCCTGCAAAACTATTACTTCTAGGTCATGGAGAGAACTCGATTTACTTGATTGACCGTGAATTACGCACGCATCATCAAAAGTGTCCTACAGAAATCGTACCGATCATCGCAGATATCCAAGATCGCAAGAAAATCAATGAGATCATGGAACAATACCACCCAGATATCGTCTACCATGCAGCCGCTCATAAGCATGTACCATTGATGGAATATAACCCAAAAGAAGCAGTCAAAAACAATATTTTCGGTACAAAAAATATAGCAGAAGCAGCCAAAGCAGCGAAAGTAAAAAACTTCGTCATGGTCTCGACAGATAAAGCCAACAATCCGCCAAACGTCATGGGTTCAACAAAACGAATCGCTGAAATGATCGTGACTGGGTTGAATGAAGAAGGATGTACGAAATTCTCAGCTGTCAGATTTGGGAATGTCCTTGGTTCTCGTGGAAGCGTGATTCCAGTATTCAGAGAACAAATTGCTCAAGGTGGACCAGTCACTGTAACAGACTTTCGTATGACTCGATATTTCATGACGATTCCTGAAGCGAGTCGTTTAGTTATTCAATCTGGCGCATTAGCAAAAGGCGGCGAAATCTTTATTTTAGATATGAGCGAACCAGTGAAAATCGTAGATCTAGCCAAAAACATGATCCGATTGAGCGGATATAGCGAAGACGAGATTGAAATCATTGAAACAGGTATCCGTCCAGGGGAAAAACTATATGAAGAACTATTGTTAGATAAGGAAAGAAACGATGAAGCAGTTTACGAGAAGATCTTTGTGGGAAACATCAAAGGTTACTCCATGCAAACAGTGATGGACTTCGTCAATAGCCTGCCGCAAGACGACGAACAATTGGCTAAAGAGATCGTCACTTTTGCAAATGCTTCGAATAAGTAGGGGGAGTAAAGTGTATAAAGACGGTTTAAAAAGAGGGATAGATTTTTTATTATCTTTAGTTGGTATCATCGTATTGTCACCGATCCTTTTGATTCTATGTATAGCTATCAAAATCGATTCAAAAGGTCCAGTCATCTTTAAACAAAAACGGGTAGGAAAAAACAAATCCCATTTTTATATCTATAAATTCCGAACAATGAAAGTAGATACGCCTCAAGAGACACCAACTCATTTGTTATCAAATCCTGACTTTTTTATTACACGAGTAGGAAAATTCCTTAGAAAAACAAGTCTGGATGAACTACCGCAATTATTTAATATATTAAAAGGGGACATGGCAGTCATCGGACCACGCCCAGCGCTATGGAACCAATATGATTTGATTGAAGAACGAGACAAGTACCACGCAAATGATATCCGTCCAGGACTAACAGGCCTCGCACAGATCAGTGGACGGGATGAATTAGAGATTGACTACAAAGCACGTTTAGACGGACAGTACACAGCAAATATCACGCCAATGATGGATCTAAAATGCTTTTTTGGAACTATAATCTCCGTCTTTAAAAGCGAAGGCGTTGTCGAAGGCGGAACTGGTTCGGTGAAAAAGGAGGATGTAAAATGAAAAAGATCCTGATTACTGGTGCAAACAGCTATATTGGTACATCCTTCAAACAATGGATGACACAATTTCAAGACGAGTATCAAATCGACACACTAAGTGTACGAGGTGACGCGTGGCGAGAACATGACTTTTCGGAGTATGATACGATGATACATTTGGCAGCAATTGTTCATAAAAAAGATGTATCTCCGGAAATTTATTATCACATAAATAGAGACTTAGCAATTGAACTTGCTGAAAAAGCAAAACAAGAACATGTCAAACAATTTATTTTCTTTAGTACGATGGCTGTTTATGGTTTAGAAGAAGGGATAATATCTAGCAAAACGGTTCCTAGTCCAATAACTGATTATGGAAGATCTAAGTTAGAAGCAGAAAAATCAATTGTTAAATTAAATACTCCAGAGTTTAAAGTACTTATTATAAGACCTCCAATGATATATGGACCAAATGCAAAAGGAAATTATTCAAAACTATCAAAACTAGCGCAAAGAATCTCTTTTTTTCCAAAGGTTGATAACAAGAGAAGCATGTTGTATATAGACAATTTAAATGCATTCATAAAGTTAGTGATTGATTCTAATTTAGCTGGTACTTTTCATCCACAAAATGAAAAATTAGTGAATACTTCAGAGATGGTAGCTGAAATTGGGCGAGTTCACAAAAGACGAATATACCTTGTTTCAGGATTTAATTCAATGCTAACTATGTTAGGTAAAAATATCGGTATATTAAAGAAAATATTTGGCAATTTATCTTACGATGAAACAGTCGTTGGATATCCAGGCTCTATTTACGATACGGTTCGTTTGGAATATCAAGAAAAAGACTTTGTTCGAAGTATAGAGGAGTCAGAAAAGTGAAAAAAGATGTTTTGTTTATGTGTCAATTCTTCTATCCTGAATATATATCATCTGCTCTTTTACCCTTTCAGACAGCAGAAGCATTAAAGGATTCTGGACTAAGTGTAGATGTATTATGCGGTTTTCCGAAAGAATACATTAAAGATAATAGTAAAGTTCCATTACATGAAACAATTGACGGTATAAATATATATAGAAAGAAATATTTACAACTTAGCCGAAGCAATTTTGTTGGTAGAATCGTTAATTATTTTTCTTTTACCTTTATGATGTTAATGAACATTTTGAAGTGTAAGCAGTATAAAGTCATTATAGTCTATTCTAATCCGCCTATTCTGCCTTTGGTGACATTACTGGCAAGAAAACTATTCAAATGTAAAATTATCTTTGTGACTTATGACTTATATCCTGAGATTGCAGTAAATATGAATGCCGTTAGTGACAAAAGTTTTATCTCTAAAGTGATGACAAAAATAAATAAGAACTTATTTCGACAAGTGTCACATGTAGTATCATTATCAGAGGATATGAAAAATTATATTTTAAATAATCGTGATATTGACGCTAAAAAAGTCAGTGTTATCCATAACTGGGCGACTGAAGAACTCCACTTTTCTGAAGTGCAATCAATAGATTTTAAGAATCTCAGAAAAAAATACAAATTAATTGTTTCATATTTTGGGAATATGGGAACTGCTCAAGATATCAATACGATTTTAAAACTAATAAATGATCAACGTATAAAGGAAGAAAATATTTGTTTTCTGTTTGCTGGGCATGGTAATAAAAGAGAAGAGATAGAAAGTTTAATTAAACAAAAACAATTATCTAATAGTATAATTTATGATTATCTAAGTGGTAGTGATTTTGAGGATGCGCTAAATATTACGGATATATTTATGGTTTCTCTTGAAAAAAATATTGCGGGATTAGCAGTTCCAAGTAAAACCTACAGTTACTATCAATCAGGTAAACCTGTTATTGCTATAATGGATAAAAATACTGACATATCAAAAGAGATTTGCAAGAATAATGCAGGTTTAGCTGTTGAGAATGGAGAAACAGAACCTTTGATAGAATGGCTATTATCAATTGTCAAAGATGAAACACAATTAGTTAAGATGAATAAAAATGTTCAGAAAATGTTTAATAATTTATACACGAAAGATTTACAATTAGAAAAATATGTCAAATTAGTTAATTCAGTCTTGGAGGAATAGTAATGTTCAAAGATAAAATTTTATTAATCACAGGCGGCACTGGTTCTTTTGGGAACGCAGTGATGAAACGTTTTTTAGATTCAGATATCAAAGAAATACGTATCTTTTCTCGCGACGAGAAAAAACAAGACGATATGCGGAAGAAATACAACAATGACAAATTGAAATTTTACATTGGAGATGTTCGGGACATCAACAGTGTCAAAAATGCGATGTATGGCGTTGATTATGTTTTCCATGCAGCAGCACTTAAACAAGTACCTTCTTGCGAGTTTTTCCCAATGGAAGCTGTGAAAACAAATATCATGGGAACGGATAATGTCGTAACTGCAGCAATCGAAATGGGGATTCAAAAAGTTATTTGCTTGTCCACTGATAAAGCTGCGTATCCAATCAATGCTATGGGGATTTCTAAAGCTATGATGGAAAAAGTATTTGTTGCTAAAGCAAGAACTGTTACTGACGAACGCACGATGATTTGTGGCACACGTTATGGAAATGTAATGGCTTCTAGAGGATCAGTTATTCCATTATTCATTGACCAAATAAAAAGTGGTAAACCATTAACAGTGACAGATCCTGGCATGACAAGATTTTTGATGAGTTTGGAAGAAGCTGTAGAGTTGGTTGTTTTTGCCTTCCAAAACGCAAAAGCAGGGGATATCATGGTACAAAAATCACCAGCTTCTACTGTTGGCGACCTAGCACAAGCAATCAAAGAATTATTCCATGCAGACAATGAGATTCATATTATCGGAACACGGCATGGCGAAAAGCGTTATGAAACACTACTGACAAAAGAAGAATACTTAGTTGCTCAAGATATGGGTGATTTCTATCGTGTCCCTGCAGACACACGTGATTTGAATTATGATAAGTATTTTGTTGAAGGAAGCAAAGAGCTGACACAAGAAGGAGAATACAATTCAGATAATACACAACGATTATCTGTCGAACAAATCAAAGAAAGACTTCTTGAACTGGAATATGTAAGAAAAGAATTGAAAGAGTGGCAAAATCAATGAATATTTTAGTAACTGGGTCAAATGGTTTTATTGGAAAAAATTTAGTTGCTGAATTAAAAAATGAAGGATTCACTGATATTCTTAGTTTTGATAGAGACACGCCTGTACATTTATTAGATGAATATTGTAAAAAAGCAGACTTTGTTTTTCATTTAGCTGGAGTGAACAGACCAAAAGATGATGCAGAATTCATGAAAGGAAATTTTGGATTTACTTCAGAATTGCTAGAAAAACTAAAAGTACATGGCAATACATGTCCAGTGATGCTTTCTTCCTCTATCCAAGCAGAACTTGATAATTCTTATGGCAAAAGCAAAAAAGCCGGAGAAGAGTTATTAAAGAAATATCAAAAAGAAACAGGAGCACCTGTATATATTTATCGTTTCTCAAACTTATACGGTAAGTGGTCCCAACCAAATTATAATACAGTGGTAGCCACATTTTGTTACAAAATCGCAAGGGAGGAAGAAGTGACGGTAAATGATCCATCTGCTGTCATTGAACTTTGTTATATCGATGATGTCGTGAAGGAATTACTTCATTGTCTAAACGGTCAACCTTATATGGAAAAGGGGTATTGTGCTGTTCGCGAAACGGATGAAGTAACGGTCGGCGAATTAAAAGAACTGATTACATCTTTCAAAAATAGTCGAACGAACTTGAGTGTTCCTAACCTTGCGAGAAGAGTAGAAAAAAACCTATACAGTACGTACTTAAGCTTCTTACCAGAAGACGATTTTGCTTATTTTCTAAAAATGAATGTAGATGATCGAGGATCGTTTACTGAATTTTTAAGAACAAAAGACCGAGGTCAAGTATCTGTCAATATTTCCAAACCGGGAATCACGAAAGGAAACCATTGGCATCATACCAAAAATGAAAAATTCTTAGTAGTAAGCGGAGAAGGTGTGATCCGTTTTAGGAAAGTAGATTCAAATGAAATAATCGAGTATTTTGTTTCAGGAGAAAAATTGGAAGTAGTCGATATTCCAGTAGGTTATACGCACAATATCGAAAATCTGGGATCCTCGGATATGGTGACGGTGATGTGGGTAAATGAGCCATTTGATCCAGAACATCCTGATACTTATTATGTGGAGGTTTAAACAATGAAAAAATTAAAAGTGATGACAGTAGTAGGAACGCGACCAGAAATCATTCGTTTGTCTGCTGTTATCAATCGTTTGGATCAATCAGAAGCAATCGAACATATTTTAGTACACACTGGACAAAACTATGACTATGAATTAAATGAAGTATTCTTCGAAGACTTCAAGCTAAAGAAACCCGATTATTTTCTAAATGCAGCAACTGGCACAGCTATTGAAACAGTTGGAAATATTTTGATCAAGATCGATCCAATTTTGGAAGAAGTAAAACCAGATGCATTCTTAGTATTAGGGGATACAAATAGCTGTTTATGTGCAATTGCCGCCAAACGTCGCCATATTCCTATTTTCCATATGGAGGCAGGAAATCGCTGTTTCGATCAACGAGTACCGGAAGAAACAAATCGTAAGATCGTTGATCATACAGCGGATATCAATCTAACCTATAGCGATATCGCGAGAGAATATCTCTTACGTGAAGGATTACCAGCTGATCGTGTAATCAAAACAGGAAGTCCGATGTTTGAAGTTCTCAATTCAAGAAAAAAGGACATCCAACATTCCGATATCCTTAATCGCTTAGAGTTGAAAGAAGGACAATATTTTGTCGTTTCTGCTCACCGCGAAGAAAATATCAGCTCAGAAACAAATTTCTTACACTTGGTAGATAGCTTGAATACAATCGCTGAAACTTACCAATTGCCAATCATCATCAGTACGCATCCGCGGACAATGAAAATGATCGAAGCAAAAGGAATCAAATTCCACGAGCTGATCCAAACAATGAAACCGATGGGATTCAATGATTACAATAAATTGCAAATCAATGCAAAAGCTGTACTAAGCGACAGCGGAACGATCAGCGAAGAATCTTCCATTTTGAACTTCAAAGCATTGAATATCCGTCAAGCACATGAACGACCAGAAGCAATGGAAGAAGCAAGTGTCATGATGGTAGGACTAGAAAAAGAAAGAATTATGCAAGGACTGGAAGTATTGGAAACACAGCAAAAAGATACTTTGCGACACGTCGCAGATTATTCAATGCCAAATGTTTCGGAAAAAGTAGTGCGTATCATCCTTTCATATACAGACTATGTGAATAGAGTGGTGTGGGGTAAATGAAAAAAATAGATATGACTGTAATAATTTTAACTAAAAATGAACAATCAAATCTAGCAGAGTGTTTAGAATCTTTAAAAAACAGATTTCAAAGAGTTATTGTAGTTGATAGCTTTAGTGAGGATTCAACTGAAAATATAGCAAGGCAATATAAGACAGAATTTGTACAACATAAATTTGTTAATTATGGTGCACAGTTTCAATGGGCGATTACTAATTTAGATATATCTACAAAATGGATTTTTAGACTAGATGCGGATGAACGACTGACTACTGAATCACTAAATGAAATTGCTGATTTAAGTGAGAAAAATAAAGATACAGATATTAATGGTATAATTTTCCCTCTAGAAGTAAGTTTTTTGGGAAAAAAATTGAAGCATGGGGGCACCTATCCATTTAAGAAATTGTGTATTTTTAAAACTGGAAAAGCTTTTATGGAAGAACGAGAAATGGATGAACAAATTATTCTTACAGAAGGTATATCAGTTGAAATGAAAAATATTTCGAAACATGAAGATTTCAAAGATTTAACATTCTGGATTAACAAGCATAATTGGTATGCAAGTAGAGCTGCGAAAGACTATCTTTACAATTTAGAACAAAGTGGGGGGGATGATTATAAATCTTTGGATACGCCAGCTAAGGTTCGAAGATTTTTAAAGTATGGACTTTATTATCGATTGCCAAGCCTGTTTAGGACAACTGCTTACTTTATGTATCGATATATATTTAGATTAGGATTTTTAGACGGATATGTTGGCTTTTTGTATGCTTTTTTTCAAGCTTATTGGTATCGAGTTTTAGTAGATGCAAAGATATATGAAATGAGAAATAACTAATACGTAAAATCGAGGTATAAAAATGAGTAAGCTTTATTGGCTAGTCGCTTTGGTCCTAAATAATATAATAAGAAAGAATTCTCTTAGCGCAATTATATTTAAATCAAATCTTTCAAAAAAGACAAAAATATCAAAAAAGACAAAAATTTATTTTTCTAATATTGAAGAATATTCTTATGTAGGAGAGTATTCAAAAATTTTGAATTGTAAGATTGGAAAATTTTGCTCTATAGGATCTAGATGTGAAATCGGTGTGCCTAATCATATTACCAATAAGATATCTACTTCGCCGGTATTTTTCGGTGAAAAGAATATATTTAAAGAGAATTTTTCAAATTATGAAGTATTTAGCTATGAAAAAGAAGTAATTATTGGTAATGATGTTTGGATTGGAACAAATGTTTTAATTAAACCTGGCGTTATAATTGGTGATGGAGCAATTATTGGAATGGGATCAATCGTTACCCATGACGTTCAACCTTATACTATTGTTGCAGGAAACCCTGCAAAAAAGATTAAGTCAAGATTTAATGATTTTGAAGTAACCAGACTACAAAAATCTAAGTGGTTCGATTATCCCATAAACGATATTAAAAAAGTAGCAAAAGAATATTTAGATCCCATAGATTTTATAGATAAATTAGAAGAAATTGGAGAATATGAAAAGTGAGAATATTACATGTTTGTTTAGCTGCATTTTATATTGATAATTATTCATACCAAGAAAACTTACTCCCCAAATATCATAAAGTTAATGGCCACCAAGTAGAAATAATAGCTTCTCTTCAGACATTTGATAAAAATGGGGAAGCGGCGTACTTTGGCAATGAGTCAAGATACAAAAATGAAAATGGTATATGGGTTAATAGAATAAATTATATAAATAATTGGAGTATTATAAAGAAATTACGGATTTATAAAAATTATTTCAGTATTATTGAGCAATTTAAGCCAGATATAATATTTTTACATGGCTGTCAATTTAGCACAATCAAACCAATAATTAAATATAAAATGAAAAATCCTAATGTAAAAATTTTTGTTGACAATCATGCAGATTTTTCAAATAGTGCAACTAATTGGCTATCCTTAGAAATTCTTCATAAAAAGATTTGGAAAAGAAAAGCGCAGTTAATTAATCAGTATACAGAAAAATTTTATGGTGTATTACCATCTAGAGTTGATTTTTTAACTGATATATACAATATTCCTAAAAGAAAAGTAGAGCTTCTTTTAATGGGAGGCGATGATGAGTTAATAGAAGAAGTAAAGAATAAGACAATTAGAATATACCCTCAGACAAGTGTACCTGTTGATACAGATAAATTTGTAATAGTTACTATTGGAAAAATAGATGAGGCTAAATTAGAGGTTTTACAATTAATGGAAGTAATTAAGTCAATAGAAGAGAATATTATTTTAATCGTATATGGAAGTGTTTCTATTAACTTAAAGGAAAGGTTTAACAAAAATGTTGATAATTTCAGTGTAGTCTATGGTGGATGGCTTAATAATCGGGATGCTTACCAAGCAATTTATAATAGTAATCTAGTTATTTTTCCAGGAAGACATTCTGTGTATTGGGAAATAACAGCTGCAATAGGTAAACCTATGATTGTGAAATATTGGAAAGGTACCACGCATATAAAAGATAAAGATAACGTATTTTTTTTAGAAGATACCTCTAATAAAAATATACAAAAAGCGCTTTTAAAAGTATACAATAATCAAGATATGTATATAGATATGCTAAAAAATGCAGCAGAATTTGCTCATCATTTTAAATATAGTGAAATTGCTAAAAAAAGCATAAAATCTTAGATAATTCAAGGAGGAATCCATATTTTAAATCAAAAAATTTTAAAATATTATTTTTATTTATTAATTATTGTTATTGTATTCCAACAATTACCAGTTGTATATGAATCGTACTATTTTTATATAAGAATAATGTTATATTTTATTATTTTAATTGGTATAATGATTGGGTTAATAAATAACGGAAAAAAATTAATGGAAAATATTTTTTTTAGATATACATTTTTGTTATTTATATACTCACTATTACTATTAGCTTTTGTGCCATTCCAACAAGAAAAAGATTATTTAGTTTTAGAAATTTCAATTCCATTAGGTATTATGATTACTTCTTCAAGCTATATTTTAAATACCAAAGAAAAACAAAAATTTTTAAATTTCTATGTGCTTATAGTTACCATTTTATCCTTATCAGTTGTTTTTTATTATAACGGAGGTTTTAGTATTAGTCAGTTATATACTGTACCTTCTAAAAATCAAATAGGTCCCTTGATAGGTGGCGCATTCGTCATTGGATATATTTCCTTTTTAGAAAGGAAAACAAATAATCATTTTTATAGAATTATTAATTTAATTTTATTGATTATTCTTGGCAGCACCCTGATTGCTATACGAAATCGAACAGGAATTTTGGGTATAATATTATTTATCTGTATTAAAACCTTGAAAAAATTTAAAATTAATAACTATTCTTTAAGGAAAGTATTAGTATTCTTTTCTATACTTTTTTTTATTCTTACTTCTGGTTATTTTTTGTGGGGAAAGTTTATTATTGAGTATATTAATACTTCTCTTTTTACGAATTATGATTTATCAGATTTAAACTCGTTATCAGCCGGAAGAATATCTGGATATACTAATGCTTTAAATTTTATAAGAGAAAACTTTCTTTTTGGAAATATTAATGCTATGCATACTTATAATTTGTCGATAAAACCACATAACTTTATTTTATATAAACTAGTTCAATTAGGTGCTATTTTTGCGATGCCATTTATTTTTTATTACTGTTTTCTCATTAGAAAAATATTTATAAAAAAAAGTAGTAATGAATTTTCATCGTGGTTGCTATTATTTAGTATTTTTGTCAGTTTATTTGAGTATGCTTATCCTTTTGGACCAGGAGTTTCGCAGTTTATGCTTTGGTTTTTAATTGCCCAAGAAAGCATATCTAATACTGATATTAAGCTCTAGTTTATATTATGAAAAAGTAGGAGGATATTTATATGAATATCTCAATTTTTGGTCTCGGTTACGTTGGCTTAGCCAACGCGTTATTACTTAGCCAACACGAAAATGTAAAAGCATATGATATTGTTGAGGAAAAGATCGATATGCTACGGAACAGACAATCACCTTTAGAGGATAAAGAAGTTCATGAGTTTCTCGAACGGGATGATTTAAATGTGGAATTTACTAAATATTTCGATGAAGCTGTACTTTTTGGTGATTACTTGATCATTGCTACACCAACGGATTACGATGAAAAGAAAAATTACTTTAATACTTCCACAGTTGAAGATGTTATTGAAAAAGCCCTGATCGTTCGACCAGATGCAACCTTTATTATTAAGTCCACTGTTCCTGTAGGATATACATTAGAATTAAAAGCAAAATTTAAAACAGAAAATATTATTTTTTCCCCAGAATTTTTAAGAGAAGGAAAGGCATTGTATGATAACTTACATCCTTCTCGAATTGTTGTAGGAGAGTGCTCTGATAGAGGGCAAGAAATAGCGGATATGTTTGAACGCAACGCTTTAGATAAAGATGTACCAGTTCTGTTGACACATCCTACTGAAGCGGAAGCAATCAAGTTGTTTTCAAACACTTATCTTGCTTTACGCGTTGCATACTTTAATGAGTTAGATACTTATGCTGAATCTCGAGGATTGAACACAAAACAAATCATTGAAGGTGTAGGGTTAGATCCTCGAATTGGCTCTCACTACAATAATCCCTCATTTGGTTATGGAGGATATTGTTTACCTAAAGATACAAAGCAGCTAAGAGCAAACTATGAAAATGTTCCAAGCAATATCATCAGTGCAATTGTAGATGCAAATACGACAAGAAAAGATTTTATTGCAGAACAAATTTTAGCGAAAAAACCTAAAACTGTAGGAATCTACCGTTTAACGATGAAAGCTAATTCAGATAATTTCCGTTATTCATCAATTCAAGGTGTTATGAAACGGATCAAAGCAAAAGGAATCAAAGTAGTTGTTTATGAACCAACATTAGATGCGGAAGATTTCTTTCATTCTAAAGTGGTTAAAGACTTTGAAGAATTCAAGAATATGTCAGATGTGATTGTGTCAAATCGTATGGAGCCAGCTTTAGCTGAAGTAAAAGAAAAAGTTTATACGAGAGATATTTTTAGACGGGATTAAACTATGAAAAATATAGCTAGAAATTTTTTTTATCAGAGCTTGTTTCAAGTTACTAAAATCATTATTCCTATAATTACTATTCCAATAGTATCGAATGCGTTAGGGCCAAGTGGAATTGGTATTTATAATTATACTTTGTCAATTGCTCAATATTTTGTTTTAATTGCAGGATTAGGTGTTGCTATTTATGGAAATAGAGAAATTACTTTAACACTTAACAGAAATAAAGAAGAATTATCAAAAGTATTTTGGGAAATACTGATATTTAAAGCAATGACAACTATTGTTGTTCTTATGTTTTATTTTGCTTTAACTTTCTTTTTAGAAAATAAAATTTATTTATTGATTCAATCCTTGATGATTATAGCCGTATTTTTTGATGTTTCGTGGTTTTTTATGGGGATTGAAGATTTTAAAAAAACAAGTATCTCTAATTTATTGGTACAAATTGTTACGTTTACTTTAATTGTTTTCTTTATTAAAAATGAAGGAGATGCATTAAAATATACACTAATTCAAGCGTTAGGATTAGTATGTTCACAAATAAGTGTTTGGCTGTTTATTCCTAAGTATATTCACCCTGTAAAAGTAAGTGTAAGAGATAGCTTCTATCATTTAAAGGGTTCGCTTGAATATTTTATACCACAGATAGCCGTTATATTATATACAAACTTAAATAAAACCCTTTTAGGGTTTAGTTTGGGGAGTATTGCAGTGGGCTATTTCACTAACTCATTACAATTGAATACTGTTTTCATAACCATTATTACTACGTTAGACTTAGTGTTATTACCTCATATGACTGGCTTTTTTGCAAAAGAAAATGTGACTAGAATCGTTCGAATGATGGAGAAAACTATACATTTACAATTATATTTTTCAATACCTATTATGTTTGGTATGTTAACTGTTTATGACAAATTAGTGCCGTGGTTTTTTGGAGAAAAATTTATATACATCAATAATGTTATTCCTTATTTTTCAGCTCTAATAGTAATTATTCCGTTAGGTATGTCAATTTCCAGACAATATTTAATGCCGATAGGGCACGTCAAGGAATATAACAAATCAGTAATTGTTGGTGCCATCATCAATATCATAGCCAATTTAATATTGTTACCAACTATTGGTTTTTTTGGGGTAGTTTTTTCGAATATTTTAGCAGAATGCTTTGTAACTTTCGTAAGAACCAGATCTTTTCTAAAAAGTACAGATTTTAAATTCGAATATCGTAAAATTGGAATCTTTTTGCTAGGCGGAATGCTTATGTGTATAGTAACACGTTATTTAACAAGCAATTTATCAAGTAGTATTTTGACTAATGTTATACAGTTTGTTATTGCTTTGCCTATTTATTTAATGACTACTACTCTATTTAAGGCAAATCCGTTCCTTGATTTATTAAGGAAAAAATAGTTTTTACAAGTAAGTTGATAATTGGAACTTTGTTCAATAAGAAAGTGATTTAAATAGCTTATAAGAATTGAAAAATGCGAATTTTCATCAACCCTAATCTGGAACAGGATGCGTAAGCTTCTGTTCCAGATTTTTTATTATTCCATTTGTTGATTTATTTTGTAGTATTTCTAGTCATGCTAAAGTATATATAACTTTTATCTAAAATGGGAAATGAGACTAATAAATTATAGTATCGAAATACGTAAAGCATTTTTTACAGTTTTTCTAGCAATCGTTATCAACCGCAAATCAAATACCCTCAATTCTCCCCCATACGCAATACATAGGCATCAAGCAGAATTCTCGCGATGATCTGGAGAGGCAAGCGTGAACGTACTTCATAATCAGGGAAATACGAACCTTCTGATTTGAAACCTATGAGATTTATCTCGCAATAATCTTTGAGTGTAGAAGAATGATTGTCTGTAACTAAAATCGAACCAATCTCTGCATCATAGCAATTCTTTGCGGCGGTGACGAGTTCTTTTGTCTCGCCGTTCAAAGAAACAAAAATAACGCTGTCTTTCTTAGTTAGTTTCCGACTGATGCTTTTGATAAGCTCTGGATCAGTATGCATTTGACAATTTTTTCCTGTTAATTGAAGTTTTACCAGCATTTCTTGACCAATCATTTCTGAAAATCCTCGTGCAAAGAAAAAAAACCGGTTAGCAAATTTGATTCTTTGTATTGCATCTTCAATGTTCCCGATTTCCAACATATTGATTGTACGTACCACTTCTTGTTCATTTTTTAGAATGGCTCGACGGATACCTTTGTCTACTTTATCTAAGAAAGAAAATTGATGTTCTTGTTTTCTCCTTCTTTTAGATGGTGCTTAAATGAAGTAAATCCTTCATAGCCTTTCTTCTTCATTGTCCGCACAATGGTGGCTGTTGAGACATTTGCTTGTTCACTTAGTTTTACGATGGAGTAGTTAGGGATCTCTAGGATGTGGTGTTCGATAAAGTTCCAGAGGTACTGTTCTGTTTCACTTAATTTGTGATCCATATTCTTTCCTTCTTTCACCAAAAGTTAGTTAAAAAATAGCACGAGGTGTTTATAAATGTAAGGGTTTTCTTTGTGTTGAAACGATTAAGAAAACATTTTCTCTTTCGCGTATTTCATAATAGAGTCAAGGAGGTCATTGGTTATGTCTATCTACACATGCACGATGAATTTGGCAATTGATCTATTTATTGAAACAGAGGAGATGCGTCCTTTTATGGTAAACCGCACAAAAGAGGATGACATTCAGGCAAACGGAAAAGGGGTGAATGTGTCACTAGTATTAAAGATGCTAGATTTCCCAAGTACGGCATTAGGTTTTTCTGCTGGTTTCACAGGAAAATATATAGAAGACTATTTACAGAAGAAACAAATCCAAACAGAGTTTATTGAAGTGCCTGGTATGACGCGTATCAATGTATTTACACAAGTCAATTAAACGAGAGAAGAATACAAATTAGTGAATCAAGGACCTGAAATACCGCAGGCAGCTGTCCATAATTTTTTAAATCAAATAAGAGCATTACAAGCAGAGGATTATCTTTGTGTTTCTGGGAGTTTACCAAGAGGAATGTCTCCAAAGGTTTTAGTAGAAATCAGTCGGATTTGTCAGGAAAAGGGGATTCATTTGATTATTGATAGTAGTGATCAAGAGGTCATGGATTGTTTGCCCTATCGACCATTTTTGCTGAAACCGAACGAGGAAGAACTTTCTTCTTGGTTCGGACGAAAAATGGTTACAGATGAAGATTACTTTGTTTATGGACAACGACTAGTAGAGTCAGGTGCAGAAAATGTTTTGTTATCCCTCGGGGAGAAAGGAGCGATTCTTTTTACGAAAGACAGGGGGATTCGGGGAAACTCGCCAAAAGGAAAAGTCGTCAATACAGCATGTGCAGGTAATGCCATGTTAGGCACTTTTTTAGCAGGATACATGAATCGACGACCGCTTGATGAAACGTTACGTAAAAGCATAGCAGCAGGCAGCTCTACTGCTTTTCGTAAAGGACTGACTGATTTTTTGGATGTGGAGGGATTAAGTAAACAAATCAAAATCAAGGAAGAGAGGTTCAAAAGATGGGAAAATATCAACTAATTGCAGCAACCGGTTGTCCGACAGGAATTGCGCACACCTACATGGTGCAAGAGGCATTAGAGCAAGCAGCTAGGAAAAAAGGCATCACGATCAAAGTGGAGACCCATGGACAAATTGGGATCGAGAATGAATTAACGGCTGAAGAAATCAAACAGGCAGATGCTGTCATTATTACCGCAGACAAAGATGTCCATTCAGAAAGATTTGCGGGAAAACGAGTCATTGATGTTTCTGTCAGTACAGGAATCAAAGATGCACAACGGCTGATTGACGAGGCATTGGCAGGAAAAGGGGCCATCTTAGCAGATAATGAAGCTGTTGATACTTTAGAATCAGAAACGATAAGTGGTGCTAATTTTGGTCGCAGCATCTATAAAAATTTGATGAATGGCGTCTCTCATATGTTGCCTTTCGTGGTAGCTGGCGGAGTATTGATTGCTATTTCATTTGCCGTTTGGGGAATCTATTCTTTTGATCCAGACCATGCACAATACAATGCTACAGCGGCGATGTTAAAAACGGTTGGCGATGCAGCAATGGGGATGATGGTTCCAGTTTTAGCAGCTTATATTGCAGAAGGAATCACGAAACGTCCAGGGTTAGTCGTTGGATTTGTTGGTGGAATCGTGGCCATGAATGGCGGTACTGGATTTTTAGGAGGTATTTTAGCTGGGTTCTTAGCATGTTATTTTATCTTATTTTTGCAAAAGCTACTGACAATTTTACCTAAACAACTAGATGGCTTGAAGGCAATCTTCTTATATCCAGTTATTGGTGTAGCGTTTATTGGCATCGTGATGTCTTTGTTGGCGGGTCCAATGAAGGCTATAAATGAAGGAATGATGAGCTTTTTAGCTGGATTTGAACATTCGAATCCACTTGTTCTTGGCGTGATTGTTGGTTGCATGTGTGCGATTGATATGGGAGGACCGATTAATAAGGCGGCATATGTAACAGGTACAGCTCTTTTGGCACAAGGAAACACGATTTTTATGGCTGGCGTGTCAGCAGCTTGCATTGCACCACCGTTGATTACTGGTTTTGCAACTTTATTGTTTGGTAAATATTTTGATACTAATGATCGTAATGCAGGTTTGGTTAATTTTATTTTAGGGTCAACTCATATTACGGAGGGAGCTATTCCGTTTGCTGCGAAAGACCCGATCCGAGTATTACCAACGATGATGTTAGGCTCATCAATTGCTGCTGTCTTGACCTATCTGTTTGGTGTCCAAGTACCAGCCCCACATGGCGGTTTTTTAGTGTTACCTGTAGTGACGGGAAAAATCCAATGGATTACAGCGATTCTTATTGGTTCGATCGTTGGTGGAGTGATACTAGGTTTGATCCAAAAGAAAAGAGTAACTGATGAAGACAAGAAGATGGATAATAAAGCAGCAAATCGTACAGTTATCGAAGAAGGAAGAGCAGGAGGCTTATCATGACAATCATTCATGAAGAGAACATTTTTTTACAACAGCCATTAGATAGTCAAGAAGAAGCATTTAAGTTTTTAGCAAAGCAAACATTCTGTTTAGGAATCGCTCATGACGAAAAAGAAGTATATCAAAAACTTCTAGAAAGAGAAAAAGAAGGTACTACAGGAATAATGTCAGGTTTTGCTATCCCTCATGCGAAGTCTCAAACAATCAACGAACCTAGTTTGATTATCGTCACACTGAACAAAGGGATTGAGTGGAACAGTTTAGATAGACAGTCAGTTGATTTTATTTTTGCGTTATTTATCCCAGATTCAGAAGCAGGAACGACTCATTTGAAATTATTGTCTCTCGTTGCACGATCATTGATGCGAAAAGAGGTTACAGAACAGTTGAGAGCAGCAAAATCAAAAACAGAAATAGCCACAATATTAACTAAAGAAATAGGTGAAGATATATGAAGAAAATGAGTATAGAAAAACAGGAATGTTTGAAGCGATTGACGGATGAAGCTGGAATTATTAGCGCGTTAGCAATCGACCAGCGTGGTGCTTTGAAAAAAATGATCAACCAATATAAAGAAGCTACATCAGAAGATATCATCCAATTTAAACAGATGGTTTCTCAGTACCTGACTCCCTATGCCTCAGCTATTTAATACGACCTTCCTGCAGCAGCGCTTCGAGAGAAAGAATGTGGCTTGCTGCTAGCTTATGATAAAAACGGATATGATGCGTAAATACATGGAAGATTACCTGATTTATTGAATATTAGGTCGATGAAAAGCTTAAAAGAAGCTGGTGCGAATGATTGTAAATTTTTATTGTACCATGACGTTTATTAACCATTAGAAATTAATGTGAAAAAACAAATAGTAATAGAACGGATTGGTTCAGAATGCGAAGCTGAAGGCATAGGTATACCTTTCTTTTTAGAGATTCTTTCTTATAATGCAACTATTGGTGATCCATTTTCTCTTGACTATTCAAAAGTAAAACCACATAAAATTATTGAAACTATGCGAGAATTTTCAAAAGAACGTTATCGAGTGGACTTATTGAAAGTAGAAGTACCAGTGAACATGAAATTTTTGGGGAAGATATGGAAAAGAGATATGTTATAGTCAAGCGGAGATCTCCGCATATTACTATGAACAATCGAAAGTGACTGAAATACCATTTATTTTTTTAGTGCGGAAGTAAGTGCTACGCTATTTCAAGATACATTACGATTTGCAAAACAATCAGGTTCAACATTCAATGGTATCTTATGTGTGCAAGTAACATGTACTAAAGGAGTAACACCATTTGTTACCGAAGGTGAAAAAGAAGAAATTATTTGGATGTTAGAAGAAGGAAAACGAAATATTAAAGAATTAAGTACACTATTAGAAGAAACAGCAATACCCGCCTAAGTTGATAGATAAGAAAAAGTTGTTTCTTCATAAAAAGATGCTGCTACAATTAGATAGCGATCAATCGATGATTCAAATTAAACATTCACTCAAATAAAAATATCGTCCAGATTTCTTTTTCAAGAGTCTTGGTCGATATTTTTATTTGCTAAAACTATTAATGTGGTTTTATTACACTCTTATTTTTACTACCTACTTCCGCTTCTGCTGCTTTCCTGCGTTGCGGCCTTTGTTGTTTGTACTTTTTTTTGGTTGTTTGATTTGTTTTGTTGCTTGTTTGTTGTCAGCTGGCTTAGCTGATTCTGTCACGTCTTTACGAGGTGTTACGACTTGCTTCGGTGGATTTTGTTTTAACTCTTCTGCCACTTGAGCTTTTAATTTAGGCTTCATGATGACATTTGTAATGAAGGTTTGCAAACAACTAAAGATACCACCAACTACCCAATAAAGTGTGACTCCAGCTGGCGCACTGATCGACATGAAGACGATCATCGCAGGCGAAACGATAAGCATCGTACGCATTGTTTTCTTTTGTTCTTCAGGGATACCGATTGTTGAAATATATCCTTGAAGTAAATAAGCAGCACCAGCAATCGCAACTAATACAAAACTAGGGTGTCCTAAGTCGATCCCATAGAAAGAGGATTCACGAATGCCTTCTGTATAACGAGCTGTGAAATAAAGGGCTGAAAAGATCGGCATTTGGATCAAGAGAGGCAAGCAGCCGATCCCGCCAGTCATACTTAACCCGTTTTCACGATAAACTTGTTGCATTTCAGCTTGTGCAGCCATTTGTTCTTCACGAGTAGTCGCCGTTTTTAGTTTTTGTTGAGCGGCTTCGACTTGCGGCTTCAATGCTTGCATTTTTTCAGATTGGATCATTGTCTTTTTCGATTGACTAATACCTAATGGCAAAATGATGATACGAACGATGACTGTCATTAAAATAACAGCCCAACCATAGGACCAGTTGAAGTTCTCCACTAAATATGTAATCGCTTGTCCCATTGGATGGACTAATACTCGGTACACGATACCTGATGTGTCAGGGTTACCATTTGAATCCAGACGAACACAACCAGATAAGAAAAGCATGACTGTGACAAGGCCAGAACCCAATACCCAATTTTTCCATTTATTCATAAAATACTTCCTCTTTTATAATTTTTACACAAAATTAACTATACTAAAAAAGCACACACAATTCAATCTACTTTATAGAAAATTCATAGATTCCTACCTATATGGTCTTAAAAAAATAAAAAAGTTATTTGTCAAACCACAAAAAGGAAAGGGAGAAAAGCCATCGGTTAAACAGAAGCAAAAACGATCAAACGAGTGAGGGACGATTAGAAGAGAGAAGGCACGTTGTTTCTTTAAAAAAGTCCTTTATCGTCAAACTTTCTTAAAGTCATGTGAGCCTTCTCATAGTGTAAATAGAACTACCTTTTGCGTGTTTCGTCCATTCAGAATCAGTAAATTAGCCGATCACATCAAATTTTTTTCGTTCTTTCATCATCGGATTATCTTGCAAGTCAACGTATTGTACGCGACCACTAGGACTTGGAGAATCCTTTACTTCTTCAATGAATCTTTTGATCGTTTCCTCATCGCCACATGCTTCGATTGTCACCGAACCATCTTCTTCGTTTTTAACTGTGCCTGTGATCCCTAATTGATCGGCAACGATTTTTGTCATATAACGAAAGCCAACACCTTGGACACGTCCTTGAACGTTCATCTTGATTTTTTTCATCATATCCACCTTTCTTTCCTTGCTTTTTAAATTAATGATACCGATTTTTTGATGTTGTAACAAGTTCAAGGTTCGAATTCATGCTATAATTAAGTGAGGTGAAAAATGTGAAAGAAATCCAATCAGCAAAAAATCCAAGAATCAAAGAATTGAAAAAACTACATAAGAAAAAATATCGGGAAGAAACAGGCGAGTATCTACTCGAAGGATTCCATTTGGTTGAAGAGGCAGTTGCTTCTCATGCCAAAGTAAAAGAAATCTTAATCACAGAAAAAGGGTTAGAAGAGTGGGAGGAGTGGCTTAAAAACCATTTAGACATCCCTTGTACCTTGGTAACGAATGAAGTCATGGCTGTGGTATCAGATTTGCCAACACCCCAAGGTATCTTAGCCGTTATGCTCTACGAAAAAGTAAACATGCCCGAATTAACTGGAGGATGGTTATTGTTAGATAATGTCCAAGATCCTGGGAATGTTGGAACAATGATTCGTACGGCAGATGCTTTTGGACTATCTGGTGTCGTTTTAGGAAAAGGATCAGCTGATATTTATAGTACAAAAGTGTTAAGAAGTATGCAGGGGAGCAATTACCATCTACCAATACTTCAAACAGACCTTGAGCAAATGATCCCGCTTTTAAAGGAACACAATTTTAATATCTATGGAACGGAATTGAACGAGGATGCTCGTTCATTAGAACAGGTAACTGTTCCTGAGAAGTATGCAATTGTCATGGGGAATGAAGGGCAAGGCGTGCGGCCCGAAATTCTTTCCTTGACGGATAAAAATATCTATATCCCGATTCGCGGAAATGCTGAATCATTAAATGTAGGAGTGGCAGCAGGCATCGTACTTTACCATTTCTCTTTATGATTAAGGAACTATTAAGCTTTCTACATTTTGATGGAACCTCACTAGAATATTCCGAACACTAATGATATACTAGGATCAATTTCAAAGGAAAATGAAATTCAAAAAAGGTGGCAGATCAATAATTATGACAGAAAAATGGCGTGAAGACGAAGAATATATGTCTTATGTAGAAGATCTATTAGCAACAGATGCAGTGAAGAAATTAGCCAATTATACACAACATGTCCACTCCACTCGATTAGAGCATTCTCTTAGTGTTTCTTATTATAGTTATAAATTAGCCAAAAAATGGGGCGGTAATGCAAAAGCAACCGCACGTGCAGGTCTTTTGCATGATCTTTTCTACTATGATTGGCGTACAACAAAATTTGATGAAGGAACGCATGCTTATATCCATCCAAGGATCGCAGTGAAAAATGCAGAAAAAATTACTGACCTATCCGATTTAGAGCGTGATATCATCTTAAAACATATGTGGGGCGCTACGATCGCACCGCCTAAGTATAAAGAAAGCTATATTGTGACGTTTGTCGACAAATATTGTGCTGTGAAAGAAGCAGCACAGCCGATGACTGCTTCGATGAAACAAAAATGGCAAAGATATTTCGGCAAAGAACAATCGATTTAATACGATGTGATTAAGAATTCTTCCTGAGAAATTTCATAAAATTTCTCAGGTTTTTTTTTATTGACGAACCATGATTTTTACTGTTTACTTTGTATCAAGAACAAGTTGTTGAAACAAACTTAAAGGGGGTGATGATAAGATGCCATATGGATCTTATTTAAAAGAGTGGAAAAGCTTTAACTAACGTACTTTGTTGAAGTTCTTTTCTTCAAAGTACATTCACTTGAAAGAAGAAAGGACTCAAAGTCATGGAAAAAACAATTAAACCTTATCAATATTATTTTATTAAAAGAGAAGTCGAACAATTAATATCAGTCTATCATTCAGTAAACGATTCTAAAACGATCGAAACGGTCCAAGCATTAGCTGTGGAGAGAATAGAGGAACTAGTAGAACCCTCACAAAGGATGAACCTTTTCTTAGAAAACATCTTAGATACTTCTTTGACCAAAGAAACTGCTGAATGCTTATTAGAAGAATTAAAAGAATCAGTTCAACCTTTTGAGCAACCTTCGAAAGCTCAAATCGAAAAATTATTCCGAAAAGTGAAAAAGCTAAAACAACCTGATTGGAATCATTTGGATTTAAGAGAACACACCTATATTGGATGGAATGATCCTGGTACCCAGAAAAAATTTCTTGTTTATTATGATGAATCAGGGAAGTTAAACGGTATTCGCGGGACTTTATCCCCGACCATCACGAAAGGGATTTGTACGATTTGTAAAAAAACTTCGAGTGTGTCACTCTTTTTAGCAACAACAAAATCGAATTCAGATGGCACCTATACGAAAAAAGGAAACTATATTTGCCATGATAGTGAGCATTGTAACCACAATTTAGTCCAATTGACTCCTTTTTATGAATTTACTGAGATTGTAAAAAAAGAAGGATAATTTCATTGTATTTTTCATAAATATATGCTATTTTAATTGATGAAGTGAATAGGTGATGGTGTTCGCCTTTAAACGTTAATCTTAAGATAACTAATGACGCCTACTAAGAATCGGGATACCCCTTTTTTTAGTAGGCGTTTTTTTTGAGGAGGAAAAGAGATGGAAAATCGATTACCTGATCCAATTAGGGTCGTCGTATACATGGTCAAGTGGCTATTAATCACATTGTTATTGGGAATCTTTATGGGGAGTTTATCAGCCTTTTTTCTCAATAGCTTAACATGGGTTACTAATATACGCCTTGCTTCACCCTGGTTGTTGTTTCTTTTACCAGTAAGTGGTGGAATTTTTGCTTTTTTATATAGTAAGTACGGAGGAAATTCTGGTAGAGGAAATAACTTAGTGATTGATCAAGGAAATGGTGGGGAAGAAAAAATTCCTTTACGCCTGATTCCTTTAACGTTATTTGGAACGATTACCACCCATTTATTTGGTGGTTCTGTCGGACGAGAAGGAACAGCTGTGCAAATGGGAGGCGCTTTAGCAGAAAATTTAGCCCGTCTCTTTCGGTTAAATAAAGTAGAACGGGAGTTATTGGTGATCAGCGGGATCAGTGCTGGTTTTAGTTCCGTTTTTGGTACGCCTCTGGCTGGAACACTATTTGGGTTAGAAGTTTTAGCAATTGGAAAAGTTAGAACAGAAGCCTTATTTCCAAGTTTTTTTGCAGCACTGTTTGCTAACTTTGTGACTGAAAGCTTTGGGGTGAAACATATCCATTACCCTATGGGGACGATTCCAAATTGGGATGTATCTCTTTTCTTTAAATTATTCGTTGCAGGCATTGCTTTTGGTCTTATTGGTTGGGTATTTAGTCGTTCGATTGTTTTTTTGAAAACTTGGTATGCCAAAAGAATGGCTAGTCCAGTTCTACGTAATTTTATTGGCGGAGCTGTGGTCGTCATCGCAGCGCTCTTATTGCAAACCCAAAGATATTTGGGGCTCAGTTTGCCTTTGTTAACTGATGCCTTTAATGGTACCGCCCATTTCTATGATTTTCTTGGAAAGCTTGGATTTACTGTCTTGTCTTTAGGTGCTGGTTATCAAGGTGGAGAGGTAACTCCTTTATTTGAAATCGGAGCGACATTAGGTGCTGCTCTAGCACCAATCTTACATGTGTCCATTCCTTTTTTAGCAGCCTTGGGATTCATTGGCGTCTTTTCAGGAGCAACAAATACACCCATTGCTTGTTTTGTTATGGGAATCGAATTGTTCGGTGGACAAGCAGCCAGTTATTTCTTTATGATCTGTCTGGTGAGCTTCATGTGTTCTGGTAATAGTGGAATTTATTCAGCACAAAAAGTAGTAGTGAAAAAGGGAATTCTTTTCCTGCCAATGATGGGAAGTCAGAAACAGTCTGAGCGATCTAAGGGGAGAACGAAAGCACGAAAATAGTTGTTGCAAAAGGAAAGATTACAAAAAGTAAAAGGCATTTGGGGGGCACCCAAATGCCTTATTTAAATAAAGATGCTCAAAGCTGCGAATAATACGGTAAATAGCACGATTAAGCCACCAACGATCAAGTGTCTTTTTTTGTGCAGAACCAAGATGGCGATATATTCTCGCAAAAATGCATTCGGCAAGTAGTAAAAGGCAGTTTTCGCTCCGATTCCATCCGCTTTTAAACCAGCTTGCTTTGCATAAAGACCTGCACGGAAGATGTGGTAATTATTAGAAGTGAAAATCGCTCGATATGGCCCACCAGTTTGTTGATCCATGAGTTCTTTAGAAAAACGCATATTTTCTAAAGTTGTCTTTGAATTGGCTTCCACCAAGATATCTCTCTCAGGAATGCCTTTAGCTAAAGCATATTGCTTCATCGCAATTGCTTCCGGCACTTTTTCATCTGATCCTTGACCACCAGACATCAATAGAATAGGCGGGTTCAAGGTTGCTTTACTTTGTGCCCAATAAAAGGCGATCGCTTTGTCGATTCTTTTTGCTAAAAGAGGGGATACCGTTTCGCCATTGAGTAGACCAGCCCCTAAAACGATAATGTAATTTTGGTTGTATCGTGGACGGTTGAACTGATACAAAAAAGAAACGGTTATAAAGTTATAGAAAACCACAAAAAGATAAAACAGAATCAATGGGACAGCCGTGAATAATACATTGAACCATTGTGGGAAATATTGGATAAAGAAGATTTGAAATATAGTATATAACGTCAAAAAGATTGCTAATAATAAAGTTAAGAGATTGGCTAATGAGCGAGATTCTCTTTTTAAAACTAATAACCCGTTCCAAAATAAAAAGACGATCAAAATGTAAACGCCAAATAACAAGATCAACAAAACGGGGATAGCAATTATTGCAAATAAACCACCAATAAAAATATTTTGTGTTTCAAGCAGCAAGGTGACTAAGTAGCCGCCAAAACTAATTAAAAAGAAATTGAACAATACCCCGTTCAATAGTTTGCGTTTTTCAGTAAAATAGGAGAATGCAAAAATACTGAAAAAAACAAGTGGGATCAAAAAGTAAAAGGTGGAATAAAAAATTTCCAAAACAATGAAGTAAGTGACCATCATCATAAATGTCCAAGATCCACAATAAAAGAACAGAGCAGGATCACTTTGACGACGGCGCCAATAAAGAATACCGGTAAACCCTAAAACATAGAGAACCAAGAAAGTCAGGTCTCTTGTCAAATTCATAGAATTAACTCCTTTCGTTTAATGAACACGAAATAAAACGTGTTTTGTTTAGGTTGATACCAATTTACGCAAAAACGATTGAAAAACGATTGATTGAAAGATAAAATCAATAAAATTGACACAACCTTTACTATTATAGCTAAAATTAGAGAAAAAAGCTGTTCTGAAAAATTAAAAACTAAAAAAAGGAAAACTTGAGGCATGTAGCAGGGATTGTTAGATAAAAGTACACCTCCTAAGTTAGACAATGACATTCTGACTTAAGAGGTGTACTTAAAATTCTACGTTCTACTTGTTGGTATTTTAGCTGGATTAGAACAAATTACTAAAAAAATCAGTAACATGTCGCCAACCAATCACAAAGATATTTGCTTTTTCAACTGATTTAGCAGTAATAATATCTGTGGTTGGTTCTTTATTGTCTTCCAAATAGCCCAGTGAATCATCGGCTAAGGTAATCGTTGCTGTCCCTACCTTCATACCTTTATTGACGGGGGCTGCTACTTGATCATTCGTTACGACTTTTTTATCAAGGGTAGGAGTAATTTTTAATTTACCAGTATCCATACCATTTCTTACCCAAACTTTTACAGGATTTTTTAAGGCAACTGCTACTGAAGTTTCTTTGCCATCTTTCACTGCTAAGTTTTTTAAATCTGGAATACTTGCATTGGACTTTCCAAGTTCTTTAATTGACCAATTATCATAGCAGTAATCCATTAAACGTCCGGTTTCGTTGAAGCGGGCACTTGGATTTGTAGCATGGTCATCGGCATTTAAAACAACCGTAATGACTCGTCTACCATCTTTATTGATCGTTCCAACAAAACAAGCACCAGCAAATTCAGTTGTACCAGTTTTTAAGCCATCTACGCCTTCTTTGTAGTTAACAAACCCAGAAAGCATCCAATTCCAATTCACCATTTCGACAGGAGACTGAGTCCCTTCGCCGAACGTTTCATTAGTAGTATTTGTCACTTTTAATACCTCAGGGAAATCTAAGATCAAGTGTCTGGCAACGATCGCAACATCTTTGGCTGACATTTGGTTTTCTTCTGTTTCCGAGGTACCTTCAGGACGATTCTCACCGAGATAGGAATTATTTAATCCAGAGGCGTTCACAATCGTTGCGTCGTTAATACCCCAATCTTTTAATTGTTTTTTCATCAATTCAAGAAACTTTGTTTCACTGCCAGCTATTTTTTCTGCTAAAGCTACCATTGAGGCGTTAGCAGATTGAATAAAGGCTGAATCAAAAAGTTCTTTGACCGTATAGCTGTTCTCTTTGTGTAAAGGTACATTTGACAAGTCAGGAACAACGCTCAATTTTTCAGCATAATCTGAAATTGGCACTTTTTCATCCCAAGTCAGTTTTCCTTCTTTTACTTGATCAAGAACGATATAAAGACCAATTATTTTGGTGATTGAAGCAATTCCCATTGGTTTTTCTCCATCTTGATCATAAAGGATCTTACCATTCTCTGCATCAACAGCAAAAGCGGCTTTTGCATTGACTTTGAATGATTCGTCAGCGTGAACTGCTGTGATTGGTAAAATCGCAGTGAGGCACAAGATCAAACTTGTTAATAACATGAACAATCGTAATTTTTTTTGAGGCATTTATTTTCTCCTTGTTTTCTAATAGTTTTCCTATAAATTAAAATTTTATCAAAGAGATAGAGTAGTTTCAATATTTCTGATAAAAACATAATAAAAGATATTTATAGAAAAAGGAGAAAAGTGGTTACTTCTCTTGATCTTTGCTACGAATTTTTACCGGTTGCACTTCTGGCTCATTCAATCGAGAAGCAACAAAAATAGTAACAGCAGTTAGGGTTAATAAACTGAAGATCATGAATATGTGCATGTGATCACCTCATTCATTTATTTTCTCTTAGTGTAGCAAAAAGAATTGAATTTCTTTTTAAGAAATGAAAGGAATGATTGAGTAAAGTATGAAATAATTATGAAATTAATTAAATAAAACAAAAATAGAAATAAGTCGTTTTATTAAAATTCGTTTTATTATCTCGAAAAAATTTGTTGTGGTAGACTTTACTTATAGTAAAGGAATGACTTTTTTTAGGAGGGATACGATTATGACAAAAATGGCGAAAGAATTATTGTCACAGCTGACTTCAGAAGGTGCTACAGGCCCATTCGTCACGATTATGTTGAACACCCATGTCGCACATCAAGATGTAGAAAAAGATCAAATCAAGTTCAAAAATTTTGCGAAAGAAGCAAAAAAACGGTTTGAAAAAAAATATGCTGAACATGACTGGTCCTTGTTCCAAGAAAAAATCACTAGTTTGTTAGAAGATGCTTCATTTTGGCGAAGCGCTACAACAAGCGTGGCTGTCATCTTATCTCCAGAACATACGTATATCCATCGCTTAGGTATTCCTGTAGATGACCAATATTATGTGAGTGATCTGCCATATCTTCTAGCGATTATCAAAAATAGTCACTTTAACTACACTTATTATCTACTAGGATTGAATCGTGATTCAATGAAGTTGTACGAAGTAAACAATAAGCAGGTAACTGAAGTAAAATTACCGGAAGATGCACCGAAAGATGTAGTAACTGCTTTAGGTTCGGAGTTAACAGGTGGCGGATTAAACTATACTTCAAATGGTAGTGAGGGAGCTACGTTTCATGGTGTCAATCCAAAAGATGAGGAAGTAGAGATCGACTGGGTCAATTATTATCAAGCAGTTGATGATTATCTTAAGGATACCTTTGACAATCCTGAAAAACGCCCAATTTATCTCTTTGCGTTACCGGAAAACCAAACGATGTTCAAAAAAATTGCTAAAAATCCGTACTATTGTTCTGATGTGGCGATCTCTGCCTCACCTGCACAATTATCGTTAAAAGAAATCGAAGCAGGAGCTAAAAAACTTTCTGAGGAATTAGCTGCGAAAGAAGCAGAAGGGTATAATCGTTTGTTAGATAAAAAATTTATCGATCAACTAGTGGATATCGTTCCAGCTGCTAAAGAAGGGAAAATTTCTCACTTGTTTATTGCTACGTCTAACTTAGTGGATGGATTTGGAGAAGATCCAGAAACAGAGTATGATCGCCGTCAAGTTTTAAATGAATTGGCAGATAATGTCATCATGAACGGAGGACAAGTAGTCATTCTTGAACAAAAAGAGGCACCAGATGAGAAAAGTTTAGTAGCAATCCTTCGTTACTGATAGAGTGCCATGAGATTTTGCATTTTGAATAAAGAAATGAAAGAGCACGACTGGGGAAATTTTTTCCTCAGTCTTGTTTATGGTTAAAAAATAAAAAGTAGAAGAAATCAATTCAACTGGTGTTATTTTACTATCAACTATCGTTCTTATGGGGAATCTTATCAAAAAAAATCGTTAGAGAAAGTCTGAATTATAAGGAAACGATTCCATATTTGTTAGGACGGAATACAGAGATATCCCTCTTTTTCTCGTTTTTGTCAGAAAACACCAGATGAAAAGGAAAAAAAGAAGGGAAAATAGTGGCTATTTTGTAACCGATATGATATATTAAGAGTGTAGTTTTTGTTCGGTAATCTGTGGCATGTTTCAAATAAACATCTTCCAGATATACACCATTCAAGTAATTGCAAAATATGTGTTGAAACACAAGGAGGATTTTTATTATGGAAACAGGTACAGTAAAATGGTTTAACTCAGAAAAAGGTTTTGGATTCATTACAGCAGAAAACGGTAACGATGTATTCGTTCATTTCTCAGCTATCCAAGGCGACGGATTCAAAACTCTTGAAGAAGGTCAAACAGTAAACTTTGACGTTGAAGAAGGTCAACGTGGCCCTCAAGCAACTAACGTTGTTAAAGCTTAATTAATTGATTTGAATAAAAGCTCGATAACTACATTGTAGTTGTCGAGCTTTTTTGTTTTGGATCAATCACGAAGTTAAATACGTTCTTCAGATAAGTAGAATTGATTCTGCATCAATAGGTAGTTGAGTAATCAGCCGGTAGTTAAGGTGATCAGATGATTTAGAAAGTGAACCAATAATATAAAGGTTTTTTTCATAAATAGAAAGAGAGATTAAGAAATTTTCTGGTGATTGTAGTATAATCGCAAGAGAACATTTAAAGGCAAGAGAAGAGGAAGTAAATTTGAAATCAAAAACTTATGCAGTTGTCGATATTGAAACGACTGGGACAAATCCAAAAGAAGATCGCATTATCCAATTTGGATGTGTCATGATTGAAGGTGGTCGAATCACTTCTCGTTTTTCGATTGATATTAATCCCGGACGCAAGATTTCCAAACAAATCCAACATCTGACAGGAATTACCAATCGTCGTGTCCAACAAGCACCTTATTTTGAAGATGTGGCCGCAACCATCTATAATCTGTTGGCGGATACGATTTTTGTTGCTCATAATATTTATTTTGATTATAACTTTCTTAATCAGGAGCTATTAAGGTGCCAAACACCGGGATTAAAGATTCCTGGCATCGATACTGTTGAATTAGCTCAAATCTTCTTGCCAAGTGAGCCAAGCTTTCGATTGGCTGATCTGTCAGAGAGTCTAGGCTTTATTCATGAAAATCCACACCAAGCTGATAGTGATGCCGAAGTGACTGCCCAACTTCTTCTATTGATTGAAGAACGGATGCGCCGTTTACCATTAGTCACATTAGAAGCCATTTATGCATTAAGTGGGCAAACAGGAATGGATACAAGTCGATTTATTCAAAGTGTGATGGAAGAGATGAGAGAACAACCTCAGCCGTTAAACGAAGAATTAGAGATAATTGATGGGTTAGCTTTGCAAAAAAAAGAAGTAGATCTTTATACCAGCATTCATTACAACGAGCAAGTTTATCCTAGAAAGAAACAAGCTAAAGAAAAGATATTTGGGAAAACATTGATGTATCGCAAGGAACAAAATCGCTTGATGAATGCAGTATACGACCATTTTACCAAAGATGAGTCCAAAGATTTGATGATTGAAGCCGCTACTGGAATGGGAAAAACGATCGGGTATCTACTCCCACTCAGCTATTTAGCCACTCCTGAAAAGCCGGCGATCATCAGTACTGTCTCACTGGTACTCCAGCAACAGATCTTGGAGAAAGATATCCCATTGTTAAATCAATTGTTGGATCAACCGATTCAAGCAACAGTGATTAAAAGTTATCGCCATTATATCGATTTGCAAAGGTTCAAAGCGACCCTTGAAGCGCCAAAAGAACAAAAACAATATTTACTTTACCAAATGGCAATCCTTGTTTGGTTGACTCAAACGAAAACCGGTGATTTAGACGAATTGCATTTGACCAACTTGAATCATCTTCTCTTTAGTGAGATTGCCCATCGGGGGACTTCATTTTTAGCTAAAAATCAACCGTTTTATGCACAAGATTTTGTTCGTTTTTTAGAGAGAAAGATCCAGCAAAGCAATTTTTTGATTGTGAATCATGCCTTTTTAGTCCAAGAAACCCAAAGAAAGCGACCATTGTTACCAGAGAGTCCATATTTATTGATCGATGAGGCGCATCATTTGCCTGATATTGCAGAGAAAGTCAATGATCGCCGCTTAAGTATTGCGTATTTTTTCAAACAAATCCAACAGTTTAACGAATCGGATCATTTGTTTGACCGGATCAAAGCGTATTTACCAGAAAACCACGAAGTTCAACGTTGGTTAGAGATTTACCAAGAGGAGTTAAACGCACTTAGCGAAGCGCAAATTTTTCTGGCAGAAGGACTGAATCAATTTGCGGCAAAGCAAACAAACGGTCAGTATCCAGAAGAAATGATGGTTACTCAAGAAATGCTTTCGCAGTTACCATTTGAGTCGAGTCTTGCAATTGACCATCTCCATGTGTTTTATCGTGAAATCAAACAACTACAAGACCAAATGCGCTTAAGTTTGACAATCATTCAAGAAAGCTGGACGAAACAAATGCGCATTGATTTAGCCACTCTTTATCAATTATTCGATCAAATGGAAAAGCAAGCAACTTTGATGGAACAGTGGCTGGAAGATTGGCATGAAAATTTGATCCATTGGTTTGTTCCCAACAAAACGGCGCAACAAACGATTTTTCATCTTCACGATTTCAAGGCAGCCTCACTGAAAAGAACAGTTTGGTATCCGCGCTACACGCATATTTTATATATTGGCGGCACGCTTAAAGTGGGACCGAATCGTCAGTATCTTGCGAAACGTTTAGGAATTGAAGGTACACCATTGAAAGTGATCGCATCTCCTTATGATTACGAAAAACAAGCCCGTATCTATGTACCCAAAGAAGCACCGTCAATTAGTCAAGTTGATCAGCAACAATACGTGGACTATTTGTCTCAGACGTTGTCTCAATTGATCTTACAAGAAAAGCGGCCAATCTTGGTTTTGTTTACGTCACATGATATTTTACAAAAAGTTTATCAGGCGATTCATTTATCCATGTTAGAGCAAGGACGGGAAATCTTAGCCCAAGGGATCGGTGGTAGCCGACAGAAATTGTTGAAACGATTCATGCTGTCTGAAATGAGTGTTTTATTTGGAGCTGATAGTTTTTGGGAAGGTGTGGATTTACCGGGGGATGCTTTACAGATTGTCGTGGTTACCCGCTTACCTTTTGACAATCCGTTACGACCGATGGTGAAGGCAAGGAATACCTACCTTGAATCAGAAGGAATCAACCCATTCTATCAAGAATCGATCCCTAAAGCTGCTTTAAAATTGAGACAAGCCTTAGGAAGATTGATTCGTGGTGAAGAAGATCGAGGCGTTTTATTGATTCTGGATCGTCGATTACTGTCTGCGAAATACAGTAATCGGATCTTGCAGGCCTTACCGAAGAATATTACGATCAAAGAAGAAACATTGGACGATATTTGCAAAGATATCCCAAAATTCTTAAAGAAAAACGAAGAATAAACTTCTTCAGACAATCTATTTTCGCATGAAAAATCTGCTATAATAAAACTTAGCGAATATAAAAGGAGCGACGATCCTTGAAGAAACAATCAAAACAAAAGCAAGAATCTCCGAAAGAAAAAACAATTAATCATGTATTACTAGGGTTGATTATCGCTTTATTAGCGATCATCGTATTTAGTTCGATTTTTTATTTACGTGCGAGCCGCCCAAGGATGCAAGCCAAACAAGAAGCAATTGAGATTGCTAAAAAATACGCAGGACTTGAAGAAGCAGATCACTTTTATTGGTTTACTCGGAATCATACTTACTTTTCTTTGACTGGTAAAAACGATAAAGGGCAAGAAATTGCGGTCATTATTCCTAAATCGGGCGAAAAGGTCAAAGTATTAGCTCAAAAAGATGGGATAACTGAACAAGAAGCAAAAGAAAAAATTGCTCAAGCTCATCCAGAAGTCCAAATCGAAAAAGCTTCACTAGGAATGTACGATAATCAAGCTGTCTGGGAAGTTGTTGGAAAAAATTCAAAGGATCAATTCAATTATTATTTGCTTTCTTTCGAGTCAGGGAAAGAAATAAAAACTATCACTGGAATATAATTTGTAAAGGATGAGTAGGATGAAGCTGTCAAAAAGAGTACAACAATTAGAACCTTCTGTGACGCTTGCTGCAGCAGCAAAAGCAAAAGCTTTGAAAGCACAAGGAAAAGATATCTTAAGTCTAACGGTCGGAGAACCTGACTTTGCAACGCCCGAAAATATCCAAGAAGTGGCGGTTCAGGCAATTAGAAACGGCAAAGCAAGTTACTATACGCCGAGCGCAGGGATTCCTGAACTACGCCAAGCAATTGTCGATTATATCAAGGAGTACTATGGGATCACCTATGAACCTTCTCAAACGATTGTAACGGATGGTGCAAAATTTGCGTTATATGCCCTTTTTCAGACGATTTTAGATCCTGAAGATGAAGTGATCATCCCAGTACCTTATTGGGTAAGTTATGGAGAGCAAGTAAAATTAGCAGAAGGTCGACCGGTATTTGTTAAAGGCGAGGAAAACAATGGATTTAAAATAACTGTTTCCCAGCTAGAAGCATCACGAACCCCTAAAACGAAAGCATTGATTATCAATTCTCCTTCGAATCCGACAGGAATGATCTATGATCAAAAAGAGCTGCAAGCAATCGGAGAATGGGCTGTCAAACATGATATTTTGATAGTTGCAGATGATATTTATGGACGTTTAGTTTATAATGGCAATGAGTTTACTCCAATTGCAACAATCTCTGAAGCTATTCGTAAGCAAACGATCATCATCAATGGGGTCTCAAAAACTTATGCAATGACGGGATGGAGAATCGGCTATGCTTTAGGGAACCAAGAAATCATCGATGGGATGATTGCAATTGCTTCTCAATCAACAAGTAATTCAACAGCAGTCAGCCAATATGCTGCGATTGAAGCGTTGACTGGTGAGCAAGATCCAGTGGAAGAAATGCGCGTGGCATTTGAAGAACGCCTAAATATCTTATATCCACTTGTTTCAAACTTACCTGGAGTGACACTTAATAAACCACAAGGTGCTTTTTATTTGTTTCCGAATGTAAAAGAAACGTTGGCTATGTGCGGTTATGAGAATGTCACGAAGTGGGTAGAAGATCTATTAGAGGAAACGGGTGTTGCTTTAGTAACTGGTGAAGGATTTGGTGCGCCAGAAAATGTGCGATTAAGTTATGCAACGGATCTTGGAACTTTGGAAGAAGCAGTCCGACGTATTGCGCAATTTATTGAGAGTAAAAGTCAAATATAATCCTAATAATTAAGGTAGAGCGAAGGAGAGTCATAAGTGGAAACAATTCAAATCATTGATTCGAAAAATCATGTAGGAGAAACAGTAAAGATTGGCGCTTGGGTAGCAAATAAACGTTCAAGCGGAAAAATTGCTTTTCTACAACTAAGAGATGGAACGGCTTATTTTCAAGGAGTAGTTGTGAAAAGTGAAGTTCCAGAAGAAGTATTTCAATTAGCGAAAAATCTTCACCAAGAAACATCAATCATCTTGACCGGAGAAATCCGTGAAGATAGCCGTTCAAAATTCGGCTACGAAATCGGGATTAAGACAATCGAAGTTGTCAGTGAAAGTCATGATTATCCCATCACACCTAAAGAACATGGAACTGATTTTTTGATGGATCACCGTCATTTATGGTTACGTTCTTCCAGACAACATGCAATCATGCAAATCAGAAATGAAATTATTCGTGCAACATATGAGTTCTTTAATAACCATAACTTTGTCAAAATCGATCCTCCAATTTTAACTGGTTCTGCACCAGAAGGAACGACTGACTTATTTGAAACGAACTATTTTGACCAAAAAGCGTACTTATCACAAAGTGGTCAATTATATATGGAAGCTGCAGCGATGGCTTTTGGTAAAGTATTCTCCTTTGGTCCAACATTCCGTGCAGAAAAATCAAAGACACGTCGTCATTTGATCGAATTTTGGATGATTGAACCTGAGATGGCATTTACACATCAAGAAGAAAGTCTAGAGGTCCAAGAACAATATGTTGCTTTCTTAGTACAAAATGTATTGGATCACTGTGATTACGCATTAGATGTCTTGGAACGAGACAAAGAAGTATTGAAAACTTATACGAAGTTACCATTCCCACGTATCTCTTATGATGATGCGATTGAATTATTGAAGAAAAATGGGTTTGATGATATTGAGTGGGGCGATGATTTTGGTTCTCCGCATGAGACATTCATTGCCAATTCATTTGAACAACCCGTATTTATCTTGAATTATCCAAAAGCAATCAAACCTTTCTATATGAAACCACATCCAACTCGTGAAGATGTAGTGATCTGTGCCGATATGATCGCACCAGAAGGATACGGTGAGATCATTGGTGGTAGTGAACGGGCAACGGATTATGAATTCTTATTAGAACAGATCAAAAATCATGGTTTAGACGAAAATGAATATTCTTGGTATCTTGATTTGCGTAAATATGGTTCAGTGCCACATTCTGGATTTGGATTGGGCTTAGAGCGAACAGTTACTTGGATCGCAGGTATCGACCATGTGCGTGAAGCAATTCCATTCCCACGTTTGTTGAACCGTATCTATCCATAAAAATGAAATAGCTGGTTCAACCACAAAAAACTGCAGAAAGTGGCCTCTTAGGAGGTTAACTTTCTGCAGTTTTTTTATAACTTAGTCAGTTGGTAATGGCTTTTTTAAAGCTTCGATTAATGGTTGGATCGTTGATTGCTGAAGAAGCAATTCTAAGGTACGAATCTCTTTTAGCGAAGGATAATTGTCTAAAAGTAGCCAGTTTTTCTGAGGAGCTATTGGAAGATTAGAAATCCAGTAATCGATGGAATCTGCATTTTGATCGTTCATTACAGAATCTTGGACATCAATGATTTCAAAAACTGCGTACTCATTCAATTTCGTTTTAAGAAGCGTAATCAGTAATTCACTATGTACTTGGTCGTAGGTAAAAGCAAGACCAATTTTTTTCTTCTGTTGATTTTTTCTAATAAGTTCCTTTAAGTGTTTATCATAGATAATTGTAAGATAGAGCCATTCATAAAATAAAGGATCATCATTTATTTCATTTCTGAAAGTGATCAATTTTTGTAACAGTCGGTTAGCAGTATGGGCAGAAAAGCGCCCATTTTGCTTAAAAAATTCAATCACAAATCGTTTTTTTTGATCATTTAACAAATATTTGATTTTTCCAGACAAAGTTAGTGATTGATCGATCGAATAATGGAGCTCGATTTCTTTATTTTCTCCAAATAGCTGGTAGAGTTCAGTTGTCAACTGAATCAAGGATTGCTTTTTCTCTTGCATTTCTAGTGAAAGCTTTGGTTCTTTCATCATTGACTGAAATGTTAAGAGATTTGATTGGACGACACCCGTATATGAAAGCTTGAATACTTCTTTGAAGTGTGCATAATCAATGACGATTCGTGAATCATCAAATGGTAAAGTTGCTGAGGATATTGCCTTTTTATCCGCTGATTTATAATAAGTCGTTGATTTTTGGATATGGACACTAAGCTTAATAATCACCCAGATCCAGCTACTTAATCGTTGTTGTTCTCGAGAAGTAGAGAAGTTGGGCAATTCGGTAAATGCTTGCAACAGTTGATCAAGAATTAATTGTTCTTTCGGAAGAATATATTGAGTATTAGCGTGATATTTTTCTGAAAAAAAGACATAAAAAAACTGATATAGTTTAGATGAATCTCCTGTAAAGTAGAAAGGAGAGTCAGTCAGACAAATATCATGGCAGTTCAAAAAATCAGCTACTTGTTTTTTGATACGGCGAAATTGAGATTTACTGATTTTTAGTTTTTTTAAAATTTCCGAAGTTGTTATAAACGGACGAGAAAAAACCAGAGAAATAAATTGAAGCTGTACAGAATCTTGATAAATATAACTGTATACTTCACTATAGCTGATTGGTTTATTTTTTCTCAGCAATAAATGATCTTTTTTCTTTTCCACTTGAAAAAAGCCACGATTTTCCAGCTCATTCAATTGTTTAAGAATCGTTTGCTTGGTTGCTTGGGTTGTTTCTTCTAGTTGTTGAACGGTCACTTGTCCATTTGCTAAATATGTTTCTAAAATAATTAATTGGATATAATGTTTTTTGGATAATATCGCTTTCATCTTGGTTGGAACCTCCTTACTCGTTATAAGGATTGTACTAATGAAATAGCTGCTATCGGCAATGATAATTTCTTTTTTTGGAAAAAAAAATTATGGACAATTCCAAAAAATTAGTAAACATTAGCAGGATTGCTAAATAGAGAGATGAAAAATGGGAATTTGGCGATTTATTTCTTTTTTTGTGTAAAAAAGGATCTTTAAAATAAAATGTTCATGAAAATTCAAGGCAAATAAAAGAGTATCTCCAGAGATAATATAGAATGAGTCTCGTTACCTAATCGTAACAGCAGAAATCAATTAGTGGGGGAAAATAGAATGAAAAATAACATGAAGAAGGTATTTGTCGCAAGTATTGCCTGTCTGTCTTTAGGAACTTCTATAGGCGTACATGCAACAACCATAGGCAAGGAAGCTATTACTATCAGTGATAACTTGAAAGAAGTGGTTGAGGACTCGATTATCAGTAACGGGGATTTTAGCGCTGGTTTAGATCATTGGATCGTGTCAAACCCAGAATCGAACAATCCAACACTGGTAACTGAAAATGGGGTTTCTTATGTGAAAGCAATGTTGGGCGAAAATATCCATCAATATGTGAAATTACAACCCAACACGACCTACACATTTTCTTATGACGCTGCGGGAAGTAAAAATTTTCCGGGTAAAGTCGAGTTTGGTACATTGAATCACGGAGAAGAATTTGTTTCTTTACAAGAATCGGCACATAATAATGAACAATGGGAAAGACATTCGTTTACTTTTACGACACCAGAAAAAGACAATACATATATTATCCGTTTTTCTTCTACGGGAAATGGTTGGGCAACTTTTAAAAATATCGATATCCAATCAGAAGATGACACATCCCAAAATACTTTGTTATCTGTTGGAGTAGAAAGTCACCAACCATATATCTACTTAAACTTAACGCCAGAACAATTTAATAGCAAACAACGCCTGATGGTTTATTTGGATGGTAACTATTATTTTGAAACGTATAATGGTAAAGCTTACTACTCTTACAAAGATATAACAGACGAACTAGTAAAGATACGTCGTGGGTTTGAAGGCAACAAAGGTGAAAAAATTGAAGTTTATTTAGCGCCTGGATCACCTGGTCAAAGCTCTGCAGGTAAAGTATTGTTAGAAACCTATGTAGTAGAGAAAAAATTGGAATCAGCAGCGACTGAATATGATCAGATCGTGAAAGATATTCAAGTAGTTGGAAATAAAGTAGTGATGGATATTGATCGAGAAATATTTGAGCAAGACAATCGAATCGTACTTTATAAAAATGATGCATATATCGCGGAAACTTATAAAGGAAAAGCTTACTATTCATCAGTCAAAAAAATGAATGAGACTGTTCGGGTGACTTACAGTAAAGGCGTGGTTGCTGGCGATATCATTTCAGTTAAATTAGTAGGTAATCGACCAGGAACAAGTACTACGAATAGTTTCCAACAACTACTAGCGACTATAGAAGTGGAATAATCCCAGTAAATAGATATCGCTTAGGATGAAGAGATACGACAACAATAAAAAAACTCCCTCACTCGTTTGGCTAGTGGGGGAGTTTTAATCAAATAGGAGAAATGCTTATTTTTTTTATTGCTGATAAGATAGCTATTAGGTATGGATTAGTTCGGGTAAGGACAAGTGTTGATTCCGTTGTTCAGTTCTTTTTTATTTGTGACACTCCTGTACTCTTACAATGGATGATATGGTTTTCACTTTATGAGTCGCTTTTTTTATTGTAAAGGTAATGCTTTTTTGATTGATAAAAAATAGAAGAAGTATTAGTTTGACAAATGAGTGACCACTCATATATAATTATACATGAATAAACGTTCATGTTTAAAGTGAGGAGGTCAGAGCATGAAAAGCTATCGATTAGAAGGATTGGATTGCGCAAACTGTGCAATGAAAATCGAAAAAAGAATCAACGAAATCAATGGGGTAAAGCAAGCAAATGTTAACTTTGCTGTAGGTAAATTAACGATTGACGCAGATCAGGATAAGATAGGTGAAATCGAAACTGAAACTAGAAAAGTGATCAAGGAATTAGAACCAGAAGTTGAGGTAAAAGAGATGGAAGAAGTGACTTCGACATTAAATGAAGAAAAAAAGGATCTGATTCGTATTGTCCTATCAGCTATTGGCTTATTAGGCTTGTTTATTTGGGCTCCAGCTGAACCGATTCGTTTTATTGGATTTTTACTTGTCTATTTATTTATTGGTTTTGATGTTATCAAGCAAGCTGCATTAAACATTACGAGAGGTCAATTGTTTGATGAAAATTTTTTGATGGCAATCGCAACGATCGGTGCGATGTTGATTGGTGAATATCCAGAGGCAGTAGCGGTCATGTTGTTTTATCAAGTAGGTGAATATTTCCAAGGCTTTGCAGTCAACCAATCAAGAAAATCGATACGTGCATTGATGGAGATTCGACCAGAAGTGGCTCATGTTGAAACAGAAGCTGGATTGGTGACAACCCAGCCAGAAAGAGTAATGATTGGGGAGCATGTTTTTGTCAAACCAGGAGAACGAGTACCATTAGATGGGAAAGTCATCAGTGGGCAGTCATTAGTTGACACTTCTGCATTAACGGGAGAATCGGTTCCAAAAGAAGTTTTTGAAGGAGAGTCAGTATTAAGTGGTTTTATCAATATCAATCAACCATTAGTTGTTGAAGTAGAAAAAAATTATCAAAACTCAACCATTAGTAAATTGCTCGAATTAGTAGAAAATGCAAGTAGTAAAAAGGCACCAGCAGAAAATTTCATCACTAAATTTGCTCGTTACTACACGCCAGTGGTAGTAGTATTAGCTGTTTTATTAGCCATTTTACCACCACTTGTGTTACCAAATACAGGATTTGATGAATGGATTTACCGAGCTTTGACGTTCTTAGTGATTTCGTGTCCTTGTGCTTTAGTAATTTCGGTACCCTTAAGCTTTTTTGGAGGGATTGGTGGAGCTAGTAAAATGGGTGTATTAGTGAAGGGTAGTAATTACCTTGAATTATTAGCTCATACAGACACCATGGTTTTTGACAAAACAGGAACTCTGACAAAAGGTGATTTTTCTGTTCAATCAATTGAAACTACTATGGTTGAACCTTTATTCATGCAATATGTTGCAAGTGTAGAACAATATTCGACACATCCGATTGCACAAGCGATTTTAGCTGATTATGAAGGAGCATTATTACCCACGGATCAAATGGAAGAAGTTTTAGGCGAAGGAATCAAGGCAGTTGTGGATGGGAAAGTAGTCTTAGTAGGAAATCATAAACTTTTCACTCGATACAATATAGCCTTTCCAGTCAATCAAGCAGTTGGTACCTTAGTATATGTGGCAATTGATCAACAGTATGTTGGAAGCATAGTGATTGCAGATTCCATCAAAGAAGATGCAAAAGCAGCTTTACAAAAACTAAAAAAACTTGGAGTTAAACAAACTGTGATGCTTACCGGGGACGCACAAGCAATTGCGACACATATTGGAAATGAATTAGGAATCGACACGGTCTATAGCGAGCTCTTACCGCAAGACAAAGTGGCTAAATTAGAGCAAATCCTCACGAACGCATCGCAAAAGACTGCGTTTGTTGGTGACGGAATCAATGATGCACCTGTGCTAGCTAGAGCTGATGTCGGAATAGCGATGGGAGGTCTTGGAAGTGATGCAGCAATCGAAGCGGCTGATGTAGTGATCATGAATGATGAACCTGGAAAAATCGCAGATGCTATTCGCTTATCAAGAAAAACGTTGAAAATCGTTAAACAAAATATTATCTTTGCAATCGGGATCAAAAGTGTTGTCTTAATTTTAGGCGCATTCGGGATCGCCACAATGGGAGATGCCGTATTTGCTGATGTAGGTGTCACTGTACTAGCAGTCTTAAACGCTATGAGATGTTTAAAACTCTAACGATCGACTGTTGATCTAAACACAAGCATCGTTAAAGTGAACTTTTCTTGCCTACGGAGTAGGATTATCAGAAAATAAGTGAAAATCTTTAACCAAACTATTTATATGCGTATTTAAAATGAAGTTCTTAAGTGTATCTTGTTTGTTATTGATCAATAGAAAAGAAATTTTCCTTTATTCGTCAGCTTGATGACTGTTCGGATGAAAGGGGAATTTCTTTTTTTTATGTAAAAGCAACGATTTTTGAATTGTACTACCCATTGTTGTTTTTTGATTAGAAAGTAAGCATATTAAAATAACTATTTGATCTAATTTTTAGAAAATTCTTTTACATCGTTCAGTTTGAAAGGGATTAACTAATTTATACAAGGTGTTATCTTGTGTTAAATGATAAAAAGATGGAAAAACAGTGTGGGAAAATTAAAAATATACACACATAAAATAACGAACTATTGTAAATAGATAAGAATTTGTTTATGATTGTGAATAGATAAATATTTTATTTAAAAAAATTTAAAAGGAGAAAACAGATGAACGATAAACAACTACGTTGGTTTACCGTAGCACTCATTGCTTTCAACATGGTTTGGGGCATGGGGAATGTAGTAAACAACTATGCGCAACAAGGAATCTCAGTTGTTACTTCTTGGCTATTGATTCTTGCTATTTATTTTATCCCTTATGCCTTGATCGTAGGGCAACTTGGTTCCGCATTTAAAGACAGTAAAGGTGGCGTCAGCTCTTGGGTCGAAAATACGACATCAAATAAACGGTTGGCATACTATGCTGCATGGACTTATTGGGTCGTCCACATTCCTTATCTTGCACAAAAACCTCAGGCAATTTTGATTGCTGCTGGATGGGCAGTTCAAGGAAATGGAAATATTGTTAACACAATGACTGTTCAAATGGTAGCAGTGATTTCCTTAGTAATTTTCTTAGCCTTCTTGTATCTTTCTACAAAAGGATTATCCACATTGAAGGTCATTGGTGGATTAGCAGGAACTGCGATGTTTGTCATGTCACTTTTATTTATTTTGATGGCAGTAACAGCTCCATTTATTACTACTGATATGGAATTTGCTACTACAGGAATGAATCAGGTCAAAACATACATCCCGACATTTGACTTTAGCTATTTTACGACCGTTTCGATGCTTGTATTTGCAGTAGGTGGGGCAGAAAAAATCTCTCCTTATGTTAATTCCACAAGAAATCCAGCCAAAGAATTTCCAAAAGGAATGATTTTCTTGGCTGCAATGGTTGGTGTTTGTGCGGTTTTAGGTTCTGTAGCGATGGGAATGTTATTTGCGAGTGACAATATTCCGAAAGACTTAATGGCAAATGGTGCTTACAGTGCTTTCCAAATCCTAGGCAACTATTATGGCATTGGTAATTCGTTGATGATCATCTATGCTTTGACAAATATGGTTGGTCAAATTTCCGCATTAGCCTTCTCAATCGATGCACCACTGAAAATTTTATTAGCAGATGCAGATCCAGAATTTGTTCCTTCATGGTTACGTAAACGAAGCAATAAAGGAACACTCGTCAATGGCTATTTATTGACTGGGATTTTAGTTAGCATCATCATTTTACTACCCATTTTTGGAATCAAAGACATGAACGAATTAGTGAAATGGTTGACTAATCTAAATTCAGTAGTAATGCCTATGCGTTATTTATGGGTATTCTTAGCGTATATGATGTTGAATAAAGCTTACAAGAAATTTACTTCTGAGTATAAATTCGTGAAGAATCCAAAGGTTGGTTTTATTTTCGGTGCTTGGTGTTTTGCCTTTACCGCTTTTGCTTGTATTCTGGGAATGGTTCCCAAAGTCGAGTATGCGGCTGATCCTAAAGCTTGGTGGTTCCAGTTGATCTCAAATGTCGTTACACCAATTATTTTGATCATGTTGGGAATGATCTTACCAGCGATTGCCCGTCGTGATAAAAATAAAAATGTAAAAGAAACATTGATTGAAACATAATGAGTTGAGAGAGAAACGATCGTTTCTCTCTTTTTTTGTGCCTCATGTTATCATAAATAAAAAAAGAAAAAGTTTTGAGTGGAGGAGGAATAAGATGAAGATAGTAATTTTAGGACAAAGTGGCTCTGGAAAATCGACACTGGCAAGAACTATTCAAGAAACGGCAAAGATTCCTCTTTTACCCTTAGATTTTTTATGGCATGGTACAGATTATAGTGAAAAGGCACAAGTTTGGTTTCAACTAGAGCAAGAAAACTTTATGGCTAAACATGAGAACTGGATCATCGAAGGAAACTATCTTGCTACTGCTAGGAAGAGACTGCAAGAAGCAGATCAAATCATCTTATTACGAGTGCCAACGTATCTTGCAATGGCTCGTGTCATCAAACGAACTTTAAAAAGAAAGCGAGATCGTGCGACCAGACCTGACATGCCTAATGACTTTACTGAAAAGTTGGATAAAGAATACTTGGATTTTTTGTGTTTTGTTTGGCGTTTTAAGCGAAAGAATGAACCTCGAATCTTCCAACTGATTGATACATTGCAAGTAAAAAATAAGTTACTCATTTTAGATAATAAACGTGATCGACAAAAGTATATTAACCAGTTGAAAAAAAATAAGCCCATTGGTTGACAATTTACGATTACAGTTGTAATCTATTATCGAAGTTAAGTTTACAAATGTAATCGATGGAGGTGGAAAACTAATGGAAGAAAAGAGAGTATTAATTAAAATCAGTGATTCTGAATGGGAAGTCATGCGAGTTATCTGGACTTTAGGTCAAGCAAATGCCCAACAAATCACTCAGATATTAGCTGATTCGATGGATTGGAAAGTAGCAACTGTTAAAACCCTTCTAGGGCGTTTGGTGAAAAAAGAAGCGCTTTGGACTGAACAAGAGGGAAAGAAATTTATTTATCATCCAGCTGTTTCCGAGATGGAAACCGTTCGAAGTGCTACTGAAAATCTCTTTTCACATATTTGTGCAAAAAGAGTCGGTGCGACGATTGCTGATTTGGTTGAAGAAGCGACATTGACCCAAGCAGATATTCAGCAGATCATGAAACAACTCAATAAAAAAGAGCCAGTCGAAACGATTGAATGTAATTGTATACCTGGCCAATGTGAATGTAAGAAATAGTAATAAGGAGGAAACAAGAATGAAACAAGAATTTTCAGTTAAAGGGATGAGTTGCAACCATTGTGTGGCTCGGATTGAAGAAGCGGTCGGAAGAATCAGTGGTGTCAAAAAAGTAAAAGTTCAGCTGAAAAAAGAAAAAGCCGTTGTGAAATTTGATGAAGCAAATGTTCAAGCGACAGAGATTTGTCAAGCAATCAATGAATTAGGCTATCAAGCAGAGGTGATTTGATGGCAACGAATACTAAAATGGAAACATTTGTCATTACTGGAATGACATGTGCGAATTGTTCTGCTCGAATCGAAAAAGAACTAAATGAACAACCTGGTGTCATGTCCGCTACTGTCAATTTAGCCACTGAAAAGGCAAGTGTGAAATATACCGACACTACTACAGAAAGATTGATCAAAAGTGTCGAAAATATCGGCTATGGGGCAATTTTATATGACGAAGCGCATAAACAAAAAATTGCTGAGGAGAAACAAACCTATTTAAGAAAAATGAAGTTTGATCTTATCTTTAGTGCGATCTTGACTTTACCCTTGATGTTAGCAATGATTGCCATGATGCTTGGAAGTCATGGACCAATTGTGTCGTTCTTCCATCTGCCTCTTGTGCAGTTGCTCTTTGCTTTGCCTGTGCAATTTTATGTAGGTTGGCGCTTTTATAAAGGAGCCTATCATGCATTAAAAACTAAAGCGCCGAATATGGATGTCTTAGTTGCGATTGGAACATCTGCAGCCTTCGCATTAAGCATTTATAATGGTTTTTTCCCTAGCCATTCCCATGATCTTTATTTTGAAAGTAGCAGTATGATCATTACCTTGATTTTACTTGGAAAGTATTTAGAACATACAGCAAAAAGTAAAACAGGCGATGCCATCAAACAGTTGATGTCCCTTCAGACAAAAACAGCACAAGTTTTAAGAGATGGCAAAGAAGAGACGATTGCAATTGATGAGGTCATGATCGATGACATCTTAGTGATTCGTCCTGGTGAACAAGTACCTACAGATGGACGGATCATTGCTGGCACTAGTGCATTGGATGAAAGCATGTTGACAGGAGAAAGTGTACCTGTTGAGAAAAAAGAAAAAGATATGGTTTTTGGTGGAACGATCAATACCAATGGATTGATCCAAATACAAGTTTCTCAGATAGGAAAAGATACGGTGTTGGCACAAATCATCCAAATGGTGGAAGATGCTCAAGGAAGTAAAGCACCGATCCAACAAATTGCTGACAAGATTTCAGGGATTTTCGTACCGATCGTTTTGTTTTTAGCATTGGTGACACTATTAGTTACAGGATGGCTCACGAAGGATTGGCAGTTAGCATTGCTTCATAGTGTGTCCGTTTTAGTCATTGCTTGCCCATGTGCGCTTGGTTTAGCAACACCAACCGCCATCATGGTAGGAACAGGAGTCGGTGCTCATAATGGGATATTGATCAAAGGTGGCGAAGCGTTAGAAGGAGCCGCTCATCTAAATAGTATTATTTTGGATAAAACTGGAACGATTACACAAGGCCGACCAGAAGTAACAGATGTCATCGGTCCCAAAGAGATCATTTCCCTTTTCTATTCCCTTGAACATGCTTCTGAACATCCTTTAGGAAAAGCTATTGTTGCTTATGGTGCAAAAGTCGGTGCAAAAACTCAGCCAATCACTGATTTTGTTGCTCATCCTGGTGCAGGAATCAGTGGAACGATCAACGGTGTTCATTATTTTGCTGGGACTAGAAAGAGACTAGCTGAAATGAACCTTTCATTTGATGAATTTCAAGAACAGGCGTTAGAATTAGAACAGGCAGGGAAAACAGTGATGTTTTTAGCCAACGAAGAACAGGTTCTTGGAATGATCGCTGTTGCTGATCAAATCAAAGAAGATGCAAAACAAGCAATCGAGCAACTACAACAAAAAGGTGTCGATGTATTTATGGTTACGGGAGATAATCAACGAGCCGCTCAAGCAATCGGCAAACAAGTAGGAATCGATTCTGACCATATCTTTGCAGAAGTTTTACCTGAAGAAAAAGCCAACTATGTAGAAAAACTACAGAAAGCTGGAAAGAAAGTTGGCATGGTCGGTGATGGAATCAATGATGCCCCAGCGCTAGCTTTAGCAGATGTTGGAATTGCAATGGGAAGTGGAACCGATATTGCGATGGAAACAGCCGATGTGACATTAATGAATAGTCATTTAACTTCTATCAATCAAATGATTTCTTTATCAGCTGCCACATTAAAAAAAATCAAACAAAATTTGTTTTGGGCATTCATTTATAATACGATCGGGATTCCTTTTGCTGCCTTTGGTTTTTTAAACCCAATCATTGCTGGTGGCGCAATGGCCTTTAGTTCAATCAGTGTATTATTGAATTCTTTAAGCTTAAATCGAAAAACGATCAAATAAATCGTTTCAGAGGAAAGGAAGGAAAAAGATGAATAATGGAATAGATCCTGAGAATGAAACAAATAAAAAGGGCGCTATTGGAAAGAATCCTGAGGAAAAAATAACTGTAGAACAAACGAATACCAAGAATAATTTACAGGAACATGGAAAAATGGAAAATATGGATCAACACCATACGCATGGACACATGGAACGGCACCAACAGATGGACCATGGACACATGAGCGGAATGGATCATAGCCATATGGATCATGAAGATATGAGTGGAATGAATCATAGCCACATGGGTCATGAAAATATGGGTGGAATGGATCATTCTATGCACATGGGGAACTTTAAGCAAAAATTTTGGCTTTCTCTGATTTTAGCGATTCCGATTATTCTTTTTTCACCGATGATGGGGATGTCCTTTCCTTTTCAAGTGACGTTTCCTGGCTCTAATTGGGTGGTGTTGGTTCTGGCAACGATTTTATTTATTTATGGCGGACAACCATTCTTAAGCGGAGCCAAAATGGAATTGAAACAAAAAAGTCCAGCAATGATGACACTGATTGCTATGGGGATTACCGTCGCATATGTTTATAGTGTGTATTCTTTTATAGCCAACCTCATCAACCCCCATACACATGTCATGGATTTTTTCTGGGAATTAGCAACGTTAATCGTAATCATGTTATTGGGACATTGGATCGAAATGAATGCAGTCTCTAATGCCAGCGATGCTTTACAAAAATTAGCAGAATTATTACCTGAATCGGTAAAACGATTGAAAAAAGACGGGACTGAAGAAACCGTCTCTTTAAAAGAAGTCCATGAAGGTGATCGTCTAATTGTTCGTGCTGGAGACAAGATGCCAACGGATGGGACGATCGACAAAGGACATACCATTGTTGATGAATCTGCTGTTACGGGTGAATCCAAAGGGGTTAAAAAGCAAGTGGGCGATTCGGTCATTGGTGGATCAATTAATGGCGACGGAACAATTGAAATTACTGTAACAGGTACTGGCGAAAATGGTTACCTTGCAAAAGTAATGGAGATGGTACGAAAAGCCCAAGGAGAAAAATCTAAATTAGAGTTTCTATCAGATAAAGTAGCAAAATGGTTATTTTATGTGGCTTTAGTAGTTGGGATCATCGCCTTTATTGCTTGGCTCTTCCTAGCAAATCTACCAGATGCACTAGAACGAATGGTCACCGTGTTCATCATTGCTTGTCCGCATGCACTGGGACTTGCGATTCCATTAGTTGTTGCTCGTTCGACTTCGATCGCAGCTAAAAATGGGTTGCTTTTGAAAAATCGGAATGCGATGGAACAAGCCAATGATCTAGACGTGATCATGTTAGATAAAACAGGCACGTTGACCCAAGGGAAATTTACTGTAACTGGTATTGAGATTTTAGATGAAGCTTATCAAGAAGAAGAAATCTTGAAATATATCGGTGCTTTAGAAGCACATGCAAATCATCCTTTAGCGATTGGGATAATGAATTATTTAAAAGAAAAAAAGATTACTCCTTATCAAGCACAGGAACAAAAAAATTTAGCAGGTGTTGGTTTAGAAGCAACTGTGGAAGACAAAGATGTTAAAATTATTAATGGAAAAGAAGCAAAACGTTTAGGACTAAAAATTGACCCTGAACGATTAAAAAACTATGAATCTCAAGGAAACACTGTCAGCTTTTTAGTAGTTTCAGATAAATTAGTGGCTGTGATTGCTCTAGGAGATGTCATTAAACCAGAAGCAAAAGAGTTTATTCAAGCGATCAAAGAAAAAAATATTATCCCAGTCATGTTGACTGGGGATAACCCCAAAGCAGCCCAAGCAGTAGCGGAATATCTTGGAATCAATGAATATTACGGTGGTCTACTGCCAGATGACAAAGAGGCGATCGTTCAAAGATATCTTGATCAAGGAAAAAAAGTGATCATGGTTGGTGACGGCATCAATGATGCGCCAAGCTTAGCACGTGCAACGATAGGTATGGCAATCGGAGCAGGAACTGATATTGCGATTGATTCTGCAGATGTTGTCTTAACGAACAGTGACCCCAAAGATATCTTGCATTTCTTAGAATTAGCAAAAGAAACAAGAAGAAAAATGATCCAAAATCTTTGGTGGGGCGCTGGTTATAATATTATTGCTATTCCTTTAGCAGCAGGAATCTTAGCACCGATCGGACTTATTTTAAGCCCAGCAGTGGGAGCAGTCTTGATGTCACTAAGTACAGTGGTCGTTGCACTCAACGCCCTAACTTTAAAATAAGTTGTTAACGTTACTTGATTAACGAGTGAGTGTAAGAATAGAAAAAAGACAATCTTTAAGGACAAACACAAGCAAATTTATTCAAATGAAAACTGGCAAGCAGCTATTTTTCAGCGAATCAATTTTAGCAAAGGTCGTTAAAGATTGTCTTTTTTATTTATGTAGACAAAATGAAAAGAAAAAATGGCAGGAGAGAGGTTGAGAGAGGTATTCAAGAAATAATCAGTAACCATAGTTGTTCCCATTGTACGAAATTTTGCACAGTTCAATGTGTGACGGTAAGAAAAAAATAGCAGTAGTTAACTTTTTCGATCTGTTAAATTAGAATTTAATGAATTTCGTTTGAATTAAAGAAGAAAAAATGTTTTTTTTCGTAATTTATATATAGGGAGATGTATTAATCTATAGTTGATCGTACTCCTGAAACACACAGTAAAAAATAAGTGAGGGAACGCCAATGAAGTGGCAAAGATTATTGTCAAAAAATGTACAAAATCTATTTATATTGATCCATCAAATGAAAGATTTATCGTGGAAAAAAACGGATCTAGCAGAAAAACTATTAGTTGATGTAAAAACGATCGATCGATATTTAAAAAGATTAGAAGAAGGAGATTTTCCGATCCAACTGATTCAACATAAAAAAAGCGTAAAGCTGATTTATAATAAAGGTTACAGTGAGCCCTATTTATTGTTTGATTTTCTGATCCACTCCTCATCCTTTTGCTTATTGAAGGATTTGATTTTGAACACGGAGTATCAACAAGAGTATGATCGCTCCTCACAAGAGCGTCTAAGAAAATGGCTGGGTGAATATCATTTGTCTTTTTCTTATCGAAAACAACAACTTTATGGTTCTGAAAGAAAGATACGCTATCTTTTTTTCTGTTTTCTTAAAGATTTTCCCCTCTTTTTTATTGGGGATACAGAACAGTCTTTTTCCGAATTATTTATCCATTTGTTGGAGACACGTGCCCAAAATGCCGAAATCAAAATATTAGACGAACATCGCACGCTTTTTTTTGAACTTTTTCCAGAGTTGTTATTCCGACACGAACAACGTTTATCTGTCCGCGAAAAAAATTACCGCTGTATCGTTCGTTTAAGTTGCAACATCATTATCGAAAAATACTGGAAAAAAATTGAAGAAACGAAAATCTACCGAAAATTAATGACCTTAACAGAGAAATTGGATTCGTTGTTTTGGTTGGCTAGTGAATTTGAAAGTACGAATAAAACAACGATTACGCGAGTTATCTATCAAGAGTGGCTCCGTTACTCAATTGGACTACACGAAAGAGTAGTCAAAGAGGAATTTCATGAGTATCAGGAAAGCTTGCGTTTGGTGCCGAATGTTAATGAAAAACTTTATCAATACCGGATGGCTTTACAACAAGCACTTACATATCCATCGTATGAATGGGGCCTACTTTTACTTAAAGTTTTGCAAGAAAGAGGATACCTGGAAATCTATCCACCAGAAGTAAAAATCGTCTTTTTTTTTCGTTACGATCATGAGGAAGCGCGCCGCCTAGCTTCTGTTCTGGATAAGACCTTGCGACATCGAAAACGGACCTCCATACATATTTGTACTCGATCAATCCCTCCAAGTTATGCACAATTGATTATTACGGACCATTTTTTTCCATTAAATAATAGTAAACATCAAAAGACTTATTTCTACCAACCTTCTTTTGGGGTAGATCGTCTACTATCAGATATTGATTATTGGATTGATACGAAAAATTGATTTTTATCATATGAAAAGGGTGTGTTATAATAAAGAAGATGAGTAAAGGAGGATGTCTTTTGGATTTAAAGAAATTAGAAGTTCCTACATCTTCAATCACTGAAGTAAAACGATCACCGATGGATGTATTTGATCAGGCAAGAAAAGCTGAAACCGGTGTATATATATTTAATCGTGAAAAAGTTGCAGGAGTGATGTTGACACAAGAGCAATATGAAACACTGTTACAAGAATTAGCAGATTTACGTCAGAAGGCAAATGAAGAAGTACAGGCACCTATAGAAAGTAATGAACTACTTGGAAACTACGCTGACCAAACATCTGCTGTCGTTTCGACTTCTGATGGTCTAGATGAGTTGGTACAAACACTGAAACGTTATTTGATTACTGGTGTAACGATTTCTGCTAAAAATTTAGATGAACGAATGGTTACACTAGGTTTCATTACGAAAAAGACGGGCTTTGGAGGAGTGGTCGATATGTTAAACGAATTGACCGCAACTGGAAAGATCAATTATCAGTTACGTAGAAAACCAAACAGTCGTACAGTAATTGCCGAGATTATTGGTGAACAAGACAGTCAATCACAATTATTTGATAAAATTATTATAAAAAAAATCTATCTGCATGAACTTTAATGAATAGCGTAAATTTTTATTTTTTGCTTCTTTCGGTGCTATGATTTTTCAGACTTTTTTACAAGGATCAATGAGAAATCATAGCTGATTTTCTATAAAAATTGGGTGTTTACCGATCCTTTGCTAGTCATATTTTTTCGATTCACTGATTTAACGAGTGAAAATTCTTGCCCAAAAAGCCCCAAGAATTTGAGGGATCAAATACAAAACCGAAAGCAGTAAAATCAGTTGGGTTGGTTTGAATGGCTGGTAAAAGAAATGCCAATCAGAGTAATAGTGACAAATCAAATAAGAAATGAATGTTGAACTAATATTAATAAAGAAGAGAAAGAGTAACTGTTGCTTTTTCTGGAAGCTAAAGCCAGCGTAAAAAGACAGAAAAATCAAAAAAATCAAGCCAAAAACAGAATGATACCGATAATCTAGTAGTAAAGAGAAGTACACATACGGAATGAAAAGTAAGAGCAAAATTAATTTTTTTCCATGATTTTTCATGGTGTGTTCCCCCAATCAGGTGAATCCGATTTCTTCTACTTTCATTCTAAAATCAACCAGCTAATAATCAAACACTTTTTTGAAATTTGTAGATTAAATGAATAAACTCTCATAGCCTTATCTCTAAAAAAAAAGATTTTCCCCCTAATTTTTTTAGAGAAAACGCTTATAGTAGGTGAAAGAAAAAATCGCGTAGGAGTAAAGTGATGAAAAAGAAAATAAAACTTGAACAATTGTATTTATTTTTTTGGTTTTTTCCAATTCTGCTGTTGCCGTTTACTTGGGTGAATGCCGTTGTTCAGGGAGCAGAAATTTTGGGGCTAATTCATGGTACTGGGATTGTAGTATCGAAAAATTTTCCAATTTTAACACTATTCTATTTTTTAGTGAGTATGAGCTTGATTTTGACAAATAAATTTATGAATAGTTATAATTGGCATTTGATTCATTTTTCTTGTATGTTGGTTTTTACTTCCTTTTTTTCTATTCTGCCACGAATCATTGTTGGACCGAATGGCTTAAGTGAAAGTGGATTGAAAGATACAGGGGAAACTTCGATGTACTTTTTGACCATTAAACCAAGTTTTTATCTAGCGATTCTTTCGTTTTTATTAGCAGTCATTTTTTATTCTATAGCAAAATTAAGAATAGAAGAAAAACTGTCCGGCGAAGTTAATAAATAGGTTCAATAAAAAGTAAACATTGTGAGCAAATATGTGAGCAAATGATAGTAGCGAACAGTGTTTTTTTTTGCTTTTTGTCAAATGATGTTGAAGAAGAGAATCTTAGAATCATTTGGCCAGAAAGAGGAAACCTTTTTTATATCACACTACTTGATCCCAAAATAGGCATTGACATGATTCGACGTTTTAAAAGCACTGAACAAAAATACCTGAAAGGATGGCAGGAAAGCAAGAACAACTTAAGGAAATAGAAGAGAAGTTAGAAATAGCGAAAAAACAGCTTCGTTTCCCACAAAAGGAAGAACTCAAAGAAAAAGTGGTAGAACAAACTAGAATAAACATAGAAATGGAGTATTCACTAAGTAAGAAGTTAGATACGCAATCAATGGATGAAGATATGAATGAAGGAATGTTGCCTGAAGAAGAATACAATGAAGAAAATCAAATCGAAATATAAAAGAATAAATAACTGAATGTATTACATATTCCGCAAAGGAAATATCTCTTTTCGTATAATAATCAACCTATTTAAAAAATTCAAATAGCCTTTTTAGGCAAGCTAAAGATCTTTATTCTATGATATAATATTATTGTAGAAAGTTTGTGGCGGTTTGGCAAATCCAATTGAAGGAGCGTGGTGCCTATGGGCTTATTAGCTTATCGGACGTACTCTTTAGAAAGGAAATGCCTGATTTGTTCTCGTTGGATCAAATCATTGCTATCATCGGAACAGCAGCAGTAATAATTACTGCAATAGCGAAAGCTAGTGATTCGATTTTAGCATGGTTAAAGTTCAAAAAAGAACAAAAAAAATAGAGCCGTCTCAACTTTTGGCAGAGTAGACAGGCTCTAAACTTGTTAAAAAATGCCATCCGCTTTGAACGGACTACACTGGGCATGTTACAGCATGCCCTTTCATTTTTATTATAACCCATTTATCTAAATTTGAAAAGTAACTTTGTTTGCGAAGTGTTGTTCTGCATGACATTAAATATAGCATATTGCTACTTCTTCAATCATAGTAGAATCATTAATCCCAATTGCTATTCTATTACTTGAATAGGGCTTTTTGTCAAATGATGATTGTAGAAAGTTTGTGGCGGTTTGGCAAATCCAATTGAGGGGGCGTGATGCCTATGGGCTTATTAGCTTGTTGGACGTACTCTTTAGAAAGGAAATGCCTGATTTGTTCTCATTGGATCAAATCATTGCTATTATCGGAGCAGCAGCAGTAGTAATTACTGCCGTAGCGAAAGCTAGCGATTCGATTTTAGCTTGGTTAAAGTTCAAAAAAGAACAAAAAAAATAGAGCCGTCTCAACTTTTGGCGAAGTAGACAGGCTCTAAAGTTTTGTATATATGCCATCCGCTTTGAACGGACTACACATGAGGGGCTATGTTAGCGCATAGCTCCTCTATTTAATTATAGTATATCGTAGATAGAGAAGAAAGAAAAGGATTAAAGGTTAGTTTTGATATAAATTAACCTTTATTTTTGGGCTTTTTGTCAAATGACGTTGGTAAAGAGAAAATCTAGAATCATTTGGCCAGAAAGAAGAAAACTTCTTTCTGTGTTTTTTTTTTGGTTAAAATAGTTTTACGTGACGGATCATGGTTTAAAGGATTTCAGGGGGGCTCTTCTCTCTATTTTTACATCATAAAAAATTTGTCGGTGAATTTCACCAACATCAAAAAGTACGAAGCCTTTTTATTTGGCTTCGATTTACGATAACTTTACATAAATTAACTGGATATTTACACCTTCAATATGCAGGATTTACAGTGGATTGCTACAATTTACTTGTAAATAAGAAAGGGGTATATCAATGAAAAAAGTATTATTTTCTTTAGGTGTTTTAGGTCTTATGTTAGCTGGCTGTGGTTCCGGTTCTGGTAGCACGGATGGCTCCGCAGCACAAAATAATTCTGCAACTTCTGGCGATCAAGTCAAAATCGTGGCTGTCGGATCTACTGCGCTCCAACCTCTAGTCGATGCAGCACAAGAAAGTTTTGTCCAAAAAAATCCCAACTATCAAATCTCTGTCCAAGGTGGCGGAAGTGGTACTGGGTTAAGTCAGGTCGAGTCTGGGGCAGTGACAATCGGAAACTCCGATGTCTTTGCTGAGGAAAAAGAAGGCGTAGATGCAAGTAAAATAAAGGATCATAAAGTTGCGGTGGTAGGTATGGCGCCAATCGTCAATAAAGACACGAACGTCAAAAATATTACAAAACAGGAATTAATTGATATATTCACTGGAAAAATTACCAATTGGCAAGAACTAGGTGGGAAAGATGAAAAAATCAATGTCATCAATCGGGCAAATGGTAGTGGTACACGAGCTACTTTTGAAAAGTGGGGATTAGATGGTGCTACTCCAGTACAATCACAAGAACAGGATTCATCAGGAACTGTTCGACAAATTGTTAGCCAAACTCCTGGCGCAATCAGCTACCTTGCTTTTTCTTATTTGGATGATAAAACACAGGCTTTAAGTATTGATGGTGTAGAACCAAAAGAAGAAAATGTTGCTGACAACAGTTGGAAAATTTGGTCTTATGAACACATGTATACAAATGGTGAGCCTTCCCCGGAAGTTCAAAAATTTTTAGATTATATGATGACAGACGAAATCCAACAAGGACCGGTGAAAGAACTCGGTTACTTACCAATTACTGCGATGAAAGTAGAACGTGATGCTGAAGGAAACTTAAAATAAGCAATCATGTACTCAAATCTGCTACCCCTAAAAGTGTGCCTTTAATGGGCATGCTTTTTTTTAGCTATTTCCTGCAAATGAATATGACAGTAATGAAAGATATTTATTAGTCATTTCATAGGCTTTTTTTTTACAAATGTATTAAGGTAAATATAATACTAATAATCGAGGTAAACGGTAAATGAGAATATTTAGTCATCAAACGGAAGTTGAAAAAGATCAAACTTCAGTTAAAAATATTACAAGATATGCTCCCGATTATCGAGAGGGGCTAACAGATGAGCAAGTTGCAGAACGAGTGCATGCTCAAGCAACAAATGAAACGATCGACCCATCATTTAAAACGAACAAACAAATCGTTTTGCAAAATATATTTACTTATTTTAATTTGATTTTTATCGTCTTAGCAGTTTTATTATGTCTAGTTAGTTCCTATAAAAATTTGACTTTTTTGCCAGTGATTCTTGCAAACACGGGAATTGCTATCTATCAAGAGATTCGCTCAAAAAAGATATTAGATAATTTGAGTGTACTGAATGCAGCAAAAGTCACAGTCGTAAGAAACGGCGTAGCCAATAAGATCGATATGGAGGAATTAGTTTTAGATGATGTCATCTTGCTCGAAACGGGTCAACAGATTCCTGCAGACGGTTATGTCTTAGACGGTAAATTACAAGTCAACGAAGCACTTTTGACAGGTGAAGCAGATGAGATCGTGAAAGAAGTAGATGATTATTTGATGTCAGGGAGCTTTGTCGTTTCTGGTAAGGCTTATGCACGATTAGACAAGGTTGGCTATGACTCTTACATCTCCCAATTAACAGCAAAAGCAAAAAAAATGGGAGGAGGCGAACAATCAGAAATGATTGCTTCGCTGAATAAATTAATCAAATGGATCGGGATCATTATTATTCCCATCGGCATCACTTTGTTTTCACAAAGTTACTTTTTTAATGGCAACACGATCAAAGAAAGTGTGGTAGCCATGGAAGCAGCTTTAATCGGGATGATACCAGAAGGCTTGTACTTATTGACAACGATCGCTCTAGCAATGAGTGCCGCTCGTTTAGCTAAGCAACGAGTATTATTACATGATATGAAAAGCATAGAGACTTTAGCAAGGGTTAATGTACTATGTGTAGATAAAACGGGAACTATTACTGAAAATCAGATGTCTGTACAAAAACTAGTGATTGCTAAAAATGAGCAGGCGGAGCAACAGGCAACTAGGATTCAAGAACTCATTTCAGATTATGCTAAAGCTATGGCAAATGACAATGCGACGATGCAAGCAATCAAAACGTACTTTAATAAGCCTACAGATCAAGAGCCTTTATCTATCTTGCCTTTTTCGTCGGTACAAAAATTCAGTAGCGTAACATTTGCGGATGGGGTCTATGTATTAGGAGCGCCAGAAATGGTTTTACGTGAACGTTTCGAAACAGTTAAAAATGAATTTAGTCAATATGCTGATCAGGGCTATCGTGTGTTGGTTTTCGGTAGTTACCAAGGAATATTGAGCGAAGCACTTTTAGAAGCAGAAGTGATTCCGCTTGCTTATCTTTTGATTGCCAACCCAATTCGAAAAGAAGCCCCTGACACATTTGCTTATTTTAAGGAACAAGGGGTAGCAATCAAAGTGATTTCAGGGGATAATCCGCAGACCGTTTCAACTGTCGCATTACAGGCGGGCATTGCTAATGCAGACCAATATATTGATGTTTCTCAACTTGCTGAGGAAGATTATCTCTCAGCAGTGGAAAAATACACCGTATTTGGACGGGTTAAGCCTGAACAAAAAATGCAGTTCGTTCAGCTTCTTAAACAAAAAAATACAGTTGCGATGACTGGTGATGGTGTCAATGATATTTTAGCAATGAAAGAAGCTGATTGTAGTATCGCTATGGCTTCTGGCAACGAAGCAACGATCCAAGCTGCGCAAGTTGCTTTATTAGATTCTGATTTTTCTAGAATGCCTGAGATCGTAGCAGAAGGTCGGCGAGTTGTTAATAATATTGAACGATCTGCTAGTTTGTTTTTAGTAAAAAATATTTTTTCTTTCTTACTTTCCGTCTTTTCTGTCTTGTTCGCACTGACTTATCCGTTGGAGCCTTCTCAAATTACATTGATTAGTCTGTTTACGATTGGTTTGCCATCGTTTTTACTTGCTCTTGAAGAAAACAAAAATCGAATTGAAGGAAAGTTTATTGTGAATGTCTTAGAAAAAGCCATTCCTGGTGGGCTAACAGATATGACTGTCGTGGGGACTTTAGTGGTAGGCGGTGTCATCTTGCATTTGAATAAGACAGATGTTTCCACGGCTTCAACGATGCTACTGACAGCGGTTGGTTTTCTCGTACTCTATAAAATTTGTCACCCATTGAACCAATTCAGAGGGCGGATCATTTTATTTTGTGCAGCAGGTATCTTATTTTCAGTTGTCTTTCTGCATAAATTATTTTCTATCTCCGCTATTTCACCCGTTTCGATTCTGTTGCTTTTGATTCTATTTTTTGCGGCGGACTCGATTTTCCGGCAGTATTCGCGAATGATTGAAAATTACAGCCAGTTGAAGGATGGAAAGAAAAAACGGTCTATTTGGTTCTGGCTCAAAGTGCTGTTTTCAGTAGACAATAAACACGATTAACAGATAGACAAAACAAAAATAGGCGGTTATGCCAACCGCCTATTTTTTTCTGTTCCGCTATTTCACTTGTTCATTTATTTTTTTGAAGATTTAAAGGTGTTCATGCTGGAGGGATGGTGACGGTAAAAGTCGACCCCATTCCTGGATGACTTTCCACTTTGATCGTACCACCCAAGAGATTGACGTAATCTTTCACAATAGCCAGACCTAGACCAGTACCACCTGAGTGTCGACTACGTGCTTTATCCACTCGATAGAAGCGCTCAAAGATTCTTTCTTGATCTTCACGATCAATCCCAATACCAAAGTCTTGGACAGAGAATGTCAATTGGTTGTCAACCTCGTAACGGATGATTATTTTCTCTGATTCTTTAGAATATTGGATTGCATTTTCGATCAAATTTTTGATGATCGGGTATAAGAGTTCAGTTTGAGTTGTAAATGATTGTTCTTTCTGTTGCATTTCCAGTGTTAAGTGTTTCTTTTCGATCATTGGTTGGTAACTTTGAATGATTTGTTCAAAGTAAGTTGCTAAATGGATGGTTTGCGTTTCGTGTGCCGTTTCTTCATCTTTTGATAGCTGAATGATTTCTCGGATCAGCTTATCTAAACGTATCGCATCTTTTTGCATGATCAATAGGAACTCATTCAATATTTTTGGGTCATCTTTGGCTCCATCCAGCAGTGTTTCAGTAAATCCGATCAATGAAGTAACCGGTGTTTTAAGTTCATGAGAAACATTTCCTACGAAGTCTTTTTGCAGTTTTTCTAATCGTCTTACTTTTGTGAGATCATAAGCCACGCCTAGAATCTGCCCAGTCTCTTCAGAACTATTGAAGTAACGTAAGCTGATGTCTAATGTTTGTTGTCCCTCTGAAATAGTAATTTCTTGATGGATCAATGGTTCATTTGGCGTAACTTGATGAATCAATTGGATTAATTTTGGCTCTTGAATGATCTCAGTATACCGTTGATTAGGCTGATAATCATGTACCCCTAAATGTGCCTGCATTTTTGGATTCAATAGCCGCAGATGTGACTCTGAATCGATCAAAAAGACACCAATCATTAATTCATTCAATAGAGTATACAATTGTTCTTCAGTGGTCGTATAGGCACGATAGACTTTACTCATTTGTTCACTCAAAGCATTGATCGTTTGGTAAAGTTCTTCCCATTGATCAGAAGTTTGCATGATGGTCTCGGTTTTATCAGGGTTTTTGACCATTTTCTTTAAGACGGGCAGCACGGTTTTCAAGGGACGGTTACGTTGATAAACCAAATAATAGCTCATACTGGACAAAACAACGAAGAAAACCAAAAAGAAGAAAAAGACCCAACGACGAAAATTTTCTGTTCTTGGCAAAAAGCCATTTGTTGGTTCTGCGATTCGAATAATGGCTTCCAACTGCCCATTCTTCTTGATCGGTAGTGCTACATATAATAGTTCTTCCTTTAACGTACTGCTCATTCTTAAAGAAGTACCTAGTGAGCCGCCATCAAGGACTGCTTTGATTTCTGGACGAGTATTTCGCTGCCCTCGTAGTGAGTGATCGGTCGTATCGAATAGGATTGTACCATTTGGAGCTAATAAGGTTAGTCGTTCATTTGATTGATGAACAAAGTCTGTTAAAACTGCTTGATTATGCTTCGAAGATAAATCATCAATAGTCAATTGCTGGATCAGCAATTGCCCTTTTTTTGAAAGATAGCTTTCTTGTTGCTCGATGATTTGTTGTTTGAAATATTGAGAAATCATTTGCCAGCCACCGAAAAACAGTCCCACTAAGAGAATGAAAAAGAAGACACGCTCAGAAATTTTTTTCCAATTCATCGTTTTGGTTCCTGAAATTTATAGCCAAAACCGCGAACTGTCACTAAATATTTTGGATGTTTAGGGTCTCTTTCGATTTTTTCTCTTAAGTGACTGACATGGACATCAACGATTCGACTTTGACCTGCAAAATCAAAATTCCAGATGCGATTTAGCAGCGTATCACGATCAATTACACGATCTTTTCGTTTCATAAAATAAACGAGCAGTTCAAATTCTTTTGGCGTTAATTCGATCGGTCGTTCCTCTACGGTTACTTGAAAATTCGTTAAATCTGCTTTGATCTGTCCAATCGTTAGGTAAGCAGGTTCTGCTTCTTCTTGTTGGACATGGCGTGGTTCGATGCGGCGAAAAATAGCTTTCATTCGAGCAAGTACTTCTCTAGGGCTGAAAGGCTTTGTTAAATAATCATCAGCACCAATTTCCAAACCGATGATCCGATCGACCTGGTCATCTTTGGCTGTAAGCATTAAAATTGGAGTATCAATTTTTTCTTGTCTCAACTTTTGGGTGATTGCCATACCATCTATAGAAGGCAACATCACATCTAAAATCATAAAATCAAAAGGTTCTTCCAGTGCTAATTCCAGTCCTTTTTGTCCGTCTAAAGCACTTGTTACTTGATACCCTTCTTTTTCCAGATTGAATGTCAACAATGTGACGATTGAAGGTTCATCATCTACCACTAATACTTTTTTCATAACTTCTCCCTTTTCTTGCGTTCATTCTTTTTGTTTATTTAAAAACAGCTATCAACTAATGCCTGGGTTTTTTAATTAAGTGTCATGAATAGACATTTCTTATTTTAGCATAGAATCCAGTAGAAGGACTATTTTACCAACTAAATAAATGGTATAATAGGAAGGCACTTTGTTGGATAAAGGAGTGAGTGGCAATTGATCGGAATTAGCGCTTGTTTAGGCGGTGTCTTATGTCGGTATGATGGACAAGAAAAAGCTGTGCCGGAATTAAAGAAACTGGTCGCTGAAGGTAAAGCGATCATGGTTTGTCCTGAAGTAATGGGCGGTCTTTCAACTCCTAGAGCCCCAGCAGAAATCGTTGGTGGCGATGGATTTGACGTTTGGAATGGTCAGGCAAAAGTGATTACTACAAATGGTGAAGACGTCACAAAAGCCTACCAAGAAGGGGCAATCCATGCTTATCAAAAATTAAAAGAGCAAGAAATAGATTTAGTGATATTAAAAGCGAAAAGTCCTTCTTGTGGTTCCTCTCTTATTTATGATGGGAGTTTTTCAGGAACCTTGAAGTCTGGAACTGGTGTAGCAACTGCTTATTTTATCCAACAAAAGATGACCGTACTCTCTGATGAAGAATGGTTGAAATTGCGAGGTGAACAGAATGGAAATCGAGAAAACGAACCGAATGAACGCACTTTTTGAATTTTATTCTACGCTTTTAACCGAAAAACAGATGAATTATATGGAGTTGTATTACGCAGACGATTTTTCATTAGGAGAAATAGCAGAAGAGTATGAAGTAAGTCGCCAAGCAGTATACGATAATATCAAACGAACCAGTAAGATTTTAGAAGATTATGAAAAGAAACTCCATCTTTTCTCTAATTATATTGTTCGGGAACAGTTATTAGAAAAAATGAAAACTTATGTAAAGGAAACTTATCCTAAAGATGAAGTTCTCCTTGATTATGTGAAACAGATCCAAGAAATTGAAGAATAAAGGAATGAAGAAATCATGGCATTTGAAAATTTAACTGAGCGCCTTCAACAGGCAATGAGCAAGTTAAGAAAAAAAGGGAAAGTTTCAGAAGCTGACGTCAAAGAAATGATGCGGGAGATCCGCCTTGCATTACTAGAAGCCGATGTAAACTTACAAGTAGTAAAAGACTTTACGAAGCGTGTTCGAGAACGGGCGATTGGTGTAGAAGTATTAGAAAGTTTAACACCTGCACAACAAATCGTTAAGATCGTTGATGAAGAATTGACGATCACTTTAGGGGCAGAAACTGTTGAATTGAATAAATCACCAAAAATTCCAACAGTCATCATGATGGCAGGTTTGCAAGGGGCAGGTAAGACGACGTTTACTGGTAAACTAGCCAACTATTTAAAGAAAAATGAAAATGCACGACCTTTACTGATCGCAGGTGACGTGTATCGTCCAGCTGCGATCGATCAATTGAAAGTTCTAGGGCAACAATTAGACGTACCTGTTTTTGATATGGGAACAGATGTTAGTCCAGTTGAGATCGTTCGTCAAGGGATGGAATTAGCAAAAGAAAAGAAAAATGATTATGTTCTGATCGATACGGCGGGGCGTCTGCATATTGATGAAACCCTGATGGATGAATTGAAACAAATCAAAGAATTAACACAACCAAATGAAATCTTGTTGGTTGTCGATGCGATGACCGGTCAAGATGCTGTCAATGTGGCAGATAGTTTTAACCAACAACTAGGGATCACTGGGGTAGTTATTACTAAATTAGATGGTGATACACGTGGTGGTGCAGCACTTTCGATCCGTTCTGTGACTGGCGCACCAATCAAATTCATCGGGTCAGGGGAAAAATTAACAGATCTTGAAGTTTTCCACCCAGACCGTATGGCAAGCCGTATTCTTGGTATGGGCGATATGTTGACGTTGATCGAAAAAGCGCAACAAGACTATGACGAGAAAAAAGCAGAAGAATTAGCGAAAAAAATGCGGGAAAATTCATTTGATTTCAATGATTTCATTGAACAGTTGGATCAAGTGATGGGGATGGGACCGTTAGAAGATCTGATCAAAATGATTCCTGGGATGAACCAAGTACCAGGGATTGAAAATGTCAAAGTAGATCCTAAAGATGTCGAACGTAAAAAAGCAATGGTTTACTCAATGACACCTGCAGAAAGAGAAAACCCTGATTTATTGAATCCAAGTCGTCGCAGAAGGATTGCCGCAGGTTCTGGTAACAGTGTGGTTGAAGTTAACCGCATGATTAAGCAATTTAAAGAATCACGCAAAATGATGCAACAAATGTCTAAGGGAGATATGAATATTCCTGGAATGGACCAAATGTTTGGCACAGGTGTCAAAGGAAAACTTGGAAAAATGGCGATGAATCGCATGATCAAGAAAAACAAAAAGAAAAAGAAAAAACGGAAATAAAGCTTCTATCGTACTTCTATTATAATAGTAGAATTTTGTTTACCGTTTCATCCATCGAAAGAATCGTTGAGTTAGCTTCTGCTGGCTTTGCGATTCTTTTTTTGCATACTAGATAAACCCAATTCAAAAACTACCTGCCATAGCGTTCCTCTTTTTAGATAGAGAAACAAAGGAATGGTACAATAACGCTAAGAGGTGAAGAGAATGAAACGAAGATGTCCTTGGGGTGAGCAAACAGCAAGTATGAAACATTATCATGACACAGTTTGGGGTGTTCCAGAATATGATGATCAATTACTTTTTCGTAAATTGATGTTAGATATCAATCAAGCGGGATTAAGCTGGCAAACGATTTTGAATAAAAGTGCCTCCTTTGATGAAGCTTATGACTTTTTTTCGATCGATAAAGTAGCCGAATATACAGAAGCAAAAATCAATGAGTTGATGGAAAATAAAGGGATCATTCGTAACCGTCGTAAAATTGAAGCAGCGGTAGCCAATGCTCAGGGTGTCCAAAAAATCCAACATGAATTTGGTAGTTTTGCGGATTATTTGTGGTCATTTTCGGATCATAAAGTGATCAATCACTCGTATAAAGAACAAAAAGAGGTACCAACAACGAGCCCGTTATCTAATCAAATCGCCAAAGATCTAAAACAACGCGGATTTAAATTCATCGGAAGCACAACGATATATGCTTTTTTAGAAGCTGTGGGAATTGTCAATGACCATTTAGATCATTGCTTTCGCAAACAAGAAGTCAGCCAGATGGGAAAAGGAGAGTGAATATGATGGGGAAAATCGTCTTTTATGGTGCCATTAGTTTAGATGGCTACTTAGCAACAAAAGAGGATAGTTTACAGTGGTTATTTGACACACCAACTGGAGAAAAAACGACTTACGAGGCTTTTTATCAAACAATTGATCAAACGATTATGGGAAGAAAAACTTATCAGGAAGCAAAAAAATTGTTAGCAACTGACCATCTGTATCCTGAAAAAAAGAATTTTGTATTTTCTACTAACAAAGAATTGGTATTAAATGATGCAACAGTTATTCATGAAGATCCCGTTTCATTCGTGAAAAACATAAAAGAACATTCTAACCAAACAGTCTGGGTCGTTGGTGGTGGGAATTTGTTGAAACCTTTGATCGAAAATCATTTGATCGATGAATGGTGGATCCAAATCGCACCTGTGCTTTTAGGAGAAGGTATTCGATTGTTTCAAGAAGGCGCATACGAAGAACGATTGAAACTAGTTGATACTAATTATTTTGGAGAGTTCATTGAATTGCATTATGTAAGTAATCGTGGATAATACTGGTTTAGTAAAAGGTAAGAGAAGTCTCGGAAAAAAGAACATAAAGAGGAATGAAAATTTTTCAAAGCATGAGGAGCGATTTTAACAAATCCTTTCTGATCCGCTCGGAGCTTATCGCTTTTTTCGTGGTCTTATTCATGTATTGAAAACAAGCCGAAGAATTCCAAAAATAGGAGAAGCTATTTTCGGATTCTTCGGCTTGTTTTTCAGAGCTAGACAGGTCACAACCTTTTTTCGATTGTTTCCTTCATATATGATCTATTTGATTCGACCCATCGCTTATCAAAGCTAATTTTTACTTAGTTAATTTATTTAAAAAATCAAGATAAGCATCTAGAATCGTTTGGAAGAAGCTGAGTGTTCCTTCCACAATATGACCTTCTTCATCAACTAAGTTTGCAATATTGCCAATATAAGCTTCAGGTTGTTGTAAGGTAGGAACATTTAAGAATACAAGTGATTGACGTAGGTGATGGTTCGCGCCAAATCCACCGATACCGCCAGGGGAAGCAGTGACAACTAACCCAGGTTTGCCGTCCCATGCGCTTTGACCGTAAGGGCGAGAGCCTACATCTAGTGCATTTTTAAGTACAGCAGGAACCGAACGATTGTATTCTGGAGAAACAAAAACAACACCTGCTAATTCCTTGACCTCATCACGGAAACGACTCCATTCAGCAGGAGCATTCTCTGGAGTTTCAAGATCTTCGTTATAAAAAGGCAGATCATCGATCTTTACAAAAACACCTTCATATCCTTCAGGTAGCAAGTTAGCGAAAGCCTCTGCTACTTTTCTATTGTACGAATCCTTACGCAAACTACCTACAAAAAATCCAATTTTTTTAGTCATAAAACAATTCCTCCTTCAAACTTTCTATATTTATCTTACAAAAAATAAGTAAACTCAGCAAATAAAAACACTTGAGGAACATAGCGACTAACTTAACTACTTTTTTCGACTACTTATAGTAGTTATTACGTATATATATTTGCTTCACTTGACATGGATCTTCTATAATTAGTGAATAGAAGTCTTGTCTAAAGGAGTTTGTGTGATTTTTTTAGAAAAGAGTGTAGTACATGAACTTTTGATAAAGAATGTTTCTCATTGAAACATCGGTACACATCATCGCATGACTTGGGGTAACGCAGCATCAAATAAAAAGATGAAATTGGTAGGTGGAACAAATGCATATTAACGAGTTTTTACCATTTTTGATCCCGTTAGTGATCATACAACTTGGGTTATTTTTTTATGCCCTTTATCATATTTTGACTCATACGCATTATCGATTTGGCAGTCGAACACTCTGGATCATCGTAATTCTCATAGGATTTCAATTTGTTGGTCCAATCTTGTATTTCGTGTTCGGTAAGGAGGAGGCATAATGGCGATCCTTGAACTAATCGATGTATCAAAATCTTTTGGTGAAAAAAAAGTGTTGAACCATCTTTCCCTTACCGTCAAGGAAAAGACGATCTTTGGGTTTATTGGAAAAAATGGTGCAGGGAAAACGACAACGATGAAATTGATTTTGGGGTTGCTAAAAAAAGATGCTGGAACAATCAAGGTTAATGATGAAACGGTTCACTATGGTCAAACAAAAACAAATCGCTGGATCGGCTATTTGCCAGATATTCCGATGTTTTATGACTACCTTACCGCCGAAGAGTATTTGCAATTATGCGGGGAAATCACCGAGATGCCTAAACATAAAATCCAACAAAAAACGCAAGAGTTATTAGCGTTAGTTGGATTGGCTCACGAGAAAAAAAGGATTAGGACTTTTTCAAGAGGGATGAAGCAACGTTTGGGGATTGCCCAGGGGTTACTGAATGAACCAAAACTGTTTATTTGTGATGAGCCGACTTCGGCGTTGGATCCATTGGGGCGTAAAGAAATTTTGGATATCTTATTACGTGTCAAAGAGCAAACAACGATCCTTTTTTCCACACATATTCTATCAGACGTGGAACAAATTTGTGATGAAGTGGCTTTCTTAAATGAAGGAGAAATCGTTTTATCGGGCACGGTAGCAGAATTGAAAACCCATCCTAAAAATGAAGGATTTGAAATCCAATTTTCAACTGTGAAACATTCTCAAGAATTTTTATCGCTTTTGCCGGGAGCAATCATGAAAAATGAAACCCTTATTTATCCTGGCAGAACTAACGAAGACTTACTTCGTGCACTATCTTTAATTGTTGATCACAAAGTACCGATTCAATCGATTCATCGTTTAGAACCTTCCTTAGAACAAATTTTTATGGAAGTGGTGGACAAATGAAGCAATTACTCGCGTTTTCAAAAAAAGAATGGAAGGAAAATTGGCGTACAGGTAGATTATTACTGTTGCTTTCATTAACGATCATTTTTGGGATCATGAATCCACTGATAGCCAAATTAACACCCTACATCGTTCAATCGATGTCAGAAAATTTAGCAGCATCTGGTATGAAAATCGGTGAAGTCAATGTAGATGCGCTGACTTCTTGGGGACAATTTTATAAAAACATGCCTATGTTTCTTTTATTGTTTTTGTTATTGTTTAGCTCGACCTTGACGAATGAATATCAAAAAGGAACATTGATTAATCTTTTAACCAAAGGGATGGTTCGCTGGAAAATTTATTTTACTAAATGGATCATGGGACAGTTTTTTTGGGCAGTTGGTTTTTGGGGTTGTTCCTTCATTACTTACTTTTATACTGCTATTTATTGGGATAATGAGCTGGTTATTCAATTAGGGACAAGAAGTTTTTATTATTATTTATGGGGTGTGTGGTTATATACTTTATTTCTATGGTTGTCCTCCTTTATTTCTTCTGGCTATTTTGTGCTAGCTTGTGGAGGGTTTTGTGTGGCTGGCTGTTATTTGTTATCTATGTTTACAAAAGTTGCTGAGTATTCTCCTTTTTATTTAACGACAGTTTCGAACGCATTAGGGGAAAGGATTGATTCGAGTAACTATTCTTTTTCTTTAATGGTAACAGGTTTGATGATTGCTTCCTTTTTAGTGACAGGAATTCTTTTTTTCAATAAAAAAGAGAGTTGAAAAAATTTTTTATTAGCTGTAAAGAAAAAAAGCTTTACAGGGTAAAAAAAAACTGTTACACTACAACTTGTGAATAAAACAATGGAGGTGGAAATATATAATGGCAGTTAAAATCCGTTTAAAACGTATGGGTTCTAAAAAGAGTCCTTTTTACCGTATCGTCGTAGCTGATTCACGTTCTCCTCGTGATGGACGTTTCATCGAAACTGTAGGTACTTACAATCCTTTGAAAGACCCTGCAGAAGTAGTTTTAAAAGAAGATTTAGTTCTTAACTGGTTATCTAAAGGTGCGCAACCTTCTGATACTGTACGTAACATCCTTTCAAGAGAAGGCGTTATGCAAAAACACCACGAAGCTAAATTCTCAAAGAAATAAGGTGATCGGATATGAAAGATTTAAGCGAATTAGTCTTAACAATCGTTCGTCCGTTAGTCACTTATCCTGAACAAGTCCAGTTAGAAGTCACTGAGTCAAAAGACTTCTATGAATATAACCTAACTGTGGCTCCTGAAGATATTGGTCGTATCATCGGTAAACAAGGGCGTGTTGCGAAAGCAATTCGTACGATCGTTTACGGGGTACGAACAAATGCACCGAAAAAAGTGCGTTTAAATATTATCGATCATAAGGAATAAAAAAAGCTGTTTCGTCTTGACGAGACAGCTTTTTTCTTTTTGAGGGGACTACTTGGCAAATGATTATAGAAAGCGTATCCTTAAAGTATAGAAAGGAGTAGATACCTATGAAAAAAGTTGCATTATTGATACCAGCTCTTTTACTTTTAAGTGCCTGTCAAGGAACAAATAATTCTACTGAAACAACTGATACGGCGACACCAGAGACTCATTCAACGAGTCATAGTAGTTCCAAAGAAACAGATACTCAATCAACAACCAAAAAGAGTGAAAGCTCTGAGATGTCTGGAAATACAACGGAAACGGCGACTACAAAAACAGAAACATCTACACAGAATAAACAAGCACAAACCGCATTTGAAGAACTGAAAGAAAAATACCCAACGACACCGATGCCACAAGAGATTCCGATTACAACAGGGAAATTAAACATCGCTGCTGCCGAAACCAAACAGGGCTTTTCGATCTTATACTATGATCTACCGAAAGCCTATGTCTTAAATGCCAAAGAGTTAAACCAAGAAACCCCGATGGCTTCTTATCTTTACCAATATGGTTTTGCTTCTAGTCAAGAAGCAATTGATGCCTTGCAACCAGTTACGGTTGATACAAACGGCCGACAAGTCGATTTGGGCTACAATATTACTGGCTATCAACAAGGAGCGGCGGGATCTAGTATTCTAGAATGGCAAGAAGGAAATTGGAGTATTCGTGTCCGGGCAAGTAATATTGAAGGACAAGATCCTGTACCGTTAGCCAAAGAAATCGTTGCTTACTTAGAAAAAGCAAGTTTGCCTGCGCCTGAGAAGTACGGGAAAATTACGGTTGAAATGAATGATTCTTCCCAACAAGCTACACAAGTAAGCTGGCAAGAGCCTAAAAATGTTTATACTGTTACCCACAAAGATACTCTTTCCGCATTGAAAATGGCTGTTTCTATGAACCAATAAATGATTGGAAAATGATATAGAAAAGCGAAAAGAAAGTAGAATTGCATATGCACACATGCTAAAATAAGGCAGATACGTCAAAAACACGTTCAGCCATTTAAAAACCATTGTTTGGTTGAAACATGTGTGAAAAGGAAAAGGGGATACAAGTTGACTGAATATTTAAATGTTGGAAAAATCGTAAATACTCAAGGGATCAAAGGAGAAGTGCGCGTCATTTCTACCACAGATTTTCCAGAAGAACGATATAAAAAAGGTGCTGTACTTACCTTGTTTCAAGAGAAGAAAGCGCCAATTGAATTAACCGTCAAAAGTCATCGTAAACATAAAAATTTTGACTTGTTAAGTTTTGAAGGGCATCCTTCAATCAATGATGTTGAAAAATATCGAGACGGTATTTTAAAAGTTTCAAAAGAAGAAACGATCGAGTTGCCAGAAAATGAATTTTATTATCATGAGATCATTGGAGCAAAGGTCGTTGAGGAAAATGGAAATGAATTAGGTAAAATCAAAGAAATTCTTTCACCAGGTGCTAACGATGTTTGGGTAGTCCAACGACCAAAGAAAAAGGATGTTTTGCTTCCTTATATTGATTCAGTGGTTAAAACAGTTGATTTAGAAAATGGGGTCATTTACGTCGAGATTCCAGAAGGATTGATCGATGATGAAAATTGATGTCTTAACACTCTTCCCACGAATGTTTGAAGGACCAATGGGTGAATCGATCATCGGTAAAGCGGTCAATAAAGGATTGTTAGAGATCAATGTTTCTAATTTTAGAGACTATTCCGATAATAAACACCAAACGGTCGATGATTATCCATATGGTGGCGGGGCAGGGATGTTGTTAAAAGTCCAACCTATCTATGACAATATCAAAGCAATTGAACAAGCAAATCCTGAAACAAAAAAACGTGTGATTTTATTGGATCCAGCTGGTAAACGATTTGATCAAGCGATGGCGGAAGAATTTTCGAATGAAGAACATTTAGTATTTATTTGTGGACATTACGAAGGCTATGATGAACGAATCCGTTCGCTAGTTACGGATGAAGTCTCTTTAGGTGATTATGTCTTGACTGGTGGCGAACTTGGCGCAATGGTGATGATTGATGCAACGGTGCGCTTATTACCGGACGTTTTAGGAAATCAAACATCCGCTCAAACAGATTCTTATTCAACGGGATTATTGGAACATCCTCAATATACACGGCCAGCAGAATTTAACGGGATGAAAGTCCCAGAAGTTTTAACAAATGGAAACCATAAATTGATTGAAGAATGGCAACTGAAAGAATCCTTAAGAAGAACCTATCAACGCCGACCTGACTTATTGGAACAATTATCAATGACTCCACAAATGCTGAAATTGTTAGAAGAAGTCAAAAAAGAAGAATCAGACGAAATAGAATAAGAAATATCAATATGACTCTTTACACTAAATTGATAGTGTGATAATATTTTATGGTGAGTGCAAAAGCACTTAACTATTACGATGTTCCGCTGTGAGGGAAAACTCATAAGAATGTTTGGAATAAGGAGAAAAGATCAATGAATCCATTAATCGAAGAATTAATAAAAGAACAATTACGTTCTGACATCCCAGCTTTCCGCCCTGGTGACACTGTACGTGTTCATGCGAAAGTTGTCGAAGGTACACGTGAACGTATCCAGTTATTTGAAGGTGTTGTAATCAAACGCCGCGGAGCTGGAATCAGCGAAACTTATACAGTACGTAAAGTTTCTAACGGAGTAGGCGTTGAACGTACATTCCCATTGCATACACCACGTGTTGCAAAGATCGAAGTCGTTCGCTACGGTAAAGTACGTCGTGCAAAATTGTACTACTTACGTGCATTACACGGAAAAGCTGCTCGTATCAAAGAAATCCGTCGTTAATCTATCGTTATCTGATAGTGGAAGAACCCTTGATTTTCAAGGGTTCTTTTTTTGATTATTTTTATAAGCAGTAAGTCTAGATTGTTTGACATTATAGATTTGCAAGAGTGGCAAACAAGGAGCAAAAAGTCGAGTCACTTTGGTATATCTTAAATATACGTCAATCAGATGACACGATGACAGTCCTATTCATACCAAAGGGGCGACAGATCTGGTAGGTGAACGTAATCAGCTTATCAAGTTTATATGTACTACACGCAAACGCTATGCGTATTAAAGAGATCAGAAAAAAATCCTGCTAGAGAGTGTCTAAAAATATAAATTGCGACAGTCCTTGAATAATAAGAACTTTTTTTGAATGTTTTTACTAACAATCGTTTTGTCATTGGCAAGTTAACTGAAAATGAGACTGAAGAATCTGTTCTGATTCATCAGTCTCATAATTTCGACTTATTCAAAATGCAACGATGATCCCAAAGGTCGGTTGTTAAGAGAATTGAGGACTTTTTTTACATATTTACTAAACGAGAAAGTCCACTTTTTTAGGAGCGGAGGTGTCAATTATTGATTAGTGATTTCAGCTTCCTTTTGAGCCATTTTTGCCGTTACGTGTTCATCAATGCGTAGGAATGGTAGATAGATAAATACGCTAACCGCAATGATTAGAACTTGCAATACTGCTGCTCGCCAATCCCCACCTGTCGCAAGGAATCCTGAAATAACTGGTGGTGTGGTCCACGGTATCTGAACTACCACATGATTGATTAAGCCGGCTGCAGTCGCAAAGTAGGCAGTTACTAATGAGAAGATTGGTGCTAACACAAACGGAATAATTAGACTCAAGTTAAATACGATCGGTAATCCAAAGATGATCGGCTCACTGATATTAAACATCGCTGGTGTTACCGATAGTTTAGCAAAGTCTTTATAATCTTTTCGACGACTGAATATGAAAATCGCAATCAATAAGGCGATCGTATTTCCTGAACCACCCATAACAGCAAAAGTATCCTTGAAAGCCATGTTGATAATATGTGGGATGTGTTCATGGTTTGCATAAGCTGCCATATTTTCTTGCATGTTTTGTAATAAGAACGGATCAAGTAAAGAACCTGAAATTACAGCTTGATGAATTCCAAAACCAAAGAATAAATTGGCGATTGATGTGATTAAGATAAAGCCAGGTAAACCAGTTGTGATGTGACTTAAAGGTCCCGTGATCGCTTTAGTGATCACGCCATTTACGTCCATGTTGAATAACTGATTGACAGCGAAAGATAGAATCGCAAAACCAGTAACAGTAATCATAATCGGGATCAATACATTGAATGACTTCAACACTGCGGGCGGGATATTTCCAGATAGTTTGATTTGCAATTTTTCATTTGTAGATAATTTAATGAATAGCTCAGTAGCTACTAATCCAACAAAGATTCCGACAAACATTCCTGATGCACCTGTATGGGAACCTGGAATAACTCCGGTTACTTCAATCGCTTTTTTTGCATTTTCCGGAGTGAACATCATTTTCATTGGTGTTAAAACGATGAAAGTTGAGATCGAAACTAAAACCGCTGCGATATGATTTGTATAATTTCTGCTAACACACATATGATAAGAAACTGCAGCTACAACTAATAGCGTCGTAATACTCAATGTTCCATTGGCGATCGACATGCCAATTTCTTGAACTTTCATTAATGTTTCGGGTTTAACAATTTTACCCATAAAACCAGTTGGTTCTAAGATAACGTAATTAATCAAAGTCACGAATCCAGCTAACATCATAAATGGCATGAATGTTGCAAATGCATCGCGTAATGTACGCATATGAATTTGATTTCCTAGCTTCGATGCGATCATACCAAATCGTTCAAACACCTGTTCCTTCTTATTTGTTTTCTTCATGGTATATTCTCCTTGTTTTTTATTTGTAAGCACTTACCGTAGTTCAATAATAGAACGGAATTTGATAAAAGTAAATAACTTTTTTTAAAATTATATACTTTAATGAAAAAGGGCAAAAAAAAGAGCTGATTTCCTCAGCTCTTTCAATCATTTTTCAACAAAAACGGCTTCAAAAACAAAATCTTGATATAAATGCCTTGTAATGGAGTATTCAAAAGGAGTCCCGTTTGCCAAAGAAACACTTTTTTCAACTTCGATCATAAAGTCTCCGGCATCAATTCCTAATATAGTTGCATCAAACTCGGTTGCCAGTACGCCCTTCATCCAAACGTGAGAAGCATTGATCTCTAACTGCAGTTCATTGCGAATATAGGAATAAACCGATTTTTTCAAGTGTTTAGGTTCCAAACCAGGAATAATTGATAGCGGCATAAAAGTTTGTTCCAATGAATAGGGTTGTTGATCGACAAAACGACTGCGAACAATATTATAAATGTATTCCTTGTCGTTAATCTGTAATCGCTCTGCTATTTTTTTTGATGGTAATTCAATTGAAAACATATGAATTTCAGAGTCTACATGTTCTTCGCCAACTACACTCATAAAACCTTCGCTTGGACCGAAAACTTTCGAATTATGGATCGGTTTGCGCAAAACTTCGGTTCCAAATCCACTTCGACTATGTAAAACTCCTTCAGAAACTAACATGTCTAATCCTTTTTTTACTGTCAATTTACTCGTATGATATTGTTTTGCCAATTCGGAACCAGTTGGTAATTTTTCACCGATTGCGTAAGTACCGTTTTCAATTTTCTTTTTTACATCAGAATAAACTTCCATATATTTCGCATTCTTCTTCATTTTTTCCCTCCTATAGTTACCGCGTAAAGATATAAATAATTATATACCTTTCTTTAATTTTAGCAATCTTTAAAGGGTAAAACAATTAACATTTATAAAAAGTATATATTTTTTAATAAAAAAATATTCCAATTTATTGGAAGCGGTGTTATGATGGAGTAGTACTCAAGAGAATGTCATTTTAGGAGGATACAATGAACAAACAACAATTAACATTTCCAGAAAACTTTTGGTGGGGTTCTGCTTGGTCAGCTGAGCAAGCAGAAGGTCGTGGTGAAACTGGAAAAGCCGAAACGGTTTGGGAACGTTGGTACAAAGAACAACCATACCGTTTTTATCAAAGGATTAGTTCAGAAATTACGACAGATCACATTCATCGTTATAAAGAAGACGTTCAACTGATGAAGCAAACCGGACATAATTCCTTTCGGGTCTCGATCTCTTGGGCGCGGATGTTCCCAAATGATGGAGTAGGGGAGGTAAATCCAAAAGCGGTTGAATTTTATCGGGATTTATTTACTGAGATGAATAACAATGGTATTAAAGTATTCGCCAATCTTTATCATTTTGATATGCCAGCAGCCCAACAGGATAAAGGGGGTTGGGAATCACGGGAAGTTGTCGATGCATATGTGCAATTTGCAGTTACTTGTTTTAAGGAGTTTGGCGATCTCGTCTACCACTGGTTCACTTTCAATGAACCGTTGGGGCCGATCTTAGGGTCATATTTGGAAGACTTCCATTATCCAAATTTGATTGATTTCAAACGAGGAGCGCAAGCGGCTCACTTTACTATTTTGGCTCACGCGAAAGCAATTGCAGCACACAAAGAGTTGAATTTGAACAGTAAAATAGGTGTTATCTTGAATTTAAGCCCGACGTTTCCAAGGAGTCAAACCCCCGCTGATGTGAAGGCAGCTGAAATTGCAGATCTTTTTTATGTTCGCAGCTTTTTAGATCCAATGGTCAAGGGTGTTTATCCAGAAAAATTAATTAACCTTTTACGTGAATATGATCAATTGCCAACGGATTATACCGAGGAAGACCTGCGCTGTATCAAAGAGAACACGGCACAAATCTTAGGATTGAACTATTATGAACCACGTCGTGTGAAGGCTCGTTTAACTGCAATCAATCAAGAGGGTCCGTTCTTACCGGATTGGTTTTTTGAGAATCATGTGATGCCGGGACGACGGATGAATGAATATCGTGGTTGGGAAATTTATGAAAAAGGTATCCATGATTTATGCATGGATATCAAAGAAAACTATGGGAATATCGAATCCTTTATCTCTGAAAATGGGATGGGCGTAGCAGATGAGGAACGCTTTATGGATGAAAGTGGGCAAGTGATTGATGATTACCGGATCGAATATATCCAAGATCACCTCGCCTATCTTTGGAAAGCAATCAATGACGGCTGTAATATCAAAGGGTATCATCTTTGGACCTTTATTGACTGCTGGTCCTGGATCAATGCATATAAGAACCGTTATGGACTAATTTCTCTTGATCTGCCAACCCAAAAACGGACGATCAAGAAAAGTGGTGAGTTCTACAAACAGTTAAGCAATCAAAATGGGTTTGAGTATGATATTGATCGATTGGTATAGCAAAAAATGAGTGGAAAAACTTGTATTTTTGTTTGAAAATCTTTTATCTAGAAATCATAGAGTTATTCATTCAATGGGATTGTTCAAATAAGCATCGGGACTGGGACAAAAGTTCTCTCAGTATCTTCTAGTATCTCTAAAAACGAATAAACGGTGTTCAAAGAGCTGACCTTCGGCGATAAGTCAAAAAATCTCAAAACATGGGGAGCTGTTTCGAGATTTTCATCCTTAATGCTCCTGCGATTACTCGTCGCAGTTTTTACTTGGTGAGCGCTCCGGTCAAGACACTCTTTTCACGACCTCAAGAGAAACACAAAAAACGCTTGGTGTTCGTTTATTTGTTCCCATAGATCTACTGGCTATAAATAGCTCATCGCTTTGTTCAAAAAACCAGAAGCCATTTTCAGTATTGTGCACGAATTGTTTAACTATCACACATTGATTAGTAACTGGGATAGTAGTTGAGAGCGTAGCGTATTCTTTTGTAAAATGAAAGGTCTGAAACAATCATTAACCTAAAAAGAAAGTAAGCCTGATTTTGATTCATTCCGTCAAAGTCAGGCTTATTTTTTCTGTTCTAGGCACGATCTTTCACGAATTTTCTTCAATTAAGTACCATGAGTACGAAGGTGCTTAATTAATGGATCCTGTTTTCCACGTAAATGAAAACGACGGAATGTCAATTAGATACCTGATTGTTTTTCTATGTTTTTACTAATTGTTCAAGCAACGATTAAATGAACATTAGCAAGAAATTTCATTTAGCTATACGAACAACTGCAAATTATTTTGAAAATAGAAGATTCAATGAGTAAACCAACGCACCAGTATGTCCTAGTACAGCCGGAAATCAAAAAGCCTAAAATAATTAGGAGCAGTGAGATTGAAGAGGGATCGGAATATTCAGATGGGAAATACCGAAAGAGTTTTTATAGGTGAGTCATTTTCATTTTTAACAAAACAATTTACTCCGGTTTCAGTGAGGTAGTTTGGTAATGGAATAAGATAAATATTTTTTATTGTTATTTTAAAATAACATTTTCAATAGGAAGGTGTATCTCGTTTATTATGTGTATCTTTATTATTAATATTGCTAATGTAATTTTTTTGTTGTAATATTTTTTTATGATAACAGACTTTTTGTTTTTATTATAACAAATTTATCTTATTAAATATTTTCTATTTTTTTATTTTATAAATGAATATACTGAATATATTATGAGATGTGTACTTATGTTATATATGAAGGGGTAGGGAAGGAAAAGGGGACATAAGATGACATAAAATGGCTTTACACTCAGTTCAAAAGGAGGGAAGTGTCCAGTGAGGTTGTAGATTAAGGAGTATCATCTTATTTTGATCAGATCATAAAAGAGCAAGTATACATATCATGTGAAAAATCTGTATGGCATCATGAATTATTCTCTAATTCATTTATAGGAGGAATCGTTATGGCTATTGATCATAAACAAGTGACTCAATTGGAAAAATTAGCATTAAACATTCAACTAGATATTTTGATAAGTGTTAAACAAAGAGGAGAAGAATCAATGGATTGTTCTTTTTCTATGATCAAATTGTTAGCTGTTTTATACGGTAAACAGATGAAGATTGACCCGAAAAAACCAGATTGGGGAAATCGTGATCAATTAGTTTTAGCTAAAAGTCATGCGGTATTGGAATTATATAGTACTTTATCTAATCTAGGGTATTTTGATAAGAAGTGGCTATGGACGATGAGTCATCAAGGGGACAGACTCCCTAAAAAGTTAGATCGTTCAAAGACTCCTGGAATCGATGTGACAATCGGGGACTTAAATAACGGTGTTGCAATAGCTGCAGGTCTTGCGATGGGATTAAAAATAGCAAATAAGGAAAATGATGTTTATTTAGTGATGGATGAAGACGAATTAAAAGATGAACGTTGCTGGCAAGTATTTCAGTGTATTGCTCATTTTAAATTAGATCATTGCTTGGTAATTATTGATAGTGGTTATAGAAAACGAGAACAGTTAAGCAAAAGGTATGAGAAATCTTATCTATTGAAAAGAAAAGCAGAGAAGGCTGGGTTTTATACGTTGCTCGTTGATGGGACAAATATCAAAGCAATCAATGAGGCGATTGAAGAGTATAAAATGAGGACGACACAAGCCTTCTGTATTGTTTTAGAAAGTTATCCAGAGCGAGTGCTATCAGACTTAACAATGGACGATCATGAGGATTCAAGTAAAAAAATTCCTAAAACATTCCATCAAGAGATAGAAAAAACGATTTTGAAATTACAAGAAAAGCTTGAAAGGATGAGCTAAATGGTTCAGTTAAGTAACTCGTTATCTGTAAGGAAAGAACTTCGTACTTGCATAGTTGATACATTAAATGAATTAATGAAAAAAAACCACAATATCGTTGCGTTAGAAAATAAGTTTGAATCATTTAGTAATTGGGTTGATTTAAAAAATGAACACCCAAAGAGATATCTCAACATGCCTGTGGATGAAGAGAACATGGTAGGTATTGCAGCGGGGTTAAGTTTAGCTGGCTACCAACCTTTTATTCATCTTTTTGATTCTCATGCGATTCGAAAAATTTTTGATCAATTATTTATTTCCGAAGGATACGGTGGAAATACCATCAATATTTTTGGGGAATATTTCGCTTCTAATCGAAATGGAAAGGAACGCGTCAATGAACTAGGGGAAGATTTAGCGTTGATGACAATGATCCCAAATTCAATTATTTGTGAAGCAACAGATGAGGTGCAAATGGCATGGATCATCAAAGAATTTAGCCAATTGAGCGGTATTCACTATGTACGCGGAGAAAATAAAAGGATACCTAATATCTATAAAAAAGAAACGACTTTTCAATTAGGCAAAGGAAACATTGTTTGGCATGGAACAGATATTTTAATTATTGTCGCTGGCAGATTAGTTTACGAAGCTCTCAATGTTGCTAAGCGGTTAAAGTCCTGTCAAATTAGTTGCGAAGTCATTGATATGTTTACGATCAAACCAATCGATAAACAGTTGATCCTTAACGAGTTGAAAGGGAAAACACAAGTGGTCACTATCGAAAATTATGCAGTTATTGGTGGCTTGAGCAGTGCGGTGAACAGAGCTCTTACAGAAAATAAAGCAGCTGTTCCGTTGAGAAAGATAGAGATTGTGAAGCTTAGGCAACAAACGGATGTGCCAATCCAGACAGAAGGTTTTGACTTAGTGGTTCAGTTGATTGTTGAAACAATATTAGCGAATGAGCTAGATCGATAACGGAAAAATTGAGCTGGATCATGATAAAGGATAAAATTTCTTGAAAAAAATTAGTGTATCAAAGAAAGCATATGAAATATTGATTCTAATCGAAATACATAAAGAGTCTTGATTGATCAAGGGAATGAAGAAAACGAAAAAGGCAGCGTTTGGATTGGCCCGATGAAAGGGCCATTTGGGCGCTGTCTTCCTTTAATTTTTCGTTTCTTTAACTACTTAAAAGAGTTTTAATCAATTAATAATTGAACATGTTTGCCAAAGGTCTCTTTTTGGCTATCGGATATAGCAGAATCGGTAATCAAATAGTCGACTTCTTGGAGTGGATAAAAGCCATAGAAATCTTTTTTATCAAGTTTATGATGATCTGCTACGATATATCGTGTTTCAGCGCTGTTCAATGCGTAACGTTGAGTCAATCCTTCATCTTCATTTGAAGTGAAAACGGATGTTTTATCTAATCCATTTACCCCGATGAAACTTTTTTTTACATGGATATTTGCAATAAAATCATTGGCGATCGTCCCAACGAAAGCGCCGGTCTTATTTCGATAGGAGCCGCCGATCAGGATGATCTCAAATCGAGGATCACTTTTGAATTTGTTAAACACATGGATCGAATTGGTGATGATTTTAGCATGGTTAATCGTCAAAAAATCATAAGCTAATTCAATCGTTGTTCCAGGTCCTAAAAAGACAGTATCGCCTTCGTGGATATGATTCGCAATGATTGTGGCAATTTCTATTTTTTCTGACAAATGAAGATCCTTTTTTTCCCGATGACTTAGTTCGATCACGGAAGTTTTAGGATTTAATAGTTTGGCACCACCATGAATGCGAATGATTAACCCCTTATCCTCCAATTCCTGCAAATCTCTACGAACAGTCATATCAGCTACTTTCAATTCTTGAACAATATCGGCCACTTTCACGATGCCGTTCTTCTCTAGTTGTGCTAATAAGTATTTTTGTCGTTCTTCTTTTAACATGATATAAACTCCCTGATATTTCGTGGTTCTTATTTTTTTGTTTGAAATAAACATAAAACATTCAAAGGAGGTTGTCAAATATTAAAGGTTTGTATAAGAAAATAGATTGACATGTTAAAAACATTCGGTTACTATTTGTTTGTAAAGGACAAAAACGAACACAAACAAACATAAACTGGAACAAATATAATGTTCTTGTAAGAGAATGGAGGAAGAAAAATGGATAAAGAAACAGTAGCAATGATTGGATTTGAAGTGGTAGCTTTTGCTGGTGAAGCAAGATCGAAATTGATCGAAGCGTTAGCTAAAGCAGAGAAGGGGGAATTTGAAGAAGCCAATGGATTAGTTGAAGAAGCCAATCAGAGTTTGGTTGAAGCGCACAATTCTCAAACTAAAATGTTAGCTGCTGAAGCGAGTGGTGAAACAATTGAAGTAGGGTTTATTATGGTTCACGCCCAAGATCATCTAATGACCACGTTGCTATTGAAAGATGTCATTCAACATCTCTTTAATATTTATAAAAAATCATAGAGGAGCCTGGGTATGAATGCAATGATCAAACGTATCGAAAAAATGAAACCGTTTTTTGAGAAAATTTCTAATAATTCTTATTTAAGAGCAATTAGGGATGGTTTTATCAGTCTTATCCCTGTCATTCTTTTTTCAAGCTTTTTTTTATTGGTAGCATATGTTCCCAACGCATTCAATTTTCATTGGGGAGAAGAAATAGAATCCATTCTAATGAAAGCGTATAACGGGTCCATGGGGATATTAGGGATCTTAATGGCTGCTACAGTGACCAAGAGTTTGACAGAAAACTTTAATACTAAATTGCCAAAAACGAATCAAATCAATAGTACTTCAACCATGATCGCTGCTTTTATTGGTTTCTTGATTGTTGGGGTTGATTCGTTAGAAGGTGGATTTGCTTCTGATTACATGGGGACCAAAGGATTGATGACAGCGTTCATTGTTGGTTTTATTGTTCCTAATATCTATCGATTCTGTGTTAGCAAGAATTTGACAGTGAAAATGCCAGAGGAAGTTCCTGGTAATATCTCACAGACATTTAAGGATTTGATCCCGATTACACTGTCGACCGTCTTTTTTTGGGGATTTGATTTGGGTTTTCGTAACCTTGTCGGTAGTGGGTTTTCAGAAAAATTGATTGAACTGTTCCAACCAATTTTCTCAGCGGCCGATGGCTATTTTGGGTTAGCACTCATTTTTGGGGCAATGGCGTTTTTCTGGTTTGTTGGTATCCACGGTCCCTCTATTGTTGAGCCAGCTGTTGCTGCCATCTACATAACAAATGTAGAGATGAATTTTCAACTGTATCAAAGTGGGGAACATGCACCGAAAATTTTATCTCAAGGCTTACAATACTTTGTTGCCACACTAGGTGGGACGGGTGCGACATTGGTCATTACGTTGATGTTTGCTTTTCTAGCAAAGTCAAAGCAGTTAAAAACAATGGGACGTGCCTCAGCGATTCCCGTTTTGTTTGGTGTGAATGAACCCATGCTGTTTGGTGCACCAATCGTATTGAATCCTATCTTTTTTATTCCTTTTATTCTTGCACCGATCCTCAATGTCTGGATCTTTAAATTTTTTGTTGAGGTGTTAGATATGAATGGATTCATCTACAATCTGCCATGGACAACTCCTGGACCAGTAGGGTTGATCTTAGGGACAGGTTTTGCTGGACTATCGATCGTTTTGATGATTGTTTTATTAACCGTTGATTTTGCGATTTACTATCCATTTTTCAAAGCCTATGACAATGAATTATTAGTGAAAGAAAAAGAAATAGGGCACGGGGATCAGTTGGAAAGTACAACTGTCAAACCAGCAGTCGTTTCACCGGCATTTGCTAAACAAAAGAATGATCAGACTAATGTTCTTGTACTTTGTGCCAATGGAGCAACTAGTTCGATGTTAGCCAATGCAATTAAAAAGGGTGCGAAGGAATTGAGTATCGGTGTGGATGCGACGGCAATGGCTTATGGGCAACATAAAGATCAGATTGGCGAGTTTGACTTGATTATCTTAGCTCCGCAAATGGCTTCGATGCTTGAGGAACTGAGAGAAAGTGCGAAGGACCATAAAACACAAACTGTTTCTACTACGGGAATCGAGTACGTCAAACTTGCAAAAGCACCTACTGATGCGGTCAACTTTGTTTTTGAAAATCTAACATGATGTGGAGGATGCGATGAATAAATTTCCAGAACATTTTATTTTTGGAGCGGCAACGGCCGCTTATCAAGCTGAGGGTGCCCTTTCAGTAGGAAACCGTGGGAAAAATTATTGGGATGATTACCTTAAAAAGACAGGGACATTTGACCCTAGTCAAGCAAGTGATTTCTATAATCGTTATGCAGAAGACTTACAAGCATGTTATCAGTTTGGCATCAATGGCATTCGGATTTCGATTGCCTGGTCTAGGATCTTTCCTAGTGGGAGGGAGAAGGTCGATCCGATCGGTGTCCAATTTTATCATCGTTTGATCGATTCTTGTATCAAAAATGGAGTCACGCCGTTTGTGACTTTGCACCATTTTGATACACCAGAGAAGCAATTTAAAGATGGTGATTGGTTGTCTGCAAATATGGTGGATGATTATGTTGATTTTGCGCAATTTTGTTTTAAAGAATACGGGGACAAAGTGAAACATTGGATCACGATCAATGAACCTTGGTCAGTGGTTGCCGGTCAATACATCATCGGTCATTTTCCGCCGAACAATCAATATGAGCTGGGTAAAGCGATCCAATCGATGCACAACATGATGGTTGCCCACGCTCGCGTAGTCAAAAAATACAAGGAAGCTAATTACCAAGGTGAGATCGGGATCGTTCATATTTTAGAATCAAAGTACGGGATAACTGATCAGAGAGAAGATAGCCTGTCAGCGAAGAAAGAACATATCTTGGCGAATCAATTTCTATTGGATGCGACGTTTAAAGGGGAATACTCAGCAGAAACGATGCGTGTGATCAATGAGATCTTATCTGCAAATGGGGCGCAGCTTGAACTCAAAATAGAAGATTTTGATCATCTAAAAGAAGCAGCAAAAATGATTGATTTTTTAGGAGTCAATTATTATGCGAGTCATTTTTTAAAAGGCTATACAGGAACATCAAAAATCCAACATAACGGAACTGGTGAAAAAGGAAGTAGTATCTTTGCCTTGCAAGGTGTAGGAGAAAGGGTAACAAATCCTGTAATCCCAACGACTGACTGGGATTGGCCGATCTATCCACAAGGGTTGGAAGATATGCTTCTCTTGATCAAACAGAATTATCCGAACTATGGAAAAATCTATGTAACAGAAAATGGTTTAGGGAGTAAGGATCATTTTGAAGCGGGACAAATCAATGATGAGGAGCGGATCGATTATGTTCGTCTTCATCTAGCCGCTATTTTACGGGCGATCGACCAAGGTGTGAGAATTGAGGGATACTTTATTTGGTCGTTGATGGATATGTTTTCTTGGACGAATGGTTACAATAAACGTTATGGATTATTTTACGTAGATTTTGATACGCAGCAACGATTTCCTAAAAAGAGTGCTTATTGGTACCAAAAAATCAGCAAAGAAAAAGTATTGGATCAACCGATTAAAAATGAAACTAGCGAGAAATGAGAAAACTAAACAGGAGGAAAAATGAGTATGCGAGTAGTCATTGGTGCGGATAGCGACGGAATGGAATTAAAAGAATGGTTAAAAGATAAGCTCGTGCAAGAGGGATTTGAAGTAGAAGATAAAAGTATTCAACCAGCAGAAGATTTTATTGCATCTACATTAGCTATCACAACAGATTTAAAAGAACACCCGGAAAGTCTAGGGATTGCTATTGATGGTTATGGTGCAGGGAGCTTTATGGTCGCAACAAAAATAAAAGGAATCGTGGCAGCTGAAGTGTCGGATGAAAGAAGTGCTTATATGACTAGAGATCATAATGATGCCCGAATGATTACCTTAGGCGCAGCGATTGTTGGTAAAGAGCTTGCGTTAAATATCGTTAAGGGATTTTTGACCGCATCTTATAGTGGTGGTCGTCATCAGATTCGTGTAGATATGTTAAATGAAATGGGTTAAGAAAGGAGCAGATAATGAGAATAGCAATTGGATGTGACCACATCGTAACAGATACAAAAATAGCAGTTGCGGATTTTTTGAAATCAAAAGGGCATGAAGTATTGGATGTAGGGACCTATGATTTTACCCGCACACATTACCCGATATATGGGAAAAAAATTGGAGAAGCAGTAGTTAAAAAAGAAGTTGATTTAGGCGTATGTTTATGTGGAACAGGTGTCGGGATTACCAATGCAGTCAATAAAGTACCTGGAGTAAGAGGTGCGTTGGTTCGTGACATGACCAGTGCCATCTATGCAAAAGAGCAACTAAATGCGAACGTCATTGGTTTTGGTGCCAGAATCACAGGAGAATTTTTGATTTGTGATGTCATCGAAGCCTTTATTCAGGCAGAATATCAAGAAACAGATAAAAACAAACAGTTGATCGAAAAAATCAACCAGTGTGAAAGCACAAATGCTTCGCAAGAGAAGCCGGAATTTTTTGCCAAATTTCTTAAAAAATGGGAAATGGGCGAATACGAAGACTAAAAAGGAGCGTGACATAGAAGCAATGGATGGAAAAATGAAACATTTAAAAAAACTCTGGAATAAAGAACAAATCTTTGCCGCTTTAGCAATTGATCAGCGAGGTGCATTACGTAAAATGCTTACCAAAGCAAAAGGAGAAGAAGCAAGTGCTAAAGAGCTGGAAGAATTTAAGATGATCGTGTCTTCGCAACTAACAAAAGATGCGTCAGCGATTTTGTTAGACCCGGAGTATGGCTTGCCTGCAGCGAAAGCGAAAGCGCAAGAAGCTGGCTTACTTCTTGCCTATGAAAAAACGGGATATGATAGTACCGTGCCTGGAAGACTTCCTGATCTTTTACCTACTTGTTCAGTTAAGAATCTAAAAGAGGCAGGTGCAGATGCTTGTAAATTCTTACTTTATTATGATGTTGATGAAAGTGACGAAATCAATGAGCGAAAACAGGTATTTATCGAACGGATCGGCTCAGAATGTCAGGCAGAAAATTTACCATTCTTTTTAGAATTAGTTTCATATGATCAAAACATTTCTGATAGTCAATCAAAAGAATATGCGATGAAAAAACCTGGTAAAGTCATAAAAATGATGGAGAAATTTTCTGAAGAGCGATTCAATGTCGATGTCTTGAAAGTGGAAGTTCCTGTCAACATGCACTATGTAGAAGGATATGGTCAAACGGATTTCGTACATACGAAAGAAGAAGCAGCGAAATTTTTCCAAGAACAAGCTGCTGCTACCCATTTGCCTTATATCTTTTTAAGTGCCGGTGTCGAAGCAGAATTATTTTATGAAACACTACGTTTTGCCAAGACAGCAGGATCGACCTTCAATGGGGTTCTTTGTGGTCGGGCAACGTGGAGTGCTGGGGTAGAAACTTTTGTCAAACACGGAAAAGAAGCGGCGATGACGTGGATGAACGAAGAAGGAAGTAAAAAAATCCAACAACTCAACCAAGTGCTGAAAGAAACTGCAACACCAGTAGCGTTATAAAAAAGGCTATGAATACCATTTGTTCGGAGGGTATAAACATAGCGGGCAACTTTACTGAATGAACATTTTTTGAAACGCTTCTTCTATTTTTATAATGGAGAAAAATAGACAAGAATAAATAATCAAGAGATATAAAGATAGTGTAAAGAAACGATTTAAAGTTTCACACTATCTTTATATCTTTTTTTGTATGATCAAATCATAAAGGAGAGAGGAAAAATGATGATTATATTTGGTTTGATTAGTGCTTTATTAATGATTTATCTTTTCTGGTTTTTATTTAAGGGGGAAGAGTTATGAGTAGTATCATTTATCAAGGATTGTTTTTTTTATTTGTGTTACTAATTCTAGCGTTACCTCTTGGGTGGTATATTAAACAAATCATGCAAAATAACATACCTAAAGGTGTACGATTTTTGCAACCCGTTGAAAAACTATTTTATAAAATAATCGGACCAGTAAGTCAGAAAGAAATGACGGCGAAACGCTACATTTTTAGTGTATTGTCATTAAGCCTTTTTTCGCTCATTTTACTGATTGGTCTGTTAATGACACAAGAATGGTTGCCGGGAGGGAATACAGTTAAAAATCTTTCTTTCCCATTAGCCCTCAATACGGCAGTTAGCTTTGTAACGAATACTAATTGGCAAGCCTATGCTGGGGAAACTACCTTATCGAATTTTTCGCAAATGTTTGGCTTAACAGTTCAAAATTTTGTATCTGCAGGTGTTGGTTTAGCAGTTTTGATTGCCTTATTAAGAGGTTTGACTCAAGTGAAAAATAAACGGCTAGGGAATTTTTGGCAAGATTTAACCAGAGGTCTAGTCTATATCTTATTGCCGCTTTCCATCGTTTTAGCCATCTTATTGATCTCTCAAGGAACGATCCAAACGTTTCAATCAGGGCTAGCTTATCAAGGATTAGAAGGAAAAGATTTGTGGTTGTATCTAGGACCAGTAGCAAGCCAAGTAGCTATCAAGCAGTTAGGAACGAACGGTGGTGGTTTTTTTGGAGCAAATTCAGCTTATCCTTTTGAGAATCCAACGATTTTAGCGAATTTTTTGGAAAATATTGCCATTTTGCTTATTCCTGCTGCATTGATTTTTACACTAGGTTTTTGGGTAAAAGAATGGAAACAAGGGCGGACGATCTTGATCGTTGCAACCACTTTTGTTCTATTAGCGTTTATCGGGGTAACAGTTAATGAATATTATGGACCAAACTTTACTCAAGTGTTAGGTTCGGCCAACATGGAAGGAAAAGAAGTTCGTTTCGGTGTGGGATGGTCAAGTTTATGGGCTGTCAGCACGACTGCTGCTTCTAATGGTTCGGTCAATGCGATGTTAGATAGTTTTACGCCCTTAGGTGGAGCGATCCCACTCTTTTTGATGCAATTAGGAGAGATTATTTTTGGTGGGATTGGTAGTGGACTATACGGCATGCTTGCTTTTCTTTTGTTAGCCGTTTTTATTGCTGGTTTATTAGTTGGTCGTACGCCCGAATATTTAGGGAAAAAAATTGAAGCGTTTGACATCAAGATGGCTAGTTTAGTTATTTTGACTCCTTTAATGTTGACCCTCTTTGGAGCTATGGCCTTGATCAGCCACAGTGAAGTCTTCACTTGGTTAACTAATGAAGGACCTCATGGATTTAGTGAATTATTATATGGTGCAACTTCCTTAGCAAATAATAATGGGAGTTCATTTGGAGGTCTATTAGCAGATACGCCGTTTATTAACTATTTAGGCAGTTTCTTGATGCTGCTTTCCAGATATCTACCGATCGTTGCGATTTTATTCCTAGCAGAAAACATGGGGAATAAGAAAAAAGCAGCGTTGAGTCCAGGGACATTATCAACCGTCAGTCCAACGTTTGTTACGATGTTGATTATTGTCATTTTAGTGATCGGCGCCTTGAGTTTCTTACCAGCATTAGCCTTAGGACCAATTGCTGAGTATTTTACAGTAAAGTGAGTGAGAAAAATGAAAAAAATCTATTTATGGGCTGTGGGTCAATCGTTCAAGAAGTTGGACCCACGACAGCAATTAAGAAACCCAGTCATGTTTGTTGTCTATTTAGGCGCGATTTTGACAACCATTTTGTGTTTTTACCCGATGGATGTACCGTTATGGTTTAGTCTTGCTATTACGGTTTTCTTATGGTTGACTCTATTATTTGCCAATTTTGCTGAAGCCGTTGCTGAAGGTCGTGGGAAGGCACAAGCGGATAGTTTGAAGCAAGCGAAGAAAGAAGTAATGACCTATAAGATCACCCGTTTAGAAGATGTGCAAGAAAAAAACTTTATTGAGATCCGTTCTTCTGATTTGAAAAAAGGCGATCTGGTTTATGTCCAGGCAGGTGAACAAATCCCAGCAGACGGGGACGTTATTGAAGGGGCTGCCTCCGTCGATGAAAGTGCCATTACTGGAGAATCAGCACCAGTCATTCGGGAATCCGGAGGGGATCGAAGCGCTGTGACAGGAGGAACGACAGTCGTCTCTGATTATTTAGTGATACGGGTCACTTCCGAAAACGGGCAATCATTTTTAGATAAAATGATTGCGATGGTGGAAGGCACCCAACGAAAAAAAACACCCAATGAAATCGGGCTGCAAATCTTTTTGATCACTTTGACGATCATTTTCTTAACAGTTTCGATTACGCTGATCCCGTTTACTCACTTTAGTAGTCTGCTGGCAGGAAAAGGTGGCCCGCTTTCTTTAATCATTGTGATTGCGTTATTGATTTGTTTAGCACCCACGACAATTGGTGCGTTGATCTCTTCGATCGGTATTGCTGGTATGAGTCGATTGACAAAAGAAAATGTCATTGCCATGAGTGGTCGAGCAATCGAAGCGGCAGGAGACGTCGATGTCTTATTATTGGATAAAACAGGAACGATTACGCTGGGCAATCGACGTGCAAGTGAATTTTTACCAGTTCATCAAGTGAGTGAACGAGAACTGGCGGATGCTGCCCAACTTTCCTCTTTGGCAGATGAAACAGCAGAAGGCAGAAGCATTGTGATTTTAGCCAAAGAACGATTCAATCTACGGGAACGTGAATTTCAGCAATCTGAGGTGAAATTTATTGATTTTAGTGCCAAAACAAGAATGAGCGGGATCGATTATCGCGGGGACGAAATTCGTAAAGGCGCGGCTGACACTATGAAAAAATACGTGGAAGCAAATGGACATACCTATCCTGAAGAATGCGATCAATTAGTGGCTCAAATCGCACGTGCAGGGGGAACCCCATTAGTAGTTGTCAAAAATTACCAAGTTTTAGGTGTCGTTTATCTCAAAGACATTGTAAAAAATGGTGTGAAAGAAAAATTTGCGGATATGCGGAAAATGGGGATCAAAACGATCATGATCACAGGGGATAATCCCATGACGGCGGCAGCGATTGCAGCAGAAGCGGGCGTTGATGACTTTTTGGCAGAAGCAACACCAGAAAACAAAATGGAATTAATCCGTGAGTACCAAGAAAAAGGTCACCTTGTAGCAATGACGGGTGATGGAACGAATGATGCTCCGGCATTAGCACAAGCTGATGTAGCGATGGCAATGAATACAGGAACCCAGGCTGCCAAAGAAGCAGGGAACATGATCGACTTAGATTCAAGCCCTACTAAGCTCCTGCAAGTAGTTCAAATCGGCAAACAACTATTGATGACTCGTGGAGCGTTAACGACCTTTAGTATTGCCAATGATGTTGCTAAATATTTTGCGGTGATCCCAGTCTTGTTCTATAGCATCTATCCACAATTAGATCAATTGAACATCATGGGACTTAGTACGCCTTTAACAGCTATTTTATCTGCGGTCATTTATAATGCGGTGGTGATTGTGGCATTGATCCCGTTAGCGTTGAAAGGTGTTGCTTACCAGGAAAAACCAGCTAGTCAAATCCTGCGACATAATCTACTTGTCTATGGATTAGGAGGAGTCATTGCACCATTTATTTTTATCAAACTGATTGATGTCATTTTATCATTCGTGATTTTGTAAAGGAGAAAAGTGATGCGAAAAACAGTTATGGGAAGTATTCGTTTTTTATTGTTAAGTTTACTTGTTTTTGGAGGGGGTTATACATTACTAGTTACCGGGGTCGGTCAACTTTTTTTCAATGAACAAGCTAATGGTAGCCAAGTTACCAATGATGGGAAAGTCATAGGTTCGAAGTTGATTGGGCAACCTTTTGAATCAACTCGCTATTTTTCTGGACGGAATGAAAAAGTTAGCCAACTGTCACCGGTATCCAAGGAACAGGCTTCACGTGTGGAACAGAGAACGAAAAAACAACTTCAAGAAAACCCAGCGCAAAAAGAAGTTCCGGTGGATCTAGTGACTGCTTCGGCAAGTGGTGTAGACCCGGATATCAGTGTGGAAGCAGCCAATTTTCAAGTGTCAAAAATCGCTCAAGAGCGAGGTCTTAAAGAAGCGGATATCTATGCTATAATAGAAAAAAACAGCCATAAGGATTGGTTTTCAGATCGCAAATACGTTAATGTATTACAATTGAATCTTTCGTTAGATCAGATGTCTGATTCATAATCGGTTCTAGCCATTTTCTTGATTGGTTTTAGCCAATCGGAAAATGGCTCAGACTTACATAAAGGATAAGTTGGAGGGGGAAAGGATGTCGTTATCGAGTGTATCAGAAGATTTTATGCAAAGACAGCAAGGGAAGAAAGGTAAATTAAGAGTATTCTTTGGTTTTGCGGCTGGTGTCGGTAAAACGTATGCGATGCTCTTAGAAGCTAGAGAATTATTTGCCTTAGGTAAAGATGTCGTGATTGGCTATATTGAGCCTCATGATCGACCAGAAACGAATCAACTACTCGAAGGTATGCCTCAGATCCCACCCAAAGAAATCAATTACAAATCAATCACTTTATTTGAACCTGATATTGATCGCTTGATCAAGCGAAAGCCCGAAGTAGTTTTGATCGATGAATTAGCACACACCAATGCGCATGGTTCAAGAAATAAGAAACGTTACCAAGACGTGGCAGAGTTACTGAATGCTGGAATCAACGTTTTTACAACGATTAATGTGCAACATATCGAAAGTTTGAATGATGTTGTTGTTAATGTAACAGGTGTGGAAGTAAAAGAAACCGTGCCAGACACTTTCTTTCAACAAGCATCTTTGAAAGTGATCGATGTTGAGCCGGAAGAATTGATCTTACGGTTAGAAGAAGGAAAGATCTATACCAACGAAAATGCAAAACGAGCCTTAAAAAATTTTTTTACCCCACAAAAGTTGAACCATCTGAGAGGTTTAGCGATCCAAAGAGCTTCCGATCATATCAATCAAGTTAGTAGTCAAACCAATCGAATTCAAAGCAAGTTGTTGACTATTGTTAATGACGATTTTCCTAAAATGGCAGAAAAGTGTATTCGTTGGACTGCAAGATTAGCGCAGGGCTTAGGTGCGCAATGGGTCGTTATTCAGATTCGTTCACATGAAGACACGCCGACAAACTTACCACTTGCTGACAAACTTGGTGGAGAAGTGATCAGTATGGAAGAAGAAGGAAGCTTTGAAACGATCGTTGAATACGCTAAAATGACTGGTATCACAGATATCATCATGGGAAAGAATCTACGACAACCATGGTATGAACGATTATTTTTAGAATCGTTTGAAAACCGATTGCTGAAGCGATTGAATGATACAGAGATCCATTTGATCCCATTTCAAGAAACTAGACCGTCTTTTTTATTTCATACAAGAAAAATCATTGAAGGCGGCGGGAAAGATCTAGGGTATGCATTAGGTGCTGTTTTTTGTGCCACTTTAATTACTGAGTTGATGCAGTATTTGAACGTCGGTGATCAAAATCTGATGTTGATCTATCTCTTTTTTGTCTTATTAGTCGCTCGGATGACTTCCGGTTATTTTTGGAGCGCTTTAGCATCAATCCTTAGTGTACTATCGTTCAATTGGTTTTTTGTTGAACCGCTTTATTCATTGACAGTCTACAAACAAGGCTATCCGTTCACTCTTTTGATCATGTTTTTAGTTGCTCTGATGATTAGTAACTTAATGGTGCGGTTAAAAAAACAAGCAGTTTATTCTATGGAAAAAGAGCATCAAATGGAAATTCTTTATGAATTGAATAAACAATATGTGTTAGCACAAGATCAACAACAAATTTTTGATATTACTGCGACGTATCTTTCACGTTTGTTAGATCGGGAAGTGGTTCTCTTTGATTCTGAAGGACAAGTGAAAAGTGTGCATCGTGTCGATCGGAAAAAATCAAGACTTAATATCAGTGAAGAAATTGCAGTAGCTGTTTGGACAGCAAAAAATCAACAGGAAGCAGGAAATGGAACCGATACCCTCGGAGGAGCAAAAGGATTCTACTTACCGATCCTTACTAATGGAAAAGTCGTAGCTGTTTTAGGAATGGAACGAAGTCATTCCCACGATTTACAAAATGATCAACTAAACTATTTAAAGTTGCTCATTACACAACTGGCAACGATTCTGGAACAAAATCAATTGAAAAATGAGAAAGAGCAAATCGAACTTGAGAATGAACGAGAAAGAGTCCGCAGTAATTTGCTCCGAGCGGTCTCACATGATTTGCGGACACCATTAACGGCAATTTCAGGGATTGCAGAGACATTAAACAATGAAAAAAGTGTATCGAAAGAAACCCAACAAAAATTATTGCAAGACATTCAAGATGAGTCCCAATGGTTGATTCGGATGGTGGAAAATTTATTATCGATTACACGGATCAATATGAATACAATGAAAGTGAATAAATCAGCGGAACCGATTGAAGAAATTATCGAAGCTGTGTATAGTCATTTGAAAAAAGTGTATCCAGATAGCCAATTAGATGTCGTATTACCAGAAAACATGCTATTCATCCAAGCAGATCCTATTTTAATTGAACAAGCTTTGTTCAATTTGATTGAGAATGCTTTGAGACACGGTGAAAAACAGCAACCTGTACGATTGACTGTGAGCCAAAATGGAGAAGAAACGAGGATTGAGATTAGAAATAAGGGTGAGATTCCTATCGAACAATTTCAAAAAATCCAAAATAATCTGACTCAACCAAATGAGGTGCCTGTTGATTCTAAAAACGGATTGGGAATTGGTTTAAGTATTGTCAACACGATCATTCGTGCTCATAACGGACAAATGGAGATGATTGCCGATAATGGGGAAACGATTGTCCGAATCTATTTAAAGTAAGGAGTTTTTTATGAATAAGATGATCTTATTGATTGAAGATGATCCCAATATTACCGACTTCATGGAAGTGGTTTTTGAGCGAGAACAATATAGATTAACGGTAGCAGCAAATGGGATGGAAGCTTTAACTGCTTTACAGGCAGAAACATTTGATGTCATTTTACTTGATCTAGGTTTACCGGATATTGATGGAATGGATCTCTTGAAAATATTGAGGAAACGGATGGATCTTCCGATCGTGGTGATCTCTGCACGAAAGGACGAAAATGAAAAAGTAGCCGCCCTTGATTTAGGAGCAGATGATTACGTCACCAAACCTTTCGGGACTAACGAACTTCTAGCTCGTATAAGAACAGCTTTACGCCATAAGAAAACCAAAGAAGAACAGACGTTGATCGTAGTAAATAATGCATTAAAAATCGATTTTGATAAGCAGTTGGTTTATAAAAATGACCAAGAAATCCATTTAACAAAAAATGAATATCGATTACTTAAATGTTTATTTGAGCAGATTGGTAAAGTAGTCACTTACCAAACATTAATGACCCAAGTATGGGGACCATACAGCGAAGATTCCCAAATTTTGCGAGTCAATATGTCAAATATCCGCAAAAAAATTGAAACAAATACGTTGAAGCCTGAATATATCATTACTGAAATTGGTGTTGGTTATCGTTTACGTGATTACCGCTCGTAAACATAAAGATGAAACAGTGAAGTCTGTTTAATAAGTATTAGATCCAAGAAAGATAGTTCAAAAAGGTCATGAAAGAAACAAATAGCTCCGAACAAACCAGAGCTTACTGTATCTTTCATGACCTTTTTATGGTGTTCATCATATTACTTCTAGGGAATTAAACCTAGGTTATTCACTTACTCTTTTATAATTAGACCTAACAATGTAGAGAATTTTAAGGCCTGGTAGGTTGAGACCTGGCAACCTTTTAATTCATTGATCGTAATGCTTAATGTTTCAAAATTAGAGGAGCTTAAATCAACGCCTTTTAAAGAGGTTTGCTGAAAATTCGCTTCGTTCAATTCGCAATTGTCAAAAATGATTCCTTTGAAGTGACAATGATAAAGATCGGCGTTTTCCAGTGAACAATGGCAAAATTGATTATTCTCCATTTTAGCATAGCCAAAAGCAGCTAGATTGATTAGACAATCTTTAAAAGTAACGTTTTTAATCGTTGATTCTTGAAAGGTTGTCCCAAGTAGTTTGCAATTGATAAATTCTACTCGGTGGATAGAGGCTTTTGTCATATTGACGTTGGAAAGATCACAATTTGTAAAGCGAACATCTACGAACTCGACCTGACTAAAATCGCTATTTGTAAATTGACAGTGATCAAATTCCATATTGTAAAAACGTGGACGATCGAAAAATGCTTCGATTGCTTCGTCATTGACTACTTTGCACATTTCAAGCATTGGTTCCTCTTCGGAATAGATTGTAGAAAAGGGCTTAAGTGGTAATGTGGGAGAAATTTTTGGAGGAACGATTTTCATAGATTCATCTACTTTCCTATATAAGATTTTTTCATATCAGTAACGGAATCATCGTTGTCTGCTTATTATAGCACAAATCATTTGATTGCATTTGGCGATTTTTTTGCGACAAAATGCGATAAATTGCAAAATATTGCAAAGTGTTGCAAACTGTAGTAAAGTGACTTAAGGGAGGCGGTTTCATGCTGAGGGAAATTCGTTTGAAAAAAATAATCAAAATCATGAAAGAAAAACAAAATGCTGCGATTGATGACTTAGCAGAACAGCTGGAAGTATCTAAAGACACGATCAGGCGTGATTTAATGAAGTTAGAAGAAAAAAATATAGTTCGCAGAACACACGGCGGAGCGATTTTATTAGAAAGAGAAGCAACTATTTTTGATTATGAGCAACGTTCAACTAAATTAAATGGAGTGAAACTTCAGTTAGGAAAAACCGCTGCAGCTATCATTAAAGACAATTCATCGGTTATTTTCGATTCCTCCACTACTGTAGAAAGTGTGATCAATCAAATAGGGATGAAACCTTTGACAGCTATCACTAATTCTTTGACTCATGCGATGCTGTTGGCAAAAAGGTCAGCAACTACGATTACGCTATTGCCGGGAAAATTGCACAAAACACAACTTTTTTTACATGGCGCAGATACTATTGAGAAATTAAAACAATACAGTGTAGACTATACATTTTTAGGTGTTTTTGCTTTATCGTCTGAGGGGATATTCATCCATACGGAAGAAGAAGGACTTGTCAAACGCCAAATGGTCAAACAGGCAAAAACGGTGGTTGCTTTAGCAGATCATACAAAAATGGATAAAACCGGTTTTTTTAAGGTTTGTGATTTAAAAGAGATTGATTTTCTAGTAACAGATCAACCTCCCAGCAAGCAGTTGCAACAAGCTTTGATAAATAATCAGGTGGAATGTCTTATATTAGATCAATAAAGGAGTAAGTATGGAAAAGAAAAATGTAATTTTAGATGTGTTGACTGAGCCGAAAACATTTGCAGATGTCTCACCGGTTTTTTTAACAGATGAAACGATTGAAATGAGAAAAAAACGAATGATACAAAGGATGAGAGAAGAAGCGATTGACACACTAATCATTTATGCAGATCGTGAGCATGGTAGCAATTTTGAATATTTTACGGGATTTATTCCACGGTTTGAAGAAGGATTATTTGTTATGGAAGATAGTGGAAAAAGTACCTTGATTTTGGGAAATGAAAATCTAAAACTATGTAAACATGCACGAATCCAATCAGAATTGGTTCATTATCCACCTTTTTCATTGCCGAATCAACCAATGGATCACGAACAACCTTTAGAACAATTATTTACCTCGTTAGGGTTCGTTGAAAAGAAAAAAATCGGGGTAGTTGGTTGGAAAATGTTTACTACACGGAAGAAAGAAGCGACCAAGCTATTCGATGTTCCTCACTTTATTATTGAAGCAATCGAAAAAGCAAAAGGTGAAACGACTGAACTACTAAATGCTAGTTCGCTGTTGATCGGGGAAAAAGGAATACGGAGAACAAATAATGCCAATGAGATCGCTCATTATGAATTTGGTGCCAATCTAGCTTCTAGTTGCATGTTACAAGCACTAAACAAGATTGAAGTAGGTGTAAAAGAGTCTGAAATTGGAGCATTGTTAAATGGAAAAGGACAACCGAACACGGTAGTAACAATTGCTGCGACAGGGCAACGTTTCGAATATGCTAATCTTTACCCAACCGATAAAACAATTAAGCTTGGCGATGCGTTGTCATTAACTACCGGGTTTAAAGGTGGTCTATCTAGCAGAACCGGGTTTGTCATCGAACATGAAAAACAACTTCCATCAGAGCAAGCGGATTATTTAGAAAAAGTGGCTAAACCTTATTTTCAAGCAATTGTTCATTGGTTAGAAACAATCAAAGTGGGGATGAGAGGCGAAGAAGTTTATCAACTAGTTGAGACTGTTTTACCAAAAAAACAGTTCCATTGGCATTTAAATCCTGGTCACTTGACAGCAGATGAAGAGTGGTTAGCTTCACCTATTTATCAAGAGTCGCAAGAAATACTTGAAAGTGGGATGATTTTTCAACTAGATATCATTCCTTCAGTTCCGGGTTATACAGGTGTTAGTGCGGAAGAATGTGTGGTACTAGCTGATGAGGCACTGCAAGGAAAAATCAAAGAAAAGTATCCAGAATTATGGCAACGCATTATGATTCGTCAAACGTATTTGAAAGAAGTGCTAAACATTGATTTAAGTAAAGACATTTTACCGCTTTCCAATACGGTTGCATACTTACGCCCGTTTTATTTAGCAAAGAATCAAGCATTTCGTGTACAAAGAATAAAATCCACATCTTGATGTACGAGTGAATGATAAGAGAAAATTCGTAGGAGTAACAGGAGCTGTATGGTTCGTTACTTCTCGAATTTTTTAGGTCTGCTAGCTTTTTTGAGAAAAATCCCTTATAGTGAGAGCCGAAAGACTAGATCATTTTTTGTACGTTGTTTCAAATGCGACGATGATCATGCATAAATCTCCATTCGTTTATTGGTTTTGGCCAAGCAGATAAATGTTAGGCTAGTCAATTATGAACGAGATGGAGCAGAAAAAAGGGGATATCAACTATGAACATCAAACAAGTGAGCGAAGCGAAAGGGATCTCGCCCGATACATTGCGTTATTATGAGAAAATTGGTCTCATTCCGCCTGTACATCGCACGAAAGGCGGAATCCGTGATTATACAGAAGAAGACCTCAACTGGGTAGATTTTACAATTTGTATGAGAAATGCTGGTTTATCCATTGAGTCGTTGATCGAATACAATAAATTGTGTAATCAAGGAGACCAGACAATTGCTGCTAGGAAGCAATTATTGATGACAGAAAGACAGCATTTGATTCAAAAGATCGATGAGATGCAAGAGTGTTTAACACGATTACATAAGAAAATCGAGAATTACGATCGGTATTTATTAGAACAATAAGATATTAGTCCATGTTAGCCAACAGTTGGTTAAGAGAACTTTTACAGCCTAAATAAAACAGTTCTGAAATTTTTACCAATGATGGAATAAAAAAATTTGATGAAAAAGAAGGCATGTCGGAAGTGTCTAACTCTAAGAAATAAGCCGGATAATCCCAAATAGGAGGAACTATTTGGGGATTATCCGGCTTATTTTCGATGATAGAACTCACCATGAATATCAGATAGTGAGTGAAACTACATAGCATTTAACGCATCATCAAGATCAGCGATCAAATCTTCTACATCTTCGATCCCGCATGAAAGCCGAACTAAAGTTTCAGTGACACCCATCGCTAATCGATCCTTTTCAGGCATACTGGCATGAGACATCGCCCAAGGATAAGAAAGGATGGATTCCACACCTCCGAGACTGACAGCGACGATTGGTACACGACAGTGTGTGAATAAGGTTTCAATTTGCTTAACTGAATCTACTTCAAATGACAAAATAGCACCACAGTCTTCGCATTGTTTTTGATGGATCGAATGTCCAGCATGCTGTTCAAGACCAGGATAATAAACGTTTGTTACTTTCGGATGATTGACGAGAAAGTTAGCTAATTCACTAGCGTTTCGAACTGATTTTTCCATTCTTAACCCCAGCGTTTTAACGCCGCGCAATAGTAGCCAAGCATCTTCAGGACCCAAAATCCCGCCCAGTGCTTTTTGATGTTCCTTTAATTGCTGATACAGCTCCTCGTTATTTGTAGCGACCAAACCTGCAACAACGTCACTATGTCCATTGATAAACTTTGTTGCACTATGTATCACGATATCAACACCTAAATCTAAAGGATGTTGTGAAATGGGTGTCATAAATGTATTATCTGCAACTGTTAAGATCTGATACTCGTTAGCCAATTCAGTCACTTTCTTTATATCAGTGATTGTTAATAATGGATTGGAAGGAGTTTCAATGTAAAACATTTTTGTTTCTTTTTTAATCGCTTTTTGCCAAGAATCAATATCCGTTTCATCAACAAAAGTGCAATCGATCCCGAAACGAGCTAAGAAAAGATGGATGCTTTGGAAGGTTCCACCATAAATATTTTTACCTAGTACTAAATGATCTCCTTTGGATAAAAGGAACAGGACAGCGTTAATAGCAGCCATTCCTGATGAAAAGGCTAAACCGAACTGCGCGTTTTCTAATGAAGCAATACATTTTTCCGCCGCTTCGACAGTAGGGTTACCAAAACGAGTGTAACTAAAACCTGTGTGAGTGAAGACATTTTTTTGATGAAACGTGGAAGTTTGATATTTAGGTATCGACGATGCGCCTGTAACTGGGTCGATGACTGGGTAATCGTGTAGAATTTTTGTATTGATATTCATATGGGTTTCCTCCAAACCTACTTCATGTATCTCAAAAATAACACATTCATTTCCGTTATGTCAACGCTTTCTTGATAAAAAATTATCAATGAAATTAATTGCTTGCGTTAGATTTTAAATAACATTAGTTTTTATAATTTCATTTTAAATAAAAGAATTTTTACGGTTTTTAAAAACTCTGAAAGTGGTTGACTGCCTTAAAAATATATGATAATTTTTTAGTGTAATTGTATTCTATGATAAAAAATTATTAAAGGAGGAAAAGAATGAGTAGCAACAAATTACCGTATGAAAAATACCGCGTGGCGGGAGACTTGATCTTTGTTTCTGGACAGTTACCAATCGATCCAACCACTGGTGAAATCGTTTCTGAAGAGATTAAAGCACAAACGAACCAAATCATGATCAATATATCACAAGTGTTGGAGGAGCTAGACTTGACCATGAATCAAGTGGTTAAAACGACTTGTTTTCTAACTGATATGAATCATTTTGAAGCATTTAATCAAGTGTACGCAGAACACTTTGGTGAACGTTTCCCAGCACGATCAGCTTTTCAAGTCGTTGCCTTACCAAAAGATGCTTTAATAGAAATCGAATGGGTTTTATCTAAAGCATAAGAAAAGAGGAAGAAAGAATGAAAATAATAATCATTGGTGGAATTGCTGCAGGAATGAGCGCAGCGGCCAAAGCAAAGAGAGTCAATCCAGATGCAGAAATCATCGTGATTGAACAAGAGGATTATATCTCTTTCGGCGCTTGTGGGCTTCCTTATTATTTAGGTGAAGAATTTAATGATGAACAAGAGATGTTTGCTCGAACGCCTGAACAAATCGAACGTTTAGGAATTAAATTATTGTTGCGCCATCGAGTAGAATCAATCGAATTTGCCACTAAAACGTTAGCTGTAAAAAATTTAAGTACAAATGAAGTAAGTCATGAAACTTATGATCGTCTGATGCTGGCTGTCGGTGCAAAGCCGTTTGTTCCTAACATTGCTGGTATTGATTCCAGTGATGTATATACGATTACAAAACTTAATGAAGTCAAACGACTACAGCAAGAATTATCAAATTATCAAAATATTGTCATCCTGGGTGGTGGATTTATTGGCATTGAAGTAGCTGATCAGTTAACGAAAGCAGGAAAAAATATTCATTTGATCGAGATGGCTCCTCACTTGATGAATCGTTCATTTGATCCGGAATTTTCTACTAAAATTAAAGAAGCTATTGAAGAAGAAAATGTAAGGGTTTCCTTGGAGGAGTCTGTTCTAGAGATCGAAAAAAAACATGAACAAGTGGTAGCTGTCAAAACGAATAGAGGAAGTTATCAGGCGGATGCGGTGATCGTTGCTGCTGGATTTGTTCCTAATACCAGCTTTTTGAATGATCAATTGGAATTGTTAGGAAATGGTGCAATTAAAATCGATACATACGGGAGAACGTCTCAAAAAGATGTATTTGCGGCAGGTGACTGTGCTTCGATTCCCCATCGAATCTTAGGGGATATTTACCTTCCTTTAGCGACTACAGCGAATAAAATGGGACGGATCGTTGGGGTCAATCTTAGCGGTGTACAGATGCAGGAATATTCAGGGACATTAGGCAGTAGTGCGATCAAAGTAGGAGAGTACGAGGCAGCAGCGACTGGTATCACTGAAAAAATGGCAAGAGAAAAAGGATTAGATATCAAAACGACTTGTATTGAGACAATGAATCACTCGAATTATTATGGAACTCAAGAAAAAATCATGATCAAACTGGTTTATGACCGACAAACAAAAGTGTTGTATGGTGCCCAACTATTCGGGAAAAATGAAACAGTTCTTCGTGCGACTGGCTTAGCTGTTGCGATACACGCTCAAATGACGACTGAAGAATTAGGATTTGTTGATTTTGCTTATGCACCACCTTTTTCTTCTACGTGGGAAGCACTAAATGTTGTAGCAAATACTGCAAAATAAAGGGGATGAATAAATTGATCGATGCACCTTTTTTTACTCAATTTCTGAAAGTAAGTAATTATTATACTGCGGGAGGAATCGCTTTGCTGATTCTCTCCCTTGGGGTAATGAAGTACCTCAAAGACAAACGGATTAATTTCTCAAAACGAATGATTTATGCTCTTATTCTTGGTTTGCTTTTAGGGGTTGTCATTGATTTGATTGGTTCCGATAGCGAAATTTATACCGAATTTGCTCGAACGGAAATCAATGCCTGGTATGCCTTAGTTGGTTCAGGATTCTTGAAGATGATCCAGTTGCTAGCTATTCCTGTCGTGTTCTTATCGATTATCAAAGTAGTGATTGATGTCAAAGGAGAACGGTTAAAATATTTGACGGGAAAAACTTTTGCAACATTACTAGGGACTACAGCTATCTCTGCGGCATTGGGGATTGCGGTTGTCAAACTCTATCGGCTTAACGGTGCAGAGTTTGCTGGAGACTTGGCAGCAGACAAAGCAGAAAGTATTAGTAATATTGCTTCGCAAAGTTTCCCGGAATTTTTCTTGAAACTGATACCTAACAATATAGTTAGTGTGATGGGGGATAATGGGAGTATTGTATCGGTTGTGATCATAGCGGCTATGTTTGCTGGAGCTATTCGCTTCTTACAAGTCAAAAAACCGGATCAAGTGGCACCTTTTGTTACGTTGTTGGACTCATTAAAAGTAACCGTCATTTCCGTTTTAACTAACGTGATCAAGTTGATGCCGTATGGGGTTGTTGCCTTAGTAAGTAATACAATTATTTCTAGAGGGATTCAAGCAATTATGGGAATGATCGGATTTATTGCAGCTCTATATACTGGTGTTCTTTTGGTGTTGATCGTTTATGTCATTTTATTACTATTCATGGGTGTGAATCCAATTGTTTTTTACAAAAAAGCATTTACGACACTATTGTTTGCTTTTTCTTCCCGTTCAAGTGTAGGAACTTTACCTTATACTTTGAAAAATCTGGAAGAAGATCTAGGTGTGTCTCAAGAAACGGCAAATTTTGTTGCTACTTTAGGAACTTCGATTGGTATGAATGGATGTGCTGGTGTATTCCCTGCTATGCTTGGTGTTTTAATGGGATCAGCTGTTGGCGCGGAAATGGATCTATCCTTTTATTTCTTGGTGGTCGTTGTCGTTACGGTAGGATCCATCGGAATTGCTGGTGTGCCTGGTACGGCGACAGTTGCGGCGACAGTTACTCTTAATGGCTTAGGGTTTGGACACACGATCACAAGTATTGGAGCGATATTTGGTATCGATCCGATTGTTGATATGGGACGTACCATGTTGAACGTCGCAGGCTCAATGGTTTCTGCGATTATGGTAGATAAGTGGGAAGGAACATTTGATAAACAAGCGTTTTTGGCACCATTGAATAAAAAAAATGAAGAAGAGTAATAGACAATGGGAAAAGTTATGTGTTCAATTAGTGATCAAATGATATTTAGGTAATGAGTTGATACCAACTCGCTGATTAGATCGTTTTTACTATAGCTTTCGCCTGTTTCAAAAGTGAAACAACCAAGAAATAAGACGGCACGCCTTAGTGAAGAGGAGTGCCGTCTTTAGTTTCAAAGCCCATCGTGTCTGAGAAGCTGTTAAAAAATGCTTGCTTATTGTCATTGGAGGTAACCGATGCTTTCGCAATCTCTTTACTTTTCTCCTTCAGCAATCTTCAGGTAACGATAAACGCTGGGATCTGATATGTTGAGAATCTTAGCCACTTGTGAAACAGCGCCTTTGATTTGGAAGATTCCTTTTTCATTTAATTGGCGAATGATTTTAATTTTCAACTCTTTATTTAAAGGAGTCTGTTTGTCCAAGAGATCGGAGGGGACGATAGAGTAGATAATCCCTTCAATGGTTTCTTCCAAGATCTCAACGGATTCGGGGAGGTGATTTGTATCAAACACTGCAAGTGGTTGTTTTTCTGTTGATAAGCCAGCTAATGCGAGTATCTCCTTTGAGAGTGACTGATATTTGCTGATATCTTGATTAATGCAAAGTAATCCGACTATCTTCTGCTGATCATTGCGTATAAAAAAAGTGGCACCTCTTAATTTTTTCCCGTTGATTGTTTGTGCATCATAGTTGACTAAATAATCTTGTTTAAGATATTCCTTTGAGCGCACCATTTCTAAAGCGAAACCAGTAACAGGAGAATGGATATCTCGTCCACTTATATGATTGTTTTCAATGGCAGCGATATGAAAATGACCTTCTTCCAGATGATGAAGAACCACTTCATAGTTTTCCCCTAAAGCTTGTCCGAGGAATTTGACCAGGGATATATATAGCGTTAATTGAGTGTTATTCATTTTCTCACCTTGATAATTTTTTGTTACTTTATAATACCATCTTTGTTTGCTGTTTACATTATAAAATAATCGTTATTTCATTTTATTTTTTATTGACAAATTTTTTGGGTGAAGTTATATTGTTTGTATAAATCGTAATCATTACTATTTGAGTTCGTGAACGGTTTATTTGATAAAAATAGACTTGAAAAAGGGAGAAAGCAATGGAAAAACAAGACTTAGCGAGTGCTTATCGTCGGCTAAAGAGCCCCAATATCAAAACGAAAAAAAGAGCGTTAAAAATCATTCATCAATACAAACGTAATAAAAATAAGTAAAAACTATCATTTGCTAAAAAACGTGTTTGTTTTGATTAGTGATCCTATCAGTAGATTCTTGTCTTAAAAATTTGAACTGGTATAATAGTTTTTAAACAAAAAAAGGTGTGTACTATATGATCCGTTATTCTATAGCAGCTAAAGAAGATTTACCTCGCATTGTGGAGATTTACAATCAATCGATTTTAACGAAACAATCAACTGCCGATGTAACGCCCGTAACTATCGAGGATAAATTGGCATGGTTTGAAGCCCATGATCCTAAGAAACGCCCACTATGGATCATGCAAGAAGCAGGAGTAATCATTGGCTGGATCAGTTTGAGTGATTTTTATGGACGACCAGCATATGATCAAACGGTAGAAATCAGTATTTATATTGATGAGACCTATCAACATAGAGGTATTGGGCAGTATGCTATGGACTTTGTAGAAAAACAGCTCCCTGGCTTAGGTATTGAGACCGTGCTAGCCTTTATCTTCGATAGTAATCATGCGAGTCAACGTTTATTTGAAAAAAATGGTTATTGTTTATGGGGGCTACTGCCTGAAGTTGCGCAAATCGATGAGAGATTGCTTGGGTTAGCTATTTGGGGAAAATCGTATCGCTAATCAAATAAGCTGTAGTTTCATGAATTTTTCTGAAACTACAGCTTATTTTTCATATTACTACACAAATGAAAAAATTTGTGTTACACTCTTTTTGTGAAACAGTTTGTAAAACTGTACTAATAAAAAGCGTTTTTCGAGAGAATGTTTAATGAAAAGGGAGTAATATTGTAATGGATGATGAAATGAAACAAGGTTCTAGAGCTGTAGTAGAAAGTTTAGCAAATCACCAAGTCGAATATGTTTTTGGGATTCCAGGAGCAAAAATCGATGGGGTGTTTAATGAGTTAGAAGATCAAGGACCAGAATTAATCGTTACGAGACATGAACAAAATGCCGCTTTTATGGCTCAAGCAATTGGACGGATCACAGGCGAGCCAGGTGTCGTCATTGCTACTAGTGGTCCTGGAGCTAGTAATTTAGCAACTGGGCTAGTGACCGCTACGGCTGAAGGTGATCCGGTTCTTGCAATTGCAGGACAAGTCAAACGAAGCGATCTACTTAAATTAACTCATCAAAGCATGGACAATGCTGCTTTATTTCAGCCAATCACTAAATATAGTGCAGAAATTCAAGATCCAGAAACAATTTCAGAAGTGATTGCCAATGCTTATCGAATGGCTAAAAGTTCGAAAAAAGGAGCAAGCTTTATTAGTATCCCACAAGATGTGGTAGATGCGACTGTAAAAAATGAAGTCATCAAACCTCTAAAAGATCCACAATTAGGTTCTGCTTCTGCTGGCGATATCGATTATTTAGCGGAACGTATTCAAGAAGCGAAATTACCTGTTTTATTAATCGGGATGCGAGGTTCAAGTAAAAAAGAAACAGCAGCGATCCGTAGATTAGTAGAAAAAACAGGCTTGCCGGTGGTGGAAACTTTCCAAGCCGCTGGTGTGATTTCTAGAAAATTAGAAAACTATTTTTTTGGCAGAGTCGGTTTGTTTAGAAATCAACCAGGAGATATGTTATTGAAACGAAGTGATCTAGTGATTGCGATTGGGTATGATCCAATCGAATATGAAGCAAGAAACTGGAATGCTGAAAAAGATGCTCGAGTAATCGTTATTGATGAAACACCAGCTGAGATTGATTCTTACATGCAGCCAGAAAGAGAATTAATCGGGGATATCTCTGAAACATTGGATCTGTTGACGGATTCTTTAACACCGCATCAAGTGTCACGTGATGCGAAAGAATACTTAGCCTTTTTGCAAAATAAATTAACTGAGCGTGATATTGTGCCAACAAAAGACCGCGAAGGAATTTTACATCCTCTAGAAGTCATTAATACACTCCAAAATAAAGTGACAGATGAGATGACTGTTACTGTAGATGTAGGTAGTCACTACATTTGGATGGCACGTCATTTTAGAAGTTATGAAGCAAGACATCTATTATTTAGCAATGGGATGCAGACACTAGGCGTTGCTTTACCATGGGCAATCTCTGCTGCATTAGTACGTCCTAAGACACAAATCATTTCGGTATCTGGTGATGGTGGTTTCTTATTTTCTGCTCAAGATCTAGAAACAGCTGTTCGTAAAAATTTGAAAATCATTCATTTGATTTGGAACGATGGCCGTTACAATATGGTAGAATTTCAAGAAATCATGAAATATCAACGAGCTTCCGGTGTGGATTTTGGCCCGGTTGATTTTGTAAAATATGCAGAAGCTTTTGGTGCTAAGGGGCTTCGTGTGACCTCTGTCGCTGAGTTGGAACAAGCAATAGAAGAAGGATTTAAAACGCAAGGTCCAGTTATCATCGATATTCCAATCGACTACCGTGACAATGAAAAACTTGGTGAAACGATTTTACCAGATCAATTCTATTAAGGAGATGCTAAGATGAGTGAAAGAATACTTTTTCAACATGGAACACTAGGAGCATTGATGGCAGGACTAATGGATGGTACTGAGACGATTGAACAGATACTCAAACACGGGACTTTAGGTTTGGGAACGCTACATGGGTTAGATGGGGAAGTCATCTTCTTGGATGGCGAAGCTTATCAAGGGCGTTCCGATGGAGTAGTTGTTAAGCTGACAGGAAAAGAAACCACTCCTTATGCAGCAATCACCCCATTCATTGCAGATGGACGGTTTGAAGTCGAAAATCAAACAAAAGGCGAAGAATTAAAACAATCAATTTTAGCCAGTCAAGCAGGAAACAACTTATTCTTAGCGATAAAAATTACTGGGCTGTTTAAAACAGTCCACACACGTATTATGCCAAAACAAGAAAAGCCTTACCGAAGATTAGCAAAAATATCAGAGTCTCAACCTGAATTTCATGAAACAAATAGTCAAGGAACGTTAGTTGGATTTTATACGCCAGAACTGTTTCAAGGAGTAGCAGCTGCTGGATTTCATTTGCACTATATCGATGAAGCTAAACAATTCGGAGGGCATGTCATTGATTTTGAGCTAACAAAAGGCACTGTCGAAATCAGTAAAATCGAAACGCTTGTTCAACATTTTCCCAGCGATGATCCAACGTTTATTGGAACGACAATAGATTATGCAAACTTGGAACAAGAGATCCAGCAAGCAGAATAATTTTCTAATGAGTCCGTGCTAAAAATTAATAATGAAAGTATTTTATATTTGAAGGATGTTCTTTTCCCGTCTTTCTGTCTAGTAAGGTCAGTTTTTTCTCAATGACTAGTCAGCAAATCATTTCTAAGCTATAATTTTTTCATAGAAGGAGTGGTTGAGATGTTGTGGACAGAAAAGCAAAAAGAAGATGCCTATCAAATTTTATTATTACAGCAAAAAGGATTATTAGAGGCGGAAGATCATTGGCTAGCAAATTTAGCGAATTCTTCTGCTCTGTTGAACGAGACATTACCAGAAACAGTTTTTGCAGGTTATTACCTATATAATGGCGAAGAATTGATTTTAGGTCCATTTCAAGGTCGTGTTTCTTGTACTAGGATCACAATGGGAAAAGGGGTTTGTGGTGAGTCAGCACAAACAAAAACTACATTGATCGTTGATGACGTCAAGAAACATGAAAACTATATTTCTTGTGATTCTGCAGCTCAATCTGAAATCGTTGTGCCCATGATCAAAGAAGGACATCTGATTGGCGTTCTAGATATTGATTGTGGTGTAACAGGCGGGTATGATCATATTGATCAAGAATATCTTGAGAAATACGTAGAAATGCTTATTGATATCGTGCCTTTAGATGTTATTTCTTAAAAAATTCAATAACTTTAACAAGTGAAATCAAAAGAACGCTCGAAATAGTCGTTCTTTTGATTTTTTTCTAAAATTATAATGGTTTTCGGTTTTCATAATCTAATTTTAATGTTATTATCATTTTATAAAATGTTAGAACGATTAAAGGTGGATGAGATATGAATAACGAAGAAATCATTTTGGGACAAAAATATGCGTGTAAGCCAATCGGTTTAAAGCATGTAGTAGTAGGTGAAGTCATTAATAAATTAGAAAATTGTATCGTGTTATGTGTGGAAAAATACCAAGAAAGTGATCATGAAGAAATATTAGAAAAATGTGGGAAAGTGGTTGCGAAATATACGGATGTATATGATTTAACTACTATAGAAGCCATTTTTGAAACTTCTTCAAAAATTTATGAACCAGCGCTTGTCTCATAAATAAAAAATAGTTTAAAAGAGAGGCTCTTTGTCAAATGATGTTGGTAAAGAGAAATCTTAGAATAATTTGGGCAGAAAGAAGAAAAACTTCTTTCTGTTCTTTTTATTTGGTTAAAATGGTTTTACCGTGTCGAATCATGATCCGACGTTTGAAATGATAAAAATTTCGAAACCCATAAGCATTGCATTTTAATACTTTAATAGGGTTGTTTAAACATTCTAGTGGTCCGTTTGAATAACTGTAGCGGAGGGCATTTCGGATCTGTGGCAGAAACTTTTTAAATGTTCGCAAAGTTATCGCATAAGTTTCAGGTAGCTGGCTGACTTCTCTGGATACACAGTCCTCAAATAGTGAATGATCTCTTTTCTTTACTGCATAAAGAAAAACTTGGTATAACTGATAGCCTTGTCGTAGATTGGTACAAGTAGCTAACAATCGGTCGACAATCTCACTTTCAGTTAAGTAATCTTTGAAACTGGCACGCCAAACCCGTTTTTCATAGTTCAACTTTGCTTCTTCTTTTTGTAGGAGTTTCCAATAACGTTTCATTTTTTTACCAAGCCCACGTTGGTATTGAGAAGTACTTTTAAGTCGTGCATTGGTTTCCTTCACTCGGTGGTTTAAAAAAGTTTTTCCTATATGTTGGACAATATGGAAACGATCAATAATCAACTGAGCATTGGGAAAAGCTTTTTAACCAATGAAACATAAGGCGCATACCTATCAATAACAATGAATTCAACAGCTTTTCGAGTCGCTAAGGACAATCGAGAAAACAGCTTTCTAAATAAGGCAATCGTCGGTTTGAGACAATGTGGACACTCTTCGGGCGTGTATTGAAGAGTACCTTTGTAAATCAAGCAAATTTGCCCTTTATATCTTTCTTTGGTTAAACAATTTTCCTCGAAATAGATAGTTAGGTCTAGAATATTTAGGGTATCTTTGATAAGTTGAGTATAAGACATCTTGAATCCTCCTATGAATTGGTTCGTCAAATTAATTCTAAAGGATTTCATGGTGTCTTTTCTATGTTTTTACATCATAAAAAAGACATTGGTGAATTTCACCAACATCAAAAAGTTTAGAGCCAAAAGAGAAAGAGGAATAGCTTTCTCTTTTTTTTTGTTATTCAAACTTTTATGCTTTACAAGTCTCACTAAAACATTTATATTATTGATAAGTCAATAATTGACAAGTCAACGGAAGGGGGATGGAGATGGATTTAAGAAAACTCAGTCAGTTACTCTATAAAATCAAAATTATCAGTCAAGAAGGATCAGCTTTGTTCGAGAAAGAAACTGGATTCAGTTTGACGAGATATGAAATGCTGATGTTTTTATGGGAAAAAGGTAAATGTTTACAAAATCAAATTCAAACAGATCTGAAAATAGACAATGCAGCTATCTCTAGACATTTGAAGATATTGGAAGAAAAAGGCTATGTTTCACGAAAACGCAATCCAGCGAATAATCGTGAAGTATTTGTTCTACTGACGGATACAGCCAAACGAGAACTGGCTAAGTGTGAAAATAATCATCAACAGTCCGCTGACTCTTTGTGCATTTCGTTGACCGATGAAGAAATCACCGAACTAACAAAATTATTGAATAAACTTTATTAACTACATTAGGAGAAAGAAGAGAGAGAAATGAGCAAAGAATTAGTAAACAATGATTTTTCAAGTGTTGTATTTGGAAGAAAATCCGTTCGTGTATATGATGAAACGGTTAAGATTTCTCATGAAGAAATGTTAGAAATGATACAAGAAACAACAACAGCACCATCTTCAGTTAATATGCAACCATGGCGTTTTGTGGTGGCAGAAAGTGAAGAAGCAAAAGCAAAATTGAAACCATTGATCCGTTTTAATACGAGACAAAATGATACTTCATCAGCTATGGTCATGATCTTTGGAGATATGAACTGCTACGAATATGGGGAAGAAATCTATGATCAAGCAGTAGCAGAAGGTAAGATGCCGGCAGAAGTCCGAGACCAACAACTTGCTGCGATCCTTCCTTATTACCAAAACTTTACACGTGAACAAATGAATGACGTTGTGAAAATTGATGCTAGTTTAGCTGCAATGCAATTCATGCTAGTTGCTCGTAGTCACGGCTATGAAACAAATCCAATCGGGGGATTCGAAGCAGACCAATTGGCTGAAGCTTTTGATCTCGACAAAGAACGTTATGTTCCAGTGATGATCTTATCTGTTGGGAAAGCAGTAGAAGAAGGGTATGAATCTGTTCGATTGGCTCCAGAAAAAATTACAACTTTTAAATAAAGCGAGTGTGGAAAAATGATCGTTATCAATGCAAAATTTTCAATCAAACCAGAAAAAAGAAATGAATTTCTTGCGGAAGTCAATGAACTTGTTGCAAGTACAAGAAAAGAAGACGGGTGCTTAAGCTATCAATTGTACGAATCAATCGATATTGAAAATGAATTTGTCATGGTTGAAAATTGGCGTGATCAAGCAGCAATTGAAGGACACAATCAAAGTCCGTTACTTCAACAATTATTTAAAAATATGAGTCAGTATAGTAGTAAGAAGACAGAAATAAATGTTTCTCAAACAGTAAACTAATTTTTTGATTAAAGAAGTTATGTGTTAAATCTATTTTATAAAATGTAACTAAATAATTTTCAGTTCGTCATGGTAAAATGATTAATCATTTACCGTGACGGGCTTTTTTTGTTAATCAATCATTTTTATTAAATAAACAGAATCGGATTTTAAATAACGTTTGTGAATTTTTTTAAGAATATGAAAATCATAATTTTAATTCCTTAACTAGATATTTTTTTATTTTAACACACAGAAAACCTTGGTTTAATAATAAAATAATCTTGCGAATCTTATATGTTACAGGTAACATTAATATGTAGGTTAAACTACTACTGTTTATTTTAAATAACGTTTTTTAAGGAGGCGGATAATCGGATTCAAATACATAAATAAAAGTAACCAACCTTAGAATAAAGTAAGAAAAAGCTAGGTTAGCGAAATTTCAAATATAACTGGGGGAGCAGATAAATTAAATGACGAAAAGAAAGCAAAATAAAAAAATAAAAAAAATGAAAACAATTATGAACTCAGCATTGCTGATGACCACTGTAGTGGGGTTGCTAGCACCTAACGTATTGGCAGCATCCAACGCAGTAAGTGAAATCGAAATAATTGATGAGGTGCAACCACCACATGATTCAGGAACATTGGACCTATCCATGCCTGAACCGGAAATAGGACGGGTATCTGTCATTGGGGTAGATGTAGATACACAAAAAGCACTTTGGTTTTCAGAGGAATTCGGTTTTGTCGGAAACAATGTAACCTTATTCGCTGAAATTGTAGAAGGGTATGAATTGATCTCTCCAGATAGAGTGATTATTTATATGGAAACGCCAGAGATGTATCACAATTTTTATTATAAAAAAATTGAAGATAGTCCTGAAGAAAGCTTCTCATCAGTCACTGTGCAGTATTTACATAATGAAACTGGTCAACCGATTGCCGAACCTACGGTAATTAATGATTTAGAGATTGGAACAGAATACATAGGAAATGCACTGGTGATTGATGGCTACACGATCGTAGGGCCTGAAACTTATACAATCAATGTTTCCGAGGATCCAAATAGCAATATCATTACTTTCCGTTATGATGAAAATCCAGTGACTAAAGAAAAAGCAGCTGTAACTGTTAAGTATATTAATGAGAAGGGGGAATCGATTGCTGAAGATAAAATAATAAGTGACCTGGAAGTCGGCTCTACACATACAGAAGAAGCGTTACTTATCGAAGGATACGAATTGCTGAGTACCAAAGTCCAAACGATAGAAATACAAAGCGAAGGCAATATCATTACATTTATATATGAAACTAAGGAAACAACGCCGCCGGAAAATGAAAAAGCCGATTTGACTGTGAAATATATTGATGAGCAAGGTCAAACGATTGCTAATGATAAAATAATCCAAGACTTAGAAGTCGGCTCTACATATACGGAAGAAGCGTTACTTATCGAAGGATACGAATTGCTGAGTGCCAAAGTCCAAACGATAGAAGTACAAAGTGAAGGCAACACCATTACATTTATATATAAAACCAAAGAAACATCACCGTCAGAAAATGAAAAAGCCGATCTGACTGTCCGATATATCGATGAGCAAGGTCAATCAATTGCGGAGAAAAAAGTAATAACTGATTTAGAGATTGGGAAGCTTCACAAAGAAGAAGCGTTGCTAATCAAAGGATATGAACTAGTTAATCCGAAGTTAGCGATACAAGAAGTCATGATTGAAAAGGGAACAAACACGATCACGTTTATCTATAAGAAAATCAAAACAACAGTAGCGTTAGCAGAAAACGTTGCTTTCATTTATGGTACAGAAGGAAAACAAATGACGGCGGTTATTCCAGGAGGAACAACGATGTACGTTGTTTTGAACGGGGAAATCATCGGAAAAGCCAAACAAGAAAAGGTCAATTCTTCTCGTTTAGTAGATGTAAAAGTAGAAGAACCGACGACGATTTATTTATCTAAAGCTGTAGCAAATGGGGAAACAGTTCAATACTATACAGAAAATGAAGCCGGAGAAAAATCAGGCATCTCAGAAATTACACGCCAAGAAAAGACGGATCAAACAAATAAACCAAATAAACCAACTGAGAATGACGACAACAAACAAGATCAAAGTAAAGTGGATACCACAACTGAAACGAATAAAAATAAAGAAAGTACCGAAAAAAAAGAATCAAATCAAACGTCAACTTCAAAAAATGGTAGCACCACAAAAAATAATTCTACAGGTACGACCAAAACCACCGTATCTGGAAAAGCTACTTTACCAAAAACAGGAGAGCAACAAAATCGCTTATTACGCAGTTTAGGAATGGCACTTTTAGTAACGGTAATGGGGATCAGTTACATATTAAAGAGAAAAAATAGAATAAAACAAGATTAAAAATCATTCAATGAAAAATAACAAAAAAACACAGACCTCCAGAAGTATCTAGATACCTCCGGGGGCCTGTGTTTTTGTTTTCGCTTCCTGTTTACTAGCAGTGATAGCGGACAGGATACTTATTTTTTCGGGATCGGATAAAACCGTCAATTCTTTATTGATCTATGTGAGTAAACTTTGTCATAATGACTGAGAAATAACCAAAATCTAACTAATTCAAGGTTGCTTATTGTTCAAATTATGCGCTTTATATGTATCAGTCAGCAGGGAATGCTTAGATTCAATCGTTAGTATAGGAAAATGTTCAGAATCATTCAATCTTATAATGAGACTAGATAATAAAATTTTATCTTTCATTACTTGGTATTTTTTTTGTAAGGGATAAGCACGAGATTTTTTGTCTCCGTAGTTTCTTCCTCGCTTAAAGGAGTGAGAATAATCGTTTCATTCTTCTTACTGACTTTGTAAGACATGATGTCACTTTTAGACCAAAGTTCCTTCCAAGTCATTATATCTCCTTTAATCGTATAACGAAACTCTTCTTTTATATGCTTACTGAATTGTTTGATAAATTTCTTCATATGTACACTATTGGATTCATCGTCTACAGAGTAATCGATACTTGAAAAATCTAAGTTAAAACTAGCTTTACGGTTAGAAAAGGTAAGGGTCATTTTGGGATCATCAGTAGAGTCCGTCCCTTCAATTACCCATGCATTTGCTTTTAGATCCTTAACTAAACGATTTGCTTGCTCGTCTTTTTTCCTTTGACACCCACATGCGCTAAGTAACAACAATGTGAATAAAACCAATAAACGAACGCTCTTTTTTTTCACTTGCTTTCCTCCTTTCTATTTTCTTTAGTGTTCAAGAGAAGAAGACTTGCCCTCTAAGCAAATAAAGAGTTGCGAGTGCTTAAATTAGATAAATAATCTCCCGCTTTTTAGATAATTTATAAAAATTGAAAACGTGGGCTCCTTTCGTTCAGGATCAAATTATTCTTCTCTTATCAGAAATAACGCAACCATTCAAAGATGAAACATGTTTCTCGTTGTGAATATCTCTAAGTTAAGTTTAAAGCTTATCTGATTTCATGACAATCAGAAATTGAAGAGAGAGAATTGATCTTGCTCAGTGACCAATCCAAACCAAACTTGAGAAGATAATGTAAAGCGTATTTCAATTTCTGAAAACAAAAAAATGATTCATTCAAAGAAATAATTATAAAAAAAGGAAAAAAATTTGTATATTTTTGGTTAAACTATTGGAAAATAAAAAGGTATTGAATGATGTACTGAGCATTGAAATGACGTAAACAAGTTTTAAAATATCTTTTAGTTAGAAAGTCGTGGGTTAGCATTGAGGAGTTGATTTTTAATATCGCTGATTTTCTTTGGTAGTAGGCCAGTTCCTATCTTTTATAATCAATTATCAAATGAGGAGGGGTATGTATGTTTCTAATATTTATGTTTATCTTTTTTATTTCCGCATTCTTACTCTTGATGTATGGCGTAATTAAAAGGCGAAAAGTTACTGTTCCATTTTTTCTGCTACTTTTTTTGGGAACTTATTGTTTCTTCAATGTAGCTAAAGATGTACTAGACGAACTGGATTTGGGAAGCAAAACGTCTTTCAATCAATTAGATGATGATATTTTTGAAATTGACGATTGATGAGATAATCATAAAATGCAGTGAAATTTTTAGCATTACCAACGATATACTATTAGTAGCTATTTCTCAAAAGTGTAGGTGAATCACCAGAGCAATCTTTATACGACTAGCAGTAACGTAATCTTTTTCTGTGCTATGGAAAAAAATAGGACTAGATTTTCCAAGTAATTGAATAAAAAATTGTTGTGTATATGTTTTGATAGCGGTGAATCTTACTAACATCAAAAGTATAGAGTCAACTTTTATCAACAGTTCGAATTCTGGTCAACTTTCTAGAACAATAAAAAAACTTGCTAAATCATTAATCGATGAAGTAAGTTTTTTTATTGAGAGGGTACAAGAGATAGTGCATTGACATTCGCAGCATGTCGTTTATTACTTTATCAAACGACTAGTAAAATTTTTGTAGCAGATATATTTTTTACTATATCCATTTAAGGAATTGTGTTATTTAAAACGATGAAGGATTGTATGCAATGAAAATATATTGGATGTTGTATTTGCAAATTCTAAACAAAGCATTTTGTAGTTCTGTTCATTGGACTGATGATTTGTAATGAGTCAGAACAATGTACAGGAGAAGCATCAAGGTATTATCGACAAATCAATAAATGTTATGAGCGACGTAGAGACAGTCAAATGCACTGTAGTAAAAATGAGAAGAGAGTCGGGGAAACAGAACATTTAGCTGTTGAAAGTCATTTGAAGGATAGCGCTACTTGATTTGAGCAGTAGGATAAATGATTGGTTAGGATATTAATTCTGTATCTCTTAATTTGGCACAACCACTATTAAATCTGTGTTATACTAAGTTATATTTCGAGATAAAGAGGAGTTAATTGGGTGGTATGATTAAAAAAATTAAGAGCAACAGACATTTATTTATTGTTTTATTTTGTATTTTTGGTTTTATGCTTCTTTTAAATAGTATGTCTCCTTTGGTACACGACGATTATTACTATTTTGTAAAGACCTCAAGCATAAAAACAATTTTGTTTGATGAGTATCAACAATATATGACTTGGACTGGGAGATCGGTAGTCCATATTATTTTTCGTTTTTTTACTAAACTTCCAAAAATATATTTTAATGTGTATAATTCTTGCATGTTTTCCCTATTGGTTTATCAAATTATTATGTTTTCTTCCATAGTAAAAGAGCGAACTACTAAGAATGTTTATCTAAAAGCGTTTATCATCTTTGCATTAATGTGGACATTTACCCCAGCTTTCAATAATGTTTACTTATGGTTGGCTGGTTCTGTAAATTATCTCACTGCAATGGTGATTATGTTATCTTTTATTCTGGTTTATCATCGATATATAGCAGAATCTGAAGAACAAAATAATAGTCTTTTTAAAACAATAGGCATGCTTCTTTTAGGTATAGTAGCTGGTTGGTGTAACGAAAATACCTCCGGAGGAACGTTGTTCATTGTTATAGCATATACTGTTCTTTCCTATTTTTATAAGAAGAAAAAAATTGAAAAATGGATGATCGCAGGTATTGTTGGAAATATTGTAGGTTTTCTTTTTATGGTTATGGCACCTGGGAACGATATCAGAGCGACTTATTTTCATAGAAGTACGCTTTCAACTGCTTGGAAAATTCTTGATGCAATCCCTGCAATCAGTCATGCGTTACAGGATAATGCCATGTTCCCTCTAACGATAGGATTAGCTTTGCTTGTTTTATCATACTTAAATAGTAGTTTTACACTTAGTAATATTCTAAGTTCGTTATTTTTCGTGGGAGGTATATTGACAATAGGAGTGCTTGCAATTTCTCCAACTGCATTATCTTGGTCTAGATCTTATTTTGGAGGAGTTATTTTTCTTTTCATATCTATAGTAATTAGTCTTTTTGAATTATTAACAAATTTTGATAGAAGCAATAAAGTTGTTTTTTCTATGATTTTCAGTTATTTACTAGTTAGTTTTTTATTATTGTTTTTCAATGGAACTGCAGACATCTATAAAAATTATGTAAGTTATAGTCGCCAAACTGAATCCATTAAAAAGCAAATGAAGAGTGGTGAAATGGATATAGTTGTTCCACCATTAAATTATAAGACACAAACAATTTATCCAGTTCACAATGATGGTGATATTACTATGGATAAGAATAACGAGAGAAATAGAAGCGTTGCTGCATATTGGGGAGTAAACAGTATTCGACTAGAAGAAAAAACAGAATAGTAGATTTAAGTATTTTTCTTTTCATATATGAATGTTCGGACACGATTTAGGTCGTGTCTTTTTGTTTCCATATAATTTTAGTATGAATCAAAAAAAAGTTGAGTGGGACCCAATGAAAAATCAGCGTGAGAGATGAATCTTTCGGACTTGAAAATGAGCTTGAATAAATTTCATTTAACGAAAACTACCGAAAATAAAAAATGCCTAAATCCTTTTAAAATAAGGATTTAGGCATTTAGTGAAATCTACCGAAATCTCACAATGGAGACGGCGGGAGTCGAACCCGCGTCCAAACACATCGCCACTTAAAAATCTACGTTCATAGTCAACTCATTTGTGGTTTCGCTTTACAGCTTGCCGAGTGACAGGCATTCTGTATCGCTAGTCTGATGATCTCTTTAACAACTTACAGACGGAAAGTTGTCACGTATCCCACTAAATTTGAGACCCTTACTCGAGCACATGGGCGATGCCGAGAGGATCTACGCTAACTGTTTTTAGGCAGCTAAAGCGTAAGAGTTGTTTTCGTTTTTAGCAGTTATATTTAACTGTAACGTTTTAACGTAGACGTAACCTACGAAACGCAATTCAAGCTCAAACTGTGCCTGTCGAATCCGTAACGTCCCCGTTATAAACAAGGGTTACGTGTATTTTTCATACAATTTATATTATAGCACAAAATTGAATTTTTTCAACGAGAAACGATTACGGAAAAAGCAAATCGTCCGAAGTATCAAGAGATGATTCTCAATAGCTAATACTGTAAAAAATCATCTCTCAGTTACTCGGAAATATACATCGTATTTCGATTAAAAATCAAATCAAGTCAAAATGTTTGAGCGCATGAACGATTCCGCCCTCAGTGTTTTTCTTTGTAATAAAAGTGGATAGTTCTTTGAGATCATTGTAAGCATTGCCCATCGCGATCTTGTTGTCACATGCTTCTAACAGTGCAAAGTCATTTGGTCCATCACCAAATCCAAATGTAGGCACATCAACAAGGTTTAATTCTTGTTTTAGACGTTTCACTCCTGTGCCTTTCGAGATTCCTTTTTTGACCGTGTCAATCGAGTAAGGACCATTTCGATAAAAAGTCAGATCAGGAAATTGTTCATGATAATATTCATCCCCAGATTGAGAGAGGATAAGTAACATATTGATTGGATGATCCAAATAAGCTTGCGGATTGATTTCTGGTACATTTGAATGGATAAAGTTATAGGCATCAATCATCGTTTGTGTGTGTGCAGTACACCAAATATGTTGATGGTTATAAAATGAGAGCTGGTGCCCTTGTATTTGGACATGTTCGAGCATCTTTTGACAGTCTTCAGTTGCGATTATTTCAGAATGAACTTCTTGACCATCCACGCTGATGTAAGAACCATTCATCGTAACTGCAGAGGAAATACCAGCATCTGACATGATATGTTTGATTTCAGCTTCAGTTCGTCCAGTTGCTATGACTGGCAGGACGTTATTTGCCTGTAGTGCTTGCATTGCTTCGGCCACTTCTGGTGTGATTTTTGATTGAGCATCTAACAGTGTTCCATCAAGATCAAAAAAAGTAATTGCACGATAATTTGACACAAAAAAAACCCCTTTTTTATTCGATTACCCCTATCTTAACAAAGAATGAACAAAAGACAAACCTTTCGTGAAGAATTACCGAATATATTGGTTCAAGTTAATTTTTAGAGTATACTAGAAAGAGAGATTTAGGAGGGATCATATGATTTTTTTAGTTGTCGGAGTATTTTTGACTATCCTAGGTTGCTTGTTTCTTTTTATCCCTTCTAAAGGGAATCTGCCTTTTTATGGTTACCACTCACCGCGTGCCACAAAATCCGATGTTCACTGGCGGTTAGCACAAAAAACAAGTGGAAAATATTTTTTTATTTTCGGTTTATTGATGGCCTTGATCGGCTATTTACTAAAATTAACTGGACAGACAAACTATTTTATAATCGAGATGTTGGTTTTAGTTTTTCCAATTATGCCGATTTTTATCTTAACTGAAAAAAAATTACAAGAACTCGATGATAGTATTGGAGGAAATAAAAAATGAATATTTTAATGATAGAAGATAATCAATCCGTATCTGAAATGATGCAGATGTTTTTTTTGAATGAAGGATGGGAAGCAACTTTTAAATATGACGGAAAAGAAGGTCTAGATGCTTTTTTAGAAAGACCGAATTACTGGGACATGATCACTTTAGACCTGAACTTGCCAACGATGGATGGTATGCTTGTTGGAAGAGAAATTCGGAAAGTCTCTAGTACAGTTCCGATCATTATGTTAACAGCTCGTGATTCTGAAAGTGACCAGGTTATTGGATTAGAGATGGGCGCAGATGACTACGTGACCAAACCTTTTAGCCCACTAACTTTGATTGCCCGAATGAAAGCTTTACACCGTCGTAGTGAATTGGTAGAGGTAAAAGAAGAAACAAACAACTCGGACGATCACTTCGATATCGAAACAGATCACTTTAAGATGAATACAAAAACACGTGAAGCTTATTTAAATAAAGCACCAATCGAAGGTTTGACACCGAAAGAGTTTGATCTACTATTTACACTAGCTAAAAAACCACGCCAAGTATTTTCTCGGGAACAATTACTGGAATTAGTGTGGGATTATCAATACTTTGGTGATGAACGAACGGTTGATGCGCATATCAAAAAGCTTCGACAAAAAATCGAAAAGGTTGGACCACAAGTCATTCAAACGGTTTGGGGCGTAGGTTATAAATTTGATGATTCTGGTGTGGCCTAATGCGCTATCTTTACCAGCAGTTATTAGCCTTTTGCGGAATGATCGCGATGATCATTTTGATCGTAGGTGTTTCTTTTACGCAACTGACTAAGCAAACCATTGAAGAAAATAATTACCAACAACTTTTTGGCTATGCAGAATCTGTCGAGAAGACAACACAGACATACACAGACACGTTTCCTCAATTAAGCCAAGATCAAGCGTTTCAAAATGCATTATTATTAACGGAACAAGTCTTATCAGAACAAAATGTCAATTTTATTTTTATCGATAAGAACGAACGGGTCATTTATCCTACTGATAATGTGGTATTGAACTTTACGATTAAAGCGGAACAATGGGATAATCTGCGTCATGGAAGACAAGTAAAATTTACCTCCAACAAAAATATACTAGGACAAAATCAAGCGACGTCTTATGCCTTAGTACCTTTTAATTTAAATCATGAATTTTATGGTGGCTTGGTTGTTAGTCAACCGGCTAAAAATATCGATAATAGTGTTCGGTCGGTCACATTGAATCTGTTTAAAGGTTTTATTTTTTCAAGTATTGTTGCTATATTAGCGAGTTATGCGTTTGCTGCTTTTCAGGTTAAAAGGATCAATCGTTTACGTAATGCAACGAAAGAAGTCACGAATGGAAATTTTGATGTCCAATTGCCAGTTCATGATAAAGATGAATTTGATGAATTAGCGGATGACTTCAACAAAATGACGAATTCTTTAAAAGAATCTCAGGCTGAAATCGAAGAGCAAGAAAACCGCCGAAGACAATTTATGGCAGATGCTTCTCACGAAATGCGTACGCCGCTAACCACAATCAACGGGTTACTTGAAGGTCTAAAATATAATGCAATTCCTGAAGACCAAAGAGAAAATGCGATCAACTTGATGAAAAATGAAACAGAACGACTGATACGCTTAGTTAACGAAAATCTAGACTATGAAAAAATCAGAACCAATCAAATCAGTATGGTTATTAAAAGATTCAATGGTACAGAAACATTGAAAAATATTGTGGCACAGCTTGAAACAAAAGCAGAAGCTGCAGGGAATGTTTTAGTTTTACAAGCAGAAGACGATGTGGAAGTGTATGCAGACTATGACCGATTTGTGCAAATCATGGTGAATATCATCCAAAATGCGATTCAATTTACAGAAAATGGAACGATCACGATCTCTTTAGAAAAAGGTTATCTAGAAACGATTATCCGAATTAAGGATACAGGTATCGGAATGACTGAACAACAAATGAAGAGTATTTGGGACCGTTATTATAAAGTTGATCCCTCAAGAAAGAATACAAAATACGGGGAATCAGGTCTAGGACTTCCAATCGTTCAACAGCTAGTTCGGCTTCATAAAGGAAAACTGGAAGTAGAAAGCGAACTGGGGACAGGAACAACATTTACAGTTAAATTACCAGATGTAGAAATAAAATAAACAAAGAGACTGATCCGAAAATTGGTTCAGTCTCTTTTAGTATCCCTAAAAACGAATAAACGGCGTTCAAGAAGCAATTCCTCAACAATAAGCGCTTCTTTCACAGCCTCTTGCTAAACGGCGTTCAAGAAACAACTCCTCAACAATTAAGAGAGGAGCTAAATAGTGTTCAAAGAGCTGATCTTCGGCAATAAGGATGAAACTCTCAAAACATAGGAAGCTGTGAGTTTCATCCTTATTACATAGGTTGAGTTGCTCTTTCCACGACCTCTTTTTATCGTTCATCATAGATTTGGTCGACATACTGACTATGAGCAATGGTTTCATCATGAGTCAGTAATAGAATGGCGATTTTTTTGTTTTTGACTAGATAATCAAATAGATCAAGAATTTCTTGTGCTTCAATTACTTTAAGTTCATCCAGCACTTCTTCAATGATGAGTTTGTCTTTTTTAGCAAGTAACGCATGCAACAATTGAAGTTTGATTTTATCAAAAAGAGAGAGTTGATCAGGTTCTCTGTTAAGAAGTGCTGGATCAATCTTGAGCATTTCTTGAAAAGATAAACGTTCTTTTTTATTTTCAGATAAATTCAGTAGTACTTGATCTTTGGTTTTTAAATAAGGGAAGAGAGGCCAATCTTTTTGGACGATAAGTAATTGTTTGGGACTCGATACAATCGCTTGCTCTTTTAGCGCTGTTAATAGTTCTTCTTGTTTTGCTTTTGGGCAAAGAATAACAGCTAATTCTCCTAAAGACATTATTGGCTTACATGTATTCATGAAAGATCACCTTACCTTTTTTTAAACGTTGATAGAAAATCGTAAATTGTAAGAGACTAATGCATAGACTGATGGAGATAAGAAGGCCAACCGTTTGTAGGAAACTCTTAAACGTATCGAAGAAAAAAGCATCGTTTACAAAATCAATTTTAAAAAAAGTTTGTTGATCCATCGGTATGGCTAATGGTCGAGTAGTCGATATAAGTGAATGGGTGTCAGGCAATTCAAATAATCTTAGACTCCAAAAATTAAGATGTTGTAACAGTGCTTGATAAATGTTTTGAAAAAGCACAATTCCAATAAATAAGAGTGTGCAACAGATCAGTAATGGTAAGATCATTTGCCAGATGATCAAAAGAAAAATTCTAGTTTTCGATAAACCAGCTAAACGCCAGTTGATCAATTCACGTTGGTCTTGTTTTAATGTTCGCTGAAAGAAAAAGATAAATGCGCCAACAAACAAGAACAGTAACAACAAGATCAGCTCGACATAAAATTGTTTCACTGATAGAAAAGACGGAAAGTGTACTTTTAAGGACGTCGTGTCCAAGAAACTAAGACGATCTTCAATTTGTGCATAAAGTGTTGATTGTAAATGATATAAGTTACACACAAGCATCAATAAAAAAGCAGTGACACTTGTAAATAAGCAACTAAAGAGTGTCTGTTTTTTATAATAACGCATTCTTGCAACTGAATAGCGGAGTATTCTCATCACTTTCACCTCATTTTAAATTATAGAAAATGAATATGAATAAAGTATGAAATTCATATAGTAAAATCAGGAAATCCCTATTTTTTAATAAACGAAAATGACGATAAATCAACTGTTCCGCTATATTTTGTGAATAAAATCCAATGTTCATGGATGGTTCTAATACGTGAGTTTAAGCTCTATTTTCTAGAAAAACGCCAGAGTAACTCAAATTAAAGTGCATGAAAAAAGCTAAGAATTAACGAAAAACAAGAATTGGTTTTCGTCAATCTTAGCTTTTATAATCATTACTTCTATGGGCACGTAATCCTTTTGAAAGAAAGGCTAGCTATTTATCAGATTCAGAAGAAGGAACTGAATCACTCGTCTGTGTCCCATTTATTTGTTGGTAAGTTTTGGTTTCATATAGATCTTTTGTTGATTGGTTATTGTTTTGACTAAAGACACTTGTTGATTTGTCACCTAGTTCTTTTTCTTTTTCAAGCAACTGTTTCATGCCGTTTTTGTAATCAAATTGACTTGCTTCAATTGGGTCTAACCCAGTATCTGTAGAAAAGCGGAGTAAGTCACCATTGTTGATTTGATCTGAAACAGCTAACTGTTTATTCGCTTTTTCTTTCAATGCATCAATTTCATTTTGAACTTCTTGAGTCGGTTCTGTAATGGCTTGTCCGGTTTTGTTATCGTAAATCGTTCCGCCATAATAAGTGTATTTAGGAGTAATAAAATCACCATCACGGAAAGTAACAAGTTGATCATGTTGCTTAGAAAAGAGATCTTGTCCTAGCTGATTGTAATTTTTGGTATCTACTCCTAACAGATGGAGTAGAGTAGGTAATGCATCCACTTGTCCGCCATAGGTATGATTGATTCCACCATTTGTTTGTCCAGGAAGATGGATCATGTAGGGAACTCGTTGCATTTGTGCATTGTCAAAGTTGGTCCATGTATCACTGGTTTTACCCACTAGTTCCGCTAACGATTTATTTCTAGAGTTAGAAATTCCGTAGTGATCACCATAAAGGACGATGACAGAATTATCATAAAGACCACTAGCTTTCAAATAGTTGAAAAATTCTTCAACTGCTGTATCGAGATAATTCGCTGTTGCAAAGTATCCGTTGATCGTTTCATCATTTGTCGTAGCTAGCGGGAAGCCTGCTTCTTCGTTTGTGAACTTAGAATAAGGATAATGATTAGATACCGCAATAAATTTAGAATAAAAAGGTTGTTGTAAATGTTCTAAATATTGTACTGATTGTTGGAAGAACGGTTTATCATGCAATCCATATTGGAATGAATTGTCGTCATTGACATCATAATAAGAAGCATCAAAGAAATAGTTGTAACCTAATTTTTTATAGGTCTCATTACGATTCCAGAATGTACCAGCGTTACCATGGAAGGCAGCACTCGTATAACCTTGTGTCTGACTCAAAATATCAGGAGCAGCTTGGAAGGTATTCTTTCCACCTAATTGAGTGAATAACGATCCTTGATTTAAACCAAATAGTGAATTTTCAAATAAGGTTTCAGCATCACTGGTTTTACCTGCTTTAACTTGATGGAAGAAATTGTCAAAGCTAAATGTACTGTTACTATGATATAAACTATTCAGAAATGGCGTTACTTCATGTTCTACACCATTGGCATCTTTTAGTTTATAGTCGATCAAGAATTGTTGGAAACTTTCTAAATGGATATAAATCACATTTTTTCCTTTAGCAATACCAAATGTTTCATCATTTGGTTCAGCATAGTGATCTTTGATATAACTTTCTACTTCTTTCAGATCATTAGGACTTGCTTCTGCTCGTACTTGGTTCGTTTGGTAAGTCTGGATACCATCATAGACGGTAAACGCATTGATACCTAAATATTTGACTAAATAATCTCTAGAAAAAGTACGAGTCAATAATTCTGGGCGATCGGCTTCTGCTAAAAATAAATTTCCAGAAAAAATCATGACTGACAAAGTCGAGATCGCAAAAGCCATTCGTGCACGAATCGGTTGTGGATCCATTTTGATTTTTTTGGTTATCAATAATGCAGCGACAATGATAAAGTCGATCCAATAAAGGACGTCATATGGTCTAAATAAGCGAATAGCACTTTCTCCAAGCCCGCTAGCTACTTTTCCTGCCCCCAAGATGGTATTGATCGTAATAAAATCCGTAAACTCACGATAATAAGTTACGTTGGAGAACACCAGTAAAGTCAATAGGAAATAAATGACCATCATTGTAATATAAGACGCTTTCGTCCGTCTCACATATAACGCAATCCCCATTAACAACAACGTGGTAGCGATCGGATTGATAAACAGTATAAAGTATTGTATGCCACTTTCGATGCCTAAATTGAAATCAAACAAATAGGCAAAAATTGTTTTTAGCCAAAGTAAAACAGCTAATAAAGAAAAAAATCCGAGCCTTTTATTCAAAAAGGCGGGTGTTTTTATTCGTCTCAATGTAATCTCCCTTTCCCCACTCTTCTCATTTACAGAGTGTTATGAAGTTATGATTGCTCAAACTACATATTCCATCCTATTTTACTAGTACGCAAATCCAGTGTCAATCGAAACCAAACGCTTACACCGGTGATTAAGGATTTCTTATTCTTTTGTGAACGCTAGCACTAAGACAGCCTGCTTAATATTTGGTATACTGATTAATGATAAAGGTAAAGTAGGTGAGTCAATGAAAGTACAAATTAAGAAAAAAGCAGGAAATCGTATCAAGAACGGTTATCCATTGATTCAAAAGGAAGATTTGGTTCAGTCGTACAATGAAACCACGCAGTGGATCGAATTGGTTGATCAACAAGATAATTTCTTAGCTAAGGGCTATTTAGGTAAACAAAACAAAGGAATCGGTTGGGTTTTGAGTCAACAAAATGAAACGTTTGACCAGGCATTTTTTGAGAAAAAGTTTTCTGAAGCTAAAGCAAAAAGACAAGCTTTTTTCATAGATGAACAAACAACAGCATTTCGTTTATTTAACGGAGAAGGGGATGGCATCGGAGGTCTGATCATTGATTATTATGAACATTATGCAGTATTTTCTTGGTATAATGAAACTCTTTATACTTACCGCCATTTGCTCTTCTCAGCGTTTCAACAAGTTTATCCTGAGATAAAGGGTGCTTACGAAAAAATCCGTTTTGAAACAAATGAATTTCCTGAAAGTCAGTATGTTTATGGAGAAACAGCTCCTGAACCTTTAATCATCAAAGAAAATGGCGTCTCTTACGCCACTTATTTGAATGAAGGGCTGATGACAGGCATCTTTTTAGATCAAAAAGAAGTCAGAGGAGCTTTGATCGATGGACTTGGTCTAGGAAAGTCTGTTTTGAATATGTTTAGCTATACTGGGGCTTTTTCAGTTGCGGCAGCAATGGGTGGTGCTTTGGAGACCACGAGTGTTGACTTAGCAAAGCGAAGTTTGAAAAAAACACAGGAACAATTTGAAATCAACGGTTTGGATCTTCAGACACAAAAAATCATTGTGATGGATGTTTTTGCCTATTTTAAATATGCTAAAAGAAAGCAGCTGACCTATGATCTCATTGTGCTTGACCCTCCAAGTTTTGCGAGAAACAAAAAGAAAGTGTTCCGAGTAGCCAAAGATTATGGCGAATTGGTTAAAGATAGCTTGGCTATTTTATCGGACGAGGGAACGCTTATGGCTTCAACGAACGCAGCTAACGTGAGTACCGATCAGTTCAAAAAAATGATTGAAAATGAACTAATGCTAGCCAATGTTGAATATGAAGAAATCACTCGTTTTCGATTACCACAAGATTTCCAAACCATTGAAGCCTTTCCAGAAGGGGATTATTTAAAAGTATTTATCTATCAAATTAGGAAATAAGGGGGGGAGGACAGATGGTGCAAGTGAAAGGACTAAACTTAGGAAAAGGACATCCTAAAATTTGTGCGCCAATGATCGGAGACACTCGTGAAGAACTTTTGCGAGAAGCAATTTTAGCCAAAGAAGCTGGTGCTGATTTAGTGGAGTGGCGAATTGATTATTATGAAGATGTCTTTCAATATGAAAAAGTCACAGAAACGTTGGTACTGATCCATGAGATGCTCGACGGGTTACCGGTGCTTTTCACTTTTAGAACAATAGCAGAAGGTGGCAAACGAGATATAACGATCCGAGCATATCACGAGTTGTACCTACAGATGATCCGCTCTGGTTTAGTCGATATGGTTGATTTAGAATTAGACAAAATTGAAAGCCTTGAAAAAGAGTTGTTAGCAGAAATCAAACAGCGCAACATCCCGATGATTATCAGCAGTCATAATTTTAAAGAGACCCCAGCTGATCCAGTCTTATTGTATCAATTGAATATGATGGAACATCTTGGTGCAGATATCGGTAAAATAGCGGTAATGCCCCATAACGAACGAGATGTGTTACGTTTGATGGAGCTAACGAGACGGGCAGGAGCGTTTGTGTCCATGCCTCTGATTACAATGTCAATGGGACAGCTCGGAATGATTTCGCGCTTATCGGGAAATTTGACTGGTTCGGTCATGACCTTTGGTGCGTTAACCTCTGAAAAAGCATCAGCACCTGGACAAATCACTGTAAAGGAACTAAAATCAATAATCAAATTATTAAATTGAAACAATCTAATTTGAAGGTGAAAATGTTGGCAAAGAAAAAACAAGTGAAAACAAATGCGATCCGCTTAGTAGAACAAAAGAAAATCAAGTATACTGAACATGAGTATGCTTGGGATGAAGCACATTTAAGTGCATCTTCTGTCGCTGAGCAACTTTCTGAAAGTGAACACCGCATTTATAAAACACTCGTAGCGGTTGGAAACAAAACAGGAACGATCGTAGCGGTCATTCCTGGTAATCGAGAGTTAGATCTAAAAAAATTAGCAAGAGTATCTGGAAACAAAAAAGTAGAAATGTTACATCTGAAAGACTTAGAAGCTACCACTGGTTATATTCGTGGTGGTTGCTCGCCAATTGGGATGAAGAAATTATTTCCTACTTATTTAGAACAAACAGCACAATCACAAGAAACGATCATTGTATCAGCAGGAAAAAGAGGACACCAAATGGAGCTAGCACCTCAAGCCATTTGTGATTTAACTAAAGGGACTTTTGCTGATCTTGTACTGTGATGCAGTCGGCAATTCATCAGTTTATCAACTAAAAAAAGAAAAAACAGTAACGAAAAGAGTAAGACATCTTCTACTCCCTTCGTTACTGTTTTCGTTTAATCAGCTAAGAAAAGCGGCATTCATTCCTGCTACATGTCCAGTTGCAAAAGCCGCAGTAATATTGAAACCACCAGTATACCCATTAACATCTAACAGTTCACCAGCAAAAAATAATCCATTGACCAATTTGCTTTCTAATGTTTTTGGATTGATCTCTTTTAGTGAAACGCCACCACCAGTCACAAAAGACTTTTCGATGGCAAAAGTTTTGGTTATTTTGAAAGAAAAACTTTTGCAAAGCTCCGCAAATTGTTGGATCTCTTTTTCTGTCGTTTGACTACCAGTTTGTTCCGTTAATCCACTTTTTTCAAGGAAAAAGAGAAGCAAGCGTTCAGGTAAAAAGCCATGCCAAGCATTACTCAATGTTTTCTTCGATTGTTGGCTTTTAGCAGTCAATTCGTTGATCAATTCTTGAAGCGAACGATTCGGAAAACAGTCTAAGACGACCGTGACAGGTTCTCCAGTCGTTTGCAACTCTTGATTGATGAAACTTGAACATCTCAATGCCGCAGGTCCAGAAATCCCAAAATGCGTGAAAAGCAAGTCCATAACATGTTCGGTGATGACTTTACCTTTCTTGTTTAATACGCTTAAAGAAATATCTTGTAAAGATAATCCTTGCAAGGTTTTATCCTTGATAAAAGTTTCTTCAGAAACCAGTGGAGATTCTGTTGCATACAAGGGAGTGACAGTGTGACCGACTTTTTTAACGATTTTATAGCCATCACCTGTAGAACCAGTCGACGGATAGGTTCGCCCCCCAGTAGTTAATACGACACAAGAGGATTGAAATTCTTCAAATTCCGTTCGTACGCCATAGATTTTTCCATCGCTATGCACTAATTTTTCGACTCGAGTGCCAAAGAGCATCGTAACATTTAATTCATTTAAACGATGGATCAAGGCTTCGATAATCGTTTTTGACTTATTCGTCACAGGGAACATCCGACCATGATCTTCTTCTTTTAGATGAACACCTTGAGATTCGAAAAATTCCATGATATCAAAATTATTCCATTGGGAAAATGTACTGTATAAAAATTTGCCATTTCCAGGAATATGAGCAATCAAATCATCAACTGGACGGTTATTCGTGACATTACATCTTCCGCCACCTGTCATTAATAATTTTTTTCCAGCTTTTTTATTTTTTTCAATTAAGAGAACCTTTGCGCCATATTCAGCCGCACTAATTGCAGCCATCATACCACTAGTTCCAGCACCGACTACAATCACATCATAGGTTGTTTCCATTTCCTCACCTCAGAGAAAGTGTAGCATATTTATGAAAAGAAAGCAGGAAATGTTTTGAGCATCTAATAAAAATAGGCTAAAATAAAAGAAGATTATAAAAGGAGTGTGAAACAATGACAAACGCAACAGAATACGTCCAACGAATTCAAAATAATATTCATCAAAAAGACACAGGACAAGTCGAATTTTTACAAGCCATTGATGAATTTATGCCTTCAGCTACTCAATTTTTAGAAAAACATCCTGAATACATCAAACGTAATATTTTAGGATTGTTGTCAGAACCAGAAAGAATCATTCAATTTCGCGTGCCGTGGCAAGATGACGAAGGAAACTGGCAAGTCAATCGTGGATACCGCATTCAGTACAATTCAGCAATCGGCCCTTATAAAGGTGGGTTGAGATTCCATCCGAGTGTGAATTTAAGTATTCTTAAATTCCTAGCTTTTGAACAAATTTTCAAAAATAGTCTAACTGGTCTACCAATCGGTGGAGGAAAAGGCGGAAGTGACTTTGATCCAAAAGGAAAATCAGACGATGAAATCATGCGTTTTTGTCAAAGTTTCATGCTGGAGCTATCCAAGCATATCGGTCCATCCATCGATGTACCTGCTGGAGATATCGGAGTCGGTGCCAGAGAAATCGGTTATTTGTTTGGAGAATATAAACGATTAAAACAATATGATGCCGGTGTCCTTACTGGAAAACCATTAGATTTTTGGGGAAGTAAGATTCGTACGGAAGCAACTGGTTACGGATTGGTTTATTATGTCAAACATCTTTTACAAGCAGAAAAAGACTCTTTTGAAGGAAAAACAGTTCTGGTATCTGGTAGCGGAAACGTTGCCATCTATGCTATTGAAAAAGTTCAAGAATTAGGTGGAAAAGTCATCACATGTTCTGATTCCAGTGGGTTTATCTATGATCCAGAAGGAATCGACCTGGCACTATTAAAAGAAGTCAAAGAAGAAAAAAGGGAACGGTTGACCGCTTATGCAGAAAAACGTGATTCTGCTGTCTATCATGCTGGTCAATCTGTCTGGACTTTGAAAGAAACTGCAGATATCGCTCTTCCTTGCGCTACTCAAAACGAGATAGACGAAACGCTTGCTAACAACTTGGTTGAATGTGGAGTGAAAATCATCGCAGAAGGCGCAAACATGCCATGTACTCTTGAAGCTGTCAATGTTTTTGAAAAAGCCAATGTGTGGTATTGTCCTGGGAAAGCAGCTAATGCCGGCGGTGTCGCTGTCTCAGCATTAGAAATGAGTCAAAATGCTCAACGATTGTCTTGGGAAAGTGAACAAGTGGATCGCCAATTAGATGAAATCATGAAAAATATTTATCAAACGTGTCGCCAAACGGCAGCAGCTTATGGCAATGAAAAAAATCTATTGCTAGGAGCAAATGTTGCAGGTTTTGAAAAAGTAGCGAAAGTGATGTATGCGCAAGGATTAGTTTAGTGTTTGAAATTTTCTTGTAAATATTAGCTTCAATTCATTTATTTGCTTGAAAAATTATAAAAAAAAACGTAAAGTATAAGCTGTATATTGATCTTTTAAAGGAGGAATAAAAAATGGCACATATTCATTTTGATTATTCAAAAGTAGCACCATTTGTTAATGAACATGAGTTAGGTTACATGCAAAGCCAAGTATCAATGGCAGATAAAGTATTACGTGAAGGTACAGGCGCAGGAAGTGATTTCCGTGGTTGGATCGATCTACCTACTAATTACGACAAAGAAGAATTTGCTCGTATCAAAGAAGCAGCGAAAAAAATCCAATCTGATTCTGAAGTTTTAGTAGTTATCGGAATCGGTGGTTCTTACCTAGGCGCTCGTGCAGCAATCGATTTCTTAAACCACACTTTCTTCAATTTATTAGATGGTGAACAACGTAAAGCACCACAAATTTTCTTTGCAGGAAACTCAATCAGCTCAACTTATATCGCTGATTTGATTGAAGTAATCGGAGATCGTGACTTCTCAGTAAACGTGATTTCAAAATCAGGTACAACGACTGAACCAGCTATCGCATTCCGTGTCTTCAAAGAATTACTTGTTAAAAAATATGGTCAAGAAGAAGCGAATAAACGTATTTATGCAACAACTGATAAAGCAAAAGGTGCAGTTAAAGTAGAAGCCGACGCAGAAGGTTGGGAAACATTCGTGATTCCTGATGACATCGGTGGACGATTCTCTGTCTTAACAGCAGTAGGATTACTACCAATCGCTGTTAGTGGAGCAGATATCGATGCGTTGATGCAAGGAGCTGCAGATGCAAGCAAAGCTTATTCAAGTGATAAACTAGAAGAAAACGAAGCTTATCAATATGCAGCAATGCGTAACATCCTTTACCGTAAAGGGAAAGTAACTGAATTATTGATCAACTATGAACCAGGAATGCAATATTTCTCTGAATGGTGGAAACAATTATACGGTGAATCAGAAGGTAAAGACCAAAAAGGAATCTACCCTTCAAGTGCGAACTTCTCAACTGACTTACATTCACTAGGTCAATATATTCAAGAAGGACGCCGTAACATCTTTGAAACGATCGTTAAAGTTGAAAAACCACGTAAATCAATTACAATTCCAGAACAAGCTGAAGACCTAGATGGTTTAGGATACTTGGAAGGAAAAGAAGTAGATTTCGTCAATACAAAAGCTTTTGAAGGAACTTTATTGGCTCATACAGATGGCGACGTACCAAACTTATTAGTTAAAATTCCAGAAATGGATGCTTACACATTAGGTTATACAATGTACTTCTTTGAAATTGCTGTAGGTATTTCAGGTTACTTAAATGGAATTAACCCATTTGACCAACCTGGTGTTGAAGCATATAAGAAAAACATGTTCGCACTTCTAGGCAAACCAGGCTTTGAAGACCTTGCCAAAGAATTGAACGAACGTTTGTAATATAAGGTTTTTAGTCAGATTTAAAAAAATAGTGATAGAAACATGTTCGCTTGAAAATAAAACTAGTGATAGTTTTAGTGATAGTGAAAGTAAAAAAGCGCTCAATTTGAGTGCTTTTTTATTTGCTCTTCTATATAGTTTTCTAATTGGTTCATTGATCTTTTTTTCACTTCGGGAGAAATATGGGCATAGACTTGTGTAGTAGAAACATCTTTATGTCCTAAAAAATCTTTGATATCTTCTAAAGGTATTCCTGCTTGTCTCGTTCTAGCTGCAAAAGTATGTCTACCATCATGCACAGTTATGTGGGGGAGATTGGCACGTTTTTCAATTCTATGAGAAGCACCGTTAACGGTTCGATCTCTTATTGGAATACCTTTATTTTTACCGTAAGTATTTATAAAAATAAATGCTTCGTGGTCATCTGTTTCAGGTAAAAAACCAAATTCTTTTATTACTTGATTTCTTAAAGTCAATAAGGCTTTCTTTACTCGTTTTGTCATAGGCAATGATCGTGTACCAGATGGGGTTTTTGTGTCATCTGTAATAATTAAACCTTTGTTAGGTCCTTTTTCAGCAGCCCCAAGTCGTTCACGATTGATATTAAGTGTATTCTGAGAAAAATCAATATCAGCCCATTGTAGCCCTAAAGCTTCTGATTTTCGCAATCCTTGATCAAATATAATAAGAAAAAAGGGATACCATATAAATGATTTCTCTTTTTTGGCAAATTCGAGAAATAGTTCAGATTGATCAAAAGTATAATATTTAACTTTCTTTTTATCAGATAGATTTCTTGGAAACTCAACAAAACTAGTAGGGTTATTCTTTATATATCCTAACTGAATAGCTTTTTTGAAAGCATTGCTAAGAGTGGCATTGATACTTTTGGCTGTTGTTACTGAGAGACCTTCCTTAGTTCTACCTAAACCCTTTTTAGTAAGTAACTGATTGATGAATCTTTGATGATCAGCTCTAGTATATTTATCTAGTTTATATTTTCCAATATAAGGATTGATGTACATTTTTATATTTGCCCTATGAACTATTCTTGTTCCTTCTTTAACATTCATTTTATAGTTATTAATCCAATCGTCCATGAATTTTTCTATAGTTAATTTCTTAGGATTATTTTGTATATATTCTTCAGAAGCTATTTGTCCTTCAATGATTTTTGCGAATTTTTCAGCTTCTTCAAAACTTTTAAATCCTTTTTTATGAATTTTTCTTTGTAACTTTGTCCCGGGATCAATCCCATTTGATACATAGACTTCATAACGGTAACCTTTTGATTTTTTTAAATAGTACTTTTTAATGGAGGCCATTAAAATCAATCCTTTCGTAATTCATGCCCAATAGTAAGATATTTCAAGTTGGGTATATTTATTAAAATGTGTATTTAGATAAAATTCGTACTAATAAAAATAAAATACGAACTTATGTTCTTTTGTATCTAAAAAGAAAAGCCCGAAGGCTTTATTATAAAAATTTATTTACAACATCAATAATTTGGTTTGAATAGTTATAGATATCTATTGGTTCTTTTAATTCATAAACTGTATGATTTTCATCATTCAGCTCAATTTTCATTCCGTTTGTATTAAATCGGACACGTAAAATCCATTTTCTTATATTATCATCTAACAAAATATTGAAATAACTTCTATTGTCACGATAGAATAATCGATCCAAAGGAATCGTATCTTTTAAGACTACTTTACAAATAGTATAAGCTTCTAATTCTTCAGGGGTCGTAACAATTTCACTATCTGTTTCATCTGTAGTATTAGATTCTGATTTAGTTTCATTGTCCTCAACAGTGACGGATGTCTTTAAAGCAGCACTCAGTTTATCATTTACTCTTTCAGCAATAAATTGGTTTAGCCCTTTTTTTATAATAGGTTTAAATTTTTCAACGGTTTGTTTAGTTTTCATACCATCATAAATTTCAGTAAGTAAATATTTTACGAAATCTTCAGTTGGATCATTGAGTTCAGAAGAAAGATAATTTTTTAATGAATTTAAATATTTAAGCTCAGCTGCAGAGCTCGTAATTTTATCTACGTCAAAATTATCTTTGTGAAATTTAGCTAATTCTGGGATTTGGCTGTCTTTAATTTTAGTAATATTAACAGTCAAAAATGGTGTAAGATCCATTTTATTTGGTTCATCTAAATCAGTAAAAAATTTATACTCTTCTCCGTTAGTTAATATTCCAAATTTCGATACTGTAGTGCCGAAATATCTGAATAATTGAGAATCATGTTTTGTTAATTGTTCATTAATTGATTTTGCTTCTATAAGTATAGTTGGTTGACCTTCAAGAACAATTGCATAATCAACTTTTTCACCTTTCTTTATTCCAACATCTGCAGTAAATTCTGGTACGAATTCGGTTGGATTAAATAAATCATAGCCTAATGCTGCGAAAAAAGGCATAATTAGAGAAGTTTTAGTAGCTTCCTCGGTTCCGATGCTATCTTTAAGCTCAACAACTCGTTTTCCTAATTGTTTTAATGTATCTTGAAATTTTTCTAACTCCATAGTTTTCCTCCGGTATTTTTTTCACTCCCACTTAGGGCAGGAAGTAGTAGCCACCAATTAAATTAAAAATCTATACACGCTTTCAGGAAGCCCATACAAATTTGTTAATTCCTCGACTTTTCTAGGGTATTTATCGTTGTCTTCTTTATAAAGAGAAACAATGAGATTAGCGGCAAAGCAATTCGCTTCGCTCTCTGATTTACTTCTGGATGTTTTGGTTGATACGTAATAGCTAGATAACCCACGATGAAATATAGCGTGACCAAGTTCGTGAGCGCAAATATAGAACCGTTCTTCAGAATACTTCAGTTCGTGATTTAGAAGAATAATTGAGCGTCCTAATAATTCTTGAAATTGCCCCTTTGGGTTATTCAAAAAGGGAACGTATCTAATTTGAATATCCATTTTTTCACAAATAGTAAAGGGATTAGCAGAATTATATTTTTGTTTTAGTCTACCGACTAGACTAATTACGTCCATCTCCATAGAAAATCACTTCTCTTTACTTTTGTCTTCTTTTCTAAATTCCCAAAATAGACCAGTTAAAACATCTTTTACCCGTTGTTTCTCTTCATCTGTTAATGTTTCACCACCATAAGCCATGTTAACGTTGGAATCGAGCATTTTATCTAACTCAATTAAATCATTTTCATCGGCCCATTTTGGCGTTTTATTTCTTCCTAATAAATAATCAGTAGTGACATTAAAATAATCAGCAAGAGCGGTTAATGTCTCTCTGTCTGGACTTCGTTCTCCACGTTCGTAGCCAGAGATAGAAACCTTAGATACATGAATAATATCGCCTAGTTCTTGTTGTGTTAATTTTTTGCTTTTTCTCAGTTCTTTTAATCTAGTTCCAAAGTCCACGTTAACACCCCATTTCTAAATACAATTTTATCGTTAACTAGTAGTTAACACAAGTTGTCTAAAAATAGTTAACTAAATAGTAACTTTTTGATTGACAATTAACATCTTGTTAACTATAATCAAATTAACATCAAGTTAACAAAAAAAGGAGGAAAATAAATGGTTCTAAAAAAATTAGAAAAAATTAGAAAAGATAGTGGAAAAACTTTTCAAGATGTAGCAAATCATGCTGGATTAACTAAAGAGTTTTACTGGATGATCGAAAAAGGAAAGAGAAAGCTTTCTTATGAAAATGCAGTAAGAATTGCTTTAGTATTCGGCAAGGAACCAGACGATATTTTTTTAGAGCATGAGTTAACTAAAACGGAATTTTCGCATAGTAAGGAGGTGGACAAATGAAAGAAGATTTTACTAAAGTATTTTGGACTTCAATAATATTATTCTTGCTCTTGATGATCTTTTCTCGTTTGATTTACCACTTTATGTTCTAAACCAAAGAAATTAAGAACAAAGTCTATTAATTAATTTTCGGTTTTAATTTCTTTTGTTCCTTCGGCTTGGATATCAAAAAATCTGAAACTCTCTTTCGGATATTGGGAAACTCTTTTGGCTTTTTTGGAATAAAAGAATTAAACAATGCTACGAAAGAAATAATGGTAGCAAAAGAAGTGAGCGAACAAAAAGAGAACAAGGAGGTATTTTTATAACACACCAAGAAAAAATAAACATCGTACTTGATGCAAGACCTAGACTAGTTCACGTCATCAAGTGTGCTACAGATGATCAACTTAATCGTTTAGTTGAAGAAGTTCAAAAAGAGCTTGAACGTGAATTAGATGAAACAGCTTTTGTTTGATTCTTTAAAGTAATAATATAAAAAAATTGCTCGTATTGATATATGGGCGAATAAGAAATTGAGGTGTTTAAACTGTTAAAACAATCAGCTGTCATTCGAGAATCATTAATCAAGGTGATAAATAAGAGTGGCAAAACGAAGAAAGAAATAGCAAAGCAAGTTAATGTATCTCAACAGTCATTGAGTGATTGGACAACGCCACATAATACTAAGCCTGTGACGTTAGAAAATGCTCAAGCTTTAACTGATCATTTTCGAGATTCAGATTTTACTCTCCATGTAATCTATAAATTTTTTGGATTATTTAAATCAATTGATGGAGATGTTTATAGAAGAGACCCCTCGTCACTAGATAAGCTTCAAATGATAGAATCCGATGAGCGAAAACAAAAGAAACAAGAAGTTGAAAAAATTCTTCTCAAAAATGAGGATTATTTAACCGCTGAGGATCGTCAGCAAATCATTTCATATGCATATGAGTTTTTAGACGAGATCATGATTGAAGTGACTCTTATCAGTGTACTATGCGAAATTCTTGGAATTGATATTCGTCAACTAAGCGAGCAGCGTTTAACTTATTGGATCAGTCAAGGATACATGAAAGGAGAATTAAAATGAAGATTTCACAAATGGAAAGAGTGGTCCCTTTAGTTCAAAAAAAGCAACCAAAAGAAAGAGTTTGGAAGAAAGCTAAAGACATTGCTGAATATTTCGGTGTCTCATTAGCTACTATTTCTAAATGGACGAATTCAAAAAATGATCCGTTACCTTCTCGAAGGGTTCGAGGTGTTTTGCAGTATGACTTCGAGTTAGTGAAGGAATGGGAAGAACGCAATACTAATTAGAAAGGAATGTGAAGCAATGAGAACGGTTTTTAAAATGACTGTCAAAAGCGCTTTGCTTATGTGTCTTGTAGCAATCATACTGACAAGTATCAACCCGGCATATGCGCTGATTTATTGGGGAACTTTAGTAGTTGTTACTGCTGTAAGAGAAAGTTTCAAAATGCCAACACAAAAAAGACCGACCAGCGATGGCCGTCGCTAATCGGTAACATAAAAAAACATAACTAAGGAGATTTTACCATATGAATCCAAAAATTAAAAATTTAATTGAAGAACTAATACATGAGTGTAACGAAAGTGATGTAGCCATCACTCTTGGGGCGATTGATCCAAGTGTAGATGAAGCAACTGTTGTATTTGGTGGAACATTTGCTTTGCAAACAATTGTACTAACACTAATGAACGATAAGTTTAAAGAAAGTATACGAACTAATGATTGCGATTGTCCTGCATGTAAGGCTACAAAGGAGATGATGTTTAATGAATGACTTTGCCTCATCGTTAGATCAATACCTAAATACTCCAGATTGGGGAAGACCACAAACTGAGGAGGATGAAGATGAGTAAATCAACTTTAGACATGAGCCATCAAGAATGGCTCGAAGACCGCAAAAGAGGTATTGGTGGTTCAGATGTTGCAACCGTACTTGGATTGAATAAATACAAATCTCCTTATCAATTATGGCTTGAGAAAACGGGTCAAATTGAATTGAAAGATTCAGAGAGCGAACCAGCTTATTGGGGCAATGTTTTAGAAGAAGTTGTTGCCAAAGAATTTCAAGAACGAACAGGCAAAAAAGTACGCAGAAGAAACCAAGTGTTTGAACATCCGTTACATCCATTTTTAAGAGCCAATATCGACCGTGATGTAGTAGGAGAAAATGCCATTCTTGAATGTAAAACAGCGAATCAATTTCTTAGCAAAGAGTGGGAAGGGGAAGAAGTGCCACTTAGTTATTTGTGTCAAGTGCAACATTATATGAATGTTTTGAACAAGGATTATTGTTATATCGCTGTGTTGATTGGTGGTCAAAGATTTGTATGGAAACGAGTTGAACGAGATCAAGAACTGATAGACATCATCACAGAACGGTTAGTTGATTTTTGGGAAATAAACATTATCGGCGGAGAAGAGCCACTGATCGATGGAAGTAAAGCAACGTCAGATTTTCTAAAAGAGCGTTATTCGGAATTAGATTCAACTGAAATTATGCTTCATGCTGATTATGATGTTCTACTCGATCAAAAAGAAGAGTTACTCAAAAATAAGAAGGAACTAGAGAAGAGTATTCGTCAAATCGACAATCAAATTATCCAAGAACTTGGAATAAAGAATGCCTCTACAGGTATCACACCTAATCGGATTATTTGTTTAAAATCAGTCGTTTCTAAACGAAAAAACTTGAAGAAAATAGCAGAGAAATATCCATATGTAATGAAAGATGAAGAAATTTACAGCTTATCAACTTCAAATAGATTAGTGATAAAGGAGATTCAGTGATATGGCAACAAGTAAAGATTTAAAGAATCAGCTAACAGAACAAAATAATCAAGCAGTTGATCCTTCTAAATTAGGGCTTAAAGCTCTAATGAATACACCGACAATGAAAAATAAATTTAAAGAAGTATTGAAAGAGAAATCTGATGGTTTCATGGCAAGTGTATTAAATTTGGTAAATAACGATTCTTATTTATCTTCTGTCGATCCAATGAGCATTGTTACTAGTGCAATGGTTGCCGCTTCCTTAGATTTACCAGTGGACAAAAATTTAGGATACGCATGGATTATTCCATATAAAGGAAAAGCCCAATTTCAGTTAGGATACAAAGGATATATACAGTTAGCACAACGTTCGGGTCAATATCAGTCTTTGAATGTTATCGAAGTATATGAAGGCGAATTAAGAGGTTGGAATCGATTGACGGAACAGTTTGAATTTGATCCAGAAGGTCGTTTATCTGACAAAGTCATCGGGTATGTTGGATATTTTGAATTATTGAATGGGTTCAAAAAAACTGTTTATTGGACAAAGCAAGAAATTGAATTGCATAAACGAAAGTTTAGTAAATCTGACTTTGGTTGGAAGAAGGATTTTGATGCAATGGCCAAAAAAACTGTTTTAAGAAATATGTTGAGTAAATGGGGAATTCTATCAGTGGAAATGCAAAAAGCAACGGTAACTGATGAAAATGTCGTAAAAGATATCAATGAGAATGGTGATATTTTATCCGATACAAATGTTGAAGAAGATACACCAGAACGTAAAGAAGCAGAAAAAGTGGAAGACGTATCATCAGCGTTTGATGAATACGAAGAAACAGCAAATACAGATGAACAACAGGATTCATTGTTCAATGATATGAATCCACCACTATAGCGAGGGAGTTTCCCCTCGCTTATCTAAGGAGGTGATAAAGTGGCAAGGCCATATAAACAAGGCGTTGACTACTACTCACTAGATGTTGATTTTTTGAAAGATATTAAGTACCGAAAAATTCGTAGGTCGTGTGGATCACAAACTTGTGAGATACTACTTTGCCTGCTCGGCTATATCTATGGAGACATGGGGTATTTCTTGCGGTGGGACGAAGATTCGGCGTTCTTAGTTGCTGACGATGTCGGGGCGAAAGAGGGTCTAGTAGAAGAAGTTGTATCTAAAGCGATTCAAGTAGGATTTTTTAATCGGGAAAAGTATGAAAAATACCAAATTTTAACATCAAATGGCATTCAAAAAAGATATAAATTAATAACAAGAAAACGAAAAGAAGTATCCATAAAAAAAGAGTATCTAGTTAATGACGACAATAACTTAGTTAATGGAGGTAATAACTCTACTTCAACTGTAGTTAACGGTGTTCGTAATACACAAATAGAAAGAGAAATAGAAAAAGAAAGTAAAGTAAATGAAATAAAAGATTATGAAGAAGATATGGGCGTGTACGAGTTCATTCAAAAATCTTGGGGAAAACCACCTACTGGACTTTTGCAAGGAGCATTGGGTCCGTGGATTCGTGAATGGGGATCAGAAATGATTTTATTTGCATTTCAATCTGCTTATGAGAATAGCGTAGAAATGCAAGGGTTAAAAAAATACGTGGATAAAATTCTTGCTACGTGGAAGTCAAACAATGTTTCTACGTTACAGGAGGCAGTCCAAGCGAAAGAAGATTGGGAAGCGAAGAAGAGCCAAAGGACTTTCTCTAACTCTCAGCCAAGTCGTAACGTAACACGAAAAGAACCTATCCCGAAATGGCTGGCAGACTATGAAGAACAAGAAAGGCTCAGAAAAGAAAGAGAAGCGCATCGATACGATGATGTCCCTTTCTAAACGTGAGGTGATATTTTGAAAGAATATAACTATCTCAAACTGGTAAAAAAACTGGGGGAATACAAACAAGGTGATGAACGTCAATGTTTGCAAGCAGTTTATAGCCAGCTAAAAGATTTGACCGAAGACCAAATAAAAAAAGATCGTTCAAGCTGGAGTAAGTTGCGTGTTTATTATGCGCTATACGTAGACCGAACAAAGCTGGAACATATTTTGGTAAAGAAAAAAAAGAAAAAGGAAGAGCTTCATGTACGAAAGATGAAATGTTCTCTTTTGTCATTCGAAGAGTGTTATCAAGGGTTACAGAAATATTTAGAAAATCAACCAAAAGGAGTAGTCGTGTAGGTGGGACAGCCAAAGCAAACAGGTGGGACACCTAAGAAAAGACCGAGATTTTCTCTTGATGATGATACTCTAGCACAGCTTGCTTGGTTATATGAACAAGATACCAAGAATACAAGTCATCGAATCTATCCATCGGATACGTTGAAGAAAATCATTAACGAAGCGTATACAGTACGCAGAGCATTTAGAAATTAGCTATTGGAGGTTTAAGCGTGGCATACGTTGTAAAAGCAATGTGTTATGTCGATTCAGAAGGATATGGAGTTCCTAACTTAAAAGGAGCTAAACGTTATGAATCAAAGGAAATGGCAGAATTAGCTGCCTATGTGAGTAATGGCGAAGTAGTGGAGGTAAAAGATTATTCTCAAAAAACTAATAAAATCAATCCACTTAAAAGGAAAAATTTGAGAAAAGAAAAACAGTCAAAATTAAATCAGGCTTGGTTGAAACAAGAAATGAGTAAGCATGAGCAGAAAAAAGAAATTCATTCCAGAAGTTAATTAAGAGGTTGAATGCTTTTGGTGTGACTCAGAACATGAGACACCATGGATTTATCTATTTGTATGATATGTAAAGACAGTCTACGACAGATGTTGATACGGAAGATAAAAATAAACTCGTTATTCTAGTTGAAACAGGAAAGAAACAGTACAAAAGACATCTTGTGAACATCACTAGTTGGAACATGTATGTGGTTGAGGATTTAGAAGGCGCGAAGGTCAATGAATACAAATACGAAGTAAATTACATGCCAGAAAGTATTGTGCCGTTTACGGTGACTGAGAAGAAGTAGGAGGACAGCGAATGATACCGAAGTTTCGAGCGTGGCACACACCGTTTAAAGGTAAAAAATTTGGGCAAGAAATGAAATATGGACAAGTAGGAAGGTTGATCACTCATGCTGAAATGTCTCCAGATAAATATATCCTCATGCAATCCACAGGACTGAAAGATAAGAACGGTGTAGAGATTTTTGAGGGGGATATAGTACTTTTCAGTGTAAGTGATGGTTTTAATCACTTAGATCATGAAAAAGCTGTTGTTCAAGCCTCTGGGTGTCATTCTGGCTTAATTTGTAAGCTAGTAGACTTGGACTTAGAATATCGAATTTATTATGATCCAGTATTTCACACTGACTATGAAGTTATCGGGAATATATACGAGAATAAAGAGTTATTAGAGGTAGAGTAATTGACTAAAATATTAGATGCATGTTGTGGTAGTCGAATGTTTTGGTTTGATAAACAGAATCCAAACGTAATTTTTATGGACATTCGGAAACAATACGAAGAACTAAATAGCGGACATGTCGTTGATATCAATCCTAATGTCATTGGAGATTTCAGAGATATGCCATTTGAAGATGAATCATTTTATCATGTAGTATTTGATCCGCCACACTTGCTTAAAGCAGGCGAGAATAGCTGGTTGGTCAAAAAGTATGGAAAATTAAATCCCGAAACTTGGAAAGAAGATTTAGCATTAGGATTCAAAGAATGTTTCAGAGTATTAAAGCCAAATGGAACTCTTGTATTTAAATGGAACGAGGATCAAATCAAGCTATCAGAAATATTGAATGCAATTGATTATGTGCCATTATATGGAAATAAGAGAGCTAAAACACACTGGTTAGTATTTATGAAGAGTATCTAGCTACCTCGTGAAATTGTAGGATCAATTTTGATTAAATATGTAATTTCTGAATTTACCAGATAATGGGAAGGTAAACATGCAAATTAAAAGGATCGTTTGGAAAATTAAAACTATAGTTAATGCTGTAGCGTTGAATTTTAAGTACAAGCTTAAATGTATTCCCCATTCAATCAAATTTAATCCAATTAAATAAAAGTAGTATCTCTTTTTAATCTTACAGTTTTTAAGAAAATAGTAGCTAATATAATAATCTAATAAGACAAGTATAACCAATATATGTTTATCTATAGTGACTATAGTGTCATGTTTTTCTGAGAGTCTATGGAAATACATTAATAATGTTGGTAAAGGAATATATATTGTTAATAATGATATAAAGAAAAAGACTATAAATGGCATTTCGTCACCCCCATATAAATAAAACTATGTAAAAAATATCACAATCTTGTGTTGTGGTCAAATATTTTCATGTTATCTATTTTGTTATTATCGTCAATAAATGAAAAGGAGGAGGTAGAATGATGGGTTTCAAAAAGAGTGACAAAGTAGTGACTAAAATAGGATCAGGCGTGTCATTATACTTCTTGGACAACGAATATTATATAGTTCAAGATGCTTCGATGCCTGGCAGAATCGTTTTGATTGACGACGATAAACAGCGTTTGAGTTGGCCATTTAGTAAATTCGAATTATATGAGGAGGTGGCGGAAGGATGAAATTAAAAGACGGCTTTTACGCTAGCAGTCATGGAATCGGCGGTTTAATGCTAGATATGCCGACTAAGAATCCTAAGAAGAAAAAGAAAGCAAAAGTCGAAGTAGGTGACATGGTTCGTTGCGAAGCAGAAGAGTTCGTTTATCCGTTCAGAGGATATGTAGAACACGTTTATAATCATTCTGCAATCATTCGTATCGGAAATACGATGGAATGCGACAAGTGGTTAGCAAAGAGTAAAGATAATTTAGCTGTAGCTCGTTTGATGGATATCGAACTCATTGGAGGCAAATAAAAAAAGCCGGATCGCTCCGACTCAAAATAAATAAACATGACACGTTTATTATATCACAAAAAGGAGCGGTTTGACTTGATGCAATTGTTACGAGAGGTAGATTTCAAACAGACAAGATGTAATGCGAGAGATGTGCTGAAGAACTTTCGGCGTTTGGAGCGGATGGCAGGTCGCTCTTTGATAGATATTAAGTCGCCTATCATAACCGATATGCCGAAGGCACCAAAACACGGGAATAAGGCAGAAGACGCGATTATCCAGATGATGGATATAGAAGCAGAGAGAGACGCGATTTTAGCGGCTTTAATGGCTCTTAGTCTGATTAGTCGTCAGATACTCTACTACAGCTTCTGTGATGTAAATAAGCACTCTAATTATGAGATAGGGCAATTGATCTGCGGATATGGTGAGAAAAATGTCGAGAAGCTGAAATCCAACGCATTGATTGAATTTGCAGAAGCGTATAAAAGAGGGGCGCTGATTGCGTACCTGTAAAAACGTAGGGTTTTTGTAGGGATAGTGTAGGGTTTTTGAGCGTTTTAACATGATATTATGGTAGTGTCGAAAGATTAGGAAACAGGATCGACAAAATAAACGAAGGGAGGTAGTCTCCCTCATCGTTGTAATTATGCTTTGATAGACAGCAACAAATAAACTAAAGGATGTGGGGTTCAGCTCCTACAAACAATAGTTCATATGTTGCTGTCTATTGATTAATTTATAGTATCGTGTAGTATGAAAATTATAGATTTTTTTTATCAAAAGTATGTGCAATATTATTTAAATCTAAATTTAAATTTTCTATAGCTCTGACAGTTAAATCTTCATTGTGGGATTTATTACCGCTTTTTAAATAGAAGGTATTATCCAATCGATTGAAATCTAGTAAAAACGATTCATTTACACTTTTCCCATAAATTGTATATGATAAAGCAATTTGGACGTTTTCATTTCCAAAATTTTTTTCTTCGATTAATCTATTTGATATTATTTGACCAGGATAGATAGTGGTGCCTTTTAAACTATTTAAAAATTTTTGATCTAATTCATGGAGATTACCTTCGAATTTAATATCTAAGATTTTTGTTTCTGTATTCCCATAGTTTTTCACTACTATATATTTTCCGTGAAAGCCCGTGGTTATATGATTAGCATACATAACTAATTTTGGTGCATTTGTCTCTTTCAAAATATTTCTATTCTGAACAAGAGAAGCCGTGGAAATGACAATAGCAATCATTGAAGCGATGAAACTTACAATAATTGATGCTATTGAGATCCAATCCGACAAAGATATTGATGAAAAATCCATACAACAACACACTCCTAATATTTTTATAAATTCTATTATACTATATATACTGTGTACAAAGAATTTTAATCAATGAAAAAAGATCAAGACGAACGCAATGCGGCGTACCTAATTGATTTATCAAGATCACTTATCAAGTGGTCTTTTTTATTTTGAAAAAGAAGGGATTTTTAAAATGATTTGATTTCAGAAAGAAAGGAGACTACATAATGAGAAACTACTGGTACGTATCACTATATAATAGGTGTCCACAACCAAATGATAATGATCCAATTAGAGTAGTTCGATCAGTACAAATCAAAAAGAAGTATTCAATCATTGAAATGGCACGAGAAGCGACTCCAAAAGAAATTGATAAATACAAACTTGTTTATTGTGGCCATGGTTTCTTTGATGAATCAAACGTTCAAAATAATATTAACAAGAATTTGAAGGATTAGAATGCAAGAAATGGCTTAAAAATCTCCAATCAGAACAAATTAAGTTAGACAAAGTTTCCGATTTAAAGATATTGATTGAAGCTGATTTGATGCTGAAAAATATTGAGAACTAATTGATATTAAAGTATCCTAAATTTAACAATAAATTTTTAGGAGTGGTTATTAATGGGATATTCTGATCTTAAAGAGTTATTTACTGATGCAAAGAATCTTGCAACTGGAGCGAACGATTTACAATTGAAATCAGTGCTACTGGATATTCAAGGTGCGGTTTATGATTTGCAAGAAGAAAATAGGGATTTAAAGGACAGAATTAATGATTTAGAAAATCAAAAAATTTTAGATTCGGAACTTGTAGTAGATGGACATTTTCTTTATAAAATAAACGATAGAACGGATCAAGCTTTTTGTCTAAAATGTTGGGATTCAGAAAATAAATTAATTCGAGCAATATCGATTGATGAATATGGTTTTGAATTTAAAAAATGTACTAGATGCGACTTTACGTCAGATTCATTTCGAAAAGTAGAGAAGTCGCAAAAATAGAAAAACAAAACTCAACCAAACTAGATTGTGAGGTGGTGTATATTGAATGGCAAGAAAGCGTGATCCAAGACGTGATGAAGCCAAAAGGATTTGGTTGGAATCCAACGGAGAAAAGCAATTAAAGGATATTGCATCAGAATTAAATGTTTCAGATTCACAAGTTAGAAAATGGAAATCACTAGATAAATGGAGCGCTGAATTGAAAGGTAATGTTACCAATGTGAAAGGTAACGTTACTAATCAAGGAGGCGCTCCTTTTGGTAATCAGAATGCAAAGGGAAATAAAGGCAATAGCCGAGCATCACCGCCAGTAGGGAACAAGAACGCTTTGAAAACTGGCGAGTATGAAACTATATTTTACGAAACATTAAGCGATGAAGAGAAGGATATCTATTCAAGTTTGGATGATGATCCTTCTTTTGTTTTGTCTGAGGAAATTCGGTTGTTAAAGATAAGACAGTTGCGAATGATGAAAAGAATCAAACAAGCTGAATCAGGTTTAAACGAGGAAGAAATCGAACGCCTGCAACAGTTAAGAAAAATCAAAACGCCGATTGAAAAAGACGGTAGAAAGTTAGAAATTAAACGAGAGGTTATGCAAGATGTTCAAGTTATCAGAAAAACACATCGCAAAATTGATGACATTCTTTCAATTGAAGATTCATTAACTCGGATTAGCAATCAGTTAGCTAAAGCCATTAAGCAAATGAATGAACTATATATAACAGATTACAAAACTGATTTAATGAAAGCACAAACCGAGAAAATTCAAGCTGAAACAGCTGATATTGGCGGTAATAATTCTGGCGAAGAAGTGGAAGAATGGAAGCAAGCAGTTTTGAATGCAGCAAATAAACGGGCGGTGAGAGAGAATGAGTAATGATTTTATTCCTTTTGCTGATATAGGTGCTGCGATTGATTATTACTATGATAAGCCAGTAGCTTTTTGCCAAGATATATTGGGCTTGGATCCTGATGAATGGCAGGAAAGTGTTTTGAATGATTTGGCTGAATTTCCAAAGGTTTCAGTTCGTTCTGGACAAGGTGTTGGAAAAACAGCATTAGAAGCAGGAGCAATACTTTGGTTTTTAACTTGTCGACCATACGCAAAAGTGATTGCTACAGCTCCAACCATGAAACAACTTTACGATGTGCTTTGGGCGGAAGTAGCTAAATGGCTAAATGATAGCTTGATCAAAAACTTACTGAAGTGGACAAAGACCAAAATTTATATGGTTGGTGATTCAGAGCGTTGGTTTGCTACCGCTAGAACAGCAACGAAACCAGAAAATATGCAAGGTTTTCATGAGGACCATATGCTGATTGTGGTAGATGAAGCTTCTGGTGTATCTGATCCAATTATGGAAGCTATTCTTGGTACGCTATCGGGTTTTGATAATAAGCTATTGATGTGTGGAAACCCCAATAATATTGAAGGTGTCTTTTATGATTCCCACAATTCAGACCGTGATAAATACAGAGTCCATAAAGTATCTAGTTACGATAGTAAACGTACAAACAAAGATAACATAGAGATGATCCTTAAAAAGTATGGAAAAGAAAGCGACGTTGCTCGTGTCCGTATTTTTGGAGAATTTCCCAAAGGAGCGTTGGATTCATTTATCAGTCTTGAAACGGTAGAATTGGCTACAGAAAAACTAATTAGTGATTCTTTAGTCAATAAAACAACGGTTGCTCATATAGGTGTCGACGTAGCTCGGTATGGTGATGATTCTACGATTCTTTTCCCTAGAATTGCTACTAGGGCATTAGAGTATGAGAAATATTCAAAACGTAGCACCATGGAAACAACAGGATATGTCATCAATATGGCCAAGAATCTAATGAGTCAATATCCGAGTATTGATAAAGTGATGATTAAAGTCGATGACACTGGTGTCGGAGGCGGTGTAACCGATCGCCTCGAAGAACTGATAGAAGATAATCATTATCCTTTTGAGGTGTTTGGAGTGAATAATGGTGCAACATCAGAAGACGATTTTTACGATAATTTAGGTACTCAACTATGGGGAAACATCAAGGAAATGTTAGAAGAAAATATGACAGCAAATCTTAACGGTGAACAACCGATTATTGAATTGCCTGATGATGGATCTTTAATCAAAGAATTAAGTACTCGTAAATTCAAAATGACGAGTAGAAGTCGTATTCGTTTAGAAAGTAAAGATGATATGAAAAAGCGAAATATTGGTAGTCCCGATATCGCTGACGCACTGGCTTTAGCGTTTTATGAGCCACCAAGTCATTATCAATTTATTCAATTTTAGGAGGTGAGCTTTTGATTAGTACAGTATTGTCTTTAGAGAGATATAAGAAGCTACGTGTTAAATATGCAACACAAATTGAAGATGGAATGTTTGATCCGAATGGTTTTATAGAAGACATGAAACCATTTTTTGATGATCGCGAAAGAAAATATCTAGCGTATACTAGCGAAAAGAATGAAATAGACAAAAGACCAAAGCCTAACACTGATATTGTAAAGGTTAATAATAAACTTCATGCTGGTATGTATTCGATTGTCGTAGATCAAGCAGTCAATCATTTTACTGGTGTACCTATTAAATGGGATTACGATGTATCAGAACAAAAAAGAACACTCATTCAAAGATTAAAAGATAAATTCTTAAAAAATGATACAGAGCTTCCAACAGTTCCAGAAGCTTTTAACAAATTAACAAGCAATCTTGATTCCATGAGATTTGCAATGCTTGATCCTGAGACAGCCACTTTTCAAGGTGCATGTGGAGTAGCTTTCCGATTGTTAGAGCCTGTGGAAGGAGATGATGGTTGGGAGTTAAGAGCAAGCAATATTGAGCCTTGGAGAGCTGAAAGATATGGAAATGCTGGAATCTATATTAAAGAAAAGTATGACTCTTATCAGAAAAAGTTTTTCCAAGAAATGAAAGTTATAACTAGAAATGAAATTACGACATATGCTTGTTATGGTGATTTAGATTTTATTACTAACGGAACATTCAAAAAAATCGATGAAACAAAAAATCCTTTAGAAGTGATTAATTTGTCCGAATTTAAAAACAATACAAATCGTTATTGTGATTTTGAAGTAGCTGAGGAAATTGGAGATGCGATTGATCGTGCTTTGTCTGATCAACAAAACGAAATCGAACAATTTAAGCTTGCGTACATGCTTGTTACTGGTACGACAATGAGCAAAGACACTGCTAAAGAAATGATGAATCAGCTAGGGATTATTAACTTAAAAGACCCTACAGCAAAAGCAGAATATGTCACCAAAGATTTAGCGAAAGATTTCAATGAATATCATATAGATCTATTGAAAAAACAATTTTACACCATTTGTAAAGCAATCGATTTTAACGATGAGGTGTTTAAATCAAACAGTTCTGGAGAAGCTCGTAAGTGGCAAATCATTAGCCTAGAAGCAAAAACAAATACTAAAGAGCAATATTTTAGAGAAGGACTGAAAGAATGCGCAGAAACAATTGCTGCTTTTCTTAAGTTTCATGACAAAGTAGAAATTGAGCCAGAAAAAATTATTTTTACTTTCTCTAGATCTTTGCCAACTGATCTAAGTTATTTAGCTGAAGCTTTACCTAAGCTTGCACCTTATGTATCCAAACGAACCATTCAAAGACAAATTCCATTTGTGACAGACGTTGATTATGAAAATGAAATAATGGAGTTGGAAAGTGGAAATGCTTATCCAGATAGTGAATACAATTTTGGCGGAGGTGGCAATAATGACGATAGAAACGAAGTATTGGACCAAACGTCGAGAACTGGAGGATCAAGCAAGGCTCAAACAAGAAAATCAGACACTTAAAAAATTAACTAGTGTATTTCCTGAAGCGCTGAAAGAGATACAAGAAAAACTATTATCTCAAGCAGACTTACATGATATTACTTATGCTGAAATGATGGAGTTTTACAGCAAAAGTGATCAAAAAAAATATCGTGAATATGTGGAAAAAAATTACAAATCTCTCAAAATGTACGATTCAAAATACAAAGAGTTTATCGATGAATTTTTTCCATCTTTTGATTATGCAAAGATTAATCGTTTGCTACAGATACGTTCTGATATCTTTAAAATCCTTGCATACCATGCAATAGATGTAGACGTGAACAAGTATTTTTCAGATCGATTGGAAGAGATATTGCAACGTTCATATGCTTCAAATGCAAATGTGTTATCGCAATTGCTGAATGTTGATTTGCCGAATTATTTATCCCAAGTGGAATTAGAGAGTTATCTAAACTATCCTTGGTCGGGTAAAACATTTTCTAGGAGGCTTTGGGGAAATATTTCATCACTCGAACAGAAACTCTCCAATGCTATTGTAAAAAGTGTTGCTAGTGGAGAAGGCGTTATACACGCACTAAATACCATGCGAACAGACTCAGAAATTTGTGACATGTTTAAGTTAGAAGAATCAAAGTATAACAAAGCGATAGAAAATCTCGTTCGAACGGAGTATGCAAAATTTGCTCAAGATGGTATTGAAAAATCATATTTAGAAACAGGTATTGAGGAATACAACGTTTTAACTGCAAAGGATGAGAGAGTTTGCCGAATTTGTGGAGGAAAGGCAAGTAAGAATCCCTATAAACTGAAAGATGCTGTCATAGGTGAGAATCGAGCACCTTTTCACAGTCGTTGCAGATGTACGGATGTTCCTAATTTACCAAAATTAGGAAAGGATATTGATGAAGAATATGACCGATTATTTGGCGATTTATTAGATGAGTTTGCACATGATTCTTTTGGAATTAATTTGAAACGGAGGAAGTAGAATGAAAGATTTTCATGAAGCAGTACTAACAATTAATGTAAAAGCTGATATTGCAGAAGCCTACAAAACAGCTATTGAGTCTGAGAACCATCCTAATGGCTTGAGAGATCAATGGAATGGTAATTATGCCTACGTGGTTATTGGCGATCAAACTGTTAATTATCAAGAGAATACTCCAGTTAATAAGAATACCGTTAATTTAACGATTCAATTATTATCTCATACATTACCAAATTTAAAAGAAACAGTTAATTGGTATGAAAAGACGGGATGTATTGTTGTTAGAACTGACTACAAAGAAGGAAAGTCTAGTAAATAGGCTTTTTATTTCAAATTTCTACAAATACTAACAAAAAGGAGTTGGCAATTAAGCCACTCCTTTTTGTCTACAGTCTGAGATAACTTAATTAATAAGTTATCTTTTTCTTGGTGCGAAATCACCTTAAACTAGCGCAATACTGGGCTTGATTGAATGGTGGGGCGCAACTATTAAAACTCAAAGCAATGCGGGGCGTGAAAACGAATCGTGGGGCGAAAGGAGAATAAGCGTGAAAAACAAATCATTAATACCAATGAATTTGCAATACTTTGCCGAAGGTGACGATCCACAGTTTTCTTTTGAGGATTTCAAAACTTTTGCGGAATCTAATGAAGAAGCTCAAAAATTTCTTCAGTCACAATCTCAAAGTGTTGCTGACAAGCAATTGGAAGCTTGGAAACAAAATAACCTAGATAAAATTAAACAGGATACTATCAAGGAATATGAGGAATCCAAGAAAAACAAGTCACCTGAACAAATACAACTAGAGAAATTACAAGCTGAATTCGAAGCTGAGAAGGCTTTACGTGTGACAAGTGACAACAAAGCATTTGTTGCTGAACAAATTGCTGGGCTAGAACTAGATGGAGAGTTAAAAGATTCTATTTCTCAATTTATGTTAAATAATCTTGTTAGTTCTGATACAGAATTCACTAAAAAAGCTGTTGAAGGTTTTACTAACGTTTTGGAATCTATTAAAGAAAAACACTCCGAAGAAATTAAAAGTCTTGAAATGCAGACAGCGTTTGGTACGAAAAAACAGCAACAAACAACTAATAATAAACAAGAAAATATTGATGATCCAATGGGTAAGTTAGGCGAAATGCTACAACAATTTAATTAGGAGAGTGACAAATTATGAAAAAAACATCTTTAAATAATTTAGAGTATTTGGATATTTCACCAGCGATTAATGCTATGCAAATACCAAATACACCTTTTTTAAGCTATTTACTTGGCGCCGGAAAGACCGAACGAGCTGAATCATCGGAAATTAAATGGCGTGAATATGATATTAATAATGATGATTCTTCTGAAAAGCTTGAGGGCGGAGATTATCCAGATGCTGAATCTGGTCGAACTTGGTTTAACAACTATACAGAAATTTTTAGAAAATCAACCTCTGTATCTGGTACGTTAGATGCTATTAATGTGAATGGTGTCGGAAACGAATTGACTAATCAAGTAGCACTACGTGGTATGGAAATGAAAATTGATTTGAACAGAAAATTAATTACTGGTGTAAAAGCTGATGAAAATAGTTCTAAAGGTCGTCGAATGAATGGAATCTTGAACTTGATCAACTCAGCAAATAAAGCAGAAACAGCTACTGCGGGTGCGGTAACAAGAAAAGATATCGATAGTTTATTTAAATTAATGTATGAAAAAGGTTATATGGGAGAAAAACTATGCTTGATTTCTCCAGATATGCAGGAGTTAATGACTGATGAGTTAGATGGAAAATCAACAAAAATTGTTCAGTTCGGGGAAAGAGTAACTTTTGGATTGCAAATTGGAAATATCGTGTCTAATTACGGTACAGGTATTGCTTTACTAGAACCATCATTGCCAAAAGGAACAATTGCCGCAATCGATACTAATTATGTGAAACTACGTCCATTACGTGAATGGAGAGCAGAAGAACTTGCAAAAACAACTGATTCAAGACGTATCGGTCTTGTAGGTGAATATTCTCTTGAATACAACGCTTCAAACTCTGGGGCAATTTTAAATTTAAAGTCTGAATAAATGGGAGTTAGTACTCCCTTTTTTGATAGGAGGAATTACAGTGGTAAAAAAAGATGAAACTAAAAAAGATGAAGTCGTGAAATATAGAGTAGGTAAAACTAAAAATTTTGTTGGATTTGTTCATCCTAAAACTCGTAGATTTATCACAGCAGATTCAAATAACGAATTTATCATTTCTATAGATGATAAAGAAGCAATTGCAATTTTGGAAGATGCAATTGATGTTAATGAAATTTAGGAAGTGATCTGATGGATGAATCGCTAAAAACGGAAATCATTGAGTCTATAAAAGAAGATTTTCCAGATTTGAGTGAAGAACGCATAACTAATTTATTAGAAATAATTTTGCTAGAAATTGAATCATACAATAGTTGTAAAAATGATGTTTCATGGGAAAAGTTAAAAAGCGTGATTAGTGAAGTGTTGTATCAAATAATAAAAAATGAATCAGAAAAAAAAGTATCTTCAGTTAGACGTGGCGATACGACGATTAGTTATGCGTCAACAGCGAATGCTGTTAGTGAGTTACTTCTAGGATATGGCGATTTGATACGAAGGGTTATTGGTTGTGGAGGATTGGAGTTTTTTTAATGAATGAAGCAGATATTTTAGAAACTACTTACGAAGATAGTTGTATTATCGAAAGACTAATGGACATTGAAGATTCTAATACAAATATTACTATTCAAGATTATAAAAAAGTATATGATAATCCTATCCCTTGCGCTCTTTCACAAGGTCAAATCGATGGACTAGCAGTCATAGAAGATGGAGAAATGGTAAATGTTTCGACTGACACATATAAATTATTTATTCATCCTAAGATTAAACTCAAAAAAGGAGATCGAATAACAATAACTCAAAAGGCCAGTGGCTTAATTTTTTCTCTATTTGCTACTAAGCCTTTTTACTATCCTAGTCATTGTGAAGTAAATTTGATAGGAAGTGAAAAAAATGGGTGATCTCAAATATGAATCTAATGCAGAAAAGATCATTGAAAATTTTAAAAATATGACTGTAATTGCTCAAAAAGAAGGAATATCTTTTGTAAATGATTCGATGAATAAAGTTGTTAGCCTAGCTAAACCTTTAACTCCTGTAAAATCAGGTGATTTAAGACGTGGTTATCGAGTAGTAAAAGCTAGGAAGCTTTCAACTGGTCGTATTGTTGGAGCAGCTATAAATAATGAACATTACTTTAAGTATGTGGAAGAAGGACACAGGACTAAAAATGGTGGATTTGTAAAAGGACGGTTTATGTTGACCCGTGCAACGAATCTTGCAAATATGTCTTATATTCCTCGAAGATTTAAACAAATGGCAATAAAAATCGTTAAGAAAGGAAAGTAACATGAAAGATAAAATCATTGCTGAAATCAGTAGTAAATTAAAAGAAATATATCCAGATGGGACAATATATCTTGATTCAGTTATGCAGTCAACTAAAGATTTTTACTTTGTATTATCCGTAATGGAATCTGGGACTGAAAATGTAGGGATTGATGTTCAAAATGTTTCTTTCTTAATTGATATTGCATTGATTGATAATAAATCTGATAAAAAATTAGTGAATGAATTAGTCTCATGCTGTGGGGCTTTTTTTAATACGATTACAATTGATAGTCAAACACTATTTCCAGAAAACTATTTACCTGATGAAACAGATGGTGTTCAACACATTCGCTTTACATTAGGATTTCCACAATATATTGAATGGAGTGAAAAATAAATGGGAGAAAAAAGAAGTAAAACTGGAATTATTTCTGTTGAAAAACCTACTTGGTTTCCTTTGAAAGATGAGACAGGAGAACTTCCAGTATATGATACTGCAATGACGATGGGAACAGCAGTTAGTATCAAACCTACAGCTAATTACGAAACAACACAAGACTATGGTGATTCAGTTGTTCAAGATCAATTCACTGCGTTTGGTGGTGCAGAAGTTGAATTAGAAGCAAATGGGTATAGTCATAAAGTTTTAACAGCAATCACTGGAGGAAAACTTGTCAAAGGTGGTGCGTTGCGCTCTGGAGAAGATATTGCCCAAGATGGAGCTTTTGCATATCGGCGTAAAAAGTCGAATGGAAAATATCGTTATACAGTCTTTTATAAAGGGCAGTTTGCTTTAGATTCAGATGAAACTTCAACTATTGAAGGAAGTAAAGTAAGTTTTACTCATCCAACTTGGAAGGGTTCATTTGTAGATGTACCAGGACTTGGATATATGTACTCAGTTGATGAAGATGATGAAGGCGTTGATCAAACAATGATCGAAAACTGGTTTACAAAAGTAGCAATTCCAATTGAAGAAGCAGAACAAGAAGAACTTGCAGGAGGTAAAAAATAATGTCTAAATATCAAACGATAATTAAATTAATGAAAAAAAATGAAGATGGAAAATATAAACAAGTGCAATTCAAATCTGCTGAGTTCCTACCAGGTCCAGTTGTAGAAGAAGCGGCAGAAGTGATGGAAGGAATGCAAAATGCTGTAGACAAAAAATCAGTGTCAGAAGCTTTAAGTCGAGCGTATTCATTTATTGCAGATACTTTGTTTGAAGGACAATTTACTGGTGAAGATTATCGTCAAGGGATTGATGCTCGAGAAATTGCTCCATTGACAGGAAAGTTATTAAAATCTGTTACCGCAGGATTTGATGAAACTTATACGGAGACGAAAAAAAAGTAAGCGAAGCTCTCAAATATCCTTCTTTTAAACATTCGATTACTTATCGAGAATTAGATTTAAAGACGCAATTACTCGAAGCAGGTTGGACGTTACCAGAAATTGAACGTACTGACTTTGATGAGTTAATGCGTCTTTTTGCTTTTCGAGATGCAGTAAAAGAGCATGAAGATGTTGAGTACTACGATAACTTCACCCAATTTTAGGAGGTGATACTTTGAATAACGATGACCTAATTCTGAAGATGATATTAGATGAATCAGGTTTTACTGCTGGTATGAATAATGCTATCAAAAAGCTAGGTTCTTTTGATGGAACTATCGAAAGAACGAGTAGAAAAAGTGGCAGTTCATTAGGTAGTATTTGGAAAATATTTGCTGGTAGCTTTCTAGCCAGTGGAGTGACTAGAATTGTTGGAGCTGGTTTTGATCTAATTAAAGGTTCCGTAAGTGGAGCAATTGATCGAGTAGATACGATGAATAATGCTCTACGAAATTTCCAAAATATGGGATTCAGCAACTCAGAAATTATGAAGAATATCGGAAAGAATGGGCTTTTATCTCAAGGTATTAAAGGACTTCCTACCGCTTTGAATGATGCGATAAGTCATGTACAACTTCTTGCTTCTTCTACTGGGAATTTGACTCGTTCGACTCAAATATTTAAAGCATTGAATGATGGGATTCTTGGGTTTGGTGGTTCAACTGATCAAGTAAATGAAGCTGTTATTCAGCTATCTCAAAGTTTCTCAAACGGAAAAGTAGATGCACAAACTTGGAATTCAATGATTAATGCTCAACTTGGTCCTACTCTATCTGCTATCGCTAAAAAGATGGGAATTACAATGGGAGAGCTTAAAGAAGGGTTGTCTCAAGGTAAGATTTCTGTTGAAGAGTTCCAAAATCAATTAATAGAAATGGATACTAAAGGTGGCGGAGGACTTAAATCATTAAATCAAATTGCTAAAGATTCAACCAAGGGGATTAAAACCTCTATCCAGAATGCCAAAACAGCTGTTACTCGTGGCGTTGGCGAAGTAATAGAAGGATTAAATAAAGCCCTAGTGGATGCTGATTTAGGTGGATTTAAGGGGATTATTGATAAAGTTGGAAGTTCCATGGAATCTTTTTTGAAAGTAATTGCTGCAAATATTCCTACAGCAGTATCATTTTTAGGTGATTTATTTAATGCAGTTCAAAAATTTGGCTCTGCATTGAAATTCATGATGCCATTTCTGGTTCCTGCAACTACTGCTTTTGGCGCATTAATGTTTCAACTTAAAGGAATACCAACAATTATAAAAAGCTTCAATAATTTTAAGAATGCCATAATCGGTGTTGGAAATTCACTAAAGATTATGGGGGCTATAGCCGCCGCAAATCCGTTTGTTTTGATTGTTGGAGCCGTTGTTGGAGCGATTGCTGTATTTGGCTATTTTATGGCAACCAACGAAGAGTTTAGAAACAAAGTTATATCCGTTTGGAATGATGTAAAAGATTCCATACTTGGTGTATTAAAGAATATAAAAGATTGGGGAATTGATACTTGGAGTTCTGCTAAAGAATTGGCATCAAATGCCGTTGAGAGTGTCAAGAATACTTGGTCTGGAATAAAGGAATGGTTTTCAAATACTTGGCAAGACATTAAAAATGGAGCAACAGGTTTATTTGATAAAACAGTAGAAACATCTATGAATGCAGTTGATAGTGTAAAAAACGCATGGTCAAATACAAAGCAATGGTTTTCTGATATTTGGCAGAGTATAAAAGAATTGGCAACTGAAAAATGGAATGAAATTAAAGGTTCTATTATGGAAGTTGCTGGTCCATTGATTATAGGTTTAAAGAACGCATTCTTACATGTCACTTTTTATTTAGAGACCTTATGGAATAATTTAGTTGAGATTGGTAAAAATGTTTTTGAGATTTTAAAAAATGTTATACTTGCGCCAGTTTTGTTTATTACCTCCATGATTTCTGGTGGATGGGAAGAAACAAAAAACAACATGATTGGTGTATGGAATAATATTAAAGAAAGTGCTCTAAATATTTGGGAGTCTATAAAAAATATTTTTGTTAGTTACGTTACAAATATTTATTTTGCTGCGCTTAATATTTGGACAGGGTTCAAACTTACTTTGATAAACATTTGGAATGAAGTAGTAAGTCAAGCTAAATCAATTTGGATTAATGTAAAATACTTTTTTATTAATCTTTGGATTGACATTAAGTATTTTGCTATTCAAAAATGGATTGAATTAAAATTCGGGATTATTCAAACTTGGATTGATTTAAAATATAATGCTATTACTACTTGGAACAATATTAAACAGTTCTTCAAAGATACTTGGCAGAACATTAAAGATATAGCATACAATACATGGATTTCTATAAAGAATTCCATGATCAATACTTGGAATAACATCAAGGAATCTTTCTGGAATATTGTTACTGGAATTGTTAACTCCGCTGAAAATGCATGGACTAATCTAAAAAATGGTGTTTCAAAAGCAATTAATCGGGTGAAAGAAATCTTTGATTCATTAAGGGAAATCAATTTATTCGAAATCGGTAAGAATATCATTGATGGACTTATCAATGGTGTAGTAGAAAAATGGAATGCATTGAAAAAGACTATTAAAGGAATAGCTGGAAGTATCAAAGATTCTATTAAGGGTGCATTAGGTATTCATTCTCCATCTAGATGGATGAGGGATATGGTAGGTAAAAATATTGTTCAAGGTATTATCGTTGGTATTGATAAAGAAAAAAGTAAATTGGATCAGACAATGACTGATTTAGTGAAAACTCCGTCGGTTCAACCAGTTATTACAGGGTCTAATAGTCAACCAGTGGTACAAGCTAAACAAAATACATCTTCAAATGCAGTGAATGAAATTCACTTGCATTTAAATGTTTATGGAGATCTACCTGATTCGATGATTAAACAAATCGCCAAGAAGATGAAAACAGAATTGACGAGACAAATGAAACGAGATGCTGATGCAGTAGGAGGGACATTATATGCAACTTAAAAGAGGACAATTTTTTATCAATCAACATTATTCTTCTGAGTTTAACGTATATATTCAAAATAGGCCTGCCTCTGTTTCAGCTAGTCGTGTAATTGAATTGAGAGAACGTGAAGGCAATGACTCAATTATTATCGATAAAGCCTATTACAAAAACGTTACTAGAAAAATTGAATGTTATTACAAAGCACCATCGATTGATTTAGTGCAGGAATGGGAAGATCGAATTACTGAATGGTTAGATATGAACTCTTACAGTGATTTTATTCTTTATTACGATCAACAATATATCTATCAAGCTATAGTAACCGAGGCACCAGAATTTAAAGGAACAAGAAAAACAGGGAATATAGTTCCATTTGAATTTACAGTTAGTCTTCGACCATTCAAAGAAAATTATAGTGGTCGTTTTGCTATTGAACAGATAAAAGCTTTCGAGTTATTTAATCCAGAGAAGTATGCTTCAAAACCGCTTATTAAATTGAGTGGTTCTGGAGATGCTTCTTTTTATATTAATAATGACAAATATGATTTGAAACTATTAGATAAAGAATTATATATAGATTCTAAACTAGAAGAGTCTTATCGAAAGCTAGATGGCAATTTAGAACATCAAGATCATGTCACTTTATTTTTAGATTTTCCATTTCTATACCCTGGAAAAAATGAAATCAAATGGACGAATAACATACATTCGTTTGAGATAATACCAAGGTGGTGGAGAAAAGTATGATACCAAGAATATATAGTCCTACCGAGACAGATTTTTCTACGAATGGTTTAGGGATTTTGAAGGACACCACAAAATGTGAAATATATGAAGTAGCAAATGGAAAATATGAATTAGAGTTGGAGTATCCATTAGGCACTCGATTTGATGAATATTTTGAAAATGACTATCAAATAAAAGCAAAACCAAATGACCAAGAAGAGTATCATATCTTTTTTATTGATGATAAAGATATCGATACTTTTTTAGATACTGTAACTATTTATGCCCAGAGTCGTACAAATCGGCTTGGAAGACGAGCAGTTACTTTTGCTGAAGTAGACTCTAAAACTGGTCGAGAAGCAATGGCAATTATTGAAAACAATATGGATAAAAAATCTGACATACGACTTTATTCTGATATTACGGCTGTTTCTAGCACAATCTTTGAAGCGAGAAATGTTTTAAATTGTATTGCTGGTGAACAAGGATCATTGCTTCAATATTGGGGCGGAGAAATTAAACGTGAACCATTTAAGCTTTCTTTGTTAAAGCGAAGAGGTCGCAATAATGTTGGAACGATTCGGTATGGAAAAGATATGTCTGGTTTGAAGGTCAAATTAGATTGGACAGGTATAAAAACAAGAATTATTCCATATGCTGATCCTCAAAGTGAGGTAGGTACGACTAATCGAATTTATGGTTCGCCAGTAGATAGTGCCTATATTAATAACTATCCTGATGTCTATACAGAACATGTTCAGTTTACAGAAGAACAAGGAGTAAAAGACATTAAGAGCTTAAATAAAATAGCTAAAAATTACTTTAAAACGATCAATCCTGGCTGTGATAAGCCTAAAGTTTCTATTACGGTTGAATTTGATAAGTTGACTGATAGTGAAGAAGCGAAAGAATTTGCGAAGATTAGAAATTATGGTCTGTTTGATACATTTAAAATATATCATAAAAAATATAATATTTATCTTGAATCAAAGGTTAGTGGACTACAATACGATTCTTTATCTGAAAAAACTTTGAAATTAGAAGCAGGAGACATTCAAGTTGCTTTTTATCAGCAACAAGCTGTAACTATTCAGGATAAATTAAAAGATTATGCAACGAATAATTATATGAGTAATTTTAATGATTATGTTTCTTCAATGATTACAGGTCAAGGCAGTGCAGGAGGATATGTAGTTTTATGGCCAAAAGAAAAACCTTCCAACATCTTTATTATGGATAATCCAGATTTAGAAAAGGCAAGAGAAGTACTAAGAATGAATAAAAATGGGATTGCTTTTTCTAAGAAAGGATGGCGGGGGCCTTTTAATTCAGCTTGGACATTAGATAGTATATTTAATGCCAATTTTATACAAACTGGATTAATCAAAGCAGATATCTTTCAAAATTCTTTTAACAAGACTGGAGATGTATTGAAATTAGTTAATGGACTACTCCAAATTTGGAACAACAAAAAGAAAATAATGGAGTTAACTAAAAAAGGAATGGAATTTTGGAATTCTAAGGGTTCAATTGGAACGATTGGAACAACTGATTCTGCTGGTAATCCTTTTCCTGGAGCTTCTACTCCAACCCCTATTGAAGATAATTCTTTAGTTATTCGTACAAATGGAGACGGCAAATATATTTTGATTTCTCCAAAAGTAGGAAAAGGATTAGTTTTATTAGGAAATGGTAAAGCAATTTATTTTGGAGACTTAGATGTACAAGGAAAACTTACAGTTAAAGGAAAAGAAATCACAGGGAACAACAGTGGAGGAAGTGATCCTGGAACCATCCCTCCTCAATTGACGACGGAAGCTGAAAAAAGAGCATGGAAAATTTGGACAATGCTGAAAGCTCGTGGCTATTCTGAATATGCAGCTGCAGGTATTCTAGGAAATATTCAAGGGGAAGTTGGAGCAAGTATGAACCCTGATACAGAACAACTTGGTGGTCCAGCTTATGGGATTGTTCAATGGGATGGTTCTGCTTATCCGTTAGTCGGATCACCAACTTGGAACGGACGAGAGTATGTTCAGCGTTTGATGAACACCGCAGGGATTCAAGAAGATTATCGAAGTATTGAAGCCCAAGTAAAATTATTAGATTGGTGTATGTTCAACGGTCAATGGCTCGGAAAAGTAAATCCAACCACAGTATCAGGATTTAAATCGATTAATGATGCCCAAAGTGCAGCGTATGCTTTTGAAATGAACTTCGAACGCCCAGCTTCTGCACATCCAGAACGCCAAAATTATGCCCAATCTTGGTTTAACAAATTACATGGATTAACTAGTCCAGAACCTGGAGGGAATTTCATTTGTCCAATTCAAAAACCAGTGACAGTTACTTCAGAATGTGGATGGAGAACTAGTCCAATAAATGGCGGCCAAGAATTTCATAATGGAATTGATCTTGTAAATGGAAATCCTAATACACCTGTTTTTGCAGCATTAGATGGGGAAGTTGTTCAGGCTGGTGCTAATTATTATGACTGGTATGGTAATTACGTGGTTATTAAACATAATAATGGGAAGTGGACAGGTTATGCTCATTTGTCTCGTATTGATGTTTCTGTTGGACAAAAAGTCCAGAAAGGTGCTCAAATAGGCTTGATGGGAACAACTGGTCCATCTACAGGAGAACATCTACATTTTCAAATTATGAAAAATTATTGGCCACAGCCAGTTGTTGATTTTGAGAATCCAAGAAATTATATCCAATTTTAAGGTGGTGATTCTATGAGTAAATGGAATGTCGTTTTAAGTACAACAGAACCATATAATTATGTGGGGATGATTCAAGTTCGACAAGGCAATAAGAATACAGAGGTTATGGAAGCGACTATAGTTGAAAATGGTCTTCCCTACGATTTATCAGAATGTAAGGTATATTTTGAATCAGTTGTAGGTGGGAAATATCCAGTCCAATTAGAAACAAAAATTGTGGATGCTAAAAAAGGGAAAATTAACTATATTTTTGATAAATATTCCATGCAGTGTTTACATCGACAAACAGCCAATTTCATTATATTTAAAGGAGAAGACTTGATTGGAACAACTCAAGACTTCTCTTATTTTGTCATTAATGCTGTTTCAAAAACAGAAGGAGAAATGGGTTCTTATTGGCAATCAATCGAAGATTTAATTGCGGATATGACGGACTTTATTAATGAAAATAAAGGCGATTTTACGGACTGGATGAATGAAAGGAAAGAAGAATTTGAACGTTGGAGACAAGAACAGGAACACAGTTTCCAAGATTGGAGAGAAGGACAAGAATCAGACTATTTGGCATGGTTTGAATCAATCAAGGATATTTTAAAGACGATTGATCCTGGTGGAACAATGCTTGCGGAATTAATGGATGCGAGAGTAGATATTCAAGGAAAACGACACAATTCAATTTCAGAACGTTTGCTTGCCGATATGAATTATTTGTATCAAAAACTACGAACAAGCTTATTTACTATCGAGTATGCTGAAATTGAAGTAGTGGATATTCTACAAGATGATTTATTTTCTAGGAATCATGAGATAGAAAAAGTGGAAACTATTGAAAGTAATATATCCGAAGGAGCATTAGTTATAGCCACCATTGATGATGAAAAACAAAATGTATTCACTCTTGAGAAAGTTGGGGTGATTTGATGGTTAAAGTAAAGAGAATGATGGAAACTGATGAATCTGGTGTTAAACGTCAATTTATGCCAATTACACATGTTTCTGCAGTTTTAGGCTTAGAAAAAATGATATCAGGACAATCAAAAGTTCTTTCGGTTAATGGTAAATATGGTGCAGTCATTTTAACGAAAGCTGATTTAGGATTAGAGAATGCAATTACTGAACTACCTTATGCAAGCGAGACAAGCGATGGTATTCTTACTGCTGAAATGTTTCAAAAGATTGTAAATGGAGAAGGTGGAACATATATTTTGCCGATCGCTACCCCTGAACAATTAGGAGGTATAAAAGTTGGGGAACTTTTAGAAGTTACTGAAGAAGGTGTTTTATCTGCAACTAAGCAAACAGACTTCAATTTCTCTGAAGAATTAAAAGGAAAATTAGAATCTCTAAAAATATTAAAAGCAGGTGCAAATATATCAATTGCAGAAGATGGAACAATTAGTTCTACAGGTGGTAGTGGGACTGGTGGTGTTAGTCAGTCATATGTAGATCAAAAATTCCAAGAAGCTGTAAATCAAGCAGAAAATTACACAAACGAAAGAATTCCAAATTTTACTTTTGAAAAAATTGGGGAGGTATAGAGAATGACAGATATCGTAAAGGTAAAACAAAGCGGTGTACAGGTTTTTCCACAAACTCATTGGAATGCTGTGGAAGGCAAACCTGAAACTATTAAAGGGGATAAAGGAGATCCTGGGCAAGCTGCAACTATTACTGTAGGTACAGTTACTAGTGGATCTACTGCTTCTGTTACAAATGTAGGAACCTCATCTGCGGCTAGATTCAATTTTGTATTACCAAAAGGAGATAAGGGAGATCCTGGAACAAATGCAACAACGACATCTGTAGCTACGACGGCCGCTAATGGGTTAATGTCCAAAGAAGATAAAGCAAAATTAGATGGAATAGCAAATATTACATTTGAGAAAGTAGGCGAAGTTTAATGTCTGATATTGTGCAATTAAAAGAAAATGGTGTGCCTAAGTATTTAAAAACTCATTTTAGAGCAATTGATGGAGCTGAAGCATTAGTACAAACATCTGGTAATCAGTCTGTTGATGGTTTTAAAAACTTTTTACAAACACCAACAGTGAATGATGTACCAGTAATTTTAGATCGTTTTGTTTCAAAAACAGTAAAAACAACGAATACAACAGATTTTACCAATGAAAGTTTAGTCAGATTTGAACGATGGGGGCGTCTTATAGTAGCCAATTTTGAGATTACAAATAAATCATCAAATTTTGCTGGATGGAAAAATTTAATGGCTTTTCCGAAAGGATATACTCCGATTTCGCTAACAGGTTGGGGTGGAACTTTGGCGAATAAAACCAATCGAAATCCTGCATTATCTGTTTATGCGAATGCTTCGGGAATTTCTGTGATGGTTTCTACTACAAATTTACCAGAAAATCAAACTTGCTCTGGAACCATCGTCTATTTTACAAATGATGCGTGGCCAAATTAATAGGGGGAATAACTAATGAAAACAATGTATGAATATATGTATCCAGTAGGTTGCAAGGTATGGGAAAACATGCCAGCTGATTTTCCAGAAGGAGTGCCGTATACCTTGGTACCACCATTACCAGATATTCCGTTAGATCGTCAGTTTTGGAATCCGAGTGAACGGAAATGGGAAGAAGTTGTCACACAAGATTTCTCTAAAAAACTAGAGTTGTTGGAAGAAATCCATCGTAAGACCGAACAACAGCTTGAACAAGTTCAAGAGGAAAATCAAGCGTTTAAAGAAAATAATCAATCATTAAATGAACAAGTTACGAATTTACAAGTAGCAATGACCGAAATTTATGAATCTTCATTAGGGAGTGAGTAACATGGAAAACATCTATGCGGACTTAATCAGAAAAGGAAAGAAAACGATTGATGATGTGCCAAAAACACTAAAAAAGAAAGTTCAAGCTATTCTAGCTCAAGATGCGACTGAGTAGAATAGCTTTTATTATTTGGGAAGGAGGTGTAGTAAATGACGTTTAAAAAAATTGGTCGAATAAAAGTCAATACAAAAGTAAAGGGAAGACATGGCCAAGATACAGGCTTTGTTTTTTATAGTTATGACAAAGGTTCTGTAGCATTAGAATTTTTGTTCCGTGATCAAGATTATCAAATTGTCGATCTCACCAATACTACATTTAAAATCTTACTAACCATCAATCAAGATGGCCAAGAAAAGAAATTTACTGTAATCGATAGTCAACCGATTATTGAATACCCTGAAAGTGGGATTGTGACTTATCCTCTGCCTGACCAGTTATTAAATTATGAAGGCGAAGTAAAAGGATACGTGTATCTTGATTTCGAAGATGGCTCTCACAGTGATGAGCTAGCCTTCACTTTTACAGTTATCCGTTCAAAAATTGAAAGTGAAATTGAAGAAGCAAGTGAGGTATACATCAAAGACTTCGAACAAATCAAAAAAGAAATTTTTGATTTAGCAGAAAGTGAAAAAGAAGCCATTGAAACACTAAGACCAGAATTAGAGGCTAGCGTTGGTCAAGTGACCGAACAAGTCCAATCACTTAGTCAAAAAGTAGAAGTTAATCAAAGCGAAACCAATCGATTGCTTCAGTTGATTGCTGATAATGGAGTACTTACTGTGAATGATTTGGTTATTGGTTTGGCACAAGGCTATTTTGAATTTACAAGAGAACTTAATTTTAATGGAAAAATCGTAGGGAGCATGGTAGAAAATCAAAATATTGCGACTGAAGTCGTATTTATAGGAGAAAAATATTTTTCCATGCCTACTCCTTATACGAGATATGATGAAATGTGGGACTATCCAGATGCTGTGAAAGCAAATGGTTATGAAGCATTACGAGGAAATAAGGTATGGAGTGCGACATGTTCAGGATATGATAATAATCCTCAATATCCTTTTTTGCGGATTCAATGGAACATTGTTGAAGAAGTCAGACATTGGTTAGGAGACGATTATTTTCTTGGATTGAAAGCAGAAACCCTGACACAGCAAGTTGCACTTGTAGAAAAATGTCTTTATTCTATTACACCTAGTACGTACGGTTATGCCACTCATGAATCGAGAGCAGAAGGCTCAAGTAGCCGAAAAGGCGGACTAGGAAGTTTGTGGTATGACAATCACACTGAGCAATGGATGGAATATGGGCATAATAGTGAAAAAAATAAATATCAAACAATGACGAATACTATTCTGAAAGCAAATGGATGTCAGTTTCTAGATAATCAAGGACGTGTCAATATTTCTATGATGGGTGAAAAAGGGGCGTATACTTCTTTGTATTACGGAAAAACTATATTGCAATTTACTTATCGAATTTACTTGACAGATATTCTCTATTACAAACGAGATCCAACGATTGATCAAATGCAGACACAAATTCAACAATTATGGAATGAAGTATTTAAAAATTAGGAGGAAATTTTATGAACGAAAACATGAAAGTTGTCTATAAAGTAGTAGGACAAGGTTATGAAATCTGGTTAGCGCCTAAAGATTCAACGACTTCACGACCATTCACAGAAGTCGAACCGCCAAAAGGCCCAGATGTGATGATTGCAGGGTTTGATTGGGAAAACAACCAGTGGATGTGGGTTCGAGGGGTACCATATGATACGTATGTTCGTTCGAATCAAATTATGGCAAATACGATGAAGGAATTGACAAAATTAAGAGGAATCGTAGAAAAGATTCAAGACGTTGTTTTTCCGAAAGAAGATGTCGTAATTACAGAAGGAGGCGTGCCAAATGTATCCAAGTAAAGAAGATATCCAATTTTTATATGATTTAGGTGTGTATACTAAAGCAGATATAATGGGTTATGTTGCACAAGGAAGTATTACGGAAGAAGAAGAGAAAGAAATTCTCACTGAATAGGAAGAAGGTGAGAAGAGATGAAAGGGATTGATCAGATTTTTAACAAGCTAGTCGCAATTGACGGGCTTATTTTTTTACCATTAACAATCATTTTGATTGGGATAATCATTTTTGCCGCTTGGCGAATAAATAATTACTATCGAAAAGAACTATATGATGAAAGAGAAAACTCAAAACAGGATCGACGAGAGTTTTTGACTACGTTGAATGAGATCAAAAATGAACTAATTAATACACGTTCGGACATGGAAAGAATTGAAGGTAAAGTCAATGAAATCGAAAAGGAAGTACGGAAATAATTCTGTGCTTCTTTTTTATGCTCGGAAAGGAGGTGGAGTCTGATGGAATCACTCTCAACTGAAATGATACTTGCTATGTGTGGGTTATATGTGGCAGGAAAAGTGTTAAAGGAAATTCCTAAGTTCCCCGATTGGGGAATTCCTTTGGTACTCACGGTCATTAGTTGTATTTGTACACCACTATTATTTGGTGAATATAACGTATTTAACTTTTTTGTCGCCATTGTGGCAGTAGGAATTACAGTGTATGGCGATCAATTATGGAAACAAACGACTTATGGAATCAAAGAATTAGATAAAGGAGAAGATGAAAAATGACATTGAAAGTAGTAGATTTATCCAATAACAATGGTTCAAAAAATATCAAGGACTATCCAGCAGACGCTTATATGTTTAAAGCAACGGAAGGCTGTAATTTTGTGGATCGTTATTGTGATCCTTTTGTTCAACAAGCTATCAAAGCTGGTAAATCTTTTGGTGTCTATCATTTTATTGATGGTTCAAATTGGCAAACACAAACAGATTTCTTTATTCAAAATGTTCAAGGATATATTGGCAAAGGAATTCTAGTTTTAGACTATGAAATGTATGGACGACAAGGAACGTGTGTTTTAAAACAAATGTTAGATCGTATCCAACAAAAAACAGGAATCAAAGCCCTAGTTTACACGTCAGCTTCAGTTTTATTTGAAGAAGATTTTTCCGAAATAGTAAAAGCAGATTATGGATTGTGGGTAGCAGCTTATCAATCAAACTTCCCTAAAATTAAACACTGGTCCAATGCGGCTATGTGGCAATATACTTCGACACCATATGATCAAAATATCTTTTATGGTGATCAAAATACTTGGAAAGCCTATGCCACATCTGGTAAGTGTCAAACTTCAAGTAATCAAGTGAAAGTAGAAGCTATCCAAGTACAGCAACCAAAACCACAAACACCATCCGACCATGATAAAGCAGTAGCAGAAAGTAAAGCTGTTCATCAAGGGAACGCATGGGCGAAACTAGACAAGTTTAATGAAGTAAGCAAAGGAAAAGTCCGAATCGCAGGGTGGCTAGTGCCAGATAAACCAGAAGGTGCAATTGGAAAATGTGCTTATATTCTTATTATGAAGCATGGTACAAATGAAGAAATCACTCGTGTGGCTTCACAAGGAATCAAACGACCTGATGTGAAGAAATCCTATAATTATAAAGGTGGCGACGCTCTAGGAATGGATGTCACAGTAGATCTAAGCTGGGTGAAAAAAGGCACGACAATTGATGTCATTTTCCGTCGTTGTAATCAAGCTAACGGCGAAGGTGCGGTTAATGATGTTCGGATTAAGGATATCTATTTAACATTATAAAAAAACCCCTCATTTTGAGAGGGGTGTACATATTAAAATAATTTGAAATAGCTAGTAGCCCATAAGGTAAGTATTACTGTGCCAATAGGAATTAAAACGGAGGATATCCAAAATCTAAAAGTATCTTTTTTTGTAGACTTTAAGGTTTCGTTTTCAGAAGTAATATGATCCTTAATTTCAGTTACAGTATCTACTTTTACTTTGTCAATATACATTTTTAAAGATTTATCTAAATGATTGATTTTAGTATCGAAATGGGATTTGATTTCCTCTAATTGAGCTTGAGTTACCTTTTCAGTCAATTCATCCACCTCCAGTTTTTTATTGTTCATTTCTATTGTATCAGTAAATACCTGATTATTCGAAATAAACGTTTTATTTAGGTTTTCTTTTTTATTTGACAGGAAAATAGAGTTCTCTGAACTTGAATTTTCAGGTATGAGTTTAGATGCCTTGATACACGAATTCGAGGAACCCGATACAAATATTACTAATAAAGTTGCAGAAACAATAACTTTAGACGTATTTTTTGAAGTTTTCTTACCTACATATGAAAAATTTTTAGACCCAAAAGCGGTTGTGGTAAAATTAATAGTACTATTCATAAGAATATCAATCCTCAGTTATATTGAGGACTCTATTACTTTTGACTTCAAACTCTTGATTAAAAGTCTGTTGGTTAATTGTAAATTGTATATTGTATAAACCGACGTTCATAAATTCTAAATTTTTTAAATCTAAATTAAACATAAAGTTATCCATATCATTAGGTAAATTTAAATCATTATTACCCGTGGAATATATCTGTTTTCCTGTTATGGTATTAGTAACATCGATTTTAAACTTATAATGTTCATTTGCTTTAATTCCAGAAGTAATTATGGTTACTGCTATAGACATGGCCGTTGGAATGAAAGGGGCTCTAAATACGAGAGAAGGATTGGTAATAAAAGTTCCTATAGTATTCGGACCAGTCGGTTGTCCAGTTGCATTTTCTGACGCAATTATCAAAGCTTTGATATTATCCATTTATTTCACCTTTTCTTTTTTTCTTTTCTTTATCTAAATTATATCAAGATTATATTTTATCTTACAATAGGAACTTTTGTTTTTTAACAAACTATTTGTTGAGGAGCAGTACATAACCGTATTGACAACTATAAAAATTATTCGATAAAATAGTGATGTTATCGCATAGCTATACTCTCACCCGTAACTAGTTACACTTCAAGTTATGCGATAACAGGATTGTTGCCACATAAAACTGATGCTATCTCTTGTTATTGTCCATGGTGGCAACAATCTGTACCCTTAGCTCAGTTGGTCAGAGCAGACGGCTCATAACCGTCCGGTCGTAGGTTCGAGTCCTACAGGGTACATAAAGAAATAAGAAGCTTTTCTTTACGAAGAAAAGCTTCTTATTTTTTGTAATATGTTATTTAAGTCTGAAGAATTTAACTTGTGACCATTGTGCAGTAACTTTAGTGTTTGTAATTCTTCAAAAGAAATAAATTTTTTTGAATCTAATTTTGCAAAACTAGGTTTTACAAATGGAGGTTTATATTGTTTTAACTCGTAATTCGAATTATATAAAAGTTTTTGTTCTTTACCTTTAGATGATGAAATATTTAGTACATTAACTCCATCAGGCAGTATTTCTACTACTAGATAGGGCCTTGAATATAGTGGTTTAGCTCCGTCAACAAAACTAATTTTACCGAGATATGCTTCACCAACTGCAACCATTATACGATTACTAAATCTCCATCTTCTAAATATACAGAATAAGTATCATCATCATTTTCTGATAAAGTAGAAAAAATTTCTAACTGAGGTAACAGTTGTTCAAAATCAACTTCATTAGGGTTATAATAAAATGTTATGCCATTGATAATTTCGAACGTTTCGTCAGAATCTATAAAATTTTGATTGTATGTATTTAACATTTCAGTTATTTTATAGATTTCTTTAGAAATATCATTTTTTGTTATCTTAGCTAGTTTTTTATCATGGTAACCAGTAGACAAAGTTGAATTTTCAAACCGAATATTCCAAAAATCAAATTCATGATTTAGATTAGATAAATCTTTTGCTGACAATCTTCCAAAAATTTTGATTGTATCATTAAGTACTTCATATTCCTTTTCAGAAAAATTTGCTTGAAATTGTTTTGCTTCTTCCATAAAAGAATAGTAATCGTTCTTGTATTTTTGCCTAACTTCTTCTATTACTGTACCATTTTCAAAGGCAAGCATGTCTTCTTTAAATAGTAAATCTTCATGCTTAGAATAGTTAATCAAATTTGCAAAAAATAATAGTTTTTGTAATTTCATGTTGCCATCAAAAGTATTAGGAGTATCAATTAGTCCCTTTTGCAAAAAGAATTTTGCATATTCTTTGACATTACGCAACTCGACTTCCTCCTTTTATTAGTGTATTCTGAACAGTTTTTAGATATACATAGTCTATCAAAATAAATTTGATTGGTAAATATAAATACTTGACAAGAAATAAATTTAATTTATACATACAAATACTACAACACTCCCGTAAACCAACTCATACCACCATACCCCCAACCTTCGGGTGGTATTTTTTATTTTTATCTGTACGTCAAAAAAGTAATAAAACAATAATTTCAATCGTGGTAAAATGACAGTGTCATCATTTTACACAATCTATAAAAAATGAATTTTTTCTGAACCCCCCCAAGATGATGACATCCGTTCAAGGCTACTCGAAAGAGTAGCTTTTTTAGATTATTTGCAAATAACTTGGTTGTGAAAATTCATAGATTATTGTATAAAAAGTTGTAAAAAATAAAATTCAATAATGCTATAATAAAATGTCGGCTCGTCGCTTCCACAGAGATTTTTGTGGAAGGAGGTGTATAATTTGTTTGAATTCACTTTAGAGCACGTGCTCTTGCCATTGTTAATTGGTTTAACGTTGGCATTATTTAGTCATTGGCTAGATAAACATTAGAGCCGACATGGCGCTTACTGTTTCGCAGCGGTAAGCGTCTTTTTTTGAAAAAGAAAAAACACAACGTATTCGCAGGTACGTTGTGTTTATGGTGTATATTTGTTTAAATTCACTTTCAACTATCATTATACTTGATAAATAAAATGTGTCAAACGTAATGAAAAATGACCATACTTTGACCATACTTTTTAGAAAAATATAGAAAATATTAGTAACTGAAAAACTTTATAAACGTTGATATTAAAGCAATCAGAATTAACTAGAATTAGTCAAAAAATGGAAAAATAAAAACTGTTAAATAAATGTGTTAGATGTTTTGGTCTATCCGAAAGAGTAGACTTTTTTATGTGAATTTAATAACTATATCTAATTTTAAATTAATTAATACAATGTTTTAAAAATAATGTTTGTATGCAGTTACATCTGACTTTATCCGAATTAAGAAAAAGATTTATAAAAATAAAATAAAAAAATACATATTTAAATTGACTGATTGTGAAATCATTAACTATAATTGGTTCAGTTTGTGTTAAGGAGAATGGTGATATGAATAAGAAAATTGTAGTAAGTGGATTAATTATAGGTGGATTAGTGTTAGCAGGGATCGCAGGGAAAAACTTTGCCGATGACATTTTGTTATGGGGTGGAGAAGATAATATTGAACAAATCAATCATAATTTGGAGTCATTAGATAAAGCACTAGAAAATAAAGAGCAAAATATTAGTAGTTTAAATTCACGATTATCTTCAAATAATCAAGAACTTGAGCAAGTAAAGGCTAACGTTGAAGAATATAAACAAAAAGTGTTGACTTTGGAAAATGAGAAAAATCAATTAACTATAGATAAAACAAATTTAGAGAATCAATTATCAGGAAAAAATGCTGAATTGCAAGGTAAACAAAATGAAATCAATGCTAAAATTGATGAAATAAATCAAAAAATAGCTGAAATAAATCAATTAAACACTGATTGGAATAATCGTTTACAAACAGAACAAAATAAATTTAATGATGCTCAAAATACTGTTAATAGTTTAAATCAACAAATTAATCAATTGTCAAATGAAAAAAATACTATTAAAAACCAATTGCAAAGTACTCAACAAAAACTAGAAAAAGAACAATCAGAAAACAGTAATTTGAATAATTATATTGAAAAACTGGAAAAAGCCAAAAGCGATGTAGAAGACACAGCAAATAGATCACAAGAAATCGTGACTGAACATACAGGAAAATAGATGTATTTTTTAGTTTAAATTTCTTTAACAAAATAGTATTTTGTTGCTAAATAATTTTTATTTGAATATTCTACAAAAATATCTCCTCTCAAAATGGAGGGGAAGTACATATTTATATTTTTGTTGAACGACAGGAAACGGGGAAAGGTCTTTTTGTTTGTACTTCAAAAAGACTAAAACATATTAAAAAAGGTCTTCCACCTTTAAATAGATTTGAAATTTTACCAAATAAAGAGACTTCTAGAATTAAATCGCCATTTCGCATGCCAGTTCTGGTGGATTGTGATCGGTTATTTGTCTTAAGTGGTATCTCTATACCATTAACGTTACTTACAAATCGGAGGTATATATGTAGAGAATACCTAGAAAAAATTTTACAAATAAGGAAAAATAATATGAGATGTGAAATTGTGCCTTTAGAGATTAAATCAATGATTTCATTAAATCCTTTGCTAAATTTAAAACCGAAAGATTCAAATCTGACTTTGAGTAGCTAAAGACCTCAACCAATCATTCTTGGCTGAGTTTTTTTCGTTCTTATATTAATTGTTCTAACTCCGGTTTCAATATGCATATAAAAAAGTAAAAATAATAGAAAAACTAGTGATAGTTTTGGTGATAGTGATATTAAAAACCAGAAAAGATGGAAAAAGCAGGAGATAGATAAAATACTGATATTTCGGCGTTTTCTAACGGTACAAAAGAGAAAAAAAGTAATAAATGTACACATGATACAAGAAAAACATGTTCGCACTTCTAGGCAAACCAGGCTTTGAAGACCTTGCCAAAGAATTGAACGAACGTCTTTAAGATAAGGAGTTTTAGGTAATTATTAAAAATAATTATCCAAAACAATTTGCCTTTAAAATGAAAAATGATACTCATTGAGGTATTTATAAAAAAGGATGGCTAATTATAGCCATCCTTTTTTGGTTTGTTGGCAGAGAAATATTTTGTCCAGAAAATTTTCGTTGTTGATTATTGATATAGTCATTGGACTTATCGAAGTTCGTTCAATACTTTCATATGACACTTGATCATATAGTTGAATAATAGAGATATCTTTATGACTTATATCTTCATGCTTCATGCCAACTTTTCGGTTAGGCACTGCTTACACATATCTACCATTATGGACAGTTAGGAGAGAGATGGGCACGTTTGTCAATTCTGTGGGCAATAGTATTCACAGTTTAAATTTTTTAAATCAATCAAGCTTACTTTGCTCGGTTGGTCAGAGATTGTGAGCATACATCAAATGTGATTTTTATGTCGTCTGTAATGATTAAATCTTTGTTCAGATCTTTTTAATAGCTTTTATCCGTGCACGAATACTATCATTGACAAATATATAATTATTTTGATAAAATAATTATTGTTATTTAATAGCCGTTTGTTTTGATTTGTAATTAGCTGAAACATAGGTAAATCCAATTATAATAGTTTTACGACCAAATTTTAATAAAGTGAATGGAGAAATGATATGGATCAAAAAGCGTTTATTGAATCGATTGATTCTACAATTAATAAATTAAAAAAAGATATTCAATCGTATAATAGAATCATTGGCATAGGGAATATTATAAAAATCGTATTATCTGCTGCTATCCCTATTTTAATTCACGAGGCATCTGATCATAAGTCTTTGTTATTAGTCGTTTCGATTGCTTCCGCAATCATAACGATTATTCAAAGTGGAATGTCTGCGTTTAATTATCAAAACAAAGTACAAACCGCAACACAGGTTCTAATGAAAATAGAAAACGAGAAGCTACTTTATGTAACAAAAACATCCCCATATGATAAAACGGATGAAGAAAATTTTCATTTGATTGTTTCGACACTTCAAACGGAGTTGAATGATATCATTTCTGACTTTAATCAAGTAAGCAATTAACCATATCATCCGTTTAAAGATAGAAAGGTACTAAAGAGATAGGAACAACAAGTAATCCTAGAACAGCATTTATGTATAAATAAAAAATAAACCTAATTTTGCTGATTTAAAAAGGTATCCAAACCTACTCGCTGAGACAGATGGATACCTTTTTTCTTTTACAAAAAAGTTCTGATTTTTTTAGACGGGAGTTATATACTTCAAAACCAATTTTTATTTTTTACCAATAAATTCTTTCTTGATTTTTTTAAAATCAATCAGTATTTTCGTGGGACCGAGCACATGATATTCTTTGACGACCAATTGGTTTCTTTGATTATAATAGCCACTGATTACTAATTTCATTCCTTCATCTACTTCAGCAAGAAAGTTTAAACCATGACCAGCGATTAAACAGTTCGTATCATTCAAGCTAAATCTTATCAAGGGACGAGCCCCAATTTGTAGTATTTTTATTTTTGTTACTGTGCCATATTTCTTAATCATTGTGGACTCTCCCTTATGAGCGATTTCGAGGATGCCAATCCATAAATATTCTTTAATAGCATTATACGAACAAACGTTCTTTTTGTAAAGGAGAAACGCAAAAAAATTTATGGTATTTAAGCTAATATCCGACTATTAATATCAGGGGAATGGCTGTAAAAATTTTCTGTTTTTTTGTATGACCATGCTTAAGTAAAGTTAGGAGAGACCGAACACCGGAAATGTTCACAATAAAAATAAATTAGGGAGATAAATCTTATTTTGTGCTTTGAAAATGGATAAACGGTGTTCAAAGAGCTGACCTTCGGCGATAAGTCAAAAAATCTCAAAACATGAGGAGCTGTTTCGAGATTTTCATCCTTAATGCTCCTGCGATTACTCGTCGCAGTTTTTACTTGGTGAGCGCTCAGGTCAAAACGCTCTTTTCACAACCTCTGATTCACGGTGTTCAAGCATCAACTCCTTGAAATAAGCCGGAGAGTCCAAAATAGTAGAGACTATTTTCGGATTCTCCGGCTTAGTTATCAGAGCTAGACATTGCTGTCACAGTTCATTTTATTATTTTAGATTAACCTCGCTTACACAACGTATATCCACGTGCTTGGGCCTCTTGCAGCGAGATAGCTACGACAGAATTTGCGTTGTTAAGTCCCGAACAGTTCGGATTTAAATGATATTTTGTACCATGATCTGGAGCAATATAAACCGTTTGTTCGTTGTTTTGTTGCGGTGTTTGTGCTGCTGCAACTTGATTGGCTTGTTCTTGTGCGGCCGCAGCTTGCCGTTGTCGTTCTGCTTCAGCTGCCTCATTTGCTTTGATCGTTGCATCTACTGTAGCTAGTCGAGCAGATAAGTGTTGATTGCCGTTTGGAATAGCCTGGATTAAAGTAGCTGCTGAGTTATAGTTTTCTCTAGTTGGATGAGCTTCAGCTTGTGATAGTGCTGTTGTTGCTTCATTTTCAGCTTGTTTTTGACGTTCTTCCTGTGCTTTACGCTCAGCTTCAATTTTCTGTTTTTCTTCTTCTTGTTTTTTGCGCTCAGCCTCAAGTTTCTGTCTTTCTTCTTCTTGTTTTTTGCGCTCAGCCTCAAGTTTTTGTTTTTCTTCTTCTTGTTTCTTACGCTCAGCCTCAAGTTTTTGTTTTTCTTTTTCTTTACGTTCAGCTTTTTGTTTCAGCTGCTCTTCACTAGAAGTACTTGATGTTCTTTTCGTTTCGATCTTTTTTTCAGATTGTGTGCTTGCTTTTGAACTATCGGAATGACTGGTAGGAGAGATAGACGCTCCGAAAATCATAAGAATAAATGCTGTTCCTATAATAATAAAGTTTCGTTTTTTATTCCCTTTTTTGAAAAATGATCGAATCAGTCCTACTAACCCCCAACAAATACCAATTAAACCTACTAACACTAAAAAAGTTCCCATTTTTTTCCTCCAAAAATAAAAATATTTTCCTTCCATGTAGGAATGAAAGAAATAAACCTCCTAATAAAAAAATATATCATTCTGTAATACTTGTCTAAAGATATACAAAGTTGTTTTTTATCTAAAAATTAAATTACAAAATAAAAAATGTGAATTTTTAATCACCTATTGATAAAAATAGATATATAAAGGAAATGATTTGCACAACAGCAGATTACGATAGTTACAAAGTGGAAAAGATCAGTCATTAAGTTAGTACAGTATAATTCTTGTTTTTAACGCTTAGAACCTGCTAAAAAAGCAATCAAACAAGTTAATAAGAATCTTTTAAGGTTAATATCAATGAAATGAATTTTTGCTATACTTATTAGAGGCTTATTGAATAAGGAGTTGAGTGAATTGGTTAAAAATAAATTATCAAATATGATTAGTATCAAGAAGAAAGGCGGAGGAAAGGTTAGGGTACATGGATAGAGTAAAGGAAATGCTTCAGTATGTTAGGCAAAAACAACTTTATTTTATTTGTGGTATCGCTCTAATTCTTACACTAATACGTCTTTATCTCTATTACAAAGCGACTTACAGCATCGATATGACAGCTAGCTATGATGACCAGCTTTTTATTCATTATGCCCGTAACTTAGTGGACGGGCAGTGGTTAGGAGAGTACAATGCTAAAACTTTATCAAAAGGTATTTCTTATAGCTTATTTTTAGCTTTTGCCAATAAAATTCAGCTACCATACTCGCTATTATTAGGTGGGTTTAATATTTTAGCTAGCGTGCTGATTACACTGAGTGTAAAGCCGATCGTTAAAAAGAATAGTATCTTGTTTTTTATCTATGTCTTTTTTTTATTTTCACCAATCGGTTTTACCCATGAATATTCGACACGTATTTATCGAAACGCCATTGTAATTCCATCTGTCGTAATTATCGTTGCTTGTTTATTAGCTATTTATTATCGTAAATATCGTGCAACAAAAACTATTTTACCTTGGTTTTTCTTGTTGTCTCTAATCTTTCCATTTTACTGGTATATTCGCGAAGATTCACTCTGGTTGTTGCCGTTTGTTCTGGCAGCCTTAATCATTAGTTTTGTTCAGATTTTATTAGGAGTGGATTTTAGACCAACGAAAACTGTTGAAAAGTTTCTTTCACAAATTACCTTTGATCGAAGAAAACTGATCAAGCTCAGTTTGTTTTTTCTTCCTATGATCAGCTTTATCGTGACAAACCAAATGATTAAGCATAAAAATGAAGAAGTCTATCATCTTGCAGTAGTCAATGATCGTACGAGCGGAGAGTTTGCTCAATTGATGAAGAACTTGATTCGAATAGATGATGGAACGAACATAAACAAAGAGAACAGTAGGATTTGGGTTTCTCATGAAGCGTTAAATAAAGCATTAGCTGTGTCACCTGCTTTTGCTAAAGAAGCTGCTAGAATCAAAGAATTATATACGACACATGCTTGGACTCAGGCAGGAAAAGTAAAGGAATTAAAGGGAGACATTATTTTTTGGGCACTGCGAGATGTGTTGAATGAGTCTGGCTACTATCAAAATAACGCAAAAGAAACCAATGAATTTTGGAAACAAGTCAATCAAGAGTTAAGGGCTGCTTATCGTAAGGGAGATTTGAAGAAGAAACGTGAAGTCTACTTAATGAGTACAGGAGATGGGAAGATTGCCGAGGATATTCCAGTACTCTTAGATTTTTTTAGGACAGCTTATAGTGACAATTTATTTTACAAAGATTTTCATCAAGGAGGGAATTACAGTTTTGGAACCCATGCGGATGTAGAAGCAGCGCAAAACTTTTTGCGAGTTCCTTTATTGAATAATTGGATTAATAGTGAAGATCCACAACCGCCAATTTTAGTTTTATCAAAAACAGCGAAAATCTCTAATATTATGATTGCGATTTATCAAAAGACAAGTGGTGTTGTTCTATGTTTAGCGATTTTAGGATTTTTATTTTTGATCTTAGGTTCAATCTATGCAAAAAAAGATCGAGGTTTTTATTGTTCTGCACTGGTCATTACTAGTGGTTTGATATTGACCCAGTTTTTATTTTTATTTGGGGTTTCATGGTTTTGTTCCTACTCGCCAGAGCAAAAAGATTATTTTCTAAGTGTGTATACGGGGGCAGGAGTACCAATCATGCAAATTGCGATGGTTCTAATCTTTCTGGGAATCAGCAAAATTTCATGGGGGAAAATAAAGCACAAACTCGAATTGAATAAATAATAAAAGACGTTTGCTAACTGTATTAGTTGCAAACGTCTTTATTCTTTTTTCGATCCCGAGTTGTTTTCGGTCATTAGAAATGATTCACTCCTTATTTGGATTCATTTAATGCACGGACAGCTTGTTCAATCGTGATACCAAATGCTACGTTGTTTTCATTTGTAGCATCAATTGCCATAAATTGATTAGATACAGTATCAAATGCAACTCGGTATTCAATATTTGTTTTAGTAAATGTCATGTAAGTCACCTCTTTTTTTATTAATGTAAATTGTGGTTGGAATTTTCTGTTAAATTTTCCTTCCTGTAATCAGTGTAGCACCCTTATTTTTTTTTCGCAATTAATTGCTATGTCAACAAGGGATTCTTAATTTTCTGTGAGTCCAATAAGCAATCCAATCAATAACAGGATAAATACAGTAGCTTGAATAACAATCATGAAATTCCCTCCTCACAGAATAGTTTAGATGCTTTTTCGGAGGTTTACACGAACAAAAGGCTAACAGTTTCAAACAAATCTGTCACTTATAAATTACAATTATATCTTGGTATTAGTTATGTGAGAAAAAGGGGAAACTAGATTGAAATCGTGTAATTCTAAGAAAAAATATAAAAAAATTCAATAAATCGTTTTCAAATCTTCTTTTTTTTGTTATTATAAATTAAAGATTAACAAAATAAAGGAGGGAATTGAGAAATGTTAAAATTAGAAATAGGCAAGTCATACATATGCAAACCGATTGGAGTGAACTATGAAGTGATTGGTTGCGTGGAACGTACATATACTAATACGGCTGTTATTTTTGTAGAAAGCTATGATCAGAGAGATCGGTTGGCTGTTTACGATAGTAAGTTTCGTCTACTAGTTAAACTGGACGAAATTTATACAGTAGCAGAATCTGCTTTGGTTTCATAAACACTTTTTTTGAGAAATATCGTAAACTTCTCTATAATTAGAGGAGAGAGAAGGGAGCGAAAAAACATGCAAAAAAGAAAGAGTTCAGGTAAAATGGGCATTATCTTAGCAGTTATTTCTGCTATTCCGGCAATCTTAGCAGTGGTTCGTGCGGTGAAAAGCGCGAGAGAAAGATAAAGTAATTGAAAAAGAACCCCATGGATTCAATCCATGGGGCTCTTTTTTTAACCAACACCTAAAACGAAATTCAATAATTTATCTGAATAGGTGATCTCTTCATCCATTGCTTTGATATTTTCATTTAAGATAGTCATTTGATCAGTAATGATCCCATCAACACCATAAAACATCATACGACTGATTCCATCTGAGTCGTTAACCGTCCAGACATACACTTTTTTACCATCTTGATGAGCTGAATCAATAAAATTCCGATTGATCGTACTATACTCCATCGTCAAAAAGTCGGCCGGAGTAACTGGTGGTCCAACAATATTGAATGGTAGGATGTAGCCTACATAAAAATTAGGATTGGCATTTTTCAGATCAGATACCGTCTGATACGTAAGACTTTGTAGAATATGCTGATGAGTTAAAATGTTTTCTTCATATTTTTTGACAAAGCGATCAACGATATCTTTAGAATCATTTTTTGAATTTTTGATTTCGATTAAAAGTTTTTGATTTAATTCATTGGCTCTCTTTAAATAAGTATCAAAGGAAACGACAGGTTCTTTCGCACCGTTTTCAGTTACTTTTAACTTTTCTAATTCTTTCAAGGTTAGATCTTGTGGTGCTTTATTTATCCCTGTTAATTTTTTTAAGTTAAAATCATGCATGACAACGAATTGACCATCTTTGGTTTCTTGTACATCCATCTCCACATAATCAGGATGGTAGGTACGACTTGTTTTTTCTAAAGCAGCTAAAGTATTTTGGGCACTGTTACCTCCACTGACACCACGATGAGAAATCGTTACAGGTTTCGTTTGAGAAGCAGAAGTCAAATAATCCATATTGTAGAGACAAACACCTACACCAAAAAATACAGCAAATAAAACTAAGCTTGTATTTTTAAGAACAGAAAAACGTTTGTTAGGAGATTCTAAACGAAACCAGTTAGGAGTCTCAGGAAGAAAACCTTCATCATCCATGAAATCAATAATAATGTAAAAAATTCCGACTGTTGACATAACGATGTTGAATAAAAGGATAGCTTGAAGAATCGTCATTGCAAAAACAGCGCTAATCAATGAATAATTAGGGAAAAATTGTTCTACAATTATTTGTGCGAGGAGCACAATTAAATAGCCGGCAAATGAAATGAGTAAAATACTACCACCAATAATGATGAACTGTCCAAGGATTGCAAAAAAACGTGATTTGGTTAAATACCAACTTTCTTTAACCGCTTGTTTAAATGGTCGATCACGTAGAATCATTTCTGGTAAGGCAAAAATGAGACGGATACCAATGTAAGCTAAAAAGATATAAAACAGAATGAAGCTGCTAACCACGATCCAACGATTAGTAAAAATAAAATCCATGATAAAAGCTGGGATTTTAACTTTAGATAGTAAATCAGAATTAAAACTTAACCCACTAATCGGTAAAATAAGTACGAAATAAGCTAAGAAAAAAAGAAAAGTCAATGGGCGTATTTTTTTTAATTGACGAAACGTTGCTTGAAGTAACTGTTTCAACGAGATAGGTGTTTGTTTCTTAATAAAGTAAACACTCATCAATAAAAAAGTAAACTCAAAATAAACTAGGAGTAAGATAGTTAATAAGACAGCAGTCAAAGACAATAAGACACCTGGGTGCTGTGAAAGGATCGTAGAGATATTATCACTAGATATATAATCAATGGCTCCTCGATTCAAGATGAATCTGGTCGTACTATTCAATAAGGGTAAACAAATAAATAAAATAAATAAATGCATAATCAAAACATCACGAAAATATGCTTGAGTTCCTTTAAGAAAGTCCCAAGCATTTCCTAAACTTCTTTTTAAATAAATTAACATTCAATCACCTACCATAAATATTATAACGTAAAAATAAAAATAAGTGGACAGATTGCGCAAATACTTAACGCAGTACGCCCACTTATAATAAACTATCCTAGTAATCCACTTAAGAAATGTCCACCATAAATCAAAGCCATGCTGTATAAGAAAATCGAGAGGGGTTTCGCCAATAAAATGATCCAAGTATATTTTTTTACAGAAATATTTGTTAGACCAGCCATTAAACAAAGCGCATCATCAGGGGCCACTGGTAGAAAAATTGCTAAAGCAAATAACTTTTCAAAGCGATTCTGGTTATCGAGCCAACCAACATACTTGTTATACGTCTTGTCACTGACCATAGATAAAATAAATGGTTTACCATACCGCCGACCAAGTAAAAAGATGATGATCGAACCGATACAAATCCCTACATAATTATAAATAAAACCAGCATAAGGTCCAAAAATTAATACACCGGCTGCTGTACTTATCCCTCCAGGAATGATTGGAATAACAACTTGCAGGATTTGGATTAAGATGAAAATAATAGGACCTAAGATAATTGAATCTCCAACTAATCCTCTTAAAGAATTTAAATCTTTAAATACACCCAAATTGATAAAATAAATCGTTAAGGCTATCGAAATTACTAATCCAATGATAGATATAAAATTGATCAATTTCCGTGATGCCGCAATGTTCAACGTCTATCAACTCCTTTGATACGTTTTCTTATATTACTAATGTACTTTATTAGTGACTCTTTGTGCCACTATTTTAAATGACAGTTATCAAACAATTTTGTAAGTTGTAATAAGTATAATTTAAAAACGATTCAAAAACATCCAACTAAAGATGTATTTGAAGTATTATTTTTGTGCCTGTAGTTTTAGGAAAAATATCCTCTATTAAATGAAAAATCGGCGTTCAAGTATTAAATCTTTAAAATAAGCTGAGGAAACTAAAAGAAGAAGTTTTTGCTTTACCTCTGATGCGTTTCTAGCTTACTTACGTGGATAGAATACTCTGAACGCCATAACTATATGAAAGCTAAAGGGAATATCTCAGGGGAGTGAAAATCAGTGTCTCATTTTGTCTTTTCACTAAGCCTGTTGAATCAAAGGATTCGTCTAAATACTTTTATATTTAAGATGGGAAGTTCGTACATGAGTTCCACATCATCAATCAGACTTCCAAGTAATCGGAAATCTGATTGATCCAGAAAAACATTTCCAAGCTCTTGGTAATATAGATCCATAGTAGGATTTCTTGGTTCATTGAGCATTTCCGCTAACTCATGCAAATCAGAAGGAGGTGAATAACAAGTTCCTTGAATTTCAATATATAATCCTTCGGGTGTTGATTCTAGCCCAATCCTTATTTCAGTGATCTCGTGAGAATAAAGATAGGTTAAAAATTCACTAATGATTCTTTTTGATAATTCTTTTTCCAATGCCATCCTTTTCCTTTCTGCCAACAGTCAGGCTGTCTAAGATCGGTACAAGAAAACCTGCAACGAATCCAGTTGAAAATCCACTATTATATAGGCTTAATCCGCCATGTAATGCACTGACGTTATGGACTAAGACAATATGCAAAAATCCAGCTAAAATACCAAAAATACTACCATAAAAACCACTAATAGGAGCAAGTGCAGTACCAAATATCGCTGCTACGATCATTGTTGTTTGAGAGGCATCATGGATAGTAGCCAGATATGAAGCAAGATAAATCCCTATAAGTATGGGGAAACTGTTCTTTAGATGACAACCGAAGGCACTGAATCCAACTGAAGATAGGATTGCCCCAATAATCGGGCCGTTGAATTCACCACCAATAAGAAGAACATAGATGGAAAGCATTAGCCCTACTAACCCCATGTTTAGTAAGGTGGCACCGATACTTGAGATCGCCATAAAATCAGTAGTTACTTTTCCTGAAGTTTGAAAAATGTCATGTAAACCAGTGAGCTTCCATGAATTAATAAAAAAACCAAATAGCGTAGTTAAACTAAAAAAAAGAAAAATGACTAATGTAAGTTCTTGATGGTAGCCTGTTGAAACGAACGATTGAACTTCAATTGAAAAATCAAATAACCGAAGGATACCAGCCACGACCATGGCGATCAATCCAGAAGTAAAACCAATATTATACAAATTGAATCCACGATGAAAAATAAGGGTATGCGATGCCAAAGGAGGGAGTAAAAAACCAACGAGTATACCAGTCAGATTACCAAATAAAATACCTAAGCCCAATGGTAAGTTCATACCGAAAGTGATATAACTAACTACAGGTGACAAGGCGCTAGCAAATAAGCCAACCATAATATACTGTGAAAATGGTTTATGTACAAAACGTGCATAGAGATAGACACCCAAAATAATGGAAAGAGAGTTATACAGATTTTTTCCAAAAAAAGAAAAGCCTGTGATGGTTAATACAGAAGCAAAGATTAGTCCATTTAGATAGACTTTATGATGATAGCAAAGAAGTACGGACAACAAAGTCAGAACACCAACATTGATAAATGCGCTTCCAAAACCACCTATTGCCAAATAATCGGTCATCAGATTACTAGGAGAAGTGAGGATATTGTTGAGTCCCTCAATAGTTTCAACCGGATGTCCAGAAACAAGCCCGATTATTAGAAAAAACAAGCCAGTAAATGTTAAATAAAAATACTTATTTTTTTGAGATGGCTTTTTTTTGATGGGGTGAATATAAATAACGTCGTTTTTATTAACCATTACATACCTTCTTTGTCGTTTTCTTTAACTATAACGTGAAAGAAATCTTTTGGTCAACTAACAGTTACAGAAAAATCAATTTTTGTAAGGGGAAACAGTATTTTTGTTTATTCTTAAATAATATTGTATCATTGTTAAAAATAAATAAGAAAAAAACTTAAAATATAACGTTTTGAGTAAATTATTTGCCAAAAACTGTGTATATCGGTTACAATAAAACAACATATACTGCAGTAAGAAGTGGGGGAGTTTTAATGAGAAGAAAAGTCTATACTAAAGATCAAATTCTAAAAGCTGCTTATGATGTTGTTGCAAAGGAAGGTTTTAAAGGGTTTACTGCGAGAAATATTGCTAAAAAAATGGGTATATCCACACAACCTATTTATTTAGAGTTCAAAAACATGGAGGATCTAAAAAATACTTTATTAGACTCAATTTTTGAACAACTCAAAGAAAATGTTTTTCCAGTTGAACGTACTGGAGATAAAATTATTGACCTAGGATTAAACTATATCTACTTTGCAAAAAAACATCATAGTCTTTACATGGCATTATATATCGACGAACATGGCGACGGACAAAAAATGCATGATTTTTCTTATAACTATTTCCGTGAAATCGTCAAACAAGATCATCGATACAACCAGTTGTCAGATGAATACGTTGATGCATTACACACTGGAACCTGGGTTGCAGTTACCGGAATTGCATCTTTAATGTCTTCAAACATCATGCACCCAACTGAAGAACAAATTATTTCGTTCATCAAGCGAACGATTGATTCTATTCTTTCTTTAGAAAATCCTGAAACAATTAGTTAGATCTACTTATGAAGTGTGATAACACAAGGTTCATTCCAATACTCTTTCTTACTTCAAATTGGGCACTATTTAAGAAGGAGCAGAAAATGATTCTTGTGTTTTTTTGTCTCCTCATAAAATAAATATGCCGGTTTTTGATTTCTATCGGGAAATAGGCTTGACTTTTTACTAAAAAAAGTTTAAAAATAATAGGTATGGAAGGTTGGCAGAGTGGTAATGCACCGGACTCGAAATCCGGCGAACCGGCTAATACCGGCGCGCAGGTTCAAATCCTGTACCTTCCTTTATATCAACAGTTAGACACGATTTAGGTCGTGTCTTTTTTGTTGTGTTTTTTAATCTGAATTATTTTTTGACTCCCCCGAAAGACTATTCTGATGGTGCGACATTAAACCCACACTTTACTCAAAAAATAAATCAATAGTGTTTAAGCTGCAGCTTCTTGGAATAAGCTTGAATTTTTCAAACATGGAAAGATGTTTAAAAAATTCTTTCTTATTGTCATTGGAGCTACCCAAAGTTTTCATAACCTCTTTTTGTATTCCGAATTTCCGTCAGATGCCTATCGATAGTTATTGTAACTTTTGTCTCTTCATGAACGATATCATTTAGAATGGAGAATTTATGAATGTTTCAAAAATTATGCGGTGTTATTTGTTTGGAGTACTTATTTTTCTTGTAAAGTTTTATTAACAAGTAATGAATCTTCTTTTAGCCGAATATGGTTGATCAAACGCTTTGGAAAACCAATGAATGAAACCTGTTAATTGTTATGTTTATTTTTGATAAAGTGACCATTTTATTCATTATTTAAAAATAAAAGGATGAAAAAAATATAGGAAACAGAAGCCTCTGTGTTATAATTGCTGGGATAAATTATAAAAAGGAGTTTAATAATGTACTGGAATAAAAAAAGAATTAATAAAGAATTATTTTTTTTGCTTTTAGTTATTTGGCTTGTTTTTTTATTTTTCAATCTATATATGCCATCATTTAGAGCAGACGATTTAGTTTACTCAAATAGATTAGACCAACTAGGGTATTTAGGAGCTTCGATCGAACATTATAAAACTTGGAGTTCGAGAATTATCATAGAGCTGTTTATGATGTTTTTCTCTAAACATTTTCTGCTGTGGAAATTTATCAATTCAATCATCATGTTGGGCACGGTCCTGATGATTTGTAAGTATGTTTTTGAAAAATTGGATGGTAAGAACGTGTTGCTAGTTACATCTGTCTACTGCTTAGTCCCACTTACCGTGATGGGGGAAACAGGCTGGGAGTCGACAACTTTGAATTATCAATGGTCCGTTTCATTTTGCTTATTCGCTTTTTTCCCATTCTTCCAACGCTTGAAAGGAAGAGCTATCACTCCTAGTATTTATTGGTTTAGTTTGCCTTTCCTGATATTTGCTGCTAACCAAGAACAAGTGAATGCGTGCTTTTTTACTTTAACGGCCATTATAACTGGCTATTTATTATATAAAAGAGCATATCATCGCTTATTGATTCTCCCATTGCTCATAAGTTTTATTGAGTTACTATTTTCGTTGACAACACCGGGGAATGCCATCAGGACATCTCAAGAAATTAGTAAGTGGTTTCCTCAATATGATCAATTTGGGTTTATTACTAAATTGGATTTGGGTATTTCTTCTTTTGGAAAGCCTTTTTTTCTAGATACAAATGTATTGTTCTTAATTTTGTTCTTATTTGTTTTTTTACTTTCTTATAACAAGTGCAAAAATTATTATGGCCGCTTATTATCTGCTATACCTTTTTTCTTGAATCTGATTATCTACCTAGGGAATACGATGGGTGAAAGTTTTATACACATACGTGGCAATAGTCGTGCACAAATATGGGATAGCAGTCACTTAACAAAGCTATTTACCGATACTGGAACGAATCTGTCACTTACTCGTCCTGGATCATGGATAGCGACTTTACTTGTTTTAGGTTTATTGGCTTGTTTACTCCTAGGGATTTACTTAAGTTTTGAAAATAAAAAAACAGCATCTTTTCTTATGTTGTTAATGATGATGGGCGCTTGTTCAAGAATAATTATGGGATTTTCTCCTACGATCTGGGCTTCAGGAATGAGAACTTATTATATTTTATATATTGTTGTAGGAATTTTAGTGTTAATGCTGGTAAAAGAATTGTTGAAAACCTGGAATCCGCAAAAAGCAGAACTCGTACAATTTAGTTTGACTATGCTGGGGATTGGGACCATTGTTTTGACCATCATAAATAGATGAAAATAAAAAAAGACTCAAGTTGTAGGAAATCCAACAGTTAGATCACTAACTATTGAGATCGTTACAACTTGAGTTTTTTTATTTCTCGCTTTGATAGTTTTTTGGAATAATTTTTTCAGTCTCTCTGATAATATACACTGGACGTTGTTTGGTTTCTAAAAAGATTTTTCCAATGTATTTGCCAATTATTCCAAGACACAATAATTGGATACCTCCGATAAACAAGAAAATCGAGACCATGGAAGGCCAGCCAGCTGTAGGATCACCATACAACAGGGCACGTAAAATAATAAATAAAATAGCAAGACCTGAACCAATACATGATAATGCCCCCACGAATGAAGCAATTGTTAATGGTGCATCTGAAAAGTTGACGATTCCATCAATAGAGTAATTAAATAATTTCCAAAAAGACCAAGAGGTTTCACCAGCTACTCGTTCACGGTTTTCAAAGGAAATATACTTGGTTTTAAAACCAACCCAACTGAACAAGCCTTTCGAAAAGCGGTTGTATTCAGTTAATTCCAAGATAGCATCAACCATTTGGCGAGTCATTAAACGGAAATCTCTCGCTCCGTCAACCATTTCAGTATCACTGATTTTATTGATTAGCTGATAAAATTTCTTAGCAAAAAAACTACGGATCGGTGGTTCACCGTCACGAGTCGAACGACGAGTACCGACGCAATCAATATCAGATTGCATAATTGTTTCAATCATTTCTGGTAATAGATCAGGTGGATCTTGTAGATCAACATCCATTACAGAGACAAGGTCGCCAGTAGAAGCTTGTAAACCAGCATATAAAGCAGCTTCTTTCCCAAAATTTCGAGAAAAGGAAATAAAGCGTACATATTCATGGTCATTAGCTAATGCTTTGATTGCTTGTAATGTATTATCTCTTGAACCATCATCAATAAACAAATATTCAAATTCATGTATTCCCTTAAATTTTTCGACCTCGTTAAAAAAAAGAGGAACTGTTTTTTCTTCGTTATAGCATGGAACCACAATTGATACTTTCATAACATTACCCTTTCCAATAAAGATCCTTCATAATAATAACATGAATGAATCAAAAAAAATATAGTTTTAGAGATAAGTAAACGAACAAAGTCTTCTTAGCTATGTTCGAAGAAATAGAAAAGAAAATATAAACCAGATACTATGCGAGATGAGGTCAGATCTAGTTAGGTTTATTTGTAAGTGGAAAATATATTCTTGTTTTTAAACGAGATTGTTCCAACGGAATTTCTTTCACGACAAGAAGGTTTAAGAGTAAAATCAAACAAGTCTTATTGGAAATCGCTCGTAACTTAATTAGAGCGGATTATTTAGTAAGGACTAAATTTTGATTGGTTAAATGATAGAGATGATTAAATAATAATGAATATTTTTCAAGTCTTTGCTAAACAAAATAGCTTCCTTAGTCAAAACATGTTAAATTAATTAATAGGACTACTTTTTTTATAGTAGAACTCAAAAATATTCACTGTTATTTCATGTGACGAAACTGTAAGAGAGCTATTATTTCAAGATTTAATAGCCTCTATGATAAGATGCTTATGGACGAAACAAAGTAATAGTAATTATTATCTAGGATGTGAAAAATAAAATGTGTGGAATTGTAGGATTTATTAACGACAAAGACAATAAAAAAGCAATCGTAAACGACATGATGGATCGAATCGTTCATCGGGGACCGAATAGTTCGGGTGATTATATTGACCAGCATGTTGCTTTAGGATTTAGAAGATTAAGTATTATCGACTTAGAGGGTGGAAAACAACCTATCTATAATGAAGATCGAACAAAAGTCATCATTTTTAATGGGGAAATCTATAATTACCAACCTCTTAGAGAAGAGCTGATTGCAGCTGGACATATTTTTCAAACACATGCGGATACAGAAGTATTGTTGCATGGTTATGAAGAATGGGGAACTGATCTATTACAAAAGGTTCGGGGTATGTTTGCCTTTGCAATCTGGGACAATAAACGCAATGAATTATTTGGTGCTCGGGATCATTTTGGAATCAAACCATATTATTATGCGGAAATGAACGGCACATTTATGTTCGGATCAGAAATCAAAAGCTTTTTACCACATCCAGATTTTCATAAAGAATTGAATAAAGAAGCCTTGAAACCTTATATGACATTTCAATATTCACCATTAAATGGAGAAACCTTTTTTAAAGGGGTTCACCGTTTGCCAGAAGGTCATTATTTCACTTACAAAGATAATAAGTTAGCGATTCATCAATATTGGGATGCTAATTTTGAAGAAAAACAAAACTATTCACGGAAAGAATGGATCGATAAGATTGATGAAACAGTTGAAGCATCGATTAAAGCACATACGATCAGCGATGTAGAAGTTGGCTCATTCTTATCTAGTGGGGTAGATTCAAGCTATGTGACTTCTGTATTAAAACCTGATCATTCTTTTTCAATTGGGTTTGATGATAAAACATATAATGAAGCTATTGAAGCTAGAAAGTTAACAGAACTTTTGGACTTAGATAATACAGCAGCTGTCATCGATGGAGATATGTCATTTAAAGCTTTTCCTTTGATTCAATACCATTTGGATGAGCCAGATTCGAATCCTTCATGTGTCCCACTTTATTTCTTAGCAAACTTGGCTTCGCAAAGTGTTCGAGTTGTCCAATCAGGTGAAGGGGCAGATGAACTATTTGCGGGATACCAAACTTATGGGTTCCATACGAATTCAAAAGTTATTCGTGTCATTGCTCAAGGGTTGAAGAAACTACCAAAAGGAACACGTTATAACTTGGGACGAAAAATTGGCAAGATGAAAAACTTCCACGGTAGAATCCACTTATATGAATCTTTAGCTCCTGCGAAAGAATATTTTATTGGTCATGCCCGAGTGTTTGAAGAAAACGAAGCGTCAGATATTTTAAAACAAGAATACCAAAAGGCTCCTTCCGTTCAGGAGATTATGGCAGTCCATTATGCTAAAACTGAAAAAATCGAAGATGAAGTGAACAAAATGCAATACGTTGACCTTCATCAATGGATGCCAAAAGATATTTTATTAAAAGCGGATAAATTATCAATGGCCAGCTCACTTGAAGTACGCGTACCGTTACTTGACATCGAAGTGATGAGATTGGCAGAACAGATCCCAAGTAAGTATCTGTTAAATCAAAATAATACCAAAGATATTTTCCGACAAGCAGCAAATAAACATTTGCCAGAAGAATGGTCTAACCGTGTAAAACTTGGTTTCCCAGTACCAATCAAAGCTTGGTTGAAAGAAGACCATGGCTATCAACAAGTCAAAGAATTATTTGAGGCTGATTTTGCCAAAGAATTCTTTGATCAAGAAAAAATTATGAAGTTGTTAAATGACCATCATGAAGGGCGTCATGAAGAACAACGAAAAATTTGGACGATTTTCAGCTTTTTAACTTGGTATAAAGTTTTCTTCGTTGACGAAGAAATCCCTAAGGCTGAAGCAATCGATTATGTAACAGTCTAAAAAGTAATCAGTTAGCGAAGCAAAAGAACATCCCGCTTCGAGTGGATTGATTTTATTCCTTTTTAACAGTGAACAACTCCTCCTTTATTGTGGAGGAGTTGTTTTTTATTAATAGTTTATTTCTCTTTCTTTCGTTCCGTCTTTTTTGTAGATAATTAATGATGTGTTTTTGTTTTGAGCAATTTCTTTCCCTTTTTCAATCGCTTTTTCTTTCGTATCAAAATGATTACTTGCTTTTTTAGCTCCTTCTGATTGGACAATCCACTTATCTTCTTCAAATTTTACGATCACGTTGGCTGTCAATAATTTAGAAGCTCTTGGATTTGTGTCGTGAGAATCATGCTTTGTTGGATTTTTTTCTTGAGAAAACTCTTTTTTTTCAGTAGAAGTAGCATCTTCTGACCATTCTTTGGCTTGTTTGATAGCAATCGGAATAGCACGATCATCAGGATAGCCTTCTGCAAGCAAGGCGTTACCGATATCGATTGCTTTCTTTCGTGTTAACTCTTCTAAATTTTTCATTGCAGGCGGATAATCTTTCATATTCCAAGGCATAAAATCTTCCTCCTCAAAAATTATTTATATTTCAAGTGTAAGCGCAATAGTTGGAAAAGGAAAAGATTTTGTTTAGCAAGTAGTTATTTAGATAACTTTCGTCAAGTAGTTTTACTTAACAAATTTTGTAAAAAGGCTAGCAATCTAGTGGAAATCATGGTAAGATAATCAAGTCTGAGAGTCATCTTAGAGGATTCTAGTAAAAAATGGGAGGGAAAAACATGCGCGTAAACATTACTTTAGAGTGTACTTCTTGTAAAGAACGTAACTACCTAACAAGCAAAAACAAACGTAACAACCCTGATCGTTTGGAAAAACAAAAATATTGCCCACGCGAACGTAAAGTTACTTTACACCGTGAAACTAAATAATTAGTTCAGCGTAAGTCTAGAATCCTTTTTAGGAAGCTAGACTTTTTTTAATAGTGAAGGTTGAATGAAACCATAAACCTGACAAGCGACTCTTTTTCTTGTAACAGGGTCGTTTTTCTTGTATGATTGAAATCGTTTGTTCAAATTCAGTTTGAGAGGATGAAACACATGTTTATTTCAATGTGGGCACAAGACAAGAATGGTTTGATTGGAAAAGATGGCCTGCTTCCTTGGAGGTTACCAAACGATATGCGTTTTTTTCGGGAACATACGATGGATAAAATATTAGTGATGGGGAGAAAGACATATGAAGGCATGGGCAAATTGTCTCTTCCTTATCGGCATATCATTGTGTTAACTACTCAAAAAGATTTTAAAGTAGAAAAAAATGCGGAAGTCCTTCATTCGATTGATGAACTTTTGGCATATGCCAAGGATATACCTGAAGATATCTATGTGTCAGGAGGAAGTCGAATTTTTCAAGCTTTGTTACCAGAAACAAAAATCATCTGGCGAACATTAATTGATGCAGAGTTTGAGGGGGATACATTTATTGGAGAAATCGATTTTACAAGTTTTGAATTAGTGGAAGAACATGAAGGAATTGTCAACCAAGAAAATCAATACCCTCATCGATTTCAGAAATGGCAAAAAATGAGCAAAGTGGTTTAGCACATAGTTAAATAAAAAAAGACGTTCACTCCAATTTGTAAAGAAAGGAAGGTGAACGTCTATTCTTGTTCAGATGATTTATTTCAAATTATTTTTGATATCATTGACCATATTTTGACTAGCTATTGGACCATTATAGAGCCAACTAGATTCAGGACCAAATTCTAAGACATGATTTTCTTTGACCGCTTTTAAATTTTGCCAAGTTGCTTCATTAAACATCGCAGCTTTTTCATCACTGTTGACTAAGATGAGATAGTCTGCATCTAACTCTGCTAATTTTTCTGCAGAGACAGCTGACCAATCTGAAGTTGCACTTTTAGAGATTTCAGTAACTAGATTTGGCACACCAAATTTTAGATCACCGTAAATGATTCTTCCACTTGAACGTGTTTCACTAACCATAAATGCTGAGTTATTCGTTACCCATAAAACAGCAGCCGTTTTGCCGTTGATTTTATCTGCGAGTTCTTGTCTAGTGGCTTTCACCTTTTTTTGGTAATCAGTAATGATTTTTTCTGCTGCTTGTTCTTTATTTAATGCTTTTCCGATATCTTTTAGTTGGGTTTCCCAAGTGACATCATTCCCATTTTTTACGACATAGGTTGGCGCAATTTTGTTGTATTGCTCGTATTTACCTCCTTCAACTGTAGCCGAAGAAGAGATCAATAAAAGATCGGGTTCATAACTTAAGACTTTTTCATACGGAAGATCATAAGAGATCGTGGGAACATCTTTTAATTCTTTTTGTAAATAATGTTGAATCGATCCACTACCAACTGTCCATTGAGCAACAGGTTTTTCACCTAAAGCGATAAGATAGTCTTCGAGGTAACTCCCGATGATTCGTTTTGGTTGATTAGGGATCTCGACTTTATGACCCAAGGCATCAGTCACTAGGTGAGTTTTTGCAGTTGTTTCATTACCTGCTGTGTCAGTTGAATTGGATGAATTATTTGAAGAAGAGCAGGCGCTAAGTAAACCAAGCAGCAACACTGTGGCCCCAATGGTAAAGATATTCTTTTTTAGTTTCATTTTTTCCTCCTGTAGGGATTTTCATTGATAATCATTCTCAATTGATATTATTCCTGACAATAGTGGTCATGTCAACTATTTTCGGGAATGAGCCATTTAGAGTAAAACTTGACGAATTTGTGAAGGAGCTTCATAATTGAGAATGATTTTCAGGGAAAGGATGAAAAATTTGACGACGATTGAAGCTGTTGATATTACAACGGGTTACTTAAATAAACAAGTGATTGAAAAAATGTCTATCAAGATACCAGAAGGAAAAGTGACAAGTTTGATTGGTCCTAATGGCAGTGGTAAATCAACTTTATTAAAAAGTTTTACTCGACTGTTACCTGTCAAAGAAGGAAAGATTATCGTAGATGGATCTGAAATTTCTACATATAGTCCTAAGATGTTAGCGCAAAAAATTGCACTGTTAGCCCAAAGTAGTGAACACCCTTTAGGCATGACTGTCGAAGAGGTGGTCTCTTATGGTCGTTATCCTTATCAAAAATTTTTTAGTGGATTAAATGAAGAAGATCTACATGCTATCCAATGGGCGTTGGAAGCGACGCAACTAACTAAGTTGAAAGAAAGAGAGCTTTCGAGTCTATCAGGTGGACAAGCGCAACGAGTTTGGATTGCGATGGCTTTAGCCCAAGAAGCGGATATTTTGATTTTAGATGAGCCAACCACTTTTTTAGATCCTGCGCATCAATTGGAAATCTTACATTTACTGAAAGAGATCAATCATATCAAACAGACAACCATTTTAATGTCGATCCATGACATCAATCACGCTTCTCGCTTTTCTGACTATTTAATTGGGATGAAAGCAGGACAAATAGTGGTTCAAGGCACACCTGATGAAGTAATCACAACGTCATGGATGAGGGAAATCTATGAAATTGAAGCGCAGATCATCGAATTGCCTGAAACGAATAAACCCGTTGTTTTGTCTTACGATTTAATCAATGATCGTAAGGAGGATGAACAATGAAGACAAAGAGGAAACGAATGATTCTTTCCCTATTGTTGCTAGGAGTAGTTAGTATATTTTTCTTTGCGTTAGCCAATGGAGCGGCGGTTGTCGACTTTTCTAATTTGTGGCAAGCGATTTTTAAATTTGACGACTCAGTTCAATCGCAGTTGATTATCCGAACGATTCGGTTGCCTCGAGTGCTGGGGGCTTTCTTAGTCGGAAGCTGTTTTGCTCTTAGTGGCGCATTGATGCAAGGGGTGACGCGGAATCCTTTAGCTGATTCAGGGTTATTAGGAATTAATGCAGGAGCATCACTTGCAATGGCTCTTTGTTTTGCGTTTTGGCCACATGCTTCTGCTTTTTCTGTTTTTTTACTGTCATTACTTGGTTCGTTGGTAGTTACATTATTTGTTTTTGGTTTCTTACGTTTTTCAAAAATGGGGATGAATCCACTTCAATTGATTTTAGCAGGTGTTGCGATCAGTACTTTTTTTACAGCTATTAGTCAAGCGCTGACACAACTATTCAATTTGCAACAAGACTTGGCGTTTTGGTTCGTGGGAGGCGCTGCGAACGTCACATGGCATCAATTGGAAATTTTGGCTCCAATTTACCTGTTGACAGTTAGTGGCTCCTTTTTGTTAGGTCGCTCCATCTCGTTGGTCAACTTAAGTGAGTCACATGCCTTGGCATTAGGAGGCAACCCTGGACGGATCAGATTTTTTGCATTTGTATTAGTGGCGGGGTTAGCTGCAATGGCGGTGTCGTTAGTTGGACCAGTTTCATTTATTGGATTGATGGTTCCACCAATCGTCCGAGGAATTATTGGTTCCGATTATCGGTATGTTTTACCAGCCTCTTTTTTAGCAGGTGGAGGATTAGTGATGTTGGCGGATTATGTTGCACGAATGATCAATCCGCCATTTGAAACGCCATTCGGCTTAATAATTTCCTTGATCGGTGTACCGTTTTTACTACTCCAAGTAAGGAGGGAACAAGGATGAAAAGAAGTTACCAATCACTAGTTGTTTTATTTCTTTTATTAGTTGTTAGTATAGTTGCAAGTTTAATGATTGGCACACCATTTATTCCATTTGATCAATTAGCTGAGGTGTTTCAAGGGAATGGTTCGGCAATCCAAGAGTTGATTGTTTATGAATTTCGTGCCCCTCGTCTATTAATCAGTCTTCTTGCTGGTATGTGTTTAGGTATTTCAGGCTTTATCTTGCAGGGAGTTACCAGAAATAGACTAGCTGATGCTGGCATATTGGGCATTAACGCTGGAGCAGGTTTTTTCGTTATGATTTATTTGGGCTTTTATGCCAACCAAACTTTTCCGTTTTTACTATTGATCGTGGCTTTTCTAGGCGGCTTGCTTGCAGCTTTACTTGTGTACTTGTTTGCTTATACGAGAAATAGTTTTTTAGGGATGAACCGGCTTTTACTATCAGGAATTGCAGTCAATGCTGGATTGTCGGCATTGATGCTTTTATTTACGATTAAATTGTCGAAAGAAAACTATGGTTTTGTTAATGCCTGGTTAGCAGGTTCACTTTGGGGAGCTAGTTGGCCATATGTTTTCTCATTGTTACCTTGGGCAGTCATTTTGCTTCCTTTCGTGCTGATTTACAGTCGACGAATTGGTTTATTATCTTTTGGTCAAGAAAGAGCGCAAAGTCTAGGATTAGACGTGCAGAAAAGTCAAAAAATCCTATTGATACTCGCTGTTGCTTTAGCCTGCGGAAGCGTTGCGGTAGCTGGCAGCTTATCTTTTGTCGGTTTGTTAGCTCCTCATTTGGCTAAATTTGTCGTCAGAAGAGAAAATCAACTGTCCTTGATCTTGAGTGGATTATTTGGGGCATTTTTTGTAACGATTGCAGATGTTCTTACACGAGTGATTCTACCAAGTGGTGAGATTCCTACTGGGATTTTAATTGCGGTCCTAGGAGCTCCATATTTCTTATATTTATTATTTTCCAAACAAACGATTGCTTAGAAAATAAATACGGGGAAGAAACGATTGTGTTGAGTAAGCAGTGTTTCCCAAAGTAGTTTCTCGTTATTTTGAGACTACGATTATTCTGTCTATTCAAATGAAAAGAGTGAATCAGAGGTCGTGAAGGCATCGGAAAGCTCCAATGACAATAAGAAAGAATTTTTTTTTAACAGCTTCTCATGTTTTGAAAAATTCAGGCTTATTTCAAAGAGCTGATGCGTGAACACCGTTTACTCGTTTTTAGAATAAAGAGTGAGAGTGATGTCTTAAATTCTGTTTATAAAACTCTTTTTATTTAAAAAGTTAAATTGCTATTTTTACTATTTTCCGCTACCATTTTAACGAGAGGTGGATTGATACGTTTGAGTCATATTAAAGAAAAACTTAGAAAACTTGGCATTGAAAATTTACAAAAGATTGCTAGAAGTGAACAGAAGCAGCAAAAAGAGCAAAAAATTTACCAACAACTCTTTCAAAGTAATGAATGGCAGCAAGCAAAAGTGGTTGGTTTGACGATGGCAAATGAGATAGAAGTGGCTACGACCCCAATTATTGAAAAGGCATGGGAAGAGGGTAAAACCATACTTGTTCCTAAGACATTGCCTGAACGTCAAATGTGTTTTTTTAAAATTGATCCGGATACCCGATTTGAACGCACCGCTTTTGGCGTACTGGAGCCATTATCTGATCATTCTTTTTCACCGGACGCTATCGATTTGCTGATCGTTCCAGGGGTTGTTTATCATCAAAATGGTTATCGGATTGGTTTTGGTGGAGGCTACTATGATCGCTATCTAGCCAATTATCCGAACCAGACATGTAGTCTGGTTTTTCAAGAACAAATAAACAATCAATGGGTACCAGAAAGTTTTGATAAAAAAGTGCAACACTTGTTTATCGATAAATAATAAGGAGGGTTACATGAATTATCAACAGAAATTAAAATTAAACGCTTGGCTAAGAAGACCAATTTTGACTTATTTGTTTTTAGCGATACAAACCATCGTGTTTGCAATGATGGAGTTCTTTCCATTTTTAAATATTCCAGCATATTTAGGCATGTTTGGGCCGTCTATTGTAGTTGGAAATGAATGGTGGCGGTTTATTACACCGATTTTCATTCACTTTGGACTGGTGCATTTTGTCATGAATTCTTTGATTTTATATTTTATGGGAGACCAAATTGAAACACTCTACGGTCATTGGCGTTTTTTCTTGATCTACTTGTTTAGTGGTATCCTTGGGAATGCAGCGAGTTTTGCATTCAACGATCTTGGCGTTCTATCTGGTGGAGCAAGTACTTCTTTGTTTGGTTTGTTTGGTGCGTTATTCGTTCTTGGATTTCATTTCAAAAATAACTCTCAGGTTCGCCAATTGATTCGTCATTACATGTTGTTTATTGTTATCAGTTTTGTATTTGGTTTGACGGATACCTCAGTCGATATCTGGGGGCATCTCGGTGGGATTGTTGGTGGCTTGCTTATAGGAAATATCATCGGCCTACCACAGAAAGTGACCAATTACTCGATTCATCAAAAAATCCTATCTACGCTTGTTTTTGGATTTCTTTTGATAATATGTGTTTTATTGGGTTTAAAAAACTACGGATTACTTGTATAATGTGAAGGAAGTGCTTTGAGATGGAGAGCTTATATGACGTGCAACAACTGCTCAAACGATTTGGCATCTTTGTCTATGTTGGGTCACGTATCTATGATATTGAATTAATGACGATTGAATTGAAGAATCTTCATGACAGTCGTTTGATCGATCATGATACATACATGACAGCGTGGCGCATACTAAAACGAGAGCACCGAGTGGAAGAAAGCCGAAAGAAAGGAAACTTGTAATGGACAAAAAAATTATTGGGATTGATTTAGGTGGAACAACAGCAAAATTTGCAATTCTAACACCAGAAGGAGAGATTCAACAAAAATGGAGCATCGATACCAATATATTGGATGACGGTAAACATATTATTCCGGAAATTATCGAGTCAGTAAATCATCGTATCAAATTATATAACATGAATGCTGAAAATTTCATCGGAATCGGTATGGGAACACCAGGAAGTGTCGATAGTGAAGCAGGTACAGTGATCGGAGCCTACAATTTAAATTGGACTGAACTTCAATACGTAAAAAAACAAATTGAAGAAGGAACTGGAATCAAATTTGCTATTGATAACGATGCGAACGTTGCTGCTTTAGGTGAGCGCTGGAAAGGTGCAGGGGAAAATGATCCTGACGTTATTTTTGTTACCTTAGGAACGGGTGTCGGTGGCGGAATCGTTGCTGCTGGGAACTTGATCCACGGCGTTGCTGGTGCAGGTGGCGAGATTGGACACATTACAGTGGACCCAGAAGGTTTTGAATGTACATGCGGTAAAAGAGGGTGCTTAGAAACAGTTTCAAGTGCAACAGGTGTAGTTCGCTTAGCACGTTTCTTAGCAGAAGAGTATGCCGGAGATTCAAAATTAAAAGCAATGCTTGACAATGGAGAAGAAGTAACAAGTAAAGATATTTTTGAAATGGCACAAGCAGACGATCCATTTGGTCTGATGGTCGTTGATCGTGTTTGTTTCTACTTAGGATTAGCTTGCGGTAATCTAGGGAACACTATGAACCCATCAAGTATTGTTTTAGGCGGCGGAGTATCTGCTGCCGGGGAATTTTTACGTAGTCGTGTTGAAAAATATTTCAACCAATTTACGTTCCCTCAAGTACAACAATCAACAAAAATCAAATTAGCAGAATTAGGAAATGAAGCTGGCGTGATCGGTGCTGCTTCATTAGCCTTGAAATTTGCGGAATAACGTGGAGGAATGACATGGTTTTATGGGTAATTAACATCATTTTGCTATTGATTATTCTTGCTATTGTGTTTTGGGAAGTTTATCTACGAGTAATGGCAAAACGTTCTGCAAAAACACTGGAAGAAGAAGAATTTCGTGATGGGATGCGTAAGGCACAAGTCATTGATGTTCGTGAAAAAGACGTGTTTGATGCAGGACATATTTTAGGGGCAAGAAATATCCCTTATACTGTTTTAAAAGATTCATTAGGATCTATCCGAAAAGATCAACCGGTGTATATCTACGACCAAAAGAAAAGCTTAAGTATTCGTACAGCGAATAAGTTAAGAAAAGCTGGCTACCAAGATATCTATATCTTAAAAGGTGGATATGATGGCTGGTCTGGCAAGATTAAAAGTAAAAAAGTATAGAACGTCATGACGTCATATTATCGGTCAATCCTGATGAGTCGTGTAAAGTCAAATCTGGGTCAGAATGAACCTCATTCTGTCTCAGATTTTTTGTTATTTCAATTGGAAGGAAAATGGGGCTGAAGGATCAACTTTGATTCTGTAGTAACCCCCAGAAGTTAGATTTTGGTCTTACTTTTTGGGATTGATACATTCATCAGTTCCACAAATGATAGAGCCAATTTATCAGAAGTTTTTGTATATAAAGTAACAGATACTTTTTAGAAAATTGCATGACTGATTATTCGATTAGGCAACGGGAATAAAAAGGATTCATTAGATCGCACAAGATAAAATACTAAATTTTATTCTTTCCAGAAATAAAAGTTCTATCTCCATTGCGTACGTCATGTATGATGATGATTCAATGATAAATCAAACAATGGGGGAGAAAAGGCAATGCCAGAAATATCTAATGAAACTTTCACTGAGCAACAACCTGCAGGAATAGTAAAAAAAGAAGAAATAACAGAAAAAAGAAAAAAGGAACTTGATAAACTTGTTGGAACGATTGAGGTTTCACTAGCTGGTAAATTAAAAGGAAAGACATATGAGGAGATCGTTGAATCGGTTGTGTCTAAGATTATAAATAAGAAGGTAAAGCAATCTGAACTTGGGAGAGTATTATACTCACTAGATCTTTCTGCCCAATTATATCAGCAGGTCGTAAAGGACTATAACATAAAACGCTTAATCAGCCATGATGGTCCAAGCCAAAGTAAAGTCTCTATAACCAATTCTGTGGTTATAGAAAATATAGAAAGCGCAATAGATTCTCCACAAATAATAATAGAAGATCAATCGGTCGAACAAAAAGATAGTTCAAAACCAGAAAACATTCAAGAACAAAAAACAAGTAAGTTGACAACTGAAAAGCTAACGTTCAGGAAAAGGATTAAGAAGTGGGGTCAATCGTTAAACATTTTCAGAAAGAGTAACACAGATAAACCAGAGAATATAACAAATCGTCAAGGAATTGAAATGGATAAGGGTGGGGTACCTTTAAAAAAAATATTGAGACGACAATCGAGCGAAACTAATGATGCTTGTCATAATAATAATCAATGCCAACACATTGTTCCTCTAGAAAAGGGAGATAGGAATCACTAGCAAGTATCCATAGAGCGTGCAAAATTGAAATTTAGTATTTAAGGAGTACTAACAGAAATCAAGCCACGATTTTTTGCTATGACATAATCAAAGGAGAATCTAATCATTTATGCTATGATCAATGTATAAGCAATGAAAGAAGTGGAGAAAATGATCAAACTGAAAAGAGTGTACAGTGCGCGCGAAAAGGGTGATGGCTTTAGAATTTTAGTTGATCGAATATGGCCAAGAGGGATATCAAAGGAAAAAGCACAGATTGATCTATGGTTAAAGGAGATTGCACCAAGTACTGAGTTGAGAAAATTCTTTGGACATCTTCCTGAGCGTTTTCCTGTTTTTGAAGAAAAATACCTAGAAGAGTTAATGACAGATCAAGAAAAGCAATTGGCAGTCAAGCAGTTAGCTGAACTCTGTCAAAACTATCCAATCGTGACCTTAGTTTATGGTGCAAAGAATGAACAGCAAAATCAAGCCGTGGTGCTAAAAGCGTTGATGGAAAGGAAGCTGAATCGATGATTATTGGCATTGTTGGGGCAGGCCCCAGAGGACTAAGCATGGTAGAACGATTGATCCGAAACAATCGGGAAAACCAACATATCCAGATCTGTTTATTCGATCCTGATGGGCCTGGTGGTCGAGTCTGGCGGCTCGATCAACCAACAGAGTTATTGATGAACTCAGTCTCTCAGCAAGTTACGCTTTTTACAGATGAAACATTAACAAGTGGCGGAGAGATTTCACCGGGGCCTAATTTATATCAATGGAGCCAAACAGAGGCGAAAAAGTATATCGAAAAGCAACAGTTTGTGAATAAAGAATTTTTTTTGGCAGAAGCCGAGCGCTTACGTGCCAATGAACCAGCTACCAGATGTTTTTATGGCTTGTACCAACAGTGGTTTTATGAACAATTAAAAAAATTAGCACCGCATTCATTCACTATCGTTCGATCCTTAGTGAAAGAGATTGATAAGATAAAGACAGGTTTTTACTTGAAAACAAACGAACAGCATTTAGTAGTAGATCAGTTAGTGATGACTACGGGACATTGGGAAAATAAAGTATCCAAAGACGAGAAAAGGTTTTATGACTATGCTGAAAAAGAGCAATTGTTCTACCAACCGCCAGCAAATCCAGCTGATGTTTCCGTAGAAACTATTCCGCCAAAAGCCACAGTGATTCTTAGAGGATTAGGTCTAAGTTTTTTTGATTATGTAGGTTTACTTACCGAGAATAGAGGAGGTAAGTTTGAAAAACAAGGAGAGAAATTGGTATATTTGCCGTCTGGACGTGAGCCGATCGTATACTGCGGGTCTAGAAAAGGGTTACCCTATTTTCCTCGAGGAAAAAATGAAAAACGGGGAGGAGCAATGGCTGTTCCTAAATTGATCACCAAAGAAAATTTAGTGAAGCTTTATCAAAATCAACAACTAACTGGGAAACTGTTTTTCGACTTGCTAAAAAAAGATGTCGAACTTTTTTATTATAAGAAATTAATTGAGGAAAAACATCTAGCTATTTCACCAGTATTATTTGAACAAATCTTTTTAACACGTGATCAAAGTGATTGGCAAAAACAATTTCCTGAATTACAGCCTTATCAATGGGAGTGGGATTTTTTTGAAACGCCTATCTATCATGAGAAGCATGACTTTCAAAAAGAAAGTCGAAGGTTTATTGATTATCAAATCAATGAATCAATGAAAGGAAATTGTACTGGGGCGCTTGCTTCAGCTTTTGATGCGTTAAAAGATTGGCGTGATCCTGTCCATCTGGTCATTGAATGGGGCATCTTCACTGCCAAAGAATACAGAGAAGTATTATGGGGTTGGTTTACTAAGCTCAATGCTTTTCTCACGATCGGTCCGCCAGTTGTTCGGACAAGAGAATTAGCCGCTCTGATTGATGCGGGTATTTTCACAATCGTTTCCCCACCGCTGGAAATCAAAACAGAGGCCGGTTTCTTTATCGTAGAAAACGAGGGACAACGGATTGAAAGTCGCTACTTGATTGAAGCCCGACTCCCGCAGACTGATTTGACACAAACAAAAAACCCAGCATTAAATAGCTTGAAAAAACATCAGCTGATTCGTCCTTTTACTTATCAGGACACGACTGGCGTGTATGAAACTGGTGCAATTGATATCAAACTAAGCACCAATCAAGTCTGGAACAAACAGGGAGAGCTAGAAGAAAATTTATATTGTTTAGGGATTCCGGTCGAAGGTGTGGATTGGTTGACAGCTACAGTCTCACGACCATATACCGATGCTTGGAATTTGAGGCAAATCGATAAAGTGGCACAGCTGATTCTTGGAAGGACAACCAATTGAAGCAAAAAACACAACCGACTCTAAAGGCTAGATCATTCATCTAACTTTTAAGATCGGTTGTGTTTTACTAATTAATAATGATTCTTTGGGTTATAAAAGGGATGATTTTCTTGAATCGTTTAAAGATTAGCGAGCTACACGTTTACGCATCGCTTTTTTACGATTTTCTTCGATCATTGTTTCTTTTTCATCAATGGGATCGATTACTGTTTTTTTAACTGAAGCTACCAATCCAGCAACAGCTGCCGCTGTTGCAAGACTACCGACTAAAATTCCAGATACAAATTTTTTCATTAAATCCACCTCGTTTATTAGTTGTTGCTTCTATTATGTAACAAATTGAAAAAAAAGGCTAGTCTGACGTCTATTTATTGGAAACCTTTACAAATTTTCCTTGAAAATATTTACTAAATGTTTTATTATAAATTTACTAAATAAATAGCAAAGGCAACAGAAACAAAAGGGTCATAGTTTCAAACGATTCAAAACGTACTTTTTGCTGCTTTTGTAAAAAAAGGAGTGTTTTCATGGCAATCTTGGTATTGGGTGGCGCAGGTTATATCGGTTCACATGCTGTTGATCGGTTGATCAATCAAAACTATCAAGTGGTAGTAGTGGATAATTTATTAACGGGGCATCAAGCAGCAATTCATCCTAAAGCACAATTTTACAAAGGTGACATTCGGGATAAATCTTTTTTACAGTCTGTTTTTGAAAAAGAAACGATCGAAGGAGTCCTTCATTTTGCAGCTAGTTCATTAGTGGGAGAGTCTGTTGAGAAACCATTGAAGTATTTTAATAACAATGTCTATGGTATGCAAATATTGTTAGAAGTGATGCATGAATATCATGTGAAGAATATTGTCTTTTCATCTACAGCAGCCACTTATGGTGAACCTACAGAATCACCAATTACCGAAGCAACTCCTACGAATCCAAAAAATCCGTACGGTGAAAGCAAATTGATGATGGAAAAAATGATGAAATGGTGTGACCAAGCCTATGGCATGCGATATGTAGCATTGCGTTATTTCAATGTAGCAGGTGCAAAAGCAGATGCATCGATTGGGGAAGATCACACACCAGAAACGCATTTAGTTCCTATTATTCTCCAAGTAGCTCTAGGTCAACGTGATTCTTTGGCGATTTACGGTGATGATTACGATACACCCGATGGAACATGCATCCGAGATTATGTTCAAGTGGAAGATTTGGCTGATGCCCATATCTTAGCTTTAGAATATTTAAGCGCGGGGAATGAAAGTAACTTCTTTAATCTAGGGAGCAATCAAGGCTACTCCGTCAAAGAAATGCTTGAAGCGGCTAGAGAAGTAACAAATCGAGAAATTCCAGCTAAGGTGGCACCACGTAGAGCCGGAGATCCAAGCCGGTTGGTCGCTTCCAGTGCTAAAGCTGAAGAAATCTTAGGTTGGCGACCAGCTTACACAGATGTAAAAGAAATCATTAAAACAGCCTGGGATTGGCATGTGAGTCATCCCCATGGTTATGAGGAGTAGAGAGAAGATGACAATCAGTCAAACGATTTGTGATTTTACGACACTAGCAATTGAAGCTGGTGGCTGGATGGAAATGGATCGAATTTATTTACAAAATCGAATTTTGGGAATGATCGGCGAAGAGGCTTTGGAAAACACTGAAGTGCGCCCTGTTTCAGAAGAATCGGTGGTGTTACTTGATCGGTTAGTCGAACAAGCCAAAAAAAATGAAGTGGTTACTGATTTACCTGCTGAAATCGAAATCTTTGAAGCACAATTAATGGATTTTTTAACACCACCACCATCAGTAGTCAATGCGTTTTTTGCACAACATTACGCAACAAATCCAGAAGAAGCAACAGACTACTTTTATCAATTGAGTAAAAGAAATGATTATATCAAAACCAGAGCGATTGCGAAAAATATCAGGTATACGTATCCTTCAGAATATGGCGAATTAGAGATTACGATCAACTTATCCAAACCTGAAAAAGATCCTAAGCAAATTGCTGCCGAAAAACATGCCAAAAAAGTTGATTATCCTGAGTGTATGCTTTGTATGAACAATGAAGGCTATAAAGGACGTTTAAATTATCCAGCTCGCACCAATCATCGAATCATCAGAATGAATCTTGATGGGGAAAGTTGGGGATTTCAGTATTCTCCATATGCTTATTACAATGAACATTCGATCATCTTGTCAGAAGAGCATCGTCCTATGAAGATTACGAAAGAAACATTTTCACGTTTATTAAAAATCACAGAGGTTTTACCACACTACTTTGTTGGTTCAAATGCAGATCTGCCAATTGTTGGAGGATCGATTCTGTCACATGATCATTACCAAGCAGGGCGCCATGAATTTCCAATGGCTAAAGCTCCAATCGAACGATTAATCAAATTATCGGATTATCCTCAAGTAATCGCAGGTGTTGTCAAATGGCCGATGTCTGTCATTCGTCTGCAAGCGACGGGGAAAGAAATCCTAGTGGAAGCTGCTAATAGTATTTTAGAAAAATGGCATCAATATTCAGATCCCGCGGTAGCAGTGACGGCATTTTCTAAAGATGGTACGCCCCATCATACGATTACACCAATTGCTAGAAAACGCGAAAATTATTTTGAACTCGATTTAGTGTTACGAGATAACAATGTCTCTGACGAACATCCAGAAGGGATTTTCCATCCTCACCGAGATATCCAGCATATTAAAAAAGAAAATATCGGTTTGATCGAAGTCATGGGATTAGCTGTTTTACCACCTCGTTTAAAATCAGAAATGGCAGAAGTAGAAAAGTATTTGCTTGGACAAGAAAATAAGATAGCTGAGTATCACATGGAATGGGCGAAGGGCTTGAAAGCCGACCATCCAAATGTGACAACTGAAACAGTAACAGAGATCGTTCAGCAAGCTATTGGTAAAGTTTTTGCTCGTGTGTTGGAAGATTCAGGGGTATTCAAACGCGATACAAAAGGTCAAGAAGCTTTCCAACGCTTTACTGCAACGCTTTAAGAAGAATGCCCGAGTGGAATAGATAGGAGGAGAAACAAGTGGCAACGATTAAAGATATTGCAAAGTTGGCAGGGGTTTCTCCTGCTACTGTGTCAAGAGTCTTAAATGATGATCAGGAGTTATCAGTTAGCCTAGCAACGAAAAGAAAAATTTTTGAGGCTGCTGAAGAGCTGAATTACACGAAGCATCATAGAAACACATCGTTGAATCAAAAGTCGTTGCGTTTGATCCAATGGTACAATGATCAAGAAGAATTAGAGGATCTCTATTATCTTGCTATTCGTTTGGGAATAGAGAAAAAGGCAGAGGAATCAAATGTGACTTTGCTAAAGGAAACGTGGGACGCTATCAGTGATAGACCGACAAATGGAACGATTGCTCTGGGAAAATTCGACGAGCAGCAGTTGATTGAATTGAAGCAGACACAAAGCAATCTGTTATTAGTTGATTTTGATGGAACACCCTATAACATTAATTCATTAATCGTTGATTTTCAAACAAGTATCCAAAAAGTGATTGATTATTTTTTTAACCAGGATAAAAAAGCGATTGCAATGCTTGCTGGTAGGGAATACACCAAAAAAGGACATCAACGGATTGATGACCCAAGGATTGCCGCCTACCAACAAATTATGGCTGGTAAAGGATTGACTACAACGATCATTGAAGCAGATTTTTCAGTTGAATCTGGCTATCGGAAAGTCAAAGAATACTTAGATAGTGGACAGTATTCGTTTGAGGCGCTGTTTGCAGCAAATGATACACTAGCAATCGGCGCATTGAAGGCAATTAACGAAAAAGGTCTGAAAGTACCTGAGGATATCTCATTGATCGGATTCAATGATATTAGTGTAGCAAAATATGTTTCCCCAGCTCTTTCGACAGTCAAAGTTCACACGGAATGGATGGGGGAACTGGCGGTAGAGACCGTGTTACAAATGATGAATGAAAAAGCACCTGTTTCGAGAAAAATCATTGTAGAAACGGATCTTATCTTGCGTGAGTCTACAAAAAACTAAAGAACAAATCAAGAGAAAGTTGCGAATGATTGCAACTTTTTTTCTTTTTTTCTGAAATGAATTGTCTTTTTCTTAGCAAGAAGTATGCTACAATATAAAACGATAGAAGTTAGTAGAAAGGATGCATCAAAATGATTACATTAGGGATAGACACCGCTAATCAAACTTTAGCGATCGGCGTGATTGAAGATGATACTGTCTTAGGACAAATCCAAATCAATAAACAAAAAAATCATAGCGTTAGTTTGATGCCGGCTATCGATCAGTTATTCTCAGCACTCGGATTAGCACCAACCGCTATCGATCGAATTGCTGTTTCCGATGGACCAGGTTCATACACCGGTCTAAGAATCGGTGTAACTACTGCAAAAACACTTGCATATACATTGGGTAAAGAACTTGTGGGGATTTCAAGTTTACAAGCAATTGCTGCTAATTGCCGGAACGTAAATGGATTGATCGTGCCTTTATTTGATGCAAGAAGAAAAAATGTTTATGCTGGTGTGTACCGAAGACAAAATGGAAAATTAGAAACAGTTCTTGAAGATGTACATATTTCAATTGAAGAACTGCTTAAGCAACTGTCTCAGTTCGATGAACCTATCTTATTTGTCGGAACAGATACGCAAAAATTTACGAATGAAATAAAGGAAGTATTACATGAAGCAGAAATAAATAAGGTGCTTGAATGGGATCTTCCTAATGGCTGTACGATTGCAACATTAGGGGCCAATCGTGAACCAGTAAGAGATTTAACCAATTTTGTACCACGTTATTTGAAAAAAGTAGAAGCAGAGGAAAAGTGGTTGGAAACCCACACTCCTGGAGACGAAAGATATGTTGAAAAAATTTAAAGCATATGCTAGAAGTTTATTCTATGAAAAAAAAGAATTTGCTACTAAGATAATTGAAAATCAAGGGAAAAGCTATCGAATAAAAGAGCTGATACCTCGAGATATCAAAGATTTATTATCGATTGAACGCCAGGTATACAATGGCGAATTACCATGGACAAAAAGTGCCTTCCTTTCTGAATTAAATTCACCTTTTCAAAATTTATACTTAGGAATACTAGACGGTGAACAGTTAATTGGATTTATAGGTGCGAGAATTTTTGGCTTGGATTGCCATATTACAAATATTGCGGTTATTCCTGTGTACCAACGAAGAAATATCGGTACATTGTTAATTGACGAAATTGAAAAATTTGCTATAATGAATCGCTGTGACACACTCTCTTTAGAGGTGAGAATGAGTAATCAAGATGCCCAAAGACTCTATCGGAAATTAGGATTTCAATCGAACAAAGTAAAAAAAGGGTATTATACCCAAACAAATGAAGATGGATTAGAAATGATCAAATATTTAGAAAAATGAGAGGTACAATTGATTTATACTAAGAGTGACTTTGAAGATGAACAGTTAGCGTCTTGTTTATGGGCGCTTTGTGAGGAAGCATATGAACATGGTTCTCCTTGGACCAAAGACCAATTTTTAATGGATATCCAACAACCACATACGCAATATTACTTATTGGTGGAAAATTCGCTACTCCAAGGATTCATTGGCTATTCGAAAGTTATCGATGAAACGGAGATCACGAATATTGCTGTGGCAAAAAAACTGCAAAAAAAAGGGTATGCACGTCAGTTATTACGCTTTTTATTAGACCGAGAAAAACAAGCAGGAACATATAATGTTTATTTAGAAGTACGAACGTCTAACCTAGCAGCTCGTCATCTTTACCAATCAGAGAAATTTAGAGAACTAGGGAAACGAAAATCTTATTATCATGATCCAGTAGAAGATGCGATCATTATGAGTACAAAGTTAAAAACGGAGACGATGAAATGAAAGAAGAATTGATTCTGGCAATTGAATCAAGTTGCGATGAAACGAGTGTCGCAGTTGTGAAAAATGGTGATGAGATTTTAGCCAATGTCATTGCTTCACAGATTAACAGCCATAAAAGATTTGGCGGTGTTGTTCCAGAGGTAGCAAGTCGCCATCATGTAGAGCAAATCACCTTATGTATCGAAGACGCTTTGGCGGAGGCAGGCACTTCTGTTGAACAACTGAGTGCTGTAGCGGTTACTTATGGTCCTGGTTTAGTTGGTTCGTTACTGATTGGGATTTCTGCCGCTAAAGCTTTTGCTTGGGCGAACAATTTGCCTTTGATACCTGTGAACCATATGGCAGGTCATATTTACGCTGCACGCTTTCAAAAGCCTTTTGAATTTCCGCTACTAGCATTGCTTGTCAGTGGTGGACATACAGAATTGGTCTATATGAAGGAAGACGGGAACTATCAAATCATCGGTGAAACGAGAGACGATGCCGCTGGAGAAGCTTATGACAAAGTTGGTCGTGTCTTAGGTTTGAGTTATCCAAGCGGAAAAGAAATCGATCAGTTAGCGCATCGTGGTGAAGATACCTACCATTTTCCAAGAGCCATGATTCATGAAAGTAATTATGATTTTAGCTTTAGTGGTTTAAAAAGCGCCTTTATCAATTTAGTACACAACGCCCAACAACGTGGAGAAACTCTTGATACAAATAATTTAGCTGCTAGTTTTCAAGCGAGCGTTGTGGACGTTTTAGTCAATAAAACCCTTCGTGCTTGTAACGAATACCCAGTCAAACAATTGATTGTAGCAGGTGGAGTTGCAGCCAATCAAGGATTGCGTGAAACGCTCGAAGAGGCATTGAAAAAAGAACATCCAGAAATTGAACTGCTGATCCCTCCATTAAAACTTTGTGGTGATAATGCAGCAATGATTGGAGCAGCTGCGCATGTAGAATTGAAACAAGCCAATTTCGCTGATCTTCGTTTAAATGCGAAACCTAGTGTGGTATTGAATCAAGGAGGAAATGAGTAAAATTCACCTCATTTTCGTATACATGGCAAGAGCGGTGGAGAAAAACTTACTTTGTAGTAAGTGAAATCGATTGATTAATGAAATATGAAAGTTAGAATATCATTTTTGTTTTTACATCTATTAAAGAGCTTGGGACAATCTTTTATTTGTTCCAAGCTTTTTTTGACTTAAAATTTCTAAATTTGGAAATTTTTGTTCTATTGGTCAAATCGTTATATTAATAAGAGATCTCGCGATAATACGGATTAGAGATTAAGAATACAAATGACGTAAATACTATGTTCTCAGCAAAAACACTTATTATAATAACTATTTTTAAATAGTAATTGTTATTTTGCGAGTAGTGATTTTATTACGATGGTTATTTGTTTTGAAGGCATTTATTTAATTGTCTTAAGAAATAACATATGCTAATATGGATGGTAGAAATGCTTTTATGTGTTATTTTTTAATGGTTGTTTAATTATTTTGATAGGAAAAGGAGAGTTAGAAGATGAAATATGTGTTACAGAGTATGGTTTTAATTTTAGGTAGTTTCTTTTTTACGTCTTATGTTGATGCTGCCGGGGCGATTTCGCAAGATGAGCAAATGATCATCCAAGAATTGACTCAACCTATTTTAATTCAAGGCAAAGAATTTCAAATGCCTCAAACATATATTACACAAACTGAAAATTATTTAAAACAAAATGATTTATCCAAGTCACAAGTGGATACAGCAGTAAAAAATATCCAAAATGTGAAGCAAAAACTGACTAATTTAGACATTGATTTGTCATCGGTTCATACGATAAATGATTTAATAAAAATTATCCCTAGGGAAACAATTTTGGAAATTCAGCAATTGATTTCATCAACAGCGGATGCTTTAGGATTAGTCGTTTTAAGTTGGAATAAAGGGTATGTTGAGCTAGGCGCACAAAACTCTGATGGCTCGATTTCAGCAGTGTTCAACTCGAAACAACCGATTAAACAAACGGGAACATTCCCTATCTCAAGCATTCTTGCAATTGGATGTTTAATGATGACTGCGACAGGTGCATTCATCGTAGGAAAGAAAGTCAAACTTGCATAAAAAAAAGAAAAAATTAAAAAGAATAGGCGGAATGATTTTTACCCCTATCTTTTTTTTAATCATGGGTTATTCGCTAATGTATATTATTGGGCGACCTGTCATTCAGTTTACGACTTCTTCCTTGCGATTGTTTCTGCTTTCGGATATTCCAAAATATGAAAAAAAGACACAACCATCAGCTAAAGGTATGTCAACTAGTGAGTTAGAAGAAAAACGGAAAACAATTGAGTTGGAAGGAGAGAACATTCCCTCCAGTAAAATCAATTATCCAAGAAGCGGGTATCAATATGGACAGGTTGATGTTGCTTCTGTAAATTTGAATGTGCCCTTATATTATGGAGACTCAGATGATATTTTACGAGAGGGTGCTGGACAATACATGGGGTCTGTGTATCCAGGTGAACATGGGACTACATTGATTGGTGGGCATAATAGTAGTGAATTTGGAAAATTAAGTGCTGTCAAAATTACGGATAAGATTAACATTTCCACTAGTTATGGTGAGTATGTTTACCAAGTATACGAAACAAAGATTTTAGATAAAAATGCGAAATTGATTAGTCAACTTCTAGTTCAAAAACAGCAAGGGAAACTGATTTTGTATACTTGTTATCCAGTCGATAGTATTGGAATGACGGATCAAAGATTATTTATTCTAGGCGATCTCATTAAGGGGCCAATGATCCAACCAGATAAATAATGAATTGAAAAATTGCGCTACTAATATGTTAAGCAAAACGCTTTGAAAAGAGGTGGATTTACCAAAAAAGAATCAAATGATCAATCGAATAATCGCTTGTTTGGCTCACTAAAAATGAAGTTAGTGGATAAAAAATTTCGAAGTGGGGCAATTTAAGCTGCAATGAGTTTGTGAAATTTTATGGTCTTTTCTTACATTTGGTAAAAATAGTTATGAAAAAAAGAAAACAATGGCGAAAAGTGCCAAAAATGATTCTTGCTTTTATCTGTTCGCTTAGTTTATTTGCAATTTTTGTCTTGGGCATTCTTAAGATTACTTTATTCAATCAAAATTTTATGATCCGTGCAGTGGAATCCTCACATTATGGGGAAACGATCACTAAAGAGATCAATCACACAATTGCTGATGTAGGAAGAGGTGCCAATATCTCCCAAAAATGGTTGAATCAGACAGTTTCAGAAAGCTTAGTAAATGATAATATCAAACAATATATTCATAGTATCTATGCTGGCTCAACCTTTCAATTAGAAGGGGAGAAGCAAATAGAAGAGACAGTCCAAAGCCAATTAGAAAGTTATGGAAAAGAAAAGAATTACCCAAGAAATGCAGAATTTGAAACCACAGTAAATAAACTAAAAAAAGTGAGTATTGAAACAGTTCGGCGTGATATCGAAATCCCTTATTTTGCGTTATACGGCAAAAAAATAATGGCTTATACATCCACCCTTAACCTGTTGCTCATTTTTGCAGTCGCTTTTTTTGGAATCTTATTTTCCGCAATCATTTCGCTTAACAAACCTTTCTTTCATTTAATTATACGTTACCTTGCTTATGTGATCGGTGGAGCTGGATTAATGGTAGGGGCTTTACCGACCTATTTGTATGTAACTCGATTGATTGAACGATTGGGTATTCATTCTGAAGCTCTATACTTATTTTTAACGACTTATTTGAAAAATTTTCTCTTTATGTTTATGAAATTTGGTCTTTTCAGTATCCTGTTGAGCTTGTTCCTATTTGGCGTAAGTGAGTTTTTCAGAAAGAAAATAGTTCGACGTGAAAAATAGAATAGAAAGGGGCGAAAAGATGGAAGCGGTTATTAATTTGAATGAGATACTAAGCTGGTTAAAAAAGCGGATACTGTTGATCATTTGTTCATTGATCGGCGGTTTCGCCGTTGCGACTGGAATAACTTATTTTGTTATTACACCAACATACAGTTCATCGGCTGAATTGATCGTTCAATCGAAAAACGAAATCGTCAACCATAATTTACAATCAGAAGTACATGCAAATGTACTCTTGATTAATACATATAAAGACATGATTTTAGGAGATATCGTACTTAATGAAGCAACCGAATACTTAGAAAATAAATTTGCTTATTACTTAACGAAAGATCAATTGAGAAAGAATATTCAGATTATTCAATCTTCAGATTCACAAATGTTCCATATCAAGGTGATGTCAGATGAAGCTGAAAAAGCTGCGAATATAGCAAATGTTCTTGCTTATACTTTTGAAGAAAAAGTAAAAGAAGTTTTAGACGTAAATAAAGTAACGATCACATCAATTGCGCAAGCAAATCAGCTACCGGTTTCACCCAATAAACGGTTGAATCTTTTTCTTGGTGCATTTTTAGGTTTACTTCTAGGGATCGGGATGGCTGTCTTGTTAGAAATATTGGATAAAACAGTAAAGGATGAGCATTTTCTCGCAACAATGGGGTATCCAGTCTTAGGGATAATTAGTGAAATGAGTAATAAGGAAATTGAAAGTGGGCAATCGATTCAACTCACAACATACTCTCGACAAGGAACTCATACACATAGACAACGAGCGCGTACACATCTAAGCAGAGAAAATCGGTTCACACGAAAATAGATGAGGAGACTAATACGTGAAAAATAATATGAAAAAAAAGGGTGTTCCTCTGATTAGTGCTAGTAAACAATCGTCCATGATCTCTGAACAGTATCGAACGGTTCGATCAAATATCCAATTTAGCTCATTTGATCAGGATATAAAGACAATCGTCGTTACTTCAGCAGGTCCAGAGGAAGGGAAGTCAACTGTTTCAGCGAATCTAGCGATTGTTTTTGCAAATAGCGGGAAGAAAACACTCCTAATTGATGCAGATTTAAGAAAGCCAAGTGTAGAAAGTACATTTCGTTCAACCTCGAACAGTGACGGACTAACTAACCTGTTAAAAAAAAGAAATGAATCAGCTTTCGTATTCATTCATGAAACAAATATTGCACATTTGTGGACAATGACCAGTGGACCAAAACCTCCCAATCCTTCTGAATTACTCGAGTCAAGCCGAATGAATGAAATCATTGATGAATTAAGCGTAAATTTTGATTTGATCATTTTTGATTTACCGCCTGTTGTGCCTGTGACGGATGCACAGATACTAGCTTCAAAAACAGATGGTACAATCATTGTCGTGAGAGAACGAAAAACGCTAAAGCAAGAATTGTTCAAAGCAAAGGAACTATTGACGATCGCTCAGGCAAATATCTTAGGGATTGTCTATAATGGAGTAAAGAAGTCGAAAGATATCAACTACTATTATTGAGGTAGTAGATGGTGTGTTAAAATGATTGAAAGAAAATGTTGATCAAGATCGTGCATATCAAGTACTAAAGAAGGTGATTTATTGATTAAACCAACTAGAAAAATCAAAGCGATTAGTTTGGTGCTACTCGATAGTTTTCTGATCATACTTGCTAATTACATCAGTTTTATATTTATGGTTCCATTTGTTATCATCAATAGAGATTATTTGGCAATAACACTCATTTCATCAGTTGTTTGTTATCTGTTCTATGGTGGAATCTTTAAAGTATTTACAAGAATCAATCGTTATACGAATCTTAATGAGTTGTTAGGGATCTTTGCGGCACTCACTTTTATGTTATTTTCAATTTTTCCTTTGTTTTACTTGTTTAACCAGGAGCTCATGTACCAGATTAGTTTGCGATTAGTTGTTTTTTCTTACATAATGGCACTTTTATTGATTGCTAGTAGTCGGTTAGGCTGGCGGGTCTGGGTTGAATTGAAAAATAAAAATGGTCGTTCGAATGAAAAAAAAGTACGAATCTTGATCATTGGTGCTGGAGAGGGTGGACAATTACTGTATCAAAGTTTTTTAGGTTCTCAAATTGTGAATAATATTGAAGTTGTGGGCTTTGTCGATGATGATTGTAACAAATGGGGAACTTATCTTTTAGGTAAAAAAGTACTGGGAAATACCCGTGAAATAAATCAATTGATCCAGACATTCCGTATCAATATGGTTACGATAGCGATTCCTTCGTTACCAAAAAAAAAGATCCAACAGCTTGTTCAATCCATTGAAAATAAGAATATCAAGGTAAATATGGTTCCCTCTTTTGAAGAAGTAGCTACCGGAAAAATCAATGTTTCGCAATTAAAAGAAGTAGATGTGATCGATCTATTAGGAAGAGAGGAAGTTTCCCTTGACCTAGAAAGTATCAGCTATCAATTAAAAGGACAAACGATTTTAGTAACTGGGGCTGGGGGCTCGATTGGTTTAGAGATTTGTCGGCAAGTTTTGGCATTTGAACCAGCAAAGTTGATTTTACTTGGACATGGAGAAAATTCGATTTATTCGATTCATCGAGAATTAACTACATTAGATCCTCAGAGGAAAGTAGAGATTCTACCAATCATTGCTGATATTCAAGATAGAGAACGCATCTTTTATTTGATGGAAAAATACCATCCCACGATTGTTTATCATGCAGCCGCACATAAGCACGTTCCGCTGATGGAATATAATCCCACAGAAGCAATTAAGAATAATATTAACGGAACAAAAAATGTGGCGGAAGCAGCTAAAAAAAATCATGTTAAGAACTTTGTGATGATTTCTTCTGATAAAGCAAATCGCCCACCAAATGTGATGGGAGCAACAAAAAGAATCGCAGAAATGTTAATCACAAGTCTGAACCAATCTGGTGAGACCAAGTTTTCGGCTGTCCGTTTCGGGAATGTACTTGGGTCTAGAGGTAGTGTTATTCCACTGTTTAAAGAACAGATTTTAAGAGGGGGACCGATCACTGTCACCGATTTTCGGATGACCCGCTACTTCATGACGATCCCTGAAGCGAGCAGATTAGTTATTCAATCAGGTGCATTGGCTAAGGGAGGAGAAATTTTTGTTTTGGATATGGATAAGCCGATCAAGATCGTGGATCTAGCTAAGAATATGATCCATTTGAGTGGTTATACAGAAGAAGATATCGAGATTGTTGAAACAGGGATACGTCCTGGGGAAAAATTATATGAAGAATTGCTATTAGAAAAAGAAAAGAAAGAAACGCAAATTTTTGAGAAGATTTTTGTTGGGGACATTAAAGGCTTTTCTTTAAAAGAAGTCACCCAGCTAATTGAACAGTTACCAGAAGATGAAAGCGAAGCAGCCAAGAAAGTTATAGCGTTTGCAAATGCTTCTAATGAATGAAGAAAAGATAGAAATGATGATTGGAAAAATAAATCAATCAGTGAATTTTTGCTGTTAAAGGCACACGGGGAGATAGAAAATGAAAACAATTGAAGCACATGGGTACTCATCAATTGATGAATTAACGAAAAGCAACCAAAAAATTTTAGGAAGGTTATTTTACCTATTGGGATTTACACTCTGTATTTCGCGTGTTTTTTTCGGGATCAATATGTCAATAAGTGATGTATTTATGGTGCTATTAGTTGGCTACCTTCTACTAATGAAAAAAGTGGTGTTCAGTAAACAATTAGTACTATTTTTTATTGGGGTTATTTGTTGGCGGTTATTGTCCACGATATTGTTAAGTTCATGGGTGGATACTTCTGTTTCGCTTTTTTCAGTCATCATGACGGGACAAAAATTTTTCGTCAATCTCCTTTATTTGATTCTAACGATCTCGATCCTTCATATAAATCCAGTGTTGAAAAAAGATTTTTTATCTGGGGTAAAAGTCGGAACACTTTTTTTGGCTGTCTTAGTATGTTCATTTTTCTAGTAGCTCCAGCAAGTTTGAAATCATTTGTTTTGTTCGGTGATCTACGTTTGAAAGGATTCATGAATGATCCTAATTATTTTGCTTATCTTCAAACATGTGGCTACTGTATCTGGTACTTAAGACCATTTAAAGGTAAGTGGAAGAACCTGATTGCATTCATGGGTTATACATTCTGTATTTTGTTATCTGCTTCCAAAACAGGGGTTGTAGCGTTTTTAGTAATCAATTTGTTATTTCTAATTCAAAAATTATTTAGGAAAAATATCAACGTCAAACATCTTGTAATGACAATCATGACAGCGAGTGTATTGATTATCGGTACGCATTTTCTTTTTGCTGATTATGTAAGTAATTTAATTGCACGTTTTCTTTCCATTCCGCAATTTGTCCGATTTGAGGGAGTCTTCACTAATTTTTATGGCGCAATCGTTGCTGGAGGTTCCGGTAGAACAGAAGCTTGGAAAACAGCACAACTTTTGTTAACGCGGACTCATTTCATGGGTATCGGTTTCGTTGACTACTCTTCAGTTGCTTTATCAGTTAGTGGAAGCCCGACGATTGCTCATAATACTTTTTTACAAATAGCTGTTGAATGGGGAATAGTCCCAGCAATGATGGGAATGTTGTTGGTATTTGGTCAGTTTGTCAGAAAATTATTGCTGAAAAAATGGTTGCTGTGTCTCTTAATATTAGCGAATATTATTTTTTCTTTTAGTATTTCTTTACAAAATTCACGATTACTATGGATCTTAGTAGGTTTACTCGTTGTGAAAGAACAGGGATCTCTAGTAAATGGAAAAAAGGAGCAGTCAAATGATTAGTGTGATTATTCCCACTTTCAATGCAGAAAAATCGATTGAGCGAGCAGTCAATTCTGTACTAAGACAAAGCTATCAAGATTTTGAAATCATTATTGTCGATGATCGATCAACAGATCATACTTGGGAACTTTTAACGAAATTAAAAAAACAAGATCAACGTATCAGAATCTATCAAAACGCTAGAAATTCTAAAAGTGCTTATACTCGCAACCAGGCAATCAAACATGCACGGGGGAACTACATTATGCAACTAGATGACGATGATTATTGTCACGTGGAACGTATGGCAAAGCAAGTAGCGTTTTTGGAGGCTCATCCAGAATTTGGTTTTGTTGGCAGTAATGCCTATTTATGGGATCAAGAGGGTGTCTATGGTGAACGGATGGTCAAAGAACGACCTGAAATAAAAGATCTCTTGAAAACGAGTCCGTTCATCAATCCATCGGCTATGTTTAGAAAACACATCTTAGAATCTGTAGCGGGTTATCGAGTTTCAAAAGATACTGTTAGAGGACAAGATTATGACCTATATATGCGGTTATATGCGAAGGGACACAAAGGTTATAATTTACAAGAAAACTTAGTTTATTACTATCAAGATAAAGAGTATTATAAAAAAATTTCCTGGAAAAATCGCCTTGGGGAAAGTCGGTTGAAATATCGTAATTTCAAAGAATTACAGGTTGCTAAAGTTCATTATCTGTATGTCTTGAAACCACTAATAGCGATAATGATTCCTAGACACCTCCTATTTTGGCATCAGCACCGCAAACAAGGATGAAAAGGTTTCTTTGTCTCCTTTACAAATAAATCAGGCTTAGACAAAAAATAAAACATACTAAGATAAGGGCAGCCTCATCTTAGTATGTTTTTTTATTCTCTTAAAGCAGGCGTCACAGCAGTTTTACAAAAAGTAAACCGTTTCTTTTGGTAATCTAATAAACCAGAATCTTTTAACTGTTTGATTACTTGTCCAGCAGTCTCTCTCGTTGTCCCACTATTAACCGCTAATTCTTTTAGTGTGATAGGGTATGGAATTTCGACATGGCCATCTGTGGTTGGTATGCCAAGCTCTTCTTTTAAAATGAATAAGTTTTGTTTCACTCGATCAAAAGCGCTAGAAGTTAAACCGATCTGTATCCGCAGTTCGTGCATCGCTACTACTTTTGAGATTTTATGGATCATATAGAGTAATTGTTTTGGATTGTTTTTCGCAATTTTTTCATAACAAGATACTGGGAAAGAGAAAGTTTCGATGTCTGTCATTGCTTGAGCAGTGTATGAATAAATTCCTTCTTCAAAAATACCAGACATTGGGAAAAGGTTATTTGGATTGACATAATCATAATAATAATAAGTAGCACTTTCATCATATCGTTCTAGACGAACCAATCCTGATGTTAAAATGTAGAGACGTTGTCGTTCATCTCCTTCATCAAATAAAATTTGTCCTTTTTTATAAGAACGAAGGATCGTATGCTCTTTAATGAGCTCAAATTCCTCGTCAGTAAAGTTTTCAAAATCAGGTTGATAGCGTAACTTTGAAAAATGATAATCAATTCTATTTATACGCATAAAACTCCCACTCCTTACTTTCAGCTACATACTATATTGTGACTGGTTTTGGCTTAAATGTAAAGTTTTAACCTAGAAGAAAAATCATGGTTAAAAAAGCAATTTTATTCTTTGTGATCAGTCTTTTTTGTTATTATGAATAATTTATACAGATAGATTGCATAATTCTTTTTAATGATTGGTATTTTTGTATAAAAAACACAATTATTACATAAAGCAAGCGCTATCAACCTTGTGAAATATCGAAAAAGAAAATATTCAAAAATAATTTTTTAATGAATAAATATTTTTTTGAGAGAGTTTTCAGTATAAAAAAAGTGATAAAAGTTAATAAAAAATGTAAAAACGTTTATTTATTTAATTGTCTTCTAATAATGTGAAATTGCTCTCGTTTTAGATGAGAAGAAATTATGAAAGTGGTTACAAAAAGGCGGTATTCTATGTATGTAATCAAAACGAAGGAGGCAACACAACATGGATAAACCTATTCACGTTTTCTCTGAGATAGGGAAGTTAAAGACAGTTTTATTGAAACGACCTGGACAAGAAGTGGAAAATTTAACACCAGATATTATGGACCGTCTGTTGTTTGATGATATTCCATATCTGCCAATCGCACAAGAAGAGCATGACTATTTTGCAAAGACATTGCAAGATGAAGGCGTCGAAACTTTATATCTAGAAAAATTAGCTGCAGAAGCAATTGATGCCGGCAATGTCAAAGAACAATTTTTAAATAAAATGTTAGACGAATCCCACATTGCATCTTCTGCTGTAAGAGATGGTCTTCATGAGTTCCTTCTATCAATGGAAACCCAAGAAATGGTAGATAAAATTATGGCGGGTGTCCGCACGAAAGATATTTCAGTTCGTTCAAACAGTCTGTATGATCTTTCTTCAGATGACGACTATCCATTCTATATGGACCCAATGCCAAACCTTTACTTTACACGTGATCCTTCCGCATCAATGGGAAATGGGATGACTGTTAACATGATGACATTTGAAGCACGTCGTCGTGAATCAATGTTTACTGAATACATCTTGAAACATCACCCACGTTTTGCGAACAAAGGGGTTGAAGTATGGTTAGATCGTGAAAACCCTGATCACATCGAAGGTGGAGATGAATTAATCCTAAGTGACAAAGTCGTCGCTGTAGGTATCTCACAACGAACAAGCGCTAAAGCAATCGAAAAATTAGCACGTAATTTATTTGCTAAACATGCAGGCTTTGAAAAAGTCCTAGCAATCAAGATTCCTAACAATCGAGCAATGATGCATTTAGATACTGTGTTTACCATGGTTGATCATGATAAATTCACGATCCATCCAGCAATCCAAAGTAAAGAAGGAAAAATGGATGTCTTTACGATCGAACAAGCAGGCGATGACATCAAGATCGCCCATTCTGATGACTTACAAGCGTCATTAAAAGCTGCGTTAGGTTTGGATGATTTAGTCTTGATCCCAACTGGTAATGGTGATGCGATCGTTGCTCCTCGTGAACAATGGAATGATGGTTCTAACACCCTAGCAATCGCACCAGGTGTTGTCGTAACGTACAACCGTAACTATGTATCAAATGAATTATTACGTAGCTATGGCATCAAAGTATTGGAAATCAATTCAAGTGAGTTGTCACGCGGTCGTGGTGGTCCACGCTGCATGAGCCAACCATTAGTACGTGAAGATTTAAAATAATATGAATGCTAGTGGCAGTCTAACTGTCAGCTGCCACTAGATTTCCTCTTTAAAACAAAAACAAACAACCTAAAGGAGAATTTTAGTTATGAAAGAGTCAGTATTTCAAGGAAGAAGTTTATTAGCAGAAAAAGATTTTACAAAAGAAGAATTACAATATCTAATCGATTTTTCTGAACACTTAAAAGATTTGAAAAAACGTGGCATTCCACATCACTACTTAGAAGGTAAAAACATTGCACTTTTATTTGAAAAAACGTCTACTCGTACACGTGCAGCTTTTACAACTGCAGCAATCGATTTAGGTGCGCATCCTGAATATCTAGGTGCCAATGATATCCAATTAGGTAAAAAAGAATCAACAGAAGATACAGCTAAAGTATTAGGTCGAATGTTTGACGGAATTGAGTTCCGCGGCTTTAGCCAAAAAATGGTGGAAGAACTAGCAGAATTTTCTGGTGTTCCAGTATGGAATGGTTTAACAGACGAATGGCATCCAACACAAATGATCGCAGATTTCTTAACAATCCAAGAAAACTTTGGAACAGTTGAAGGAATCACAGTGGCATATTGTGGTGACGGACGTAACAACATGGCGAACTCTTTACTTGTGACTGGGGCTATTTTAGGTGCAAACATGCGTATCGTAGCACCAAAAGAATTACAACCAGAAGAAGAAATCGTCAAAATGGCAGAAGAATTTGCTGCTAAATCTGGTGCACAATTAATGATCACTGATGACGTGGATAAAGGTGTTGACGGTGCTGACGTACTTTATTCAGATGTTTGGGTATCAATGGGTGAAGAAGATAAATTTGAAGAACGAATCAAATTGTTGAAACCTTACCAAATCAACATGGAAATGATCGAAAAAACGCACAATACTGACCGTTTGATTTTCTTACATTGCTTACCAGCATTCCATGATACTAACACAATCTATGGTGAACAAATGAAAGAACGCTTCGGCATTACTGAGATGGAAGTTACTGATGAAGTCTTCCGCAGTAAATATGCACGTCAATTCGACCAAGCAGAAAACCGCATGCACTCAATCAAAGCGATCATGGCAGCAACACTTGGTAACTTGTTTATTCCTCGTGTGTAACGGTTAATCACATTCATCTCAAGAACAAAACGAGTCAGCTTTAATGGACCTCATCATGGGCTGGCTTGTTTTGTCATTGAGAAAATTCAGAACTCTCTGGAGAAAGGAAGACAAATATGGCAAATCGTAAAGTAGTTGTCGCATTAGGTGGTAATGCGATTTTATCAACAGATGCAAGTGCAAAAGCACAACAAGAGGCATTGATGGAAACAGCAAAATACTTAGTAAAATTCATTGAACAAGGGGATGAGTTGATCATTTCTCACGGGAATGGACCACAAGTAGGGAATTTGCTGATCCAACAACAAGCAGCTGACTCAGAAAAGACACCAGCGATGCCTTTAGATACTTGTGTTGCAATGACAGAAGGATCAATTGGGTACTGGTTACAAAATGCAATGGGTGAAGTGTTGAAAGAAAAAGGCATTGATAAAGATGTGGTTTCACTTGTTACGCAAGTCATCGTTGATGAAAACGATCCATCATTTAAAAACCCAAGCAAACCAGTAGGACCATTCTATACCGAAGAAGAAGCCAATGAACAAATGAAAGCTGATTCAACAGTAACCTTTAAAGAAGATGCTGGTCGTGGCTGGCGTAAAGTAGTGGCTTCTCCTAAACCAATTTCAATTAAAGAAGCACGAGTGATTGAAACGCTAGTAGAACAAGGCGTGATTACAGTCTCTGTTGGTGGTGGTGGAATTCCTGTTGTGGAAACGGCAACTGGTTTAGAAGGTAGAGAAGCGGTCATCGATAAAGATTTTGCTTCTGAAAAATTAGCGGAAATCATCGATGCAGATCTATTGATCGTTTTAACTGGAGTAGATAATGTTTATGTAAATTATCAAAAACCAGATCAAAAGAAACTAGAAACTGTTTCAGTTTCAGAAATGAAGCAATACATTGATGAAAATCAATTTGCACCAGGAAGTATGCTGCCAAAAGTCGAAGCGGCAATTGCCTTTGTTGAGGCAAAACCAAAAGCTAAAGCGATTATTACTTCTTTAGAAAATATCGAGAACCTTCTCGCATCTGAAGAAGGAACGATCATCGTAGCGGATAACTAAGAATTCTTTTTCTTAGGAAATGAACTATGTTAAAAAGTGTCCAGTTGGTATTTCTTCTCCTTTAGACCTTCTGGACATTTTTTATAAGAAATCCCTAGCCAGCAGTTTTTTTTTCTGCTATAATTCAATTAATATAATAATTTCATAGTTTGTTGAACAAGAGAGTAATTGTATTTACTTGATCAAAGCGAGTTTGGGTGTGGTGAAAGCCAAACGAGAGGATACAATGAAGCGCACTTGGAGAACTCTGTCTAAGACAGACGGCTATCAACCGATATCAGATGAAGCTGGTCCTAGCAAATAGGACAACTGGAGTGGTACCGCGGGATATCTCGTCTCTAGTGATCATAGTTATCTATGATCACTAGAGATTTTTTTGTTTTCAGCAAACAAAAGTATTTATAGGAGGAATGTAAATGAATAACAAAGATATTGTATCAAAAGCGATCTATGACGTTGTCAAAGACGATCTTACAATGGAACAAGTAGAAAAACTATTAGAAAATCCAAAATCTGCAGACCATGGGGATGTAGCCTTTCCTGCCTTTTCATTAGCGAAAATCTATCGAAAAGCCCCTCAACAAATTGCAGCTGACCTAGCAGAAAAAATCGATTCAACAAACTTTGAAAAAATCGAAGTGGTTGGTCCTTACTTAAACTTCTTTATGAATAAAGCGATGATCAGTAAAGAAGTTTTGGCTTCTGTCGTGAAAGAAAAAGAACATTATGGCGACAGCTCCATCGGAAATAACGGAAACGTACCAATCGATATGTCTTCTCCTAATATTGCAAAGCCGATTTCAATGGGGCATTTGCGTTCTACAGTTATCGGGAACTCCATCGGATTTATCATGGAAAAATTAGGCTACAACCCGATTCGTATCAATCATTTAGGAGATTGGGGCACACAGTTTGGGAAACTGATTGTGGCTTATAAAAAATGGGGTTCAGAAGAAGCAGTACGTTCTGAACCAATCAATGAATTGTTGCGTCTGTATGTTCAATTCCATGAAGTGGCTGAAACAGAACCAGAATTGAATGATGAAGCACGTTCATGGTTTAAACGTTTGGAGGAAGGCGACAAAGAAGCCATTGAATTATGGCAATGGTTCCGCGACGAATCTATGAAAGAGTTCAATAAAATCTACGATCTATTAGAAGTTCGTTTTGATTCTTTAAATGGTGAAGCTTTCTATAACGATAAAATGGATGAAATCGTAGAACTTTTAGAAGAAAAACATTTATTGCAAGCAGATAAAGGTGCTGAAATCGTTGACTTATCAGCTTATGATTTGAACCCAGCGTTGATCAAGAAATCAGATGGTGCAACACTTTATATCACTCGTGATTTAGCAGCAGCTCTTTACCGCAAACGCACCTATGATTTTAAACAATCATTGTATGTTGTCGGAAACGAACAAAGTTATCACTTCAAACAATTGAAAGCTGTTCTTAAAGAATTAGGCTTTGATTGGTCAGATGATATGCATCACATCCCATTCGGATTGATTACTCAAGGTGGTAAAAAACTATCAACACGTAAAGGGAAAATTGTTTTACTTGAAGAAGTGCTAAATGAAGCCATTGACTCTGCTAAAGAACAGATCAGTGAGAAAAATCCTGATTTAGAAAATAAAGATGTGGTAGCTAAACAAGTCGGTGTTGGCGCAGTTATCTTCCATGATTTAAAAAACGATCGCCTAAATACATTTGACTTTAATTTAGAAGAAGTTGTACGTTTCGAAGGTGAAACAGGACCTTATGTACAATATACACATGCTCGTGCTGTCAGCTTGTTAGCAAAAGCCGATTTTACGCCATCGACAGATCAAGAATACGCCTTGAATGATGAAAACAGCTGGGAAGTTGTAAAATTGATTCAAAAATACCCAGAAACTGTTTTACAAGCAGGTGAAAAATACGAACCGTCTATTATTGCGAAACATGCAATCAAGTTAGCCCAAGCATTTAATAAATATTATGCACATACTAAAATTTTAGTTGAAGATGACCAAAAAGAAGCGCGTTTAGCATTAGTTTATGCTGTAACAGTCTTGTTAAAAGAAGATTTACGTTTGCTTGGCTTACACGCACCAGATAAAATGTAAGAAAAGTAACGTACACAAATAAACCGTCCCTTACGAAAGGCTTACTTATAATAGTAGCTTTCGTGAGGGGCGGTTTATTTTATATAGAAGTGATTGGGACAGATATCATCCATTCATTGATTCATGCTGCGTTGATTAAATTTAGTTGGCTTAAAAAAGTGTTGTTTCTTTGGGAGCATGTAAGAAGGCTTCCACCAATTTTGCTTCTTCTTCATCTTTGGAAATGATAATGGTTGTATCGAACCCGGCAATCGTACTGACGATATGAGGTGGTTTGATATCGTCTAAAACGGCAGCGAAAAGATGTGCGTTGTCTGGTAAGGTATGGACGACCGTCAGAAAATGGACCCGTTCCACTTTTAACACGATGTCTTCGATCATTTGGACTAACCGTTTTTCATCATCTGTTTTTGCTTCGAGTCCTTTTTTTCCTTGAAAAAGAACAAAATGGGAAACGCCATTTTCATCTGGTACTTTTACGATTTTTAAGTCACGAATATCTCTGGAAATCGTAGCTTGTGTCGCTGTTACACCATAATTCTCCAGTTTGGCCAAGAGTTCTTCTTGTGTACGGATCGTAAATTCCCCGATCACTTGTTTAATAAGTAAATGTCGCTCAGATTTACGCATATTCTTTCTCCTTTACGAAAGATTTCACATGTATCATATCAAAAAAAAATCGAGTTGCCCAATATTATTCTGATTTATGAGATAACTCTAGGAATTATGATCATTTGTTAATGAGAGAGTAAAGCATAAAAGATGAGAATAAATGCAGAGGCAACTAGAGATTTCTCTTGATATTTACTAGCAAGTCAGGTAAAATATTGAATGTTGAGCAAGAATGTCACCTTAGCTATTGCTATACAGGTAGGTTACTTGTATAATGTTTAAAGATGCTTTTTGCATCAACAAATCCACATTCCTGTTGGATCGTTGATAGGTGCTTGAAAAAGTTTGTCAGCGAGGTGAAAGACAGGGAGAGGAAAAATAAAAACCAAATCGGAGGAAACAAAAATGGCAGTAATTTCAATGAAACAATTACTAGAAGCCGGCGTACATTTTGGTCACCAAACTCGTCGCTGGAACCCAAAAATGAAGAAATATATCTTCACAGAAAGAAACGGAATCTACATCATCGACTTACAAAAAACTGTTAAGTTAGTAGATGCAGCTTATGACTACATGAAGAGCGTTGCAGAAGAAGGCGGCGTAGCTTTATTCGTAGGTACGAAAAAACAAGCACAAGAAGCAATCAAAGATGAAGCAACACGTGCTGGACAATACTTTGTAAACCATCGTTGGTTAGGTGGAACATTGACTAACTGGGATACAATCCAAAAACGTATCAGCCGTTTGAAACAAATCAATGCAATGGAAGAAGATGGAACTTTTGAAGTTCTACCTAAAAAAGAAGTTGCTGGTTTGAACAAACAACGTGAACGTCTTGAAAAATTCTTGGGTGGTATCGCTGATATGCCAAGAATTCCAGATGTAATGTACATCGTTGACCCACGTAAAGAGCGCATTGCTGTTCAAGAAGCGCATAAATTAAATATCCCAATCGTAGCTATGGTTGATACAAACTGCGACCCAGACGAAATCGACGTAGTTATCCCTTCAAATGACGATGCAATCCGTGCCGTTAAATTGATTACTTCAAAAATGGCTGATGCATTTATCGAAGGTAACCAAGGGGAAGACCAAGTAGTTGAAGAAGACTTTGTAGTAGAAAACAATGCTACTTCAATCGAAGAAATCGTTGACGTTGTAGAAGGCGACAACACTTCAGCAGAATAATTTTTAAATGATGGAGCTGTTTCAAAGGCTAGGCGACAAGCCTCACTCTCCTTTGAAACAGCTTTTTTTAAAAAGAAACTATAGGAGGATACAATAATGGCAGATGTAACAGCTAAAATGGTAAAAGAACTACGCGAAATGACAGGCGTAGGTATGATGGATGCGAAAAAAGCATTAGTTGAAGTAGAAGGCGATATGGAAAAAGCAGTAGATCTTTTACGTGAAAAAGGAATGGCTAAAGCAGCTAAGAAAAATGATCGTATTGCAGCTGAAGGATTAGCTTCAGTAGCAATCAAAGGAAATACTGCAGCAATCGTTGAAGTTAACTCAGAAACAGACTTTGTTTCTAAAAACGAAATGTTCCAAGATCTAGTGAAAGAAATCGCTGAACTTGTTGCGGAAAACAAACCTGCAGACATGGAAGCTGCAATGAAGATCAAAACAGAAAAAGGTACGATCGAATCTGACTTGATCGAAGCAACACAAGTAATCGGAGAAAAAATCAGCTTCCGTCGTTTTGAAGTAGTTGAAAAAGAAGATAACGCTGCTTTCGGTGGTTACTTACACATGGGCGGACGTATCGCTGTATTGACTGTTTTAGATGGAACAACTGATGAATCTGTAGCAAGAGACGTTGCTATGCACGTAGCTGCAATCAATCCTCGCTATGTAAACGAAACTCAAATTCCTGAAGCTGAATTAGAACATGAAAAAACTGTTCTTACAGAACAAGCTTTAAACGAAGGTAAGCCTGCTAATATCGTTGAAAAAATGGTAGAAGGACGCTTGAAGAAATTTAAAGCAGAAATCGCTTTGGTTGACCAACCATTCGTTAAAGATCCTGATATGACTGTTGAAAAATATGTTGCTTCTAAAGGTGCTACAGTGAAAACTTTTGTACGCTTTGAAGTTGGCGAAGGAATCGAAAAACGCGAAGACAACTTTGTTGAAGAAGTTATGAACCAAGTGAAAAAATAATTCTGAAAATCGAGTATATGTTATCTAATGTTGATTCATTTTGCGAGTCACTTTTTAAATGTTGGATCAACATTAGATAGTATGCTTATTTGGAATTAAAAAGGAGCAGCGACGTATGTCACAGCTCTTTTTTTTAGGCATAGGTACAAATGGTTAGACTTTTAGTGGCTAAATTACCTGAATATGGTAAAATAGCAATAGAAAATATTGGAGGAATGAACATGGTCACACCGAAATATCAGCGTGTTGTCTTAAAATTAAGTGGAGAAGCTTTAGCTGGGAATGAAGGCTTTGGAATCAAACCGCCTGTTATTAAAGAAATCATCCAAGAAATCAAAGAAGTGCACGAATTAGGCGTTGAAATGGCAATCGTGGTAGGCGGCGGCAATATTTGGCGCGGACAAATCGGTGCTCAGATGGGAATGGAACGTGCTCAAGCTGATTACATGGGGATGCTGGCAACTGTAATGAATGCTTTAGCGTTGCAAGATACTTTGGAAAATGTTGGTGTGCCAACACGTGTCCAAACATCAATCGAAATGCGACAAATTGCTGAACCATATATTCGCAGAAAAGCAGAACGTCATTTAGAAAAAGGCCGAATCGTGATTTTTGCAGGTGGAACTGGGAATCCATACTTTTCAACAGACACTACTGCAGCATTACGCGCAGCTGAGATTGGCGCTGATGTTATTTTAATGGCTAAAAACAATGTTGATGGTGTTTATTCAGCTGATCCAAAATTAGATTCAAATGCTGTGAAATTTGAAGAATTGACTCATTTAGAAGTGATTGCAAAAGGGTTGCAAGTAATGGACTCTACCGCTAGCTCACTAAGCATGGACAATGACATCCCATTGCTTGTCTTTAATTTAAATGAACATGGAAATATCCGTCGTGCAATCTTAGGCGAAAATATCGGAACAACTGTAAGGGGGAAATAAAAAATGGCAGATGCAATTATGACAGAAGCAAAAGAAAAGATGCAAAAAGCAGCACAAAATTTACAACGTGAGCTTGGACAAATTCGTGCAGGACGTGCCAATGCAAGTTTACTTGATCGAATCACAGTTAATTATTATGGTGCACCAACACCTTTGAACCAAATGGCTTCAATCCAAATCCCGGAAGCACGTGTTTTAATGATCACTCCATTTGATAAGAGCATTTTACAAGATGTTGAAAAAGCAATTATGGCAAGTGATATTGGAATCAGTCCAACCAATGATGGGAATGTCATTCGTTTAATTATTCCTCAATTAACTGAAGAACGTCGTAAAGAATTAGCAAAAGATGTAAAAAAAGAAGCAGAAAATGCAAAAATCGCTGTTCGTAACATTCGTCGTGATGCAATTGATGAATACAAAAAACAACAAAAAAATGGCGATATCACAGAAGATGATCTACGTGGATTAGAAAAAGAAGTACAAAAACTAACCGATGAAAGCATCAAAGAAGTAGATAAAATCGCTAGTGACAAAGAACAAGAATTACTGGAAGTTTAATCATAAAGCTTGGTAGAATCAGTCTTTTATCAATGCCGTTTATGTATTTTTACACCTACTAAAAAGCCTTGGACGATTTCTTGTCCTAGGCTTTTTTTATAGCAAAAGTTAAAAAATAAGAAAAAAGTCGTAGAAATAACTAAAAAAAGTAATCCAGCATAGGAAATCACGTGATAAATTGATATAATACTAAAGATAGTGGTAACTTTTAAGTATAGGAGGAAAAAGAATGTTACGTTTTTTTCCGCAAAAAAACAAGTATATTCAAGAAAAAAGTGATTTTCATTTTGCGGCTGAAGGTCCCATTCCTCAGCATATCGCAATCATTATGGACGGAAATGGTCGTTGGGCCCAAAATCGACGTTTACCTCGAGTTGCTGGGCATAAAGAAGGGATGGAGACAGTTAAAAAAGTAACCAAACAAGCTTCTCGTTTAGGTGTGAAAGTTTTAACCCTCTATGCTTTTTCAACAGAAAATTGGAAACGACCAAAAGATGAAGTCCGTTTTTTGATGCAACTTCCAGTGGATTTTTTTGATACATTTGTTCCAGAATTGATCAAAGAAAACGTTCAGGTTCGTGTCATGGGCTATGAAGAAGTATTACCTGAACATACACAAGATGCTGTTCGTCGAGCAATTGAGCAAACAAAAGATAATACTGGAATGATCCTTAACTTTGCTTTGAATTATGGAAGCAGAGCAGAGATTGTGACAGCAGTCAAAAAAATTGCTGAAGAAGTCAAAAATGAAGAAACTGCGATTGAAGCTATTGACGAAGAACTGATTGCAGATCATCTCATGACTGGTTTTTTGCCAACCGAATGGCGGGATCCTGAATTGGTTATTCGAACAAGTGGGGAAGAAAGAATTAGTAACTTCTTGCTTTGGCAACTTGCATACAGCGAATTGTATTTCACAAAAGCTTTGTGGCCTGATTTTGATGGGGCGCATCTAGAAGAAGCAATCGCAGCATTTCAAAACAGAGACCGTCGTTTCGGTGGCGTGAAGAAAACAGAGAAAGAAGGAGATCAGTCATGAAGCAACGAGTGATCACAGCTGCTATTGCCCTGGTCCTATTTATACCAATTATATGGATCGGTGGAATCACAATCGAATTTGTAGCAGCTTTGTTAGCAGTCGTCGGTGTCTATGAGTTATTCCGTATGAAGGGCTTGACGTTGTTAAGTTTTGAAGGAATATTATCAGCGATTGGAGCAGTTATTTTAGTTCTACCAAAAGAACGTTGGTTTTTCTTTTTACCGGAGAAGACAAGCACGTTTATGCTCTTTTACTTGATCGTCATGATCTTGTTAGGGACATCAGTTATTTCAAAGAATACCTATACGATTGATGAAGCGGGGTTCCCGGTAATTACTAGTTTATATGTAGGTATTGGATTTCAAAATTTCGTCAATGCAAGAACAGAAGGTTTGGCAGTCTTGCTCTTTGGATTATTTGTCGTTTGGGCAACTGATATCGGTGCTTATATGGTTGGAAGACAATACGGAAAACATAAGTTAAGTCCAGATGTTTCACCAAATAAAACAATCGAAGGAGCATTAGGTGGTATTGCTAGTGCATTAGTCGTTGCTTTGTTGTACTTCTTGTTCTATCCAGCCAAAGAATTATTTGGACATGGGCTGTTCTTCATGCTCCTTGTAACGATGCTCTTATCGATCGTGGGACAATTTGGTGATCTCGTTGAATCTTCGATCAAACGTCACTACGATGTCAAAGATTCTGGGAATATTTTACCAGGGCATGGCGGGATACTAGATCGTTTTGATAGTTTGCTTTTTGTCTTTCCAATCATGCATTTATTTGGATTGATTTAGTGATCATCAAAGACTTGAATGAGCACTTGCCTAATCGTCTACTCATTTATAAATAACAATAGTTTAATAGGATGTCAATGAGTTGTTAACTAAATATGGGTATGGGAATGAAGCATTATCTTTTTTCAAATCAATATGCGAGCTTTATGTTCACATCTTACTCAAAAAAGAATACGTGGTGTCTTAGAAGTTGTTCGTTCAGAAAATAAGCCGAATAATCCAGAAGAAAAATAGTTTTGGATTATTCGGCTTATTTCTAAAAATTGATTATTTCCAGCGCCACCTCTTTTCTTTAAAAAAACTAGGGCTATTGGTGAATAGCTATTAATATGGTAAAATTAAGATGTTTTATTTAACCTAAAAAAAAGTAAAGGAGAATGTAAAATGAAAACAATTATTACATTTATTATTGTTTTTGGCATTTTGGTCATTGTTCATGAATTTGGACACTTCTTCTTTGCGAAACGATCAGGAATTCTCGTTCGAGAGTTTGCAATTGGTATGGGACCCAAAATTTATGGGCATCAAGCTAAGGACGGAACTACCTATACACTACGTTTATTGCCAATCGGAGGTTATGTGAGGATGGCAGGAAACGGGGACGATGAAACAGAGATGGCTCCGGGAATGCCGTTATCTCTTTTATTAAATTCTGATGGTATCGTAGAGAAAATCAATTTAAGTAAAAAAGTACAGCTTACAAATAGTATCCCGATGGAATTGATTCGTTATGATCTTGAAGAAGAATTAACGATTACTGGCTATGTCAATGGCGAGGAAGAACAAGAAGTGACTTATTCTGTCGCGCATGATGCTTCGATCATTGAAGCCGATGGCACAGAACTTCGAATCGCTCCAAAAGACGTGCAGTTCCAATCAGCCAAATTATGGCAACGGATGTTGACGAATTTCGCAGGACCAATGAATAATTTCTTGTTAGCTATTTTGTTATTTATTCTGCTTGCTTTTATGCATGGCGGAGTTCAAGTCACTAACACGAATCAAATTGGCGAAGTCTTACCTAATGGTGCAGCACAAACTGCTGGTTTAAAAGAAAATGATAAAATCTTGGAGATCAATGGTAATGCCATTCATTCTTGGGGAGATCTAACGGCTACGATCACCGAGAATCCTGGGAAAAAACTCAATGTTGAAGTCGAGCGCAATGGTCAGAAACAAACCCTTTCAGTAACACCAGGCGTGGTAGAATCGAATGGAAAAAAATATGGGCAATTAGGAATCAAAGCACCAATGAAAACGGGATTTTTTGACAAAATCATTGGAGGAACACAACAAGCTTTCAGTAGTTCATTAGAAATTTTTAAAGCACTAGGCTCATTATTTACAAACTTTAGTTTAAATAAATTGGGCGGTCCTGTAATGATGTTCCAATTATCTTCAGAAGCTGCAGATCAAGGAATATTAACGGTCATTAGCTTGATGGCCATTCTTTCGATGAATTTGGGAATCGTTAACTTATTACCAATTCCAGCGCTTGACGGAGGAAAGCTTGTCTTGAACGTCGTGGAAGGGATTCGTGGAAAACCAATCAGCCAAGAAAAAGAAGGCTTTATCACATTAGCAGGCTTCGGTTTATTGATGCTTTTAATGGTATTAGTCACATGGAATGATATCCAACGATTCTTTTTCTAGAAAAAGTTTATAAATAGGGTATAATTACAAACGATAAATGATTATATGAGAAATGAAGGAGTATATAGAATGAGACAATCAAAAATGTTGATTCCAACATTACGAGAAGTTCCAAATGATGCAGAAGTACTAAGTCATCAAATTTTATTAAGAGCAGGGTATATTCGCCAAGTTTCAGCTGGTATTTATTCTTATTTGCCTCTTGCTAATCGTGTATTGGAAAAATTAAAAACGATCATGCGTGAAGAATTTGAAAAGATTGGCGCTGTCGAAATGTTGATGCCAGCTCTCTTACCTGCGGAATTGTGGGAAGAATCTGGTCGTTATGAAACTTACGGCCCCAATTTATATCGTCTCAATGATCGTAATGATCGCAAAATGATCTTAGGTCCAACTCATGAAGAAACATTTACTGAATTGATTCGCAATGAAGTCAATTCCTATAAAAAATTGCCGTTGAACCTTTACCAAATCCAGACAAAATATCGTGATGAAAAACGTCCACGGTTTGGGTTATTACGTGGCAGAGAATTTATTATGAAAGATGCTTACTCTTTCCATTCATCAGAAGAAAGTTTAGATGAAGCGTATAAAGATTATGAAAAAGCATATACTGAGATTTTCAAACGTTGTGGGTTAGATTTCCGAGCAATCATTGGTGATGGTGGCGCAATGGGTGGTAAAGATTCAAAAGAATTCATGGCGATCTCAGAAATCGGTGAAGATACGATCTGTTACTCAACAGAAAGCGATTATGCCGCTAACTTAGAAATGGCGACAAGTTATTATGTCCCTAAAAAATCACATGAAACACAACTTGAATTAGAAAAAATTGCGACACCAGATGTAAAAACGATTGAAGAAGTAGCGAACTTCTTTGAAACTGAGCCACAAAAAATCATCAAATCTGTTTTATTTATGGCAGACGAAAACCCAGTATTGGTATTAGTACGTGGGGATCACGATGTCAATGATGTGAAACTGAAAAACTTTTTAGCGGTTGATTTCTTAGAAGAAGCAACAGAAGAAGATGCTCAAAAATACCTAGGAGCAGATTTCGGCTCTGTTGGTCCAATCGGTGTAGCAGAAGAAGTAAAAGTCTACGCTGATCGTCATGTCCAAGACTTAGCGAACGCTATTACTGGAGCGAATGAAACTGGGTTCCATTATGTGAATGTCAACCCAGAACGAGATTTTGAAGTGATCTCATATGAAGACCTTCGCTTTGTTCAAGAAGGAGATCCATCACCTGATAATAATGGTGTATTGGCATTTACACGTGGAATCGAAATCGGACATATCTTTAAATTAGGCACACGCTATAGTGAATCAATGGGCGCAACCGTATTAGATGAAAATGGACGTGAAAAATTTGTCATTATGGGTTGTTACGGAATTGGCGTAAGTCGTCTGCTTTCAGCAATCGTTGAACAAAATTCAGATGAAAATGGCATTAACTGGCCTAAAGGAATCGCGCCTTTTGATTTACATGTTGTTCAAATGAATCTAAAAGACGAAAACCAAACGAACTTAACCGAAGAAGTTGAACAAACGATGTTGGCTGCTGGTTATCAAGTACTCGTTGACGATCGTAATGAGCGTGCAGGTGTGAAATTTGCAGATTCTGACTTAATTGGCTGTCCAATTAGAATTACAGTAGGTAAAAAAGCGGTGGATGGTATCGTTGAAGTCAAAATTAAGAAAACTGGGGAAATGGTTGAAGTTCGCAAAGAAGAGCTAGCAAATACGTTACCCATTCTTTTAAATCAATAAAATACAGTCAAGAAAGAAAATTCTTGCTTGAAATGAAAGACAAGCCTAACAAATAGTTGGGCTTGTCTTTTTTCTAATGAGACTGAGGCAAGTTTTGGCTCGGTATCCTTCGTTTTTTGTTTCTCACATTTGTTCGAATGAAAAATCATACTGGCTCTTTAGTAAGAAGAAATTGATTTGTGTTACAAAATCGTTCTTAATAAATCGTTGGCACCAATCCTCCATCAAGTCGCAAGGCAGCGCCAGAAAAAGAAGTTGCATAGGGGCTAGAAACAAATGTAACAAATCGCCCGATTTCTTCTGGTCGGATCAAGCGTTGGATCTGTGAGAGTGGACGATGATTTTTCATAAAATCTTGTTCCCATTCATATTCAGGCAATTGGCTGTCTGCGTACATTGTTGTTAACATTTCTTGAACGCCCTCTGTCAAGGTGGAGCCAGGCATGATCGTGTTGACGGTCACTTGAGAGCCAACAGTCAATTTGGATAAACTTTTTGCTAAAGAAAGATTCATCGTTTTGGTCATACTGTATTGAGCCATTTCACCTGAAGGCATCACTGCTTCTTCACTCGCAATAAAAAGGATACGACCAAAATCTTGCTTCAACATTTTAGGTAAATAATTTTTGGCTAATGCATTTCCAGCAAGAACATTGACATGGAAAAAATGTTCCCAAATATCATCTGTGATAGCTAAATAATCCATCGGTTCAAAAATCCCCATATTATTGATCAAAATATCTACTGTAGGAAATTGCGTAAACAGTTCTTGCCGTGCTTCTGGATCTGCTAAATCAAATGGCGCACGCTGAGGGTTAGTTTGGGGGAATTTTTCTTTTAATTCAGTGACCACTTGATCAACAAGCGGCGCGTGACGACCATTGATGATGACATCTGCACCTTCTTTTGCCAATTCAATCGCAATGGCCTTTCCGATGCCTTTTGTTGAGCCAGTGACTAACGCAACCTTATGAGATAAACCTAGTTCCATCTTACATCTTCCTCCTTTATTTAAAATCGAATGTATCAGGATTTGGTCCTACCCGAAAATGCTCGTTCAGTGCATTCAAAACCGTCATTTCATCTTCAGAAAGAACGAAATCAAAAATGTCAGCATTACTTTTCATTCGTTCGGGCTTAACTGACTTGACCACTAATAAGATGTCTTGCTGGACATCCCAACGTAAGATTACTTGGGCTGGAGTAATATGATGCGCTTCAGCAATCTCTACTATAGTTGGGTGATTCAATAGTTTCCCTTGCATCAAAGGGGACCACGCTTGGATCTTTATTGCATGTTTTGCGCAGAAATTGCGTAGTTCAGTTTGAGATAACTTTGGATGTAGTTCCACTTGGTTGAGAACGGGAATGACATTCGCATGTGTCAATAATTTTTCTAAATGAGTGATTTGAAAATTGCTAACACCAATCGCTTTGATTTTCCCCGCTTGATATAATTTTTCCAAAGCACGCCATGACTCTAAAAATGCATCTTCGCCAGGCCAATGGATTAAATAAAGATCTAGATAGTCTAGTCCTAGACGTGCTAAACTGGTTTCAAAAGCTTGGATTGTTTCGTCATAGGTTAAATGATCGTTCCAGACTTTGGAGGTTACGAATAGTTCTTCTCGAGAAATTCCAGCAGCTTTCAGCCCTTCTTTGATTCCGATTCCTGTACCAATTTCATTATCATATATTTGAGCAGTATCAATCAACCGATAGCCCTTTACAATGCCTTCTTTGACTACTTCAGCAGTTTGGGTATCAGGGATTTGAAAGACACCAAGTCCTATCCCTGGAATTTCTATTTGGTTATTTAACATGATTCGATCATTCAATGAATGGATCATCTATACTCCTCCTTTAATTTTCAATAGATATAATGTATACTAGATAGGCTCTAATAGATAGTACCTACTTTATTGTGCTATAGTGTCTAAAAAGTAACTATTGGATAGTAAAAGGATTTTAGGAGGGAAATATGATTGAAAAAACGTATAATATTGGTGTAGAAGCCACGATGGATGTTATCGGTGGGAAATGGAAACCGATTATTTTATGCAACCTGCGTCACAGTCCGCTTCGTCCCAGCGACTTAAAACGAAAAATTCCTAATCTTAGCCAAAAGATGTTGACTCAACAATTGCGTGAATTAGAAGCAGACGGTATTGTTGTACGAACCTCATATCATCAGGTTCCACCAAAAGTTGTTTATTCCTTAAGTGAATATGGTCAAACATTAAGTAGTGTGTTAGATGCGTTATGTGATTGGGGCGAACTGCATGTTACTACGTTGCAAGAGCAAGGAGTACCAATCAGCTTACGTTGTGAGGATTCATTTAGCTAAGTAATCAACGATTTAGAACGAGAAAGAAAATTCTTTGTCGTTTTTTTAATGTAAATCCATGTAAAAACGGGTATACTAAATAGTACTGAAAGAAGAAGAGGTTCAAATGAAATAGCATTGATTTGTCCTCGTCAGAAAGGGCGTATGGTTTTGTCAGAAAAACGAGAGTTATTTGAAAAATTGTTGGAACAAATCCAACTAGAAGAAGTGGAAAAAAATCATCCACTAATCTCTGCTGGCGAAATGGAGCGTGTAGTGGTTCACCGCAAATCAAGATTGTGGGAGTTTACCCTACACTTTACTCAAATTTTACCGATCATGCTTTATCGATCATTGCTCCAAAATTTGACACTGGCATTTAAAGATATTGCACAGATCAGATTAACTATCAAAGCTGATGATCAGCAGTTTGATGAAAAATTATTACAAGATTATTGGGCACAAGCTTTAGAAAGCCAACAATGCGATACGCCGTTGGCTCAACAAGTTTTAAAAACACAAGTCCCTATATTGAAGGAAAAGAAAATTGTCTTGCCAGTCGATAGTAATGGCGCTATTAATTATTTAAAGCAACAATATCTACCTTTAGTTGAAACGCTGTTTGTCAGCTACGGGTTCCCTAAATTTCGTATCGAACCTGAAATTGATGAAGAACAAGCAGAACGTGTGCTAAAACTGTTTGAAGAGCGGAAGCAAGAACAAGCAGAAGCGTTCATGAAGCAAGCTGCGGAAAGTTTGATTGTCCATGAACAAAAGAAAAAAGAAAGAAAAGAGCAACTTCCTGTACTAGATGGACCGATCCAGTTAGGTCGTAATATTCCAGCAGATGAACCGACAATACCAATGATCAATATCGTTGAAGAAGAACGTCGTGTGACCTTGGAAGGCTATGTATTTGATAAAGAAGTGCGTGAGCTACGTTCAAAACGTAAGATTCTAACGTTAAAAATCACCGATTATACTTCTTCTTTTATTGTTAAGAAATTTTCAAATAATGAAAAAGATGAACAAATCTTTGATGCAATCAGCGTAGGAAGCTGGTTAAAAGTTAGAGGAAGTATCCAAGAAGATACATTTGTGCGAGACCTGGTGATGAATGCACAAGATATCATTGAGGTGAAGCATGCACCTCGTAAAGACTATGCTCCTGACGATGAGAAACGAGTGGAATTACATGTTCATAGTAATATGAGTACGATGGATGCAACCAATAGTATCTCTGACCTTGTAGCTCAAGCTGGAAAATGGGGACACAAAGCGATTGCGATCACGGATCATGGAGGGGCACAAGCATTTCCTGAAGCGCATAGTGCCGGTAAAAAAGCAGGCGTGAAAATTCTTTATGGGGTTGAAGCCAATGTCGTAGATGATGGTGTGCCGATTGCTTACAATGATGAACATGTTTCTTTGAATGAAGGAACATATGTCGTATTTGACGTGGAAACCACTGGACTATCTGCTGTTTATGATACGATCATCGAATTAGCTGCGGTCAAGATGTATAAAGGGAATGTCATTGAAAGCTTTGATGAATTTATTGATCCCGGACACCCACTTTCCCGCACAACGATTGATCTAACTGGGATCACAGATGAAATGGTACGAGGATCTAAATCAGAAGAAGAAGTCCTACGTTTGTTTCTCGAGTTTTCAAAAGATTCGATTCTGGTCGCCCATAATGCCGCGTTTGATATGGGATTCTTGAATACAAGTTATGCAAAATATGGAATCCCAGAGGCGACGAATCCAGTCATCGATACGCTGGAATTAGCCAGATATCTGTATCCTCAATTTAAACGATTTGGTCTAGGTGTGTTATCTAAAAAATTTGGTGTCAGTCTTGAACAGCATCACCGAGCGATTTACGATGCTGAAGCGACAGGTCATTTAGCATGGATTTTCGTTAAAGAAGCAATGGAAAACCATGAGATGCTCTACCATGATCAACTCAATGCTCATGTGGGAGAAGGCGATTCATATAAACGAGCAAGGCCATTTCATGTGACGATCTTAGCGAAAAATCAAGCTGGATTAAAAGATTTATTCAAATTAATCTCGATGTCGAATGTGGAATATTTTGAACGTGTCCCACGTATTCCTCGTTCACAACTGAAGAAATTACGTGAGAATCTTTTCATTGGCTCTGCTTGTGATAAAGGTGAGATTTTCGAAGCAATGATGCAAAAAGGAATTGAAGAAGCTAGAAATCGAGCAAAATTTTATGATTATATTGAAGTGATGCCAAAAGCGGTCTATGCACCATTGCTTGAGCAAGAACTAGTCAAAAATGAACATGATTTAGAAGAAATCATCAAAAATCTAGTTGAAATCGGAAAGTCATTGGACAAAATCGTCGTTGCTACTGGGAATGTGCATTACCTTAATGAAGAAGATGCAATCTATCGGAAGATTTTGATTAATTCAATGGGTGGGGCTAATCCGTTGAACCGACATAGTTTGCCTGATGTGCATTTTAGAACAACAGATGAGATGTTGACTGCTTTTAACTTTTTAGGAAAAGATCTAGCGAAAGAAATCGTCGTTGACAATACGAATAAGATTGCTGACCTTTGTGAAGAGGTCATTCCGGTGAAAGATGATTTGTATACGCCAAAAATTCCTGGATCTGAAGAAGAGATTTCTGATTTGAGTTATACCAGAGCTAAACAGTTGTACGGTGATCCATTACCAGAAATCATTGAAAAACGATTAGAAAAAGAATTGAATTCGATCAACGGGAATGGGTTTTCTGTGATCTATTTGATTGCGCAAAAACTGGTGCATAAAAGTAACGAAGATGGTTATTTAGTTGGTTCACGTGGATCAGTTGGTTCTAGTTTTGTTGCGACAATGACTGGGATCACTGAAGTAAATCCATTAGCCCCTCACTATTATTGTCCTGATTGCCAGTATTCAGAATTCTTTGAAGATGGTACTTACGGTTCGGGGTTTGATATGCCTGAAAAAAAATGTCCGAAATGTGGCGCACGATTAAATAAAGATGGCCATGATATTCCTTTTGAAACGTTCTTAGGGTTCCATGGAGACAAAGTACCAGATATCGATTTGAACTTTTCAGGTGATTACCAAGCAGAAGCGCACAACTATACGAAAGTTTTGTTTGGGGAAGAATATGTTTATCGAGCAGGAACAATCGGTACAGTTGCCGATAAAACAGCTTATGGCTTTGTTAAAGGTTATGAGCGAGATCATAATTTACAATTTCGCAGTGCTGAAGTTGATCGATTAGCCAAAGGTGCGACTGGCGTGAAGCGAACGACTGGACAACATCCAGGGGGGATCATCGTTATTCCCGATTACATGGACGTATATGATTTTACACCGATCCAATATCCAGCAGATGATCAAAATTCAGAATGGAAAACAACGCATTTTGATTTCCATTCTATCCATGATAATGTACTGAAGCTTGATATTCTGGGACATGATGATCCGACAGTAATCCGTATGTTGCAGGATTTATCGGGAATCGATCCACAAACGATCCCAACTGACGATCCAGAAGTAATGAGAATTTTTGCCGGTCCAGATGTCTTGAACGTTACCAGTGAACAGATTTATTCTAAAACAGGGACACTAGGTATCCCAGAGTTTGGGACACGCTTTGTTCGGGGAATGTTGGAAGAAACACATCCAACGACTTTTGCTGAACTCTTACAGATTTCTGGATTATCACATGGGACCGATGTGTGGTTAGGCAATGCAGAAGAATTGATCAAACGTGGGGATGCAACTTTGGCTGAAGTAATTGGTTGTCGGGATGATATCATGGTTTACTTAATCCATGCTGGATTAGATAGTGGGATGGCTTTTAAGATTATGGAAACCGTTCGTAAAGGGCTATGGAACAAGATCCCTGATGAATTACGAGAAACCTATCTATCCGCCATGAAAGAAAACAATGTTCCAGATTGGTACATTGATTCTTGTTCTAAAATCAAATATATGTTCCCAAAAGCCCATGCAGCGGCTTACGTTTTGATGGCCTTACGTGTAGCTTATTTTAAAGTCTATTTCCCTATTTTATACTATTGTGCCTATTTCTCAGTTCGAGCGGATGATTTTAATCTTGTGGCTATGTGTAAAGGGAAAGATGCGGTAAAACAAGCGATGAAAGAAATCACAGATAAAGGTTTGGATGCCTCAGTCAAAGAGAAAAATCAGTTGACCGTCCTTGAATTAGCGAATGAAATGTTGGAAAGAGGCTTCCATTTTGGCATGATCGATCTATATAAATCAGATGCCGTGAACTTCGTGATCGAAGGAGACACATTGATCGCACCATTTAGAGCTGTCCCAAGTTTAGGAACAAACGTTGCAAAACAAATCGTTGAAGCACGAAAAGATGGACCATTCTTATCAAAAGAAGATCTTGCTACACGAGGAAAAGTTTCTAAAACGTTGATTGAGTATATGAACGACAACGGGGTATTGAAAGACCTTCCAGATGAAAACCAACTTTCCTTGTTTGATATGTTCTAATCAAGGGTTAGCGTGGAAGCTTGTCATTTTAAATGAAATATGGTATAGTTATTTATAGGTAATGATACTAACTGTGAGTGAGCGGAATTTTCGCTCACTCTTTTTAATGGAATTACGGAAGCAATTTTAAGGAGGCGAACTTTTTGAGTAGCGTCGTTGAAACAGTCACAGCAATGGTGACTCCGATTTTAGAGGAACAAAATTTTGAACTTGTCGAAGTAGAATTTGTGAAGGAAGGCAAAAGTTGGTTCTTACGAGTATTCATTGACAAAGATGGCGGAATCGATATCGAAGAATGTGCATGGGTTAGCGAAAAACTTAGCGAAAAACTTGATGCAGCAGATCCAGATCCTATCCCACAAGCTTATTTTCTAGAGGTATCATCTCCAGGGGCAGAACGCCCATTAAAAAAAGAGAAAGATTACGAAAAAGCGCTTGGAGAATATATCCATGTTTCTCTTTATCAACCAGTTGATGGAGAAAAACAATATGAAGGATTTCTCCAATCAGTTGATGCTGAACAGCTGATATTGAAAATACGCATAAAAACACGGGAAAAAGAATTAATTCTTGACCGAAAAAATATTGCCAAAGCTCGCTTAGCGATCCAATTTTAATCACGGAGAGGAAACAGAAAAATGAGTAAAGAAATGCTAAACGCATTAGATGCATTAGAAGCTGAAAAAGGGATTTCAAAAGAAATCGTGATCGACGCTTTAGAAGCTGCTTTAGTTTCTGCATACAAACGCCATTATGGTCAAGCTCAAAATGTTGAAGTTGAATTTGATCAAAAGAAAGGGAAAATTCACGTCTATGCTGTGAAAGAAGTTACTGAAGAAGTAATGGATTCACAATTAGAAGTATCATTAAAAGATGCGCTTTTGATTAATCCGGCATATGAGATTGGTGATACCATCCGTTTTGAAGTGACACCAAAAGACTTTGGACGAATTGCTGCACAAACAGCAAAACAAGTTATTTTACAACGTGTCAGAGAAGCAGAAAGAACCATCATTTACAATGAGTTCAGCGCGTATGAAAAAGACATTATGCAAGGTATCGTTGAACGTCAAGATAAACGATATATCTATGTAAATCTTGGAAAGATCGAAGCTGTTTTATCGAAACAAGATCAAATGCCTAATGAATTTTATCAACCGCATGATCGTATCAAAGTGTACGTTTCTCGTGTAGAAAATACGTCAAAAGGTCCACAAGTCTTCGTTAGCCGTAGCCATCCAGATCTATTACGCCGTTTATTCGAACAAGAAGTGCCAGAAGTTTACGATGGGATCGTTGAAATCGTAAGCATTGCTAGAGAAGCGGGCGATCGCTCAAAAGTAGCCGTTCGTTCAAATGATGAAAATATTGATGCAGTTGGAACTTGTGTTGGACCAAAAGGCCAGCGTGTGCAAGCGATCGTGAATGAATTAAAGGGTGAAAACATGGATATCGTTGAGTGGAACGAAGATCCAGCGGTATTTATCACGAATGCTCTGAATCCAGCGCAAGTGATCGATGTGATTTTTGATGAAGAAAATCCTAAAGCTTGTACCGTTGTCGTTCCAGATTACCAATTATCCTTAGCGATTGGTAAACGTGGACAAAATGCACGTTTGGCTGCCAAACTAACAAATCACAAAATCGATATCAAGTCAGAATCAGATATGGCTGAATATTATGAAAAACAAGCGCAAGATCAAGAAGTAGCTTCTGAAGAAGTCGCTCATGATGAAGTGATCGTTCAATCTGATTATACAGATGATGAATATGAAACGATTGCTTTCAACGATGAAACAGTTGAAAATACGGATCAAGATGCTTAACAATTAGCTTAGGAGGCGAAGAGATGAAACAAAGGAAGATTCCTTTACGCAAATCTGTGGTTTCAGGTGAAATGAAACCCAAAAAAGAGATGATTCGAATTACCCGTTCCAAAGAAGGGGAAGTATCGATTGATCCCACTGGGAAAATGCCAGGCCGTGGTGCGTATGTCTCACTTGAGCCAGCTGAAGTACAACAAGCTTGGGATAAGAAGATTCTTGATCGGGCGTTAGAAACGACTTTGACAGATGAATTCTACCAAGAGTTACTCGATTATGTAACCCATCAAAAAGCACGAAAAGAGCTATTCGGTAAATGAATGAAGGAAATCGGCAAAAAGCCATGAATCTCATTGGGTTAGCGATGCGCGCTGGTAAGTTGATTACCGGCGAGGAGTTGACCATTGCAGACATTCGTAAACAGAAAGCAAAGATCGTGTTTGTAGCAAATGATGCGAGTGAGAATACGAAGAAAAAAGTGAAAGATAAGAGTTCATATTATGAAGTTCCTTGCTTTGAACTATTTTCCGAAGCTGAAATCACGCAGATGATTGGGAAGCCTCGCAAAGTATTTGGAATCGTAGATAACGGTTTTGCGAAGAAAACCAAGGAGCTAATTGAAGGTTAGGAAGGTGATTGCATGAGCAACAAACGAATTTATGAACTAGCAAAAGAATTAAATCAGCCTAGTAAAGACGTTGTGGAAAAGGCGCAGCAACTTGGGATTAATGTGAAGAATCACATGGGAGCAATCACAACTGGTGATGAAAAGAAGTTGCAACAAGCGTTCAAAAAACCACAGACGAATGAAAAACCAGCACAGCAAGCCAGCCAAAAGCCAGCCACAAACCAGCCGAATGAACAAAAGAAACAAGAAACAAAAACGAAACAACAAAAAAATAACCGCAACTATCAAGATCGCGGTCAAGGGAGCGGTCAAGTGAATCAAGGAAAAAACCAATCAACAAACCAAAACCGAAGTAATAATGGAGGCGGAAATAACCAAAACCGTCAAGGAGCAACACAAAGTGGCAATCAAAACCGCCAAGGATCAACACAAGGCGGAAACCAAAATCGCCAAGGATCAAACCAAGGTGGTAACCAAAACCGTAACAACAATAATAATCGTGGTAAATTTAACAATAACAACCGCAATCGTTTTAACAAAAAAGGGAAAAAAGGAAAACAACAAACTTCCAATAAACCTGCTGTACCACCACGTAAATTCCGTGAGTTACCAGAAGTATTAGAGTATACTGAAGGCATGAACGTTGCGGATATTGCAAAGAAAATCCATCGTGAACCAGCAGAGATCATCAAAAAATTATTTATGCTTGGCGTAATGGTCAACCAAAACCAAGCACTAGATAAAGATACGATTGAACTCTTAGCAACAGATTATGGGATGGAACCACAAGAAAAAATCCAAGTAGATATCGCAGATATCGACAAATTCTTTGAACCAGAAGAATTAAATCCTGATACATTGGTTTCTCGTCCACCAGTTGTAACAATCATGGGACACGTCGACCACGGGAAAACAACATTACTTGATACATTACGTCATTCACGAGTAACAAGTGGCGAAGCTGGTGGGATTACACAACATATCGGTGCCTACCAAATCGATATCGATGGCAAACCAATCACATTCTTAGACACACCTGGGCATGCTGCATTTACAAGTATGCGTGCGCGAGGAGCAAGTATCACTGATATCACGATCTTAGTTGTAGCAGCAGATGACGGTGTTATGCCACAAACAGTCGAAGCAATCAACCATGCGAAAGCAGCTGGCGTACCAATTATCGTTGCTGTTAATAAGATTGATAAACCAGGGGCAAATCCTCAACACGTGATGCAAGAATTAAGTGAATATGAATTGATTCCAGAAGCTTGGGGTGGAGAAACGATTTTCGTTGAAATCTCTGCTAAATTTGGTCAAAATATTGACGAATTGCTGGAAATGATCTTGCTAGTTGCGGAAGTAGAGGATCTAAAAGCAGATCCTAAACAACGAGCAATTGGTACAGTAATTGAAGCACGTCTAGACAAAGGAAAAGGACCTGTTACAACATTACTTGTTCAACAAGGGACTTTAAACGTAGGTGACCCAATTGTAGTAGGAAATACCTATGGACGTGTGCGTGTGATGGTCAACGACTTAGGTCGTCGTGAAAAATCTGCTGGACCAGCAACACCAGTTGAGATCACTGGGTTAAACGATGTGCCACAAGCAGGTGACCGCTTTGTTGTCTTTGAAGATGAAAAAACTGCTCGTGCAGCCGGTGAAGAACGTGCCAAACGTGCGTTGTTAGAACATCGTGCGATCACTAGTCGGGTAACATTGGACAACTTGTTTGAAAGCTTAAAAGAAGGCGAATTAAAAGAAGTAAATGTTATCATTAAAGCTGATGTACAAGGTTCTGCAGAAGCATTGGCTGCTTCATTGCAAAAGATCGATGTAGAAGGCGTACGTGTGAAAATCGTCCATTCTGCAGTTGGTGCCATCAATGAAAGTGATGTAACCCTTGCAGCAGCAAGTAATGCGATCATCATTGGGTTCAATGTTCGTCCTACACCACAAGCTAAAATTCAAGCGGATAATGAAGAAGTGGACATTCGTTTACACCGAATCATTTATAAAGCAATCGAAGAAATCGAAACAGCGATGAAAGGGATGCTAGATCCAGAGTTTGAAGAAAAAATCACTGGTCAAATGATCGTTCGAGAAACATTCAAAGTATCAAAAGTTGGAACGATCGCTGGGGCTTATGTCACAGAAGGATACATTCGACGTGATAGTGGCGTTCGCGTGATCCGTGATGGTATCGTCATTTACGAAGGACAACTAGCTAGCTTGAAACGTTTCAAAGACGATGTAAAAGAAGTTAAAATGGGTTATGAATGTGGTGCAATGATCGAAAAATTCAATGACATCAAAGTCGATGACGTCATCGAAGGCTTCATTATGGAAGAAATCAAAACAAATTAATTTTAGGAGGCCGCTCAATATGGCAAACTATCGAGACCGCCGAGTCGGTCAAGAAATTTTAAAAGAAGTAAATGATATTTTACGCAAAAAAGTTCGTGATCCTCGTGTAGAAAACGTGACAATCACTGATGTCCACGTTACGGGAGATCTACAACAAGCAACCATCTATTATAGTATTTTATCTGACTTAGCTTCAGATAAGAAAAAAGCACAGGAAGGCCTAGCAAAAGCAAGTGGACTGATTCGCCGTGAATTAGGACACAACTTAAGCATCTATAAAACGCCTGAATTAACTTTTGAATTAGATGAGTCAGTGGGGTATGGTAACCACATTGATGAGTTGCTTCGTAATTTAAATAAAGATTAAAACAAAAAGAGCTATAAACCTTAAGAAGTGGGGTTATAGCTCTTTTTTAGTAGTTTTTTTAGTTTTAGCTTTTTATAAAGCAGAGATACCGCAGTTACACCATCATCCAATTTTTTAGAAAAAAAGTTCAAACTACACAATGCAAGTAGTTTAAAATGACAAACGCACAGTACCATAATTTTACTGTACAGAATACATGAGAAAAAAATGAGCAATTTGTACGTGTCTCGAACAGGTTGTGAAAGAAGCGGTCAACTCCAAACGAATAAGAGAGAATCTTTTAAAATAGCTTTTCTTATTTTGAAAAATTCTCTCTTATTTTTAAGAAGTGGCTTCTTGGACACCGTTTATTAAGAGTTAGATTTATACTTCAGACTCTTTTCGAGATTCGTATATGACCCTCAGTTTTTTGTTTTGGGGAAGACTAGGATCATTTATTCCTTAAAAGCTGCGACTCGTTTTAATCAAAGGCTGCAAATGAAGGATTCAAGCTTGCCTTTGTCTAAGAGAATAACATGAATTGTATTTACAGGTTTGTGAAGTTTTATTACAAGTTTGTTGCCAAATAATAAAAACGTAGCGAAAAAAGGTAAAATCGTCACATTATTGTGGGATGTGTTATAATGACAAAGTTGATATTTTATTGGATAGGGAGAAAAAACATGGATGGATTATTACCTTTGTGGAAAGAACGTGGCATGACAAGTCATGATTGTGTATTTAAATTAAGAAAAATCTTACATATGAAAAAAATTGGTCATGGTGGTACGTTAGACCCTGATGTTGATGGTGTGTTACCGATTTGCCTTGGAAAAGCGACTAAAGTTATCGAATATTTAAGCGATGCAGGAAAAGTATACCAAGGAGAGATTACATTAGGATTTAGTACAACGACAGAAGACAAATCTGGTGAGGTCGTCGAAAGTAAAACAGTTGATCGATTAATCAGTGATGAAGAAATTGATGAAACGATGAAAAGTTTTATCGGGGAAATCACTCAGATACCACCGATGTATTCAGCTGTCAAAGTGAACGGCAAACGTCTTTATGAGTATGCCAGAAACAATGAAACAGTTACACGTCCCGTGCGTAAAGCGCAGATTGAACGTTTTGAAAGAACAAGTGACGTGCATTGGGACCAAGAGAAGGGGTTGCTATCTTGGCGTTTTGAGGTAGTATGCGGGAAAGGGACTTATGTACGAACGCTTGCTGTTGATACTGGGAAAAAATTAGGCTATCCTGCTCACATGTCCGATCTAACTCGAACAGCTAGTGGAGGAATGAAGAAGGAGCAGGCAATCACTTTACAGCAAGTAGCAGATTATATGCTTGCAGGAACCTTTGAAGAACATTTATTGCCACTAGAAGCTGGTGTTGCTCGTTTTAAGAGAGTAGACATTAGTGATCGTGTTTGGGAAAAAGTTAAAAATGGTATGCGCTTAGATTATCAGGTATTTAACTTAGCAGAAATGCCGACAGAAGAGATCGCACTTTTTTACCAAGACAAAGTAGTAAGTATTTACCAGCCAAATCCAAAAGAAAAAAATAAATTAAAACCAAGCAAAGTGTTGAGGAATGAGGTATAAAAATGAAAATTATCAAAATTAGACATCCTTATCAAGCAGATCAGATCCCACCAGAAGACGTTGTACTTGTTTTAGGCTTTTTTGACGGGGTACATCTAGGCCATCAACGTGTTATCAATCGGGGAAAAGAAATTGCTAAAAAAGAAGGATTGAAATTAGCTTTGATGACTTTCAACCAACATCCTTCAATCGTCTTCAAAAAAATAAATCCAAGTCAAGTAAAATATTTGACTACTCTGGAACAAAAAGAAGAAAAAATGGCCCTATTAGGTGTTGATTATTTATACGAAATCGATTTTACGTCATCGTTTGCTCATTTAGCTCCACAAGAATTTGTTGATCAATATATCGTAGGACTTCATGCAAAATATGCTGTTTCTGGTTTTGACTATACTTACGGACCTAAAGAAATTGCAGATGTAGCGCACTTACCAAGTTATGCAAAAAATCGATTTGAAATCATCACTGTACCAAAAGAAGAAGACAGTGGCGAGAAGATTAGTTCGACACGGATACGTGAATTATTAAACGCAGGAGAAATAAATGAAGTAACACGTTTATTGGGGGCTGCTTACGAGGTCGAAGGGGTGGTAGTCCATGGCGATGCTCGTGGCCGCCTGCTAGGATTCCCAACAGCTAACATCAAAGTTAAAAGTACTGTTCATCTTCCAAAAGAAGGTGTCTATGTTTCAGAGATCAAAGTTGGTGAAACGTGGTATCAAGCAATGGGATCAATAGGTCATAATGATACCTTTGGTGATGATCGTGAACTTACCGTTGAATTATATATTTTAAATTTTGCTCAAGATATCTATGGAGAGCATGTAAAAGTCCGTTGGCATCATTTTTTGAGAAACCAAGTGAAATTTCCAAACGTTGAATCATTGATTGAACAACTGAAAGCAGACGAAAAAGCGACAGCGGACTATTTTAAATAAAAGTATTGAATTTAACTGAAGACAATAAAAAAGCCTTTTTTGGTGAAATCATTCGAGTCAGCAAGTAGCATGCTGACTCTTTTATTATAGAAAAAAGTAAATCGATCGAATAAGCGTATCGTTTGCCTAAAAGACAGGGTGCTATTGTACACTTGATATAGGAAGTATGCAGTAGGTGAAAAAGAAGGGTGGAAAGTATATGTATAAAGATCTAACAAATAAGGTGGCAGTAGTAACTGGAGGATCAAAAGGGATCGGTAAAGCAATCTGTGAACGCTTTGGTAAAGAAAAAATGTGTGTGGTTGTCAACTATCATTCGGATGAAGAAGGGGCACAAGAAGCAGTAGCCGAGATCGAAAAAAATGGTGGCAAAGCAGTAGCTGTCGAAGCGGATGTCAGTACAGAAGAAGGGATGGATCGTCTGCTCAAAGCAGCAATCGAAACATTCGGAAGTTTAGATATCTGGGTTAATAATGCTGGTATGGAAACGCAAAAACCAACCCATGAGCTGGAATTAGAAGATTGGGAGAAAGTGTTAAAGGTGAACCTAACAGGCGTATTTTTAGGGACAAAAACAGCGTTGAATTATTTTAAAACTCATCAGATCAAAGGTAATATTATCAATATGTCCTCCGTTCACGAACAAATCCCTTGGCCGACATTTGCTCATTACGCAGCATCAAAAGGCGGTGTCAAGCTGTTTACAGAAACAGTAGCCATGGAGTACGCACCAGAAAATATTCGAATCAACAGTATTGGACCAGGGGCGATCAAAACTCCGATTAATGCAGAAAAATTTGAAGATCCAAAAGAAAAAGAAATTCTAGAAAGCATGATACCAATGGAACGAGTGGGTAAACCCGAGGAAGTCGCCGCTGCTGCTGCTTGGCTCGCTTCTAATGAATCCAGTTATGTGACAGGAATTACTTTATTTGTAGATGGTGGCATGAAACTATATCCATCCTTTCAAGGTGGTAAGGGTTAAAGCTACTTACCATTATTATAGAAACAAGAAATATGGGAAATAATAAATTCAGAATCTAAAAAAACAGTAAACGACATTCAAAGAGCTGACCTTTGCCAATAAGACAAAAATCCACAAAACATGGGGAGCTGTTTCGAGATTTTTATCTTGATTGCTCCTACGTTTATTCGTCTTAGTTTTTACTTGGTGAGTATTCAGGTCAAACGCTCTTTTCGCAATCTCTTATGCACGGTGCTTATGCATCCAGTTCTTGAAATAAGCCTGAATTTTTTGAAACATGGGAAGCTGTTTCAAAAAATTCAGGCTTATTGTCATCAGAGCAAATCGCTTCTTTCACAGTCTCTTTTTCCAAATAAAAAACTAATTCTTTTTTAGTGAAATGGATGTTTGTTTTTGTAGTTGTTCATAGATCCATGACCCGAAATTAGTGACATAATTAAAGTTACCACCAATTAAGATATCATATTCATTTTCTTTGAAATGCGTGTATTGGATCAATCGATCATTTTTATTAGCATAAACCTCTGAATGATAGTTAAAAAGTTGCTCTTTAAAGGCATCCATTTCGTGAAAATCATCTGTTACAAGAGATAATTTTAATGTGACAGGGACATCAAGCGTCACTTGATAATCTTTTTGGATCATTAGATTTTCCTTGTCACCGTAAAGGAAATCAAACAAATTTTGTTCAGAAAACTTCCATTTTCCTCCAACTTTTGTTCCCTTTAATTTCCCTTCGTGCAGATAGTTTCGAATTGAACGAGTCGTCACACCAAGTTGGTCGGCTAATTCTTGTACTGAATAATAACCTTTCAATATATCCCTCCTAAAAATTAAACCACTTATTTAAACACCGTGGTATCGAATTAAAATAAAGTCCTTATGACCCAAAAGTTAGTTTCAGATTGATGAGGAATTAAATATACTTTATAGATTGTAATTATACTAAAATTCTTATGAAAAAAATAGATTTGTTCGTTAAATAATCGTTATGTTTAGAATAAAATAAACAGATAAAGCAGTGTTTTTCAAATTTAAACTTAAAAAATCGTTATTTAAAATAACTTAATGGAAATTTATGATCACTATGGAAATTTGAGGTGATGAAATAAAATAAAAACAAATTTACTTATAGATAGTAATGAATCCAATCAAATAAGTCAGAAGAACAAATCAACGTGTCTTAGAAATTTTAGCGTTATATAAAAGAAACGCATAAATTGTTTAATTTTTTTTATTTTATAACTAAGGTTTTAATAATTTTTCTCTCGAACCGTCATTGACAATATTTTCATTCAAAGTTTATACTATATTTAGGAAAAAAAATGAATATTATCGTGCTTTTTCCTAAAAGTTCAGAAAGGAGACTTGTTATGTTTACGAAACCTGTACTAAAAAAAATCTCTGGCAATGTTTTGTCCCCATGTTCTTGTGGGTTATTGATTGGTAACGGTTCTTAATCTAGTCTTCCGATGTCCATTTTTAATTGGAAAATAAAGTTGCCCTACAAAACTCCCCTGTTAAAAAGGCGACTTTATTTTCCTATTTAATATAGTCAAAATGTTATTATTCGTTTGTGATGCTAATAAAAGAGGTGAGTGATCTATGAAAATCAAGGAAAATTTATACGCTTATCCTTTTCTTGATGAAGTGATTCTCCATAATGTTCTAAGAAGCAGCTGGCTAGTGATTTCTAAAGAAGAGTTAGAGTTGGTGAAGCTACGAAAGTATTCATCGTTATCCGAGTCTACGCAAAAAAAACTAAAAATCTTTCAGCTTCTATTAGATGAGCCATTAAAAGTAAAAAAAAATGAAGTCACCATTCCTGAAACCGCTTATTTGGCGTTGACACATCAATGTAATTTAAAATGTGTGTATTGTTACGCAGAAGCAGATATGACCAAGAACTATCCGGATCAATTGTCTTTTATTGAATGGTTCCAACTATTAGATCAATTAAAAGACTGTGGTGTAAAAAAAGTCATTTTTACTGGTGGAGAAATAGGACTGAATCATGATTCTTTAAAATATATCGATTATGCTTATCAACTAGGCTTATCGGTTGGTTTGATCACTAATGGAACCTTGATTGGAAAAAAAAGGAATGCACAATTCTTGGCAGATCGATGCGAATCAATGACCATCAGCTTGGATTCGATTGATAAAGAAGAGAATGACAAGAACCGTGGTAGAGGTTGTTATGAAATAGCAATGAGAGGTATCCGTAATCTTTTAGATATCGGTTTCCATAATATTTACGTTAATGCAACCGTTACCAACTATAACTTAAAATCAGTTGATCAAACGATTGAGTTTTTTAAAGAGAATGGAATCGCCTATAAATTAGGTGGATTTAGCGAATTAGGAAGAGGTAGTATGGCAGATATTTCATTATCTTTTGAAGAAAGAAAAGAAATCGAGTGCAAAGAAAAAAGTGCTCAACGATCTGCATTTTTAAAGCCATTTACAATTAAAGAATCTTGTGGTTTGGGTTTGGGAGAGTTAGTTATCAATCCAGTTGGGGATATTTTTGCATGTAAATTATTGGAGACAGATGACTATAAATTAGGTAATATCAGAAAAAACAAATTAGCTGATATTTATAACCATAAAGAGATAGAATTGCTTGAATCTCAAAATATCCATCATTTATCTGGTTGTCAAACTTGTTCTTTTCGCTATTTATGCGGTGGTGGTTGTCGTGCGCAACATTATTATCATACCAATGATATTCATGGAGTGGATCGCTCTGAATGTCAATTATTGCAAGAGTTAATAAAAAATCAAATGTATCGTATCTGGAAACAGACAGAAATGACCTGAAGGAGCGTGATTAGGTGAGACTGAACGGCGAATTGGCCTATGAGAAATTAGGGAACGACCTCTATCTTTCCTTGAATGATGAAATCTATCTTTTAGATAATGAAGTATCGATCTATATATTTGAATTATTAAAAACAAATGTAGCACTTAGTCATGTAAAAGAAAAAGTATTAATACGATTTGCTGATTCTGGTGACTATTCTAATGAAGAAAAAGAAAAATATATCACAGAGTTTATCTCAGATCTGATCAACAATCAAATTCTCTTACAAGATCAGGTCAATCAATGAAAACTAGTAAAAGAACAATGTGTTTATCAAAAGATAATCAACATTGTTCTTTTTTGCTTCTTTCTTCTGGCTTCACTCAAATTATCAAATGAAGCGTCATATTTCGGTAAAACTTCTCTTTGTCCGTTACAAGACTCAATTAGATAGAGAAGGGTCTAACTCAGTTCTTTGTTTAAAAATTAAACAATACAGTACGCCTATGATAAAGCCACTGATTGCTGGTAGGATAAAACCAACACCACTGGAAGCAAATGGAATCGTATGAACATACCAATTGGTTAAATTTGTTGTCAAATGATTTTGAATAGGTAATGCTTTGATACCATCAAATAAAGCAGGTATGGCTGTAAAGATTGTCGTCAATTGATAAACGATTCTGCGATTTTGGAAAAAGGCAGAGCAAAGTGCTGGGATGATCATTGCCATGGAAAGAGGATAAAGAATCATTAAAAATGGCATGGTCCAAGCAATAATGGTGTCAAGTCCAAAGTTTGCGGTAATAAAAGAAAGTAATGTAGTGATTCGAAGCCATCCTTTATAGCCGATCTTAGGGAAGCGGACAGAGAAATCTTGGGCAAATGAGGCAATCAATCCCATCGCAGAAGTGAAAACTGCTAACAGCGTCATCAAGGCCATAAAAATCAATCCCACTTTACCAAAATAGGATTGGACGATTTGAGTTAATGCAATCCCTCCGTTTTCGGAGATACCAAAGCGATTTAAAGACATCGTACCTAATGCAATAATCCCCAAATAGATACCACCACATAAAACCATCGTTAATAGACCAGATTTTACAGTATTTTTAGCAATCTGATCTTCATCATGAATCCCCATTCCTTGAAGCGCACGAATGATCGTAATTCCAAAAGCTAATGAGGCTAATGCGTCCATTGTATTATATCCTTCGATAAAGCCGTTGGTAGTTGCTGCTTGTTGGTAATCCAGTACAGGCTTGGCATCCAATGGTCCTAACGGAAGAATCAAAGCGACGATAAACACAGCGAATAGTAAAATTAAAAATAATGGGTTTAAATATTTTCCAATGATTTTTAATAAATTTGATTCACGAGTTGATAAATAATAGGCTAAGCCAAAGAAAATAACCGAAAAGATAAATAAGCCAATCGTTGTATACTTTTCTGGTAAAATCATTCCTAAACTAAATTGATATCCTAATGCAGCAGTTCTGGGAGTGGCGAATAAAGGTCCTAAGGCCATATGGTTCATAATAAGAAATAAGGTACCATACCACGCAGCCACTGGTTTAGCAAAATCGTACAACCCGCTTGAGCGTGTTTTACTTAAGGCAATCAGTGCAGCTAAAGGTAATAAAGTAGAGGAGATCAAAAAACCAATCCCAGCAGATAACCAATGACTACCTGCAAGTTGACCTAAATGAGCAGGGAAAATAAGGTTACCTGCTCCAAAAAGCATTCCGAAAATGAGTGAAGCTAATAAAAATAATTTCTTTGTTGATAATTTTTCCATCATAAATAACTCCTTAATCGTTTAGTTAACATAAATGAAATGAAGCTAAACGTCTGACTCGTCTTTGTCTAAAAATTTGCATATATCTTTTCCTTTCTTTGGTGAAAAACACAAAAAGCCCGTTGGAATAATTATTCCAACGGGCAATTGACATTGCGGTACCACCGTTTTTTTTTGTTTATGAATAAACAATCTCTTAGCGACTCACTAATAGTGAAGCGCATTATCCGATAACGGGGATCACCGGCACAAACTTCTAACGTCACTTGTGCATCTCCAGAGTTACTTTCACAAATAATAGACCTACGATTTTCCACCAACCAATCGCTCTCTAAAATGCTTATTATTCGTTACTCTCTCTATCAATGATTTTTGTTCATTATAGAAGCAATGATGGACAGTGTCAAGACAAAAAAAGTAAAAAATTGAATTTTCTGTCAATAGATTTGGATGAAACGTTCACCATTGATTTTTTTCTTTCTTCTTAATTATGGTCAATTTTTATTGCTGTAAGAGTCTTCGTTAAGGACAGAAGCGTAGTTAAGTGTCTACATAATAAATAGTGAAACGAATACTTAATGGCTTGAAAAATGTGGGGAATATTCTTTGAGATTGTTAGAAACAGCCAACGATTGTTAGCAAAGTATTTATTTGACTATCTCTACAACAATTTTGAAATTTGATCGATCACACCGATTTGTTATCAGTTAGTCGTTCGATTCATCTTTTAAGACAAAAAAAGCAAAAATTGCAAGGTTAAACGGTTTCAAACGCCTTTTTTTAGAATGAATATAAGTAAAATAGGATTTACCCAATTGAGCGAAGATTAAAAAAAGGAGGTTTTGTTACATTTGCTGTAAAGAGAAAGGTGAGGGTAAGTGGATGAGAAAGATGACGATTGTTTTCTTTTTGTTCCTTATTTTTTTGACCATTGAGGCATATACGCGAACAATGATTGTCTACGCTGAATCTGTACAAAGCACAGCGGGGATCCGCTTTGTACCAAATCCTTCAAATGCATCATCAGAAGATCTGGCAAAAGAGAAAGACGGGCAGACAAAAAGAATGATGCAAAGAAAGCTCCCAAAAACAATTGATCAGCAGAGTAGTTCTTTGATGATCTGTGGTGGACTCATTGTAACAGCAGCAGGAGGTTTCCTCTTACTGAGAAAAGGAAAGAAGGAAAAAAATGAAAAAAGTAGTTTTAACAATCGCACTATTTAGCACATTCGTTATTAGTGCGAAAGCAACAACCGTTTATGCAGAAATAGCCGATGATACTCATGGCACAAGTATCGCTAAAGTTGGGTTAGAGAAACAAGATGAAACGGATGAACCAACGGATCCAATTGATCCACCAGATGTACCAGGTACGTATATTCCAACAGGAAACACCGGTGCTTTACGTATTGACTATATCTCAAATATTGACTTCGGTACATAAAAAATCGCTAGTGAAACAAAAAACTATACAGCTGGGAATTCAGATGAATTTGTTGAAACACAAATATCTGATCTACGAGGAAATGGTGCAGGTTGGAACTTACAAGTTAGCTATGATAGTGAAAAAGCAGGATTTTATACTGAAAATGGTGTTGCGTTAGCTGGGGCTGAACTAAGCTTGCCAGCAGGGACAGCAAAAACGGTGACAGAGAATCAATCTCCGGCAGCTGAAACGGCAACGGTAACAGTAAATAAAGATGCGCAAAATATTATGTTTGCTGCCGCAACAACCGGTCTAGGGACTTGGGAAGATCAGATGTCAGCAGAAGCTGTTTCATTAAAAGTACCTTCTGGTAACTTGGCGGGAACTTATTCTGCCACACTTGTTTGGACATTAACAGACGCACCAGCTTAATCTAAAGGAGAAGAAACATGAAAAAAAATATTCTAGCAACTACATTATTAAGTGTGTTAGCCATTAATACCATGAGTATGACCATCTATGCAGAAGAAATGAGTGATTCAGCAACTTCAACAGCAAAGATCACATTCGAAGGGAATGATACCCATTCCAACAAACCAGTGAATCCAGATAATCCAGATGATCCAATCGACAAACCAGACGAAGTAGATCCAGATGATCCTAACAATCATGGAACTGGCGATCAAGGACCACTTTCAATTGACTATGTGTCCAATATCAGTTTTGGTACACAAGAAATTTCACAAAATAAAAAAGTCTATGTCGCAGCAAATGCAAAACCATTTGTTCAAATTACAGATAAACGAGGAGTAGCTGGTGGCTGGTCACTAACTGCGACTGCTTCAAAATTTTCAGCAGCTGACAGCACTGAATTAAAAGGAGCAATCCTATCATTTGCGAATGGAGATACTCGAACGACTTCTGATAACATCAGCGGCAAACCTGATGCTTTTGATTTCACTTTTAACAATCATGAAGCTCAACCAGTTATGACGGCAAAAAGTCTGAATGGTCAGGGAACTTGGTTAGATGTATTTGAAGGAGAAGAAGGAAACAATACAAATGTTCAATTGACTGTTCCTGCTGGTTCTGCTCAAGCAAAAGAGTATACCGCAACGATTACTTGGACCCTTACTGCAGGTCCAACTGATGCACAATGATGCATAAACGTCATCATCGTTTTATTTGTTTAGTCACAGGCATCATCGGATTTTGGGGAATCCTTGATGTCAATTCGCTTACCTCATATGCAGATTCAGCTGAATCTGCATATAGTGTAAGTGCAAATATACCTGAAGAACAAACAAATAAAGATGTATCTTATTTTGATTTAACTGAAGCACCAAATGAAACGCGCGACCTATCCATTCATTTATCCAATGTCGGAGAAAAAGAAAGTGTCTTTGAAATAGAGATCAACAATGCAGCGACCAACACAAACGGTGTGATCGATTATAATCAACGAACAGTTAAAAAGGATGCCTCTGCCAAATACCAAGTCAGTGATTGCTTAACCACTGATGCAAAGGAAGTAACAATTCCAGCTGGAGAAGCAAAAGAAGTGCACTTTCAATTGAAAATGCCAAAAGAATCATTTGACGGGATTCTTTTAGGAGGTATCCATGTAACGAAAAAAGAGAACCAAAGTGAAAAAGTTTCTGGAACAGCGATTCGAAATAAGTATGCTTATGTTATTGGGGTTGAGCTTAGGAACAACAGTAAACCTGTCTCACCAGATTTGAAATTGATTTCTGTAAGAACTGGGTTACAAAATTCGTATGCAACGATTTTTGCACATTTACAAAATCCTACATCAACGATCATCAGTCAAGTTCATACGGAAGCGACGATCACTAAAAAAGGCTCATCAAAAGTGTTGTATACAGCAAACAAAGATCATATGTCGATCGCACCCAATACGAACTTTGATTTTCCGATCAGTGTCAACAAGAAGAAAATCGATCCGGGAACTTATATGTTAACAGTGGATGCGACAACAGAAAATAATCAAAAGAAATGGCATTTAGCAAAAACATTTACGATCAAACCAGAAAATGCCAAAAAAATCAATGATGAAGCAATTACAGAAGAAAAAGCAGAAGTATCTTATCTGCCGATGATTATTGGGATAGGCGGCTTACTATTAGGGATCATTGTGTTCTTAAGTTACAAACTGTTCCAACAAAAAGGTAGGTGAGGAAGGAAATGAAAAAGCAAAAAGTGAATAAAAAATTATTATTTCTAGTCGCCTATTTTGCTTTGTTCAGTCTCTTTCAGCTAGCCTTCTCTACTAAGTCAGTTGTTGCGGATTCATGGCCTGATGGACAATCAGAAGCTGACATCTATGGTGGACATATCCATGCTAAAATCACCTATGTAAAAGATGGGAATCCAAATTATACAGCGATTGGGGATACGATAACAGTTACAACAGTTTTAGAAAAAAAAGATGATACAAACCTTGAAGAAGAGTATAAGCAATCAACGTTAGTGACGGTTTTTCCTGATAAAGAGCAAGGGTTGGAATTATTAGGAGAACCCGAACTTGTTTATAAACATGGTGGTGTAACAGGTAACGGAAATTTGATGACTCCATCTAAGGAAGTTGCCTATGACATCATAACGGCTTATAACTTTTATGGACATACAGAATTTGGAGATTCCAAGTCCTATGATGGGCGGATTACAGAAATATTGCCGCTCGCTTCAGACGGTATCTCTGATGGTCCTTATAGTGACAATTACTCGGTTTATCGATTATTGGAAAAAACGGGTGATTCAATGACGATCACCTATCGTGCCAAAGTCACAGAAAAAGCAGTCACTAAGGATAAATTTGTCTTGCGTGCATCTGTTTGGGATAGTATGAAAAAAGATATTGGATTTACTCATTTTTTATCTGCTGAAATGCCAAGCTTTCAATCAGAAAAGTTAGCCTTATCTTTTGATGATACGAGCAAAAATCTAGAATTAGATTCCGAGCAGATCGCGCTAACAGGTAAATGGAGTGGTCCTTTGGACGATCTCACAGCTTACTTAACAATCAATGGGATGATAATGAACACTGATGAACTATTGTCTTGCTTCAAGAGTGATGGCACATTTCGTGTACCTGTTGACCTGAGTCAGCTACCATCAGTTTCAGAAGTGAATAATGTGACTTTGATGATTCAAAAAAGTAATGGTGAGTCAGCACAAGATTCAACGGTCTTAAGAATGACCAAACCTGCTTCACCTCCTACGATTGAACTGGCAAATAATCTTGCTAATCAAACGCTCGTTCTTTACCCGGGGGATCAAGGGTTTACCTTAAGTGGCAAGTGGAAAGCCGATAGTGGTTCGTGGATCAATATTTATTATAAGTTAAATGGTGTTGAAAAAAAGCTGAATGATTCAGATTCGATTGCGAATACACAACCTGGAAATATGGTTGATTTTTCAAAGAATTTCACACTTGCAGACTTAGCAGCAGGAGAAAATCAATTTGAAGTTTATGTTAAAAATGAAAAACAACAACAATCAAATATTGAAACATTTAAGGTGATCAAAGAAGCGGGGGTTGTGAGATTTGTAAACGTACCAGATCTTCTGACTTTCATGGCAATCCCCGTTGCTAGTCATACGATTCAAACAAATTTGACACAGGCAGCCAATCTTTTAGTAGAAGATACAACTGGAAAACCGATGAATTGGAAACTTAATGTGTCACAAACTGAAGAGTTTAAAGATGGTAAACAAGTATTACCAGCCACTCTTTTTTATCAAAATGGTGATACGGCACAAGTCATCGAAAAAGAACATCCGATCACACTTCCTATGACTGAAGTAACAACTAATAATAAAGTCCGGAATTACAGCATTCTACAAAATTCAGAAAACTATTTTTATCTAAATGTTCAACCCGGTGGATATGCTGGGGAATATTCATCACAGGTGGAATGGACAATTGTCAATGCCCCTTAGTTACTTTTATTGATAAAATATAGTGGAGCTGGTTAACAGGGATATTCAAATGATTGAAATCCAGATGTTTAATATTGAAATTAGCGAAATAAGCCAAAGATAGCCAAAATTACTTTTTGTATTTAAGCTATCTTTGGCTTATTTTTTGTATTGTTTTATTAAGGATGGTGCAAATGCTGATCAAAGAAGACTGTTCATTGGTTGAAATAGTGGAAATAGTTTGGATAGTTCTATGCTAGTAAAAAATGATGATTAAATGAAACTTGGATTTCTATCTAATTGAGAAGGTTAAGGTAACGTGAGATTCAGTTTTACAGTTAAGCTCTAAGGTGGTTAAATAAAAATTAAATTTTTCAAATATTCTAAATATGCTTGCGATTTTTCTAGTATTTTTTATTATTCATGTTATCTTATAACAGTAATGTTATTGGTTGTCAAAAGGGGAGGCACCAATTAATGAAAAAGTGGTATGTTTGAAAATGATAAACTGGTTTGCTTAGGGGGATGGGTTAATGGAAGTGATTATTTATATTATAGTGGTTCATCTTAATTTTGCACTGATAGGTCTCATTTTATTTGCAAAAAAAAGGATTTTTATGGATTGCTTCATTCGTTTGGGATTAACGCTACTTAATATATGGCTGATTGAATGGACGCCAGTATTTTTGGTTTTACTTTATTTTTATAATGGAAAATATATTTTTCAGGAAACAAGAAATCTATTTATTGTTTTTTTATTAAATACTTTTTGTGTAAATTTTATCGGTATTTCTGTTTTTTTGACAATTGAAGTGCCACGATTTTTAGAAAATTATGACTTGTTAGCGAATGCGATCCTAGAAATTTTGCTTTTAGTGGCAATCCTAATTGTAATGAAAGAATTAGATAAAAAGTTTCGAATTAGTAATTATCTATACGCATATAAAAAAAATCGTCTGTTTTCGACATTTTTGATTATATGTATGTTCATGTCACTTTTGTGGTATCATTTGCTTTTTTCGATGGATTCATTGGATTTCCTTTTAACCTCTTTTATTTTAGTTGCTAGTAATTCCTTTTATGGACTACTTATGCTTTTGATTTTATTGAATGAAAAAAAGGAAGAATACTATCAGATCTATTTGGAAAGCATGAAAAAAAATGAAGAATATTATCAAAAGCTAGAAGAATTTCGTCATGATTATAAAAATTATGTTGGTGTGATGGAAGATCTTGTACAGAATAAACAAATTCATAACGAAATAGAGGCCATCGTAGGGGAAGAAAAAGAGTTTTTTGAAACGCAACTCAACGATGCTTTACACATGAAGTTACAAAAAATTTATGATCCACTGTTGCAAGGAGTTTTTGTCAAATTTGTTAAGCGGGCAGAAGAGCTTCGGATACCTTATAAAATCCAAGTTAATCATATCATACCCAAGCTTTCAATGAATTCCTATGACATGATTCGCTTATTTACAAATATTATCGAAAATGCGTTTGTTCATTATGATCAAACGATGGCGAAAGAAAAAAAAGAAATCACGATCATCGTTGAACATTTGTGGGATTGTTTTTATTTTGAATTTAGTAATCCCAGCAAAAACACTGGAAAAAATCTAACTGAATTGTTTCAAAAAGGAACAACCAGTCAGAAAAGTAGTAAGGGAATTGGGTTATACAGTGTCAAAAAAATCGTAGAAGAGAATGAGAATCTTGCATTGAATTTAAAGTATGACAAACAAGAGCAACGTTTTTACTGTATCTTAACTTTGAAAAAAGAAACAGTCCATTAAAAAAAGCCACTCGCCTATTTACTGAATAGGCAAGTGGCTTTTTGTTGTACGTATGGGACTAATGAACTAAATGATTTTCATTTTTCAGATGTTCCATAAAATCCACTAATTTTTTTATGCTTCGACGGCTAAGGATTAAGGTATCATCATTTTTAAACACAATTTCATTGTTTTTTTTATCTACTAATTTAATGTTAGCTGGGTTGATGGAGTAACTCTTCAAATCATTGAAAAAATGAAAGTTTTGAAACGTTTGTTTTAGTTCTTCAATTTTTCCATGAATCAAAAAAAATTCTGTTTGACAGAAAAATTCAATGGTCGAACGAGAACCTGTGATTTTACTTAAGTAATTGACTTCTTTAGGGTCGATTAAATAGATTTTAGAAAGTGATTCGATTTTAATGAGTTTACTTTGTCCTTGTTGCAAATTCGAATGGTTGAATAATAATTCTTCCAAGCCATTTACAGCTTCCATGATGTCTTTTTTACTATAGTATTTATCTGCTCGAATATTTTGATTGATAATCTCCATCCCTTTAGTTGTGTCATTCGTCAAAAACAGGATGTAACAAGAATGATTTCTCTGACGAATTTTTTTGCTAAAATCAATCCCAGAATGAAAACGGTTCAATTCAATATCAACAATAAAAATATCTGAGTCTTGGATAGGCATAAAATCAAGGTCAGCATAGAATTTTTCTAATTGAGAAGGCAAGGGGATGGTTAACGAAATTGCTGCTAAATTAGCACTACGATTATATTGTTTACGAAATTCTTCTTGATGGAATACATTATCTTCAATATAGTACACTTTCACACACATCACCTCCAACTTTCAATCGTTCTTAGTATAGCAAGAATCAATGTGTGGATAAAGAGAATAAAAGAATAAATTATTAGACTTTTTTTATTTAATATTTAAATAATTGAAAGGAAATATAGATGTTGAAGTAAAATTTGAACGAAAGAGTCAGAGAGAAAACGGTTATTTTGTAAGTCTAAAAATCATCTGGAAATAGTCTACAGGCAAAAGCTGGGATACCTTTTTTAAAAGTTGAATCAATGCGTACTGTTTTGTTCGTAAAAAGAAAGAACATCCTATATTAGTTGGTCATATGAAGAAAAGCAAGAATGAGCAAAGAGAAAAATTAATTGAAATAGCCGTTACAAGAAAACGCTTTTATGTTAAGGTAGATACGTAAAATAGTACATTGGTTAGGGAGGGTATTCAAATGACAAGGGAAGAAAAAATATATGATGTAGCATCACAGATCATTTATGTAGTCATAAACAATCTTTTTTTTATTGTTGTAAATTTACCGCTGTTTAGTTACCTTTATTTGATGATTTATCAAGGAGTTACTTTATATTTAATCTTAATGGGTCTCTTTATGATTCTGTTTGCTATTTCATTGATCGCACTATTTGAATCGCTGCATCAGTTTATTATTAAGAAACAGGAAAGCAATCTCCGATTTTTTTGGCGGAGCATCGCTAAGGCATGTTCTTGGGATAGTTTACCTGTCTATTTGCTCATCAGTCTGATTGCTTCAATAGGATTTCTCTTTTTTATGGTTGAACTTTCTCCAATTTTTTCTATATTTGTCATTATTTATGCTATTTTAGCGGTCTACGGGATGTTGATCCTTCCTTTTGCTATCATGGAAACGATCCTTTTCCAAAACACCTTTTTAAAAACGTTGTTGAATGCGATGATTTTATCTTTCCAGAAATGGCAATTACAGCTTTTTACGATTGCCTATCTGTTATTTGTTCTTTTATTGTTTCCACGCTCGCCAGCTATCTTCTTTTTTGTCGGTTTTAGTGGCTACTGCTACTTGTTTTTAACTTTTTATACACCATTTTTACAAACTCGGATAGCGAGTATTAAGGGATTGGATCAGAGAAATGACTAAAAGCATGACGAGGATTAAACATAACCTTTTGAAACACGCTTTTTATCGTTACATGTTGTGGATGAGTGTTAGTTTATTAGTATTATTCTTTATTATTTATCTCATCACAGTTTCTTTCCATCAAAAAAGAGATGAAAATCTAAAGGAAATCAACTTAAATTTTTATACAGAAATTATGATGATGAAAAATGCAACAGATAATATGTTGGCGCTTTTGTATGCGGAACAACCTGATTTGGAAGATTTGAGGCAAATTACTAATTTATCACTCGCAGAATACTACGAATACAAAACGACTACTTACATGAAACATGCCGGTTCAAAGTATAATGGAACCCAAAATTTTGTTAATCAGTCCTTTAAAATGAATGATTATTTGTCAACGGTAGTTATTTATCATGCGCAGACGAAACGTAGCGTAGTCTTTCAAAAAGATCAGACAACCACGATGAAAAAAGTGGATGAATTTCATCTAGCAGACCCAAACGATATCGAAAAGACAAAAAAGCAAATTTTTAAGATAAATAAGAATAGAAATCTGATTGGATTTCACAAAGAATTACATAAAGAAACAGATTTAAGTTACGCAGCAGATGTCTATTTTTATTATGATATTTCTCCATTATTTGAAAAGATTCATTATCAAGTGTTAAGAAACAACGGCAATATTCAAGTTTTCTACAAAAACAACCCTATTCCACCGGAGATAAAACCAAAATATGTTCTAGACCAACGTCAAGCAGAACATTACGTGGTTACAGCCACGACAAAGTATGCCAATGTTTTTACAGAATATTCTTTGATCTATACTGTCTACTCTTTTTTTGCCATCCTTGTGTTTTTAGGTTTTTTCCCATTTCTATTTCAGTATTTGCAAAAAATAGAGGGAAGACTCTCTCAACTAACTCAAAAAATTACCAAAGTAAAAACAGGGAATTTTGACCCTGAAAAGTTCGCTCAATCAGACGACTATAAAAGTGATGATGCGATTTCTTTGATCTCTTCTAGTATTGATGAATTAGCGTATCAGTTAAATGACCAGATTCATCAAGTTTATAAAAGTAAGATTAAACAAAAGGATTATCAGATCCAAAGTATTCGGTCCCAGATCAATCCACACTTTCTTTACAATACGTTAGAAGCAATTCGAATGAAAGCAGAACTAAATGAAGATCACGCAGTGGCAGGAATGCTCTTAAATGCTGCAACATTATACCGTAAATTGATCAAGGGGAAAGATGTCATTTGTTTAGCGGAAGAATTGGAATATTGTGATGCTTATCTTAGTCTTTTTGAAATACGTTTTGAAGATGCACTATTTTATGATATTGTTTGTGATCCAAGTCTTGAATCTTTGCTGATTGAGAAATTTACGATCCAACCAATCATCGAAAATTTTATTCATCACGGGATTGATTCGCAACGCCAGGATAATTTCATCGAGATCCATTGTTTTGAAAAGGATGATCGGTTGTACATTGAAGTAGTAAATAACGGAAAGCCAATTCCAAAAGTAGAAAAACAAAGAATCCAAAAACAACTTGCTCAAAACAGCCATGATCTGGAGATGACTGCCCCTACTGGCTTATTTGGGGTAGATTATCGAATCAAACAACGCTTTGGTCATCAGTATGGCGTAACATTTACTACGCAAGAAGATTATGTGAAATTTCAAATCACCATGCCTAAAAAAAGAGGAGGGGAGATCGTGTGAATGTTTTACTAGTTGATGATGAACCGTTAATCACAGAAGGAATTGAGAAACTGCTAAAAAAAACAACCGGTAACACAAAAAATTTCACGACATTTAAAACAACTTCCGGTATTGAAGCATTGAAAATCCTAAATGAGGTAGCTATTGATATTTTATTAACAGATATCAGAATGCCTGATATTGATGGATTGGCACTTGCTAAAAAGGCACGTTGTGTACAAAAACAAATAAAAATCATCTTTATCAGTAGTTATGATGATTTTAGTTATCTGAAACAAGCCATTCTCATTGGAAGCAGTGATTATCTTTTAAAACCAGTCGATCCTATTGAGTTAGCCACTACTTTTGGGAAGTTGACAAGAGAAATAAAAGAAGAAAAACTCTTTCAGCATTTGAAGAACAATCAACAGATTGATGTGTTTCGTGTCAATTTGTTGCGGAAATTGCTGCATCAAGAAATTTCGTCAACGGAATTAGCAAAATGGCAGGACATCCTTGAACCAATCACGGATTGGCAAAATTATACCATCACTTACCTAGAAGGTGCTTTTTATAATGATAAACTTTTTGAACGTGTTTCTGAGCAGTTATCGGTATTATTCGTCCAACCTTATAGCCTTTTATTGGAACCGAATAAACTTCTTTTGTTTTTTTCTCCTAAAGAAGAACAACATTATCGGTTAAGTATTCAATATTTATGTGAGACATTTGATTTATTTGCGGTCATCGGTAGTGGCTGCCATTCATTAATTGAGATCACGCATTCTTATCGAAGTATTGAACCATTTATGGAAAGTAAAAATATCTTGGAAAACCCATTAGTCATTGATCTATTTCCTAAAACTACATTGATCAACGAATACCAACTAACGCAGAAAATTTATTTTAAAAGTTTAGCTTATCTTGAAAACCAATCGATTGAAGCATTCCAACAATTAGCTATTGCCAATATTGATCAATGGAAAGACCATCCGATTCAGTCGTTAGTATGTCATTACTTGCTGATCGCACTTCACAAAGGGATTGCTACTCTGGAAAAACAAGAACAAGCTTATCAAGAGTTACAACCATTGATCTACGCATTAAAGACAGCAGACAAATCAGTTTTTAAGAAAAAGATAGGTACGATCTGTTCAAAACTGACTGAAATAAGTTGTACCACAAAAAGTCATTCTCCAGTGATTGACCAAATCTTATATCTAGTCAATCAGGATTTCACGAAACGCTACTCTTTAAAATCATTAGCTGAGCGGTTTCATATGAATCCAGCCTATCTTGGACAGCTTTTTTTAAAAGAATTGAATATGAGTTTTAGTGAATATGATAAAAAAATTCGTATGAGAGAAGCCAATCAGCGAATCAAAGAGAGTACGGAAAGAATTACTGTGATCGCAAAAGCCTTAGGATATGATGATATCAGTTTATTTTATCGTCATTATAAAAAAGAATACGGAATAACCCCCAATAAAGCACGCAAGTTCGAAAATGAAAGAGAGCCGTTGAACCTAAAATGAAAAATCATTCTTTTATCATTTTTTATGACTAAGAAAGGTGTTGCAAAACCAATAATGAAATCATGAATCATTTTTCGAGAAGAGTGATATTCCAGACTCTTCTTTTTTGTGTCTTTATTACACACAAAAAATATTGTCTATAATTTTGCCAATAAATCTATAAAATCGCAAATTGAGAAAGCGCTTTATTTACTTTATGATAAACGTAGATAAGGAGTTGAACAGGATGGAAGAAAATTTAGCAGCAACATTTGTCAAAAAGAAGCAGGAAAATCGTGTGTTAAAAATATTTAAAAAAAACCGACCTTTATTTTTCCTTTCTTTACCAGGAATCATTTGGTTTGCGATATTTTCCTATTTTCCACTTTTTGCGATTTTAGTGGCGTTTAAAGATTTTCGATTAAGTGGTAATTTTTTTGAGAGTTTTATGAAGAGTGATTGGGTCGCTTTTAAAAACTTTGAATTTATTTTTAAAAGTGGGAATGCTAGCCTGATTATTCGCAACACGGTTGGTTATAATGTGCTGTTCATTGTTATGGGAATCATCGTGCCATTGATCCTTGCATTATTGTTAAATGAAATTTTCAGTAAGCGACTATCAAAATTGTATCAAAGTGTCATGTTTATTCCTTACTTTCTTTCGATGGTCGTTGTCAGTTATATCGTATTTGCATTTTTGGACCCGACAAATGGGTTTATCAATCAGTTTTTGATAAGTATTGGGAAAGAGCCGATCCAATTTTATATGCAAGCAAAGTATTGGCCTTATATTTTAGTCGTTGTACAAATGTGGAAAACGATGGGCTACAATATGATTATTTTTTTAGCCGCAATATGCGGGTTTGATAAATCTTATTACGAAGCAGCTAATCTTGATGGAGCAACAAAATTCCAACAAATCTGGTATGTCACGATTCCTATGTTGAAACCGGTGATCATTATGTTGACGATTTTAGCAGTAGGGGGGATCTTTCGGACAGACTTCGGATTGTTTTATCAAGTGCCAAAAGATTCAGGGGCGCTTATCAATGTGACACAAACCATTGACACTTATATCTATCGCGGATTGTCGTCTATGGGAGATATCGGTTTATCGGCTGCTGGTGGACTGTTGCAGTCAGTAGTTGGCTTCTTTTTAGTGTTAGGAACCAACATGATCGTCAAAAAAATCGATAAAACACAAGGAATCTTTTAAGGGAGGAAAAAGAGTGGAAGCAAAAAAAACACTAGGTGAATCTTTGAACCGATTTGGACGAATCAGTAAAAAAAATAACCTTTTGATTAGTCTGGGTTTAGGGATATTGACCTTTTTAACTGCTGTTCCTTTTATTTTAGTTTGTATTATCGCCTTTACTGATTCAGAATCGATCCAACGAAACGGGTACCGACTGCTACCTGAAAAATGGAGCCTAGCAGCTTTTCAAGCAATTTTTGAAGAAGGAGCGATTTTTTCCGCTTTCGGTACAACGATTTTCATTACGATCATTGGGACCGTCATCGGTGTGTTTTTAATGTCGACCTTTGCGTATACCCTTTCTCGAAAGACTTACGCTTATCGAGGGTTTTTATCAAGGTATTCTTTGATACCCATGTTGTTTAGCGGTGGGATGATTGGTAATTACATTGTGATTGTGAATGTTTTAGGGTTGAGGAACTCTATCTGGGCATTGATTTTACCTTTGTGTATGTCCACGTTTTCAATCATGGTTTTGAAAACGTTTTATCAAATGTCTGTCCCAGAAGCATTGATTGAATCAGCATATATCGATGGTGCCAGTGAGTGGTTGATTTATTTTAAAATCGTACTTCCGTTATCGTTGCCAGGTATCGCAACCATTGCCTTATTCTTAACCTTAGGCTATTGGAATGATTGGTTTTCAGCATTACTTTATACCGATAATAATCAATTGGTACCGTTACAGTATTTGTTGATGAAGATGGAGAATAATATTGAATTTATTGCAAACAATGCTGGAAAAATGGGGATGACCCAAACCGGTGCTTTACCCACTGAAACGATCAAAATGGCGGTGGTAGTAGTAGCTACTTTACCGATCTTGATTGCATATCCTTTTTTTCAAAAATATTTTATTGGTGGTTTAACTGTTGGCGCAGTGAAAGAATAGTATAGGAGGAAAAATAATGAAAAAATTTGTATTGCTAGGAGCTGCATTATTAGCAGGAGGTCTTTTAACAGGATGTTCAAGTAACAAAACCAGTAATGCGAGTGAGTCTGATACGGTGGATCTTACTTGGTACATAACGGGTATTCCACAAAAAGATGTGGCAAAAGTGAATGAGGCGGTCAATAAGTATACAAAGGACAAATATAATGTCACAGTGTCTCTTAATCAAATTGACTGGGGTGAATATGACCAAAAGATGAGCGCACTGGTCAATGCCGGAGAAAGCTTTGATCTCGCATTTACTGCTTCTTGGCTAGGAGGATTTAATTATTTAACCAATGCTCGAAAGGGCGCATTGTACGATATCACAGAATTACTTGATAATGAAAACCAAGGATTAAAAGCTGAAATCTACGAGAATTTTTGGAAAGGTTCCACCATTGATGGAAAGATATATGGGGTACCAGCGCAAAAAGAAATCGCTGCTACGGAATATTTTGTCTTCAATAAAGAACTAGTTGATAAATATGATGTTCCGTATGAATCAATCAAAACCTATGATGAACTTGAACCATGGCTCAAAACGATCAAGGAAAAAGAAGGAATCAATCCTTGGTACATGTCTGAAGGTTACCGAAACCCTTATAAATTCGATGAATTATCAACATCCGTTGGGATCAACCTTGAAGGAGATGAAGGGAAGATCGTCAATTATTATTTTGAGAAACCATACGTTGAACGGGTTGAAAAAGTGAGAGATTTTATGAAAAAAGGCTATGTCAATAAAGATGCAGCACTGGCAAAACAAACCGATATTGTTGGGAAAGAATGGTTTGTTACTTCAACCGTGATGGGACCACTTGATACAGCAACAGTCAAAGACCAAGTGAAAAAAGATGTAGTGGTAACGCCTATGGTAGATTCAATTGTGACGAATGCTTCAGCAATGGGTGGCGGTACGGTGATCAGTGCGAACTCGAAACATCCAAAAGAAGCGATGAAGCTATTAGAAGCTGTAAATACCGACGAAAAATTGATGAATCTCTTATCCTATGGTATTGAAGGAACACATTATGAAAAAACTGGGGAGAAGACAATCAAATGGTTAGATGCTCATAGCAATTATACGATGCCATTTTATATGTTTGGGAATTACTTCAATCTTTATCACCAAGAAGGTGCACCAACAGACGAATGGGAAGTGTTGAAATCTTATAATGAGCAAGCAGAAGCATCCCCAGCACTTGGATTCAACTTTGATACGAAAGATGTGACAACGCAACTTGCTGCTTTGAATAACGTACAAGAAGAATTTAAAGCATTGATCAACACTGGCTCAGTTGAAACACAAGAGAATTTGAATAATATGAAGAAAAAAATGAATGCGGCTGGACTAGATGAAATTATCACGGAAATGCAAACACAATATGATAGTTGGAAAAAAGAACAAAAATAATACAGATAGTACAAGCCAGGAGCTCAATTTTTTTAGTTGTTTCCTGGCTTTTCACTAGAAAAGAGGAATAGTGTGAAAAAATTACTAGAATTTGAACGTGTGCAACGAATCATCATAGAGTTAAAAAAGAACATGATCAAAACTGCGATACCTGTTGAGAATTTAGTTTTTCATTCTGAAACGGGGACAAAAGAATTTGAAAGAGGTGCTTATTTTGGCGAAAAAAATCAGTACTATACAATTGCAGGAGAACTCTGTTTACCAAATGAATTTCAAAATCAAACAGTCGATTTAGCAATATTTTCTTCACTAACTGAATGGGATTCAACGACAAACCCTCAAATAAAAGTGTATTTTGATGATCAGCTGATCCAAGGGTTAGATGTTAACCATACGACTTTGTGGTTACCCAAAGAATATACCTCAAGAGATCGGATTCCATTGCAAATCGAGGTTTTTTCAGGTCGGGAGGAAAAAAAATATCCTTTGACGGTTGAGCTAAGGTTGATCGATCCTTTGACTTATGAACTCTATTACGATTTGTTCGTGATATTGGATAGTTGGCGATCGCTAAACGAGCATGACTCGAATTATATCTATTATGAAAGAGAATTAGGACAAGTAGTTGATCAATTGAATTTTTATAAACCTTATAGCTCAGAATATTATCAAGGATTAATGAAAGCAAAAGAACACTTAGAACATGCATTTTATCAAACAGGCTTAGTTGAAAATGCTCCTCGTGCCTTGGTTGTTGGTCATACACATATCGATTTGGCTTGGTTATGGACAGTGATGCAGGCGGTTGAAAAGGGAGAACGTAGTTTTTCGACTGTATTGAAATTAATGGAGGAATATGATGAACTGACTTTCATTCAGAGTCAACCACAAATGTATCAATTGATCAAAGATACCTATCCGCAACTATATGAGAAAATCAAAGAAAAAATTGTTGCAGGCAAGTGGATTCCAGAAGGGGCTATGTGGGTAGAAGCAGATTGTAATCTTGCTTCAGGTGAATCATTGGTCCGTCAATTTCTTTATGGGAAACAATTTATACGCGAAGAGTTTGGTCAAGAAAGTCAAATTTTGTGGTTACCAGATGTTTTTGGCTATTCTGCAGCTTTACCGCAAATTTTGAAAAAAACAAACACGCCCTATTTCATGACAACAAAACTTTCTTGGAATCAATTCAATCAGATCCCTTATGACAGCTTTTTTTGGCAAGGAATCGATGGTAGCCGAGCGCTAACTCATTTTATTACGACAATCAGTGACGGTTATAGCCCGACACCTTATTATACGACTTACAATGGACTACTCGATCCTTATACGGTGAAAGGAAGTTGGGAACGCTACTTAGATAAGGATGTCAATGACAGTATTCTGATCGCTTACGGTTATGGAGACGGTGGTGGAGGACCAACACGAGACATGTTGGAAACGTTGAAGCGTATGAAAAAAGGTTTGCCGAGTATGCCCCAAGTCATTGAAAGCACAGCGATTGATTTTTTTGAAGAACTCTCCAAAAAAATGGTCAAGCATCAGGAAAAAGAGTGGCTCGGAGAACTGTATTTTGAATACCATCGGGGAACGTATACCTCCATCGGGAAAAACAAGCGCAACAATCGATTTGGTGAAACGTTATTACAGACAGTTGAAAAATTATATAGTATCTTTGCCCGAGAAAAATATCCAGCTGAAATGTTGGAAAAATCATGGAAACAATTATTGTTAAATCAATTCCATGATATTCTTCCAGGAAGCGGAATCAAAGAAGTTTATGATCAGACAGATATTGATTATCACGAACTTTTCACTGAAATGAACCAATTAATTGACACAGTGTTGCCAAGTCACGATGCAGGACAGTTTCTTTATCTGTTCAACCCTAGCGGAGTAAGTGAACAAGTCATCGTTCCATTACCACTGGAATCAGGAGAATGTCTGGAACATCAAGGTCAGTCGATTGTCAGCCAAAAAACGTATGATGGACAATTCTTAGGACGATTCGATCATTTACCTGCTCTCGGTGGGAGTTATTACACTATTGTAAAATCAGATCGTGAAGTCACGACTAAAACGGAAACCACTCCTTTAACTAAGCAATACGAGACACAAGACTTTAGTCTTTTATTCGACGAACACTATCGTATGATCAGTGCATTCGATAAAAAGAACCAACGAGAAATCGCTGGTAAGAAAGCAGTGAACGAACTACTGGTTTACGAAGATCTGCCTTTAAATTATGATGCATGGGACATTGACTTTTACTATAAAAATAAACCAACAATCATCACCGATATTCAAGAAGCATTGATTGTTGATCAAGGTCCGATTCGGGATACGTTGAAAATCGTTAGAAAGTTTTATGATTCGACTATTACACAATACATCCATTTGATTCACGGAAAAGCACGAATCGATTTTGAAACGAAGGTTGATTGGCAGCAAAATCATAGTCTCCTTCGAGCAGAGTTTCCAGTGCCTGTCAATGCCTATCAAGCGACTTATGATATCCAGTTTGGCAATCTACAACGACCGGCGCATAAAAATACTTCTTGGGACAAAGCAAAGTTTGAAGTATGTGGTCATAAATGGGTAGATCTATCCGATGATGGCTATGGGATTTCATTATTGACAGATTCAAAGTATGGCTTTGATGCTCAATACCAACATTTAGGAGTCTCATTGATCAAATCTGCCACAGACCCTTATGAAACAGCAGATCAAGGAAATCATCAGTTCACCTACTCGCTTTATTGCCATGCTCAAACGTGGAAGGAAGCGAAGACCCAAGAAGAAGCTCGTCAATTAAATATCCCTTGTTTGGCTGTTCGTCAAGAACAGAAAACTTTACCAGAAGGTTCGTGGGTGAACTGTCAAGAACGAAACATTTGTCTGGAAACCTTAAAGAAAGCTGAAACGGATGGATCCATCATTATGCGGGCTTATGAATTTGAAAATCGCCAAACAACAACGGTCTTAAAATTTTCTCAGCCAATTCAACATGTACAGATTTGCGATCTATTAGAAAATCCAATTGAAACGGTCGCTTTAGATAATGATCATGAAGTTACTGTGGTGTTCAAACCTTACGAGATCCATACCTTCAAAATCCAATTAAAGGAGCAGAACGATGGGTGATTTGCAAAAATTGTTGCAAAAAATGACACTAAAAGAAAAAGTTGGACAATTGAATCAACGATTGTATGGCTGGCAAGTCTACGAAAAAAAAGATGGAAAGCTTTTTTTGACGGACTATTTCAAAAATGAAGTGAAAAAATATGGCACAGTCGGTGTCATTTATGGGGTATTTCGTGCCGATCCTTGGTCTGAAAGAAATGAGCTGACTGGTTTAACAACCAGTGAGGCACAAGAAGTCAGTCAAATGATCCAACAATACATGAAAAAAGAATCCCGTTTAAAAATCCCGGTCTTATTATCCGAAGAATGTCCCCATGGGCATCAAGCCTTAGAATCCACCACACTGCCAACGAATTTTTCAGTAGGATGTAGTTGGAATCCCGAACTTTATCAACAATTGCAGGAAATCGTGGCTGCTGAGTTACAAGAAAAAGGAGCTCATCTTGGACTAATTTCGACTTTAGATCTATTAAGAGATCCACGCTGGGGCAGAACAGAAGAATGTTTTAGTGAAGATCCGTATCTAACAGCAGCCTTTACCCAAGCAGCTGTAACTGGTTTACAAAAAGAACAAAAAATTAAAGCTGTGTTAAAACATTTGGCTGGTCAAGGAAACGTCATGGGAGGACATAATTCTGGTCCAGTGGCAATCGGAGAGCGTGAGTTAAGGGAAATCCATTTACCCGCCATTCGAGCAGGAATTAAAGCTGGCGCAAAAGGCTGTATGGCAGCGTATAACGATATTGATGGTGTGTTTTGTCACACGAATCCCCATTTGTTACAAGAAATTTTACGAAAAGAATATGGGTTTTCTGGAATCGTCATGGCCGATGGTTGTGCATTAGATCGAGTGGCAGAAACTTGTGGCGATCCATCAATGGCTGCAGCCAAAGCCATCTCTAGTGGAGTTGATCTTAGCTTATGGGACGAGGTGTTTCCTTATCTAGAACAAGCAGTGGCTATTGGGCTGGTAAGTGAAGAAGTGATTGATCGTTCTGTTTTAAGAATTCTTGAGTTGAAAAGCGAATTAGGTCTTTTCTCTAGCCAAAGTTCACCGAAAGTTTCTTTTACTTCGGCACAAAAAGAAACGTTGTGTACAGCTTTGGCAGAAGACAGTCTAGTATTGTTGAAAAATGACAATATATTACCTTTGAAAAAAGAGAAATTAAATCAAATTGGAGTTGTAGGACCTCATGCGAATAATATCTATCATCTATTAGGTGATTACACGCCTTTTAAAAAAATAGCATCATGTTGCAATCTATTGCAGGGGATCGAAGAGCACACGGCAAATTCAACTACCCAATTGGCTTTTGCTCAAGGCTGTCAGATCACAACTGATTTACCTCAAGGACTAGACGAAGCAAATCAAGTAGCTGAAAATGCAGATGTCATTGTCGTGACTTTAGGTGGGTCCAGTGCCAGAGATTTTTCAACGGCTTTTGCTAAAAATGGCGCTGCATTACAGGGATCACAAGAAATGACTAGTGGGGAAAATATTGACCTAGCCTCGATCGAACTACCGGAATGCCAAATTAAACTAGTCAAGGAATTAGCAAAACATGGAAAACCAGTCATTGCCGTTTTGATTGAAGGCCGACCTCATAGTATCTCAGCGATTGAACCATATGTTTCAGCGATTCTTTTCGCTGGCTATCCAGGACAATACGGAGGAAAAGCGATCGCGAATGTTCTTTTTGGAAAAAATCCGAATGGTAGATTAGCGTTTACGATTCCCGAGCATTCAGGTCAATTACCCGTTTATTATAACTATCGAAATACTCAATTTAAAGAAACGTATACCGATTATCCTGAAAAGCCAACCTATCGTTTTGGCTATGGCTTAAGCTATACAAGGTTTGAATTGACCGATGTACTCTTTACCGATCATCAAGATCATTCGATTAAGGTTTCTTGTCGAGTGAAAAACACAGGTAATCATAGTGGAGCAGAGACGATTCAAATTTACGGGAAAAAACAACAAGGTTTTATTCCCCCACGAGAAAAAGAATTGCTCGCATTTAAAAAAGTACATCTAACCCCATTGGAAGAACGAATGATTGAAATTATCCTAACAAAAGAACAGTTATACTATTTAGATGAAACGTTTAAAGAAGTATTGCCAAGAGAAGTTCATTTGACAGTTGAAACAGTTACCTTTAAACAAAGTATTCAATTATTTAGAAAGGTTGATGATCATGAAAAAGCACATGGTGTATCCGCAGTTGAACAGGAAAACGAAGACCGTAAGCTGCGAAAAGACATTGTCGAAAACCATCAAAGCGAAACAGATCATTACCAGGAGTTACCCGCTAATATCCAAAAAAAACTCGATTGGTTTCAAGATCAAAAACTGGGAGTGATCTTTCATTGGGGGCTGTATAGTATTCCCGGTATTGTAGAGTCTTGGCAATTGTCACAAGAAGACAGCTGGGCAAGAAAAATACCTTGGCGCACGAACATGGTCGAATTACGAGAAGATTATTGGGGGTTGATTCATAGTTTCAATCCTTATAAGTTTGAACCAACTAAGTGGGCAAAGCTGTGCCGACAAGCTGGTTTTCGCTACATGATTTTTACAACAAAACATCATGACGGCTTTACGATGTATGATACAAAGTATTCGGATTATAAAGTAACTGCAGCGACATGTCCCTACCATAAAGCGCCGCAAGCAGACATTTTTAAGGCAGTTGTCACCGCTTTTAGAAAGGAAGGACTAGCGACAGGTGCTTATTATTCAAAACCAGATTGGCATAGCTCTTATTATTGGTTGCCAGAAAGAGAAGCGACTGGGAGATACGCAAATTATGACCCAAAAGAGTTGCCTGAAGTCTGGCAGAAATATGATCGGTTTGTTACGAATCAACTCACTGAAATTAGCCAAAATTATGGCCAACTTGATATCTTATGGTTAGATGGAGGCTGGGTGAATCAGGGCAATGAACAACTCGATATGGAAAGAATAGCGAGTGAAGTTCGGCATTCTCAGCCAGATCTCTTGATTGTCGATCGAACCATTGGCGGGGCCTATGAGAACTATGTGACACCAGAAAGAAAAATACCTGAACAACCACCAGTCAAAGTATGGGAAAGTAATATCCCATTAACCAAAAATTGGGGCTATTGGCCAAATGATGAGTATAAAGAAGTAGCAGAAGTTATTCTATCATTCGTCCAGATCGTTGCAAAAGGAGGAAATCTACTACTAGGAATCGGACCTAAACCAAATGGAGAGTTACCTACAGAAGCGGTAGCGATTTTAGAAAGACTAGGCGATTGGTTGGAAAAATATGGCGAAGGAATCTATGAGACAAGAGCAGTACCGTTTGATTCCCCTGAAGGCTGGTATGTGACCCAGAAAAATGACGATTATTACTTTTTTTATAAAGAAAACGCTTCATCTTTATTGCTGTCTGAGGTAGGATTGGATTATAGAAACTTTACCATTCAAGAACTGTCTGAAAAAAATCAGGTAATGGGATCAGAAACTTTAGTACCAGGAAAAACGATAGAGGGCATTGGTTGTTGGCAACTAATGGCAGAATAAGGAGTGGATGCTAATTGATGAATGAATCAAACAAGCCAATATCTGTTACAAAAGCACCTTCTTTAAAAGAGCGTGGCGTGATTTTAGATATTGGACGTAAATTTTATTCAATGGATTTTCTGAAAAAACTTGTAGACTACATGGCTTCATTGAAAATGAATGCTTTGCAACTTCACTTTTCTGATAATGAAGGATTTCGGTTGGAATGCGAAACAATTCCAGAAATCACATCAGAGAAATTTTTGACGAAACAGGAAATGACGGATTTGATTGATTATGCGGAGCAAAAGGGGATTTCTGTGATTCCAGAGTTTGATAGTCCTGGTCATTTGCAACGGCTGTTGGCAATCTATCCACAATGGCAAATGGAGCGAAAAGGCGAGGATTCTTTGATTTTTCCCACTAATCGAGCCCTTGATATCACCAAAAAAGATGCAGTTACCATGATCAAAAAGATGATAAAAGAATATGCAGAGTTATTTCATCGTTCCGATTATTTCCATTTAGGTGCAGATGAATACATTGAATTTTCAGAGTTGGATAAATATCCTGCATTAAAAGCACAAGCAATCGTGGAATACCACGATCCAACCCGTCAGTATGATGTTTTCATCGACTACATCAATGAGTTAGCAGACTATGTCGAAACATTAGGTAAAAAAGCTAGAATTTGGAATGATGGTGTCTATAAAAAAGGACTGCTCATGAAAAGTAAATTAAAACCTTCTATTCAAATTACGTATTGGACGAAACATCAAGCAACAATGGCGACTGCGGGGGAATTTCTCACTCGTGACCATCAATTGATCAATGTCAACGATCAATTTTTCTATTTTGTTTTAGGAGAAGGTGCCAGTTATAAATATCCTACAGCTCAAAAGATTCAAGACCACTGGACGATTGATCAATTTCCTGAAAACCAACGATTAACAAACGAACAAATGAAAAAAGTACAAGGTGCCTATTTTGCCATCTGGAGTGACTACCCTGATGCTTTGACTGAAGAGGAAGTCTTAACGATGATTAAAGAACCATTAGCTGCACAACAGCAAATCATCTGGCACGAAACAATATGAACAAGCAGTGATCAAAGAGGTGAATCTATAGTTGATGTTGTCTTCAATAATTGATCCTGGTGTTTCTTAAAAGTTGTCCAAACAAAAAAGCCGAAGATTTCAAAAATTGTTTCTTTTTTGACATTCTTCGGCTTTTTTAGATCTAGAAATTGTTACCAGGTTCTTAACTATCTAATCAATAATAAGATCTGGTTAGAACGATTCTCGTACCAAAAGGCATCAACGCTAATTTAGCTAATTTAAACGACTGTTTACCAAATGGAATACCAATGATCGTAATATAGAGTATAAGACCACTAATCACATGGGCAATCGCTAATGGGAGTCCACTGATAATCAACCAGATGATATTGATAATTAAAGAAGTCCCACTATCGCTATAAATCACTTCTTTACCAAATGGGAAAAAGCTAAGAGTTGCCAGCTTAAAACATTGTAACCCGATTGGAATACCAATGATCGTTATACACCAAATGACTCCTGCTAAAAACCAACCAATCCCACCGATACAGCCTCCAAAAATAAACCAAATCAAGTTTCCTAACATTCTCATTTTAACACCTACTAAATTTTTTCCCATTATACCATGTAATGGTTCTTAGAGTTCCTTTATTAAAGTTATTTAATTATGTGTTTTTTGTTTTGGATAAATGTTTTTTAATATTAATTATATATAAAAATAGTTATTTAATGGTGAACTAAGAACAGAAAGAATGTGAATGGAAAAGTGGGTTTGCTTAATTACCTTAATAAAGAAAAGTGATTGACTTATGCATCTTTTAGATATATCATTCTTGTATCTAAAAGATAGATAAGGAGGAAGAAACATGATGAATGAACTGTTTGTTCTAGGAGAATTGATGGAATCACCACAAAATGGTTATCACTTAAGAAATGCAATGCAGGCTTCTTTAGGCAAAAATCGCAAAGTCAGTTTTGGTGTTTTATACCCATTGTTAGACAAGTTGGCAAAAAATGGCTTAATCACTATTACTGTTAATGAAGAAGGCCGTACACAAAAGACTGCCAGTATTACTGATAAAGGACGTCAACGATTTTTTGAATTAATGAAACAAGATGTTCCCAGTGGCGCTCATACAGAAGAAATTTATTTAATCAAACTCGATTCGATGCAACATCTCTCATTAGACGAACAAAAAGAATTGTTAATGGTCTACATACGTGAAAAACAAATCACGGTTGACGAAATCAAGGGCTATTTAAAAAAACTAGACGAAGTAAAAAAAATCGATCATTGGTATGCGTCTAAAAAATTAGAATTATTACTTGGAAAAGCTCAGTTAGCAATCCAGTGGGCAGAAGATTTTTTATCAGAACTACCTTATGTGGAAGAATAAGCATGATCATGGTGTAGAACAAAACGTGACAGTTCTTAACATCAGGTCGATTTTAAAACGTCATAAAAAAGCAACGATACTGTAACTTTTTATTAGTTACAGTCTCTTTTATACAAAAAAATATATATCTAAAAGATATATTAAGGACGATAGATGGAGGAATGAGCATGTCTCAACAAATCAAAATTGCCTTAGTAATGGCAATGAGTTTATTTATGGAAATATTAGATGGTACGATTGTTACAACAGCTTTACCCAAAATGGCGACCACTTTTTCAACAAATATGTCACAAATCTCACTTTTAATCAGTGCGTATTTAGTCACAGTGGCGATTTTTATCCCAATGAGTGGCTGGTTAGCCAATTATTTTGGTAAGAAAAAAATCTGGCTTCTGGCTGTTTTTCTATTTACCATTAGTTCATTAGGGAGCGCCCTTGCGCCTAGTTTTGGGGTTCTTTTAGGAATGCGAATGTTGCAAGGTTTCTCTGGAGCGTTGATGACACCTACTGCACGATTGATCGTTTTTGAAAAAACACCAGTCGACCAACTATTAAAAATGACGAGTTATCTTGTTTGGCCAGCATTAATCGCACCTGCGATCGCTCCTATTATGGGTGGAGCAATCATTACCTATTTAAGTTGGCATTGGATTTTTTTGATCAATTTGCCAATCGGTATGTCGAGCTTGATCCTAGGATATTCATTGATTCCGTCAGACCATGACCTGATCAAAAATAAATTTGATTGGCTCGGTTTTGTGGAAATGGCAATGGCATCCACCTTACTTGTAGTCGGTGCAGAATTATCTTCACGAGACGGTCTTTCATTTGAGATAGCAGGAATTGTGTGTATCGTGAGTGGAATAATATTTCTTTTGTTCACATATCAACATTTAAATAAAGTCGAACAACCCTTATTTTCATTAAAAGCCCTATCAAAAACTTCTTTTAGAATCGGCCAAACCAGTGGGGCAATCCTTTGGTTATCTGTCGGAGCGATGCCATACTTGTTGACGATCTATTTACAAAATATTTTTCATTGGTCAGCAGTCGTTGCAGGAAGTTATGTTATTTTCATTTTTATTGGAAATATTGGGATCAAACCCTTCACGACATCGATTATTCGCTCACTTAACTACAAAGGGGCATTGATTGCGTCATTCCTAATGATTTTGAGTAGTTCTTTCTGTTTAGTTTTCATTGAATCAACCACGTTTCCAGCGATTATTATGTTACTAGCTTTTGCTTCAGGAATCGGACGCTCGCTCGCACTCACAGCGTTTATGGGATTAAGTTTATCAGAAATTCCACCACAAGAACGCAATAGCGCCAATACCTTGAATACAGTTGTCCAATCTTTAGCTCAAGGATTAGGGGTATCATTTATTACGTTGGTGATTCATTTATTGGAAATCCAATTGTCGATCCCACTGGCTTATAGCCTAGGTTTTGCTGTTTTAGGGGCGCTAATGCTTCTGCCAATCATTGAAATCCTAAAAATCCCACAAACAATGGGCATAGCGACAATGAAGAAATAAATCTAAAATAGTAGACAGGTAGATTTATTGAAGAAAAATTTGAACTAAGGGTACTTTACAATCAAAAAACTATTCAAAAATTAGCCCTTCGCTGACTTGATTGAGCGAGGGGCTAGTTTATGTAGCGTTTTATCGAAAAGCCACATTGGTAGTAAGTTGAATAACGACACTTCGATTCAAACAAACGCCAACCCTATTACCAATAAGCAAATCAAGGATCATAGATTAGCGAGTCAGTACAAGCAATTGTTTTAAGTAATTGGCTAAAAACTCTGAATGACTATTCTTAGAGTAGATCTTGAAAAATGAGACTAAAATAAAATCATCAACTACTATAACCAAGTTCATTCGAGGTTCTTTAAATGTTTGTCGTAGATCTGATTTTTTGATCAACATAAGAACAAGTAATAATCCGATCTTACCTAGTAGGGAAAATCCTTCGTGTGACTCGGACACAAGTTAGCTTTCCTTAAAATATAATCGAGCCTATTTGATAAAGTTTCTTTGAGTATAGGAGAGGAATGATACCCAGTAAACGATAGTTCAAATCAATGATAATCAACGAGAATGCCTAAAAAATCTGTAATCTTCACAATAGTTCTAGTAAGCGAAGTATCAACGGATTGATTCTTTTAATAAAAATTATTTAAAAATTTTTATTATATAACAAATTAATACTCTTGTTATTGATTTACAATGTAATTGTCAGAACGATAAGCGAGAGGAGAAAATAATGGTTTTTAAATTCTTACAAAAATTCAAAGAAGCCAATCAACTGGAAAGCAACGCCCAAGAAGTGGTTTCCAAACAATACTTAGAAATAAGAAAAACGTCTTTTGTGCAAAAGAAAGATGAGAAAATCGTAATCGACTTTTTAAGTGACATGGATAAAGATTTCGGTAGTAGCCAAGATGATCGAGTGAGGCAAGGAGAACATTTTGAGCAATTTTTAGCAGCAGCTTTCCGATTAGCAGGATACGGGGTTGAGATAACGAAGAAAAGTTATGTCAAAGATCATCGTAAGTATGTGGGAGATGGGGGTGTCGATTTAATTTTGACGAAAGAAAAAAAGCGGATCGCGGTACAAGCAAAATCCAATCGCTTAAACGCAAAACCCACACCGACACTGATTGGACGTAAAGATATCACTAATTTTTCAGGAATTTCAAATAAAAATTGGGATAAAAAAATGTTTATCACCACTTCATTTTTTTATCAACAGGTCTATGAAGAAATTGAACAAAATGAAAAAGCAAAAGAAATCGAGTGGTATGATCGCTACGGGTTATTACAATTATTAAATCAAATCATACCAGAAACGATGCTAAAATTTCAGCTTTTAAATTCTTTGCCAATGGGTATAAAAATATGCCCCAAATGTAGTGAAGGAATCATAATTAATTGTCGAAATGGAAAAACCGGCCATCTATTTAAAGCATGTTCCTTACATTGTGGTCATACAGAAAAGTTCAACACAACGGAATGATTGCATTAGTCAGCGATTCTTTTTCCAAAATCTCTACATATACTAATACAGTGATACTTCGATTGAATGCTAGTCAATACTATGGACGCTAAGACAGCGTTATAGTTTAAAAAATCCACAAAAAATATGTGATGCAGCCATACTTGGGAATAATTCCCCGTCAATTTTTCAATAGAAAGAATAAACAGTTCAAACAAGTGATTAAGAAAGGACTCTAGAATGGATAAATGACAAAAATACTCAAAGTAAAGCAAATTGAAGCAATGAAATTTTATACGGATATCTATCGAGAAGCAAGTTCATTCAGAAACATGTGGGTAATCAAACCCTTTTATCTGTTTTTATATGTTCTTAGCCTATGGATTAATACGTTATTTATTCTAGTTATTTTGGGTAGTAGTTTTTTATATTTAACTGGAAATCCTCATGCTTATAATAATATTGAAACAATCTTTTACCAATTCAACGTGGCGACTGCGTTTCTGTTATTCTGTTACTATAAAAGATATCGAACAAAGCATGGTCGTCCTAAAAAATACCATAATTATTTATATAAACGAAAAGCTGAAAGAATGCTTGACGAGCGAAGTATCAATCAATTGATTTTTGATGTGGAATACTTGATCAAAAAGAAAGAAAACCACGGAACCAGTATGTTAAGTATTTACCAAAACTTTATCGTAGCTTTGTGTTTTCCTATCACGATCTATCTTATCCAAAATTTTTTTGAGAAAGGCAGTATAAATTTTAGTACTTTTCTAATCAGTCTTTTTCCACTGACATTCATTTTTGGGATTTTTAAATCGAATAATTTATTTATATTAGTAAAAAGCCTTTATGTCGAAGATTATTATATGCTTGTTCATGTAAAAAAAGAATTAGAATATATGAAGACAATCAAAATAAATAAGACCAAACGTTGAAAATCGGTATTTATGTGTCTCACTCAATCAATAGAAAAATAAACAGCACCTAATCTGTTCCAAAATAGTAAAACAGTCATTTTAGAGATAGGTTATATTCAATCTAAAGCTCAAACTCATCCTCACAATGATATGGGGTCAACTTATTAGTAAATATCTGGAATACGACTAAGGCTAGAGTGCGCGGAATAAATTCATAAAGAGAGGGATATTAGATGAAGTATATCACTAAAAGTTGGTCATTTATTTCTATTTTAATCTTGTTAATCATTTTTGAATTAGTTAACACATATCTTATTTATCAGTTTCCTATTTATTTACGAATAGGCATACTTATGCTCATTGGGTGGGGATATGAAATAATCATAAGACGTTTTTTTAAACATTAACTATAAAAAACTATGGTAGAACATCATGAAAAAATACTATAAGATTATCTCTGATTTACGTTGAGCAACTTTAGAATCAGCGCTTAATACAGCATTTTCAAGAAAATAAGATAGAATTAAAAAAGGTTAGGCTGGTTTCCTACGAGAACTAGCTATAATGATGCTGGAATAGCTATAGCCGGAATAATATAGAGGAGTGAGTTTTCTTGTATAAAAACTGGAAAAAGTATACGAAAAACCATCCATACGCTAGTATTATCATTGTGGCGTTAGTAACCAGTTTAATAGGTATTTTTATCGAATATTTACTGAATCGAGACTTTCTAAGAAGCGGCTTTGGAGTAACGTTGATTTTGATTATCGGGCAGATAGTTGTTGTAAAGAAAAATAAGAAATAATTTACTGAAATAAAGTGTCGGGGTAAGGAGAGTTTAAGTAATACAAGATTTAAAATTTTAAATAATAAATATTCAAGTCATATCTGAAATTTGATATGACTTTTTTGCTTTTAGATTTTTTGAACAGTATAAAGAAAATGATTAATTTTGCAGAAGAAAAATTATCTGTGGATACAAATATCTTGTTTTTTTAAAATGATTTTTTATTTATAACGTTTAGTTAATAGTATATATCTACAAAGTAATCTTTCAGAAATATGGCTAGTAAAAGTAAACGTAGACGATGTATAATAAAGATGTTTTAATATGTTATAGATATCTTGAACAATAAGATATTTTTTATTAAACTTTTGAATTTTTTTGATCATAATTATATTGATGCCATTAGGGGATACATTGTTATGGGAACAACACTAATTACTAAAAAAGATTTACTTAAAAAATTAGATATAACTACAGAAGTATTAAATTATTTAGTTAGACATGGTATGCCAAAAGATGAAGAAATGTTTGATTTTGCCAAAGTGATTTCATGGAGAGAAGAATGGTCAAAAAAAATATTGGGTAATATAGAAGTGGGTGAAGTTTTTACTAATAAAGAAATTGCAGAGAAATTTAAATGTTCTATGCAAGGCGGAATGAGAAGATCTCATAAAACTAATACTCTTGTACTCTTTAGTGATCAAACAGGAGGCAATGTTTATAAAGATAAATGGTTAAATGGTATTTTACAATACACAGGTATGGGTTTGAATGGTGACCAAATATTAGATAAAGCTCAAAATAAAGTTTTAGCTAATTCAAAATCTAATTTTGTAAAGCTTCATCTATTTGAAACCTTTAAACCAAAAGAACACACATATTTAGGAGAAGTATATTTAGCAGGAAAAATATATACTGATAATGAGCAAGATAATAGCGGTAAAATGAGGAAAGTATATAAATTTCCTTTAGCTTTAATAAATCAAAAGCAATTGATAGAAGATAAAGAGATATACAGTCATGAAGAGAATCAAATTAGATATGTTCGTAATTTGTCTAATATTAAAATAGAAGAGGAGGCAAGAAAAATTAGCAGTTATAACAAAAAAATGGCTGTTAAATATGGTAATAAAGAAGAGTTTTTATTTTCAAAAACAAAAGTATATAAACGAAATGTTTTCATATCCGAATACGTTAAGCGACTTGCAAAAGGTATCTGCCAACTCTGTCAAGAAAAAGCACCATTTATAAAAGACGGTGTACCTTATTTGCATTGTCATCACATAGAGTATTTATCAGAAGGGGGGAAAGATGTAATTGAAAATTGTATTGCATTATGTCCAAACTGTCACGCTAGAATTCATGAACTTGAGTTGCCAGATGATAAAGATAAACTAATTAAGATTGTTGCGGAGAGAGAGTATAAACTGACTCACATATAAAGAAAAATTAGCAACTTCGTTAAACCTTCTATACTTTTATAGGTACTGTATTATGCGAGCGTTCGCTATAAAAAGACTGGGTTGTATCAATATTTGTTCGAAGTTCTTTTTCATGGTCTTCTGGTAAATAGGCGTCTTCTAGAATCATATTAGAAAATGCATGAGATTTTCCAAGATAGGGAATATCTTCATAGTAACGGAGGAGCTCATACATTTTTGTAAAGTTCTAGGTTCGAGTATTAGGATCGGAAAGTCATTGTCAAATAAAGTAACTTTTACGCTTTATGGATATTTAAATATAAAATAATGAAACAATTGAACAAAAGAGAAAGGGTATGCTATAATAAACATGAAAAAAGGAACTGCGTCAACAGTTCCCTTTTGACAGCACCGCTAAAGACGGTGGCAAGTTATATAGTTATCTCAAAAAGGAGTAACCAATCTCTCGCTAAAGTGACGGTTACTTCTTTTTGTCGTTTTTGTGGGCTAAGGTTAGAATGCCAAAAATCAGTGTTGCGATCAAAGATCCAAAACTGATCATTAGCCCTAACGCTGCTTCCACAGACAAAAGGCGTCTCCTTTCTCTAAAGTTTGAGATTATGTGCATAAGCACCACCTCACTTTCAGATTAGATAGCCACCGTCATTAAACTTTACTGTCATAACTGATTATAGCATATAGGATTTGTTATTATTACCTTAAAAATAAAAACAACTGTTCTTTTGTTTTGGAAATTGAATAGAAGAATAAGCGTATGCTATAATGAAGATGAAAAAAGGAACTGCGCGAACAGTTCCCTTTTGACAGCACCGTTTAAGACGGTGGCTCAGTTTAATAATAGTTACAAAAAATAACCGTTCAAACTGGCTAAGTGTAAATTGCGGTTATTTTTTGTCGTTTTTGTGATTGCTGATTGTCAAAACTAACGTTGCAAAAGCTATCGCAAACATTAGCGCTTCAAAAACAGACAAGCTTATTCCTTTCTAGGGAGCAAGTCACAAACCAACATAGGCATCACCCAATTTCTATTGGGATTAGCCACCACATAAACTGTGCTGTCTCAATTATATATAGCATATAGACCTAGTTATTTTCTTGAAATTTCAAGTATAATTAGGTCTATTTTTTTGCTTAAAAATAAGAAACCAAGAGGGATTGTGAACTGAAAAAAGATCAAGAAAAAGGAGAAAAAAAAACTTTTTATCCGTGAAAACGTAAGTATATTAGAATCGATAGAAGTTAAAGTTATTTAGTCAAATAAGAAAAATTAAAGTTGCTTTATAACATAAGAAAGAAACAAAATAAAATAAGATTAAGGGGAACAAAAATCAATGAAACAACCAATCCCGCAGAACAAAAGGTTTCTGCGTATATCCATATCCCGTTTTGTGAGCATATCTGCCATTACTGTAACTGGCTGACTAAAATTAGTTCTTTTATTTAAAAAATTCAAATAGTTATGACTTTAAAAACGCTTTTTATGATGAGGTAAACTAATAACATCGTTATTAGTTTACAGTTGTATCGTCATATAAGACAAATAAAAAAATTGGGAGGATACAGATTTTTAAATGAAAATTAGTATTACTTACATCTGATTTGGTTGTCTCTATTACTCCATCAATCTCGATAGGATCAAATGTATTTGCTAATGAAAATACAGAAATTTCGTTGAATCAATCAATAGACAGAACTATTACTGAATAAAAGCTTACTGAAGGATTCAGGCAATTATTTAATTTAAATATTGACGATTTAATCACTATTTTGAAACAATAAGGAATTGATCCATATACAATTTTTACTGCTAGCGAAATAGCATTACAAAGAAGAAAAGAGCTACTCAGGGCTAGGGTAAATAAAGTATTTAATTTCAATAACGAAACAAAAGATATTTATTTGAACTCTTATATTGCGACTACTGCAAAAACTGTTGGGCTTGCAGCGATTGTACATTATGTAGGTTTAGGATAGCTCAAGCTATTAATGGTTCTATCGGAACTACTATTCATACAAGTAAAGGAATGATTATTCTTGTAAATAAACAACCAGGATGAAAATGGGGTTCGAATATTGATTGTTGAGTAATCATAAGTGTACGCAGCCAATAAAGTAAAGAAATCTTGATTGGCTGGTGTTTTATATGAAATATTTATCTAAAATATGGCTATTTTTTCATTATTTAATATTACTAGTGATTTTTGAATTGATTAACATATTTATTATTTATTGTTTTCCTATTTATGAGAGAATTGTAATACTTGTTCTCATTGCTTGGGGATATGAAATAATCGTAAGCCATTTAAAAAAAACATCTTTATAATCATAAGCAATAAAGAAATTGTTACATAAAATCATGAAAAAAAGACAACAGAATTATCGCTGATTGGTTAAACAATTGTTGGCCAAAAAACAAAAGAAATGATGAAGTACATAGTTAATGGGATAAGCATTAAATGAAAAGGAGATGGATACTATATGAGAATAGGTAAACTGATTACTGCTGCTCTTGGTGTGGCGAGCATAGCAAATGAAGCACGTAGTTTAGGACACCAAAATCAAGGAAGGGAATTAGAACGAAATCCGTATGTAGAAAACTTGGGTAGAATTAATTTTTTACCTGATGACATTCATCCACACGAAGTTCAACACTCGAAACACAACAATGGGATGAACGCTGACCAAACCTCAAGACTACTAGACGGAATGCAAAGAGATGATCCAAGACACCCCTATTCAGCTCAAATATCTAAAAAAAAATCTAAAAAATCTAAAAAAAATGATGAAATTCATCCACACAAAGTTCGACACTCGAAACACAATAATGTGATGAACACTGACCAAACCTCAAGACTATTAGACGAAATGCAAGTCGATGATCCAAACCCCTATTCAGCTCAAAAATCTAAACAATCAAAAGAAATTGATGTAGAATTTTCAAAGCATCTCGAGGATCAAAAAGCTCATGACGGAGCAATTTATCAACTAGTGGAAAAAGAGTCAGAATTTATCAAACTCTTAAACGGATATATTACTGAAAAACCTGCAGAAATTAATCAATTAAAATCATACCGTGAGCAGTCTGAAGAATTATGCAAAGAATTACGTCTTGTGAGGAATGATTTAAAAACTTTTGTGAATAAGACAGAACAGAAGATGGAATCGCTTGAAAAATATTTAAAAAATGATGGAATAGAGAATAGAACAGAAGTAGAAGAATATGAGTTTCGTTACATAATGGACTTAGACAATCTAAAAAACAAAAAAAGGGAGGCCAATAGTTTTTTAGCGAATTGTAGAAAGCTAACAAGATTCCTAAAAAATGAGATAAACTACCTGAGAACCCCTGCAGTGCATTCTCTTGAAACAGAAAGTCCTACTATTTTTTCACAAGAGTCTACAAAATCAAAAGGAACCCATTTGGGTAGCACTTATAAAACAACGATAAGTATGCCTGAAATAACGAATAAACCTACAACAGCGCTACCTACTCTTTCTCCACAAGAAGAATCTATAGCAATAAGATTTGAAGATCTTTCAAACAATTTCAACATGGCAACTAAAAATATAAAATATTTACGTGAACAAATTAATGAGTTCCATTTACAGTTACGCTCGAATAAGAAAATGTCTCCTAGTGATATTCAGCAGACAGAAAAAAATCTTAATATTTTTGAGAATATCATCCTTCCAACATTAAAGTGTGAAAAAACGAATATTCAATATGCAATAATTAATGAGAAAAATTGTATAGAGTTGCTTGTAAAAAAAGGAAAATTAAGCCCCTCGTTAGCAACAAAGTATACTGATGAATACAATAAACTCATTAATAACTTTGAACAATCTAATAACAGAAGAAATAAAAGAGGCCAGTCAATGAAACCTACTCTTTCAGAAAAACTAACAAATACTGCTATAAAAACTAACAAAGAATTTTCAAGAACTAAACGAGAGTCAACTTTTGAAAGGTAGTCTATAAAAAAGTGTGTAAACCCCCAGAGGTTGTATCAAGTGATGCAGAGTTTTTCAAATGGATAAACCTAAAGAAAAGAATGATTAAAAGAATTAGATTTAAAACGTACATACAACATAAAAGACAGAATGAAATAGCTAAGAAGTTCAGCAATTGAGGAGATACTTGTTGAATTACCATGTGCCTGGTCTTTTTTGATTAGTCACTGTATAAACATTACTGTCTTTACCATTACACTCATATCTCTTTATTGGCAGAAGCAGGCGTTCCGATCAAAGCGATCATGGAGCGAGTGGGTCATTCCAACATGAAAACAACTTTAGAAATTTATAACCAAGTAACCAATACAACCAAAGAAAAACGAGTCCAAGAAGTCGATTCTTTGATTTTTTAGTGGATTTGTTTGGAAAATACGGTTAGTATGCGTATATGAGAGGTTGTGAAAGCGATGGTATGCTTCAAGAATTAAGAGCGAAAAATCGAAAATAGCTTTCCATATTTTTGAATTTTTTGAACTTAATTCCGTAGAAGCAATCGCTTGAACACCGTTTAAAGAAGGTCGAAAACAGGTACGACTTTTCGACGTAAGGAGAATTTAGTTTAATGAATGAAACAACCAATCCCGCAGAACAAAAGGTTTCTGCGTATATCCATATCCCGTTTTGTGAGCATATCTGTTATTACTGTGACTTTAATAAAGTATTTTTAGAAGGTCAACCCGTAGATGAATATGTCGAGATGCTTCTAAAAGAAATGGAAATCACACTTGAACAACATCCTGTAAAAGAATTAGAAACACTGTATGTTGGTGGTGGGACACCTACGTCTTTGACTGCAGTGCAATTGGATCGTTTGTTAGCAGGCGCTAGGGAAATATTGCCTTTTAAAGAAGGAAAAGAATTTACGGTTGAAGCGAATCCTGGAGATCTAACGAAAGAAAAGCTTCAGGTCATGAAAAATTATGGAGTGAATCGTTTATCAATGGGGGTGCAAACTTTTGATAATCGGTTGCTGAAAAAAATTGGGCGGAAACATACCGCAGAGGATGTTTACCAAACAATGCGTTTTTTAGAAGAAGAAAACTTTACGAATGTGAGTATTGATCTGATTTATGCGTTACCTGGACAAACGTTAGAGGGCTATCGAGAGACATTGAATCAAGCACTTGCACTTGATTTGCCCCATTATTCATTGTATTCATTGATTTTAGAAAATAAAACGATGTTTATGAATTGGGTGCGGCAAGGGCGTTTAGAACTGCCTGATCAAGAAACCGAAACGCGAATGTTTGAAGAAACCATACAAGCGATGGAAAAAAAGGGACGTCATCAATATGAGATCAGTAATTTTGGATTGAAGGGGCATGAATCAAAACACAATTTGATGTATTGGAACAATGATCATTATTTCGGCTTTGGCGCAGGTGCAAGTGGATATCTTGGGAATAAACGATACCGTAATAAGGGACCGATTCAACATTATTTACGTCCATTAAGAGCAGGAGAACTCCCTGTTTTGGAAACTGAAGTACTTTTAAGAGAAAATCAAATCGAGGAAGAAATGTTTCTTGGGTTAAGGAAAAAGATAGGAATTTCCAAACAACATTTTTACGAACGATATCAGCAAACAATCGAATCGCTTTATTCAAAAGTTTTGACAGATTTAGAAAAAGAAGGATTATTGGTCAATGAATCCGATCGAATTTATTTAACGCCAAAAGGAACTTTTCTAGGAAATGAAGTATTTGAACGTTTCTTGCTTGAAAAATAGTTGTGAGAGGTCAATAAAACCTTTAAATTTCTTTATAGATCGATTAAATAATGGAAGGTATTAAGAAACCTATTTATCTTTCGTGTTGATCTATCAATGTATTTATCAGAGAACACCCCTTTTAGCACTCGTTAAATGAGAGTGCTAAAAGGGGTGTTCTTTTTCTTGACACACTATGCGCTTCTTGCTATATTAGTAAGTGGGTTAGCACTTAGAAGATATGAGTGCTAATGAGAGGTGAAGAAGATGTTAACACAAAGACAAAGTGAGATTTTACGTCTGATCATCCAAAACTATACGAGTAGCGGTATACCCGTCGGCTCCAAAACCTTAATGGAAGATGGAGTCAAGGCAAGCTCAGCAACGATCCGTAATGACATGAAAGCCTTAGAAGATGCTGGGTTGTTACTTAAAACTCATTCTTCATCAGGAAGGATTCCTTCAGCATTAGGTTATCGGCATTATGTGGATCATTTGCTAAAACCTGCTCGTGTAACCAATGATGATCTGCAGCAGATTCGGCTGTCTTTAAGCAAAGAATTTCATGAAATTAACGAGATTATTCAACAATCTGCTGAGATTTTATCCGAGCTGACTAGTTACACAACCTTCTCGTTAGGCCCAGAAATTAAAGACCGCCGTTTGACTGGTTTTCGTATCGTTCCTTTAAATAGTCGTCAAGTGATTGCGATTGTAGTAACTGATAAAGGAAATGTAGAAAGCCAAGTTTTTACACTTCCTGAAAATCTAGGAAGCCAAGATTTAGAAAAAATTGTTCGCATTGTCAATGAACGATTGGTGGGAGATCCATTGATGACTGTCTATCATAAATTGCGGACAGAGATTCCAATGATTTTGCATAGATATTTTCAGACAACTGAAGGAATATCAAATCTTTTTGATACGATACTCGGACATGCGTTTGAAGACAAAATTTATGTAAGTGGACAAATGAATCTACTAGATTATGAACTCCACCAAGATCTGGAGCAATTCAAATCGATGTTTTCGTTTATGACAGATACTTATGAATTAACCCAAATGATCGTCCCAACGGATAGTAACATCCACATCAAAATTGGATCTGAATTAGGAAATGAGCTTTTACAAAATATGAGCATGATCCAAGCAAGTTACGAGATTGCTGGACACGGTCGAGGTACAATAGCCTTGTTGGGACCAACCAGTATGCCTTATTCAAAAATGTTGGGTCTGGTAGATGTCTATCGTCAAGAATTAGCGAACAAGCTTGCTGATTATTATCGATCAATTGATTTGACTGGATCTTAGCATGAAAACGAATCACTGACTGATTAACGAAAAGGAGTGTGTCTTGTGAAAGAAAAAAAAGAAGAGTTAGAAAAAGACGTAGCGGATATTCAAGAAGATACGGAAATCGATACGGAAGCGACGGAAGACTCAGGTGTCTCTGACGTAGAAGCTGAAGAATTTGAGCGTTTAAATTTAAAGGCTGAAATGGAAGAGTTGGAAGATAAATATTTACGTGCTCGAGCTGAGATTGCAAATATTGCAAATCGAAGTAAAAATGAGCGTGAACAATTACAAAAATATCGTTCACAAGATCTTGCTAAAAAATTATTACCTTCAATTGATAACTTAGAGCGTGCTTTGGCTACAGATGTGGCTGATGATCAAGGTGCAAGTTTGAAAAAAGGTGTCGAAATGGTACTAGAAAGCTTGAAACAAGCACTTAAAGAAGAAGGAATCGAAAAAATCCCAGCAAAAGGAGAGGCTTTTGATCCGAACCTCCATCAAGCTGTACAAACCGTGCCAGCGACTGAAGAACTTCCAGCTGACACAATCGTCGAAGTACTACAAGAAGGTTACAAATTACATGACCGCGTATTAAGACCAACAATGGTTATTGTTGCGCAATAATGTCATGATATAAAATTAACTAAGATAAGGAGACGTTAATTATGAGTAAAATTATCGGTATTGACTTAGGTACAACCAATTCAGCAGTAGCTGTTTTAGAAGGAAACGAAGCAAAAATTATTGCAAATCCAGAAGGTAACCGTACAACTCCTTCTGTTGTCTCATTTAAAAATGGGGAAATTCAAGTGGGTGAAGTTGCTAAACGTCAAGCAGTAACGAATCCAAATACGATTTCATCGATCAAACGCCATATCGGTGAACCAGGCTATAAAGTAGAAGTAGAAGGAAAATCATATACACCACAAGAAATCTCTGCAATGATCCTTCAATATATCAAAGGATTCGCTGAAGACTATCTAGGTGAAAAAGTTGAAAAAGCAGTTATTACTGTGCCTGCTTACTTCAATGATGCACAACGTCAAGCAACAAAAGATGCTGGTAAAATTGCTGGCTTAGAAGTTGAACGTATTGTAAATGAACCAACTGCTGCAGCGCTTGCTTATGGCTTGGATAAAACAGATCGTGATGAAAAAATCCTAGTATTTGACCTTGGTGGTGGTACGTTCGACGTATCTATCCTTGAATTAGGTGATGGCGTATTTGACGTACTATCAACAGCTGGAGATAACCATCTAGGTGGGGATGACTTCGATAACAAAATCATTGATCACATGGTAGCTGAGTTCAAAAAAGAAAACGGCATTGATTTATCACAAGATAAAATGGCATTGCAACGTTTGAAAGATGCTGCAGAAAAAGCGAAAAAAGATTTATCTGGAGTATCAAGCACACAAATCAGCTTACCGTTCATCACAGCTGGCGAAGCAGGCCCTCTTCACTTAGAAATGACATTGACTCGTGCGAAATTTGATGAATTAACCGCTGATTTAGTAGAGCGTACAAAAATTCCAGTACGACAAGCCTTGAAAGATGCTGGTTTATCACAATCTGAAATTGATGAAGTTATCTTAGTTGGTGGTTCAACACGTATTCCTGCAGTTGTTGAAGCAGTAAGAAAAGAAACTGGAAAAGAACCAAACAAATCTGTAAACCCAGATGAAGTAGTAGCGATGGGTGCTGCTATCCAAGGTGGGGTTATCACAGGTGATGTCAAAGACGTTGTGTTACTTGATGTTACTCCGTTATCATTAGGTATTGAAACAATGGGTGGCGTCTTTACTAAATTAATTGATCGAAACACAACGATCCCTACAAGTAAATCACAAGTGTTCTCAACGGCTGCAGATAATCAACCTGCTGTAGATATCCATGTCTTGCAAGGTGAACGTCCGATGGCTGCTGACAACAAAACGTTAGGAAGATTCCAATTAACAGATATTCCTGCAGCACCACGTGGTGTGCCACAAATCGAAGTTACTTTTGACATTGATAAAAATGGGATCGTGAATGTTTCTGCTAAAGACCTAGGTACACAAAAAGAACAAAAAATCACGATTAAATCTTCTTCAGGTCTAACTGATGATGAAATCGAACGCATGGTAAAAGATGCAGAAGCGAATGCAGAAGCAGATAAAGCACGTAAAGAAGAAGTGGATTTACGTAACGATATTGATGCTTTACTATTCTCAGTTGACAAAACACTAAAAGAATTAGAAGGTAAAGTTGACGCAGAAGAAGTGAAAAAAGCGGAAGAAGCTCGCGATGAATTGAAAGCTGCTGTTGAAGCAAACAATATCGAAGAAATGAAAACAAAACGTGATGCATTGAATGAAATCGTGCAAAACTTGACAGTTAAATTGTATGAACAAGCTGCGCAACAACAAGCACAAGAAAATCCAGAAGCAGCACAAACAGGTGCAGATGATGTAGTAGACGCTGACTTTGAAGAAGTCGACGGAGACGACAAAAAATAATCTCATTAAGTAATCGTTAGCTGTTTAGTAGAAATGACAAGTTTCAGTAGAGAAGGTTTTCCCTTTCTCTAGCTGGGACTGTTATCATACAATACAACCTTTTGAATACGTTGTTAAACAATATTAAGCAGGATCTAAAAGACGAGTGAACCGAAGTTTATACAACAATTTACTTTGCCGTTCGTTTTTAGTGCCAATGCTTGAAAGAAGGTTTAGCAAAAGAGATCAGCTCTAAGAAATAATCCGAAGAATGCGAAAATAGATTCTCATATTTTCGAGATTCTTCGGATTATTTTCCGATAGTGCTACATTTAGAGTGGTCTAAAAGGTTAGTAGGCGTTCACTTTCAAGAATGAAGCGCAAAATAGTGACTTATCGTCTGGAGATTTGATGTGCATGATTATGCCTGTTGAATAACAGAAGTCATAAGAACAATGGGAGAATTTCTTGGACAATAGCTGTTGCTTTGAGGTAGTTCGATCTGGTCATAAGATAAGATTTGAGGAACATTCTTTCTTCAATTTGGAAAACTTGACTTAGGTATGAGCCTTAAACTAGCTTCCTTTTTTAAATACTTGAAAGTAGCAGTTTTTGTTTTCGTAAAAGTATGATATGATAACAAGCGACGTGGAAATGATGAGAACCAATAGGAGGAAAGCCTATGGCAACAAAACGTGATTATTATGAAGTCTTAGGGCTCTCGAAAGGAGCTTCTGAAGATGAAATTAAAAAAGCTTATCGAAAGCTATCAAAAAAATATCATCCAGATATCAATAAAGAAGCTGATGCAGAAGAAAAATTCAAAGAAGTATCAGAAGCTTATGAAATTTTAAGTGACCCGCAAAAACGGGCAGCTTATGATCAATATGGACACGCAGGTACCGATCCAAACTATGGCGCTGGTGGAGCCGGTGGCGGCTTTGGTGGTTTTGGCGGCTTTTCGGGTGGCGGTTTTGGCGGCTTCGAAGATATCTTTGATTCATTCTTTGGCGGTGGCGGTCGTACGGTAGACCCTAATGCGCCAAGACAGGGTGCGGATTTACAGTATACGATCGATCTTTCTTTTGAAGAAGCGATTTTTGGCGTAGAAAAAGAAATCAAGTATAATCGAGAAGAAATTTGTCATACTTGCCATGGAAATGGTGCGAAACCTGGAACACAACCAACAACTTGTCATAAGTGTCATGGATCAGGGACAATCAATGTGGAACGTCAAACGCCACTTGGCCGTGTGATGAGTCGTCAAACTTGTGACGTTTGTCATGGTACTGGTAAAGAAATCAAAGATCCTTGTCCAACTTGTCATGGTTCTGGTCACGAAAAGAAAGCACATTCTGTTAAGGTGAATGTACCAGCAGGTGTAGAAGAAGGACAACAAATGCGTCTGGCAGGTCAAGGTGAAGCTGGAGAAAACGGCGGACCATTTGGTGATCTATATGTTGTATTCCGTGTGGAAGAAAGTGATATTTTCGATCGTGATGGTTCAGAGATCTATTACGAATTGCCATTGAGTTTTGTACAAGCTGCTTTAGGTGATGAAGTAAAAGTGCCAACCGTTCATGGAGATGTCAAACTTAAAATTCCGGCAGGTACGCAAACAGGAACGAATTTCCGTTTACGTGGCAAAGGAGCGCCTAAACTTCGTGGAGGAGCTACTGGGGATCAACATGTGAAAGTGAAGTTGATCACGCCGAAGAACTTAAATGAACAGCAACGTGAAGCATTGCGTGCTTTTGCTGAAGCTGGCGGCATCAAAGTAGAAGAACAACAAGAAGATGGCTTCTTTGATAAAGTGAAAGATGCCTTTGGCGGTAAGAAAAGAAAATAAAAGAAAAGCAAATCAATAAATTCAGCTAGCATCTCTGGCAGTTAGACCAACATCTAATTGCTGGAGAATCGCCCGCCCTCTTATTGATTTGCTTTTTTTTATTTAGACAGGAGAAAGTGGCAAACAAATAATTAAAGCAGGGACGAAAGAAGAGGACAAAAAGGAATCAAGTGTTTTTTGTCAATTTTATAAATGCCTTTAAAATAAAGACCGTTGCAAGGGATAGGCATCCTTTTGCAACGGTCTTTAACAATTTCATCATCTTAAGGTTAAATATCTAGTACTTTATCTAGGAAATCTTTTGTTCGTTCATTTTGTGGATTTTCAAAGATTTGTTGTGGTGTGCCATCTTCTAGGAAATTCCCTCCATCAATAAACATGACACGATTGGCAACTTCTTTAGCAAAGCCCATTTCGTGTGTAACGATAACCATCGTCATCCCTTGCTTAGCTAATTTTTTCATGACGTTCAAGACATCTCCGACCATTTCTGGGTCTAGTGCAGAAGTTGGTTCGTCGAAGAGCATGATATCAGGATTCATCGCTAGAGCACGAGCGATAGCGACCCGTTGTTTTTGTCCACCAGAAAGCATTTCTGGATACATGTCTTTTTTATCTTCAAGGCCGACGGTTTGTAGCAATTTGATTGCTTTCTTTTCAGCGGCTTCTTTTGATTCTTTTTTCAAATCCATAGGTGCTAATGTAATGTTTTCTAGCACTGAAAGATGTGGGAATAGATTAAAATGTTGGAATACCATTCCAATGTGTTGTCTTACCAAATTGATATCGGTGTTTTTGTCCATTAAGTGGGCCCCGTCAATGATGATTTCGCCGTCTGAAGGCTCTTCTAAACGGTTTAAGCAACGTAGGAAGGTACTTTTTCCTGAACCGGAAGGACCGATGATACAAACAACGTCACCTTCGTTGATTGAAACATTGATATCATTTAAAACGGTATTTTCACCGTATTTTTTTACAAGATGTTCAACTAGAATTTTTTCAGCCATCTTATTTCACCTTCTTTTCTAAAACTTTTGCTAATTTTGTCAGAATAGTAATGAGGATCAAATACATGATAGCAATAATTAGATAGACGTACGTACTTTGTGTCGTACGTGCAACGATAATTTTACCAGTTTGCAGTAACTCTACCACACCGATCGCTGAGATGATTGTTGTATCTTTCAATGAAATAACGAATTGGTTCACGAAAGATGGCAACATGATCTTGATTGCTTGTGGTAAGATGATTTTTTGCATGGTTCGATTATATGAAAGTCCTAAACTGCGAGAAGCTTCCATTTGACCAACTGGCACAGCTTTGATCCCACCACGAACGATTTCTGCGATATAAGCGCTGGCGTTCAAAGTTAGTGTGATAATCCCGGCAATGAAGTCGGGAATAGTAAATCCGACGATACCTGGTAATCCAAAGAAGATGAAGAATGCAAGAACCATCATTGGAATACCGCGGATGACATCGACATAAATACTTGCAATTGTTCGTAGGGCTCTGATTGGCGCTACGCTGAATAAACCAAAGATAACACCAACAACTAATGCCAAGGCGAATGAAATTAAAGTTAATAAGATCGTTTGCCATAAACCTTTTAGTAAAACTTTGTAGTTGTTTTGTAATAGACCAGTTAGTGTAGATTCATCTTTGCTGGCTTTAGTAGGCGTATTATCTGTTGAGATATATTTGTTGATGATTTTATCGTATTCGCCAGTTCGTTTTAATTCTTTTAGACCTTCGTTGAACATTTGTAATAGTTCAGGATTTTGGCCTTTTTTCACAGCAAAAGCGTATTTACCACCAGATTCTTTAGCAATCGGTGTTTCTAATTGTTGATTGTTTTTAATTGCATAGCCGATAACAGGGTAGTCGTCCATCATGGCGTCAATTGCGCCAACTCTCAATCCGTCATATAACTGATCTGCAGAATCGAAGTACTTGATGGTATAGCCGTACTGGTCTTCGTGGGCATTTAAAAAATCAGCACTTTCAGTTCCAACTTTGGCACCTACTGTTTTTCCTTTTAGGTCTTCATAGGACTTGATTGAATTGTCTCCTTTTTTGACAGCGATTTGAATCCCGCTTTCAAAATAAGGATCTGAGAAATCATAGCTTTTTTTTCGTTCATCGGTCACAGTCATTCCTGCGATCATTCCATCTGCTTGACCAGATTCTAACGCTTGTAGCGCAGCAGAGAAACCACGATAATCCATACGTAGGTTAAATCCTTGCAGTTTGGAGATTGCCTCCATTAATCCAACATCAATTCCCTCGTATTTGCCTTCAGCGTTTTGAAACTCGAAAGGTGCAAAAGCTGAATCGCTGGCAATGACATACGTCTCTTTCTTAGGTTCTATTTTTTGCATCGTCTCGCTCGTACTTGAGTCAGCAGTAGTTTTATCGTCAGCTTGTACAGGATTGCTAAGCGCAAATGTGACAAGTCCTGTCATTATGAAAATAATCGTATGAAGCAAATGCTTTTTTTTCATAATTAACCTCCTAAAATTTCAATAACTTTTCATATTTTCCTATTATATGCGAAAACTAATAATAGATACAAGCTGAGTTGCTGAAAAAAATAAAAAAAATGTCATTTTGTAACAATCTATGTTATAAAATGTAACATAATAAATGTAGAGAGGAATCTGACGTAAGATAAATAATTACTTAAGGGACATTATTGATATATAATTTTGCTGCCTAATTTACTACATAATACATGTATGAATTTATATAATATAGTAGAAAAGAAAAAACTCAAAAGTAGCGAAAGTATGTTCGGTGTGGTATAATAAATCAACAAGGAATGCCTTTGCTTTCCTTTTCTTTTTTGTGGTCGTAAAATGAAGAGGAAAGAATGAAAAGGAGGATGAAATATGATAGAAAGAGATACCTCCCGACACTTTGAGTTGGTGTCAAAATATCAACCAGCAGGAGATCAACCCGAAGCCATTACACAGTTAGTTGATGGGGTAGTTGGTGGAAAGAAAGCTCAGATACTTTTAGGGGCAACTGGTACAGGGAAGACGTACACCGTTTCGAATTTGATTGAAAAAGTGAATAAGCCAACATTGATTATTGCCCACAATAAAACATTAGCTGGACAATTATATGGGGAGTTCAAAGAATTTTTCCCCAATAATGCAGTTGAATATTTTGTATCTTATTACGATTATTATCAACCTGAAGCTTATGTCCCTTCAAGTGATACTTACATTGAAAAGGATTCTAGTGTCAATGATGAAATTGATAAATTACGACATTCGGCAACCAGTTCGTTATTAGAACGAAATGACGTGATCGTGATTGCTTCTGTTTCTTGCATCTTTGGTTTGGGTTCACCTTTTGAGTATCAAAAACAAGTCGTTTCAATTAGACAAGGAGCTGAGCTTGATCGTAATCAATTGATTCGTGATTTAGTTAGTATCCAATTTGAGCGCAACGATATTGATTTTCAACGTGGTCGTTTTCGAGTACGTGGGGACGTTGTGGAGATTTTCCCAGCCAGTCGGGATGAACGTGCGTTGCGTGTTGAATTTTTTGGGGATGAGGTCGAAAGGATTCGTGAAGTCAATGCGTTGACTGGTGAGGTCTTGGGAGAAACTGAGCATGTGGCGATATTTCCAGCGACTCACTTTGTTACAAATGATGAACACATGGAACATGCGGTTGCAAACATCAAAGCAGAACTGGAACAACGTTTGACTGTTTTGCGAAATGAGAATAAATTGTTAGAGGCTCAACGGCTAGAACAACGAACGAACTATGATATTGAAATGATGTTAGAGATGGGTTATACATCTGGAATCGAAAATTATTCGCGACACATGGATGGTCGAAAAGAAGGTGAGCCACCATACACATTACTTGATTTCTTTCCCGAAGATTCATTAATGATTATTGATGAATCGCATGTGACAATGCCGCAAATTCGGGGAATGTACAATGGTGACCGCGCAAGAAAACAGATGTTAGTCGATTATGGTTTTCGTTTACCATCGGCATTAGACAATCGTCCGTTACGTTTAGAAGAGTTTGAAAAGCACGTGAATCAAATCGTTTATGTATCTGCTACGCCTGGTCCATATGAGTATGAACAAACGGATACAGTGATTCAACAGATCATCCGACCAACTGGGCTACTAGATCCAATCATCGAAGTGCGGCCGATCATGGGGCAAATTGATGATCTGGTAGGAGAAATCAATGAACGAGTTGAAAAAGATCAGCGCGTGTTTGTAACTACATTGACAAAGAAAATGTCTGAAGATTTGACTGATTATTTTAAAGAATTAGGAATCAAAGTCAAATATCTGCATAGTGATATCAAAACATTAGAACGTACCGAAATCATTCGTGATCTTCGTTTAGGTGAATTCGATGTACTTGTAGGAATCAACTTGTTACGTGAAGGACTTGATGTACCGGAAGTTTCGCTAGTAGCGATTTTGGATGCAGATAAAGAAGGCTTTTTACGGAGCGAACGTTCTTTAGTACAGACGATTGGACGTGCAGCACGGAATGCAGAAGGAAAAGTGATTATGTATGCTGACAAAGTGACTGATTCTATGCGCAAGGCTATCGATGAAACTGCTAGACGACGTAGTATCCAAGAACAATATAATCAAGAGCATGGTATCGTGCCGAAAACGATCATCAAAGAGATCCGTGATTTGATTTCCATCACGAAAGAATCCGAAGATGATGCAAAAGAAACGGTTCAAGTATCCTATGAAGAAATGACAAGAGAAGAAAAAGCTACATTATTAATGAAATTAGAAAAAGAAATGAAAGATGCTGCTAAAGCATTAGATTTCGAGACAGCCGCAAATGTACGGGATATGATTCTTGAACTAAAGGCGTCAGAGTAGGGGGATTATATGGCAAATGATAAAATAATTATCCATGGTGCAAGAGCCCACAATTTAAAAAACATCAATGTGACAATTCCGCGAGATAAATTTGTGGTGGTCACTGGATTATCTGGTTCTGGGAAAAGTTCGTTAGCATTCGATACATTATATGCAGAAGGACAAAGAAGATATGTCGAAAGTCTTTCTGCTTATGCACGGCAATTTTTAGGGCAAATGGATAAACCGGATGTTGATAGTATTGATGGGCTAAGTCCAGCAATTTCAATTGATCAAAAAACAACTAGTAAAAACCCTCGTTCAACAGTAGGAACTGTCACAGAAATCAATGATTATCTCCGATTGCTGTTCGCACGTGTGGGGCATCCTATCTGTCCGAATGATCACATTGAGATCACCAGCCAATCTATTGATCAAATGGCTGATAAAGTTTTAGAATTACCTGAACGAACTAAAATTCAAGTTCTTGCGCCGATCATTGTCAAGAAAAAAGGCCAACATAAAAAAGTTTTTGAACGTATTCAAAAAGAAGGATACGTACGTGTTCGAGTGGATGGAGAAATCTATGACTTAAGTGAAGTACCAGAATTAGAAAAAAATAAAAAGCATGATATCGCAATTGTCATAGACCGTGTCATCATAAAAGAAGGAATCCGTTCACGTTTGTTTGATTCAATCGAAGCTGCCTTGCGTTTAGCAGAAGGCTATGTTTTGATTGATGTCATCGGAGAAGAGGAAATGCTGTTTAGCGAGCATTACGCTTGTCCTTATTGTGGCTTTACTGTTGGTGAATTGGAACCAAGACTGTTTTCTTTCAATGCGCCATTTGGTGCTTGTCCTGATTGTGATGGTCTTGGTGTCAAATTAGAAGTGGACCAAGATTTAGTGATACCTGATCGTACGAAGACGTTGAGTCAAGGAGCGATCGTCCCTTGGAATCCAATCAGTTCACAATACTATCCACAGATGCTGGCTCAAGCCTGTGAAAGTTATGGGATTGATATGGAGACGCCTTTTGAAGAGTTGCCACTTGAACATCAAGAAATCGTGCTCAATGGGACAGACGAGCTGTTCCATTTCCACTATGAGAATGATTTCGGTGGTGTTCGTGATGTTGAAACAACTTTTGAAGGGGTATTGAAAAACATTAAGCGTCGGTACCATGATACAAACAGTGATTTCACAAGAGAGCAAATGAGACAATATATGACTGAATTGACTTGTCAAACTTGTCATGGGTATCGTTTGAATCCTCAAGCTTTATCCGTTCAAATCAATGGGACGAATATTGGACAAACGAACGAGTTGTCTATCCAAAAAGCGGTCAACTTCTTTTCAAATTTGACCCTTTCAGACCAAGAAAAAGTAATAGCTAAACCGATTTTAAAAGAAGTGAATGATCGACTTTCATTTTTAGAAAATGTTGGTCTCGATTATTTAACGCTGAGTCGTGCATCAGGAACTCTTTCAGGAGGAGAAGCACAGCGGATCCGTTTGGCTACTCAAATTGGTTCGAATCTCTCAGGAGTTCTTTATATTTTAGATGAACCTTCTATCGGACTCCACCAACGAGACAACGATCGGTTGATCGGTTCATTGAAGAAAATGCGTGATCTGGGGAATACATTAGTCGTGGTCGAGCATGATGAAGATACGATGCGTGCGGCAGATTATTTGATTGATGTGGGCCCTGGTGCGGGGCATCAAGGAGGAGAAATCGTTTCAGCTGGCACGCCAGCAGAAGTTGCTGCTGATGAAGATTCTTTGACTGGACAATATCTATCCGGTAAAAAGAGTATCCCAGTTCCAACTGAACGACGAAAAGGGAATGGACAAGCTATCAAAATCACTGGGGCAACGGAAAATAATTTGAAAAATATTTCAGTGGAATTTCCTTTAGGTGAATTTGTTGCGGTGACTGGTGTGTCCGGTTCAGGTAAGAGTACATTGGTCAATAGTATCCTAAAACGAGCTCTTGCACAAAAAATCAATCGTAATTCAGCAAAACCTGGTAAATTCAAATCAATTTCCGGTTATGAAAGTATTGAAAAAATCATTGATATCGATCAAAGTCCGATTGGGCGCACACCACGAAGCAATCCTGCGACATATACTAGTGTATTTGATGATATTAGAGATTTATTTGCACAAACAAATGAAGCTAAAATGCGTGGGTATAAAAAAGGCCGTTTTAGTTTCAACGTTAAAGGTGGACGTTGTGAAGCCTGCCGAGGCGATGGAATTATTAAGATTGAAATGCACTTTCTACCTGATGTTTACGTTCCTTGTGAAGTTTGTCATGGGAAGCGATATAATTCTGAAACGCTAGAAGTTCATTATAAAGGAAAAAGTATTGCAGATATTTTAGAAATGACGGTTGAAGATGCCGTTGAATTTTTCCAACCAATCCCTAAGATTCATCGAAAACTTCAAACCATTGTCGATGTTGGTCTAGGCTACGTTACGATGGGGCAACCAGCTACAACATTATCTGGTGGGGAAGCACAGCGGATGAAACTCGCTAGTGAATTACACAAAATAGCGAATGGTAAGAACTTTTATATTTTAGATGAACCAACGACTGGTTTGCATACAGATGATATTGCCCGGCTACTTGATGTCTTGCAACGTTTAGTAGATGCAGGGAATACGGTATTAGTGATCGAGCATAACCTTGATGTTATTAAAACCGCTGATCATATTATTGATCTTGGACCAGAAGGCGGGGAAGGTGGCGGTACGATTTTAGCCACTGGTACACCTGAAGAAATCATTGAGGTGAAAGAGAGTTATACTGGTCGATACTTAAAAAAAATCATGAATGGTGAAAACCAACTGGATAGTTAAAAAAAAATTAAAATCAAGTATCTATTCTTGTTTTATTGACCAGTATAGACTAAAATACGAAACATGGTAGTTCTTTCTACACTAATTGGTATAGATAAAAACTTCCTATAAGTTCAATCCGTTCAAAAAAGAATTGAGCAATCGGAGGAGATTCCTTTGATTGCTTTTTTCTTTATGGTATGATATTCCTTGTGTAGTTGAAAAAGAAAACTAGAGATTATGAGTAAGTGAGAGATAATGATGAACAGTAATGTAAACGAAGAATTTATTCCTATTTTATTGGGTAGCGACATGAATGTCTATGGAATGGCACGTTCATTTCATGAAGCGTATGGCAAAGTTTGCCAGGCGTATGCATCAAATCAGTTGGCACCAACTCGCTATAGCAAAATTGTCAAAGTAGACGTAATTCCTGGTTTTGATAAAGATCCGGTCTTTATTGAGTCCATGTTACGTTTAGCAAGAGAGAAATATTCAGATCAAACGAAGAAGTATCTCTTGATTGCATGTGGAGATGGCTATGCAGAACTGATTTCTCAGCATAAAGAAGAACTCTCAAAGTATTTTATTTGTCCTTACATCGATTATTCGTTATTTAAACGTCTGATTAATAAGGTTAGTTTTTATGAAGTTTGCGAGGAATACCAGTTACCTTATCCCAAAACGTTGATTGTTAGAAAAGAAATGTTAGTTGATGGGCATTTGAATCAAGAGTTACCATTTGACTTTCCAGTGGCATTAAAGCCGGCAAACAGCGTAGAATACTTATCTGTCCAATTTGAAGGTCGAAAAAAAGCCTTTATTATCGATAATCGTGAAGAATTTGACTTGATCTTAGGTCGTATTTACGAAGCAGGTTATACAAGTGAAATGATCGTCCAAGATTTCATTCCTGGGGATGATAGTAATATGCGTGTGTTAAATGCTTATGTCGATGAAAACCATCAAGTAAGAATGATGTGTTTAGGTCACCCATTACTAGAAGATCCAACACCAGCTTCGATTGGTAATTATGTGGTGATCATGCCAGATTATAATGAAAAGATCTATCAAACGATTAAACGATTTTTAGAAGATATTTCCTATACTGGTTTTGCGAATTTTGATATGAAATACGATCCAAGAGATGGTGAATACAAACTTTTTGAAATCAACCTTCGTCAGGGAAGAAGCAGTTTCTTTGTCACTCTTAATGGCTTGAATTTAGCAAAATTTGTGACAGAAGACCGTGTATTTGAAGTTCCATTCACAGGGACTACCTATGGGACGAGCCAATCGGATCAAGCAAAATTATGGATGGGTGTACCTAACAAGGTCTTTTTAACTTATGCAAAAGCAAATGAAGACAAAAAAGTTGCAGAAAAAATGATTAAAGAAAATCGTTATGGAACGACTGTTTTTTATGAGAAAGATCGTTCGCTCAAACGCTGGTTATTGATGAAGTATATGTTTAGAAATTACATTCCTCGATTTAAAAAATACTTTCATGTGAAAGAAGGTTGATTCATGGAAAACTTTTTTAGTATTTTGGGCGGAATGGGAACGATGGCCACAGAGAGTTTTGTCCGTCTAATCAATCATCGAACCAAAGCCTCAAAAGATCAGGAATATTTAAATTATGTATTATTTAATCATGCGACAGTTCCTGATCGAACGGCTTATATTTTAGATAGGGAACAAGAAAGTCCAATGCCTTACCTACTAGATGATGTTGAAAAACAAAATTTACTCAAACCAAATTTTATCGTTTTAACGTGTAATACAGCTCATTATTTCTTTGATGAACTTCAAGCAGCCACTGAGATTCCGATTCTTCATATGCCACGAGAAGCGGCAAATGAGCTTGTCAGACAAAACACAACTGGTAAAGTAGCCATCCTGGGTACGGAAGGTAGCATGAAAGCTGGAATTTATGAAAAGGAAGTGAGACAGCTAGGCTTTGAGGCTGTCATTCCTGATGCTCAACTTCAGGCGAAAATCAACCATTTGATTTATCATGATATCAAAGAATCAGATTATTTAAACAAAGAACTATACTACGAAATTTTGGCAGAAGCGGTGGCGCGATTTGATTGCGAAAAAATTATTTTAGGCTGTACAGAATTATCGTTGATGCAAGAGTATGTAGGGGAAAATGAATATCCCGTCATTGACGCACAGTCAATCTTAGCTGATCAAACGATCGCCCGTGCCTTACAACACCGACAAGCTACCATATCAAGTTGAAAACTTTTATGAGCAAAGATTAGGGGCGGATACCTACAGTGGTATTTGTCCCTATTTTTATCGACAACTTCATTTTTAAGAATGTTTAACTGGTAATGATACGCCCGGAAGTGATATAATTTTAGGAAGAGATATGAGAGGGGGCCGTTTGATATGGCTGATAATTTACAACTAGTAATCATCACAGGGATGAGTGGCGCTGGGAAGACGGTCGCTATTCAAAGTTTTGAAGATATGGGGTATTTCTGTATTGATAATATGCCACCAAATCTAATTCCAAAGTTTTGGGAATTGATCAAAGAATCGGGTAAAGTGACGAAAATGGCATTAGTGGTAGACTTGCGTTCACGCTCGTTTTTTGAAGAAATCCAAAATATGTTAGTCGAAATTGAGAATACGGATTTTATCGATACGTCGATTTTATTTTTAGATGCATCCGATGAAGAATTAGTCGCACGATACAAGGAAACAAGACGTACCCATCCAATGGCAATGAACGGTTTAGTCACGGAAGGAATTCGTAAAGAACGTGCGATATTGAATGATCTAAAGATGCAGGCCTCGGTCATTATAGACACGACGACTTTAACACCACGTCAGTTAAGGGAAAAAATCAATCAAACGTTTAAGACCAAAGGCGATCAAGGCTTTCGAATCGAATTTGTTTCCTTTGGATTCAAATATGGCTTGCCAATTGATTCAGATATCGTGATGGATGTACGCTTTTTACCAAATCCCCACTATATCCCTGAATTAAGACCTTTGACAGGAAAAGATCAACCAGTTTATGACTATGTGATGTCATTTGATGAAACTGAGCTGTTTTATAATAAGTTTTTAGATTTATTACAGACGGTTTTACCAGGATATATCAAAGAAGGTAAAAGCAGCTTGACGATTGCTATTGGCTGTACCGGAGGGCAACACCGTTCAGTTGCGTTAACAGAACGTTTATCAGGTGCTTTGAAAGAAAATTATAAAGTCAATGTGACTCACCGTGACAAAGATAAACGGAAAGAGACGGTGAATCGCTCGTGAAGATGAAAACTTACCGTATAAGAAAGCCCAAAATCGTTGTCGTTGGGGGTGGCACAGGCTTACCGGTTATTTTAAAAAGCTTGCGTAACCAAGGGGCTGATATTACAGCAATCGTAACTGTCGCAGATGACGGGGGCAGTAGCGGTGCAATCAGAGAATCAATTGCGATGGCGCCCCCTGGCGATTTGAGGAATGTGTTGGTTTCATTGTCGGATATGCCACAATTTTATGAAGATATCTTTCAGTATCGTTTTAAAAAAGAAGATCAATTTTTAGCCAATCATACGATTGGTAATTTGATCATTGCCGCTGTCGCAGAAATGAGAGGAAGTACATACGAAGCAGTACAACTCCTATCTAAGATGATGCATGTGGACGGTCATATCTATCCTTCTTCTGAAACACCATTAACACTCCATGCAGTTTTTAAAGATGGTACTACTGCGGTGGGGGAATCAAAAATTGCGGTCGATCGAAAAACGATTGATCATGTCTATGTGCGAAATACCACGGATGATAGCGAAGCCAAACCAGCACGAAAAGTTGTTTCTGCCATTATGGAGGCAGATATGGTCGTTTTAGGACCGGGTAGTTTGTTTACTAGCATTTTACCTAATTTGGTCATCCAAGAAATTGGAGAAGCAGTAGCTAAAACAGAAGCCGAAGTGGTGTATATTTGTAATATCATGACACAAAAAGGTGAAACAGAACATTTTACAGATGCTGATCATATTCGGGTGTTGCATGAACATTTGAAACGACCATTTATTGATACTGTTTTAGTTAACACAGAAAAAGTACCAGCAGGTTATATGGATCCCGAAATTTACGATGAATACCTCGTACAAGTAACCCATGATTTTCATGGATTACGGAATGAAGGTTGTCGAGTGATTTCGACTGACTTTTTAGAATTAAAAAATGGAGGTGTCTTCCATGATGGTGAAAAAGTTGTGGAAGAGCTATTTCGTTTGGTTTTTGGTTCCAAATATTAAACGGTAGGTTACTAAAAGAAAGGAGGAGAATAGGGTGTCATTTGCGGCAGATGTCAAAAAAGAACTTACTGGACTTGAAGTTCACCGCGAACATGCAAAGGCGGAATTAGCTGCACTTTTGCGAATGAATGGATCTTTAGGGATTGTGAATCAACAATTTATCCTAAACGTTCAAACAGAAAATGCAGCTATCGCTAGACGGATCTATTCTCTTTTAAAAGATCATTATAATGTCCGAAGCGAGTTACTCGTTCGAAAAAAAATGAAATTGAAAAAGAATAATGTCTATATCGTTCGTTTGAAACAAGGAACGAAAAATGTACTGATGGATCTAGATATCATGGACGGAATGATGTTCAATGGGCATGTATCTGATGAAATTTTAGGAAATGCACAAAAAATGCGATCCTATCTAAGAGGAGCATTCATGGCGTCTGGTTCAGTCAATAATCCTGAAACTAGTCGTTACCATTTAGAAATTTTCTCCATTTATGAACAACATAATCAAGACATTTGTGATATGTTAAATTATTATGGTCTTCATGCTCGAACATTGGAACGTCGAAACGGCTATATTTCATATTTAAAAGGCGCAGAGAAAATTGCTGACTTTTTAACCTTAATTGGTGCGACGAATTCGATGTTGCGCTTTGAAGATGTCCGTATCGTACGTGATATGCGAAACTCAGTCAACCGACTTGTCAATTGTGAGACAGCTAATCTGAATAAAACGATTGATGCTGCAGCAAAACAAATCGAAAATATTGAATTGATTGAAAGTAGAGTTGGATTAACTGCACTACCAGAAAAATTGCAAGAAATTGCAGAATTGAGATTAAAGCACCCAGAAGTCAGTTTAAAAGAGCTAGGAGAAATGATTCCATCAGGAGCGATCTCTAAATCCGGAATCAATCATCGAATCAGAAAGATTAATGAATTTGCAGAAAAGTTGCGCGAAGAAGCAAGTTAAGTGAAAAAATTTTTAATTTTTTAATTAATGAAGATTTTGGGACAAGTATTTGTCTCAGAATCTTTTTTTATTATATTTCCAAAAAAAGTTCTAATCAGTGTCCTTTAATATGTTAAAAAGTAAGTAGCAAGTCCCATTGATAACGGTTATTGCTACTAAAAACAAAGGAGAATAGTGTCATGAAATATCTGAATAAAATACTGAGAGCCAAGGTTGTTCAAGGTTATGAACAAGGAAAAACAGATGAAGAAATTGCAGATAGCTTGAAGATATCCCGTAAAACAGTGGTTGAAATCAAATTGCTTGAAATCGCATGTAAACTAAGTCAAGGATTTACGGAACTTGAAATAGCTGAACGATTTCACAAGCCCGTTGAGGAAATTCACAGAAACAAACACAACTATATTCTAAGACGTTTTTCGGATTCCTCTAGTAATAATTCCATTTCTGAGATTCCACCTTCCTCTAGGATTGACTCCATTTCTCAGCAGATAGGTGGTACGAAGGCGTATGTTCTTGAAAAAATAATTATTCAAAAGCTGAAAAAAATGGAAAATATCGAGGATATTACTAAGAGTGTTTCTATTTCATTAGGAGAAACTAAAAAGATAATAGAAAATTATGCAATACGAAAAATCTGTGAGGAAGGATACACACTGGAAGAATTGAATAAAATGTTGTATCTTAATTTGGCTGAGAATCCACGAGTCCATAATATCTACCTTGAAGTTAAAAAGGAAAACGAATCAGGAGAAAAAGGAGTAGAAAGTAGGAGACAAAATGAAATAATTAATTTTTACAAAGAAAATAGAAAAGACAAGTTAGAAGAAATAACATCAAATGAATTAAATAAATATCTAATTAATTATATTGCTATCCAAAGAAAGAAAGGTAAAAATATTGAGGAAATTGCACAAGAGTTGAATAGAAGTCATAAAACAATTCGAATGATAATAGCGCAATTTATTATCAGTGAATCGAGTAAGGGAACCCCTAAACAACACATTTCTACCTATCTTTGGTTAACAACAGCTCAAATGAAAAAAAATGTATACAACTATCTTACAGTAGAGTTAAAGGCTAATACAATGCAACATATTGCTTGGTTAAACAGTTCTACGTTCGATCAGATTCAATTAATGTATATCGAAGGCGCACTTGAAATGAAAAAATCCATTCATAAGATGCGCCCCAATAAAGATAGTTCAAAAAAATTAGCGTTTCTAAAACGCCACAATAAGAAGGAAATGAAGAAAATACGAGTAGAGTTCATTCAAGGACTTGAAAATAAAATAAGTCATGAAGAACTTATCGAGCAACTAAAGATTAGTAGACCAACTGCTTATAGGATACTTAATTTAGAAATCGCACGTAGCATATACCAAGGTTTTTCGGTACCTCAGATAGCTGAAAGACTACATAAAAGTTCAAATAGTATAATGGGAAAAAAACATGCATTCATCATAAATAATTTTCGAAGGAATGGTAATATCCGACTCATTCCTGAGATGATTGGTTGTTCAGAAGATTACGTGATAGAAAAATTAGTCGTTCACAAGCTTAAAAAAAAGGAAAATATAATGAAGATCTCTGAAAGCTTGGATATTTCTGTAGAAAAAACTAAAACGATAATAGAGGATTATGCAATAAGAAAAATTCATGATCAAGGGTATACAAGGGAAGAATTAAATAGAATATTACCTGTGAGTTTAGATGGATATCCAAGGATACTTGAGGTTTTCCAAAAAGTTGAAAAAAATAACAAATTAGTGGGAGATGCAAAAAAAAGCATTAAAAAAACAAATACCGTGTTGTTAAGAAAAAAAACAAAAAAGAGGGAAAGATTAAGTTACGATGATCTTGTCAAGAAAAGAAAAACAGGTATGAAAATTGGGGAGATTGCAACCGAATTGGGCTGGACTCCGGGAATGGTGAAACATCGAATGGCTAAATTTATTATAGATCATTCAATTAAGGGAATATCTAGACAAGAAATAAGTAACCAGCTTTGTTTAACTCAAACTGAAATAAAAACATTTCCATATCAGTATATTAAAAACAATATATTAAAGAACCAAAAAATTCAAGGAATTGCGGAAAGAAATGGCTGCACGTTGGCTCAAATTTATAAGATATATGTAGAGGGGGGAGTTGCAAAAGGAGTATCCATTAATGAAATTGCATGTACGCTAAAGATAAACGAAGAAGCCGTTCAAGAGATAGTGAATAAAATTCAGAACGAATCTCAACCAGAATTAAACACTCCAGAACCACCTATCATTGAGAAAGCAATCTCTGAAGTTAAGAAAAATCTGATACAAGAAGGCACGATCCAACCACCAAAACCAATATCTATGGCTGAATCAACAAACCAGTTTCATCAAACCGACCCTGAACCAAATAGCTTAGATCTATTGAGTAAATCTATTATTAGTGAGTATAAAAAGAAAAAAAATATAAAAATGATTTCAGCTAAATATAATGTACCGCTAGAAGTGGTACAAAATATAATAAGCGAATACATAGTAAATAAAGGAAAGAAGGGGAGACGGATTAATGAGGTTGCGGCAGAGTTATATTTTTCTACCATTCATACAGGCGATGGACAAGTGTTATTTATCCATCAATATGGAAAGGTCTCTGAAGTTAAGAAAAATCTGATACAAGAAGGTACGATCCAACCACCAAAACCAATATCTATGGCTGAATCAACAAACCAGTTTCATCAAATCTACACTAAAACGAATAGATTAGATTCATTGCGTGAAATCATTGTTAGTGAGTATAAGGAGAATCAAAATATAGGAGTAATTTCATATCAATATAATTTATCACCAGAAGAGGTCAAAGAAATAATATATGATTACATCCAAAATGAAGAAAAGAAAGAGAGGACAGTTAACGAGATTGCGGAAGAATTTTCTTTTTATTCCGTTCCTAATTCCGATGGAAAACTGCGGTTTATCCATAAAGATGAAGTGTTATCTCTAGTTAAAAACAATCCGTTGTACCAAAGCACGAGTCACCAACCACTACAACCAATATCTATGGATGAATTGACCAAACGTTTTCATCAAATCGAGCTTAGATCAAATAGCTCAGACCAAGTGAAAGGAAAATATGAAAAGAGTCAAGAAATGAAATCAGAAGGAGAGAGGAAGAGAAGAAATTCAGAATCGGATCCTGGCGCCCTGGACCTAAGTCTGAAAAAAGCACGGGTAGACTCACCCATATTGTCACAGCCAAAAAGTTTTTCATCGACTACAACTCGTGCCGTTGAAAAAGTACAAAATGTCATCGAACAGAAATGGCAACAGCATCTAAATAACCCACGTGTCCAAGCTAGTTTACGAAGCTTTGTCAACGAAAGGTCTTAGGATAGATAGATGGTGTATCAATCCGTTTTTTTAACTTTTTCTAAATTAAGATCTGGATAGTCGCTCAATCAAAAATGACCCAAGGACCTTAAAAATAGGCTAGGCTATTTTGAGGTTCTTTGGGTCTTGTTAGGATCGGAACGATAGTGTCAATCCTGATCAATAATGATTACAAGTACATGTGATAGTCAGGATTATTACTCGTTAATGTAGTCAATTAGCTCTTCTTTTTTGATCGATTCATCAAAAATATGCTCTTCCAAAATAACAGTTGGAACAAAACGGATATTGGCAGCATTCGCCTCAGATATAATTGCTTGAGAGGCAGGAGATTCTTCTTGGTAAGTTAGACCTAACTTATTTTGAGCATAATCTGCTACTTCTGCTAGACTAAGATTTTTCCAATCATCCTGCGAATCAAATACTTTTTTGATTTCTCGTAAAGCTACTTGACCGTCTGACGTATCAATATGATGATGCATCACATTCCCACGTTGCAAACTTTCTTTTTCTTTATCAAAAAGTTTGATCACCCGTTGCAAACGACCTTTACTTACAGCTTCTTCGAGTAATTCATAAGATTCGTTGAACCATTGACGGCAATAAGGGCAAGCCAGATTGATAAACTCTGCCATTTTTTTAGGAGCATCTAAGTTTCCATAATGAATGCCAGTTTCGGTATTTGTTTTATCTGCTTTAATGATAGATATATCCATGTATAATCACCTCTTAGATTCATTTTAAGCATTTTTCAGGAAAAAGACTAGTTTTTTGTTTAATAAAGCATGTATCTTCTCATGTGAGTACTTTTACAGAATAGGTAGGTTTTCAGGAGCTTTTGCGTTATAATAGGTGGGATATTTGAGAGAATTTGAACAAGGATGATGACAAATGCGAAAAATGAAAACAATGGACGGAAATACAGCTGCCGCTTATATTTCTTACGCTTTTACAGAATTAGCTGCAATCTATCCCATTACGCCCAGCTCAACGATGGCAGAATTAGTGGATCAATGGTCTGCTAGTGGGAAGAAAAATCTTTTTGGACAACCAGTTAAAGTGGTTGAAATGCAATCTGAAGCAGGAGCGGCTGGTGTTGTGCATGGTTCGCTCAAAACAGGCGCGCTGACAACGACTTATACAGCTTCTCAAGGATTGTTGTTGATGATACCCAATATGTATAAAATCGCTGGTGAATTACTACCAAGCGTATTTCATGTCGCAAGTCGTGCAGTCACGACGAATGCGTTAAATATCTTTGGGGATCATGGGGATGTCATGGCTGCTCGATCGACTGGATTTGCGATGCTTGCAGAAAGCAGTGTGCAAGAAGTTATGGACTTAGCACCCGTAGCACATTTGGCTTCGATTGAAGCAGAGCTGCCATTCTTGAATTTTTTTGATGGTTTTCGTACGAGCCATGAAATCCAAAAAATTGAAGTACTAGAATATGACGAGTTAGCATCGTTAATCAATCAAGAGAAACTTGCTGCGTTTAGAAACAGAGCGATGAACCCTAACCATCCAACTGTTAGTGGAACGAATCAAAATCCAGATATTCATTTTCAGCAAAGAGAAACGATCAATTCGTATTACGAACAATTACCTCGCATCGTACAAAAATACATGCAAGCAATCAATGAATTACGTGGAACTTCCTATGATTTAGTCACTTATCATGGTGCTGCCGACGCGACAGAAGTCATCATTTCGATGGGGTCGGTAGCGCAAACGATTGAGCAGACAGTCGATTATTTGAATAAAAATGGCCGGAAAGTCGGTTTCTTGAATATCCATCTTTATCGCCCATTCCCAATTGAAACATTGTTGCAAAAACTTCCTAAAACTACACAGTCAATTGCCGTATTAGATCGAAGCAAAGAACCAGGAGCTGGTGGGGAACCATTACTGTTAGATGTTCAAAGTGCGCTTTATGATGCAACAATCTGTCCTAAAATAATTGGAGGGCGGTATGGACTAGGTTCAAAAGATGTGACACCAGATCAAATCATCAGCGTTTTTGACGAGTTACAAAAAGATGAACAAATGAAAAAACGATTTACAATCGGGATAGTGGATGATGTTACCTATCATTCTTTGGCACCAAGACCAACATTGGATTTAACGGATGCTGAAACTTACCAAGCTAAGTTTTGGGGGTTTGGTTCTGACGGGACTGTCGGTGCAAATAAATCTGCTATTAAAATCATTGGTGATCATACAGACAAATACGCCCAAGGCTATTTTTACTATGATTCAAAAAAATCAGGTGGATTGACGATTTCCCATCTCCGTTTTGGAAACACGCCAATTCGTTCTACTTATTTAGTTGAACATGCTGATTTTGTCGCTTGTCATACGCCTGCTTACTTGCACAGCTATGATTTAGTTAAAGGGTTGAAAAAAGGTGGCACATTTTTATTGAATACTTTATGGACAGATGAGCAGTTAGAAACGCATCTGCCTATTCGTCTAAAAAAATATTTGGCAGAAAATGAGATTCAATTTTATACGATCAATGCGATGAAAATTGCTCAAGAAGTTGGATTAGGTCGTCGTATTAACACTGCCATGCAAACGGCTTTTTTTAAATTAGCAAACATTATTCCTATTGAAGAAGTGATTCCGCTCTTGAAAGAAGAAGTGCTTAAAAGCTATGGTCATAAATCAATGAAAATCGTAGAAAAAAATAACCAAGCGATTGATCATACCCTTGAACTTCTCCATAGAGTTGAAATCCCCAATCATTGGCGATCATTAGAACTACCTAGCAAAAAAGAAGAGACAACATCACGTTACGTAAAAGAGATTTTTACGCCGATCAATGCTCAAGAAGGAAATCAACTGTCAGTAGGTACTTTAGTAGCCAACCAGATGACAACTGGCGAGATGCCATTAGGAATAGCAGCGCTGGAAAAACGAGGTGTAGCCCTAGAAGTCCCTGAATGGATCAGTGACCGTTGTACGATGTGCAATGAGTGCGCATTTGTATGTCCGCACGCAGCCATCCGCCCATTCTTAGCTGATGAAGAAGAGCTGACTGAAGCGCCTGAAGGATTTATCGTTCGTGATATGAGAGGACCTGACGGGTTAAAATATCGTATCCAAGTTTCCGTGGAGGACTGTACAGGATGTGGATTATGTGTGGAGGCTTGTCCAGCCAAAGGAAAAGCGTTAGTGATGAAACCTTACGAGGAACAAAAAGAACAAGCGGTCAATTGGGCGTTTGCAATGACATTGAGACAGAAAGAAAACCCTATGAAAGGAAAAAATACGGTAATGGCTACCCAATTTAACCAACCGTTGCTTGAATTTTCAGGTGCCTGCTCGGGTTGCGGTGAAACGCCATATGTGAAACTTTTGACCCAAATGTTCGGAGACCGAATGATGATCGCTAATGCAACCGGCTGTTCTTCAATATGGGGAGGAGCTTCGCCAGCATCACCGTTCACAACGAATGCTTGTGGGCAAGGTCCAGCTTGGTCTAATTCCTTATTAGAAGATAATGCTGAATTTGGCTATGGTATGTTACTAGCTGCTCAAACCCGTCGTGAAGCTTTAGCGCAATCTGTTCGTGAAATCATGCCAAAAGTATCGAGTGCGCTTCGACTGTTGATGGAGGATTGGCTCAACCATTTATTCGATAGCGAAGGAACACAACAACGAGCAGCTAAACTTCAGGCTGCGATGGTAGCGGAAGTACAGCAAGTCCCAGAATTGGAATCCATTCTTGAGCACAAAGATATTTTTGTCAAAAACAGTCAATGGATTATTGGCGGAGATGGTTGGGCTTATGATATTGGCTTTGGTGGTATCGATCATGTATTGGCTAGTGGGGCAGATGTGAATATCCTAGTATTGGATAATGAAGTTTATTCTAATACTGGGGGGCAAACCTCTAAAGCAACGCCAACGTCAGCTATTGCAAAATTCTCCGCAAGTGGGAAATATGCGTCGAAGAAAGATTTAGGAATGATGGCAATGACTTATGGGAATGTCTATGTCGCTCAAATTGCTTCTGGTGCCAATCAAATGCAAACAATCAAGGCGTTTGAAGAAGCAGAGAAATACCCAGGGCCATCACTAATCATTGCGTATACGCCTTGTATCACCCATGGTCTGTTGGGTGGTATGAAAGAATCGATTAAAGAAGCCAAAGAAGCTGTTTCATCAGGCTATTGGTCCCTCTATCGTTATAATCCAAGTTTAATTGAAAAAGGGAAGGTTCCGATGATTTTGGATTACAAAAAACCAGACTTTTCAACAATGGGCGATTTTATGTGTAAGCAAGTACGGTTTTCTTCACTAGAAAGTGCCAACCCTCAATTAGCTGAAAAATTGTTTGAAAAAACGGTTCTAGATGCAAAAACTCGTTTTTACAATTATGCTTCACTCACTGGACAGCTTGATAAAATTAAAGAAAAACTAGAACCGTCTGATCCGATTGTAAAAGAAGAGGAAGTCGAAACGAAAAAGAGAAAAAAAGAACGTAAGATCGATGATGAAGCAGCAGCCAGAAGAGCTGCTAAAAGAGCAGAACGCGCAGCACGTCGAAAATGATGTTTTGATGTTTCGTTCAGTGATCCAACAATCTCATTCGGTGAATGATAAGCAAACAATTTAAAGGGCGGAAAAATCGATCGAATAATTTATGTAATTTTCTTGAAAAAAATAGGCAGAATCGTCTCATATTTCCAAACATATGATATACTTAAAGGGAAATCTCAAAAGAGAAGAGAGGCTTTTTATGTCATTTCAAATCGGGGAACTTTTTAATTTAGAGTATTGGCAACAAATGTTTTCCGGTGACTTATTTTCTCTGAATTTTTTGGTAAACATACTGGATATTTTAGTCGTATGGTATTTGGTTTACAAACTGATCCAGCTACTAAGAGGGACGAAAGCGATCCAATTGCTCAAAGGCGTTGCCATCTTTATCGTGATTCGAATTGCGGCTGAGTTGATTGGGCTACACACGTTGTCATGGCTGATGAATCAAGTCATAACTTATGGTGTGATTGCAGCAATCGTCATCTTCCAACCAGAGATTCGTCGTGGGTTAGAACATCTGGGAAGAAGTTCGTTATTCAAACAAACGAAAAGCGAACAGCAAGAAGACGAGAAGATGATCCTATCCTTTGATAAAGCTATTCAATATATGTCGAAACGAAAGATTGGTGCTCTGATTACGATCGAGCGTCATACTGGTTTGGATGAGTATATTGAGACAGGCATTGCATTGGATGCAGATATTACTGGTGAGTTACTCATTAATATCTTTATCCCCAATACGCCGCTGCATGACGGGGCAGTTATTGTCAAAAATGGAAAAATTGCAGTTGCCAGTGCCTATTTACCTTTATCAGAAAGTATGTTGATTCCAAAAGAATTTGGAACACGTCACCGAGCTGCTGTCGGTATTAGTGAGGTCAGCGATGCAATAACTATCGTGGTCTCGGAAGAAACAGGAGATGTAAGTATCACTTTAGACAATCAATTAATACCAGGGTTATCGCAAGAAGAGTATTTATCGATCTTACGAAAACAACTAATTGTAGAAGAAAAAAATAAAAACAAAAAGAATGGGCTTCAATCTTTCTTGGACGCAATGACTAAGGGAGGGGATCGGAAATGATCTCAAAAGAAAAGCGTACGAGTATTTTGTACGGGTTTGTTGCGTTATTGTTTAGTATCATTCTTTATTTCAATGCGAATGGTCAAACGATGCAAAACACATTATCTGGAAACGAGTCCTATTCGCAGACAGCTTCTGATGTTTCGATCCAACTTTTATATGATACCGATAAGTATTATATCCATGGTTACGAAAACACTACTACTGTCAAATTGGCTAGTGCGAATCGTATCCAGTTGATGGCTGAGGCAAATGAAGACACCCGTACCTTTAGGGTCACCGCAGACTTAGCACATCTAGGTGAAGGAACCCACGAAGTGCCATTGAAAATCAAAAATCTAAGCAGCGCTGTCACCGCTAAGTTGCAACCGGAAACGATCACGGTTACAATTGAAAAGAAAGTGACCAAAGACTTTGAAGTTAAAGCTATTCTGCCAACAGAGACGACGCCTTCTGGTTATAATTTAACTGAAACAACTGTCGATCCAACGAAGGTCACGATCACCACTGGAGATAAGACTTTAGCGGAAATTCATCAAGTGGTTGCAAAAGTCAACCCGTCAATGATAACGGACGATGGTGTGAATAGCAATGTATCTGTACAAGCATTAAATTCAGCTGGTGAGCCGTTGAGTATTGTTTCTGATCCAGTGCAAGTCAACGTCACGTCAGATGCAATCAAACCGAAAAAAACGGTTAGCCTGTATGGTATTCAACAAGGGACAAAAGGTGAAGGAATTAAGAACTATAATTTCAAGTTTTCCGAATTAGAGGCTGAAGTCACAGGGACGACGGAACAACTTGCTCAAATAGGGGATAGTATCGCTGTGCCTATCGACATATCAGGAATTACTCATCGAACGACTAGGACGATTCAGATTCCTGTTGAACAAGGAATGAGCGTCTCGCCTAAATCGGTTAAAGTTGAGATAGCACCAGTGTTGGAATCGACAACTAGTGATTCTTCAGTCGATAAAAATCAAAGTTCGACTAAAAGGAATGACTCAACAACGTCAACGACAAAGTCGACTACATCGAGCACGTCACTTTCTAGTGTCCAGACAGAAAGCAAGCAAACTTCTGAAAGTACAGATTCGAGTGAATCCACTATGCAAAGTACACAAGAGAGTCAAACGTATTCTTCGGAAAATTAAGTTAAAGGAGCAAATTTACAATTATGGGTAAATATTTTGGAACGGATGGTGTCCGTGGCGAAGCCAATAAAGAATTGACACCAGAATTAGCGTTTAAGTTAGGTAGATGTGGCGGATATGTATTAAGCCAACATGAAACAGAAGGGAAACGTCCACGGGTTTTAGTTGGGCGTGACACCAGAATCTCTGGGCAAATGCTAGAAGAAGCCTTAATTTCTGGTTTGTTATCAGTTGGTATTGAAGTATTTCAACTTGGCGTCATTTCCACACCAGGAGTTGCTTATTTAACAAGATTGCAAAAAGCCAATGCCGGCGTGATGATTTCTGCTTCACATAATCCTGCACAAGATAATGGAATCAAATTTTTTGGTGCTGATGGGTTTAAATTAGTGGATGAACAAGAATTAGAAATTGAAGCATTGCTTGATGCCGAAGTGGACGAATTGCCACGTCCTTCAGCAGAGGGATTAGGAACAGTAGAAGAATTTCCAGAAGGCTTATTAAAATATTCTCAATTCTTAGTGCAAACGATCAATGGGGATCTATCAGGCCTAACCGTTTGTGTCGATGCGGCAAATGGGGCGACAGCAACTTCTGTCAACCGTTTATTCGCAGACTTAGAAACAGATTTTTATACGATGGGTACCAGCCCTAATGGCTTAAATATTAACGATGGTGTTGGTTCAACACACCCTGAAAAGTTAGCTGAAATGGTTGTTGAAAAAGGCGCCGATGCCGGTTTAGCATTTGATGGTGATGGGGATCGAATTATTGCAGTGGATGAACTTGGGAACATCGTTGATGGTGATAAAATCATGTTCATTTGTGCGAAATACCTTTCAAAGAAAAATCGTTTGAAAAAAGATACGATCGTTACAACGGTCATGAGTAATTTAGGATTCCATAAAGCGGTGGAAGAAATTGGCTTGAAGGACGTAGTTACTCAGGTTGGTGACCGCTATGTTGTAGAAGAAATGCGAAAAAATGATTATAATTTTGGTGGAGAACAATCTGGTCATATGGTCTTCCTTGACTTTAATACTACAGGTGATGGAATGCTATCAGGAATCCAATTACTGAATATCATGAAGCAAACTGGGAAGAAATTATCCGAGTTAGCGAGCGAAGTGACGATCTACCCACAAAAATTAGTAAATATCCGAGTAAGCAACAAAAATGGTGCAATGGAAGTTCCAGCGATCAAAAAAGTGATTGAAGAAACTGAGGCTGAGATGGCTGGTGAAGGAAGAATTTTAGTTCGTCCTTCTGGAACTGAACCATTATTACGTGTCATGGCTGAAGCGCCAACGGATGAAAAAGTAGCATATTACGTGGATAAGATTGCTGCAGTTGTTCGAGAAGAGATCGGACTTGAAGAATAAGAACTAAAATTTTTCTCATTTTAATAGTAATCGACTGTTATTTACAAAAATGTTTTCTTGTTTTTGTGAATAACAGTTTTTTTGTCTGTAGGAAAACAAATTTGGGTTACTGTCAAATGATTGTTCCAAGATAACTACTTTTTTGTATAAAATTAGCGTTGGGTTTAAAATATTCTCCGTTAAAAGTTGTTATGATAGAACTTTAATTTCTAATTATACGAAAAAAAAGGGCTTTTTTTATCTCTGAATAGATTAAACTAACTTGCGAAACAACTAATTTAGAGGAGGTAAATATGAAAATTTTCAAAAAACTGATTCGATTGATGATGATTGTTTTTCTATTTGTAAAACCGGTCATTGCAGTAGCGGTTGATCCATCTTATGCACCCTCTTATCAACTAGCAGAAGAGGTGATTATAAAAAATGGTGAATTTAATGATGGATTGAATCACTGGATCGTTTCTAATCCTGGAAGTAGTAATCCTGCACTTGTGACAGATGAAAGTGGCAATCATTATGTAATGGCATCAAATGGAGAGAATATCCTGCAATATGTTCAGTTAAAACCGAAAACGACCTATCAATTCACTTATTATGTGATCGGAGACCCTTCGTTTCCAGCAATTGTGGAATTTGGCACGCTTAATCATGGGGAAGGGTTTATTTCGTTGAAGGATGAGAGACATTATAATGATGCTTGGAAACAACATGAATTTAGCTTTACGACTCCGGAAGGTGAAAATACATATATTATCCGTTTTGCGTCTAGTGGAAACGGGACAGCATATTTTGATAACGTTCAAGCCACTGCATTAGATTTGGAAGCTCCTACCAATCCTAAAAATCTGAAAGTCAACGACGTTTCAAGTGATAGTGTTAGCTTGTCTTGGGAAGCTGCAACAGACAACGTAGGCGTAATGGGTTATTTGGTTTATCGAGACAACCAACTGATTCAAACAGTCACTGATGCAGACCTCGCCTATACCGACAATGGATTAACGGAAGATACTACCTATACGTATGAAGTGAGAGCAGTTGATCAAGCGGGGAATGTATCAGTAGCGAGTAATGCAGTGACGGCTAGGACAAAACTGGCGAGTAGCAGCCCACCTGCAGTGCCTTTGAATTTAAAAGTCACTAGTGTAACAACTGATAGTGTCAGCTTATCGTGGGAATCAGCGACAGATAGCATTGACGTAATCGGTTATATCATTTATCGAGACAATCAGTTAATTCAAGGAGTGATTGGTGCGGAGGAAGTAGCATACACGGATATAGGATTAATGGAAGATACGATGTATACATATCAAGTGAGAGCAGTTGATCAGGCAGGAAACATATCAGAAATGAGTAATACAGTAACAGCTAAGACAAAACCAACAGAAGAAATTCTTCCTCCTGCAGCTCCTTTGAACTTGCGAATCGATGATGTAACAACTAACAGTGTCAGCTTGTCATGGCAAGAAGCAATCGATAATGTTGATGTAGCTAGTTATAACGTTTATCGAGATGATCAGTTGGTCCAAACGCTAACTGGTACGGACTTAACCTACATAGATACAGGGTTGATGGAAGATACCACCTATACCTATATAGTCAAAGCTGTTGATCAATCAGGGAATCTATCAGAAGCAAGTAATGCGGTAACGGCTAGGACAAAATCAGCAGAAGATCTGACTCCTCCTACGCCCCCTTTGAATTTACGAATCGATGATGTAACAACTAACAGTGTCAGCTTGTCGTGGGAAGCAGCAATCGATGATGTGGGTGTCACTGGTTATCACGTCTATCGAGACGATCAGTTAGTCCAAACACTTTCTGGTACGGACTTAACTTACATAGACACAGGATTGATGGAGGCTACCACTTATACCTATAAAATCAGAGCGGTTGATCAAGCTGGTAATCTATCAGAAGCGAGTAATGCAGTGAAAGCAAGAACGAAAATGACAATTGAGGTAAGTCGCCCGTTGCCCCCTACTAAACTGAGATCAGCCCGTGTCACAGAACATGAAGTGGCTTTAATGTGGGACGCACCTGATGAATCAAAAGAAATCATGAGCTATCAAGTTTATCGAAACAATGTATTGGTAGGAGAAGTAGCGGGGGAAACCTCACTATATACTGATAAAGATTTACAGGAAAATACGAAATATTCTTATGTAGTTAAATCGAAAAACAAAGAAGGGAATCTCTCGGAAGAAAGTAATAAAATCATTGTGCAGACAAGCAAAAAAAATGAGACGGTTCCTCCTTTAGAGGAAGAGATAGTAAAAGAATCAACGGAAAAACCACCTGTGGCAAAAGAAACCGAAACAAAAAATAATGGAGCGATTAATAAAGGAAAAGAGGAAGCAAAAGTGAATAAGAATACTGCTAAAAAGGTGAGTAAACAGTTACCAGCTACGGGTAATAAAGTTAGTCCATTGCTACAACTACTGGGGCTAACCATAGTGAGTGTAACAATCCTGTTATCTTACAGGAGACAAAAAAAGAGCCATCAAGCAAAACAGCCCGGAACTAACGCTTAGCTCGTTTAGAAGGGGGAGTCGATGCAAGAAGATGTAAAATAGGTTAAAACAATAAAAAGACATTTTCGAACTGATCGATGACTACGCAAAAAAGCCAAAAAGGCAATGAAAATTAAATTTCATTGTTTTTTGGCTTTTTTCATGGTGATACATGCTATATTTTTTTAACCTTTTTCCTATTCAACGGTCACTGATTTTGCCAAATTTCTCGGTTTATCAACATCAAGACCTCTTAGCAAGGTCGCATAGTAGGCAATCAATTGTGTAGGGATCACTGTGATTAATGAAGTGAGTAAAGGATGAACAACAGGCAATACTAATTGGTCATCTGATCGATCTAAGCCTTTTGTAGCCATGACCAATGTTTTTGCTCCACGACTTTCCACTTCTTTTAGATTTCCTCTCGTGTGTGCCCCTGTTATCTCTTCGCTGATCATCCCGATAACCGGTGTGTTCGTTTCAATCAGCGCGATCGTACCATGTTTTAATTCCCCAGCTGCGAAACCTTCTGCTTGGATATAACTGATTTCTTTTAACTTCAATGCAGCCTCTAAAGAGACAGCATAATCTGTTCCACGTCCAATATAAAAAGCGTTTCTTGCATCCATTAGATAGTCAGCTGCTAACTCCTGTAAGTAGTCCTTTTGAGAAATTAGTTCTTCCATGCCATTCGCTACGATACTAAGCTCGTGCGTTAGATCGAATTCTCTAGCTGAAGAAAGATTTTTTTCATGACCAATTCCTTTAGCAAGTGCAGCTAAAACAGCGATTTGAGCAGTATAAGCTTTTGTTGAAGCCACGGCGATTTCAGGTCCAGCATGTAGTAAAAGAGTGTAAGAAGCTTCCCTTGATAAAGTAGAGCCGGGTACATTAGTGATTGTCAATGATGGGTAATTCAATTCATTCATTTTCACGAGTACTTGTCGACTGTCTGCTGTTTCCCCACTTTGGCTTAAGAAAATAAAAAATGGTTTCTCTGAAAGTAGAGGCAAATTATAACCAAATTCACTTGCAAGATGGACTTCCACAGGAATACGGGTTAATTGTTCTAAAATAGGTTTTCCAACTAAGCCAGCATGGTAACTCGTTCCACAAGCAACAATGTAGATACGGTCACTGTTTTTAGCTGTTTCTAAAAGTTGTTTGTCCATCAGTACTTCATTCTCATGGTTCACGTAAGTTTGGGCAATCTTTCGCATAACGATCGGTTGTTCATCGATTTCTTTCAACATGTAGTAAGGATAAGTGCCCTTTTCAATATCAGCTGCATCAATTTGTGCTTCAAAAGAAGTTCGTTCAACTGGTTGACCTGAGATCGTTTCGATTGAAATCTCATTTTTAGTGACGATCACTAATTCGCCATCTTCAATTTCAACAAATTCTTTCGTATAAGCCAGCATAGCCATTGCATCGCTGGCGATAACATTGAATCCGTCTCCCAGACCAATTAAGAGAGGGCTTTTGTTTTTAGCGACAAAAATTTGATCTGGCAGAGTACGATCAATTAATGCGAAAGCATAAGAACCTTTGATTAATTGAAGTGTTTTGACAAAGGCAGATTTTGTATCCAGTCCTTCATTTGCAAAAAACTCAATAAGATGAGCAATGATCTCAGTATCCGTTTCCCCTGAAAATTGATCCGTTTCTAAATAATCATTTTTTAGTTCAGCAAAGTTTTCAATTACACCGTTATGGACAAGAACAAAACGTCCGCTTTGAGAAGTGTGAGGGTGCGCATTTTTTTGAGAAGGTTCGCCATGAGTTGCCCAACGAGTGTGACCGATTCCGATTGTTCCCGCTGTTTCGTTTGTTAGCTTATCCTTTAGGTTCTGAATTCTTCCTTGCGCTTTGACCAAAAAATCATTTTCATGATTCGCAACAAAGATTCCAGCCGAATCGTATCCCCGATATTCTAATTTTTCTAAACCATTGATCAATCCTGGTGTTACGTTTTCTAATCCAATCATTCCGACAATTCCACACATAAAAAACATCCTACTTTCTATAATATAATCATTATGAAAGTTTCCAGCTGCTGGAATCGATTTTTGTTCTATCTTCACAGATAGGTTTTGATCGATCCTATAGAGTGCAGTCCCTAGGGTCATCCGCCGAATATTTCGATAAACCCTTTCCTCGTCATCTGTAACTACAGACCAGGCGCTATTCCTTAAAATGAGAATGGTATAACTAAACTCCTTTTTCGTATTTTTCTGGAAACTTCTTAAATGATAACGTTGTTGTGTGATGTTTGTCAATAAAAAAGAGAAAAAATAAAATTGGTCTATATGGTTGTGGCGGGAGGGTCGAAATGAAGTTTTGACTATCATCTTTTTGCAGACTTCGGTACAATATGAGAGTAAGTAAAAGAAGGAGGATGAAAAATGGCATCAAATATCGCAGTCTTGACATTAGGCATGCTAAAAAAACAGTTGGCCGAACTTGAAAAAGTAAATACAGTGGATGATGAAACCAAAATCTTTTTAGATACTGGTTGGGATAGTATCCAAGAAATTGCGCCTGATGCGTTGACTATTGGAGAAGCGCAACAATTCGTAGTAGAAGATGAGTGGACAAAAGAGAAGTTCAATGGATTTACATTAGTCGAAAAAGCAGAAAAAATGAATGCAACTGGAGAAAAAGAAACAGTGATCGTTATCAAAAATTTATATTAAGCGAGGGAGAGTATGAATAAAAAGCGTTGGATAGCAGTGTTGATTGCGGCAGGCTTATTGGTTGTTTCGTTGGTATCATCTAGCCTGACGTCAAATTCAAAAGAAGAAAAGCAAATGAGTGGTTTGAATAGCTTATTATATGGCACTAATGAATTATCGCCCACGGTTCTGGAAGAAGGAGATAGTTCAGAAAAAATCGTAAAATTGACGGTTGATGGGACGATCACTAGTGATGGAACATCAGGTTTGTTTGCAACAGAAGGATACAATCACGCTAAGTTTATGGAGCAATTAAATGCTATAAAAGAAGATAAAACGATCAAAGGGATGATGTTAGAAGTCAATTCTCCTGGTGGTGGTGTTTATGAAAGTGCAGAAATAGCTAAGACAATCAGTGATATCCGAAATGAACGAAATATTCCAATGTATGTCAGTATGAAAAATACAGCTGCTAGTGGCGGATATTATATCTCAGCCCAAGCAGATAAAATCTATGCAACAGAGGAAACAGTCACTGGGTCCATTGGTGTCATCATGTCAGGTCTTAATTATTCTGGACTTTTAGAAAAATTAGGGATCGAGGATACGACGGTAAAAAGTGGTGCATTGAAAGATATGGGTTCAAGTACTAGACCACAAACGCCAGAAGATCAAAAAGTCTTACAAACTTATATCGATAATGCCTACAATCGATTTGTCAAAGTAGTCAGTACTGGACGAAATCAATCAGAAGAAGAAGTCCGAAAAATTGCGGATGGTCGTATTTATGATGGAGAACAGGCGAAAGCAGTCGGATTAGTGGATGAAATTGGGTATCCACAAGACGCGTTAAAAGCGATGAGAAGTGAGCAACATTTAGAAAACGCTCAGTTAGTAGAATATGAAACGAATACTACTGGTTTTGCAAACACATGGTTCGGTTCGAAACTTGCTCAGCTTCAAGGCCTAAAAGCTTCTGAAACAAGTCAAATCTTGTCTTTCTTAGAAAATCAAGGAACCGTTCAATCACCAAAGGCAATGTATTATTACGGAGGTGAGTAAGCATGACGAAGCAACCAGAAGATTTAACTTCACATAACAAGGCAGATCGTCCTGCTGTGGGTCCAGATCCAGGCTTTTCTCAAAAAGTACTGCAATCTTTTAAAGAAAAACCATTATCTGAAAGTGAAATCAAAGTAAAGCAACAACAATGGCAACAGTATACCGAAGATAAAGAGGAAAAAATCAATGTAAATGACTTTCCTAAATATTTTTATGCAGGATTTTGGATAAGATTTTTCGCTTTTATTGTGGATCTGATTTGTATTGGCTCAATCACACGGTTGACCATTGGCTTAGCGGCTAATTTAGACTGGTTAAAAGTATCCGATTCTTATTTAAGTATTTATGGTTTTGTTGCTTTGCTGATTTACCTTGGTTATTTTATTTTATTCACGAAATTAAACCATGGACAAACAATAGGAAAAATGATTTTTGGGATTCGTGTGATTTGCTTTAATGAATCAGATTTGAGTTGGACAACAGTGCTAGTGAGAGAAGGCGCTTGTCGGTTCATTTTGAAATTCCCATTACTTTTTGTTGGCTATTTACCGACAATCTTTAATCAAAGAAAACAGCATATTGGTGATTATTTTTCAAATACGAGTGTAGTCACGCTAAATCTAGTCAAAGCCTTTAATCAAGAAATTAATGCTTGATTCATTTTATTTTTTCAACATGGCAATCTAAAAAAGATTGTCATGTTTTTTTATGTTTGATACTATAGTTTTATTCATGATTTTACTGGCAAAGAGTCGAAGGGAGAACGAACATTGGAGCCGATTGATTTTCCTGATAAATACGAAAATCTTATGCGTCTAGCGCAACAAGCATTAGCTGATCATCAATATTTACAAGCAAAGACATTTTTACAACGAGCATTGGAGCTTAAAGGAACATTTGAGGCGAATCGTCTACTTGTCCTTTGCTTAGTTGAGCTAGATGAAAAAAAAGAAGCGCTGAATCAGGCGTTTCCTTATGAAAATGACTACCTGACAGATGAAAAAGTGGCAGCTTTTTATTTTGATCTGCTGATCCAAACAAAAGATTATCTTTATGCTCGCAAGTTAATTGCCAGCTATGATTTTTCTGATTTATTTGAGCAACTCATGGTAGAGAAGATCCAACAAGCAGAAAATTTCACGAGTCAAAATGACCGTCAAAAAATACGTAAGATTCATCTTAGTGTTGAAAAAATGCCGACAATGCCACCTGCAGAACAACTTTTGGTTGTTTCTGAGATTGAAGCGTTGCCTTATCATGAATTGGTACAAACAATCAAAAAAATGATTATCTTACCAGAGATCCACTTATTAGTGCGAGCAAAAATGTTAGAGTCACTCGTGCAAGTGAAGAAACACCAGCCAGTTGTTTATTTAACGATGGATCAGACGTTTATAGAAGTCATACCTGCAACATTACCAAAACCAGAAAAGCAGAAGGCTTATGAACAGTTAATGCGATTAGCAGAAGCTTATGAAGATCAAGATGCCTATCTTAGTACAGTGCTAAAAGAAGAATTTATGATGCAATCCGCTCTTCTTTATCCTGTTTATGATACATATGTCGGTGATCCCAAAAAATGGTTTGCTGATACACTTAGCATGTATGATCCAAACTATAATAATAGACAAACAGAAGCAGAGGAAGCAGATTTCCTAGAAAAAAGGGGAAATATTTTAAGGGAAATGCTACTCTTTCAAAGTGACCGTTGACACTTATCAGATAAAAAAGTCATGAAAAACGTGGATTCTAACCATTCAATATGTTTACAATTTGAAAGGGTTAGTGTACTATTTAAGGGTATGCATGAAACGTTTTTGATGTATAAAATGAATTTTCTAAACTCGGAGGGAACTAAATGACTGCAACATTTGAAAAAAAAGGCACAAACGATGGTGTTTTAAAATTTACGATTGCGCAAGATGAAATTCAAAAAGGATTGACAGCTGCGTTTAATAAAGTTAAAGGAAACTTGAACGTACCAGGGTTCCGTAAAGGGAAAGTTTCACGCCAAGTATTCAACCGTATGTACGGAGAAGAAGCTCTTTATGAAGACGCATTGAATGCTGTCTTACCTGAAAGCTATGAAGCAGCAGTTAAAGAAGCAGGTATCGAACCTGTATCACAACCTCAAATCGATGTTGAAAGCATGGAAAAAGGGCAAGATTGGGTGATCACTGCTGAAGTAACAGTTAAACCTGAAGTGAAATTAGGTCAATATAAAGATTTAGTTGTTGAAAAACAAGACCGTGAAGTTACTGAAGCGGATGTGGAAGAACGTATCAAACGTGAACAAGAAGCTCAAGCAGAATTAGTAATCAAAGAAGATGCTCCAGCAGAAAATGGCGATACTGTAGTGATTGACTTTGAAGGCTTTGTTGATGGCGAAGCATTCGATGGCGGAAAAGGTGAAAACTATTCACTAGAACTAGGCTCTGGTTCATTCATTCCTGGCTTTGAAGATCAATTGATCGGTAAAAAATCAGGTGAAAGCTTAGATGTAACAGTTACTTTCCCAGAAGACTATCAAGCAGAAGACCTTGCTGGTAAAGAAGCAGTGTTCAAAGTAACGGTTCATGAAGTAAAAGCTAAAGAAGTACCTGAATTAGATGACGAATTTGCAAAAGATGTAGATGATGAAGTTTCTACATTAGCTGAATTGAAAGAAAAATATCTAAAAGAATTGACAGAAGCAAAAGAAAAAGAAGCAGAAGACGCAAAAGATGAAGCTGCAATCCGCTTAGCTGTTGAAAATGCAGAAATCGTTGATCTGCCACACGTGATGGTTCACGATGAAGTACACCGTTCAATGGATGAATTTTTGAACAACATGCAACGTCAAGGAATCTCTCCTGACATGTACTACCAATTAACTGGTTCTACAGAAGAAGACTTGCACAAACAATTTGAAGGCGAAGCAGAAGTACGCACAAAAACAAATCTTGTAATCGAAGCTATCGCTAAAGCAGAAGGACTAGCAGCAACAGAAGAAGAAATCAACGCTGAAATTCAAGAATTATCTGAGACATACAACATGCCAATCGAGCAAATCAAACGAGTGTTAACAGAAGATATGTTGGAACATGATGTGACAATGAAAAAAGCAATCGATTTGATTACTGGAACTGCTACTGAAGCAAAATAATCATCTTTTATTGCATTTTATCAAAGAGGAAACTGAGAGGTTTCCTCTTTTTGCATATTTTCGATTTTTGGTTCTTGTTTAGTGCTTTTGCTTTTTTTTGAATTATGGTATGATAGTAAAAGACTGTAAAGTCTGTGATAGTTTCTTGCATTTATGATGCAAGTTAAGGGGTGAAGACCATGTATGATAATCCAAGTGGCAATGAGACCGTACGTTGTTCTTTTTGCGGGAAAACACAAGAAGAAGTAAAAAAAATCGTGGCTGGTCCAGGGGTCTACATCTGTAATGAATGTATTGACCTATGCAAAGAAATCATTGATGAAGAATTTTATGAAGAAGCGGTACGTGAATTCACAGAAGTACCAAAACCATTAGAAATTTTGGAAGTCTTAAATAATTATGTGATTGGTCAAGATCGTGCAAAACGTTCATTAGCTGTAGCAGTATACAATCACTATAAGCGTGTTAATCAACAATCCCAAGAAGATGCAGATGATGTTGAACTGCAAAAAAGTAATATCTGCCTGATCGGTCCTACTGGATCAGGGAAAACTTTCTTGGCACAAACATTAGCTAAAACGTTAAATGTACCTTTTGCGATCGCTGATGCAACCAGTTTAACTGAAGCTGGTTATGTTGGGGAAGACGTCGAAAACATCCTATTGAAATTATTGCAATCAGCTGATTACAATGTGGAACGAGCTGAAAAAGGGATCATCTACATTGACGAAATCGATAAAATTGCTCGTAAAAGCGAGAATGTTTCAATTACTCGAGATGTTTCAGGTGAAGGTGTCCAACAAGCCTTATTGAAGATTTTAGAAGGGACAGTTGCCAGCGTTCCCCCTCAAGGCGGTCGGAAACATCCTCATCAAGAATTTATCCAAATCGATACGACAAATGTTTTGTTTATCGTAGGTGGTGCGTTTGATGGGATTGAAACAATTGTTAAAAATCGTTTAGGAGAAAAGACAATCGGTTTCGGGACTAAAAATCAAAAATTAGCAGATGGCGAAAGTGTCATGCAAGAAATCATTCCAGAAGATCTATTGAAATTTGGTTTGATTCCTGAATTTATTGGTCGTTTACCAGTAATGGCAGCACTTGAAAAATTAACGACAGAAGATCTTGTGCGTATTTTGACAGAGCCAAAGAATGCTTTGGTCAAACAATACCAAAAATTACTTGCTTTGGATAATACGGAATTAGAATTTGAACCAGAGGCATTAACAGCAATCGCTGAAAAAGCAATTGCCCGAAATACTGGGGCACGTGGACTACGTTCGATCATCGAAGAAATCATGATGGATATTATGTTTGACATCCCATCTAATGAGAATATCGAAAAAGTGATCATTACGAAAGAAGCTGCTGAATTAACAGGAGAACCGACTGTCGTTTATAAAGATTCTGAGAAAAAAGCGGGATAAAAGCAGATAGAAGCTGGAATGCTGTCGTGAAAGTTAGTTATTGCTTTTGCGGCAGCTTTGTCTTTTTATCGAAACTATTGATTAATGATTAAGAAATTCTATTGACAGCAGGCGATTCAACGTTGTGATTACTCAAAATTGGCAAATAGGGAAGATGACTTTCGTTTATGTAAAAACGTACTTTCCGCATTCAACTGCAGTTTTTCGATCGTTGAATCTTAGAATGAAATCAAAAAACCTCAAAACATGAGAAGCTGTTTCGAGATTTTTTTCTTTAAGGTACGAATCAATTCATGCTTCTCGCAACCTGTTACACGGCGTTTAAGAAGCGACTCTTCGTATATCAGAGATTGTTTAATAAAGTAATATTAAACAATCTTCTCTCATCTCGATAGAGTTCCTTTCTTCTTCAACGACCTTTTTTAGGAGAGATTTTATGAAAGTACATCAAGCAGAAATAGTGATTAGTGCAGTTGCACCAAAACAATACCCAGAATCTGATTTACCAGAAATTGCTTTAGCAGGGCGTTCAAATGTCGGAAAGTCTTCTTTTATCAATACGTTGATTGACCGAAAGAATTTAGCTCGCACTTCGGGAAAACCAGGTAAGACCCAAACATTGAATTTTTATTTGATTGAAAATGCGTTACACTTTGTCGATGTCCCTGGTTATGGTTATGCCAAAGTATCAAAGACTGAACGTGCAAAATGGGGTAAAATGATCGAAACATATATTACGACCAGAGAGCAGTTGCGAGCAGTCGTTTCTTTAGTCGATTTACGTCACAAACCTTCCCAAGAGGATATCCAGATGTATGAATTTTTGAAATATTACGATATTCCAGTGATTGTCGTAGCGACTAAAGCGGATAAGATACCACGAGGAAAATGGAACAAGCATGAAAGTGAAATCAAAAAAGCGTTGGATTTTGATAATAATGATCAGTTTATTTTATTTTCTTCTGTCACAAAGCAAGGAAAAGAAGAAGCTTGGCAGGCAATTGAAGAAGCAATTTCAGAATAAAAAACTAGTAGCAGACGAAGGACTCAAAGAGGAGAACATTCGCTTGCTACTAGTTTTTTTCTATTTTTTTGTCTGTTCTTTTTTTTCGTCATTTTTTGGTTTCAAAAAGCGATCGATTTCTTCTTTTGAAGCAACTGTTTTTTCTGGATCAACAGCAAAGGATTCAAATAATTTATCAAGATTATCTGTACGTTCAAATTTAAGCCCCAAATTATTCACCTCTTTGATTATTTGTTTCTATTCTACCATGGATAGTTACTAAAATAATTGGAAGTCGTTAAATTTTAGTTTTTTCTTATGCTTAGTTATAATTTAATTATAAAATACTTTGAAAGGAGTGAGAGTATAGTGGAAGAACAACAATTATTAATGACGATTCAATTAACCGATTTGAATCAAAGTCAAAGAGAAAATGAATTGGAAGATTGGTTCTTTTTTATTCGAATGATGTTTAGTCCCTCATTTTTTCAAACTTCTCGTCAGACAGCACGAATATTTGAATGGACAACCTTTAAAAAGGAAGCAATGCAGGAATCTCAGTTCGCATTTGGTTGGCTGACTGTAAAAAATGAAACGAATGAGTGTCGTTTTCATTTTGATGGTCAACAATTGATCATTAAGAATATTTTGGAGAAGAATATTTTCTTACAACATGAATCGGTGATCAGAGATTATATCCAGCTTAAAATGGATAAAAATGGCGTATTTGCTTACTTACGTTCATACAATGAATTTAAGTATCATAATATTAAAGAAATTGAAGAACGGTTGAAGTTTGAAACACAAGAAGCTATTGATAAGTTGCCAAAGATGAGAGAACGATCGGGAGCGGTTGTGATTGATTGTAATCAATTGCCTGGTTACGATCTATCTCATGAGGGATTATGCTTTACTTCTTGTTGGGAAATGTATTACAGCTCTTACTACTATCGCATCATTCCGAAACAAGTATTTTTAGATGTCCAACAAGTGGAATTTGTAAAAGAGAAACAAAATGGTGTGATCTGTATTCAATTATATCGTGACCCTTTCAAATGGGCCGAGGAAACGAATCGACATTTTCAGACCTATTATCGTGACCAATTGGGATTTGATCATCTTTCTTGGGACAATGGTGTTGGGCTTTTGAAAGCCCCGTACATTGAGTATGCTTATACCGATCAAAGTATTCAATCTGTTCAATACCAAAATGAAAGAATGCAACCGACTCAGAAAAAGGATGCGACGTTCTTCGTTACTCGAAGTTATAATTTTGTCAATGATGAATACCACGAAAAGCGAGTAAGAGGGCAGTTGAATACACAAGCTTATTTTCCTTGGGTAGATGAGCAGCGGGCGCAGATGATGTTTTACAAAGTGATTGATCCCCGTATCTCTTTAGATGATGGGATCGAAGCTTATTGCTACTATATAAGAGAATACTTAGAGATCGCAGTTGACGATGAAAAATATCAAGAATATTTAGTTACTTTACGATTATACGTACCTACTGAAAATTTGACACAGCTCCCATTGAATGAAATTCGCGAAAAACTATCAGATATTCAGTTTAATCGAATAAGAAAAAGACGAGGACGTTTAAGCTTTGACGTGAAAAAAGGTGTAAATCATCTTAGAGTAGAAATCTATGATTATCCAAAATTAAACAAATTTGCGACATTACAAAAAATTTGAGGTGAGCACATGGATAAACACTTATATTATCGGGTCATGTTACCTACAGCATTTGTAGCTTTTTTGATGTTCTTTCTTCCCAACATCCCTGTACGATCAATTTTGGGCTTTATCATTATGTTCATTGGATTAGGAAGGTACTATTATTTAGTGCATAGAAAATAAAGCATATAAAAGGTTGTGGAAGAATCGTACAGCGAATACCGTTTGTACTTCTTTACAACCGCTCAAGAGTCTGGACCAGTTGAAAGTTCAGACTCTTTTTTGAATGTTTTAGATTGTCTATGAATGTTTTTGAATGATTTTTATTGATTAATAAAAAGAATTATGCTACTATATGTCGTGAGGTGATCGTGGAAATGCTTACAGAAGAGCGCAGACAAAAAATACTACACTTGTTAGAACAAAATAAAATAGTGAAATCTCAAGATTTAGTAACACTTCTAAACGCTTCTGAATCAACGATTAGACGTGATTTGCAAGAGTTGGAGAATGATGGTCTGTTAGAAAGAATCCATGGTGGCGCGAAAAAAGGGCAACTTTTAGGGTTTGAACAGAATATGAGTGAAAAAACGCTCAAAAACGTTCAAGAAAAACAAACAATCGCTCGATTAGCAGCTCAATTAATCAATGACGATGACGTTATTTATTTAGATGCTGGGTCCACGACGTTAGAAATGATCCCATATTTGCAAGAGAAAAAGGTAACGGTAGTAACTAATTCAGTGAAACATGCAGCTAGTTTGGTTGATTTGCAACTTCCCACCATCATATTAGGTGGACAAGTTAAATTATCAACAAATGCTGTACTAGGAAATAGTACAATCAGCCAGTTAAAAAATTTCTATTTTAATAAAGTGTTTATGGGAATGAACGGTGTTGACTTGAACCGTGGATTTACAACGCCAGATCCGGAAGAAGCAGCCGTGAAACGTCTAGCAATGGCAAATGCGGAAGAAAGTTTCGTCCTGATTGATCATTCTAAGTTCAACAAGCTTAGTTTCACTTCTGTGGCACCTTTAGAAGCAGCTACGATCGTAACCGAACGTTGTCCATTGGAATTTGTTACCGATTATCGGGAACGGACAACTATCAAGGAGGCAGCTATACAATGATTTATACAGTAACATTAAATCCGTCGATTGACTTTATCGTACGTGTCGATGGGTTAAAAATCGGGGAATTGAATCGAATGAAAGAAGACTTTAAAGTTCCTGGCGGAAAAGGGATCAATGTTTCTCGAATTTTGAAAAGAATTGACTCTGATTCGACAGCCCTTGGCTTTTTAGGAGGCTTTACAGGAAACTTTATCGCAGAGTGGTTGGAAAAAGAAACAATCCAAACTTCTTTTACAACGGTTCAATCAGATACTCGGATCAATATCAAATTAAAATCTGATTCTGAAACGGAGATCAATGGTTTAGGCCCAACGATCTCAGATGAAGAAATCCAATCATTCAAGCAAGCGCTAAGTGTTGTGAACAAAGGAGACATCGTTGTCTTATCTGGTAGTACTCCTGCCAGCTTAAGAAAAGGGTTCTATCAAGAATTGATTGAGATCATTCGTGAAAAAGAAGCAGACTTTGTGATTGATACAACTGGGGATGATCTAAAAAATTCTCTTGCTAAAAGACCATTGTTGATCAAACCTAATAACCATGAATTAGCCGAATTATATCAGACACACTTTGATCGTGTGGAAGAGATTTTGCCATATGGTAAGAAACTATTAGCTGAAGGGGCACAAAATGTCTTGATATCAATGGCGGGAGATGGTGCCTTGTTATTTACTAATGAAGGTGCTTACCGATCAAACGTATTAGTTCGCCCGTTAAAAAACTCGGTTGGTGCAGGAGATTCAATGATTGCTGGATTTATTGGTGCTTATAGCAAAAATCAAGATCCAGTGGAAGCATTTAAATGGGGAGTCGCTTGTGGAAGTGCGACAGCATTTTCTGATGATTTAGCTTCTAGAGCATTGATTGATGAACTGTTACCAGAAGTTGAGATAACAAAAATAGATTCGTTTTCAGGAGGATTATCATGAATATCAAAGATTTAATGATCAAAGATGCAATGATCATGGACCTACAAGCAACTGATAAAAAAGGCGCAATTGATGAAATGGTCCAAAAAATGTTTGCTGCCGGAAGAATCTCAGATATTGAAACCTATAAAGAGGGGATTTTAGCACGAGAAGCGCAAACTTCTACCGGACTAGGTGACGGCATTGCGATGCCTCATGCAAAAAATGCAGCAGTAAAAGAAGCAACCGTACTATTTGCTAAAAGTAACAAAGGGGTCGATTATGAGGCATTAGATGGTCAGCCGACTTACCTATTCTTTATGATCGCAGCTCCAGAAGGCGCAAATGATACACACTTACAAGCGTTAGCTGCTTTATCCCGCCTTTTAGTGGATCCAGATTTTGTTGCAAAATTAAAAGAAGCAGATTCACCAGAAGCTGTACAAGAATTATTCCAAACAGCGGAAGATCAAAAAGCTGCGGAAGAAAAAGCAGAACAGGCAAAACAAGCTGAAGCTGCAACCGTTGATCCTAAGAGCAAGTTTGTTATTGCAGTAACCGCTTGTCCAACAGGAATCGCCCACACTTATATGGCGGAAGATGCTTTGAAGAAAAAAGCGAAAGAAATGGGCGTAGAGATCAAAGTTGAAACAAACGGATCAGAAGGCGTTAAAAACTTATTGACAGCTGAAGACATCGCTCGTGCGGATGGTGTAATCGTAGCTGCAGATAAAAAAGTTGCCATGGATCGTTTTGACGGGAAAGAACTTGTCAATCGTCCGGTTAGCGACGGGATTCGTAAGCCAGAAGAACTGATCAATCTTGCTTTAAGCGGTACTGCACCAGTTTATCATGGACAAGGGAAAGATACTGGTTCTGATGAAGGAAATGCAGAAGGAACCGTCGGTCAACGAATCTATAAAGATTTGATGAATGGTGTTTCTCATATGCTGCCGTTTGTTATTGGCGGTGGGATTGCGATTGCTCTTTCTTTCATGGTGGACCAATTTATGGGTGTACCACAAGATCAGCTTGCAAACCTTGGGAATTATAATCAAATTGCCAGCTGGTTCAACCAAATCGGTCAAGCTGCTTTTGGTTTCATGTTACCAGTTCTTGCTGGATTTATTGCTTCAAGTATCGGGGATCGCCCTGGTTTGATTGTTGGTTTTGCTGCTGGTGCATTAGCTAATACTGGCGGTGCAGGCTTCTTAGGGGCTTTGATCGGCGGTTTCTTAGCTGGATATGTCATTGTGTTCTTGCGTAAACTCTTCAAGAAATTACCTAAATCATTAGACGGAATCAAAACGATTCTCTTTTATCCCGTGTTTGGGTTGTTGATTACCGGTTTCTTGATGTTGTTGGTTAATGTACCGATGAAAGCAATCAATGATGCATTAAACGGATTTTTAACAAGCATGAGCGGTTCAAACGCTGCGTTACTTGGAGCTTTACTTGCAGGAATGATGGCTGCTGACTTAGGTGGACCTATTAATAAAGCGGCTTATGTTTTCGGTACAGCTACGCTAGCAACAACTGTTGCGACTGGCGGTAGTGTCGTGATGGCTTCTGTTATGGCTGGTGGGATGGTTCCACCATTAGCAATTTTTGTTGCTACTCGTTTATTCAAAAATAAATTTAGTAAAACAGATCAAGATGCTGGTCTAACGAATATTGTGATGGGCTTGTCCTTTGTAACAGAAGGATCGATTCCATTTGCAGCAGCTGATCCGATCCGCGCCATTCCAAGTTTCATTATTGGCTCTGCTCTAACAGGTGGTTTAGTTGGTGCTTTCGGTATCAAATTACTTGCTCCTCATGGTGGGATTTTCGTTGTATTCTTGTTAAGTCATCCAGTCTTGTACTTAGCATTCATCGCTATTGGTGCAATCGTTTCTGGTGTGATTTATGGTTTACTAAGAAAATCACCAACAGTAACAACAGCATAATTTTCAATTTATAAATATGAGACCTTCTTACGGAATTTAACAATAATTTTCGTAAGAAGGTTTTTTTGTGAGATTAAATGCAAATTTTTTGAAAATTAAAAAATGGAAAGCGAAATTGATCAATAGATGCATAAATATAGGATTTGTGATTAGAAATTAGTTATTTATTGACGGATATAAATGTGTATAGTATCATTTTTTTGTAATCTAATGTTAATCAAAAGCGCTTTTATATAAAAAAGAATGGTTATAGAGGAGGGGAATATGAAAAAAAGTACAAAATGGGTTGTTTTATCGCTCTTTATTCTTTGTGCTAGTATTGTCCCAGTCAATGACTTTGATGCACAAGAAAATTCTGAGAATAGTGTAAATCTCCATGACAATGTGCAAACGAGCACAAGTGATGAGTACTCCGTTTCCTTTGAGACAACTACGGAAGAATCCCATGAAGATGTCAATAATCAAATCACCGAAGCATCAACAAGCAGCGAAGAAACAAAACAAGTGTTAGCAGAAAACGCTGAACTGTCCGACGAAATTGGTGCAATTAGTCCTTTGGTTGGAGAAGGAACATTAGAAAGTCCTTATACTGCAGCAACAGCAGATGAATTAATTAGGGTAATGAGTGAGATCAATAATGATTCAGGTTCGGGAACCTATTATGTTGCTTTGACAGCAGACATCGTGTATACAGATGCGGATGTTTTTGAGTTTTATAAAAATGTCGAGATCGATGGTCAAAATCATCATATGCTATATACCAACGCTTCCAACTCAACCGCTTCGAATACTGGCTATCGAGTGAAGATTAGTGGATTAAGAATCAAATTGAAAAACATGAATTTTGGAAGCGCGACACTAACTGATGAAAATGGCGTTATCTATGGCAACCAATCTTACTACGGGATCTTAGGGGCTGGAAGTTTATCTGTCCTCTCATTTGACGCGGTTTTTGAAAACGTCAATTATTATGGCAAGACCGGGGCGCAACCACTTCTAGCTTGGCATACAGAATCCACCTTCACCTTTGAGGGGAAAAATGAATTTGTCAGTGAAGCAGGAGCAAACAGCGAAGAGTTCATGGAAGGAAACAACATTACATTTGCGAAAGATTCGACGACGATTATCAACCACCAAACGAGTACGAATCTCGCTTTGTTTTATGGTTCAGCTTCTGGCGGATCGGGTGATCGGAAAATACGAGTCACTCTTGAAGAAAATGCGAATGTGCAATTGACATCAAGCAAAGATTATTTTTCTTATGATGGGACAGGATTAATTTTTACGATTGGTCAAAATGCTGAATTTTTGTATGAACAAACAGGTAACAAGCCAATGAATTTTACGAATGGTCAAGCAGCAGAAATCAATTTTGGCGCTAATTCACAAACTTCAATGATCAGCCAAGGCAGATTCAATTCAAATGGAAATGTTGTAATGAATGCGGATGAGCCCGATTTTGTTCGTTTTCAAAATACTTCTAATACCAACGGCTTGTTTGCTAGAAATATGACATTTAACCGGATCGATGGAGTAGCAGGAGAAATAGGAGGCTATCAATTTAGCTATTTAGCAACTGATCAAAGTTTACAAAAAAAAGGAAGTAGTAGGAGCTGGTACAGCTACATTAAATGACAGTTACTTTACAAATACAGCTCTAAAACAAGCAATCTATCAAAAAAAAATCAATATTACCGATTGGAAAGCACAGCCGAGTGTAGCGGTCGGACAAAGTCAATTAGACACTACGATCAATGCTTATGAGCCAGCCAGTCGGATAGGAAAGGCAACGACGTTTAAATTAAGTACGAAACAACTTTGGAGTGAAACCGATTTAACGACTGAGGAAGCACAACAACAAGTTGAGCTTGCTGATGAAAATACAGATGGGATGATCGCAGTCGAAGAAACCGCGGGAATGACATGGACAAAAGAAAAACTACCAGCTGGAACTTATTTTGTCTATACAAAAATAGCTGGTGCCGTCAACGATGATCCCGAACTTCAAGCCTATTTAACTGAAAGCCTTTGGGTAGAACAACAGGTGGAAGTAGTCAAAAGTCCATTAAGTGTGGAAGTACCTTTAGAAATGATATTTGAATCGAAAACAGAAGGTGCATTCGACACGGCATCTTCGACCAAACCAATCATTAGTTCGAGTAACTATCCCATTGATTTTACGATTGGCACGGTTCAAGATCTTACAGCTGATTCATCAGTTGTGCTAGTCAATCAATTTTCTGGCGGAAATCATAACGAGTTGATTCTTAATCTTGTTGCCACTGATGGGACAACGATGGGACCGTTGGTTGTCGGGCAAAATAATGTGGACAGATTGGAAATTGCCCCTTTTTTAACAGAACCAATTGAACTTTATTTAGCTGGAGAATTTTCAGGAAACATTTTACAAAAATATTATCCTAGTTATGCCTTTACTTATCAACTATCAGCTAAAGAATAAAGGAGAAAAGCAATGGAAGAAACAAAACGGAAAAAACAAAAACAGGTACTACTCATTCTACTAGGATTATTGTTGTTGCTAAGTGGCTGGCTAGTGTACCGCTATTATCTTCAAGCAAAACCAGAGCCCGTTACTATTGTCAGTGGCGAATTTTTACCCGCTGGGAAAGATGCCCAAAAAATCTCTGACTCTGAAAAGAAAAAAATTGCACAGGTTGCAGTAGATAAAAGCAAATTCAATTTAGTTATCTCACCTGAAGCGAAAATCGATCGACAAACAGGGAGCGGCGAATTGATGATAAAAAATCCCAGTGAAAATGGCTATCCGATCAATGTAGAAATTAGAGAAAAAAAGAACAATCAACTTGTTTATACTTCCGGTGCGATTCAGCCCGGGTATGAAATAAAAAATGTCACGTTGGAACAGGCATTAGAAAAGGGGGAGTATCCATCAGTTGCTTTATTTAGTTTGTATGACCCAGACACCAACGAAAAAAAAGGTCAAGTGGCTGCAGGAGTTACATTAACAGTTGAATAAAAAATAAAAGGGGTTTATTGATATGATGAAAAAAGTACTTGTAAGTATGTTGTTTAGTGGGAGCTTTGTTGGATTTGTTGCGCCCGCAATGGTTCAAGCGGAAGACGTGATTGGTGTTGACCAAGCCGATATTCAAATCAATGGTACGATTGGATTAGATAACACAGATCCAGAAGAAGCGATTGAGGAAAGTCATGACAATTGGATCAATGTGACATTAGATACAGCGACCATTTTCTATAACGTAAGCGGGCGAAATGATATTGAATCTCCAACCTATAATATTGAAAATAAATCGGGACGTCCAGTTGATGTATCCATTGCAGATTTCGCGCAAACAAATGCCGAAAGTATCACAGAAATTTCTAGTCTAAATCTTGTTTCTCCAGCAGCAACGAACACTTCCTTGATCGCCGCAGGAACACTCATAGATTTTGCGACGACACCAGTCAAACTCTTTACATTAGCAAACAATGAAGGAAAACTAACTGCAAATGGTACCGCAAATAATGCTTTTTCGACCACCTTCAACTATGCTGGAACAGTATCTTCTACCACAGCAACCAAGAGTACACCAACGTTCAATTTGACGTTGCAATTAGATGCTGTATCTTGGACAGCAGCGCCTTAAACTGATTAAAAAAGTTAGAAGGGATAATATGAAGGCAACACTTGACGTAAAAGGATCACTTGGAATTGATGCCGAACTGCCAAATGACCAGCAAGAAAGTGCAGGGGCTCAAAAACCAGGTTATGTGATTAAAACAGAAGTAAAAACGATGAGTACCTTCCCCAAAACAACGGACACAGACAGTTTAATGATTAGTTTCTTGGGAATATTCCTTGTAGGAGTAACAATTACAGTGAAGTATTTTTGGGGAAATAAAGAAAGAGAATAAGATGAAAAGTTTTTTTAAAGATAAAGATACTGGTTGTATTTCCCTATAAAATAAAAATTTGCTCTTACCACTAGCATACTGGCTAATCGTAAGAGCAAATTTTTATTGCCTAAAAGGCTTGTTTCGTCGTTAAAATCGAAGAGCGAGCAACAATCGTTTTCCGTACGCTTGAAAGATGACGTTCATCGGTTAAGATGACTAAAATGTCGCCAACATTCATGATTGTATCCCCATGAGTCAAAATCTCTTTATTTCCTCTAATAATGGAAACGAGTAACATATGTTTTGGCCAATTGAAATCTCTGACCATTCGTCCATCCAATGTACTTTCCGCAGTGATTGGAAAATCAAAGGTTGTTTTGCCGACTAATATTGGTTGTTTTTCTTGTTGAATCAATCGCTCGAGTAAAGATTCGTAAATCGGATTGCCTCCTAATAAATCATTGCTAACGTAAGCGAAGAGTGAAACGACACCTAAAGGCATCAAATGATTCAAAGAACCGACCATCTCCGTTACTAAGATAATTGCAGTCAACGGGGCTTTTCCGATTGCTGTAAAGTAACCTGCCATCGCAATCACGAGAAAGTCTTTGACATAAATCGGATTCATACCAACTAAGTTCACTAAAGCCCCTCCATAAAATGCTCCAATCAGCGCACCTAAAGTTAGGATTGGTAAAAAAATCCCGCCCGGTAAACTGGCGCCATATGAAACCATAGAAAAGAAAAACCGTAAGATAAATAGACCTGCAATCAATGTTAATGGGTAAAAGGCATGTCCTGAAGTGATGATGATCTGGTTTCCGCCCCCTAGGATTGTTGGCCAAAAATAGCCAATCGGCAAAACTAAAAGAAAAGGAACGATTCCGTGAAAGTGTGCAGGAATCGGCAGCTTTCGATAAAATTTTGGTAAGCTAAGCAAAACGATCTGATAAATATACCCTAGCACACCGAGAATAATACCTAGAATAATTAAAAAACCATAATATTTTAACGGTAAAGACGGAATTTTTCCTAGAGACAATACAGGTTTCAAACCGAAAAAATAAAGTGACACAAAATTAGCAGTGATCGCTGATGTAAAGGATGTCAGCCAAACTAATGGAGAGAAAGAATGATGGATTTCTTCTAAAACAAATAATAACCCAGCAATCGGTGCATTAAATGCTGCTGCTAATCCCGCACTCGCTCCGCTAGAGATAAGAATTTTCTTTTCAGCTGAAGAGCTGTTTAATAATTGGCTTGTTCCTTCACCCACCACTGCGCCTAACTGGATTGATGGACCTTCTCGACCTAAGAATAAACCGGAACCAACCGATAACACGCCTCCAATAAATTTTTTCCATAGAACAGAAAACCATGAGACTGTTAATTCTCCTTGTAATTGTCCTTCAACTTGGGGAATGCCGCTTCCTTTAATATCGGGATCGCTTTTGATAAGAAATCCCACAAAAATAGCAATAATAATTGAAGCTGCTAAGATAAATGCTAAATATAAAGGTTCTTGTTGACTATGAAGGTAAACTTGTTCGGTTAATTCACCAAATTTCTCAATTGCCAAGCGAAAAATGCTAACGATACCGCCAGTGAGCAACCCAACTAAGACCCCTTTTAAAATATAATATAGTTGTGTTTTGTCGACATGTTTAAATAATGTTTTTGCTTTCATTGCTAATCCCTCGTTTCAATTTAATTTAGCGTGATTTTTTCTTTTTTACAAGAGGAAAAGAAAAGAAATTTTTTTTCATTGCAAATTCATCGCTTTGCAAACAAATTTTCATTTCGCTTGCAGTGATCAGATTGCGGTTATTACTACCCTATCCATAGATAATATATGCTTTAATGAAAGCTGGGGAAATGCTATAATTAAACGGATTGATAAAAGAAAGGATGTTGTAAATGTCATCCAAAAGTGAATTATTGAATGGGATGAATCCTCGACAAAAAGAAGCGGTTCTTCATACCGAGGGACCACTATTATTGATGGCCGGTGCAGGTAGTGGGAAAACGAGGGTCTTGACCCACCGAATTGCTTATTTGATTGAAGAAAAGGAAGTAAATCCGTGGAACATCCTAGCGATTACTTTTACCAATAAAGCCGCTAAAGAGATGAAGGAGCGGGTAAATGCCATTTTAGAATATGGTGGCGAAGATGTTTGGGTGTCGACTTTCCATTCCATGTGTGTGCGTATCTTAAGAAGAGATGTCGATTTTATCGGTTACAACCGAAATTTTACTATTATCGATTCTTCTGAACAGTTGTCTTTAATGAAACGTATCTTAAAAGAATTGAATATTGATCCGAAAAAATACGATCCAAGAAGTATACTTGGAACGATTTCACAAGCAAAAAACAACTTGCAAAACCCTCAGGAGTTTGCCAAGTTGCAAGGAAGTTACTATGAAGAAATTGCAGCTAAGTGTTATGTAGCTTATCAAAAAGAATTACAATATAACCAATGTATGGATTTTGATGACTTGATTATGAATACCATTCGGTTATTTGAAGAGCATCCAGATTCTTTGACTTATTATCAAAATAAATTCCATTACATCCATGTGGATGAATACCAAGACACGAACCATGCACAATATACTTTAGTTAATCTACTCGCCCAAAGATTCCAAAATTTATGTGTTGTGGGGGATGCTGATCAAAGTATTTACGGTTGGCGTGGCGCTGATATGCAAAATATTTTGGATTTTGAAAAAGATTATCCGAATGCCACAGTCATTTTATTAGAGCAAAACTACCGTTCGACTAAAACAATTTTAAGTGCTGCCAACCAAGTGATCGAAAATAATAGCAATCGAAAGCCGAAAAATCTTTGGACAGAAAACCGGGAAGGAAATAAAATCACTTACTACCGTGCAGATAACGAGCGAGATGAAACACGTTTCATTGTGGATCGTATGCAAGAGCAAATTCGTGAAAATCAACGGAATTATGGCGACTTTGCGATTTTGTATCGAACTAATGCTCAGTCTCGTGTGATGGAAGAAACCTTACTAAAAGCGAATATTCCTTATAAAATGGTGGGCGGACATAAGTTCTACGACCGTAAAGAAATTAAGGATATTTTAGCGTATTTGAATGTGATTGCGAATCCTCAAGACTCAATCAGTTTTGAACGGATCGTTAATTCGCCTAAACGCGGGATCGGACCTGGCTCAATCGAGAAATTAAGAAGTTTTGCGACGATCCACCAATGGCCACTCCTTGAAGCGGCGCAAAATGTTGATTTAACTAACATTGGTGGAAAAGCCGGTCAACAATTAGCAGTTTTTGGCGATATGATCAATGACGTCACACAAATGGTTCCCTATCTAACAGTGACCGAACTGACAAAAGAAATCTTAGAACGTAGTGGGTATCTAGAGGACTTAAAAATTCAAAATACTTTAGAATCACAAGCAAGAATCGAAAACTTGGAAGAATTTTTAACCGTTACTCAAGAATTTGATAAACAATTTGAAAAACAAAATGAAGAAAATGCGGATGCACCAGAAGAAAAATTAACTGTATTTTTAAATGACTTGGCCTTAGTTTCTGACATCGATAATTTAGAAGAAGAAACTACCCAAGTGACATTGATGACTTTGCATGCCGCAAAAGGTCTTGAATTTCCAGTCGTCTTTCTGATTGGTTTGGAAGAAGGAGTTTTCCCATTGTCACGAGCCTTGATGGAAGAAAGCGAATTGGAAGAAGAACGAAGACTTGCTTATGTCGGGATCACGAGAGCAGAAGAAGCACTCTACCTGACCAATGCTTTTTCCCGTACCTTATATGGCAGGACGCAATATAATCGACCTTCTCGCTTTGTAGAAGAAATCGATCAAGAATTATTAGAAGTCCAAGGCATGCGGCCAACGCCAAAACAAACGAGTCCTTTTACGAGCAGAACAGCTAAACCAGCCTACAAACAACCAGTAACAACTGTTGTTTCTTCAAAAACAGCAACTGGTGGAGAAAGCAATAGCTGGAAAGCAGGCGATAAAGTCAATCATAAAAAATGGGGGATCGGAACAGTGGTAAGGGTAAATGGTACTGCCAAAGATTTAGAATTGGACGTGGCATTTCCTAGTCAAGGTGTGAAACGGTTGTTAGCAGCATTTGCGCCAATTGAAAAAGTTTAAACAGGGGGGATAAACGATGGAACATGAAATGACAATTGATGAAGCTGCAAAACGAGCAGAAGAACTACGATCTCGGTTAAATCGTTGGTCCAGAGAATATTATGTTGAAGATAAACCAACTGTCGAAGATTATGTTTATGATCAAGAATATGCTGAATTAGTAGCAATTGAAGAGCAATATCCTGATTTAATCACTTCGGATTCACCAACTCAGCGAGTAGGGGGGAAAGTTCTCAGTGGGTTTGAAAAAGTGACTCATGATATTCCGCTTTATAGTTTGAATGACGTATTTAGCAAAGACGAACTCTTTGCCTTTGATCAACGTGTCCAAAAAGCAATTGGTCGCCCTGTTGATTACTGCTGTGAGTTAAAAATTGATGGTTTATCGGTTTCCTTGCGCTATGAAAATGGCGAATTTGTTCGTGGTGCAACAAGAGGAGATGGGACGGTTGGCGAAAATATCACAGAAAATCTAAAAACAGTTCGTTCTGTCCCATTGAAGTTGAAAGATGCTATCAGTATCGAAGTCCGCGGCGAATGTTTTATGCCCAAAAAATCATTTGTGCAATTAAATCAAGCAAGAGAAGCAGAAGGAAAAGATATTTTTGCAAATCCTCGAAATGCAGCTGCAGGATCACTGAGACAACTGGACTCTAAAATTACTGCAAAACGTAATTTGGATACTTTTTTATATACGGTAGCGGATTTTGGACCGATGAAAGCGACAACCCAATATGATGCTTTAGAAGAATTAGAACAGATCGGTTTCCATACGAATCATGAAAAGCGTTTGTGTCATTCGATTGATGAAGTTTGGTCATTTATTGAAGAATACCATGAAAAACGAATGGACTTAACCTATGAAATTGATGGAATCGTCATCAAAGTGAATGAATTTTCTTTACAGGACCAATTAGGTTTTACTGTCAAAGCACCTCGTTGGGCAACAGCGTATAAATTCCCACCGGAAGAAGTAGAAACGAAGATCGAAGAAATCGAATGGACGGTTGGGCGGACTGGTGTTGTGACACCTACAGCGATTATGACTCCGGTACGAGTGGCTGGGACGACAGTTAGTCGAGCAAGTCTGCATAACGGTGATTACATCAAGTTAAAAGATATAAGGTTAAACGATATTGTTCGTATCTATAAAGCAGGAGATATTATCCCTGAAGTAGCACAAGTCGTGTTGGATCAACGACCTGCTGATAGCGAACCTTATGTTTTACCAACACATTGTCCGATCTGTCATAGTGAATTAGTTCATCTTGATGAAGAGGTTGCTCTTCGTTGTATCAATCCGAAGTGTCCAGCCCAAATCAAAGAAGGATTGAATCATTTTGTTTCACGTAACGCCATGAATATCGATGGCCTAGGACCAAGAGTATTGGCACAGATGTATGATAAACAACTAGTTACAGATGTGGCTGATCTTTACAAGCTAACGGAAGAGGAATTGCTGACGTTAGATAAAATCAAAGAAAAATCAGCCAATAATATATTGACAGCAATCCACGATAGTAAGGATAATTCGGTCGAAAGATTGATATTTGGCTTAGGGATTCGCCACGTCGGCTCCAAGGCAGCGAAGATATTAGCAGAGCATTTTGGCGATCTGGAAACATTAAGTAAAAGTGACTTTGAATCAATCATTGTTTTAGACACGATCGGCGATACGATTGCTGATAGCGTAGTGACCTATTTCAGTAATGAAGAGGTCCATGACTTGATGTCCGAACTAAAACAAGCAGGTGTCAACTTTGAGTATAAAGGGATTCGTTCTTCACAGATTGAAACGATCGAATCACCTTTTAAAGAAAAAACAGTGGTTTTAACAGGAAAATTGACTCGTTTTACGCGTGAAGAAGCAAAAGAAACCATTGAAAATCTTGGAGGTAAGGTTACTGGCAGTGTGTCTAAGAAAACCGACATCGTGGTAGCAGGCGAAGACGCTGGTAGTAAGCTGACCAAAGCACAAGCACTAGGAATCGACGTATGGTCAGAAGAAAAAATGGCAGAAGCATTAGCTGACAGTCATTTTAATTAAGAAAATCTGATTTTTTTCAGACAAATTTCAAGAAACAATTTCAGATGGGAATCACTTATGTTAAAATAGAGAGCAAAGTTTTTAACTCGTTTAGAAAGAAGGGGTAGTATGGCGATCAGTGAAGAACAAGTAAAACACGTTGCCAAATTAGCAAAACTTGCGTTCGCAGATGAAGAACTTGCAAGTTTTACTGATCAATTAGGGAAAATCATTGATATGGTGGAAATGCTTGAGGAAGTTGATACAGAAGGTGTTCCATTTACATCAAATGTGGTTGAAACAGTGAACGTTATGCGACAAGACCGAGCAAGTGCTGGTTGGGATCGTGATGAATTGTTGAGAAATGTACCAGAAAAAGAAGATGGCTTTATCAAAGTGCCAGCAATTATTGACAATGGGGAGGCTGGCGCATAATGACAAAACTATATGATCTTTCTTTAGAAGAATTGCACGCATTACTGGTTTCTAAAGAAATCACTGCACAAGATTTAACAAGAGCAACCTTTGAGCGAATCAAAGAAACTGAGCCAGAGATTGAAGCTTTTATTACATTGAATGAAGAAAAAGCTCTGGCACAAGCCAAAGCGTTAGATGAAAAAGGAATTGATGAAAATAATGTCTTAGCTGGGATTCCAATTGGGATCAAAGACAATATCGTTACCAAAGATCTGTTGACGACTGCAGCTTCCAAAATTCTTTATAATTTTGATCCTATCTATGATGCTACTGTCATGGACAAAGTGTATCAAGCAGATATGATTCCAGTTGGTAAATTGAACATGGATGAGTTTGCGATGGGAGGAAGTACAGAAACTTCTTACTTTAAGAAAACAAAAAATGCTTGGGACCATTCGAAAGTTCCTGGTGGTTCTTCTGGTGGTTCGGCTGCTGCAGTCGCTGCTGGACAAATCCCAGTTTCCTTAGGTAGTGATACAGGCGGAAGTATTCGCCAACCAGCTTCATTTAATGGAATCGTGGGAATGAAACCTACCTACGGACGTGTGTCACGTTTTGGTTTGATCGCCTTTGCCTCATCACTAGATCAAATCGGACCAATGACTCGCAGCGTGAAAGATAATGCATTAGCTCTAACAGCAATCAGTGGCTATGATGAAAAAGATGGCACATCTTCTGGTGTTTCTGTTCCTAATTTTGCCGAAGGATTAACTGGCGACATCAAGGGGATGAAGATTGCTTTACCAAAAGAATATCTTGGCGAAGGAGTCGCTCCTGGCGTAAAAGAAAACATTTTGAAAGCGGCAGAAACTTTCCGTTCATTAGGTGCAACTGTAGAAGAAGTAAGTTTGCCACATTCAAAATATGGGGTAGCAGTCTACTATATCATTGCCTCATCAGAAGCAAGTTCCAACTTACAACGTTTTGATGGTATTCGTTTCGGTTACCGTTCAGAAAATGTGAAGAACTTAGAAGATGTATATGTGAATTCACGTACTGAAGGTTTTGGCGAAGAAGTCAAACGTCGGATCATGTTGGGAACATTCTCATTAAGTGCTGGATATTATGATGCTTACTTTAAAAAAGCGGGTCAAGTTCGAACATTGATCAAACGTGATTTTGAAAAAGTCTTTGCAGACTACGATTTGATCATCGGCCCATCTTCTCCAACAGTGGCATTTGGTATCGGTGAAAACATCAATGATCCAATCACGATGTACATGAGTGACATCTTAACAATTCCTGTTAACTTAGCTGGTTTACCTGGAATGTCAGTTCCTGCGGGATTATCTGAGAATATGCCGGTTGGTTTACAAATCATTGGTAATTATTTTGATGAAAAAACAATGTACCAAGCAGCCTATGCTTTTGAGCAAGCAACACAATTCCATAATCAAAAACCAGCAATTTTAGGAGGGAAAGGCGAATGAACTTTGAAACAATCATTGGGCTTGAAGTCCACGTTGAGTTAAAGACCAACTCAAAAATTTTCTCTCCAGCTCCTGCACATTTTGGAGCTGAACCAAACAGCAATACAAATGTGATCGACTGGGGATATCCTGGTGTTTTACCAGTAATGAATAAAGCAGCATTAGAATTCGGTATGCGAGCAGCACTCGCTTTGAACTGTGAAATTTCTAAAGACACACATTTTGATCGTAAAAATTATTTTTACCCAGATAATCCAAAAGCTTACCAAATCTCACAATTTGATCAACCCATTGGGCATGACGGTTGGATCGAGATCGAAGTTGAAGGTAAGAAAAAGAAAATACGGATCGAACGAGTTCACTTAGAAGAAGATGCTGGTAAGAACATGCATGGTATTGGTGGCTATTCTTACGTTGACTTAAACCGTCAAGGGACACCATTGATCGAGATCGTTTCTGAAGCTGATATGCGTTCACCAGAAGAAGCCTATGCTTATCTAGAAGCATTGCGTTCAATCATCCAATTTACTGAAGTTAGTGATGTGAAAATGGAAGAAGGTTCTATGCGCTGTGATGCCAATATTTCTTTACGACCTTATGGACAAGAAGAATTTGGAACAAAAGCAGAGTTGAAAAACTTAAACTCCCTTTCATTTGTTAAAAAAGGTCTAGCCTTCGAAGAAAAACGTCAAGCAAAAGTCTTACTTTCTGGTGGAGAAATCCAACAAGAGACACGACGTTTTGACGAAACAACTAATAAAACGATTTTGATGCGTGTCAAAGAAGGTTCTAGCGATTATCGTTATTTCCCTGAACCTGATATTCCTAAATTTATGATTGACGATGAATGGATCCAAAAAGTGAAAGCAAGCTTGCCGGAAATGCCTGCTTCTCGTCGTCAACGTTATATCCAAGAATTAGGGTTACCTGAGTATGATGCAATGGTTCTAACTCTATCAAAAGAAATGTCTGACTTCTTTGAAGCGACTTTAGAGAATGGTGCGGATGCAAAACAGGCATCTAACTGGTTAATGGGTGAAGTATCTGCTTACTTGAACAGTGAGAAACTAGAATTAGCTCAAACGAACTTGACTCCTGAAAATCTAGCAGGCATGATTCGTCTGATTGCAGATGGTACGATTAGTTCTAAGATTGCGAAAAAAGTATTCCGAGAATTGATCACAAATGGTGGCGACGCACAAGATGTTGTTGAAAAAAATGGTTGGGTTCAGTTGTCTGATCCAAGCAAACTATTACCAGTTATCAACGAAATCTTAGATAATAACCAACAATCAGTAGATGACTTCAAAAACGGAAAAGATCGTGCGGTTGGTTTCTTAGTAGGACAAATCATGAAAGCAACTAAAGGTCAAGCCAATCCAGGTGTCGTTAATAAACTGTTGCAAGAAGAATTAGCAAAACGCTAGGAGTAGATCATGAAAAAAGCTCGTGTTATTTATAATCCAACTTCTGGCAAAGAATTGTTGAAAAAAAATCTAGCGGATATCCTCCAAGCTTTGGAGGATTCTGGCTATGAAGCAAGTGCGTATGCGACAACACCAGAAAAAAATTCTGCCAAAAATGAAGCAAGAAGAGCAGCAGAAAATGGATTTGATCTGGTGGTAGCTGCGGGAGGCGATGGGACAATCAATGAGGTTGTTAACGGTATTGCACCGCTTGAGCATCGTCCTAAAATGGCGATTATCCCAGCAGGTACTACTAACGATTACGCACGTGCGTTAAAGATTCCACGGGATGATATCAAAGCCGCAGCTGAAGTTATCAAGAAGAATCAGACGGTTAAGATGGATATCGGTCAAACGGAAGATAGCTACTTTATCAACATCGCTGCGGGTGGTTATTTAACGGAGTTAACTTATGAAGTTCCTTCAGAACTAAAGAGTATTTTCGGCTATTTGGCATATTTAGCTAAAGGTGCAGAGATGCTGCCTCGAGTGAAACCAATCAAAATGCGCTTGAAATATGATGAAGGAGAATACATCGGGAATGCCTCTATGTTCTTTTTAGGACTCACTAATTCAGTCGGCGGGTTCGAAAAGATTGCTCCTGATGCCAAGCTAGACGATGGTAAATTTTCATTAATTATTGTCAAAACAGCGAATATTTTTGAAATTTTGCATATCGCAGCCTTGATGTTGAATGGTGGGCGCCATGTAGATGATTCTCGAGTGATTTATACGAAAACCAGCAGTTTGTATGTCGAAACAGAAGACGATATCAACCGACCGGTCATGATCAACTTAGACGGCGAATATGGTGGAAATGCACCTATGCACTTCCAAAACCTTCATCAACATATTGAATTTTATGCAAACATCGACCAAATTCCAGATGAAGCAATTACTGGTTCCGAAGAGGAGTTAGAAGAGGTCAGCAAAGAATTTGTCAAAGAAGTTGAGCGTTTGACTGATGAAGACATAGACGGTGACGGCAAGATTGCAGATAAAGAAAAATGACGTAAAGGGTGGGACAAATGATCGTTCCACCCTTTCGTATGATAAAAATTAATTCTTATTTATTGAAGATCATTATGTAACAGTATGTTATTTTTCTTTGTTGAGTCTAAAGCAGGCGAACGAAAGATTGACAATTGGATCGTAAATGAAGTGAAGGCTTCAAGTGAATAAATGGACTTGCCAAAAAAAGGCTCTATGTGCCTAAAAAAAATGTCCTGAAGCAACCCGGTACCAAGTCCCTATCCAATAAAACACAAATGATCGTTTTTTGGATATGACCGTAGTACTAAAAGCAAAACTGCTTCAGTTACAAACCTAAATGAGGAGTTATTATGAAAGAGAAACTATCAGTTAAAAAAAATGAACGTTACACATTAGATATTATCGATTTAAGTTATGAAGGTATGGGCGTAGCTAAAATCGATGGCTATCCTTTGTTTATTGAAAATGCATTACCAGGTGAACGAGTGGAAGTGCTAGTAGTAAAAGCTGGGAATAAATTTGGTTATGGAAAAGTAGAAAAATGGCTAACCGAATCACCAGACCGTCAACCATTAAAGGATAATCGCCTTCTACGGACAGGAATTGCTCCTTTAGCACATTTGAACTATGAGCAGCAATTACTTTTTAAACAAAAGCAAGTGGAAAATGTCATGAGCAAGATCGCAAAGATGCCAGAGGTTAACATTTTACCTACCATCCCAATGGAGAATCCTATTGGCTATCGTAACAAAGCACAGATTCCAGTGAGAAGAATAGATGGTCGTCTAGCAACTGGTTTTTATAAAAAGAATAGCCATGAACTAGTTGAAATCGAGGATTATTATATTCAAGATACAGCAATCGATGAAGCCATCAAACGTGTGAGAGATATTTTGCAACGTTTCCAAGTACGTGGTTATAACGAGGCGAAAAATGAAGGACAAATCCGTCATATTATCATCAGAAGAGGTCATTACTCACATGAAATGATGGTCGTTTTAGTTACACGAAAAGAAAAATTCTTTAAAGGCAAGGAAATTGCTTCTATTATTCATGAAGAATTGCCAGAAGTCGTTTCAGTCGTTCAAAATATCAACGAAGAGAAAACAAACGTGATATTAGGCGATAAAGAGAAGGTTCTTTATGGTAGAAGTTATATTGAGGATCAACTATTGGGCAAAACTTACCGTATTTCCTCAAAATCATTCTATCAAGTGAATACTGAACAAACGGAAAAATTGTATCAAACAGCCATTGAATTTGCAGCGTTACAAAAAGAAGATACCGTCATTGATGCTTACTCTGGTATTGGAACGATCGGTTTATCTCTAGCTGATAAAGTTAAAGAGGTCTATGGCATGGAACTTGTTCCGGAAGCGATTGAAGATGCACAATTCAATGCATTAACAAACAAAATTGAAAATGCTCATTACGAAGTGGGTAAGGCAGAAACAGTCATGAAGAAATGGCAAGACAAAGGGATCAAACCATCTGTGATCGTTGTCGACCCGCCAAGAAAAGGATTAGATGCACGTTTTATTGCGTCAGCCATTGACATGGAACCTGCGAAATTAGTGTATATCTCTTGCAATCCAGCAACTTTTGCCAGAGATGCAAAGTTATTTGCTGAGTCAGGCTACGAAGTGAAAAAAGTACAACCAGTCGATTTATTCCCACAAACACATCATGTGGAATTAGTGGCGCTATTAGCACCTAAGGGATAATTCAAACTTAGTGAATCATGTAAAAGAATCAGAAAACTAGAAAATGATAACGTAGCTGACAATCATGAAGAAAGGGGTATAAGATGGATACAAAGGAAAAAATGCTTGAATTGATCAAAAAGAAACAAGGCGGCGGACGTTCAAAAAAAATGGCTGAGCCTAAAAATGATCGACGGAATATGCGAAAAGGACCAAAAATCTATAATAAATAATTAAAAAGAATCAACACGAAACTAATAATCGTGTTGATTCTTTTTTTCACTTGTTCGGCTAATGATCAATCATTGATTGGATAAGCTAATTTAAAAATGTAGTGTTGTAGATCGAGCCATTCCTTTTTTGTAGGAAAATAAGAAAGTAAGAGTACTGGACAAGGGCAGGTTGTATCTAGAAAATCATAATTGCAAACAACCAATGCAACCTCAGTTTCTAAAACCATCTTATGTGAAATAAATTTATTAGAGACAAAAAGAGGAACCACATTTTGTGGAAGCAATTGGCATACGAATCGAGTCAAATAGTCTTCTAATCCGGGTTCTCCTTGGAATGAAAATAAAATCGTCTGTTTTTTTTGGGTAGAGGAAGAGGTTAAATTGGCATAATGAATAATACTTAACGTTAAGGCGATATCTTGATAGTGGGTAACAGAAAAAGGTAATACATGTGTATACTTTTTTAAATAGTTCTGCCATTCTTTAAAAAGTTTTTTGACTTTCATAGGTACGCTGGTATGAAGTTCTAAAGTGATTCGCTCAAAATGAGAAGAGATTTTTGTCAGCAGACGCAGGTTGCTGAGATATCCTTTTAACTTTAGCAGGTCGACATTTGTGATAGTTGTAGAATTCTGTAATGGTCGTAAAAATGGTTCATACTGTTCTAAGGTTGGAATATCTTCTGGATAGCACAGATTCAAAGTTTTGTTAGCTGGGTAGTAAGAAACACAATGTAAGCGTATGAGGTAAGACCAAACAATTTCCTCCTCGGCTACTTGGGTAATACCAAATCTACTTTTAAAATACTTTTTAAAAACCGATTTAAACTGAATGAAACTTGTTCTTGCCTTAATTTCTTTACATAAGGACGGTTCGAGATGAATCATTTGTTTATTTAATAAGCGCTGTTTTAAAATATTCATCCATAAGTTGATGCGAAAATAATTTGTTGCGATTTGCGTTGTCGCTTCTTGGAGTTCTTCGTATGTATTGTTGATTGTTTGATAAGAATGATTGGTCGTAAATGTTTGTCTAAAACCATGGTAAAACTCAAATAAAAAGTAACGGATATCTGCTTCATTTCCTAATAAATCTAATTGTTTAGTCGATAAAGTAAGGCGATAAAATTTTAATTCTTTGTTAATATGGCGAATGGTCTTTCTCAAAACTGAATGCGAGAGATGAAACTGTTCGGTGGCAGTTTGGAATGAATGAATACGACCTCGGTAGATTTCGTCAATCAATTTATAAACAATTGTATCTTTAGCGATCTCCATGACAATGGAATCAATCGTTTTGAATGTAGACACCATCAATCGGTAACCGATCTTTTTATAATATTTGATGGTCATTCCCTTGGGAAGTAATTGTTGTAAAGAATCAATATCCGCGCGAAGTGTCGGTGCTGTTGTTTCAAGTTCTTTCACTAGTTTTTCAGTTGAAGAAATCGAATCACATTTATGTAAATAGTAAAGAATTCTTATCTGCCGCTGTAATTGCTTGTTATTTAATAATCTGAAAAATAGGTTATTCATTCTTATTCCTTCCCGACTTTAATTAAAAGCCGCGTAATTTATTTAGTGAAATCTTTTTTATTTTAACTTGAATAAACGATGAGCTCAATTTTTTTACTAATATTTTTTTTGAAAGAAAAAAATAGAAAACTTTTCCTTCAAGTAATCGTTGATTATATAAATAGCTTTTATTTTAAAAACATGGTGAATTTAGGGGGAAAATCAATGAACAAGAAAAAGTTAGTCAAATGTTCGTTAGCGATTTGGTTGGCGACACAATCTCTGCTTCATCCGTTTTCTTATTCTTATGCCGAAGAATGGAGTAAACCAGACGAAGAGCAAGTACAAACAGCAACTAGTTTAAACGAACCAGGAGGTAAAAACGATCTGGTCGAAAATCCATTAGAAACAATGATCCAGGAACCTGATGAAAATCAGCCAGAGTTAGAAGAGTCAATGACAGAAGTTCCGCAAGAAGAACTGGTAGAGGAATCAGAGAGCCTTGATCAACCAACTGAAAGTCAATCAGCTGTTGACTTAGATCAGGATCAATTGACGGAAAACACAGAACAAGAGGAGACGCTTCTCAACACTGCCACACCTACAGAAGAATCCACCGATATTGCCAGTGGTGTTTTCGGAACTTGTTCTTGGCGAATCGATGCAGAAGGTACATTATATATTGGAGGAGGCACATTGGGAGAAACACCGGTTACGTTTTTTCCTCCTTGGTTCAACAGCTATCGATTTAAAATAAAAAAAATGGTATTCACTGGACCAACGATTGCTCCTAAAGAAACTCATCGCTTATTTTATGGATATACTAATCTTTTGTCCATTGAGAATTTAGCTTATTTAGACGTAAGTCAAGTAACGGATATGACTTCCTTTTTTTCTGACTGTCGTGTACTAAATGGCGTTGATTTGTCAGGATGGGATACGTCAAATGTCACGAATATGTCTAATATGTTTTTTGAAGCATTTGACCAAACAGAGAATCTCATTCATCTTGATCTTTCAAGTTTCGATACAAGTAATGTAGTTGATATGAGTGGCATGTTCAGTCGATGTACCAAAGTACAATCAATCGATCTTTCTAGTTTTGATACGAGTAATGTTGTCAACATGAACAGAATGTTTTTTGCTTGTAATGAATTAATTACCTTAGATATCGCTCACTTTGATACATCAAATGTGGTTTATATGTCACGTTTATTCGCTGAATGTAAGAAGTTGCGCTATGTGGATGTCTCAAATTTCGATACATCAAGTGCGATTGATCTTTCAGTGATGTTTCGTTTGAATTATGAATTAGAGAGTGTGGACGTTTCTAATTTTGATACATCAAAGGTTGTTCATTTGCATTACATGTTTGATCAATGTCGCAAATTGAAAACGATCGCAGTGGAAGGTTTTGATACAAGTCAAGTAACATCCATGAATTATATGTTCAATGGCTGTAATAGTTTAACCTCTTTGGACGTTTCTAATTTTGACACCAGTCTAGTCCAAGCAATGAGATACATGTTTGCTAATTGTGAGTTACTAGAGACGATCGATGTGTCTAATTTCAATACAGAGTCTGTGAATTATCTGACATATATGTTCTTAAATTGTTCGAAAGTAAAAAAATTAGATCTTTCTTATTTTCAGTTTGAGGATCCCGTAGAAATGGCAGAAATGCTGGCTGGAACAACGAGCCTCAATGAATTGACTCTTGGTAAAGGCTATCGTTTTGTAGATTCAGCCAATCTTCCTGCTATTCCAGTAGAAGATGGAAACACTGGTTATTGGCAAAACGTTGGTTCTGGAACGGTTACGAACCCTGCAGGGGAATACGTGCTAACTTCAGAAGAATTGATGACGAACTATACAGGAGCGATGGCAGATACGTATGTTTGGCAGAAAGAGCCAAACTATGAATCAATTTTAGCCAAAGATTCGACGCTTTACCTTGGTGAAACCTGGGATCCACAGGATAATTTTATTTCAGCAACAGATAAGGAAGGAAATCCCCTTCCATTTGATATGAGTATGGTCAGTGGAACAGTGGATACCTCAGTAGTAGGAGTGACACCGATTACTTATACTAATGGTAGCGCTGCTCAAGTCATTCATGTAACAGTAAAAGAAAACCAGGAGAGCATTCAGGCCAAAGACTCAGTTATTTATGTGGGTGATCAATGGGATCCACAAGCTAATTTTGTTTCAGCTACTGATGAAGATGGGATGCCTCTACCGTTCACTCCAAAAATGGTAGAAGGTTCGGTGGATAGCCAAAAAACGGGCGATTATTTTGTGACGTATACCAACGGAATAGCAAGTAAGACGATCAAAGTAACGGTCAAAGAGAACAAAGAAACACTCGTAGTTAAAGGTTCCACACTCTATGTAGGAGACAATTGGAATCCACAAGACAATTTTATTTCAGCCAATGATAAAGAAGGAAATCCCCTAACATTTGACCAGAAAATGGTTTCTGGTAAGGTGGATACGACAAAAGTTGGCGTTTATCCAGTGACCTATCAAAACGGTCATCAAAAGAAAACTGTTGAAATCCATGTGCTAGCTGAACCAACTAAAGAAAAACCAGATGCGGATACGAACCAATCGGGGGATAAAAAGCCAGTACCAGCAACGCCAAATGAGACAACGAATAACAACGATCAGAGAGATAAAAAAGACGAAAAAAATGAAAAAAATGAAAAAAATAAAAAAGATGAAAAAGACGAACAAGAAGAACAAGAAGACAAAAAACTACCTACTACAGGTTATCAAAAATCAAGTCTTTCTATGATTGGCATGGCTTGCTTCTTACTTGGATTATACTTTGTTTACAAAAAAAAGATAAACGTTAAATAAAGCGTAAATCAACTAGTCAATCTCCTCGTTTTACGTCATAATGTAAAAAAAGGAGATTGGCAAGATGGATAAAGAATTATTGATTATTGAATTGATGTCAGCAAAAGCAAAGATGTTGTCTATCATCAATCAACGAACGAAAAAAATGACATGGAAAATTGGGATGTATTTTATCGCTAACTTGTTGTTCTTGGTCGGATGGGGAAACATCTACCATCATTTAAAGCAGAATCATCCACATTCATTTAAAATGGAGCGAATCACTAGTTTGTACCATTTTTCAAGTTATGTTGACTTTGCGATAGGACTATTCTTGTTTTTACTCGTTGCTGTGCTATGGTTCAAAAAGAGGAACATCTCTCGGCATTATGATCAATGGCTGGAAAAACAAGTGGCGAATATGTTACATATTTCAGTTGGCTCTCAGGACGAAAATTATCTCTACTTGAGTGATCATAACAAAAAGGAGTTTACACTTGCGAAAAAGAGGCGTTATTTTCTGCAGCAAACGATGGAGGGTGTCTCACTTTTTCTAGGAGAACAACTTACTTGGTATGGTAGTAATCGATACTATGTTTTTATGCAAGTAAATGAACCGATAGACCGAAAAAACAAAAAAAGAATTGAGCCTTTTTACTCTCATTTAGCAATTGGAGTTGGAACACTCTTGTTGATTGGCGGGGGTGTTTATCAATTCATTAATGCAGGACCAGTAGCAACGAATGTACACTCTATGATGCAAAGCGAAGAAAAAGTAAGAAAAATTCCAACTTCGACTAATCAGGACGGATTATTGAAACCTGTTCAAACATCCGTCAATTTGACCACTGAGCAAACGAATGACGTAAAAATAGACCCAGAAACACAAGCCTTGTATTTGACGACGAATCAAGGAAAAGACTGGCATTTCGTTCCAATTGCTGTGGACTGGTTGCGTTTTGGTGACTATACTTTGACTTCGGGTACTGTTGCAAAAGGGGAATGGATGGACAAAACATTTGATGTTTCTCCTACTTTTTCTTGGTTTATCTATTCACCTGATCAAAAAAACGTTTACCTATTATCATCAGCTGATAATGGGAAGACGTGGCAAAAAAGTCAGATTACAGATCAAGGCGGACAGGTTCGTTACCGTAAAGCAAACTTTTTCACAAACGATCAAGGCGTCATGGTATTTTCATCCTCTACAGGAATGTCTGCGGAAAGTCTAAAAATTTATACGACCAACGATAAAGGGCAAAGCTGGCAAAAAAGCGGCAGTACCATCGTAAATCAACCGATTCAAAATGTTAGTTTTGTGACGAAGACATTGGGTTTCCTTTCTACAAGAGAAAACATCTATTATACGAATGATGGGGGACTAACATTCAAAGAATCCTTGGTAGCTATCCCGGGTGAGTATCAATTGGGAGGGATCGATTTGTTCTAGTCACCAAATGAAGTGGTACAAGTAAGTGCCAATAAATTGGAAACCAAGTTTTACATCCTAAAAAATGGATCGATCGATACAGGGAAAATGTTTGCTTGTCTTTTTTATTCGACTGATGGTGGAGAAACATGGCAATTCGAACAACAATTATCGCAAGTAGAGAATCGCTAAAAAAGTTTAGATGAATTTCAACACCAAAAAGGAAACGGCGTAAGGAGAGACAATGACAATTTATGTAAGTGAAAGTTCTCTATGTAACGATTGAATTTGTGAATAAGAGAGATTGAAAGAATAGACCCTTAAAAAAGAGCCTGGACTTTTTTCCAAGGCTCTTTTTTATGGGGTTTAAAATAGGTAAAAAGTGTTCAAAATTACTTAGGTCAAGGCGCACTTTTCACAACTTCTTGATATAAACGGCGTTCAAGAAGCAACTCCTCAACAATAAGCGATGATTTTCTAAAATATGAGGAGCTATTTTAAAAAATCCTCTCTTATTCGCTCGGAGCTAAACGCTTCTTTCACAGCCTCTTGCTAAACGGTGTTCAAAGTGCTGACCCTCGGTAATAAGTCTAAAAATCTCAAAACATGAGGAGCTGTTTCGAGATTTTCTTCCTTATTACTCGGGTCAAGACGCACTTTTCACAACCTCTTTTATGTGATTTGAAATTGGCTATTATATAAACTAGCATAAAGTGTTGGTTTGCTTAATAGTGACTGATGAGTTCCTTGTTCAATAATATTTCCATTTTCCATCACTAAAATCAAGTCGGCATTTTCAATCGTAGATAACCGATGGGCGATAATAAAGCTGGTTCGGTTTTCTGTGACAGCATTCATTGCTTTTTGGATCATTGCTTCGGTGCGGGTATCCACGCTGGAGGTTGCTTCATCTAAAATAACTACGGAAGGATTCGCCAGCAATACCCGAGCAATGGTCAATAGCTGTTGTTGTCCTTGTGACAACGAACCATTTTCACTTGAAATAATCGTATCATATCCTTCAGGTAACGTACGGATGAAATGATCACATTGGGCAATTTTGGCAGCCGCAATGATTTCGTCTCTGGAAGCTTGCTGTTTCCCATAAGCAATATTATCTGCCACTGTGCCTTCAAAGAGCCACGTATTTTGCAAAACCATCCCAAAGTGTTTACGTAACTCACTACGAGAGAATTTCGTGATATCGATTCCGTCGAATTCGATTCTTCCATGGTTTAGCTCGTAAAATCGCATGAGTAAATTGACTAATGTCGTTTTTCCTGCCCCAGTTGGTCCCACGATTGCAATTGTTTGTTTTGGTTTAGCCGAAAAGTTGACATTTTCCATCAAGATCTTATCTGGACTATAACCAAATCGAACATCTTTGAACCTGATTGAACCAGCAGGCTGGTCAAGTGATGCTGTATTTTCGTGATCAGAACGCTCATTTGGTTCATCCATAATCTCAAAGATACGATCAATCGCCGCCATAGCAGATTGTAACGAATTGATGACATAAGAAGCGGTCGAGATCGGTTCAGAGATTTGATTGATGTACTGCAGATAAGCTTGTAACAATCCTAGTGTGAGTCCGCCAGATATTACTAAGATCCCACCTAAGACAGCACTTAAAATGAACGCTGATTGATTGATCAAGCGAATCGCTGGATAGATGGCAAAGTTCATGAATTGCGCTTTTTTAAATGCTTGGTACTGTGAATGATTTACTTGACGGATCGACTCGATCGCTTGATCTTGTTGATTGAATGTTTTGATGACCAAGTTACCTGCAAGATATTCTTCCACTTTATTATTTAATGAACCTAGTTCTGTTTGATTGTCATCAGAAATCTTTTTGTTTTTATTCGCAAAGAGTTGAGTGACCCATGAACTACCAACGATCAATAAAAGAATCAGTAACGTCAATTTGCTGTCAATATAAAACAGCATCAAAATGGAAAATAAAATCGTTACAATGGAAGTGAAAAATTGATTGATCCCTGTTAGCAAGACTTGTGCTAGTTGATTCAAACCAGTCGTTGTTCGGCTGATGATATCTCCTACCTGATGCTGATCAAAGAAGGCCATTGGTAATGTTTTGAATTTCTTGGTCATTTCTTTTCTAACATTAAGTGTGATTTTTTCACTCAATGAAGCCATTGCGTATTCTTGAATGAAAGAAGTAATACTACTTAAAAAAGAAAAAACGAGTAATAAAACAACAGGGAACAAAAGGGCATCCTTGACATCATGAAATGTCATTTCAGCAATCCCGATCGTGCGGATTCGACTTAAAAGCTGATCGATACCAACGCCCATGATCATCGGCATTGCAACGACCATCAGGTTACCGATTAAACTACATAATAGTAAGCCATAAAATGTTTTGTGATCAGATTGGATCATTTTCCAAAAGCGGATCAAACTATGTTTATTCATTTTTACATCAGTTGTTTTCATATATTCCCTTCTTTCAAAATCCCTTGTGATTTAGCAAATTCCTGATAAGAAAGACAAGTAGCAAGGAGTGTTTCGTGAGTTCCTTGTCCCACGACTCGGCCATTGTCTAAAACGATGATGTGATCAGCGTTCATGATTGTACTCAATCTTTGAGCCACAATGATCAATGTCTTATCAGCCATTTCTTCATGGAGGGCTGTTCTTAGTTTTGCATCCGTCTTGTAGTCCAAAGCAGAAAAGCTATCGTCGAAAACATAGATATCTGCTGGTTTGATGAGCGCTCGTGCAATACACATCCGTTGTTTTTGTCCGCCAGAATAATTATCTCCGCCTTGTGCAACAAAACTAGCTAATTTTTTGGGCAATTTATCCAAAACTTCCTCTAATTGTGAAATACGTATAGCTGAGGTCAATTCTTCTTCTGTTGCATGCTCATTGCCCATTTGCAGGTTTGATAAAATTGTTCCACTAAACAGAAACGCTTTTTGCGGAACATAGCTGATTTTTGAGCGAATCATTTCTTGTGTTAATTGTTGAAGTGGTTGCCCCCCTAATGTAATCTGTCCACTGGTCACATCATTCAAACGAAGGAGCAATTTGGCTATTGTACTTTTACCAGAACCAGTTCCGCCAACGATGGCAGTTGTTTTGCCTTTAGGTACCTTAAAATGGATATCTTCCAATACAGGTTCTGAATCTTTGGTATAACTGAAAGAAACGTGTTCAAAAGATAACACATGCTCATCATCCATATTCAGCGAAGCTGTTGATGGATTTTCCGGATCAATGATCTCAATAGGTTGATTCAACACTTCTTCGATCAGCCGAAGAGAGGACATCGATTTTGGAACGACGACTAACACCATAGCTGCAGTCATTAGATAAGCCAACGTGAGCATCGAATATTCGACGATGGCAGTAACAGTCCCGATCTGTAGTGTACCTTCACTGACCAACGAACCACCAAACCAAAGAATGGCGCTGTATACGATCCCCATTAATAAAAAAGCAATCGGAGTGACCCAAGCAAATACGCGATTGACTCGGATCATCTGTGTGGCATACTTCTCAAATGTTTGATTGGTGCGCTTCTCCTCATAGTCTTGATTGTTAAAGGCTCGAATCATATTCACACCTGTAAAAAATTCCCTTAAAGTCACTGTGATACGATCCATTTTTGGTTGGATACTGAGAGATAGAGGGGTTCCTTTTTTCATTAAGATGTAAATAACGACAGCATAAATAAACACAGAAATCAATGTAATCAATGTCAATGTCATGGAATATTGAAGCATCATGACAATTGTAAACACCGCAATGATTGGTGCAGGTAAGATCATTTGACAAAAGAGTACAATCATTTGTTGGATATTATCTACATCATTAGTCATTCGAGTCAGGAGTGAGGCACTTCCAAATTCATCTGCATCTTTCATCGATAATTGTTGGAACTTATCAAAATAGGTTTCCCTTGTTTGGTAGCCAAATTTTGCAGACACTAGTGCAGAAAAATAGCTAGAAGCAATCGCTGAAAAAGTACCTAGTAAGGCTACGAATACCATTTGTAGACCAATGGTATAAATTTTACTGTTTTGACCAGTAACTATCCCTTCATCAATTAATGTTGCCACTAATTTAGGCACACCAAGTGTACCAATGATTTGTAAACAGACGAATAAAAAAGTCATGCCTACGATTTTTTTATTCTTCCATAGGAATTGTTTAAGTAATGTCATTTTGTTTCCTCCTTTTACTAGACAATAATGAATTTTACACCTTAAAGTTACTTGAAGGTCAATAGAAGAAGCGGTAAAATTAACAAGAGGTGAGCGGAAATGCCAAAACTTTACACGATCGGAGAAGTCTCGGAACTACTAAATGTACCAAAGTCAACGATTCGTTTTTGGGATGAGCAAGGGTTAATCCATTCTCTACGCCATGAAGAAAACGGGTATCGGATGTTTAATATTGATGATATTTTTCAGATCTATGACATCAATTTCTATCGAAAATTAGATGTTCCAATCAAACAGATGAAAAATTTATATGGAAAAACGATCGAAGAACATTATGCAACGATTGCAGAAACAGAGCAGCGGATTAAGCAAGAAAAAATAAGTCTGCAAAAAAAACATGAAGAAATCTTGGCTCGAAAAGAACAATTAAAACTTATGATTGACAATCGAGGCATTACCAAAGAAACAATTCCTTTTGCGGCAATCGTCATAGTGGATTCCGACGACATTTTAGATTCGAAAGCCTATCTTGAAAACTATGCCAGCTTCGGTGGGTATTTTGATTTTTCGCTGAGCGATGAAATGATTTATGGCTTCTGTACAGACCAAACATCAGCCACAATTCCACTGTCTAAAATTGTTTGGTACAATCAGCCTGGTAAAACTTATCATCGATTTTTATTACAAGTGGAAGTCAATCATACCGAAAAGAACAATATCGAAGAAGTAAGATTAACATTAGCTCAACGAGGGTATCAAACAGGAAATGTGATTGGACAGTATCTGCTAACGAAGCAAACGGAAGAAGGAGTCTATCATGAATATTATTTAGGATGGATCGAAAGCCAAAAAGTAGAAGCTGATTTAACAAATGAGGATAAGCAAAAGTAGACGAAGAAGGAGCGGGAAAGGATAGTTATCTCGCTCTTCTTCGTCTATTTGGTTAGGATTTATCAGGGTTAAAACTTTCTCTAATGATTAGTCGTGTAGGATAAGTGACAATGATCGGTTCCTCTCTCAAACCATCGATTCGCTCCACCGCTAATCGAACAGCAGACTGACCAATGGCTTTTGCATTGATCGCTACACTTGTTAAACTAGGAGATAAATCAGCAATCGCCTCGATGTTATCGAAGCTAACTAGAACGATCTCTTCTCCAATTTTTCGATTGTCTTTTTGTAATGCTCGATAAACACCTAATGCTAAAGGATCGCTGCCGATCAAAATGGCCGTCGGTAAATCATGTTTTTGTTTTTCGAGAAGTTTGGTCGCTAACTGCTCTCCGGATTCCTCTGTCCATTCTCCTAAATAATAATTGATCTGTTTGGTCAAATGATGGTCTTGCATGAAATGGCGGTAGGCTCTGAGCCTTTTTTCATTCTCAGTTGTTGATTTCCGACCAGCTTCGTTAATATCGATTTGATAACCACCAATATAAGCGATGTTGGTGTGCCCATTGTCTAAAAAAAGTTCTAAAACAGATTTAGTCATTCGTTCGAGATCCCCATAGACCATATCCACTTCTTGTTGGATATCTGGATTATCTACTACAACTAATTGTCGGTTCTGTTTCAATAAATCGGCGATTGCACCTTTATCGATCGTACCGACTACGATTATAGCACCTAATTGATCCAAATCTTTCCACTCGGTCGGGTTATCCGACATATTATAAATTCGATTCATGCCGATATGGAGTCGGCTGGCTTCTTCTTCTAGACCTGCTCGTAATTCTCGATAATAAATATCTTTTTCTTCGCTGGCTTTACTGATTGCTGAAATGACACCGATGGAAGGACGGCGTTTTTTAATATATTTTCGCTTGTTGATATCATAATTTAATGTGGCAGCTGCAGTAAAAATCCGTTGACGAGTAGCAGCAGAGACACTGATCGTTTTGTCTTCATTCAAAACTCTTGAGACCGTAGCAGGTGAAACATTGGCTTTTCTTGCGACATCTCTAATTCCAACCATAAAATGGCACCCCTTACAAAAAAAATAAAAATTTTTATTGACATATTTGTTTAGTAAACAGTATACAGGAAATGTAACAAAAGTAAACGGTTACTATTTATTTGAGAGGTGAAACAATGGAACAAGTGATGAAGAATCAAAGAGCAGCTTTAATCACATTTGACGAACAGGAAAAAGTATTTCATCTATCCAATTCAGAAATTTCCTATATTCTTCAAATTGAAGAAAGTGAAGTTCTGGCTCATGTTTATTTTGGTAAAAGAACGACCCATTATCATAATCATAAAAAATATCCTCGCAGAGATCGCGGCTTTTCTGGGAACGTCCCCTTAAATGAAGATCGAACGTATTCAAAAGATACATTACCACAAGAGTATTCAGGGCACGGAGGGATGGATTATCGATTACCTGCCTTGATGATTCGTCGAGAAAATGGATCAAATCTGCTTGATCTACGTTATGAAAGTTTTCAGATCCAAGAAGGAAAGCCAAATTTATCTGGATTACCGCAAGCGTATATCAAGAATGATACAGAGGCAGAAACGTTGATCGTGACGTTGAAAGATCGTGAAGAAAAGATTTACGTGGATCTTTCCTATACGATTTATCGAGAAAGAGCAGTGATTACACGTTCGCTGAAGGTAAGAAATGAAACCAATGATCCAGTGATGATTGAAAAAGCAGCCTCTTTTCAACTTGATTTTACGAATTCAGGCCGGTTTGATGAAGTGATTGCCTTACCAGGAGCGCATGTCAAAGAACGGCAGATGTCTAGACAAAGCATAACAGATGGCATCAAATCATTTGAAAGCCGTCGTGGTTCAAGCAGTCATCAGATGAATTCATTCATTGCCTTGACAAATCATGCAACAACTGAATTTACAGGGGAAGCAGTTGGGATCCATCTTGTTTATTCGGGAAATCATTCCTTTGAGATTGAAAAAGATGCCATTCAACAATTTAGAGTGATCGGTGGGATCAATCCCTATAATTTTTCTTGGGAGTTACAACCATATGAAAGCTTCCAAACACCGGAAATACTTTTAACTTATTCTGATCAAGGGTTGAATGGGATGAGTCAAGTGACCCATCATTTATTACGGGAACGAGTAGCAAGAGGGCGATTCCAATACCAAGAACGTCCGATCCTAGTCAACAATTGGGAAGCGACTTATTTTGACTTTACGAGCAAAAAGATCGAAGCGATCGTTGATGAAGCAAACGAATTAGCGATAGAGATGTTTGTTTTAGATGACGGCTGGTTTGGGAAAAGAGATTCGGACCAATCTTCTCTAGGAGACTGGTTTGAATATCAAGGGAAATTGAAAAATGGCTTAAAAGGGATTGCTGACTATGTTCACCAAAAAGGACTAAAGTTTGGCTTGTGGGTTGAGCCTGAAATGGTTTCCAGCGACTCTCAATTAAATCGGGATCATCCCGAATTTATGATGAAAGAACCAGGTCGTCAACCATCAGCTTCTAGATCTCAACACGTCCTTGATTTTACCCGAAAAGAAGTCCGGCAGACGATTGAAACACAGTTACGGCATTTGTTAGACAGTGTGGAGATCGACTATATCAAATGGGATATGAATCGATCGCTATCTGATGTCTATTCGGTGTCATTGGGCAAACAAAACCAAGGGGAAGTTTTGCATCGTTATCTATTAGGATTATATGAGATGATGGAAAACTTAACAAACGACTATCCTCATATCCTTTGGGAAGGATGTTCTGGTGGTGGTGGACGGTTCGATGCAGGGCTGCTTTATTATATGCCACAGTCTTGGACTAGTGACAATACAGATGCGGTTGAACGCATCAATATCCAATATGGGACGAGCTTAGCTTATCCTATTTCAGCTATGACTGCCCATGTATCAGCTGTTCCTAATCATCAAACGGGACGAGTCACCAGTTTAAAAACACGTGGAGATGTGGCCATGGGCGGGGTGTTTGGATATGAACTCGATCTAACAAAATTATCTAGTGAGGAAAAGCAGGAAGTAGCCGCACAGGTAGAATTTTATAAAAAAATCAGACAGACAGTCCAATATGGTGATTTCTATCGTTTACAAAATCCCTTTGAGCAAAATATTGCTTCCTGGGAATTTGTTTCAAAAAACCAACAGGAAGTCCTCTTGTTTATAAATCGTCGGTTAGCAAATGCACAGCCCGAATTTCATGAGGTACGCCTTGTTGGACTAAGCGAAGAAAAACTATACCAGAACCAGATAGATGGCAAAGTATATTCAGGATCGGAATTAATGACAATAGGTCTTTATTTCCCGGATTTTTATGGCGATTTTCAAACAGAATTGATTCATTTTATGAGCATAGACGAAGGAGAATAGAAAAATGAACGCATTGATTGAATGGTTAGATGATCCGCAAGTGTATCGAGTAAATCAAAGGAAAGCCCATAGTGATCATGTTATTTATGGTGCTAAAGAAGAAGTGGAAACAGGAAACACCAGAATCCAATCGCTGAATGGGAAGTGGCAATTTTGCTATTCCCGTAATGCTTTAGAACGTCCAGTGAATTTTTTTGAAAAGGAATTTGATAACAGTGGCTTCGATCAGATTGATGTTCCTAGGCATATCGAACTAGCAGGATACGACAAGATCCACTACATCAATACGATGTATCCATGGGAAGGGCATGAGTTTAGACGTCCGGCTTATACAACCGCTGGTAAGGAAGAAGCCGAGGGGATGTTTTCTCAAGCCGAGTATAACCCAGTTGGCTCATATGTGACGAACTTTACTTTAAATGAAGAAATGAAAGAAAAGGCGATCACCATTCGATTTGAAGGTGTCGAACAGGCAATGTATGTCTGGTTAAATGGGCACTTTGTCGGCTATGCAGAAGATTCTTTCACGCCTTCTGAATTTGATTTAACTCCTTATCTGGAAGAAGAGAATCGTTTAGCGGTAGAAGTCCATAAAAGAAGTAGTGCCGCTTTTCTCGAAGACCAAGATTTTTTCCGTTTCTTTGGGATTTTTAGAGATGTTTCATTGATCGCCAGAGGGAAAAATCATATAGAGGATATGTGGATCAAACCTCAAGTTGATCCCTCTTTTCAAAGCGGTTGGGTAGATATCGACTTGACTATTGAAAATCTTACTTCAAACGGAAAGCTACGTGTCCGACTCCTCGATTGCAAAGGAGAAGAGATCCATCAAGAAGAAGTGGGAATCGAAGAACAAATCTCGTTGCATATTCCAGTAGATAAAATTACTTTATGGGATCATTTTCAACCCAATTTATACACCGCCGAATTTGAAACGTTTGATGATACTGGGGTGACGGAGTATAGTTACTATCCATTTGGTTTTAGAAAGATCGAGATCAAAGAGCGGATCATTTATTTGAATGACCGACGTTTGATCATCAACGGTGTCAATCGACATGAATGGCATCCTGAAAAAGGAAGAGCTATCGATTTGATGGATATGAAGAAAGATCTAGAAATCATTAAACATGCGAATATCAATGGGGTTAGAACCTCACATTATCCAAATCAAATCCCTTGGTATTATCTTTGTGATCAGGCGGGGATTAACTTGATGGCAGAGACCAATCTGGAATCTCATGGTTCTTGGCAAAAGATGGGCGCGTTTGAGCCGTCTTACAATGTACCGGGGAACGTTCCTCAATGGCGGGAGATCGTTCTTGACAGAGCACAGACAAATTTTGAGACATTCAAGAACCATACGAGTATTTTATTCTGGTCTTTAGGAAATGAATCTTACGCAGAAGAGAATATTCGTTTGATGAATGATTACTTTAAAGAAAAAGATCCCGATCGCCTTGTTCACTATGAAGGAAATTTCCCTAATCCTGCATTCGAAGATTCGATTTCTGATGTCAAGAGTTGCATGTATGCTACGCCAACAGATATCTGTGATTACCTTGAAAATGATGGGAAAAAGCCTTTCATTTTATGTGAATACATGCATGACATGGGGAATTCGTTGGGAGGATTGAATTCTTACATGGAATTATTAGATCGATACCCAATGTATCAAGGTGGCTATATTTGGGACTTTAAAGATCAAGCGATTCAAGTGATCGATCCATTGACGAAACAAAAAGTAATGAGATACGGTGGGGACTTTGATGATCGTCCAAGTGATTATGAATTTTCAGGTAACGGGATCGTCTTTTCTGATGGTCAAGAAAAACCGGCATTACAGGAGGTAAGGTATTATTATGGAAAATACAGCGATTAAAATGAAGATTATTTATGGAGATTGTACATTTGCTTTAAAAGGTGAAGGATTTCATTATATCTTTTCCTATACAAGAGGTGGGTTGGAATCCTTAAATAAAAATGGGAAAGAATGGTTGTATCGAGAAACGCTGCCGACGTTTTGGCGGGCTTTGACGGATAATGATCGAGGGAATGGGTTTGGCTATCGTTCGTCCATGTGGCTAGGGGCTGGGATGTACCCGAAAGTAAAAAATGTTCAAGTTTCCATTGATCAAAAACCAATCGAACAGCCAATTGCTCCGATCAATAATCGCTATTCCAATCATGAATATGCGCAATCAGCAGCGATCAAATTCACGTTAGAAATCAATACGGTGCCCAAAACAGAAGTCGTAGTCAACTATGAAGTACAATCTGATGGCGAAATGAAAATTTCTGTCTTTTATCATGGACAGCAAGGCCTGCCTGAATTACCTTTATTAGGTTTTCGCTTTATTATGCCAACCAAAGCGAAATATTTTGAATATGAAGGACTATCAGGAGAAACGTATCCAGATCGAATGGCAGGAGGAATCGAGGGTACTTATAAAGTAACTGGTTTACCAGTGACTCCCTATCTCGTGCCACAAGATTGTGGTGTCCATATGAAGACGAAATGGCTAGAAATCACTAGAGATTCTACGATGAATAATGCGGATCAAGGAAAGGAGGAATTTTCATTACGCTTTGAACAAGTGAACGGCGATTTTGCATTTTCAGCTCTCCCCTATAAAGCCGAAGAATTAGAAAATGCCACACATCTTGAAGAGTTACCACCAGCTAGAAGAACCGTCTTAGTGATTCAAGGGAAGGTACGTGGTGTAGGAGGAATCAACAGCTGGGGAGCAGATGTTGAAGAAGCGTATCATATTTCAGCGGAAGAAGACCATGAATTTAGTTTTATCGTGAAGTAAAGTTCGTGAAAGAAGCGGTCAGCTCCCAAGCAAATAAGAGGCAATTTTTTAAAACACCTTTTCATGTTAAAAAAATTTAGGCTTATTTCAAGGAGCTGATGCTTGAATGCTGTCTATCTAGAGAAAGGAAGGATTGATAGCTAAGCATCGGTAAAGAACAATAGCTTTTCATATTATTAGCAGACACAAAAAATATAAAACCATAGACAAATAGACGTTGCATTTCTAGGATCATCTATCTTAGAAGGGCAGCGTCTATTGCTAATAAGTATCAACTAACTGAATTGTTTATTTTTGAATTAATTGATTAATGGCAATGTGATTTTTACCGTTGTACCAACACCCATAATCGATTGGATCTGCAATCCATACTCTTTGCCGTAAAGCAATTTGATTCGTTCGTTCACATTCTTGACTCCGATTCCAGAAAAATAGTCCTTGTTTTTTTTCTTTTGATTTGTATCAAATCCATCACCATTATCTACGATTTCAAAGATCAATTGTGTTTCATGAATTTTTCCGAATAAAGTAATAAACCCACTTTTTTTTGTTTGAAAAGCATGTAAAAAAGCATTTTCAATAATTGGCTGGATCATCATATTGGGCACTTTAAAAGGATATAGTTCATCGGGGACCATGATCCGAGTGGCGATATCATCACCATATCTCAATGAAAGAATATGGATATAGCTTTGCACACTTTTTAATTCTTCTTCGACAGTGATTGTTTCTGCTTTTTTCCCAATGGTACTTCTCAACAAATCAATAAAATGATCGATTCCATGAATTGCTTTTTGATTTTCTTTTTGCCAGATCAAAAATTTTAGACTAGTTAACGTATTGTAGATAAAGTGAGGCTGGATTTGGGCTTGCATCGTTTGAATCTCTAATTGGCGTTTTTTCTTTTCGTTTTCAATTGAAGTAAAATAGTTCTCATCGATCGTTGTTAATAGTTGATTGATTGTAGTGCCTAAAGTCTTTGTTTCGTAGGTCCCTTGAACGTCTACTTGGGTATTATTAGGAATTTTTTTGATATGTTTTAAGGACTGAATCAAGGCATAAATCGACTTTGTCTGACGGTTCATATAGCGAAAGACAATAGCACCAACTACCATTAAAGTCATCAAATTAAAAAGGACGATCGGAACAATCAGTCCCATTTGATTGACTAGTGAACGAATATTTACTTTACTAATCAAAGCTAAGTTTTGTCGATATAATGGAACACGTGTTAAACGATTATAATCAACTGTTTTTGTTTCATTGGTATTTAAATCATTTAACAAGTTGGTTTTGGCACCAATCATGCCAGTTTCATTGGAGGTAATGATTTGATTTGCTTCATTGATGAGATAGATTTTGGAGACCTCCGAATGGATCGTTTCATTGAATAAATTCGCTAGCTCATCTGCAGTTATCGCAATGACAGCATACCCATAAATATGATTCAACGAGGAAGTCAATTTCTTAATGAATAGGATGCTGCTTTTTGTTTGGTCACGAGTAGTCAAACCAAAGTCGACAAAGAACATTTGAGTCGATGCTTTATGTGCCTTTGCTTTTTGTACGACAGCAGATCTCATGAATGCCGCAGCATCCATACTGGCAAGCATCTCGTTTCCAACGAAGGTATGTCCACTTTCACCATAGATCATCAGATCGTAATTGATGGAAGGAGAGATCGAAGTAAAGCTTCGGTTCATTTGTTGGATCGTTTTTACATTTGCGTAGTTATCTAACGAAGAGTGCTGATTGTTAGAGAAATAATTTTCGACTGCAGGGTTGTTAGCGACCATCGTTAAGATATTTTCGATATTATCATTCAATCGTTCAAAATCACGTTGTATTTTGCCAAGCGTTAGTTCATTCGATTTATCAAATAGATGGATATAAGCGTTTTTGGATCGATCATAGATGAAGAAGGACAGAATAATCGCTTGAGTAAGAAGCGCAATGACTAGGACAACCAGTAGTTTTGTAACTAGTTCATACTCTTTGAATTTTTTCTTCATGTTTCAAACTTCCTTTTCGATATTGAGAAGGATTTAGCCCAGTTTCTTCCTTGAATACTCTTGAGAAGTAACCAAGTTCAGCAAATCCTACTTGGTAAGAGATTTGTGAAAGTGGCTCGGTTGTCTCAAGCAAAAGCCGTTTCGCATGTTGTATCCGGACTTTTTTTAGATATTTAGTGAAGCTAATCCCATATTTCTCGGTAAACATGGTAGATAAATAACTATAGGAAAAATGAAATTTTTCGGAGATGATTTGCAAGGAAATATCTTGATGATAATTTTCTTGAACATAATCATAGATCGCTGTCAGAATTTCTGAGTTTTCATTCTTTTCCGGCGTGCTCCAACGCATCAATTGAGTGATGATTTTAGTAAACGTAATGGAAAAATCTTCGATGGTGGCGACGTTCGTTATAAGTGTTGGTAACGTAATTTTTAATGTCGTCAATTCTTTCGTCCCTTGACCATCTTCTAAAGCATTGATGAGTGCGTAGAGACGATTGATTGTTTCGTGTTTTAAAAATAAAGGGTCAATTTTTAAAGCGATCAGAGTCTCAATCGCTGATTTCATTTCTCTGATAGCGGATACATAATCTTTGTTGACAATCTTTGTTAAGTAGCTTTTCGTGCTCTGATCAAAGTGTGGAATCAAAGGGACTAATTGTTCTTCCGATACAACACCAGCACTTTTCTGATAAAAACGTTGTCCTTTGCCTAATTTTTTTAATCTTTGAAAACAATCGAACAGTTCACTTAGCTCTAAACAAGGGGAAATAATCAATAATGCATCAGATTTTTGCGCATATTCACGCAAAGAAGTCTGAATTTGTTCGAAACAATCCATGGACGAAACATTTAGTAAGCAACCATATTCATAGTCGAGAGTGGTAAAAGGCTGACAATCAATCCAGAGTTCAGCTCGTTCTTCGTTACTTTTTAGAGAAGCTAGTGGAGCTAAATCATCCATTTCGCTATAGACGATGTAAAATAACGGGAAACGAAAAGGATCGTTAGATATCGTTGTTTTTTGTCCAGAGAAATATTGTGTTAAAGCACTATCTAGAGAGAATTTAGAGTCTAGATTTTTTTGGCCTTTTTTAACCAAATGGTTCAAAGCAGAAAGCAGGTTTTCTGGATTCAATTTTGGTTTAAGTAAATAATCGGATACGCCTTCTTTAAAAGAGTCTTTCACTAGTTGAAACTCATCATGGCTTGATAACACTAATATTTGAATATCAGGCTTGCTTTTTTTTAAGAGGCGAGCAAGTTCAATCCCATCCAGTTCAGGCATGATAAGATCAGTAATGACAATATCAATATCATTAGAATGAATAGAGAAAAAATCAAGCGCTTCCAATGAGCTTGAAAAAGCGCCTTTAATTTGGAATCCGTGGTTTGACCAATCAACCAAATTGGCTATGCCATGTAAGATTGTTTTTTCATCGTCGATCAATAATAAATTAATCAAGCTTGTTCCCCCTTTTAAACAGTTTCTCTTTTTAAAATACGGTTTAATTGGCAGAAAAGCAAGATGAATTACTCAAAATAAAAAAATTTGAAATCTAAATTTGTGATTTTTTCTTATTTTGGGATATTTTTTGGAACTCTTTTAGAAATTAAGAAAACGATTACATTTTTTGGTATGATTCACATGTAAAGAATAAAAATGAAAAAGGCGGGTTGGATATGAAATTCAAAAAATTAGTAGCAAGTGCGACGCTTTTAGCTTCAGCAGCAGTTTTGTTTGCGGGATGTGGGAGTTCCTCAAATTCAGCAACGAAAGATGAAAATAAAATCAGTGTTTGGGCATGGGATGAAACGTTTAATATCAAAGCAGTCAATGAAGCAAAAAAAGTCTATGACAATAAAGATGTCGAAGTGGATGTCGTTACGATGTCACAAGATGATATCGTACAAAAGTTAAACACAGCATTAGCCAGTGGAAATACGGATGGATTACCGAATATCGTGTTGATTGAGGATTATCGTATTCAAGGTTATTTGAATTCTTATCCGGACGCATTTTCTGAGTTAACCGATATCGTAGATGAATCCGATTTTGCTTCGTATAAATTTGCGGTTAATAAGATAGATGATCAAATTTATGGCGTTCCATTTGATTCAGGTGTTACGGCTAATTTTTATCGAACAGATTTGTTAGAAGAAGCCGGTTACAGTCAAGCAGATATGCAGAATTTAAGTTGGGATGACTATTTACAAGTTGCTCGAGATGTTAAAGCAAAAACGGGTAAAAAAATTACTGAAGTGAATCCATCAGATCTTGGACGTGTCCGTATGATCATGCAAGAAGCTGGTGAATGGTACACTTCGGAAGATGGAAAGACGGTTACGATCAAAGATAACCAATCATTGAAATATGGATTAAATCTATTTGCTACACTACTTAAAGAAGATCTAGTGGAACAAACTTCAGATTGGAATGCAGGTGTCACGGCCATTCAATCAGGGGCTGTTGCATCCAGTCCAATTGGTGCTTGGTATTCCTCAACGATCCAAGGTGCTGAAGATCAATCAGGGAAATGGGCAATTGCACCGACACCTTCATTACCTGCCAATATGCAAAAAGCACAAGCTTCTAATTTAGGCGGAGCTGGGTGGTATGTGATCAAAGGTGTTTCAGGCGAAGAAAATGCGAAAGACTTCTTGAAGAAGACCTTTGCGACTAACGAAGACTTGATGGGAACCTTAGCGAAAGAAATCGGGTTAGTTTCTACCATGTTAAGTGCAAAAGATCAACCAGCTTATCAAGAGTCTTCTGAATTCTATAGTGGTCAAAAGGTGTTTGAAGACTTTTCTAAATGGACAGCGGAAATTCCACAAGTTAATTATGGACAAGAAACCTATGCAATCGAAGCAGTTGTAGCAGAGTCATTACACCGAATCATCAATGGAGAAGATACTGATAAAGTCTTGGCAGATACGCAAAAACAAGTAGAAGCACAGTTAGCCAATTAAGCAGAGTGAAATGAATTGATTTAGAGGATCAAATTTGTGTTGGCTGGTGATTTTTGAACGGTCATCAGTCACACAAATTTGCTATCTATTAAAAATAGTTTCAATCAATACCGTAGAATTTTCGTGAGGACGCTGTCATTTACTCAGACAATTAGTTAAGAGGGAGGATTTGTGAGACGTTCCTTAAATGACAGATAAAACGAAGATGAACGTAACGAAAGTGAGCAAAGCAGATGAAACAAAAAGATTTTTTCAAGAACGGAAATGCGTTTCTTGTTTTACCAGTTCTGATGATCTCGATCATGGTATTTATCCCAATGATTTTAGCGCTGATCACTTCATTTCAAAGTGGTCCCCCAGTTAATATGAGTTTTAATGGTTTGGGGAATTATCAACGCATGTTGAATGATGCGACCTTCAAAAAGGCTTTTTTTAACACCTTTTTATATTTATTAGTACAAGTACCGATTATGTTGTTTTTAGCTTTATTTGTCTCTAATTTATTAAATGATAAAAAGCTTAAAATGAAAGGATTCTTCCGGACAGCGATTTTTTTACCTTGTATCACATCCATGGTTAGCTATTCGCTTATTATGAAAAGCTTGTTTTCTCAATCGGGATTAGTGAATAATTTTTTGATGACGATCGGCTTGATCGATATGCCAATTGGCTGGCTGACCCATCCAGTTTGGGCGAAAGTATTAATCATCATTTCGATTACATGGCGTTGGACAGGTTATAACATGATTTTCTTTTTATCAGGAATGCAAAATATTGATCCGGCAATTTATGAAGCAGCAGAAATCGATGGCGCATCTAAGTGGCAACAATTGATCAAAGTCACGATTCCTAACTTAAAACCAATTATTTTGTTTACGTCAATCACATCAACGATCGGTACGTTGCAACTCTTTGATGAAGTACAAAATATTACGGGTGGTGGACCAGCAAATGCAACAACTACGCTATCTCAGTATATTTACAATTTAAGTTATAAATTTACACCGAATTTTGGTTATGCTGCGGCGGTTTCATTTGTGATCGTAGTCTTTATTGTACTGTTATCAATCATTCAAACGAAAGTCGGAGGTGAAAAAGCGTGATAGATCAAGCAGAAAACAAAGTACTTCTTAAAGAGAATGAAAAAAAAGCGACTAAAACATTCGATTGGTTAGCTGTTTTTAAATATGCCTCTTTGAGCGTGATTTCATTTATTTCGATTTTTCCTTTTGTTTGGATGATCTTAGGAATGACAAATACACCTATCGATATTACTGCCGGAAAATTAAAGATCGGTAGCCATTTAGTTGTCAACTTCCAGAATCTTTTTTCAAATGACTTAAACTTTGCACGCTCATTGTGGAATTCAGCTTTGATCGCTATTGTAACAACGGTCTTAGCTTTGTTGATTTCATCTATGGCTGGTTATGGGTTTGAGATCTATAAAAGTCGAAAAAAAGAACGATTATTTACGATTTTGCTTTTATCGATGATGGTTCCTTTTGCTGCGTTGATGATTCCTTTGTACCGCATGTTTTCTAACTTAAACGGAACGATCTTAGGGATTAATAGCTTCTTAGTCGTCATTTTGCCTTCAGTAAGTACAGCTTTTTTGATCTTCTTCTTTCGACAAAACGTTAAAGCGTTTCCTAAAGATTTAGTAGAAGCTGCACGTTTAGATGGATTAAAAGAATTAAGTATATTTTTCCGTGTCTACCTACCCACTGCTAAAAATACGTATGCAGCTGCTGCAATCATAACTTTTATGAGTAGCTGGAATAACTATCTTTGGCCTTTAGTTGCATTACAATCACCAGATAAGCGTACGGTCCCATTAGTTTTATCTGCCATGGGAGCCTCTTATACACCAGATTACGGAATGATTATGGCCGGGCTTGTGATTGCAACATTGCCAACAGCTATCGTGTTCTTTGTTTTACAAAAACAATTTGTTCAAGGAATGATCGGTTCTGTCAAGTAAACGCGACTCGATGATAAAATTAGTTTGGTATAAACTTTAAATGTATAGGAAAAGCTGTCCCACTAAGGGAGAGCTTTTTTTCTTTTTAAATAACATTTTATATTAAAAATATATTTATGTTTAATTATTTAAATAACTTTAATTATTATAGGTTGTAAGGATAAAAATTTATAAATATTATATTGTTGCTATTTATTTAGTTGTTATTTATAATTAAATTGTACAAAAGATAACGTTTTCGTAATGAATGAATAATTATTTTTTGTTCATAAAATAATTTTAAGGAGTGAGGCAAATGAAAAAATATGCGGTTAGTCTGTTGTTGTTTGTGTTTGGTATCTTTGTACTTTCAGCCAATGTTGGGGCGCAAGAAGTCACGTCAAAAGAGATTTTTAGTATTCCGGAGCCGACGTGGATCTTCAACTCAGGGATGAGTAAAGGGAAAAACCATGATCGTCAGGATCTAGGTTTTATCTTAAGCGAAAATACCGAATTGAGAATGAGACAGACAAATGCTCATTTCAAGAATAAGTTAAAATTGCGACTACTAGGAAACGATAAAAAGAATGAAAAAAGTATCGAAGTTGGATCAAATTGGGTAAGTATACGTGCAGATGAGCCCTTGGTTCCATTTATTGATACACCGTACGGAGAAGGATCAGCACAGATCGAATACGAAGTGGTGACTTCCAAAGAAATGAAAGCGTTACCTGTTTATGGATATCATGGGAATGAGACCATGTTTTTTTCAATGTGGGATACGGAGGATGCAGGGTATGCGCTAATTCAAGGAGTAGATTTCCAATTACTCGTACCCAAATTGGACAAAGAACTAGTGAGAAACTTAAAAGATTTTCCATCAATTGATGCGTTGATTGAGTATCATCACGGTATTTTTGCTTTATTTAACGGTATCGCTGGTTTTGATGGTTCCGCACCAGAAAATCAGAACGGCGCGAATCGTTACTTTTTAAAGGCAGATGATTCTGGTGCAGGTGCTGCTTATTATGGGGGTGATTGGACAGCTAATAGTGAACCTACGACAGATATGTGGTTGAAAGAACTAAGTTGGGCAACATTACATGAAATTGCTCACGGTTATCAAGCTGGTTTTGATGGGCAAGATATGTATACTGGCGAAGTGTCAAATAATTTATTTGGGGTCCAATATCAGTATGAAAAATATGGAAAAAAAGCAGATGACATCGGTTGGTTGTTTAATTTAGGTAAAAAAGAAGAAGTCGAAAACAAGCTATATGATAAGTTGATCCGTGATGGAGACACTTACCATGATGTCGATGTGCGTGAACAACTGATTTTATTAACGATGTTCAAACAAAAAGCTGGAAATGACTCCTTCACTAAGATATATCAGGAATACCGTAAAATGGCTAATCAGAGTGATTTCAAAGATTGGGAATATACATTACCCAATTTAATGAATCGTATCTACAGTGAAAATAGTAAGCAGGATTTTTCTGCTGCCTTAAAAAAACGTGGGTTGTATCTTGATGAATTTCAAGCAGAAAAAAATCGTGTGGCAGGTTATCCAGCTGTGGCTTCATTGGCAGATATTGTCTCTGAAAATGAGTTGGTGCGTGCACGTCAATTGATTGACCCAAACTATTTGATCAATTCTAATTTTGAATTGGTTACTAACGAGGAAATCGCCTCTCTAGGGTTAGTTGGTGATTTGACCATTGAAATTCTTCCTAGCGATTTGAGTAACTTTGAAGGGCTCACAGTTGAATTAAAAGATGGAGCAACTATTATAGCGAGTCAACCAGTACAACAAAAAATGACATTTAAAAATATTCCTAATGGGGTCTATCATTTAGAATTTTCTGGTGAACAAATGAAGTATTATTTACCAAGCGAAAATTATGTTTATGTAAAGGAAACCCAAAACCATGCTTCTCTTTCATTAATCAAAGCTGATATCAGTAAGTTAGCCGATGAAGATCTTATCTTTTATGGCTTTAATGATCAATGGTCAGGTTCATTAAGAACGAATTTGAATTCAAGAGAAGCAACACTTACCTTAAATATGCCAAAACCTCATTATTTATTTAAAGATGAACTTTATGTAAAAGTGACTATCAAATCTCAGGATGGCAAAATTAGGTATGAAAAATCGATTAATGGAGACATACCTGAACGATTCACCGATGACCATTTGTTGCTTGAGATAGGAGATAGCATAGAAATCTACCATGCAGAAGCAAGAAATCGTTTGAAAGGTCCAGAAAATCTTATTGATCGTGGACAAAATACTAACCACTGGCTAGTTACGGAACATGGGTTAAAACACCTTGGATTAAACAATAATCCAGAAAAAGATCTTATGAAAAAAATTGAAAAATTAGGGAATTCATTAGTAAAAGCTGAGGGTATTAAACCGATGGCGTGGGAAAGATCAATGGCTAAAAAACAATTATGGACAGCCATACAATCTCTATCTCCAAAAGATACAGAACATTATATGTCCCAATATTATGTTTTGTTTAAATAGCATATGATGAGAAGTCAAAATTATCGAATTGATCGTCTTTAGCAAAAAAACTTAGCACCTTAGAGATTGAGACGAAAGTGTTAATTATCAAGCACCAAAAAAAATTCCGGAACTTGCCAAGAAACACAAACGCTAGTTTTTTCTGTCGATTGTTATCTACTTGGTGCTTCTCCAATTTTTGATTAATTTCGGCTTATCTTTCGAAAATGCTGCTTTTATCTCGTCGTGAACAAGAGCTCTTTAAACACCGTTTATTCATTTTTAGATATACTAGAAGATACTGGGACAAAAAAGTTGTCTCAGTCTCTTCTTTTGTTTTATCACAAGCGTTTGGTTTTAGTGATGTAATACAAATAAGACCAGTATAAAATATTAGCTAAATGGCTATGCTAGTATAAATGACTTGAATGATCCTAAGATTTACTCAATAATTTTTTAAAATAGCTTCTTTTATATAACAAACACTTCTTTTTTGATATAAAAATGGTTACGCTTTCATTAGAATAGAAATATCAAATAAAGGAGTGAGCAGAATGAAAAATAAATGTTGCATGATTACTTTGGCTTCTATTTTATTGTTAGGATGTGCTACACCAAGTATCGTTTACGGAAAGGAACAAGAGGGACTATTGGCAAGAACAAGCCTTGCATCTGTTTCTCAATCCCTCAACAAAGGAAACGAGGGGCAAGTAAAAACAACAACACTTGGACTATCTGACGATGAGCAAGCGATCATTCAAGCAATCGGTAAAGGCAAGAATTTCAAGGGAAAACTTTATTTAAATTATATCCGAGATAAAATAACTGAAGTTTTCAAAGAGTATAATGGAGATATTTTTAAACTTCTAAGTGAATTCTCTTCGTTGATATCAGACCAAATTTCAGAAGTGAATGTAAAAGAACGCTTTGATGTTAGTCCAGAAGTAATCAAACGTTTGATTACAATCAGTGCGATGTATGACATTGCTTTTGCAAAAGACAGTTGTTTTATGAGCTTGCTTGGTGCAGCGAATGATGGAACGGCACCTGCTGAGCCTACAGGTTTTTATCCTAATACCACTCAATTAGAAGGAACGACCGTAAATAAGCAAGATGGAAAATTAATGACGTTGAAATCTTATTATGTGGATCAAAAATCAGATGTAACGGTGATGATTCATGGTGGTTTTCGAGGAAATTGGAATTTAGGGACAGTAACGGATGAGTATAATATCTTTTACAATGCGGGCTATAATTTATTATTTGTAGACCCTCGTGCCACTGGAAACAGTGGGGGCGATTATGTCACTTATGGACAATATGAGTCAGATGATGTGCTCTATTGGATCAATCGAGAAGTAGGAACTAAGCCGACTCAAAAGATTTTACTTTATGGTGGCTCAATGGGGGCTGCAACTATGATGTCAACATTAGCTAAGGATATCCCAGCAAACGTAAAAGGAATCATCGAGAATTGCGGATTTAAATCAATTGATGAACAACTTAGATACACCTACAAAAATACCGTAGCGCCTTTATTAGGTTCAATATTTGGGGAAGAATTTGACATTGTAGCAGACGAAGAACATGAAGATCTATATATGGGATTGTTGAAAGAGTATTACTTTGACCAAGAATTAAAAATGAATGTGAATGAAAATCTACCTGAAATTGGTATGGCCACAACGATCCCCAAATTGATCATTCACGGAGATGCTGATCAAGTAGTTCCTCATGAAAATGCGGATGAGCTCTATGATCTTTCCGGGGGCTATAAAGTCAAGTTGATTGTAGCAGGAGCTGGACATGGGGAAGCCCAATCAGTTGATCCCGTAGCGTATCAAACATATGTCACTAATTTTCTAAATTATCTTTTTGGAAGTCAAAGACATTAAGAAAAAATGATTGATCTTACTGAGGAATGGGACGAAGTTTGACACGATCGAGAGAGTAGCGCCACGCATAATTAGGTTGATGAAATAAGCCGAAGAATCTAAAATCATTTCCTTGATTTTAGTGTTCTTCGGCTTGTTTTTACTACATTTACTCAAACCACAAGCAGTTAAAAATACATACATGAAAGTATTGAACCTATCTGATCACGATCAAGATAAATGGAGAACGACTTAGTAGTTAAGGCATTTTCAGACTAATGAATGGGCATAGTGGATACTTTTGTATTCTTTTGGGGTACAGCCGGCGACCTTTTTGAACACTTGAATAAAATGACTTTGACTAGAATAAGCAAGCAAGTGACTGATTTCATCGTAAGAATGATCTGTAAACAATAACAAATGTTTTGCTTCGGTTATCTTTTTTTCTTGAATGTATCCGTGAATGGTAATCCCCATTTCTTTTTTGAAGTGGCTGCAAATATGTGCCTTATGTTTTTCAGTGATGGCAGCTAACTCGTCGACGGTGATGCGTTCGTATAAATGATTATCAATGTGGTTGACAATCGTTTTTACTAACATGGATTTTTGAGCTAAAGGAAAATTATGAAGCAGTTCCATAAAACGGAAGGTTGCTTCTTTCATATATTGCAGACATTCTTTAACTGAGTGGATATAAATCAGTCCCTGAATCAAAGAGTCGGACAGACCAAAGGCTTGATTGATCGGCACGCCTTCTTCAATACTCATTCTGGTGACGATGGCTACGAACGAGGCAAATTTAAGTTTCAACCCTTCCAATTCAAAGGGGGATAAAGAGACTTTATAGGTTTCTTTCATTTTATTGAAGACCCAAATGACTTTTTCAGGTTCGTTTCGTTTGATGTAATCTAGATACCGTAATTCAAAATGATACGAATCGAAGGTTTCTTTGTGGATCCGTCGATCATAAAGATTATTTTCCAGGCTGTAATCAGTGGATAGATTTTTTTTATTTTTATCTTGTTGAAAGTACCAAATAAATTCTTCCTTTTTGGTTGGCCGCTGAGTCAGAATCGTGTGTAATAGTTGGATATATTCTTCAAATGAATACTTGTCTTCTTTGGAATAATGAATATTATAATGGTACTCATGTCCCATAAAAAAACAAGAGGTTTCTTTTGAACCGATAATACCGCAAGGGCCAATGATCATCTGATATTCCTTTTGATCAGATTTAAAACAAAAATAGCCGTATAAATAGGATGTTGTATGGTAAAGCTGGATCTGCTCTGTTTTTCTAAATGGAAAATAGGTACTGATCGTGATTGGTAAGTCTTCTAAATTTTTTGGATGGATGAGATATCCGTTTTCATCAAATAATAGCATCGGAATCAGATATTTTCGGTACAATAAATCCATAGTTATTTTAATCGTATCGGTAGTCATAATGTAAATACTCCTTGTGACGAATTCTTTCTTTTTATTTTACACGAATAAATTTTATATAGCGCGAATATTTTGGTATAAATGCTAATTTTTTTATATAAAATTCGTTTTTTATTCTTTATAATCTGTTCTATAAAGCGGTTACAAAGGAGGCGCCGATGGAAGCAGATCAGTTACAAGCTTTGTTTGATCGATTATCTGTTCAGGAAAAAATCGCACAAACGATCCAACTGAATGGAAGTATTCTATCAGAAAATGATGTGATGAATACTGGGCCAATGGAAGAATTAGGATTACCTCAAGAGTTAGACGTATTTGAGATTGGCTCTATTTATAATATCAACGATCATCAAAAATTAAAAGAACTACAAACAAAAGTTTTAGCAAAAAGTAAACACAAGATACCCATGTTGTTTATGTCAGATGTCATCTATGGGTTTCGGACAATTTTCCCCATACCTCTAGCTCAAGTTGGTTCTTACGATTTTGAGTTAATTCAACAAGCAGCTAAGTTAACAGCAGAAGAAAGTTATTTAAATGGCTTACATGTCTTGTTTTCACCAATGTTAGATTTAGCGCGTGATCCACGTTGGGGAAGGGTAATGGAATCTCCAGGCGAAGATGTTTATACGGCGAAAGAGTTTGCAAAAAGTATCGTCAATGGTTATCAGGGAGATAGTGAGACAAAAATTCCAGAAAAACATGTAGCCGCATGTCTGAAGCACTTTGCAGCTTATGGAGCACCGGAAGCAGGACGGGAATATCAAGCGGTAGATATGTCCCATCAACGGCTTTTCAATGAATATCTACAGCCTTATCAAGCAGCAATTGAAGCAAAATGTGAATTAGTAATGACTGCTTTTAATTTGTTGAATGGAGTTCCTGCAACTGGAAATGAATGGTTGAATCGAGAGATTTTACGTTCTCGCTTTGGTTTTGATGGCGTATTAGTTTCAGACTATGCAGCAATCAAAGAACTGATTCCTCACGGGTATGCCAAAGACGAAATAGATGCAGCCAAAAAGGCACTCATTGCAGGTGTTGATTTAGACATGATGACTTCGATTTATGCCAATCACCTGTCTGAATTAGTACAAGAGCCACGATTTATGCAACTTCTCGATGAAGCGGTGTGGCGTATTTTAATGCTCAAAAATAAATTGGGCTTATTTGAAAATCCTTATCGTGGCTTGGAAGAAGTGAATACTGGAGAAATCTTAACCGAAAAAGCTAAAGAAGCAGCAGTCGAGTTGGTTGAAAAAAGTTGTGTTCTTTTAAAAAATAATGACACACTGCCATTAGTACCAAAGCAAAAAATTGCTGTGATCGGTCCATACGGCGAAAGTCCTCTCACTTTAGGTTTTTGGGCTTCAGTCAGCGGAAAGCCACAAGATACGGTTACTTTGAAGGAAGGATTGAGTCGCCATTTTGCGACAGATCACTTAATGTTTGCTAAAGGATACAATTTATTCGATTCTTATGATGGGTTTGGACCTCTGAAAAAAGGAATGGAATTATTGAATGGGCCAATTGCAGAAGAGGAATCATTAATGGAAGAAGCTTACCAGATTTCTCAAAAGGCTGATGTGATTGTATTAACATTTGGCGAACAATTTCTGGAAAGTGGTGAAGGAGCTTCTAAAGCTCACTTACAGATTTCACAAAAACAACAACGTCTGATCAAAAAATTACATGAATTAAATAAACCAATTATAGGCGTACTATATACCGGCCGACCGCTAGTCTTAACGGATATAGAAAAATATTTCGATAGTTTATTACTTGTCTGGTTTCCTGGAACGATGGGTGGGATCGGAATCGCTAATTTACTTGCTGGTAAAGTCAGTCCTTCTGCTCGTCTATCGATGAGGTTTCCTAGAAGTGAAGGACAACTACCGATTTATTATGCTCAGACCTCCACAGGCAGACCAATCTCAACAAGCATCCATTCTGAGCGTTTTGTCTCAAAATATATCGATGAATCCAATGATCCGCTATTCAAATTTGGAACGGGAATGAGTTACGCCTCATTCGAAAGTCAATTACTGAGAAGTGAGCAAAAAGACCAATTTATTGAGATCAATTATTTAGTGAAAAATCGATCGGATGTTTCAGCAGAAACTGTGACACATGTTTATCTTCATCAAGAATATGCTTCGATTGTCCAACCGGAAAAACGATTGGTCAGCAGTCAGCGAATCTATTTAGAAGCAAATCAAGAAAAGCAAGCAAGAATCAATATTCCAATTTCTGACTTAGCTATCTTTGATAATAATGGAAATAGTTGGATAGAAGAAGGTGTCTACCATTTTTATTTAAATGTCGACGGGTTAGAAAGTGTTACCACATGGGAATATAAACAATAGGGGGATTACGATGGAAAAATTAGAAGCGTTTTTAGGAAGTAAGTTATTACCATTATCGCAAAAATTACAACAAAATAAAGTGTTAGCTGCTTTGATGGAAGGGTTTATTCGTACGAGTCCAATCACTTTGGGGATTGCGCTGATTACGATCGTAGGGAACTTCCCAATTCCTGGTTGGATCGATTATTTGACTTCATTAGGTATTTACCCACATGTAGAAGCTATTACAAATGGTGCAACTGGGGTATTTTCATTGTACGTCGTTTATAGTCTGGCTTTTTCTTATGCAAAACAACTGGGGACGAATGAGCGAAACGCAGCAATTATTTCTTTAGCTAGTTTTGTGATGTTGATGCCTCAAACTGTCGCAACAATGGCTATGCAAAATGGAGAGGCTGTAGACTCTACGATTGCAGCATTACGCTTAGATTTCTTAGGCGGACAAGGCTTGTTTATTGGAATGATCGTTGCGTTAGTGGTTACTCAACTTTATGCTTATCTATCGAAAAAAAATATTGTGCTTAAATTACCAGATAGCGTACCTCCGATGGTTACGCAATCATTGGCACCGGTCTTTGTTGTAACAATCATCTTTGTCTTTGTATTTATTCTGCGTATCTTATTTGGTTTGACAAAATCTGGCTCGATTTTCCAATTCTTTATCGATGTGATCAATGCACCGCTTAACGCGTTGGTTGCTAGTCCATTATCAATTATTATTATCATGGAAGTATTAGCTGTCCTTTGGTTCTTTGGGATTCACAACGCAGTTTTACAAGGACCATTAGGAGCAATCAGTATGACGATGGTTGTCTCAAATATCGCAGCTTTCCAAAAAAATGAAGCTTTGCCTTACTTGATTCCTTCTGTGATCTACATGGGAATGTACGCTGCAGGCTTCATGGGATTTGTGACGTTCTTTATGATTCGTAGTAAATCTGCCAAAATGAAACAACTTGGGAAATTATCCGTGATTCCTGCCATTTTCAACATTACGGAACCCTTGATGTTTGGTATGCCCATTATTTTAAACCCATTGTTTTTCATTCCACAAGTCTTTACACAGTTGATCGCAGGCTTTGTGACGTGGGGGTTAACCACAACCATTTTACCGATTTCATTGAACCCAATGATAAGTTTATTGCCTTGGACGACACCGACTTTTGTTAAGATGCCACTTTCTGGTGGAATAAATTATACAATTTTGATGGTTATTTGTATGGGTATCGGGATCTTGATGTGGTATCCATTTATCAAGATTGCTGACAAAAAAGAGTATGAATTAGAATTAAAAGCAGAAGCCGAAGCTAAGGAAGCAAAAGAAAAGATGGCTGGTGCGATTGCAGAAGAAGTTCAAGCATAATGGAGGAGAGCAAATGGTCGTTTTAGGGATTGATATTGGAGGGACGATGATCAAGACCGCTCTGATTTCTCAGAATGAAGTTTCTTTTAAAAAGCGTTTTCCAACACCTTCAGACAAAGAGCAATTTCAACGATTATTATCACAAATGATTCGTGACTATCAAGAAATCCAATCATTCCATAAAATTGCTTTTTCAGTACCTGGATCGGTTGATCAGTCTGGGACAGTTCGCTTCGGCGGTGCTGTTCCTTATCTGGATCAACTCCAATTGCAATCGTTTTTAGAGTTGGAGAATTTCGAAGTGTTCGTTGAAAATGATGCCAAAGCTGCTACTTCCTGTGAAATGAAATATGGCAATTTAAAAGGGATCCAACAAGCCGCAGCAATTATTTTGGGAACTGGAGTTGGCATGGGCATTTGTATCAATGGACAGCTTTATAAAGGAACGCACATGCAAGCCGGTGAAATTAGCTTTATGATCCGTGATCGTCAGATTACTGGTCAAGACTCGTTTGTAGGTATGGGACTGTCGGCTGTTTGGTTGATCAAACAATTAGCTGAATTATTAAAAGTAGACAACGAGGGCGAACAGGTCTTTGCTGCCTTAAAAGACAGTGAGAATGAGTCAGCCAAAGCTTTATTTCATGATTATTGTAAACAGGTTGCTTTTCTTTGTTTCAATGTTCAAACGCTGCTAGATGTTGAAAAGATCGTCATTGGTGGAGGAATCAGTCAACAAGAATATTTGGTCCAGACGATTCAACAAGCTTATCGAGAGCTGTTTACAGTAGCACCAATCATCAAAAAAACATTACAACCACTGACGATTGAAGCAGCAAAATTTCAAGCAGATGCCAATTTAATTGGTGCGGCCATAAAGGAGAATGAAGATGAAAAATAAATTTCCAACAGATTTTTTATGGGGAGCTTCTACCAGTGCTTATCAAGTAGAAGGCGCTTGGAATGAAGAGGGGAAAGAACCATCTGTTCAGGATATCAAGTCTATCCCAGAAGGAACGACTGATTTTAAAGTTGCCTCTGACCACTACCATCGATTGGAAGAAGATGTCCGTTTATTTAAAGAGTTAGGACTAAAAGCTTATCGTTTTTCGATTTCATGGAGTCGTGTAATGCCTAATGGAGAAGTGAATCCAGCTGGTATTGCTTTTTACAAACGTTTGATTGAGTTATTGAAAGAAAAGGATATCCAACCAATCGTAACTGTTTTTCATTTTGATTTGCCTGCGTCCATTGCCGAAAAAGGTGGTTGGGAAAATAGAGAAACGATTCAAGCTTTTGCGGATTATTGTCAGGTATTATTTGACCATTTTGGGCAAGATGTTCCACTTTGGCAAACAATCAATGAACAAAATGTCATGGCATTGGCTGGTTCTGTAATTGGGACAAGTAATAAAAGTATGAAAGAAAAATTCCAAGAAAACCATCATATGTTAGTCGCACAAGCCCTCGTGACCAGTAATTACCACAAAGGGAATTATAACGGCAAAATTGGACCAGCACCTAACATCGCCAGTGTGTATCCTGCTTCAGATAAACCAGAGGATCAGATGGCCGCTTTATATATGAGTGCGCTTAGAAATTGGCTCTTTTTAGATGTTGCTGTTTTTGGGAAGTACAATCATAATGCTTGGCATTTATTAGAGAAGATTGGTGCGGCACCAGTGATTACTGCAGAAGATCAAACGATTTTAGCAGAAGGAACAGGAGACTACATTGCTTTTAACTACTATAATACAATGACCGTCTCCAGTTATTTTGCTAAAGAACAAAAAATAGATCAGCAATCCGGTTTTGGGATTCCAGGATTCTTTCAAACAGTCGAAAATCCACATTTACCAATGACGGAATTTGGCTGGCCTATTGATCCAGAAGGGTTTCGTTTTACTTTAAATGAAATTTATTCTCGCTATCGCTTACCACTCTTGGTGACAGAAAATGGGATCGGTGCATCAGAACAACTCATTGACGGGAAAATCCATGATGATTATCGGATTGATTATTTACATCAACACATCCAGCAAATGGCTTTAGCGATTGAAGATGGCGTTGAGGTGATCGGTTATTGCCCATGGAGTGCGATTGATTTGATCAGTACCCATGAAGGAATCAATAAAAGGTACGGATTTATCTATGTCAATCGGACCGATGAAGAGTTACTCGATTTAGCACGGTATAAAAAGGATAGCTTTTATTGGTATCAACAAGTGATTGAGGAAAATGGCTTAGGAGAATGAAGCAATGAGAACAAAAGAAATTATTTTTGATCGCAAGGCAAATACCAGTCTCAAGCTTTACTTACAAGAAGAATTGTTTGAATCGCAGCCAATCGAAAAACGTCCGTTTATTTTAGTGATTCCTGGGGGTGGGTATTCTTTTTGTAGTGAAAGAGAAGGGGAACCGATCGCATTAAGCTTTCTGTCAAAGGGCTATCATGCAGGTGTTTTACATTATCATGTAGGAGAACATCGTCATTTTCAAAAAGCATTGTCTGATGGACAAAAAGCAATGGAATTACTTCAAGAATGTGCGGAAGAATGGCAGATTGATCGTCATAAGATTGCGGTCATTGGCTTTTCAGCAGGTGGGCATTTAGCAGCAGCCATGTCGACAATGTTAGCGACTAAACCCGCTCTATGTTTATTAGGTTATCCAGCTATCCTCTCTTCTTTTTCAGAGGTCATGGGTATTTCTGCTCCTTCTTTGGAAGAATGCGTGACGAGTGATACGCCGCCGACGTTTTTATTCTCCACATTTGAAGATTCGATCGTTCCTATCGAAAATTCCTTACTATATTTACGTGCGTTAGAAGAAAATGATGTTCCTTTTGAATCACATATTTTTCAAAAAGGACCTCATGGACTTTCTTTGGCAACTAAGTGGTACCGCACATCTGATGAAGTGACAGACGAACGTTTTGCTCGCTGGTTTCCATTTGCGATGGAATGGATGGAATCACAGTGGGAAGAACAAGAAAAAGGCAACGAATTCTCGACCAGAGAGATCATCGACATACCGATTTTTCAACTCGTAAAAGAGGCAGAAAATCAGCAAGTTCTCCAACGATTTTTCCCTAGCTGGCAAGATCCTAGTCGTTTCAAATTAGTAAAAAGACTTAATTTAAAGCAATTGCGGCGAATGATTCCAGATCAAATGACGAATGAACGATTTGAACAATTGATCGATGGATTGAATCGACCAAAGGAGGAGCATTGAATGCAAGCTTACCTTGTCCATGAAAGTTATAAAGCGACCAATCGTCTGACGGCTGAACAGCCTCAGGAACTTACGGAGTTAACTTTTTATAAGAACAGTAAAAATGCTTGTCAGTTACTACTTCATGACGGGCGAAAAAACCATTTCGTACTATCGGATGAATTTTCGATACCAGATGCTATTGAGATACCGATTTATCGTATCGCTATCGAATCCTCGTTACCAGTAAAAGCTCAATTTATTGACTATTATTTAGGCAACGAAGATATATTGTATGCTGATAAGTTGTTAGAACAAACAGTGAAAACTTATTCAGGCGATCGTTATGCGCCAATTTATCTGGAATTTCCTCTGGATACTGAAATCAAGTCTGGCAGCTATTCACTAGAAATAACAGTTTACCGTTCATATTTGACAGCCGGTGACGAAGAAGTAGTGACGAAAAAATTAATGATTGACGTTTCAGATTATTGTTTTCCAGATAACGTGACTCAGAAATTTAATTTGGACATCTGGCAACAACCGTCTAATTTAGCGAGAAGTTTTCAAGTCCCGTTGTGGAGTGAGACTCATTTCCGATTGATTCACGAAATGGCTACCAGTTTAGCAGCTATTGGGCAAAAAGCGGTAACGGTGATCGCAGGCGAGATCCCTTGGAAAGGTTGGTTCAATTATATCGTCAAAGACTATCCAGCGAATCTCTATGAGTATTCAATGATCAAAGTCAAGAAGGATCTCAAAGGAGAATTGACGTGTGATTTCACCATTTTAGATCGCTATCTTCAAACGATGGCAGAAGCAGGTATCGATCAAGAAATCAACGTTTTTGGTTTGTTAGGTGTGTGGCAAGTACCATTCTTCCCATTGATCCAACAGTTAGATTACCCTGAAAAAATTGTGGTTCGCTATTTTGATGAAGCCTTGCAAAAGATCGGATTCATCGAAAACAAAAATGAATTGAAGTCCTATTTCAACCAATTATTTGAGCATTTCAAAGAGATTGGGGTATGGGATAAAGTCAGGATTATCTCTGATGAGCCGAAGATTCACGAAATAGACACCTTTAAAGCTTCATTAGCAGAATTAAAGTCAGTGGATACTAGTGTTCAGATAAAAGTCGCTTTTGATAAAGAAAACGTCTTGGAACAATTGTTGCCAGATGTCGATTTTCCGGTCACTTCTTTTTATTGTACGTGCAACCATTATCAGCGGTTAACACAAAGCCATCCAGGAAAGACACAATATTATATTTGTAATTATCCTGATCGTCCGAATATCTTTTTACACAGCTCATTACTAGAGACTCGTATACAAGGAATTTTAGCGCATTGCTTCAAAACAGATGGTATGCTGCGTTGGGCATATAATTGCTGGCCAGAAAATGTGCGAGAAGATATCCGCTATAATACTAGTTCGTTACCGATCGGTGATACTTGTCTCATTTATCCTAGCTATTCTGGACAGCTATTGTTGTCTTTACGTTACAAACAATTGCAAAGAGGAATTGAAGATTTTTACCTGGTCAAAGAAGCAGTGAAAAAGAATCCGATTGTCACACAACAATTGTTAGATGCGTTTCTAGGCAGCAGCGAACCAAAAGAATGGATGCAAGATAGCCACACAAGCAACCAAAGTTTGTTTAATCAACAGGCAGACGAATACGAAGCATTTCGAAAACACTTGATTGCTTCCTTGTCTTAGAGTTGAGTACTTATTTTGTGATTGCTTTTTCAGGGTGAAACAAAAAGGGCGCAAAGCTCCAGATGTTTTTTGAGTACCTTGCTAAACAGTAGACCTTCCTTTTCAGAATCAAACCCCAAAAATTGAAAGGCTCGTATGGTTTTTCATTCTTGATTTTGAAGTAGCAGGGTTGCTTATAACATAAAGAGAAGCCAAAGGAGCCGAAACCAAGTTTGATTTTCGCTCAATTTGGCTTCTTTTTACGGTAATGTCATATTTGAGTATTTTTTTATTGAAAAAAATAACAGCGTTTACCTGTTCTGCTCGTAACTTGTGAAGGAATCAGGTAAAATAGAGTAAAGGAGGAGGATATATGCTAAAAAATTTAAAAGAAGTTGTTATCGCCATTTTTCCAATGACACTTTTAATTGTTATTTTAACTTTTATTTTCGCACCGCTTGACTCAGATGAAATGATTTCTTTTTTGTTTGGGGCAGGGATTATGATGATTGGCATGACACTATTTTTATTTGGCGCCGATTATTCGATGATGGAAGTCGGGCGATTAGTGGGAAAATATATGATCAAAAAGAAAAGTCTCACAATCCTCATTGCTTTAGGATTTATGATTGGAATTGTAATCACGATCGCAGAACCTTCCGTTCAAGTGTTGGGACAACAAGTCAATCAGATTTCTGAAGGAAAGATTGGCCGAGTGTTGTTAATTGGAATTGTAAGCGTTGGCACAGGTGTCTTTTTAGCGTTTGCTCTTTTACGGGTTGTCTTCAAATTATCTTATTATCAATTGATGGCGATTGGTTATGTTGGTGTATTAGTCGCTTCATTTTTTACAAGTAATGAATTTATGCCGATTGCTTTTGATTCTGGAGGCGTTACGACTGGACCGATTACCGTTCCTTTTATTCTAGCATTAGCTGGCGGACTGACTAGTATGATTCGTCAAGAAACGAGTGCCAATGATAGCTTTGGGATGGTTGGGATTGCATCTTTAGGTCCAATTCTGGCAGTAATGATTTTAGGGGTGATTTTTCAATGAAGATAGTCCAAGAATTATTCTCGGGGATAGAAATCATTTCCTATGAGGTGTTAATCGCCATATCGCCGATCATACTATTATTCTTAGTCATGAACTTCCTGAGCTTTCAGATGAGTAAAGAACGCTTCTGGGCTATTATCAAGGGCTTTTTGATCACTACTGTCGGATTGATCTTATTCCTGCATGGTGTCGATCTGGCTTACGTTCCTGTTGGACAACATCTAGGTAGTGTACTTGCTAGTTTAGAACATAATCAGCTTTTGATACCTTTAGGGTTCTTGATGGGGTTTTTAGTTGGTTTCGCAGAACCAGCGATCCACGTCATGGTTAAACAAGTGGAAGAATTGAGTGAGGGAAGAATCAAAGCAAAAATCATGTTAGCAGTCATCTCTATTGGGATTGGCTTAGCAGTTGGGTTATCTATGTGGCGTTTATTAGTTGGGTTTTCTCTCTACTATTTTTTGATTCCAGGATATGGCTTAGCTTTCATTTTAGGACGCAAGGTTGATAAAATTTTTCTTGCTATGGCATTTGATAACGGAGGGGTAGCGACTGGCCCCATGTGTTCCACGTTCATTTTATCGATGTGTGTGGCAATCGCCACGCAAATTGAAGGAAGAGATCCGATTATTGATGGATTTGGAGTAGTGGCTATGATTGCATTGACGCCCATATTATCGACATTGGTTCTAGGCTATATCTACAAAAGGAAAGATGAAAAAGATAAACAAGCCAAACACAAATTACAACAGTTGGAGGGAAAAAAATGAAAGATCCTGTAGCGTTGAATCTGAATATGATCGTCACGATTGTTGATGGGGGAATGGGGTACGAAGTGATTAAGTTTTCAAAAACCGCCGGAGCAGCTGGAGGTACGATACTCCATGGGCGTGGATCAGGGATTCATGATTCTAGTAATTTTTTAGGTCTGGAAATCTCACCTGAAAAAGATATTGTGTTAACCCTCGTACCTGATAGTTTAACCAATCAAGTCATGGAGACGATTGGTCAGGGAATCAACATCGATGTTCCAGGCAATGGTATCTGTTTTAGTATTGATGTCGATAAAGTCATTGGGATCACTAAAATCCACCAATATCGGGAAGTGATCGAGATGAAAGAATTGATGGAAAAAGAGGAGTGAACCTACAATCGCTCAGGTGGTTTCATTGTTTTAAGGAGAATTTGATGAATTACTAAATTTTTATGAAACCCTCCTCTTTTACCAGACAACTTTTTAAAAATATGCTATGTTAAAAATGATAAAGGGGGAGAAAAATGAATTTTTTAGTGGTGCTAAAGGATCAAGTCATCAACCGTTCGACCTTTCTTTATGTTCAGTTAAACAAGGGGAAAACTTTGTTGCATTTTTCGCCAGAGTTTCATTTAGAAGGTCAAACACTAGGAGAAATCTATCAATCAGAAGGGTTAACTGCACTTTTGCTCTTTTTTAATAGAGAACTTGATTTACCTGTGAAAGATTATCTTGAGCTTTCATTGACAAGTTGGGATCAGGCAGTAACAGAGCTATTTCCAAATGGCTTGATAATCAAGGAGAACGGCCAGTTGATACAGTTAACGGTCAGTGAACTTCAAAGACAAATGCGTTATAAAATTGATGAGAAAGATTCGTTTTCAATTTTTCAACGGCAACAAAAAATCTTAAAAAGTTTTTTAAGTGAAATTGGTAAAAAACGCCATTTATTAAAGACAACTCAATTATTAAAAAAATATCCTGATTTAGTTCATACATCGATTCAATTAACACAATTCTTAACGCTGATTCGCCGATTTGTTCGCTTGAAGGAAGTGCCTTCTAGAAAACTCACGTTACCGTTAGCGGATACATTTCGTGTCGTCCAAAGAGCGCAGGAAAAGAAAGTCATCGTGATTGACTTTATGAAGAATCGGAATGCACTTCATCAATTAACAATGGAAAAAGCGAATTAAAGCTTTTTCTTTTTGCTTTTTTTTGCCATAATAAGAGCAGCAGGAGGAGTTACGATGGCACAAATTTGGTTAAGACGCTTGATTGAATACAAAAGAAAATACAACCAAGTGATGCAAGGACGTTATGCAACATTTGATTCGTTGAACCGAGTATTGTTGATTCTGGCACTATTCTTTCGTCTGTTTCAATTTTTACTTCCTTTTTCAATCGGTTATTTCTTATTTTGGGGATTACTCGGTCTGATCGTATTTCGATTGTTATCGAAGAAAATCTATGTAAGAATAAATGAAAATCGGAAATTCATCGAAAAATCGAATCAAATAAAATTATGGTTTTCTCAGTTGAGAAAGCCAAAAAATTCAAAGAAAGTGATGGAGTACACGTTTTTTTCTTGTCCTACTTGTCACCAAAAGCAAAGAGCGCCACGAGGTAAAGGACGAATTCGAGTGACTTGTCAAAAATGCGGTACCCAATTTGAAACGAAAGTCTAGGTGAAGAGGATGAAGTTAGTCTTATTACGACATGGTGAAAGTGAAGCCAATTTTCAAAATTATTGGACTGGCTGGTTAGATGTTGCGCTAACTGAAAAGGGGATGCAACAAGCAACGGAAGCTGGACGAAAAATGAATGAGCAAGGATTGGTTTTTGATATCGTTTATACATCTGTACTAAAAAGAGCAATCAAAACGTCACAGTTAGCTTTAGAAGAAATGAATCAATTGTATCTTCCCGTCCAAAAAACTTGGCGGTTAAATGAACGACATTATGGGGCATTAGTTGGTAAAAATAAAACGGAGATGAAAAAAGAATATGGCGAAGAACAAGTCAAAAAATGGCGTCGTGGCTATCGAGAAGTTCCGCCACTCGTATCAGAAAACCATTTTGATCGACGCTATGATTCTTTAGATCCACGTTTGCTCTCCCATGGTGAAAGCTTAGAGATGACAGTTGAGCGCGTGGTTCCTTTATGGCAAGATGAACTTGCACCACACTTATTAGCTGGTAAAAATGTCTTAGTGGTTGGACATGGGAATAGCTTACGTGCGTTAACGAAATACTTAGAAGATGTACCAGAAAATCAGTTGGATACGATTGATATCCCGAATGCGCAACCGATCCAATACACTTTAAATAAAGAGTTAGAAATCCTCGGAAAAGAATTGTTATAAGAGGGACATGTTTTGTGGGAATATGAATAGATCTAAAGGAAAGAAGTTACGATGATAAAAAATTATGTTTGGGATTTTGATGGAACATTATTTGATACTTATCCAGCCATGGTCGATGGAGCGCTTCAAGCAATGGCTGCGTTAGGTATCTTAGCGGATCAAGAAACGATTTATCCGATCATGAAGAAATTTTCCACCCGTCAACTAATCAAAGAATACCAATTACCAGAAGAACAATTTACACCCTTGTTTCATCGTTATGAAGCAGCGAGTCAGAAAATTCCCAAGCCTTTTGCAGGCACCCAAGAAGTGTTACGATTATTGAAAAGCCAAGGGGCAGAGCATTTTATTTTGACCCACCGACTCTCAAACTCGACTTGGGAATTGCTTGAGCAGTTTGATCTAGCTGATTTAATTGAAGAAGTCATTGGGATTGATCGGAATTTTCCTCGTAAGCCAGCGCCCGACTCACTAAATGATTTGATCCAAAGACATCAATTGAAAAAGTCGGAAACGATCATGATTGGTGATCGTCGTTTAGATATAGAAGCTGGTAAGAACGCAGGAGTCTTGACTTGTTTGTATGATATTGATCATTTTTTACAAGATATTCCTGCCGATTATGTTGTAGATGAACTCTTAAAAATCCTTGATATCAAGGAGAAAGCAATAAAATAGTATCCTCTTTCAAAGTGAGGTATGTTATAATTTGAATAAGGAGTGATCAAATGGAAATCAAAAGACAAAAAGAAGTAGTAGAGGCATTTCACTATGATTTTAAAAGGCCTGATCAAGAAGTTGAAACAGATTTAAAAGTAGGATTTTCTCCTCTGAAAGAGACGATTGAGAACTATCCGAAAGAACACAGTATCGTAGGGGCACGTTTAGAATTTCGCTTAGTCTTTGATACATATGTTTTATCAGGAAGCGTGAGTCAAATTAACCATATCCTTAATCGAAAGATTGAAGGACAAAATGATGTCACACAAGAAGAAGTGGATGAGCTAGTTGCGCCATTATTTGACATCGTCAAACGAATGGCCTATGAAATAACTGAGATTGCATTGGATCAACCAGGCGTGAAACTAAATTTTCAATCTGAAAAAGAAGAAAACGAAGCATAAAACGTGCTTAAAACCAGTAGTGATAGCCAAAGGCTATCACTACTGGTTTTTTTCTATTACTAATTGTAAGCAAAACGAATGTATTTTTTACATAAATAGTCTAGAATGAACGAGTCGCTGAAAAAAATATTTTCAGGAAAATGATTGAAGAATCATTTTCGGGAACCTTTACTTCCTTAGATGGACTTGTCATTAAAAATTAGAGGAGGAGTAAAATGACAACACTCATCACAGTTTTAGTGGTTCTAGTTTTTGCGGTATTATTATATGTTTTCTATCGCATGCAAAAGCGCCATGCAAAATTTTCAACAAGGGTTTATACAGCTCTAGCTATCGGAATCGTATTTGGTGGCTTATTACAATTGATTTTTGGAGTAGATAACCAAGTCATCAGTCAATCAATGGAATGGATCAATATCGTAGGTGAAGGCTATGTCGGCTTCTTACAAATGCTGATTATGCCATTAGTATTCGTCTCGATCGTTGGCGCATTTACAAAAATGAAAGTTTCTGAAAAATTAGGTAAAATCAGTGCAACAGTATTAACCTCACTGCTTGCAACAACAGCAATTGCTGCATTGATTGGAATCGGTACAACCATATTATTTGGTCTTCAAGGAGCAAAGTTTACCGAGGGCGCAGCAGAAACAGCTCGAATCTCGGAATTAGCCACTCGCCAAGAGAGTATCCAAGGATTAACGATTCCGCAACAAATATTATCATTCATCCCTAAAAATGTTTTTGCTGATCTAGCTGGTACACGTGCAACAAGTACGATCGGTGTTGTGATTTTTGCTGCATTTGTCGGGATTGCTTATCTAGGAGTCAAAAGAAAAGCACCGAAAGAAGCAGAATTTTTTGCCAATTTGATTGATAGTTTATATAAAATCGTTATGCGTATCGTTACCTTAGTTTTACGTTTGACTCCATATGGCGTCTTTGCGTTGATGACGAATGTGATGGCTACTAGTGATTTTGTTGCCATTATCAATTTAGGAAAATTCGTACTTGCTTCGTATGTTGCTTTACTAGCAGTCTTGATTGTTCATTCATTGATCTTGCTTTCAGTGAAAGTCAATCCGTTTGACTACTTTAAAAAAGCTTTTCCAGTATTGAGCTTTGCTTTTACTTCACGTTCAAGTGCAGGGGCATTGCCATTGAATATCGAAACACAGACCAAAGCGTTAGGTGTGGATGAAGCAACAGCGAATTTTTCAGCCAGCTTTGGTTTATCAATTGGGCAAAACGGCTGTGCAGGTGTGTATCCAGCGATGCTAGCCACGATCGTTGCTCCAGCTGCTGGAATTGATGTTTTTAGTATTGGCTTTATCTTGATGTTAGTTGCAATCGTCACGATCAGCTCATTTGGTGTAGCCGGTGTTGGTGGTGGCGCAACGTTTGCTTCATTGATCGTCTTAGGGGCGATGAATTTGCCAGTTGCCATCGTTGGCTTAGTTATCTCAGTAGAACCATTGATTGATATGGCTCGAACAGCAACGAACGTCAGTGGCAGTATGGTTGCCGGGATTGTCACAAGTGCTAGAATTAAGGACTTGGATCGTGAAGCAATCAAAGATGATTCAAAAGTCATTGATGTCAATGCTTAGTTATAAGCCAAAAACAGATTTCGTCTTTGAGACGGGATCTGTTTTTTTTATAGGCGATTGATACAGGGAATCTATTTTATTCCGAAAAGTGAAAACGAGATTCCATCCACTCCAAAAACTATGACAATAAGGGCAAGTATAAGAGTATAAAGATGGAGTGAAGATAGCTTTTCCGATCTCCGTATGCTAAAATAGTTAAGCTTATGACTTCTAAAACGAAGAAATGTAGGAGGATTTACATGTTTACCAATGAAATGAAAATCATGTTATATGTTGATGATGTGAAAAAAAACGTTGATTTTTGGACTGCGGTTGGATTCAAAGAATTAGATCGTCAAGAAATGGATGGCACACTGGTTGTAGAAATCGCCCAATCAGAGAAAGCGACTACTTCACTTGTCTTATACGATCGGGAATTCATTGAACAACATTCCCCAGAAGTTGCTGGAAGTTCCCCATCCTTGATGTTTTATAGCGATGATATTTTTGATTTATATAAGAAAATGCAAGCACAAGGTACGGTATTAGGCGAATTAGTCCAGTTAGGTGAAGAATACGTATTTAATTTTGCCGATCCTGATGGTAATTATTTTGCAGTAACAGGGAAATAAAGAAATGATTTGAAGGTAGTCTTCAGACACTCATTCTACTAGTAGTTAAACAGGTCATGTTTAGCGACTAGTAGAGTGGGTGTTTTTCACTTGGTAGAACCTAGTTTATGTAAATGGTCATTCCATCGTTGAGGTCATCTTATTCCATCTTTTACGTAGTAAAGTTTGCCTAAATTAAAAAACGATAATTATATTATGTTAACTGAAAAGTTTGAACATAAATACACAAGCATAAATATCGTCAAACGAACCTTACTTTTTTTATACTATTCTGGAGAGAAGAGAAGGAAGGAAAGAAAACATGGATTACCAAGTATTACTTTATTACAACTACACAACCATTGAAGACCCAGAGCAATTTGCGAAGGAACATTTAGCCTTTTGTAAATCGTTGAATTTAAAAGGAAGAATCTTAGTTGCCAAAGAGGGAATCAACGGCACATTGTCTGGAACGATCGAGGAAACTGAAAAATATATGGCGATGATGCATCAAGACGAGCGTTTTGCTGATACATTTTTTAAAATTGATCCAAGTGAAGGCCACGCATTTAAGAAAATGTTTGTTCGTGCACGACCAGAACTTGTTTCTTTGAAATTAGAAGACGATATCGATCCTCACGAATTGACAGGAGATTATCTCTCACCAAAAGAATTCAAAGAGGCAATTTTAGATGAAGATACTGTTGTCATTGATGCCAGAAATGATTACGAGTATGATCTAGGACATTTTCGTGGGGCTGTTCGTCCTGATATTAGAAGCTTTAGGGAACTCCCTAAATGGATCCGTGATCATAAAGAAGAATTTATGGAAAAACGAGTGGTTACTTATTGTACTGGTGGGATTCGTTGCGAAAAATTTTCTGGTTGGTTAGTCCGTGAAGGCTTCAAAGATGTTGGTCAACTACACGGCGGGATCGCAACTTATGGAAAAGACCCTGAAGTTCAAGGAGAATTGTGGGACGGTAAGATGTATGTGTTTGATGAACGTATTGCAGTTGATATCAATCAAGTGGATAAACGAATCGTAGGTAAAGATTGGTTCGACGGTACGCCTTGCGAACGCTACATCAATTGTGGCAATCCTGAATGCAATCGTCAGATGTTGACTTCTGTTGAAAATGAAGAAAAACATTTAGGTTCTTGTTCGATCGAATGCGCAAAACATCCACAAAACCGCTACATCAAAGAGCATCAACTGTCTGAAAAAGAAGTAGAAGAAAAATTAGCTGCTTTTTTTAACTAGCATTTAGTGACAAGCTGAAAAATAAACATAGCAGGAGAAGCTGTTCTCCAATCACCTAGCTCTAGCTGAGCGCTGAGTGAATAAGGGAATTCCTTTGCTATCTTTATTTTTGGCTTGTCTTTTTTTCTTTTTATTGAGAAAATCAGTATAGGAAAGGGAAAAACCTTTTCGATAAGTGTAAATCTATGCGAAAGATACGTTATACTACAATGGAAAGGGAGAGTTTCATCATGAAAAAGTGGGTGTATGCGATTGGCGATGTTCATGGAAAATACGATCTCTTTAAAAAATTGGTCAACGAATTTGATCCATTAAATCATCAATTAGTATTGATGGGGGATTTGAATGATAGAGGCCCTAACACGAAAGAATGTTTTTTACTAGGTATGCAACTAGTCAAAGAAAATAACGCGATTTATCTTCGAGGAAACCACGAAGAGTACTTTTTGCAGTTCCTCCAAAGTCCTGAAGACTGGTATGAGCCCTATTTACGAAATGGTGGCAAAGAAACATTTGACAGTCTTTTACACCCTGGGTCAACTGAAGAGTATTCGCCCACAGAGATTGCGTTGATGATTCGCTCACGATATGGCGAACTGATTGATTTTTTATGTGAGCGGCCGCTTTATTATGAATGGCATAATTATCTCTTTGTCCATGCAGGGGTTGACTTAACTAAAAAAGATTGGCATGATACAAACCCTCATGATTTCATCTGGATCCGCGAACCTTTCCATGAAGGTAAAAATAATACAGGAAAAACAATCGTTTTTGGTCATACCATTACCCCTATGCTACACGGAGATATGGAAACGACAGATTTATGGATTCACGATAAGAAAATCGGAATTGACGGTGGAGCAGTCTTTGGTGGATCGATGCATGGTGTGGTTTTTGATGAAACTGGTATCGTTCAAGACATTGAGTATCAAAACACTGAAGGACCGTGGCAAGGAAATTAATGGATCAGGATAACAGTACATGATTCCTTATAAAAGTATTGAGGAAACTCAAATTCCTCAACTATTATAGGGGATTTTTAGTGTGATTGATTTGTTTTGCTAAGAGCTGCTATAAGTACTGTTATCAAATATGATAAAATAAATAAGTATGTGAGAAAATCCACCATTTTTATTTAGAAACAGGGAATAATGAAAATGGCTTTAACTTAAAAAGGGAGTATATTAATGGCAGAGAATTTAAATCAAACAATTGTCCAGTTAGTTCAAAAAGAACTAACGATGTATCATTCAAAACAACTTACCACCGTATTGAATTTATTGAACGAAGGAAATACTGTCCCATTTATTGCACGTTACCGAAAAGAAATGACCGGTAGCTTAGATGAGGTACAAATTCGAGAAATTGAAGAGCGCTATGCTTATTTAGAGAACTTAGAGAAACGAAAAAAAGAAGTGATTCGTTTAATCGATGAACAAGGTAAGCTAACGCCAGAATTGAAAAAAGACATTACTTTAGCAGTTAAAATGCAACAAGTAGAAGACTTGTATCGTCCTTATAAACAAAAACGCAGAACGAAAGCGACGATCGCAAAAGAAAAAGGATTAGAGCCTTTTGCCCAGTGGCTTCGCCAATTGCCCAATGAAGATGTCTATGCAGAAGCAAAAAAATACCTCAATGATGAAAAAGAAGTTCATACGGTCGAGGAAGTATTGCAAGGCGCTCACGAAATCATTGCTGAAGAAGTCAGTGATAATGCAACTTACAGAACGTGGGTACGCTCCTATACCTACAATAAAGGTTCTTATGTCAGTGTCGTTAAAAAGAAGGAGCTAGATGAAAAAGCGGTATATGAAATGTATTATGATTATGCCGAACCCATTCATAAAATCGTCTCTCATCGCATTTTAGCGACGAATCGTGGTGAAAAAGAAGGCATTTTGAAAGTCGGACTCCAAGTGGAAGAGGAACCTATTTTGTCTTATCTGGAGCGGCAATTGATCAATAACCCAGCTTCTCCCGCAACTATGTTTGTTAGGAATGCTTATCAAGATAGTTACAAACGATTTATTCAACCTGCGATTGAGCGGGAAGTGCGCAATGAATTAACTGAAAAAGCTGATGAGCAAGCAATTGCGATCTTTGGAGAAAACCTCCGTAATCTCTTGTTACAACCTCCTTTAAAAGGAAAAGTCGTTTTAGGATTCGATCCAGCCTATCGTACAGGATGTAAGTTAGCTGTAGTAGATGCGACAGGTAAAGTTTTGGCAATTGAAGTCATCTATCCGCATAAACCTGCTTCTCAAGCGAAACGTGAAGCTGCAGGACCTGCTTTTGTTCAATTGATCAACCAATACCAAGTAGATATGGTCGCAATAGGGAATGGTACTGCTAGCCGTGAATCAGAACAATTTGTTGCTGAACAATTAAAATCAGCTGATCATAAAGCGTACTATGCGATCGTGAATGAGGCGGGAGCTTCTGTTTATTCTGCAAGTGATATTGCCCGCAAAGAATTTCCTGACCTCCAAGTGGAAGAGCGAAGTGCAGTGTCGATCGCTCGACGTTTGCAAGATCCATTAGCTGAATTAGTGAAGATTGATCCTAAAGCTGTAGGAGTTGGACAATACCAACATGATGTTTCTCAAAAACGTTTAGCGGAACAATTAGATTTTGTAGTAGAAACTGTGGTCAATCAAGTGGGTGTGGATGTTAATACTGCAAGCCCTCAATTATTGCAACACATCTCTGGTTTGAATAAAACAACTGCTCAAAATATTGTGACTTATCGAGAAGAAAATGGTGCGTTTGAGACGCGAGCGCAATTGAAAAAAGTTCCTCGCTTAGGACCAAAGGCTTATGAGCAAGCGATCGGGTTTATCCGTGTACCAGGTGGGAAAAACATTCTTGATAATACAGGCATTCACCCGGAAAGCTATCCAATTGCAAAAGAAATTCTAAAAAGCAACGGGTTATCAGAGAAAGCATTAGGTAAAAAAGAAGCAATCGAAACCCTATCTCAACTTTCTTCCACTCATTTATCCAAAACATTATCTGTAGGAGAAGAAACGTTAACTGATATTCTTGAAGGGTTAACCCGACCTGGTAGAGATATGCGGGATGAAATGCCAGCCCCACTCTTGCGTTCAGATGTTTTAAGTATGGAAGATTTGAAACCAGGGATGGAGTTGAAAGGGACTGTACGGAATGTAATCGACTTTGGTGCGTTTGTTGATATCGGTGTAAAGCAAGACGGATTAGTTCATCTTTCTAAATTAAGTAAAAAATTTGTTAAACATCCTACTGATGTTGTTTCTGTAGGCGATGTTGTAACAGTTTGGATTGAAGCTGTTGATGTCAATAAAGGAAGAATCAGTTTAACGATGCTTTCCCCTTATGAGGCGAAATAAAGTGACAGAAATCGAATTGCAGCAACTCGTTGAAAAAATCTCGCTAGATAGTTTTTCATTGCCCTTTAAGCATCAAGCAAAATTCAATTCTCGTTTGCGATCTACAGGGGGACGTTATCACTTAAACGACCATCATTTAGATTTTAATTGGAAGATGTTTCAAGAAGTGGATGAAGCGACAAAAGTTGCAATCATTAAACATGAATTATGTCATTATCATTTGCATTTAGCTAATAAAGGTTATCGTCATCGAGATGCTGATTTTAAGGCCTTACTAAAAAAAACGGGTGGTTTAAGATACGCTCCTGCTCTTTCTGCTAAGAAAACGACTAAAATTGAATGGTATCAGTGTGCTAGTTGTACAACCGATATTTACCGCAAACGAAAAATCGATACCAAACGCTATGTTTGCGGGAAATGTCGAGGGCATTTGATTTGGAAGGAAACACTGGATAAAATGCCAAATGAACAGCTTTCCAGTAAGTAAAATGTCTTAAAAAGGAGAAAGAAGCTCATGACGAATCAAGGGGAACAATTGAAAGATTGGAATTGTTTGCTATCCTTTTTGGCTGATGCAAGTGATCAAAGAACAAATGATTCGGCACCAATAGTGATTCTAGCAGGCAATGGCTTACCGATTCTTGCTGATAAGGCAGCTGAACTGTATTTGCAAGGACAAGTGCAGCAAATCTTTCTAGTCGGAGGAATCGGACATGCTACTAAGGTGCTTCGCCAAAATTTTGCAAAGCAAGGGGTTTTATTTGAGGATGGACTCAGTGAAAGTGAGATGTGTTTTCGTTACTTAACAGAAAAATACCACATTCCAACTGAAAGATTCATTTTAGAAACAACCTCGACGAACTCTGGGGAAAATGCACAACATGCCTTGACGATCCTTCAAAAAAAGGGCGCTCTACCTGAACGGATTTTTCTTATGAATGATCCAACATTACAGCGACGTACCAGAGCAACTTTTGAGAAGGTCTGGAAAGGCACAGGAGTAGAATGGTGTAACTATGTCCCATTTGTTCCCCAATTAATTGAACTAGCGGAAGAGTTACATTTTTCTCAGCCAGAGTTGAACGATCAATGGTCGAAAGATTATTTTTATGCGTTAGTTTTAGGAGAAATGGTTCGTTTGAAGGATGATGAGCAGGGCTATGGACCCAATGGGAAAAATTATATGAATCATGTGGACATCCCACAAAAAGTTTGGTCAGCCTATCAACGGATCCGTTCTTCTGTTTCAGGAACTTTCTTGCGTTCATGAGAAAATCATCCCTAGTAGACCAAACGAGAGCGTTAGCCAGTTTTTAAATTTGAACGATTTTTCAAGTAAGTAACCTCTTCAAATATATTTGGTTGAAATTTTTTTAGGTTTATATGATAATGAGGAACGTGTTGTAATAGAAAACAAAATAATGGATGATATTTAAGAGAAGAGGATTCAAATGGAAAATCAAAATAAATTATACCATTTTGTTGGTATTAAAGGATCAGGAATGAGCTCATTGGCACTTGTCCTACACGAGCAAGGGTTACCAGTACAAGGATCAGATATCGAAAAATATTTCTTTACACAAAGGGATTTAGAAAAAGCAAATATCAAAATTTTGCCTTTTGATGCAGAGAATGTTCAACCTGGAATGACGATCATTGCTGGTAATGCTTTCCCAGATACGCATGAGGAGATTCAAAGAGCGAAAGAGTTGGGATTAGAAGTTGTTCGTTATCATGACTTTATTGGCGACTTTATCCAAAACTACACGAGTATTGCAGTGACTGGTTCACATGGTAAAACGAGTACGACAGGATTACTTTCACATATGTTGACTGGCATTCGTCCAACAAGTTATTTAATTGGTGATGGCACAGGACATGGCGATCCTCAAGCAGAATTTTTTGCATTTGAAGCTTGTGAATATCGTCGCCATTTCTTAGCATATTCGCCTGATTATGTTATCATGACAAATATTGATTTTGATCATCCAGATTATTATACAAGTATTGATGATGTGTTTACCGCATTTCAATCAATGGCAAATCAAGTGAAAAAAGCGATCTTTGCCTATGGAGATGATGCTTACTTAAGAAAATTAGAAGCAGATGTTCCGATCTATTATTATGGTGTTTCTGAAGATGATGATATCCAAGCTCGGAATATCGAACGCACAACGACGGGGTCAGCTTTCGATGTTTACCACAAAGATGAATTTGTGGGACATTTCACTGTTCCTGCTTTTGGCAAACATAATATATTAAACGCATTAGGCGTGATCGCAGTTGCTTATTTTGAAAAACTAGACCAAGAAGAAGTAGCGAAAGAATTGTTAACATTCCCAGGTGTAAAACGTCGCTTCAGCGAAAAAATCGTAGCTGATATGACAGTTGTAGATGATTATGCTCATCATCCAGCTGAAATCAAAGCAACAATCGATGGGGCTCGACAAAAGTACCCTGATAAAGAAATCATTGCAGTTTTCCAACCTCATACATTTACCCGCACAATTGCTTTGATGGATGAGTTTGCAGAAGCACTAGATCTTGCAGATAAAGTTTACCTATGTGATATATTTGGCTCTGCTCGAGAAGAACAGGGCGATGTCAAAATTGAAGATCTTGGCAATAAAATCAAAAAAGGTGGTCAAGTGATCAAAGAAGACAATGTTTCTCCTTTACTTGATTTCCACGATGCTGTCATTATCTTTATGGGTGCAGGGGACGTTCAAAAATTTGAACAAGCGTATGAAAAATTATTAAGTAGCACGACAAAGAATGTATTGTAATCTATTTTTTAAGTAGTCGATTGTAAAGCAGTCTCTATCTGTTAAAGAATGAAACTTAACAGGTAGAGATTTTTTGATCTTTCTGGGTTTCAAAAGAGGAATCAACGTCGCTGTCTTCTTTCAGTTTCGTTAATAATTTCTTGTTTTAATCAGTGTAACTTGCCTTTTTGGACTGTTTTGATACAATAAGAAGTGATCAATATATAAACTGGAGGGTTACTAACTTGAACATAAGTAAACCACGTAAATTAGGAAAAACCATCAATGAACTGGAGGAAGGGGACTCGTTGTCTTTAACTGAATCGATTGAAGACAATCAGCTGTTATTGTATTTAGGACTAACAAATGATGCGAATCCACTCTACATCCAACATGATTTTGCGAAACAAACGGAATACCAACAACCGATTGTGCCTTCTGTCATGTTGATGGGCATCATCACCAGTGCAATTTCAAAACATTTGCCAGGTCCTGGGTCTCATGTAGTCAATTTTTCTGTCAATTTTATTGAGCCAGTTTTCCATTATCAAACATTGACTTTTCAGTTTGATATTATCAAAGTAGACAAAATGAAAAATGTCGTGACAATCTCTGTCGAAGCAAACAATAGCGAAGAAAATCGGGTATTGGATGCAGTAGTGATGGTTCAGCCACCGGTCGAACCAGAATTAGAGATTACTCTTGAAAGTGAAGGTGAAACATATGAATAATCAAGGTACTATTTCAACAGGACTGAATCGCTTCTATGCTAAGGTCTATGGTTATCTAGGAGGAGGTCTAGCATTAAGTGCGATTATCTCTTATCTCGCATTACAAGTATATCCTCAACAAGTTTTCTCGTTCATCAATAATTTCCCTTTAGGCTTTATGGGTCTCTGGATCGTAGAGTTGATTTTAGTAGTTGTATTGGGCGTTAAAGCAGCTAAAAACCCAAGTTTAGCTATTGGTGGTTTTATTGCGTATTCGCTCTTGAATGGAATGACGTTAGCTGTCACATTAGCGATGTATGATATCGGTAGCATTACCAGAGCGTTTATTACAGCAACTGGAATGTTTTTAGGGATGTCCGTTGTAGGCTTGGTTACTAAAAAAGATTTGACAGGTGTCGGCCGTGCCGGAATGGCCGCATTGATCGGTGTCATTATTGCCATGGTCTTAAATGTCTTTATCTTACGAAGCAGCGCAGTAGAGTTGTTTATTTCTCTTCTTTTAGTCGTGATCTTCGCAGGAATTACCGCATATGACAACCAAAAGATCCGGTCAATCTATATAGAATCAAATGGTACAGCACATAGTGGGATTGCCGTTTTCTTGGCATTGCAACTATACCTTGATTTTATCAACTTGTTCTTAGCATTCTTAAGAATTTTCGGACGTAACAATTAAGCGATTGAATGGATCGTTCAGTTGAACAATAATTATGAGAGTGAAAAGCATTGAGTCTTTTCACTCTTTTTTGTCCAGTAAAGTGGCTAATTTGCGTTTTTCTTTTCGCTTTCCTCAGTATTCTTTGTTAGAATAAATAAGAACTTTACAGTAAGGAGTTAGGCAGATGACAAAAAATAAATTATTACTTGTAGATGGAAATAGTGTTGCTTTTCGCGCATTTTTTGCTTTACACAATTCATTAGAACGGTTTAAAAATAGAAATGGGTTGCATACAAATGCGATCTATGCTTTTAACACGATGTTTGAAAATGTGATGCAAAAAGAGCAACCTACTCATGTATTAGTTGCATTCGATGCAGGAAAGACGACGTTTAGAACCGAGATGTATGCAGAATACAAAGGTGGCCGTTCAAAAACTCCTGGAGAATTTAAAGAACAGATGCCTTACATTCGTGAATTACTCACAGGACTAGGTGTCCAATACTATGAATTACCTAATTATGAAGCGGATGACATCATTGGGACATTAGCCGAAAAAGTCAATAAAGAAGAATTTGATGTCGTTGTTTTATCTGGTGATCGAGATCTGACTCAATTAGCTAGTAATGAAATCAAAGTAGACATTACGGTGAAAGGTGTGAGTGATATCGAAAGTTACACACCTGAACATGTGGCTGAAAAATATGATGGATTGACGCCAAATCAAATCATTGATATGAAAGGTTTGGCAGGAGACGCTTCAGACAATATTCCTGGTGTGACGAAAATCGGCGAAAAAACAGCAATCAAATTGTTAAAACAATATGGATCCGTTGAAGGGATCTATGAGCATATTGATGAAATGAAACAAAGTAAAATGAAAGAAAATTTGATCAATGATAAAGAACAAGCTTTCTTATCCAAACAATTAGCGACGATCAATACAGATGCGCCAGTTGAAGTCTCAATTGATTCATTGAAATATGAAGGGAAAAACTTAGAGAAATTGGTGCCATTTTATAAAGAAATGGAATTTAAACAATTCCTGGCAAAGCTGGACCTTGTTGAGGAAGAAGTAGAACTTGAAGATATCCTATTTGAAGTAGTCCATGAATACCATGAGGACATGTTCACGACTGACATGGCTTTATATGTGGAGATGATGGGAGACAATTACCATACAGAAGATATCGTGGGTGTAGCTTGGGGGACGAAACAAAAAATTTATGTTACGAATGATCTAGCGTTATTTGAGAACGAAGCTTTTTGTGCTTGGTTAGCTGATCCAACACGGTTGAAAAAAGTCTATGATGCCAAACGGACCTATGTGGCTTTAAATCGGTATGCCACGAAAACAAAAGGGATCGATTTTGATGTCTTGCTTGGTGCCTACTTGCTTGATACAAATGAGAAAAGTACGGATATTGAAGGAATCGCTGCCCATTATGGCTATCATGAAGTGCAGTCAGATGAAGCAATTTATGGAAAAGGGGCAAAAAAAGGATTACCGGAAGAGGAAGAAGTATTTTTTGCCCACCTTGCCAGAAAAGTATCTGCCATTAATGTTTTAACACCTAAGTTAAGTCAAGAATTAACAGAAAAAAACCAAATGGCCTTGTTCCGTGAGATGGAACTACCCCTTTCAATCATCTTAGCTGAAATGGAAATCACTGGTATCAAAGTTGATGCTTCTCGTTTACAAGAAATGAAAATAGAATTCTCCGATCGATTGAAAGAGATTGAAGAAACCATCTATCAAGAGGCTGGTGAATCCTTCAATTTAAACTCACCAAAACAACTGGGTGTCATTTTATTTGAAAAAATGGGGTTACCGGTGATCAAGAAAACGAAGACGGGCTATTCCACTGCGGTCGATGTTTTAGAACAATTAAGAGAACAAGCCCCAATCGTGGATGACATCTTGACGTATCGCCAAATCGCCAAGATCCAATCAACTTATGTGGAAGGTTTGTTAAAAGTCATTCAATCTGATGGAAAAGTCCATACCAGATATGTTCAAACATTGACACAAACGGGGCGTTTAAGTTCAGTAGACCCTAATTTACAGAATATTCCTATTCGCTTAGATGAAGGGCGAAAGATTCGCCAAGCATTTGTGCCTAGAGAAAAAGACTGGTTGATTTATTCATCTGACTATTCACAAATCGAATTGCGTGTCTTAGCTCATATCTCGAATGATGAACATTTAAAAGCAGCCTTTCTTGAAGGACAAGATATCCATGCAAGTACTGCTATGCGTGTTTTTGGGATTGAAAAAGCAGAAGATGTCACACCAAATATGCGTCGTCAAGCAAAAGCAGTCAATTTTGGGATCGTTTATGGCATTTCTGACTATGGTTTATCACAAAATCTTGGGATTACAAGAAAAGCAGCGCAACAGTACATTGATACGTATTTTGAGAAATATCCTGGAGTCAAAGAATATATGGAACGTATCGTTCGTGAAGCAAAGGAACAAGGATTTGTCGAAACCCTTTACCATCGCAGACGTTATTTACCAGATATCAATTCACGAAATTATAATATACGTTCTTTTGCTGAAAGAACAGCAATCAATACCCCAATCCAAGGAAGTGCCGCTGATATTCTTAAAATCGCGATGATCGAGTTGGATAAACGCTTAAAAGAAGAAAAACTATCAGCAACCATGTTGTTACAAGTACACGATGAATTGGTTTTTGAAGTGCCAGAAACAGAATTAGAACGATTAGACAAATTAGTAAGTGAAGTCATGGAACATGCCGTGTCCTTACACGTACCATTGATTACAGATAGTAGTTGGGGGAAAACGTGGTATGAAGCGAAATAGCTGATTGCCACTATTGAACCGATCTGCTCAATAAATAGATAAAAAAGCAAATAAGTCGAAGGTGAAAACATGCCAGAATTACCAGAAGTAGAAACTGTACGAAAAGGCTTGTCTCGTTTAGTCGTTGGAAAGAAAATCCAAAAAATCCAAGTCTTATGGCCAAGAATCATTGAACAACCAGAAACAGCAATCTTTGAAGCTTCGTTAGTTGGCGAAGAGATTCTGTCTATTGATCGAAGAGGCAAGTTTTTAATTTTTCGTTTGAGTCATTATGAATTGATCTCGCATTTACGTATGGAAGGAAAATACCAATTTGTTGAAAAAAATGAACCGATCGATAAACACACGCATGTCATTTTTTTCTTTGAAGATGGTAGCCAACTCCGATACCATGATGTACGTAAATTTGGACGAATGACATTAGTTGAAAAAGGAACGAGTGATGCCTACAAAGGCATCATGAAATTAGGTCCAGAACCGTTGCCAGATACATTTTTATTAGACGGCTTTCGTTTAGGCTTACAAAAATCTCATAAAGCGATTAAACCATTATTATTAGATCAAAAGTTAGTAACAGGTTTAGGGAATATCTATGTGGATGAAGCGCTTTGGGAAGCAAAGATCCATCCAGAACAGCCAGCGGATACATTGAAGCCCAAAGAAGCAGAGTTGTTACGAAAAGCAATTATTGACGTGTTGTCTCGGGCAATTGAGGCTGGCGGAACGACGATCAGGAGTTATCTCAATGCGTTAGGCGAGTCAGGTAACTTTCAAGTAGCTTTACATGTCTATGGTCAGACTGGTCAACCATGTGTTCGTTGTCATACACCGATCGTCAAAACAAAAGTAGCGCAAAGGGGGACTCACTATTGTCCAAATTGCCAAAGACTAAAAATCAGCAAGTAGGCTATGTCTTAGGCTTAACTGGTGGGATTGCTACTGGGAAAAGCACTGCAGCAGCTGTTTTTAGCCGTCACCAAATCCCGATGATCGATGGAGATATCATCGCCCGTGAAGTCGTCCAACCTCAGACTCCTGGATTGGCGGCAATCGTTCAAGAATTTGGGGAAGAAATCCTTCAAGAAGATGGCTCGCTTGATCGAGTAGCTTTAGCTAAGATTATTTTCGATTCGACAGAACAAAGACAAAAACTTGATCGCTTATTAGACCCCTTTATCCGTCAAGCGATTACGGAACAGATTAAGCAACAAAAAGCAAATTATCCTTTAGTTGTCGTTGATATCCCTTTATTATTTGAAGGTCATTATGAACAGGAAATGGATGCTGTAGCAGTCGTTTACCTTCCAGAAGAAATTCAATTGCAACGTTTGATGAAAAGAAATCAATTGACACTGGACGAAGCAAAGAAAAGAATACAAAGCCAGATGCCGATTGAAGAAAAGAAAAAATTAGCAGATATCGTTTTTGACAATTCCGGTAGTAAGGATGAACTGACTTGTCAAATCGAACGTTGGCTCTCAGACTTCAACAATCGATTTCTTTGAGTATATTTAGATAGTTTGCTATGCTGAATATAAAGAAAAGAGGGGGATTGGTATGGGGACTTTTAAAAATCAAAAAGATAAAGTAGTCGGTTCTGCAAAAGAAAAACTAGGAGAGATCTTGAATAAAGATGAACTGGTAGATGAAGGACGGGCACAATCAGAAGCTGCAAAAGAAAATGATGAACGCTACAAAGCCAGAGTCGATGAATTAGAAGACCAACAAGCAGAAAAAGAAGCCAAGGAGCAAGATCTGACACAAGAACGAAAAAAAGATGATCCAACACACAAAAAAACACCTTTACCAGAATCCGATCATATTCCTGAACAACAAAAAATCGATGAACAACGAATGAAACATTATACAGGGATTGAAGAAAAACTTTAATGGGTATAACTTAGACTGTTGAAACAGAGAGTGAGACAAGTTTTGTCTCACTCTCTGTTTTTTTTGAAGTATGCACCTGAAAGAAGTTTTTAAGAAGCACTGTTTTACATGCGATTTTCTCGAAAGTCAAGCCTAATTGTTTTGCTTTGGAACAATTTCGATCAATCGATTGAAAAAAAGGTTCTTCTAACGAGGTTTTTTATACAGGAGAGTCGCCTGTAAGAATTGTTTCATGTTATAATACAACTAGTTACATGTGTGAAACTTTTTTTATGGAAAAGCAGGAGTGAATCATAAAAATATTGTTTCATACGTAATTATTTACGTAACTATTATCGAGTGAAAATTTATCCTTTGACTGTTCGTTGAATCAATACTATATAAATTGATTCAATATATTAAATGAATGTATATCAGAAAAATTTCAGATTAAGAGGTGAAAATAATGAGATGTCCTAGATGTCAACATAACAATTCCCGAGTGATTGATAGTCGACAAGCGGATGATGGTCGAGCAATTCGTCGAAGACGAGAGTGCGAAAACTGTTCTTTTCGTTTTACAACATTTGAAAGAATTGAAGCAGCACCTTTATTAGTGATCAAAAAAAATGGGGAACGGGAAGAATTTAATCGTGACAAGATTTTAAGAGGATTAATCCGTTCAGCAGAAAAAAGACCAGTTGCGATGGAACAAATGGAGCAAATCGTAAATCATGTTGAAAATCGGGTGCGAAGTCTTGGTGAAAATGAAGTATCGACGACGTTGATCGGAGAATACGTGATGGAAGATCTGGTCAATTTAGATGAGATTGCTTATATCCGTTTTGCCAGTGTTTATCGTCAATTTAAAGATATGTCGGTGTTTTTAAAAGAATTACAAGACATCGTTGATAAAGCAAAAGAAAATAATAAAGAGAATCACAAAGAAAACAACGAATAAATCAGAAATAAAATCAAGTCATAAAAGGAGGCCAAATTCCTTGGATAACGCATGGAAAGAGCTTCAACCTAAAAATATCTACCAAGGAAGAAAAAGCTATCCGCTAAGAGAAGAAGGGAAATCCTCATTACTTTATCTCTACCAGCCATTAATCGGCAGTGAAGCTTTGAGTTTGTATTTTACCTTACTATCAGAAATTCCTTTACAAAAAGGCGTTGGACCGGAAGGATTACATGCTGATCTGTTAAGTAGCTTGAATTGTGGTATTCCTCAGCTTTATGAAGCACGAAAAAAACTAGAAGGGATCGGACTTTTAGAAGTTTTTTTCAAAGAAGACCCTAGCTTAGGGGGATGTTTTATTTATGAGTTACTTGAGCCAATTGAACCGTTAGCATTTTTTAAAGATACATTATTGTCTTTTCTGCTATTAGAAAAAGTCGGTCAACGGCGTTTCGATCAGTTGATCCAACTATTTCAGCCGGAACATTTTTCGACGAATGATTATCAAAAGATCACGAAGAAATTTTTAGAAGTATATCGCTTTAATGAAAAAACATATGCTGCAGATCAAGAGAAACTCGAGGGAAACCAACAGTCATTTACAACCAAATCAACTGATCTGGGGAAGTCCATGGAACAATCCACTCTTGATTGGCGCTTTTTGACAGATTGGTTGGCAAAAAAACATATCATGAATCTAGATGAATCATTGAAGGAACAGTTAACAATGTATCATTTACTTTATGGCGTGGATGAGTTGACATTAGGTGAATGGGTCGTACAAGCGTATGATTTTTCTGAGCAGACAGTATCTGTCAAAGAGCTTCAACGCATCGTATTGGTGAACCAACAGACGAAGCGAACAAATACATTGGCTAATCAAAATGAAGAAGCAACCTCTGCCAATCAGAATGAGACACCTAAGGAAGCAACTGCTCTGACAAATGCGACACTACAGTTAGTGAACGAAGCCAAAAGCATTCCGCCAATGAAATATTTAGAGGCACTGAAACAAGCAAAAGGCGGCTATGTGTCAAAACAAGAAACTTGGCTTTTACAGGATTTAGTTTCACAATCGGGATTGTCGAATAGTTTGATCAATATCCTGATCAATTATGTCTTAGTAATCAAAGATCGTCCTAGCTTAACCGCAAGCTTTGTCAACACGATCGCTAACGAATGGGCACAAAAAAAGATCATGACCCCAGAAGAAGCCATTGAACATATTCGGAAAACCAATAGCAAAGTCAAACAAAATACTAAAAATACGAACCAGAATTATTCAACTAATCGTCGAAACGTTCGTCGTGAGAAATTACCGGATTGGGTCAACCAGCCTAAAGAAGAGAAAAAAATCAGTAGTGAGAAAAAAGCGGAGATCGAACGACGATTCAAAGAATATTTTGCCAAGAAGGAGGGAGATAGCTAATGGAAGATGTAGGAAAAGAATTAAAGCGGATCATCAGCCAGCGAAATTATCAACAAAAATTTGCTGAAATGATCGAAGAAGTCCTCAACGATCCAGATGTGCAAGCCTTTTTGGCGGATCACAAAGATGAATTAACACAAGCAGATATCGAAAAAAGTTATGCAAAACTATATGAATTTGTCCAAGAAAAACGAAAATACCGAAAAAATGACCCTACGATGATCGCTCCTGGCTATGAGCCCAAGCTAACCTTGAATTTTCATTATGTCGATGTGACTTATGTTCCAACAGAAGCCTTATTGGCGAAGAAAAGACAAGAAGAAATCAGGAACCGGATCAAAGCTGTCGATATGCCAAAAGATATCCAAGATGCTTCTTTCAATAATTTTGAGCGTACCGATGGACGGAGCTATGCGAGCTTTGAAGCATTAGACTTTGTGGAAAATTATAGTGCAAGTCCCAAAGACTATCACAAAGGACTCTATTTAGTTGGCAGCTTTGGAATAGGAAAGACCTATCTTTTAGGAGCGACTGCCAGAGAACTAGCCATTAAAGGCTTTACAACTACACTTGTCCATTTTCCAACTTTTGCTGTTGAAATGAAACAAGCGATTGGAAAAGATCAAGTCGCAGAAAAACTAGATGCGGTCAAACGTTCACCCATTTTAATGATGGATGACATTGGCGCTGATGCAATGAGTAGTTGGATCAGAGATGAAGTCTTTGGTGTGATTTTGCAATATCGAATGCAAGAGCAACTGCCAACCTTTTTCTCTTCCAATTTTACAATGAATGAATTGGAACAACATCTTGCTGTGACACAGCGTGGAGATGAAGAACCATTGAAAGCCAAACGAATCATGGAACGGATTCGTTATTTGACAAAAGAAATTGAAATGACTGGACGCAATCGGAGAAATGGCTAGCGAAAAGAGAAAGCATAGAAGTCATAATTGTAGCCTTAGTAGGCTTAGAAGATGTGATCGAGAAAGCCTTTTGCTGAATTAGTTATTGCCCTATTTCCTGCCTATTGCTTTGATGGGTAGGAAAATAAGCAATGCAAACAATTAATTGAGAGAAGTCTGCAAATAATTCTCTTTTCAATGACTCTCGATGTTCACTTAGTTATTCAAGAAACTCATAATTTGAGATGAAAGTGTATCTGAATTCATACTTAACGCCACTTTTTTTGATCGTAACAAGCTACAAAAGTGGTGTCATACTGGATAGAGTGATGATTACTGAGAAGCTTATGCCTGATCAAAAGTTATCATGGTAACGAAAAAAGACAACCATAAATTTCTGATGAACAAGTATCAAAAACAAAATTGAACGACTAAAAACAGAATATATTGATTATCGTCAACTAAATAAAAAGTCAAAGAACGATCATCAATTGAAGTAATGTAAATAATTAGCCGGAGGATAAAGATATGAAAGTGATTTTTTCTTGTTTGTTGGCGACAGGGTTACTTTTTTCGCTAACAGGTTGTGGTAATGGAGATAAAAATGAGGCATCGATCGATTCGATTAGTGCGGAAACAACGACTAAAGCGAAGGATTCTTCTAACGAAGGACAAAGTATTTTTAAGGGTGAAATTGAAAGTATTGATGACTCAGTCGATGATACCATTCAAATCAAAGTGGTCAATGTAGATGAAATCGAAGACCCCGAGAATATTGGAACCTCTTTTGATAATGATGGTGTAACACTAAATGTTTCGAATGATCAATTAGTCGGAGGTAAGGAATCTTTTCAAAAAGGTGACGAGATCAAGTTTACTTTAAAAGAAAAACCAATTATGACAATGTCAATCCCTCCGCAAATTCCTGGTAATTCGATCGTTGAGGTAAGAGTTATTGAATAGTCAGTGTTAAACGTTTCGTAAAAGCAAATAGCTCATCAGGAGATTTGAAATTTTTCTTTTTCAAATCTCCTTCATTTATAGGGAAAATGTTATAATGAGGGGGAAGGAGTGAAGGTATGAACCACTTAGATTTATCGAAACGCTTAGCATTAGTGGGAGAATATGTCCCAACAGGAGCGTTTTTAGCAGATATTGGCTCTGACCACGCTTACTTGCCAGTTGCATTAATGTTAAAGGATAAAATTGAATTTGCTGTAGCTGGCGAAGTGGTGAAAGGCCCTTATGAGTCAGCAAAAAAACAAGTACAGAAAAATGGTTTAGAAAAGCGGATCGTTGTTCGTTTAGCTAACGGATTAGATGCGATTGAGCCAACAGATCAGATCAATGCGATCACGATTGCTGGTATGGGTGGGGCTTTGATTCGAGATATTTTAGAAGCAGGCGCCAAACAACATCGTTTAACAGGGAAGGAGCGTTTGATTCTCCAACCAAATATTGGCGAGCAAGCAGTGAGAAAATGGTTGCAAGACAATCACTATCAAATCATTGCAGAAGAGATTTTAGAGGAAAACAAAAAAATCTATGAAATCATTGTAGCTGAAAAAACACCGACGAAGCATATCTATAATGAGGAAGAGATTCTGTTTGGTCCATTTTTATTGCAAGGAAAAACAGTGGTCTTCCAAAAGAAATGGCAAAGAGAATTAAAACAAAGACAAGCGATTTTAAAACAATTGGCACAAGCACAGAACCAAGAAGAACGTGTTGAAGCGATAAAAAAAGAAATCCAGATGATCGAGGAGGTTTTAGCTTAATGGCGATCAACGGTAATGAATTTATTCGCAAATTTGAAGAATATTGTCCTCAATGGTTGGCTGAAGAAGGAGATCCTGTGGGGCTACACCTCGGAACATTAAATAAACCGATTCAACGCATAATGATGACGTTAGATGTTCGTCCAGAAGTTGTGCAAGAAGCCATCGAAAAAAAGATTGATTTGTTAATTGCTAAACATCCTCCCATTTTTCGACCAATTAAACGATTAACAACGGATCATCCACAAAAAAAAATGTATGCTGATTTATTAAAACATGATATTTCTGTCTATGCAGCACATACCAATATGGATATTATCGAGGATGGATTGAATGATTGGTTTTGTGAAGCATTAGGAATCAATGTCGAAAATTATTTGTTAAAGACACATACAAGGCATTACAAAAAACTAGCTGTTTATGTACCGATCGAAGACGCTGACAAATTACGTAAGGCTTTAGCTGAGGCTGGTGCGGGTGAACAAGGTCATTACGATCATACAAGTTTTACCAGTATTGGCGAAGGTCGTTTTCGACCGAATGAACAGGCACATCCCGCAATTGGTAAAAATGGCCAACTAGAAAAGGTAGAAGAAGCTAAAGTGGAAGTGATTTTTCCTGAAGACCGTGAGGAAAAAGTGTTATCAGCTATGTATCGTGTCCATCCTTATGAAGAAGTAGCATTTGATTTGTTTTCAATTGACGAACCGACTCAAACCTGGGGGATCGGTCGAATCGGAGAATTACCAGAAGCGCTTGATTTAGATACCTTTGTATCTAAAATAAAAGAAGTCTTCCAATTAGAAGGGCTACGAGTTGTTCGTCCAACTCATACAAAGAGCACTGTTCAAAGAATCGCCATTTGTGGTGGTAGTGGCGAAAAGTTCTATCCTTATGCATTAGCTCAAAAAGCGGATGTTTATATTACTGGAGATATCTATTACCACACAGCTCAAGATATGCAAAGTGCAGGCTTGATTGCGATTGATCCAGGTCATTATATTGAATCTTTATGTAAAGAAAAGTTTGTCGAAAAATTTGAGAAATGGAAACAAGAAGAAAATTGGACCGTTGATTTCTTTGTTTCAGAAACGGATACGAACCCATTTCAATTTAACTAAAGGAGAGCTGTTGTATGTACGAAAATCTTTTACCACGTTTTTTACGCTATGTTAAGACTGAAACCAGATCTGATGAAAGTAGTCAAACGACTCCTTCGACACAAACACAAGTCGCTTTTGCGCAAGTCTTAAAAAAGGAATTAGAAGATTTAGGACTAACCAATGTATTTTACAATGAAGAAAATGGATTTGTTATAGGAACATTGCCAAGTAACATTGAAAAGAAAGTTCGCTCGATCGGTTTCATTGCCCACATGGATACCGCAGATTTCAATGCAGTAAATGTTAATCCACAAATCATTGAGAACTACGATGGGGAATCAACGATTGTTCTAGATAGTGAAGAACATTATACATTAAATACCAAAGACTTCCCTAATTTGAAAAACTACGAAGGACACACATTGATCACAACTGATGGCAGTACGTTGTTAGGTGCGGACGATAAAGCTGGGATCGCTGAAATTATGACCGCAATGGAAATTCTGCTGAAAAACCCAACTATCCCTCATGGTGAGATTAAAGTAGCTTTTGGACCAGATGAAGAGATTGGGGTAGGAGCAGATAAATTTGATGTCCAGCAGTTTGATGTTGATTTTGCCTATACCGTGGATGGTGGACCTTTAGGCGAATTGCAATATGAAACATTCAGCGCAGCTCAGGCTAATATTTCAATTCAAGGAAAAAATGTCCATCCTGGTACAGCCAAAGATACGATGATCAATGCATTACAATTAGCGATAGACTTCCATAATCAACTACCAGCAGATGAAGTCCCAGAAAAAACGACAGGTTATGAAGGGTTCTTCCATTTGATGGGATTAAATGGAAATGTCGAAGAAGCAACTATGAGTTATATTATCCGTGACCACGATCGAGAAAAATTTGAAGCACGGAAAGCGAAAATTACTGAAATCCAAGAAAAACTAAATAGTCGCTTCGATCAGACACGTGTGAAAGTTGATATGTATGATCAGTACTATAATATGCGAGAAATTATTGAAAAAGATATGAGCATTGTTGAATTAGCAAAACAAGCGATGATCGATTTAGAAATCGAGCCTGTGATTGAACCAGTACGAGGTGGAACAGATGGATCGAAAATTTCTTATCTAGGCATTCCAACGCCTAATTTGTTCGCAGGTGGCGAAAATATGCACGGCCGATTTGAGTTTGTTTCTCTGCAAGTGATGGAAAAAGCAACAGATGTGATTGTAAAAATTGCAGAATTGAATACAAACGTATAAAATCAAATAGGAACGTGGATGGATCAAGTAAGTGAACGAAGTGGATCTATCCTTTTAGCTGGGGGTGGGCGTATTCCAACAATGGAACGTCTGACCCCTTGGTTTTTGTGTAAAAATGGGAGGAAGAAAGAAATGGAAAAATTGCTAGTTTTTTATAATCAAAGCTCAGGACAAGATGAAGGTGAAAAATTAGCAAGCTGGTTTAAAGAATATGCCTTAAAGAAACGACCAGAACTAATCATCAATCTTACGGAAACAGGTCCTTCGATCAAGCATGAGACATTAGTCAAAAAGGCCGAAGAAACGCACGCAGATACCTTAATCGTAATCGGAGGCGATGGTACGATCCATCATATTGTACAGGCTTTTCAAGATAAACTTGAGCATTATCAAGTAGGACTACTACCAGGAGGAACAGTCAATAATTTAGCTCGTGTTCTCGGTATTCCATTAGAAAAGGAAAAAGCTGCAGACATTATCTTAGAGGGGCAAATCCGTCAAATCGATTATGGAAAAGTCAATGATGAAGTTATTATCTCAACTTTAACGATCGGTATACTGGCAGATACAGCTGTTTGGATCAGTCAAAAAGAAAAGCAAAAATATGGTTCTTGGATTTTTATCAAACGGTTCATCAAGTTATTATTAAAAAAGAGAAAGTATCATTTAGATATCAAAACAGAAAAAGAACATTGGCGAGGAAAAACACAATTATTGACAGTCACAATGTCTAACTCAGTAGGTGGTTATACGAATTTTGATGATTCAGCTTCACCCGATGATGGTATGTTTCATGTCACAATCATCCCATCTTTAGATATTTTTCGATTTGTTTTTTATTTGCCTCGTTTAATCAAAGGAAAAATTTACTCTGTCCCAGGTATCAATTATTTGACTGCTAGTCAAATCAATATCCAAGCACGGGAAAAATCAGTTGGCACTCGTACAGATGGTGATACGACAGATAATCTGCCTATCGAATTAGTCGTAGTCAAAAAAGGGTTGTCGGTCTTTGCTCCTAAAGAAGAGCAAAAATGATGTGCTAGAGGTGGAGGAAAACACGTATGGAAGCTTTACTACACAATCCTTTGTGGTTTTATTTAGTGATTGTCAATTTATATTTATTTTGTTTGATGGGTTACGACAAGTATCAAGCAAAAAAAGGCGGTTGGCGCGTTCCAGAAAATAATTTGATTTTTGTTAGTTTATTAGGCGGTGGAATTGGGGGATTGATTTCTCGTAAAGTATTCCATCATAAAACGAGAAAAAAGAAATTTACAGTAGGATTTGTACTGGGTGTATTGGTGGATTTACTGTTGATTTATTTTTTTCATTAAGGAGTAGTTGATGGCGACAAAAGGTGCAAAAACGAAAATAGCGTTAAATCTATTCTTATTGATTGGAATTTTTGCCATTATTTATTATTTGATCAACCAATCTTTTGCAGATATTTTCGCTGAATTGCTGTCTACAAGTTTTATCGTTCTGGTAGCGGCATTCTTGTTAGGAACGATCTATCAGGTGGCAGAAGGTCGTTCAATCAAAGAGATTGCCAAACCCTTCGAACCAACATTTTCCACTTGGGATGGTTTTTGGACGTCTTGCTATATTGCATTTTATCGAATCGTTTCATTTGGAACAGGAACTTTGATTTCAGAAATTTATTTTTATAATAAAAAAGGAATGAAATACTCACAAGGTGCAGGTGTCACTGCGTTGCATATGATTATGTATAAATTAGCCGTGATTACCTATGCGATCATTGGTTTGATCATCCAGTTCTCTTTATTTTATTCCAAAGGACCAAACATGATTTGGTTCATTATTGCTGGCATTATTTTAACTGGGCTGATCATTGCCTTTTTATTGATGGTCTCAATGAGTCTGAATCTACAAATTTTCTTTGTGAGTATCTCAAACAAACTGTTTCGAAGTGAACGCATCAGAAGTTGGGTAGATACATGTAATACACAAATCTATTCGTTGAGAGAAACTGTCCAGACAATTGTCAAAGATCGAACAGCTCTATTACGCATCTATTTTTGGAATATGGTCAAACTGATTTTTTGGTATATCATGCCCTATCTCTTTTTGGTTGAAAACCATCCCACGATCGACTTTCTCTTGACCTTTTCATTTATCAGTTTTGCGGTAGTTTTATCTGGTGTCATCCCTACACCAGCTGGAATCGGTTCATTTGAATTTGTCTATCTGTTGTTATTCAGACCACTTGTGGGAACCGTAGATGCTGTTTCTTCTTTATTACTGTATCGGTTTAGCTCATTTATCTTACCTTTTATTTATGGGTTATTCTACGTGATTGCTGATCGTCGAAAGGTAATCAAACAAGAGATCCAAGATGTTAAAAACAATAAAAAATAATCAAATTGACCATTACAGCAATTGTATTGAGTCATATTATTAGATCCAAAACACAACAGTAAGTCCATCCAAGAGGCCTCTGTTGTGTTTTTTTTGTCATTTGTTTTCGATAAAATAAGTAAGGTTATCTTTTGACCAAGACTGACCAAAGAGGTATAATGATTATTGGAACGAGATGTATCATATTGAATATTGAAATTTTATATTCAGGAGGTAAGTAAAATGAACATTGAAAAAATGACAACCACGCTTCAAGAAGCGATTGCTGAAGCGCAACAAATCGCTGTCACAAGAAAACATCAAGAAATTGATATTGCGCATTTGTGGAAGATTTTTTTACAACCAAACCATTTTGGGCGCAATCTATACACTGATGCGGGAATGGATGTTGATACGTTTGAAAAGGAAGTAGATCGTGTATTAGATGAATATCCCACAGTTTCAGGGGGAAACGTCCAATATGGTCAGAATCTAAGCCAAAATCTATTCCGTTTATTAAATGAAGCAGACCAGTTAAGAGAAAGTTTTGGCGATGAATTTCTTTCAACAGAGATCGTAATTTTAGCCTTGATGAAATTGAAAAATTATCCATTGACGGTTTATTTGACCAAAAATGGTTTATCAGAAAAAGAGTTACGTAAAAATATCGAAGACATGAGAGGAGGAGAAAAGGTGACATCTAAAAATCAAGAAGAACAATACAAAGCATTAGAAAAATACGGCGTTGATCTTGTTCAACAAGTCAGAAGCGGAAAAATGGATCCAATCATTGGACGTGATGAAGAAATTCGGGATGTTATCCGTATCTTATCTCGTAAAACCAAGAATAATCCAGTATTGATTGGTGAACCTGGTGTCGGTAAAACAGCAATTGTAGAAGGGTTAGCACAACGTATCGTACGAAAAGACGTGCCAGAAAACTTGAAAGATAAAACGATCTTTTCATTGGACATGGGGGCATTGATTGCTGGTGCTAAATTCCGTGGTGAATTTGAGGAACGATTAAAAGCTGTGCTGAAAGAAGTCAAGAAAAGTGATGGACGAATCATCTTATTTATTGATGAAATCCATAATATCGTTGGTGCAGGGAAAACTGAAGGCAGCATGGATGCTGGAAATTTATTGAAACCAATGCTTGCTCGAGGTGAATTGCATTTAATCGGTGCTACTACATTAGATGAATATCGTCAATATATGGAAAAAGATAAAGCATTAGAACGACGTTTCCAAAAAGTCTTAGTCAAAGAACCGACAGTAGAAGATACAATCAGTATCTTACGAGGATTGAAAGAACGTTTTGAGATTCATCATGGAGTCAACATTCATGATAATGCATTAGTCGCTGCTGCAACTTTATCTGACCGTTATATCACAGACCGCTTTTTACCAGATAAAGCAATTGATTTGATCGATGAAGCAAGTGCAACGATCCGAGTAGAAATGAACTCTATGCCGACTGAGCTAGACCAAGTGACTCGTCGCTTGATGCAATTAGAGATCGAAGAAGCAGCATTGAAAAAAGAATCAGACGATGCAAGTAAAAAACGTTTGAAAAATCTACAAGAAGAGTTAGCTGATCTTCGTGAAGAAGCAAACTCGATGAAAATGCAATGGGAAACAGAAAAACAAGAAGTCAATAGCGTTTCTTCTAAACGTGCGGAAATCGATAAAGCCAAACATGAATTAGAAGACGCAGAAAACAACTATGATTTAGAACGGGCTGCCGTCCTAAGACATGGAACGATTCCTCAATTAGAAAAAGAATTAAAGGAATTGGAAGCAAAAGCTAAAGACAGTGAAATCAAAATGGTTCAAGAATCAGTCACTGAAAACGAAATTGCGCAAGTGGTTGGACGTTTAACTGGTATCCCAGTCACGAAATTAGTTGAAGGGGAACGAGAAAAACTAATCAAGCTCAACGAAACATTGCATAAACGTGTGATTGGACAAGATGAAGCAGTAGATGCAGTCAGTGATGCGGTCATTCGCTCTCGAGCAGGATTGCAAGATCCAAACCGCCCACTAGGTTCTTTCTTATTCTTAGGACCAACCGGAGTTGGGAAAACAGAATTAGCGAAAGCTTTAGCAGAAAACTTATTTGATTCTGAAGAGCACATGGTGCGAATCGATATGAGTGAGTATATGGAGAAACATGCCGTATCTCGTTTGGTTGGGGCTCCTCCAGGCTATGTTGGCTATGAAGAAGGCGGACAATTGACGGAAGCCGTTCGCAGAAATCCTTATACGATCGTTTTACTCGATGAAATCGAAAAAGCCCACCCAGATGTCTTTAATATCTTGTTACAAGTATTAGATGATGGACGGTTAACTGATTCTAAAGGACGTGTGGTTGACTTCAAAAATACCGTTCTTATCATGACCAGCAACATTGGTTCTCAACTGTTATTAGAAGGAGTGTCAGCAGATGGCACTATTCCTGAAGAAGTGGAAGAACAAGTAAGAACGATCCTTCGAGGTCATTTCAAACCAGAATTCTTAAATCGAATCGATGATACGATTTTATTCACACCATTAAGTCTTGAAAATGTGAAAGGAATCGTTGATAAAATGGTGGCACAATTGGCAAAACGATTGGATTATCAAGAAATTCATCTAACAATCAGCGACGAAGCCAAAACATGGATCGCTGAAAATGCCTACGAACCAGCATACGGGGCTCGACCATTGAAACGCTTTATTACGAAAGAAGTAGAAACACCATTAGCCAAAGAAATCGTAGCAGGACACATCTTACCAAAATCTAAAGTAACGATTACCTTGCTAGCAGAGAAACTTCATTTCCAAACGGAAGAACTTGAAGACACGGAAGAGTAAAGAAACGGTAAGCTTTCGCAAGAAAACGGGTGTTGACGAGCAGTAGAATCGATCAAATTTCAAGTTGAGTCACACACCATCTCAGCTCTCAAAAAAATAAAACAATAAAGTTAGGTCAACCACCTAGCTTTATTGTTTTTTTGTAATTTAGTCATAAGTCTGAAAAAATCATTCGTAAAATAAGTTGATCTCAATCGTTATCTCCAAGTTCATCTACTCATAAGGTAATGTTTTTATTCCCCATATAAATAGGAGTGGTCAGGTAAATATCTTCTTTGGTTCCCATCATTTCAACCCTTGTCACTAAGTACAATTTTCATTGGGAATGGTAACAAAATCACCGTAAGGGTTGATGATAAGAAATAAGTGGGTGAGACAAAAAGAGATGCTACCTAACCATTGACGTTTTCACGCACCATTTTTAGGAAGCATCTCACTTTTGTCACAATTCTTTAATGTGATATTTTTTTTGCTCTATTTCAAAATTTTCAACCGATAATTTTCAAAATAATCACGATTGTTTCTTCCTTGGATCCAAGCAAAGATTCCCATGACCAATGCACCAATCGTATTTGTGAATAAATCACCCATCGTGTCCATCAAAGCAGCTCGTCCGACAAATAAGGTGCCATCTGAAGCGGCAAACCGTTGGAGATTCATTCCTAAGAATTGATCACAGAGAAATTCCCAAAATTCCCAGAACACGCCACAGAGGCCAGCAAAGGCAAAACCAAACAGTAAAAACAACCATGGACTAGTCTTCGCAATTGGTGCATCTTTCAATAATAAGCCAATCAATCCGTAACCTAGGGCAGTCAATACCATAGGACTAACGGCGTGTAAAATTTTATCCCAGAATGAAATGATACTGATCAAATGCATACCGGTACCTAAGAACACGGAAATAAACAAGAAAAACCAATAAAATAAAACAATGGCATCTGGAACGTATAATTTTGCGATCTTTCTAACGATCTGAGGGAGAAAAATCAATAGAATCCCAGCTAAAGATTCGATGATGAAAGTAACTCCCTGAGTAGTTGAATATTTTTTAGTAATAAATTCATAAAGATTATAACAAACCACAAACACACCAAAAGCAACAAGTGCAAGTTGGATTTTTTTCATTGTCTTATTCATGGCTCAAACCTCCATCTAAGTAAGTCTTTACTTGACTGAGTAACGCTTCTTCACTAGTTACGAGAGCGCCATTTAGCTTGATTAACCCAATCGTATAAAGATTTAAATAATGGAATTGGTTTTCAGCTACTTCTTGTAAAGCAGCAATTTTTTGCGGGTGGGTACCGCCTTGTTGCCGACTATCTGTATACAATCCAATGACAGGAATCCCTTTAGCATAGGCAACACCAATTTCGGATGCAACACCAGGATCAATGGTCAAACCATCTAATAGTGCAATCATCAAATCACTTTCCAACACCTTTTCTGTATCGGCTAAAGCAATCATCTGACTATCAGCATAGGCTGTTTTATCATTGATCGCTTCGTTTTCTTGCGGAAGATAAATGGTTAATTCATTGGAAAGACTCCTGATTTCTTCTACAAGTTTCGCATTATATAATAAGTCACTTTTCGCAAAAAGCGGGGCAGCAAAATAAATATTCATTTTCATCGTCCTTTTCTTAGAAATAGTCACTGAAATAAGCTTCCATATTTGGAAGAATCAATTCAAGCGTTTTAAGTGTTTCATCATCCGTTTTGATTCGTTCGATCCTTGCAAGGTAAGAAGGGCGACGATAATTCATCATCAAACAACTTAATGTTTGAATGGACAACTGGACCGATTGTCCGACAGGTTCGTCCACGACATCCAATTGTCCGTCTTCGTTCCAGACCAACCCAAAAACACCATTGTTCCATGAGGCGATAGGGTCCTCGACAACAAAGTGGAAAGGTTTTGCAGTAGAAACGAAGGGGAATTGCTTCAGAAACTCTTTGACATCTACGATTCTCGCCATGTAATAAGGCTCGATCTGTTCTTTTATTTGACTATCTTCAATCAAGAAAGCCAGTGGCTCATTTTTGTAGATGTCACCGTGAACCCAGTAAACCATTGAAAAGTGTGCTGAAATAAAATTCCATAGACCATTCCGAGCTTCTTGATTCAAGTAAAACATCTCTTTGACATGGAAAATTTCTTCAGCGACCCAATAAAATAAAACACCAATTGGTTCATGCTCTTTCGTATAGTAGATCGCAGCTGTTCGTTCCTCTTTATTTTCAAATCGCCAATATTCTTCCCAATGAAATTGGCTACGAAACAAAGCACCGTGATTTTGAGCCGCAAATTTCTGATACACTCGATAAACATCTGGATGATCTACTGGTAATCGTTCAACCATTCCATCCACAGGAACATTCTTCGGTAATTGGGTATCACGAATTTTAAATGTCAACTTATCAGACATGATTTCCCAACCCTTGCGTCGATAATAAGGCACGCTATAGGGATAAAGATAAGAGATCCATTGTTTGTTTTTGCGCATATTATCTAACGCAACCAAGATCAAATCTTGCATCAATCCATGATTTGCATATTCAGGATACGTTCCGACACCGGTAACGCCACCCATTTTGTATGGTTTACCGTGGATGTTGACTTCACATGGATAGATCGCAATTTGAGAAATCAATTTGTTATGGTGGAACCAGCCAAATACTTCCGATAGTTCCAAAATTGGGCGCTTGGAGCGAATAAATGCCCCTTTGCTTTCAAAACCACTTTCTTCGATGTCTGCTTCTGTTACTTGAAAGACATAAGACAGTAACTCATTGAATTGATCAACATCTTTTTCAGTAACAGGTTTTAATTCAAGATTTTCTCTGAAATCTTTTTCATCCATTCTTTCATCTCCAATTATTTACTTGTTATTAGTATAGCAAATTTTCATAAAAAAAACTTCTAAAGCTGACTAGGTAAAAAGTCTTTAAATTCATGCTTTTCATTGATATAATGAGAGGTGCTGATTAAACGAAAAGAGGAGACGCTATGGATATAAAAAAAATGAAACAACGACAAGAGCAAATTCGAAATTTTTCGATCATTGCTCATATCGACCATGGAAAATCAACGCTGGCCGATCGTATTCTGGAAAAGACGAACACTGTGACGTCTCGTGAAATGCAGGATCAGCTATTAGACTCAATGGATCTAGAGCGTGAACGTGGAATCACGATTAAATTAAATGCTGTCGAATTGAATTATACAGCCAAAAATGGCGAAACCTATATCTTCCATCTAATCGACACCCCTGGGCACGTCGATTTCACTTATGAAGTATCAAGGAGTTTAGCAGCCTGTGAAGGTGCGGTATTAGTAGTTGATGCGGCACAGGGAATCGAGGCTCAAACATTAGCAAATGTTTACTTAGCTTTGGATAATGATCTGGAAATTTTGCCAGTCATCAATAAAATCGATCTTCCAGCTGCTGATCCAGAACGTGTACGACAAGAAATCGAAGATGTTATCGGAATCGATGCCAGTGAGGCAGTCCTGGCTAGTGCCAAAGCAGGAATTGGGATTGAAGAAATACTTGAACAAATCGTTGAATATGTACCAGCCCCATCAGGCGATCTGGATGCCCCTTTGAAAGCATTGATCTTTGATTCCGTGTACGATAGTTATCGAGGAGTCGTTCTGAATGTTCGAATCACAGACGGTATGGTCAAACCAGGGGATAAAATCAAATTGATGAGTAACGGCAAAACATTTGATGTGACAGAAGTGGGAGTCTTTTCACCCAAAGCTGTTGCTAGAGATTTCTTGATGGTCGGTGATGTAGGGTATATCACGGCAAGCATCAAAACGGTCCAAGACACACGAGTAGGGGACACAGTTACGTTGGCAGATAATCCAGCAGAAGAAGCGCTACCTGGATACCGTAAAATGAATCCAATGGTTTACTGTGGATTATATCCAATTGATACTTCCCGTTACAATGATTTGCGTGAAGCACTTGAAAAATTACAACTAAACGACGCAGCATTACAGTTTGAACCTGAAACCTCACAAGCCCTTGGCTTTGGCTTCCGTTGTGGATTCTTAGGTTTATTACACATGGATGTAGTCCAAGAACGTTTGGAACGTGAGTTCAACTTAGAGTTGATCACAACGGCACCTTCTGTAATCTATCATGTGAATAAAACAGATGGGTCTATGACAGTCGTCGATAACCCGGCAGATTTTCCAGAACCAGTAACGATCCAAGATGTTGAAGAACCTTTTGTCAAGGCACAAATCATGGTTCCAAATGACTTCGTTGGTGCAGTGATGGAATTATCTCAAAGAAAACGTGGAGAATTCATCACAATGGATTATTTAGATGATTATCGAGTGAATGTCGTTTATAACATTCCACTTTCTGAAATCGTTTTTGACTTTTTCGATAAACTAAAATCCAGTACGAAAGGTTATGCTTCCTTGGATTATGAAATGTCCGGTTATCAAAAGAGCAAGTTAGTAAAAATGGATATTTTATTAAATGGAGAAAAAGTCGATGCGTTAAGTTTCATCGTTCACCGAGACTTTGCTTACGAACGAGGAAAAGCAATCGTTGAAAAACTGAAAAAACTAATTCCACGTCAACAATTTGAAGTGCCGATCCAAGCAGCTATCGGACAAAAAATCGTTGCTCGTTCAGATATCAAAGCATTACGTAAAAACGTCTTAGCAAAATGTTATGGTGGAGATGTCTCACGTAAACGTAAACTTCTTGAAAAACAAAAAGAAGGAAAGAAACGAATGAAACAAATCGGTAGCGTCGAAGTCCCACAAGAAGCCTTCATGGCTGTTCTGAAAATGGATGAGGATGAACCGAAGAAATAGCAAAGGGTCTAGCCATTGAGCTAGACCTTTTTTATCTGTTTTTCCCACGGTTTTCCCACATGGAAAAGGGAAGGATCAAAAGGCATGATCCTGTAGCATTTTTTCAAAAATGTCAACTGTATCTTTTTCATTTTTTTTGTAACATGGGCATAGGTATCCATTGTTGTAGCTAACCTGTAATGACCTAATCTGGCTTGGATCTCCTTAGGCTTTGCTCCTTGTTCTAATAACATGGTGACGAAAAGGAAGAAATTGGAAGATAGCGAACAGCGACTAAAACGGTACCTACAACAAACACTGACGAGTTCACTGAAGCAAGCAAAGTTATTTTCGAAAGGACAGGAAGACTTGTGATAGCATATATGATGGTCGACAATAAGAATGCAAATTTTGCTGGCTGAAAAACGCTAGTGCAATATCCGGATGGCTTCTATCCTGCTTACTACAACAACTGGGGCGGAGCTCTATCAAACAGAAAGTCTAGAAATCCCATTTTAACGCTATACGCAAACGGAATTCAAATTATGGCGCCGACAACGAATTTCCCTGCAGGACAGGAATGCGTTGGCTCTGTTACATATTCTACAAATGACGATTGGCCTCCATCGGAAATATTAGATACTCCAGAGCAAATTGAGACAATTGCAAGTTACCTCAAATGTAAATTACCTCCTTAAAAAGGAAACATCTATGATAGAAACCGACTTATTATTGCTCTAGTCTTTTTTGTGTCTTTTTAATTTGATATACTTGTTTTTGAGGTGATTCCGAAAGTGAGAAAAATATCAAAGATATTAATTATGTTTTCCATTGTTTTAACCGGATGTGTTTACTCATCCAGTAGCTTATTGAACCATAAAGAAACTTACCTAGTAGCCCATAGAAGTGCACATATAGTTGCTCCTGAGAATACAGTTGAAGCTATGAGATAAGCAAAGTCACTTGGCTATAATGCAGTAGAAATTGATGTAAGAACTAGTAAAGATGGAGTGAATTTCTTGATGCACGATGACACTCTTGATAGGACAACAAACGGAAAAGGACAACCAGAAAGACTTACAATCAAACAGCTTAAAGAATTATCGATAGATACTTCAAATTATCCAAAATATAAAGATAAAAAAGTTAATATACCAACTTTTGACGAAGCAATTAAAGAAATAAGTAAAGACAAATTAATTGTTAATGTGGATGGATCAAAGGGAGACTGGAATGACGATAAATTTGTTACATCAATTGTAAATACATTAAAAAAAATACAATGTATATGATCGTTCTTTTTTTGTCCTGACAAATAAAAAAATTAGAGATAAGGTAGTAAAGGATCATCCTGATTGTACGGTTTCATGGTTATATGATTCAAAAAATAACATTGACGATGATATACAACAAGTTGAGCAATATAATAAAGCTTTGCTATCAGTATCAAATGACTTAGCAACAAACCAAGTAATTGAAAAATTAAATAGATCTGGAATTATGTACCAGATTTATGGTGTTAATGATGCTGAAAGGTTTAAAAAGTTAAAATCATTAGAGGTACCTATAGTAGAGACAGATACAATCAATCCAAATAAAATATAGAATAAATTAGTATAGAAGCGCACTCAGAGGAGTGCGCTCTTTTTGTTTGGAAAGTTAGTGAACTATGAGTATTGATGCGATTATTTCTGTTTTAAGTATTGTAGGAACATTAGTTGGTACATTTGCAGGCATTGTTTTTTCAAACAAACTGACCGTTTATCGAATTGAGCAATTGGAGAAAAAAGTTGAGAAGCATAACCATATTGTTGAACGCACTTTTCTATTAGAAGGACTGATGAATGAAGCAGAACATGATATTCAGGAGATGAAAGGAGGCGAGAAGTAATAATTTTACCCGATAAATATTATCAAATTATTAAATGGACAGTACTTACGGTATTGCCCGCTTTATCTGTATTAGTAGCCACATTAGGCAAAGCATATGGATGGAATGAAACAGATATGACAGTATTAACTATCAATGCCATAGCAACATTTTTAGAGTAATTACAGGAGTATCAGCTTACAATTTAAAAGATAAGGAGTAAATGAATGAAAAAGAAAATTTAGCAGAAGCTCTCGTAGCTCTTTTTTTATTGCCCATCAATATTTTTGCCGCCAAATGCGATCAGGGTGTGGATAGGGCGATTTATCAAGGGGATCAAGGACGTTTTGGTTATGATCATGATAAATTTGCTATTACTTAAATAGGTGGGTATAACGCAAATGGCATTTACGAACAGCGCACATACAAAACGCAATTAGCAAGTGCTATTGCGCAAGGAAATGTCGATCTAACAGGGATCACTGATAATGGTTATACTAACTCAGATAAGCTACAAACAGAAACGCCAACAATTGATGCCGGCGAAGAAACAAGTGAAAAACCAAAATCAGAAATCAAGACTGGCGACACTGTTAAAGTGAATTTTTCGGCTAATCAGTGGGCGACCGGTGAGACTATTCCACAATGGGTGAAAGGTGAAAGCTACAAGGTTCAACAAGTTGATGGTAATAAAATCTTGCTTGCTGATATTCTTTCTTGGATCGATAAATCTAATGTAGAACTTTTACCAGATTTTACAACTGTTGCAGAACAGCCCTCAGCTACAACGCACATTGTACAATACGGAGAAACCTTGTCGTCAATCGCCACTCAATATGGCACAACGTACCAAGCTTTAGCCTCATTGAATGGATTGAGTAATCCAAACATGATCTATGCTGGTCAAGTGTTAAAAGTAAGTAGTGTAGCAAGTGCAACTAGAACGTATACAGTTCAATATGGCGATAATCTTTCGTCAATTGCGACTGAGTTAGGAACAACGCACCAGTCACTAGCACAACAAAATGGATTATCAAATCCTAATCTTATTTATCCAGGACAAGTATTAAGTTATTAAAATAGCTCCTCGTTGAGGAGCAATACTTAAAAATTATATATAACATTTTTATTACAAGTTTAGCGTTATATATTGCATGAAAGATTGTTTTAGTGTCATAAACGTTTAATTTGAACTTATGTTCCCTATGTGTTAAAGTTACTCCATAATCCTCAAAGATTATATCTGCTAAGTAGATGCCCAAAAGCTATTGTCTTTAGGGCTTTCTTTTGGTTTAATTGTCTTAGCAGATATTATGAGAAGAGGTATTTTGACATGAAATATACTAAAGAAATGCTCCAAGTATATCTTAGTGAGCTTACAATTCCTCAACGATTAGAAGTTGAGGGTATATTTAAATCCTTTTGCAAACTTGAAGAAGCTTATTATGAAACTTTAGAGGATGCATTAGAAAGTAAAACCGGAGAAGAACAGGTTCTGAAAGCTATAGATACTTTTGGATACTCTGATAGATACAAATATAGTGCTATATTTAAAGTTGATAATAATAAAGTAACATTAGATGAGTTAATTAAGAAGATGCCTATTGCTGAAGAAATAGATATATATAGTATTGATGAAAATATAAAATTTAGACAATTTGAGAATGAATTCAAATTGGACTATTTAATTAATTTCAGAACATTTGATGGAAATGGAAAAGATATTTCTGTCAAACATTTCAACAGTATTTTAGTGGCCTACTATGAATTGAATAGTCAAATCTTTATTGAAATATCTATTTCTGATATTAGATTATTTTATCGACAGAATGATCCGGATTATTTCAAAAATATGATTCAATTAATTAAGCACAAGTTGGTGTCTATACTTGGGATAACTTTAAATTATGTAGATTTTAGTGGAATTATCTTAGATATTTCTAATAAAGATGATTTAGATTATGTAAGATGTACAGGTACTTCTATGAATACGAAAAACAAAGCTCAAGCTACATTGAATAGTGGTAAATCTACTAATTTAGTTCTTCCTATTTTAGGTGATCTAGAGGTGTTTATAAAAGAACATCACAGTTTATTCAATAAAAATAGATATACAAAAGATATAGAAGATAAATTAATAAACTTCATTGATGATATAAAAGTCAATTCAGAATATCCATGGATTGGAATGGCAACAGTTTTTTTGACAAATTTTATAAGGTGCAGAACTTCTTTCCGTATGCTATTCCGATTGTCCTTGACAATGAGCCTCCTCGGATGTGACGATCTTCGGCAGGAGCTAACAGTTAAAGTTAGACTGCCTCGCTAGCGTTAGCACATCCGAGCTCATTATCAAGGATTCGCTGCGCCAATTTCTGGTTACGGTAACCAACCGGTGTCTCGTAGCCAAGTGTACCGTGCAACCGAAGGTGGTTCCACCAATTGACATAGTCAAATAACTCCAAATCCAATTGTTGTAAGGTTTCAAATGTGTATTGATAGACAAATTCTACTTTCAACGACTTATAAGTTGATTCAGCTACGGCATTATCAAAAGGACAGCCTTTATGACTCAATGATCGATTGATGTCAAAAGTTGTTAATAATTCATCAATAGCTTGGTTATCAAACTCTTTTCCACGATCAGTATGAAAAATCTCAACCTCTGTCAGAGGTTGTTTGATACGGCTAAATGCTTTTTTTACTAGAACGGCATCTTTATGTTCTCCACAAGAATAGCCGAGAATTTCTCGATTGAACAGATCCAAAATGAAACAGACATAATTCCATTTTTTCCCGACTCGTACATAAGTCAAGTCTGTTACGATCGCTTCTAATGGGTTGTCTCTTAAGAATTTACGATTCAATACGTTTGTCGTTTTGGCTTCATTGCAAGTAGAATGATGTACTTTAAAATAAGCAACAGTATAGCTCGATTTTAATCCTCTATTTTTCATGATTCTACTAATTTTTCGTCGGCTGATCTGAATGCCTCGTTTTGATAAGGCTTTTTTTATTTTTCTTGAGCCGTAGGCCTTTCGGCTGCGGATAAATTCTTCAGCGACTACTTCTTCAAGTTCTGATTCGTCTTTCTTTGGTTTTGATTGATAATAATAGGACTGACGTGATAGACCTAATATTCTGCACATCGCTGATATAGGGTAAAGATGCTTATTCGCATCGATTACTTGTCTCTTCGTCCGAATATCAGCGCTGCTTGCTTTAAAATATCATTTTCCATTTCTAATTGCTGGTTTCTTTTACGTAGTTCTAACAATTCTTTTTGTTCAGGCGTAAGATTATCTTTTTCTTTGAATGAACCACTCGTTTTAGATTGCTTTACCCATTTGTCAAATGCTGAAGCTGTTAGTTCATATTCTCGAATGATTTCTACACGTGGCTTTCCAGCTAAGTAAAGATTGACGATTTGTTGCTTGAATTCTTGTGAAAAAGTTCTTCGTGTTCTCTTAGACATAAAAATTCCTCCTGGTATGTTTTCTTCTAGTCTACACACCTTAATTTTTCTGTCTAGTTAATTGTAGCCTATCCAGATTAATTTAACATGGGGAAATAGAAAAGGACCTAAAAACAAAACTTTAGAGGTTAAATATTTATTTCATTATCAAAATTTTATATTATTAAACTATTTTAGTCATTCTTTAGGGAGAGAGGGGATGCGGCGTGCAACCAGAAGATTGCTCGAAGAATTTATTAACTGCCAGACTAGCGAAAGAGTTAGAGAATTGGAATCTATCATGTAAGACAGAAACAATCTTGAATGATCTTTCAACATATAAGGTTGAAGAGTACATTTATATCTCTTCTTTTAAAAGAAAGAATAATTTAACTTATAAACAAGCGGTGAACATTCTTAATATGTTCCTAAAAAAGAATATATTAAAAGAAGTTTTTGTTGTTTCATTTCAAGGTAGATGGATAGGAGAATATTATACTATATCAGAAATACCAAGGGAATTATACGATGAAGAAACCGGTATTGATGTAGAAATAAGTGAAGAGCATATATTTACCTGTTTTGAGGTGGTTAAAAATGTTTACTGAGTTGGATCGAACAGTTGAATATCTTCATGCACTCAATGAAGGCGATGAAAAGGAACGGTTGTTATCTGAATTTTGTTTTAATGAGCAGGAGATACAACAGATTAAATCAGATATTGAACGTATTGAAAATGATAATTTTGAATCAACTACAGAGAAAGGACATGCACTAGAAAATTTAGCAAAGTCTATATTATCCTGCAAAAATTTATTTGAAGTTGATACAAACCTACATAGTTCCACTAATGAAGTAGATTTATCATTAAAACTAAAACCTGGTTCACAAATTTTATTAAATAGTTTTTTTCCTCGACTAAGTAATCTCGTATACATTGGTGAGTGTAAAAATTATAATAAAAAAATTGATGTTACCTGGATAGGTAAAGTTCATTCTTTGATATGTTTGCATAATTTTGATGTTTGTTTACTATTTTCTAAACATGGATTTACTGGACGAAAGTGGAATGCAGGCTCAGGATTGTCTAGAAAAATAGCTTTAAGAGAGAATAGGTATATTATAGATATTAATTTCAAAGATTTGGAAAAATTAAAAGAAATTTCTATTTTAGAATTGATTCATGCTAAATATTCAGAAATAATTCATGATATTGATTATGCTGAGTACTTATCTAAACATCCGGCTGAAGAGATTAAGTGAATGTCTTTCTACACAATCTAAAAAAGCCTTGCTCAATCCTGGGTGAGGTCTTTTTTTCGTTCTGTAATCAATTGTTCTAATTCTTGTAAATCTTCAAGAATAGATTAGTTTCGAATAAATGATCTATATAAAGTATAAAGTATTTAGATAACTGTATTGACAATAGCAAAAAATGTTCGATAAAATAGTGATGTTATTGCATATCTTCTCTATCACCCATAAATAGTCACACTCCAAGATATGTGATAACAGGTTTGTTGCCATGATTTATTTCCAGACGTTTGTATTTTGTATGGCTTTTAGTGGCCACAACCTGTACCCTTAGCTCAGTTGGTTAGAGCAGACGGCTCATAACCGTCCGGTCGTGGGTTTGAGTCCTACAGGGTTACATAAAGATAGATACATATTCAAGGAGGGAAAGAAATGGCTATTACTGTGAACATTTATTATAGTGGTATAAATGGAAATGCGAAAAAATTTGCAAAAGAGATGGTTTCAACTGGAATTGTAGGAGATATACGTGCAGAAAAAGGTAATATTAAATACGAATACTTTTTTCCAATGAATGATGAGAACACAATTCTTCTAATTGATAGTTGGACGGACCAAGATGCTCTAGATAAACATCATGAATCTCCGATGATGGCTCATATTACCAAACTTAGAGAAAAGTATGATTTGCATATGAAAGTCGAAAGATATATAACAGATATAAATAATATTTCTACAAAGGATTCCTCATTTATAAGGAAATAGAGCACGTATTTTATTTAATAGGATAGGGGTTCCTGTAAAATAGGAATATTACTTGTAGTACTCTTTAGCAACAATCTATAATCAAGCTATTCCACGCACTTTCGGGTTGTATTTTTTTGTTTTAAGTGAAAAAAATATAAAGTAAACAATTTTTTTGTTTGATAAAATAAGAGTGTCATCACGTTACACAATCTTAATGCCGGATAAAGTCCATATAATTGTGTAAAAGCAAAAAGGCCATATGAACGCCTCTTTACGGTACAATGTTTTTAACCACTAAAAACATACCCAGGAGGCAATCATATGACCCAAGTACATTTTACACTGGAAACAGAAGATATTCAAAGTTTAATTGACCAGTCGGTCAAAGATAATGCGGCTAAACAAATTTTACAAACTGTATTTAATCAGTTGATGGACGAGCAGCGAACAGATTATATTCAAGCCACAAACTATGAACGATCAGACGATCGAAGAAGCCAACGCAACGGCTATTATGAAAGAGAATTAACGACTCGTATTGGCTCTCTTGAGTTGAAAGTTCCCCGAACACGCGACGGTGAATTTGCACCGACTGTATTTGAGCGGTATCAACGCAATGAGAAGGCTTTGTTAGCCTCTATGTTAGAGATGTATATTTCTGGTGTCTCTACACGTAAAGTCTCTCAAATCGTTGAAGAACTATGCGGTAAATCAGTCTCTAAATCCTTTGTCTCCAGTTTAACTGCCCAGTTAGACCCTATGGTCTCTGAATGGCAAAATCGTTTTCTATCAGACAGGTCTTTCCCTTATGTTATGACAGATGTTATCTACATCAAAATCAGAGAGAATCATCGTGTCGTATCTAAAAGCTGCCATATAGCGATTGGCATATCAGAAGATGGAGAGCGTGAGATTATTGGCTTTATGATTCAAGATGAAGAAAGTGACGAAACTTGGTCTCTCTTCTTCGACTACCTCAAAACCAGAGGGTTAAGTGAAGTGGAAATGGTCATTTCCGATGCCCACAAAGGCTTAGTCAAAGCCATCAAGAAGTCATTTACAAACGCTTCATGGCAACGATGCCAGGTTCACTTTATGCGTAATATCCTCAATTGTATCCCTAAGAAAGATTCAAAACCTTTCAGAGAAGAAGTCAAAGCACTCTTCAAATTTACGGATATTGAAACGGCTCGCAAGGCTAAAAATACTATAGTAAGTGCCTATAGCGAACAATCAAAATACCATAAAGCCTGTGAAAAACTAGATGAAGGATTCGAAGATGCCTTTCAATACGCCGTTGTCGGTAAAGGTCAATCGAGATTAAAAAGCACGAATCTTCTTGAACGGTTAAATGAAGAAGTCAGACGCAGAGAAAAAGTTATCCGAATCTTTCCGAATCACGCCTCTGCCAATCGTTTAATCGGTGCAGTTCTTATTGACCGTCACGAAGACTGGCTAAGCTCTACCAGAAAATATATTCAATTTTAACCTATAGGTTAAAGCTTTAAAACAGTGTACTGTATTTTACACAATTTTATGGACTTGACTTAATGCCGTTTCCTTTTAAGATTGATGACATCTATTCAGAGCTACTTGAAAGAGTAGCTCTTTTTAGTTGCTTTTGATTAATCTATTTTATAAAAAATAGATTGCATTTCTATTCTGCCATTTTTGGTTAAATATAATGTTTTTTATTATTAGGTAATATTTTTTATATTAGATATAACAAAAACAAATAAAAAAACTTAATTTAATAGATTATAATTATAATGTGCTACAAGATATTACATGTTGTATTCGCATTATTCAGGTTAAACTATGTAGCACAAAATAAATTTCGTAGTAACTACGATCAACCTCACAAAGATCTCCTGTATTTTACTGCGATTTATTATCTATGAGACTACTCATAAGAGTAGTCTTTACATAAAAAACTAATAAAGAAGGTATCACTATGTATTATGTAGAAGTACAAACACGAGGAGTAAAAAACAAACAATATGTCAAAAGTGTAATCAATAATTATCCACTATTAGGATCATGGAAAGAGGCTGAACCATTTTCAAAAGAATGTGCATTGCAAATAAAATCAGTTTTAGAACAAGAACTAATTTGTGGAAAAGCAATAGTCAATATAGTAGAAAAGTAAAATTTATTAAAGCTTTAAGTAAATGATGTAATATTGTAATTAGTGGCGTTAGTCGTTTATTTTCAATTTTTTCATCCTTTAATTAATCATTCTAAATATTTACTCCAAATTTTGTATTAAAAAGTGTATCAAGCAGTTATCCTTGTGTTACCATTGCATCCGTGTTATAGTAATTAAGTAATCTAATTTGAAACGTAATCTGAGCGATATATTCACACTATAAAAACTCCTTTTACCAAGTAATATTAATTGCAACAAAACACGTATTATATACGTATTAGGAGGAAATATATATGAATAATGGTACAGTAAAATGGTTTAACTCAGATAAAGGTTTTGGATTTATCACTGGTGAAGATGGAAATGACGTATTTGCACACTTCTCAGCTATCCAAGGCGATGGATTCAAAACATTAGATGAAGGTCAAGCTGTTTCATATGATATTGAAGAAGGACAACGTGGTCCTCAAGCAGTAAATATTGTAAAATAATGTTGAACTTTAACCATCTCAATCGAGATGGTTTTTTTATATTATGGCTCATAAGCATCCGGTCGTATAATCGAGTCTTACAAGGTAAAAAATATTCTGTTAAAGAAATAATTTCGCCATTTTTTCGCCCATTTATAAAACATCAATTATTATTATATGAGTATCAGCAAGTATTAAATAATAGGCTCTTGCTTAATATGAAAGTTGGTATAATAGGATTTATAATGATGTATAGATATTAGAAAAACTTTGTGAATAACACAATCTTATAGGAAGCCTTCATGGCTGTTCTGAAAATGGATGAGGATAAACCGGAAAAATAGCAAAGGGTCTAGCCATTGAGCTAGACCTTTTTTATCTGTTTTTCCCACGGTTTTCCCACATGCGAAGAAATAGCAGCGCTTGCTTGAAAATAGTGTAAAAATTAGACCATGTTTACATGGATTTACCACCGGTTTGCTACCGGTGGTTTTTTTTGGTGGCAAACCTCAAGAGTTCTTTCTAAGCTTCTCCATAATGTCGACCGTTTCATTTTGCATTTTATTCGGCATGTGAGAGTATCCATCGTAATAGAAATTCTGCTATGCCCTAGTCGTACAGGAAATTCCTTCATCTTAGCACCATTTTCAAGAAGAGTAGCGTGAGTATGCCGCAAAGAATGAAAGTTGAATGAGAGGGGGAGTGTATTCGAGATTGAGTATTTCATTTCACTACACTTTGAATGACCGGTTTCATGCTTCCCCTAATCCTTGAACTGAGCGATTACTACTATTATCACTACTCAATAAGAATAATAGACACGATTGCGCTGATATTTATATGGGGTTATGCCTACGATCTTTTTGAATACGGTTGAGAAATGGCTCTGGGTGCTAAACGATAGTTCTTCGGCAATTTGATTGATGGATTTGTTAGAAAATAATAAAAAGTACTTGGCCTTTTCAATTTTCTTCAAATGCATGAAATCTTTAAAATGCATCCCAACTTCTTTATAAAATAACCTCCCCACGTATTTTGAATCCCGATTTAAAACATCGCAGATATCTTTTAAAGAAATAGCTTCATACAGATGATTTTCTACAAAGTTAAGAACACATACGGTAACAGGGCTATAGGTTTTTTTAGGAATATTGGTTGGATGAGCCAAAAAGTCATGAATGGCTTGCTTAGCTAATGTTTCAAACTTATTGATATCACGAATTTCCTGTAAATATTCATAGTACTGAAACTGTCTATTAAAAACTTTGCTTACCGGTACACCTTTTTCAACTTCCACTCGTGTAAGTAATGTAATGAGCGCACAATAAAAACATTTAAGTTGATCGCTTGTAAGGCTCTTATAGTAATATTTGATAAATAATTCAAGTGTTTTTATTGCAGCTAATTTATTGCGATCTTTTACATGAGAAAAGAGCAGCAACTCTAACTTATAGTATTCTTCAATATCGTAAAAAGTATTATAAGAGAATATTTGTGATTGGTAAAATTCTTCTAGATTTAATTGCTTATCGTCGATTTTTTTTGGTGAATGATGATTTGCTAATATAAATAGATTTGTAAGGATTTGTCTGAATTCTTGTGTGGTATCCTCGGCTTCTTTTAAACCAAAATTTACCTCAGCCATGAGTAATGGGCCACAGGTAATCTGCATATAACCTGTCTCCGATGAACTGTCACTATATAAAAAAGTTCCATAGATTTCTCGTTTTATATTATACATTTGAATAGCAGAAAGCTGATTTTCTTCTGTTTTTAGTGTTTTTTCAACCACACTGACGGGAATGCCTAGTTTTTCTGTTATGGATATTAATGAAATAAGGATTGGCGACATACTAACACCTCCATTCAAAATATAAAACACTTTCTTAATAAAAGAAACACTTTTTTGGTATATCTATTCATAATCATTGTTTATACTATGGATGATTAAAGTACTTGATCAAAAAAACATTTATTTAAACATATTAGAATGGAGTATTGAGTAATGAAAAAATTCGAAGCGTTTTTAAACAATAATTTGTTGCCGCTTTCAGCAAAGATGCAAAACAATAATATCTTAGGAGCACTATCTGAAGGATTTATTCGAACAAGTCCAGCGACGATTGGCTCTGCGTTCATTTTAATTTTGGCAAATTTCCCGATTCCTGCTTGGCTTAAATGGTTACAGGATATGAACTTAGCGCCTGGTCTAGCCGCTGTTAGTAATGCCTCTATTGGTCTAATGGGTTTGTTTGCAGTTTATAATATTGCGTATGCATATGCGAATCGCTTAGGTGTCCATTCACAAAATGCAGGTCTAATTTCTCTCGCTTCATATTTTATTTTAATCCCTCAACAAGTTGTTACGCATGTCAACGATGGGGGAAAATGGGTGGAATCAACAGTCAACGCGGTGAAATTTGATTATTTAGGAGGACAAGGTATTTTCGTAGGAATGATCGTTGCAATTGGAATTACCAAATTGTATTCTATCTTGTCAAAGAAAAATTTTACGATCAAATTACCAGCATCAGTGCCACCAATGGTTTCTGATTCCTTAGCACCGACGTTTATTGTGACCACGATTTTCTTATTTGTATGTGCCATTCGGATTGCTTTTTCGTTTACTGATTTTGGAGATATCTTTACTTTTATTACAGAAATGATTAGTGCACCGTTGAATAGTTTGATGGCTAATCCAGTATCAATGATTTTTATTCAAGTATTGATTGCTTTCTTGTGGTTCTTTGGTATCCATAATGCTGTGTTATCTGGACCACTTTCAGCTGTAACCTTAACAATGATGACTGCTAATATCGATGCTTATACCAATGGCAGCACGTTGCCTTTCGCCATGGCTTCTCTCGTGTATGGTGTTTGTGGAGCTGCAGGAAATGCGCTTGGTCTGGTTATTTGTTTATTCTTCTCTAAGTCAGCTCGCTATAAAGAAATGTTTAAGTTAGGTGCGTTGCCAACGATTTTTAATATTACCGAGCCGCTAAACTTTGGGATTCCGACAGTAATGAATCCAATCTTTTTCTTACCATTAGTTTTAAGCCCACTTGTTGCAGGTTTTGTTTCTTGGGGATTAATGAGTACGATTTTGCCAATTCCCTATAATCCTACGGCAGAAGCGATTCCTTGGACAACACCAGGATTTGTTAAGTTTTCATTGATTGGTAACTGGCAATTCCTGTTGATTTACATTATTATCACGGCAATTGTGGCATTGATTTGGTTCCCATTTGTTAAAGTCGCTGATATGAAAGAGCTACAGGAAGAAATGAAAAATAAATAATTGTTAGGAGTAAATCCAGTGTTAGGAATTTCCTTATATCCAGAAAAAGCTTCATTTAATGAAATGAAAAACTATTTAGCTTTAGCAAAATCGTATGGCTTTCAACGTGTATTCTTGAGCTTGCTTCAAATTGATCGGAACAATGTCAGTGAGTCCATGGAAAAATATTTAAAAATAATCAAAGAAGCAAGAGAGCAAGAATTTGAAGTAGCCATTGATTTTATCCCACCAATATTTGATCTTTTAGGAGAGTCCTATAAAGACTTAACATTTTTAGCTGATTGGGGAATTAATTGTATTCGCTTAGATGCTGGTATGACAGGGAAAGAAGAAGCTGAAATGACTAAAAATCCCCATGGTATCAAGATTGAATTAAATATGAGCAATTATTCTCATTATCTTGATCAAATTTTGGATTATGGTCCGAATCGAAAGCAGCTTACTGGTTGCCATAATTTTTTCCCACAGCAATATACAGGGCTATCCAGAGAGCAGTTTAAGCAGTATTCAATAAAATTCTGTCAAAGTTATTTAACGACAGCAGCATTTGTTACTTCTCAATCCGGGGAACATGGTCCTTGGCCATTACAAGAGGGGCTTTGTACCTTAGAGGAACATCGTCACCTACCAATAGGCATACAAGTGAGGGATCTTTTACAAAGTGGTCTAATAGATGATGTCCTGATTGGTACGATGTTTGCCTCAGAAGAAGAATTACGTCAAGTCAGTGAAGCTGCCAAAGATTCAATGAAAAAAATAGATATCACCTTAGTGGAAGATATTACTGCATTCGAACGACAGCTCTTATTTGATTACACGCATAACTATCGAGGAGACTCTTCGGATTATATGATTCGTTCAACTAGGCTTCGCGCTAAGATTGTAGATAAACCATTGCCTAGCAATCACCCAGTTCAGATGATCAAAAAAGGGGATATTCTCATTTTAAATGAGGCTTATGGACAATATAAAGGTGAAGTTCAAATTGCTTTGAAAGATCGCCCTGGTGATAAAAAAATCAATCTTGTGGGGCATATTCCGGAAGATCGGTTATTTGAGATGAAAAACATACAACGCTTTGAAGATTTTAGATTTTGTGAGGTGAACAAACAGTATGACTAGCTATTACTTAGGTGTCGATATCGGGGGGACCTTTATTAAATTAGGGATAGTTGATTCTACAGGACAGATAATAAAAAAAGAAAAAATCACTAGTACAAATGATATGACACAAATTTTGACCGATTTGAAAAATTATTTAAACGAGCAACAACAGTATTTAGATATTTCTGGTGTAGGAATTAGTTTACCAGGAGTGATAAATCATGATGGAACGATGCAAACAGCAGGCTCCTTAAAAAAATTGATTGGCTTGAACGTTAAAGAAATTGCTCAAGACCATTTACAACTACCAGTGGAAATCATTACTGATAGTAAAGCGGTTGCCTTAGCTGAAGGTTGGCTTGGAAATGGGGCGAACTATAGTAATTATGTCTGCGTGACTTTAGGCTCCGCTATTGGAGGGGCGATCGTGATTGATCGTAAGCTTTATTGGGGGCAAGGTGGTTTAGCTGGTGAGTTCGGTGTTTCTTTAATGGGTAGAGAAAATCAGGAATATAAACTGGATTCTACTTCATTACATGCGGGTGTTGTCGGCGGTTTATGTCGCAAATATAGCTTAGCGATTGGAAAAGAAGTGAAGGATGCCAAGTATATCTTTGATTTGGCCGCACAAAAAGATGCATTAGCTAAAAAATATGTAGATGAATTTTTAGATGATGTTGCCCGACTTCTAACCAACATTAGTGTGTATATAGCACCCGAAGCTATTTTGATAGGAGGAGGGGTTAGTGGAAATTCTCAGATTATGGCGGAGATACAAGCAGCTTATACAAGAATTATTCATGAGTACCGAGTATTATCCAGCGTTCAAATGCCCCAAGTCATTCCTTGCAAATTGGCAAATGATGCCGGTGTAATTGGTTCAGTAAAACAAATCATAGATATGCAACAGATAGGTGATAATCAATGACAGCTCTTTTTGATATTAATTTTTTTTCCAAAACATTGAATATGAACACGACAATGAAGGTGATCGTCCCTCAAAGACAGAACCATTCAATCGGTGTGTCACAAGCTCCCGAATCTGAAACTTACAAAATTTTATATTTGCTTCATGGAATGACTGATGATCATACAATTTGGTTAAGGCGCTCTAATATCGAGCGTTATGTCTCAGATAAAAATATGATCGTAGTAATGCCAAATGTACACTTGTCATGGTATACAGATACAAAATACGGGCTGAATTACTGGAAATTCATTTCGGAAGAATTACTACAGATTTGTCATGAATTTTTCCCATATATTTCCTCAAAAAGAACTGATCATCTCGTTGCTGGACTATCAATGGGGGGCTATGGCGCGATCAAACTAGCGATGAAACGTAGTGATTATTTTGCCTATGGAGCTTCATTGTCTGGCGCATTAGATGTGGTTAACGGGTTAAAGAACAATAAGCAGCAGTCTTTGACTGGGCAACCATTGTCTGACCAGGAAAAACTCTATTGGCAAGGGATTTTCGGAAATTTTGCACAAGCGGAATCAGAAAATCTTTTTACAATGTTGGAAGCGGGTCTCGGTAAAGAAGCAACGAACTATTTTGCTTGCTGTGGCTATCAAGATTTTTTATATGACCATACAAAAGCTTTTGAAAAAGAATGTCACAAGAAAAAGTACCAATTGACAACCGATTATTCTAATGGAAGTCACGAATGGGGCTATTGGGATAAACAAATTTTTAAGGTACTAGATTGGTATGAAGAAAATGAAAAGGGTGTAGAAAATGGAACATCAAAAATTAAATGACTTCCCAGAAGACTTCTTGTGGGGCTCTGCTTCAGCTGCCTATCAAGTAGAAGGTGCTTATGATGAAGATGGCAAAGGAGAATCTGTTTGGGATAAATTCGTAAAAATTCCTGGTAAAACATTTAAAGGAACAACAGGAGAAATTGCAGTTGATCACTATCACCGTTTTAAACAAGATATTGCATTAATGAAAGAACAAGGCTTGAAAACTTATCGATTTTCCGTGTCGTGGACTCGGATTTTTCCTAACGGCAGAGGAGCAATCAATCAAGCTGGTTTAGCCTTTTATCAACGTTTAGTGGATGAATTGATCGACAATGACATTGAACCTATGTTGACGTTATATCATTGGGATCTTCCTCAAGCATTACAAGAAGAGTATCAAGGATGGGAATCTCGAAAAATTATCGAAGATTTTACCAACTATGCCCAAGTATTGTTTGAAGCATTTCGTGGAAAAGTTCATTATTGGATAAGCTTGAATGAGCAGAACATATTTATTTCCCATGGGTATTTGTTAGCTGCTCATCCACCAGGAGTTAGTGATCCTAAGCGTATGTATCATGCAAATCATATGGCAAATCTTGCAAATGCAGCAGTAATCAATAAATTTCATGAATTAGAGATGCCAGGTAAGATTGGACCAAGTTTTGCTTATTCTCCAAACTATGCCATTGATAGTAATCCCCAAAACGTTCTTGCTGCAGAAAATGCGGAGGATCTACTTGCAAATTTTTGGATGGATATTTACATGCAGGGGCGTTATCCGCTAGCTGCTTTGCGCTATTTAGAAGAAAAGGGCTGGGCACCTGAAATTGAACCAGGAGATATGGCGTTGTTAGCAAGTGCCAAACCAGACTTTTTAGGGATCAATTATTATCAGTCAACAACCAATGGATTTAATCCGCTAACAGGAGTTGGTTTTGGTGAAATGAATACGACTGGTAAAAAAGGAACTTCTGGAGAAAGTGGTCTACCAGGAGTCTACAAAAAAGTCCCAAATCCTTTTGTTGAACGAACAAATTGGGATTGGGAGATTGATCCAAGTGGGCTGAGAATTGCTTTAAGAAGAATTGCTAGTCGTTATCAAACACCCATCATCATTACTGAAAACGGGCTGGGTGAATACGATAAACTAACTGAAAATAACCAGATTCATGACAGCTATCGAATCACGTATCTCAAAAATCATATTCAAGCGATTCAAGAAGCTTTAACAGACGGTGTCGAAGTTTTAGGTTATTGTACTTGGTCATATACTGATCTACTTAGTTGGTTAAATGGCTATCAAAAGCGCTATGGATTTGTATATGTTGATCAAGATGAGTTGCAAAAAGGAAGCCTTAAGCGTTACAAAAAAGACAGTTATTTTTGGTATCAAAAGGTCATTGCAAGTAATGGCAGCAATTTGGAAGGAGTATAGCCATGGGCATTTTAGCTTTAGATTTTGGGGGTACATCAATCAAATACGGACTTTGGAAAGAGGAATTGATTGAACAAGGTGTGATGCCACTGCCCAAAACTTGGGAGGAAGCTTTAAAAGCAATCGAAAAAATTTTGGAACGTTATCGAAACGATGAGTATCTGATTGATGGGATAGCAACTAGTGTACCTGGAGCTGTGAGTCAAGAAGAAGACAAAATTTATGGATTAACGGCAATTGATTACATTCATCACAGAAGTTTCACTCAGGAGCTATCTGATTATTTTCAATTACCTGTTACTATGGAAAATGATGCGAATTGTGCTGCTTTGTCAGAAATATGGAAAGGGCATGCAGATGATGCTCAAAGTATTTTATATTTTGTTTTTGGTACAGGTGTAGGTGGTGCTATTATCCAAAATAGACAAATTCAGGCAGGAAAACATCAATTTGGGGGAGAATTTGGCTATATGATGCTAAATGAAGAGGGTTCATTTAGTGAATTAGCAAGTATTGTTCGTACAACTGCCTTATACAATCAACGTCAAAACCAGTCGATTGATGGGCAAGAATTGTTCGTACGTGCAACAAATGGGGACGAATTAGCAAAATATTTAATCACACAATTTTGTCGGTATAGTGCTAGAGGTATTTATAATTTGATGATCAGTTTTGACCCAGATAAAATAATTATTGGGGGAGCCATTTCCAGTAACTCATTATTTATCACGAAGATGAAAGAAGAAATAGAATGTTTACGGACGCGGACAGGAGCACAGCGAGTGGAAACTGAGATTCTACCTTCAAAATTTGGAAATAATGCCAATTTAGTTGGTGCTGTGTACAATTTTATGATCAAAAAAGCTAAGTAAAAAATCGTCTATCGTTCACAAGTAATATTTTTTCATAATCAATATATCCGAATATAGAGATGTCAGAGCTTCTTCACTGTAAGCGAAACACGTCTCGCTATTCGGATATTTATTTTGTTTGTGTGAAACGAATAAAAGATAAGAGAGTTAGAAAATCAAAACTTGGCAGCTGGAGTAGTTCGAGTTGTTCATCTAGTCTAAAATTAATTGATCAGATTATAAATGGAATTAGAGCTAAAAGCATGTTTGAACTTTTGTTGACTATTCATAGTTTTGTTTTAGTTAATAAATCGTAGTTTTATAGAAAGAAAAAAATGGCTCTTATCTAGGGCTTTTTATTTTGGACAAAATATTATAAATAATGTTACCCGAATGGTAGATTTTTCTGATTGTCATGGGAGAATGGATTTAGCTTTGTGACTTGAAAAATGACTCGTTAATTTCATATGAATTGATCGTAAACCAGTGTATGCTATAATCCAAAACGTTAACGAACAATGTCTTTTGAATGTTAAGAAAGTTAAAAATATTTAAATTGGTGGTGATTGAATGCAAACTTTTTTGACGAAAGCCTCCCAAAAAAAAGTGAAACTAATTCACTTTTTACTTGAAGCGGACAATGGGTATACGATGGATGAGATACAGCAATATATAGGAGGATCTGTTAAATCAATTTCTCTTTATATGAAGGAATTATCAGAGCTGTTTGAACAGTTTAATGGGAAAATTGTTTTACAAAATGAGAATAATCAGCGCTTTTGTATCCAAAAGGAAGAAGACTTTCCCATATATAGTATTTATCTTCCCTATTATAAAGAATCATATAATTACCAATTAATTGATTTTATGTTCAAATATCCCGAAAAAAGAATCGAAGACTTTGCAGAAAAACAATATACGAGTACATCTACCGTTTTTAGATATGCTAAATTATTAGTTCCTTACTTTAAAAGATACAAGATCGGTTTTCACTCGTTTAAACTGGAAATAGAAGCCGAAGAGATCAATATCAGAAGTTTTTATTACTATTTTTATTGGGAATCAACACGAGATGGTCACTGGCCCTTTTTGATTGATTGTGACAGGATCATGAAGTATGTTCAATGTTTTGAAAAAACCTATGGATTTAAATTAGATGCTTTACAAACGAAAACGCTGAGTTTTTGGTTAGCGATTATACTTGAAAGAACTAAGAAGCAGATTATTTCACTAGATGAAGAGGTGAAATCAACAATCGAGAGTGATCCAAACTTTGAATTGGTCTCGATGTGGTTGAAAGAAAGCCAGTTGCTATTGTCAGACAATGAACGATATTTTCTATATCGGGTAATCTATGCTTTCGGTATTGTTGAGGGAAAGGAGTGCTATGAGCAACAAGCGGTGCGTGCTCATACAAGAAGTCAAAGTTTAGCCTATCGTTTAGTTGAATTGCTCAGTTGTTCGCTAAAAGAAGTCTTTGATTACGACTTTGATCGAAGGAACCAGAATCATTTGTTTAGCTTGATTGCGTTTTATGAAAGAAGCTGTTTTTTCTGGGGGAATCCCGATGTTTTTTTCAATAAATCATATATATCTGAAGTAGAAAAGCTTGATCCTCAAATTTGCCGAATGGTTCAGAAGTTTCATGACTCTATGATACAGATAGCTCCCGCAGAGTTATTACCCCATTTAAAGAACACGCACCAGCTGTTTTTAAATTATTACTATTTGCTGGATTATTATGGATTGTTACTCAAAAGTATTCAACCAATAAAAATTTTGCTCACGGATGATCTACATCGTCCTCATCGATTATGGTTAATGAATAAAATCAAAACATTGTTTAGTAATGTTTATGCTCTTTCTTTTTTTGATTCTGAAACCAAATTTGAAGAGGTTGATTTAGTAATCTCAAATTATTTCTTGGATACGAAAAATACACCGTTACTGTTAATGAAAAATATTCCGACAGAACGTAACTGGCGAAATCTTGAAAAAATCTTATATGAATTGCATAGAGAAAGAGCTACAAACAAATAACTATTTTTTTAAACTTATCAACAATCAAAATTTTCAAGGGTTTATTTGTCAGAGTCTGAGACATAAAACTCACACTTTACTCTAAACGATGTTTAAGCATCAGCTCCTTGAAATAAGCCGAAGAATTCCAAAAATAGGAAAACTGTCTTTGGATTCTCCGGCTTTTTCTCAAATCTGGACATATCACGACCTCTTTTTAATTGAAAAATAGATTGAGTCAATCAGCACTTTTGGATTTGATCGTAAATGGCTTAGCTGAGAATAAGTCGAATTGGCACCTGTTTTCAATCAATTATTGCAGTATCAATAGGAAATCAAATGAGAGATGAAACGTTTTTCAAAAAAGTACTTCTAATTTTTTTCCAGATTCCGGAATTTTTTTACTGTTTTTTTCCTCATCAAGAAATGGAAGAATAGTTGTAGTTGCAATTGCAGACTAATTTTTATTAGGAGGAAGAGAATTATGAAGAAACAAGTTGTTAGTATAGCTGGACTTGCCTTATTGGCATTAGGGACATCTAGTTCCGTGGTTTGTGCAGCTGAAAATGAAGGACTAACAAGTCAAGTCACAAATAAAACAAATGTAACTTTGAAGGAAGGTTCGGGTAGTGATGTTCAGCCAGTGGTACCAGATGATACCCATGATGACGATCCAAGCACAGGAGCGAAAGGCTCATTGTCTATTCCTTTCGCATCAAACATTACTTTTGGTGAACAAGAAATCCAACAAGGAGATGCGGATTATTTTGCATTGAATAAAAAGCCATTTGTCCAAGTGAATGATACTCGTGGGGGAGCGAAAGGCTGGACATTAGGTGTATCTATCTCACCATTTACTTCAACAGATAAAGATCACTCGGAGTTGACAGGCGCACAGCTATCTTTAAGCAATGGTCAAGTAGTAACGAAAAACAACTCATCCAAAGCACCTCATTTGGTAGAGTCAAAAGATCATACATTTGTACTAAACGAAGTCAATCAAACCGTTATGTTGGCTCAACCAGGCGAAGGTGCAGGGGCTTTTGCTGCAGTATTCGAAGGAACAGATGGCAAGAACGAAAATGTGAAATTACATGTTCCCCGGGCAGGTGTGGAAGCAAAAAATTATACAGCTGAGATTACTTGGACGTTAAGCGATGCTCCAGTATAAATTTAGGCCGGGATGGGGCTGGATAGTCTCCATCCTTTTTATGACAAGTTTACTGTTTGCTTGCCACCCTGCCTCAGTTTTTGCTGAAAAAACAGAAGTGAACTTTGAAGCTAAGGCTGTCTTGCCAGAGAATCAACGTTCAGAAGCAAGCTATTATGATCTTAAAGTTGAGCCTAACCAGTCCCAAGAGTTGACGATAAAGCTTAAAAATACCAGCTCTGAAAAGATAAAAGTCAAAGTAGCAGCCAATAATGCGACTACCAATAAAAATGGGGTGCTAGATTATTCACAACATAATCAAAAATTATTAGGTGGTCCTTCTTTAGAAGAACTGATTTCAGGTCCTCAAACAGTTGAACTGAATCCGAATGAAGAAAAAGATGTCGTGTTTCAATTAAAGATTCCGTCAACTGGATTTGAGGGGACGGTTCTGGGTGGTTTTTATTGCTATGAAGAAAAGAATAAGGCAGAGGATCAACCAGCTGGATTTAGCTTAGCAAATAAATTTGCGTATACAATTGGTATCCAACTCCAATGTTCAGACAAAAAAATTGCTCCTGAACTAAAACTCTTGGAGGCAAAGCCAGGATTAGATAATGGTTATTTAACAGTCTATGCAAAATTGGCAAATCCACAACCAATGATTATGAGTCAATTGGATCTTCATGCTTTCATCACAAAAAAGAAACAGAAAGAAGTACTGCACGATGTTAGTAAGCTGGTTTCTTTAGCACCACGAAGTACCTTCAAATTACCGATTAGTTGGGAAAATGAACCTTTAAAAAAAGGAGAGTATACGTTAATTACCGTTTTGAAAGAAAAGTCGGGGAAAGTTTGGACGTTGAAAAAAGACTTTACGGTAAAAGGAAAAGATGAAAGTCTTAACAACAAAACGGTTAAGCTTAAAAAATCGAAGAACAATAACTACCAATACTTATATGGGGGGCTAATTGTTTGCTTACTCATTATTGGCTTGTTACTGTGGCATATTACAAAATTGCGAAGGAATAAAGGAAATTAAAGGAAGTGGCACATTGATGAAAAAGCGATGGCTCAATATACTCTTACTGGCTTTCTTAGTGGTTTTCCCACGAATTGGTTTAGCTGATAGCCAGGTCAATAGTCAGGTAGGGATTCGTTTTTACCAACCAACGAGTGCGCACCAAAGTGTCCCGATGGAAAAAGTTCTTAATCCAAATGAGAGAAATAGACCAGTTACTGATGGACAAGCGAAGTCTGAAGAAGTTGGAAAAATAAAAATGTATCCCAAAACAAACCAATCTAACCATCATTTATATCTCTTTATTGGTGTAGCTCTATTGACTTTAATCATCCTGTATTGGTGTAAAAAGAGGAAGAAATTTGTTCGTAAGTTTAATAAAATTTGGTTACTTCCTTTTTTGTTAGGGTTGATTGGCATATTTCCAAAAGAAGTTCGAGCAGCTGGAAGTATTACAAATCTTCCGTATTTCAGATATGCAAATACGATAGAAACTCCCGCAAATAACACATTTATGATGCATTATGGTAGTTTTACAACTGTGGAACAAGTTAAAGGTCAGTATTCTGGGAATTGGCTGGTTGTCAATCAGGAGAATCCAGAAAGTAGTGCGTTGATCAAAAATGTTGGCTTTTTCAATGGGAAACCAGTAGATGTTAAAATAATAATGAAAAAAAAGGATGGACAAGCAGGAGGAGAGATCGGTATTGGCAATCCAAAGAGTTTTTTAGATATCGATATCTCTGGCGAAGTCTTTCTTACTTATGAATTTTTCGATCAAGCGGGGAATGCCTTTCCAATTGAAACTTCTTTTAATTATTTTGGGATCAATCGAAACAAGTATATCGGCTATAATCATATCGGTAAGGTGGCAAAATATCTTGTTGCGAATAATCCAACAGATATCAGTTACCATACGTGGAGTGATGATCATTCTTTCTGGACGTATTTTGAAAATAATTTTTCGAAACCATGGGGGCATCCTACACAAGAGTTCCAGATTATCACTAAACCAGTAACTAAAATAGAAACGGTTGTTAAAAACTTAGATAATACGCCATCCTCTCTCATGTATGAAACAGATTTTTTGGCTAGTCCAGAGTTTCCTGCTGCTGAAGCAGTGGATAAGCGTTTTGATAAGGAACAACAAAAGGTTACTTTAAATGCGATGCAAACCATACCGAATGTGGGGCATGGGAATAAAATGAAAGATTTATCTGTGGCTTTTTCATTGGATGATGTGACAGCTCACTCACAATATAAGATTAAAGATTTTAATGTAGTGAAGTTTGATGGGACGGACATTAGTGATCTTTTTGTGGGGAATCTAAAAGATGATCATTCCTATCAACTAACGTTAAAAGACCCTAACAACGAAAATCTTTATGATACAGTTTTGAATTATCAACTTAATCTTGAGTGGATTGGGAGTAAGCAAAATCCGGTAGATAAAACGAATTTGAAAGAAGACTATTTAAACATTCCTGTCACTGTTACTACACAGATTAATCACAAACAGAAAGGAACGAGTTCTGCCTATTCTTCTGTATACTACGTGGGGAAGGTCATACTGAATTACTTGGATGAAAATAACCAACAACTTTCTGATCCTAAAATCATTTCAGGAATCATAACAGATTCTTTTGATCTATCACAAGAATATCCAGAATTGAACGGATATTATCCAGTCAAGGAAATAGTGGAAAGGGATCAAGGAATCTTTACTCAAGAAGAACAGCAATTCGTTCATCATTATAAAAAAGGTTCGCCAATTGAATTTACTTTGATGCCTAAAGAAAATCCTTTACTGTTTTCTCGTTTCTCAAAAACAAGAGAGGTGACGGTTCATATTTCTTATGAAGAGAAACAGAATTTATCATTTATGGCGAAATGTGGAGATGAAGTCTTAAGGTTAAAGGACTATCCAAGTTCCGAAAACGAGATCCAAGATAAAGTGAATGTTCAGCTTCCTGAAAATTGGTTGAACAAGGAAGTTGCTTTTTATATGGAAAACGAAAAAGGACAAAAATCAAAGGAAGAGAGCCGTCAGGTTTTAATTGATCACGGGGTTAAGCTTAGATTACCGGAACAGTTGACGTTTGGGGAACAACAGATTCCGGGTCAAGATCAATCGGTACAAGCAACGAATCAAAAAGAAATTCAGCTTATCGATGAAAGTGTGTTGGAGAAGAGTCATTGGCACGTTAAGTTAAAAGAAGAACGACCTTTAACTAACCAAGAGAATGACCAGTTGCATAATGCTCTTCATCTGCAGAGGAGTGGAGTGGATCAAACGATTAATGCAGAAGACCAATTGGTTTGGCAAGGAGAGGGTAGTGCAAGCTTCACTGATCATCATAAGATTCAGTTAAATTTACATCCTTTTTACAAAACTGGGGCATATCAAGGAAGCCTAATTTGGACACTAGAAGATGCGCCTGGATAAGAAGGTTTTGACCAAACGATTCTTTTTTTATAGTCCCTCATAAGAAAAAGGATAAACGCAAAGGACACGAGTCAGAAAATAGTTGATTCGTGTCCTAAGCTTTGGTTATCAAGAGACTTATCAAAGACTTTGTCGTTCGATTACTCCAACTAGAAGAATACAACCGAGGTTTATAAAATGATATGCGGGAACTATGAAATACGATCGAAAAATTAGTTCACTTATGTAGTATAAATTTTATGTAATATATAGAAGTTAGTATTAGGAAGGATGAGATGAAAAAAACTAAACAAAACTAAACAAAACTAAATGAACGCAAAATGCACAAACTGTTCAAAGCAATAACAGATAGTGACTATTTAAAAGAAGGACAGTAGATACTCGCTATTTCTTAACTTGTTTTTCACCAAAAAACGACGGTTAACCATATCAATAGCTCACCGTCGTTTAACTTTTTTCTAAAATGTTCTGATATGAATCTATAAACTAGACTGTTGCTTTAAATTTCGCCGCTTTTTCGATAGAAACTAATGGGCTAAACTGAATTTCGATGTCTCCAGTCTGATTCAGACCAAAATGAGCAGTACAATCCATTACTTTATCAGGAGCAACTGATCCCATTGTATTGTCATTTGGATAAGAAGAAGCTTTTTTATCGTCAGAGCCATAAACTTCTACATCCATTCCTACAGGAAGGTCATTTTGACCATTGTTTTTAATTGTGTAAGTAATCTTGACTACTTGAGCAGGTTGTTCATCTGCAAATTGATTTCTTTCGTCAGTAAGTTCCACACTGTTTAATGTGTACTCAGCATCGCCAACTTTTACAGTATCCCCAACTTGGTAAAAACTTTCTTGCGCTTCTTTTGAAGAAGAGCTTGATGTAGCTTCTTTAGTAGAACTTGTTTTTGTCACTTTTTCTCCGCCGTTATCGCTTGCTTTATTGTCATCTGAGCCACCCAGTGCAGATCCAATTATTGCTACAAGAATGATTGCTAGTACCCAAAACCAAACTTTTTTATAAAATGGCTTTTTCTCCTTTACTACGTAACGTTTGCCATCTTCCCCTACAACACTTTTTTTAACCATTGTTTCCTCCATAATAATTATCTAATTTACTCCCACTTAATGGCAGGTAGTGATAGTCGCCAAAATATAGATATCTTGTGTTTCATTTATTAAGACATCTTTACTACCAAATATTCAGTTTTTCACAAATGAAAAGCTTCAAAAAAACACCTAACAGTTCGCATCAAATAAGAATATTCATTTTTTACTTACATATAGTAACATGATGTGTTTGATTTGGAAATATGTAATTATAAAATTTGTTATTTTTTATTATTCGAAAGATCATGTTAGGTATCGAGAAAGTAATAGAGAAGTAGGATTATCAAAAAAGATGTAGGAGATGATAAGCATCTATTGATAAGTGGTTAATGTCATTTATGTGACAAATTTGAAAGATAAATAAATGGAAAAAAAAGCTCAAAAAAGATAAAATAAGTTAAATTTATTGATGAGGTGAGTTTATGAAAAAGGGAATATTCGGGGTTATTGTATTAATTTTATTAGGAGTTGGAGGATTTTTCGGTTACAAATATTATAGCGAAACATATAAAACAACTACTGCATACACTAAGATTCCAGCAGAAGTGCCAGAAAAAACGAAATCAAAGAACAGCGATGGGAAAATCATTGCGGGTGAATATAGTTACCATTATGACGTGACTTTTGTAAAAGCTGATGGTAAAGCAACCAAACGAACATTTAGTGTGAGTGGAGAAGCACCACAACCATTGAAACCAGGCAGTTACGTTCAAGCTGACATCAGTGACAAAAGAACAAGCTCTCCTAGAGTAATTGCAGAAGAAAAGATTCCTAAAGAAATCAAAAATAAAGTAGACGAATTAAATTAGTTTTCAAAAAAATGAAAGAGACGATAAAAAGTCTGATTCAAAATCAACTATTAAATCTAGCCGGAGCATGTACTGGTTAGATTTTTTTGTTGGTCAGTTATTCCATGTGATGGAGCATTGACTCAATTAGATGGAGAAATAGATTAGCAGGGGATTGTCCAAATACGCATTCTAGGATTCACGAATGAAATTTTGACAAAAAATCATTAATATGGTTTATTAAGAATAGAAAGATGAGGTGAATGAAATGGATAATGACCAGAGGTACTCTAAGCTTGCTAAGGATAAAACCTTTGTAACTTGGGGAATGATTCCGGTAGTCGGCTTTTTTGGACTTTTAGTGTCGTTGATGATTTTCATTTAAATATCTTCAAATAGTTAGGTGAGGCTTCTATGTAAACATAAGCTACTGCCCAAAAATGTCGAGAGACGCCAATGGGTAGAACAGGGATTGTCGATAGCAAGGCTTTTCTTAAGGTAGCTAAGTGCAAACTTTACGTTGCATAGTGCCAAAGCTCAAACGTGACGTAAGTCAAACGAAAACGGTAGCAAAAGCATCAATCAGTTCTGAAGACAGGATAAAAAAATGAAACGTTGGTAGACGTTCAACATTTATCCTGTCTTCAGAATAGATGCTGGAGCACCGTTTATTTGTTATTTTGCAGGTGTTCCAAAAATTTTTTTACTAATTTTGTTTAGGTTAGTTTTTTAGGCTGTAAGATTATTTTTATTACATCGATTGAATATCGCTGGACACCTTGCATAGTTTTCTCTGTTAGAATGCCAGTAGTTACAGATTTTAAAAAGTGAAAAATAATATTCTTGTCATTAAAACAAGTGAGCTATTTCTTCTTTTTGATAATAATGAAAACAAGAATGGAATAGAAGATGGTGGAAAAAGCGAGTCCTTTAAGATAGAAATCGAATAATTGAACAGGTTGACTATAGGAATATTCTAAATTTTGGATCATAAAATAGATAGACGGAAAAGAGGAGAGAAGCATTAGTATGTCATATTTGTTCCATTTTGTATAAAGAGACAAAAAAAGAATAATACCAATAAAAGGGATCCAAAACAGTAATTTACTCATCGTAATCATATGACCCATCCTTATACAGCCTTTGCATAATTTAGATAATAGCACGTAGTATATAACCGACAAAGAGTTTTGTATTACCTTGTCCAATTTTTAATTGTATACTCATTAATGGCGGAATAAGTTAAGGAGAGAACTGAATAAAGTGAGGTAAATAGACGACAAAAAAGCACCTACCATTGAATGAATAGGTGCTTTTAAAGTGAACTAGAACTGTAATCGTTCATTTGGGGTTTTCACTCCTATGCGGATTTTTTCAATTCTTGCACTGCTTGTTCAATCGTCACTCCAGTGGCTACTCGATTTTCATTTGTTTTATCAAATACCACAAATAGATTCAAATCAGTATTTAGAGTTACACGATATTGTAAGTCTTTGTTATAGAATGTCATAATCATTCTCCTTTCTTAAATTCTTGCGAAAGGCAACGAAACGTTGATAACGAAATTCCATTTATTATTATAGCATAAAGAAGAAAACTTTGCTAATTAAGGATTGTTTAACTTTATATAGAAGATAAGATAAACAGGATAGAAATAGCCTATTCGCTTTAATTAAAAAACTATAAAAAAAGTAGAGGTTTATTCTTGTGTTTCTCATTTATCTATGCTATATTAAATAAGTAATCTATTTTGAAACGTAATTTGAGCTAACTATTTTAGTTTATGACTCCTTTTGCCTATCAATAATTTATTGCAATAAAATCGTACGTTGATACGTATTAGGAGGAAATATATATGAATAACGGTACAGTAAAATGGTTTAACGCAGACAAAGGTTTTGGATTTATCACTGCTGAAGATGGAAATGATGTTTTTGCACATTTCTCAGCTATCCAAGGTGACGGTTTCAAAACATTAGACGAAGGTCAAGCAGTGACTTTTGATATTGAAGACGGTCAACGTGGCCCTCAAGCAGTAAACATCGTAAAAGGTTAATACTGTCATAATAAAAACTACTCTTTCATTAGAGTAGTTTTTTTGTTTTTTCTTAGTAAAGAAAAATGCTGCTCTGCCGCTCAAGTGAAGACTATTGAGGAAGGGATACGGACCTCTCCCTATTCAATAGCGAAGAATCGTGATCGACGAATGAATGTGTCAGTCAGACAGTTTAAATGAATCCTAATATAATGAATATGAGAGTGAGAAAAGGTTCATACTCTCATATTCATTGCGTTTATTTGAATCAATAAATGAGGAAAATCTGATGAACTTTTAAGAATCCGCAGCTTTTATATGGATTAAATCAATTCCTTTTTGTTTAAGGTTTGTTAAACAGATCATCAGGTAGTCTTCGTCATGCTCAGGATAAATAGGTGAAGTTTGTTTTTGAGGAGAAAGATAAGTATAAGGATCACAGGCTTTCCCACGGTACTCCGGGACAGACCATTCTGGAGAAGGAAGATAATGGCGCTTTTTCATTTCAGTAAGAATAAGTTGGTGATACTGATAAAGCTTGTAAGGGGAATGTTGGAAGACATAATCAACTGTTGCATGCTTTCTTCCCCAACCATTACCTCTTAATGCACAACATTCTCTATGTTGACCTAATAATTGTTTTCTAGGAAGCAAAGGGATTAATTCTTCATGCCATAAGCGCATTTACTCACTCTCTTTCATTTAGATTAGATGGTTTAATTTACGCGGTCTGGTTTTTCTGATCGTCCGATCAAATAGTCAACAGATACATGATAAAAATCCGCAATAAAAATTAGATCGATAGCGCTCGGACAACGTTTTCCCTGCTCTAATTGTAGATAAGTTTCCAACGGGAGTGAGGTTTGTTCAGCCACTTCATTAACGGTTAAATTCTTTTTTTTTCGGAGATAATCCAGCCGACAGCGTAGTGTATCTAATAAAATCGCTTCTTCAATACTCATAAATTCGCTCCTTTTGTCATTCAAATAAATTCATCGATCAATGCTTTCTATTTAAATAAACCAAATAAGCAATTGGTAATAACAAAGCTAGAATCAAACCAATCAGTTCTGCTACGAATAATTGATCTGGTTCAAAATACTGATAATTTAAGATTTTATATGAAAAAAAGATTGCTGGTAACGTAAAAAACGCTAAAATTAGGCGTTCCTTGTTCCAGTTGATTAAGTAACAAATAATAGGGATAAGAATTAAGGTAGGAATAAAAAAAATAAGTCGACTCAATGTTATCATAGTACTAACTCCTATAGATTTCGTATTTAAATAATCATTGATTTTCAGTCGTAGGTTAACAACGAACAACCACTTATACTAAGAGTTGGAAAACACTTCGAAAAGTGATTACGACTTAAATAATCATAAGAATAAAAAAACAACCCAAATACAAGATAGCACGTTCCGAGTAACAGAACAAATAATATGCTACGTGTTTGAAAAAACAAATGATTCAAGCAATTTATATACCAAGTGATAGAGCATTTGTGGTGAAGAGGGAGGGGGAGAGCTGGAAATCGTCTGATCCAAATAGAATATTTGTTATTTAATGGAATGCTTTTGGATTTTTATTAAATAAGCTTGTTTCGGATTTTTATTCATGCTATAGTAGATATAAGTTATTTTTATATCTTAAAATTTTTACTGCACCCTTAGCTCAGTTGGTTAGAGCTGACGGCTCATAACCGTCCGGTCGTAGGTTCGAGTCCTACAGGGTACATATTAAAGCGCTCGTTTCTTTAAACAATGATTAGATAATCATTGTTTTTTTATTTTGAAAAGTTGCATGCTTTTAGAAATGACTAATAACTGACGTTTCAACTATTGTTTATTGGAGATGGGGAACCTCATTTGATATTTTTTATAAACGCTATAGGAAGTTTAGTAGTAAAAATATCCTAACCGTTACTTTCCACAAAGTGAGGGAACGATCAATACAAATTTTAGGAAATAGATAGTACGAACAAAGAAAAGCCTTTAGTAAATAACGAAATAAAACGCCCACAAAGTTAAATGTTGTGGGCGTTTTATTTTCGGTTACTTCAACTCAACATTAAAATCTTTGAGTAGTTTTAGCGCTTGATCGCCATGCTTATTTTCAGAAACAAAAGCTGTATCCACTAAAAAATCAGCTTCTGGAAATACACTTTGTAAAGCAATGGTATTCGATAAGACACAGAGATTCGTTTCTGTACCAACGACTTCAATGTGCTTTTCTTTTTCATCTTGGTCAAAAGCTTCTTGTTTAATCTCAAGTAAGCTTTCCGGTGGCATCGTGAAGTAGTATTTCTTGACGACTTTTTCATTTTCTTTAGGAGCAAGTGTAGGAATGATTTGCAAATCTTCGCCTTCTTCATCCTGCTCTTTTCGCTCGACTGGTATATCTCTGGTAAAAAGAATATATTCGTTTTTTTTACGTGCAGCTTCTAAACGTGAGTGGATTTGTTTGATTAACTTATCTGCGTGCTGAACATAATATTTACTCTCAGGATCTAGAATATGATTTTGCATATCGACGATTACTAACAATTTTGTCTCCCTCCTTAAACCTTAATAATAATTGTTGATAATATACGCTACACCAGCTTCTTCATTTGTTTTGGTTACTTCATCCGCAATATTTTTTACCTGTTTCTGTGCATTTCCCATCGCAATACTTGTTCCACTGACTTTTAGCATCGCAATATCATTTTCCTGATCACCAAAGGCAACGATCTCATGAGGATCGATTTCCAAGGTCTCAGCTAAAAAGATTAATGAGTGAGCCTTTGTTACATTTTTAGGTGTGATTTCCAAAAAATGGGGGTCTGAAAAGACGGAATCAATCCCTTCACTTTTTAAATCTTGTTGCAGTTTTTGCAATTTTGATTCATCTTTATCTGTTAATGCCAATTTTAAATAGCTGACAGATGGATCTTCTAATAACTTGGTGATTTCAGCAAATGTCTGATTTTGTAAATTGAAATGTTGGTAGTAGGGATCATCTTTCACCAAATTTGACTCATCAAAGGTTAATTGATCATCTTGAGTTTCTCGACTAGCAATAATTGATATTTTTGCCTCTTGTGCTAAGAAAAAGGCCCGTTTAAGGGTAGCAAGCTCAATTTTAGAACGTTTCAATACGTGAAGGATCTCGCCTTTCATCATCTTTGCCACGAAAGAACCATTAGATGAAATCAAATAGCCGCCGATCCCAAGTTCTTCAAATACATCTTTAGCAGAGATGCTATTTCTACCAGTCGCAATCGTGACGATCCCACCATGTCGATCAAAGTTTTGAAGTGCCTCGATGTTTTCTTTTGGTATCTTTCCATTCCGATCGAGTAAAGTACCATCTAAATCAATTGCTGCTAATTTCATATTATTCGCTCCCTTTATCTATTGCTTACTCTAAGGTTAAATGAGAATTTCCTAAAATAAAAATAAAATGCTTTGTGTTTTTGAATTTTTTCAAAAAATATTCTTAGTTTTCATTAGACATATATAGGTAGTATTTCAAATCCTATAATTGAATAAATAGGCAGAAAAACGATTAAGTTAACGTTTTCAATTCGATAAAAAAGGTTTATTTTTATGAATTATTCAATGAAAATGAAGCATATCTTTTGCTTTAAAGTTTATTGAGGCATATTCTGGATATAGAAAAGGTTAGAAAAAGATTAGAAAAAGGAGTGATTTTAATGGAGATGAAACAAGGTATCGTTCCGGTAGTAACTGCTTCAGATGAAAATTACGCTCCTTACTTAAGCGTGATGATTGCCACTGTACTGGAAAACTCCACTAAAACAAGACACATTTATTTTTATGTCATTGACGACGGTATTTCTGAATATAGCAAAGAAGGACTTAGACAAACGGTTAAAAAACATTCAGACAATGCAACGATTCAATTTTTAACAGTTGATAAAGATGTCTACGAAGATTTCCTAGTAAGTGACCATATTACTACTACAGCATACTTAAGAATATCTTTACCTAAGATCTTAGCTAAATACGACTATAAAAAAGTGCTTTATTTAGATTCAGATATTTTAGTACTGGATGACATCGTTCATTTATATGATCAACCATTAAATGGTAAAACGATTGGAGCTGTCATCGATCCAGGTCAAACGAAAGCTTTGAAACGGTTAGGAATTGAATCAGATGCTTATTATTTTAATTCAGGCGTGATGGTTATCGACATTGATCGTTGGAATGAAAAAATGATCACTGAAAAAACAATCAATTATTTAAAAGAAAATGGTGATCGAATTATTTACCATGATCAAGACGCGTTAAATGCAGTTCTGTATGAAGACTGGGAGCAATTAGAACCAAAATGGAATATGCAGACTTCTTTGATCTTTGAACGCCATCCTGCTCCAGATGCTGCGTATGAAAAATTATACAAAGCAGGAAATGAATCGCCGTCGATCGTTCATTTCACAGGGCATGACAAACCATGGAATACGTTAAAAGATCATCCATATACAAATGTTTATTTAAAAAAATTAGCGCATAGCGTATTAAAGAAAGTGGGAGAGGTAAATGAATAGAAGAAAAGAAATCGCAATCGTATCAAGTTGTAATACCAAATTTGTGCCTCATCTAGCGGCGCTGTTCGTTTCAGTATTAGAAAATAGTGATCCAAAAGTTTTTGTACGATTTTATGTTATTGATGACAACATTGATAATGAAAGCAAACAATTATTACGTTTCTCTGTTAAGAATTCTCGTATGAATACAGAGGTTGAATTCTTGAAGATCAACAAAAAATTCTTTGAAAATGTAGTAACAAGTGATCGTATTCCGGAAACTGCTTACTATCGTATTGCTATTCCTGAGTTATTTAGAGGAAAAAATGTCGAACGTCTTTTATATATGGACTGTGACATGATTACCGTAAAAGATGTTACACCATTATGGGATCTTGAATTTAATGGTGCGATCTTGGCCGCTGTAGAAGATGCTGGTTTCCACCAACGATTAGAAAAAATGGAGATTCCAGCAAAATCAACACGCTACTTTAATTCTGGATTGATGCTCATCAATGTTGAAAAATGGTTAGAACAAGACATTACTAAAAAAGTTCTAACATTCATTGAAGAAAATCCTGAAAAATTACGTTTCCACGATCAAGATGCGTTAAATGCAATTTTACATGATCGTTGGATTCCATTACATCCAAAATGGAATGCTCAAGGATATATCATGGCAAAAGCGAAAAAACATCCAACATCACAAGGAGAAAAGGAATACGAAGAAACACGTAAAGATCCATCGATCATCCACTTCTCTGGTCATGTTAAACCATGGAGTAAAGATTTTGAAGGGCCAACTAAAAAATACTACGATAAATATGCAAACATGACAGCTTTCCGTTGTGTTGCAAAATTCCCTAAATATCCACTTTATGCCAGAATCAATCGTAACACAGAAGTGAGCCGCTGAGGAAAAATGTCGTAACTTATATATAATCTGAAGGAGATGATGATGATGGAAATCACGATGACAAAACATGCGATGGAGGCATTGACAAAAAAAGTAGGAAAAGATTCAAAAATTGCTTTGGCATTGATTGATTCTTCAGATCCGTTTTTAAGAGATAAAGGGGCTTGTGCAAAAGGCAGTTTTTTCCAGATTATTCCTTTCTTTGTAGAATTTGGGAAATACGTCAATAAAATCGAACATCCCACTCTGGAAATCTACACATCTAAATTAGAGCAATCTTATTTAGGTAGACATTTGAATCTTGCATATGACCACCAATTAAACAGTTTCTCTTTAGAAAATGAGATTGTTGTCTTGGATCGTAACATTAAATTAAGCAACTGTTTCTTTAGCTAACATCCTTTGTAGAAAGGGAGATTGATCATGCTGGACTATTACTTTATTGGAAAAGAGAAAGTAATAACGACAGACAAAAACAACTATAATTGGCTCGTGATCGACAGTAGTGACACTAAGGAAATCGAACAGGTGATTGAAAAGTATCGTTTACCAAAAGATATCTTTGTTGGAACTTCTCTACCAGAAGAAGTTTCAAGAATTGAAGAGCTTGTGGGGACGAATTTGAACCATCCGATTTCCTTAGTGCTACTGAATTTGTCCAACCAGGAACAGAAAATCGAGAATCGATTAATGCCTATTTCGTTTATTTATTCGGATGAGTTATTGATTAGTTGTATCGATAAAAAAACGGACTTTTTTGATCGAGTATTAGCAAAACATGGGAATAAGATCAATTCTTTTGAAACACTTATTGCATATTCTGTCTTGAACATCTATACCCATTACGTGAAAGAACTAACAGAAATGAAAAAGAGGATTGATTCCCTCGATCAAGAAGCGCGTAAAACGACGGAAAACGAAGAACTATATAAGCAAGCGGATTTAGAACGGGACATTGTTTATATTGACCATACGTTGAGAGATCAAAAAGGGACTTTAGATACCTTATGGCAATCAGAAGATTTTGTTGAGAAATTAGCTGATGCTCGTCTACTTTATGACATCCAATTGAGACAAAGACAAACAGAAAAAATGATTTTGATCTATCGTGACTTGTTAGAAAGTATTGGGGATCTTTTTAATGGAATGATGGACAATCATTTGAATCATCTAATGAAATATCTTGATTCGGCGGCACTAGTGATCTCTGTTCCAGCATTGATTGCAGGGATTTGGGGGATGAATACTGGCGGATTACCTGGTAAAAGCTCTGGCTTAGCCTTTTTATTAGTTATCTTTGGCTCGATCGTTGTTGCAGGAGCTGTAGGCTACCATCTTTACCGAAAAGATTATACAAAATAAAAAAGTACCAAACTATGAGGAGGATACACATGACAGAACCAAAATTAATTGATCCACGTAAACTTTACCATACTGAGGAATTTCCTAAACAAGACCAGGATACACCAGCATTACAAAAAGAAATGCAACCAGTTCCTGACTGTGGAGAAGAATCTTATGAAGGATCAAATCAACTAGAAAATCGCCGTGTTCTGATTACTGGCGGAGACTCAGGGATCGGGCGCGCGGCAGCTATTGCTTTTGCAAGAGAAGGGGCAGATATCGGCTTACACTTTTTCCCAGGAGAAGAAGAAGATGCCAAACAAGTAGCTTCCTATATTGAAAAAGCAGGACGAAAAGTTGTTTTACTACCATATGATCTTAGAGACGAAACAGCGCCTAAAGAAATCGTTGAAAAAGTTGTCAGTGAATTAGGTGGCTTAGATACATTAGTATTAAATGCGGGACAACAAATCTCTTGCCCGGCTATTGAAGAAATTCCATTAGAACAAGTGAAAGATACCTTCATGGTGAATATCTTAGCGATGTTTGCGATTGTTAAAGAGGCGGTTCCGCATATTCCAGCAGGAGGGGCAATTATCAACACTACTTCTGTTCAAGCGTTCAATCCAAGTGAACATCTTTTAGATTACGCTTCCACGAAAGCAGCTATTGCAAACTTTACAATTGGCTTAGCAAAACAATTAGCACCAAAAGGCATTCGTGTTAATGGAGTAGCTCCTGGTCCTATTTGGACACCACTACAGTTAGACGAAGGACAACCGGAAGATTCTATTCCTGAATTTGGCCAACAAAGCTTGCTTGAACGTGCCGGCCAACCAGTAGAATTAGCTCCAGTTTACGTTTTCTTAGCTTCAAATAAAGCGAGCTACGTTACTGCACAAATTTATGGTGTAACTGGTGGGGAAGCTATCAACTTATAAAAAATGGGAGGTGCCAGGATGAATAAAGGGACTAAAACAATTGGTGTCATTTTTTCTCTGCTACTTTTGTCTATTCTACTATTTGTCGTCTTGATCAGTGCGGTCTATCCTTTACCATTGATGCTTGAACGATTCCGTTTCTTTACAATAACGAATTACTATATGCAGCAATATATTTTTTGGGTAGCAGTCGGCTTAGCGATTCTACTAATTATTGCATTATTGATCGTCATTTTTTATCCGAAAACGATTGGAACCTTCTTATTGAAAAAAGGGGACGGCGAATTAACGTTAGACAAAAAAGCGATTGAAGGTATGGTTCGTTCACATTTACATGAAGATGAATTCATTCACTCACCTAAGGTTAATATCAAAGCTACAAAAAATAAGATAGCAGTTACAGTTAAAGGTGAATTAAAACGGACTTCTTCATTGATCGGGAAAACAAGAATATTGATGGATGAAATCGAAAAAGAAGTGAAACAGTTACTCGGCACAGATGAGCAAGTAAAAGTGTCGGTGAAGTATACAGGCTACCAAGCACCTACCAATAAATATCAAACAAACGAACACGCTCGTGTGGAATAAGGAGGGGCACAAATGAATGAACTTTTTGCTGCTTATAAGCTTCCGATCATTTGCGGAGCAATTGGGTTGATTCTCGCCGTACTATTGATTACAGTGGGATTCTTTAAAACCTTGTTGCTGATCCTTATGGCGATCATTGGCGTGGCGGTCGGAATGTATTTAAAACAAACGAAAATTTTTGATCATAAATCTTAGGAGGAAATTCTATTATGGATAACAACAAAACAAACAACCAAAACAAACCAGTATCTGCACATCCAGATCCAACGACACCGAACAATGCAAATGGTGTTCATGATGCTAAAGATAAAACAGCACCCGTTTCAGCACATCCAGATCCGGTTGTACCCAACGTTGAAAACAAAGTGGCTCATGATAAAAAAGAAAACGAAGGACAATCAGGACAACAAGGGAAACATGAAAATTCTAGTAAACCACAAGAACATCATGGAGATCAGCCAAAACCTCCAATGCCAGGGCATACACCACCTAAGCCAGAAGCCCCAGCAAAAGATCCAAAAAACACAACGGAAAACGGTGAATCTATGAATGGTGATGTGACATATGAAGATAAGGTCATTCAAAAAATCATAGGCATCTCCTTAGAAAAAGTGGATGGATTATTAACAGCTGATGGTGGCTTCTTCTCTAACGTGGCAGAAAAATTAGTCAACACTGATAATGTAACAGCCGGTATTGACACGGAAGTTGGGAAAAAACAAGTCGCTGTTGATCTTAAGATCGTTGTCGAATACGGCAAAGACATCGAAGAAATTTACCAACAAATCAAAAAAATCATTGCCAAAGAAGTTCATGAAATGACACATCTAGATGTCATTGAAGTCAATGTCGATGTGGTCGACATTAAGACAAAAGAAGAATATGAAGCAAACAGTGAAACAGTTCAAGATAAATTGACAAATGCGGCAAAAGCCACAGGAGAATTTGCATCTGAACAAACGGAAAAAGCCAAATCAGCAATTGAGCAACAAAAAGAAAATAACCAATAATCAACTGATTCAAGCAAGAATTAGCTGTTCGTTCAGTCGCTAAGTAGTTGAAAGCGAAGTAACTAAAAATTAGTTTATTTATAGAGTCAATAGAAGAGATCGAGACAAGTTTTTGTCTCGGTCTCTTCTATTTTTGGCTAAGGCTCCTTTTTTAATGGTAAGTAAAATGTTTTACATAACAAAAACAGCTTCTGTCTTTTAGTGTTTGTCCATTGTGAAAAAGTGACATTACATATTCTTGTGATTCACATTAAACTTAAGAAGTAGGGTTTTATTGAAGTTTTTCCATAAAAATAAACGTAAAAGGGGCGAATTGGGAGAAAAGAAAAAAACTTAAGAAACATAACGTTTTAACTTTACTAAATTGGCAGAAACAAAGGAAGAAATCAAACATAAGTATGGCATAAAAAGGAGTCTTTCTTATGAGAAAACAGACATTACTTTTCTATTGCCATTTAAAGATATAGCCTTAAAAGGAGGAGTACATTGAAAACCAGAAAAAAGTTATTACATAGTACATTAATATTAGCGCTAGCGCTTGGACAAACCAGCGGGACAGTTGTTGAAGCTGTTTCGATGTTAAGTTCAGTGGGAAGTATTGATGTCAAGAAAATTTCAAAAATGAATGAAAAGAAAACTACGACCAAGAAAGAAGTAAAAAAAGACGAGAAACGCACGAAGGAAAAAAACACCGAGAAAGACAAAAAAGTTGCTGGTTCAACAGAAAGTAATAAAATAAAAAGTTCAATTGAAAGTTTTGCTAATCCGACATTTGAATTACCAATACCTGTTGGAGCTGACATTATAGCGGCATCTACTGACTCAGAAAAAGAAATTGGAAAAGCTGTAAATGAATTTCTTTCTAAAAAGTTGAATCATATGATAGATAATTCGACAGATGATTTTAAAGTAGGCGATACAATTACTTATAAAATTCCTGGCGTCTTTCTAGGTGGGAATACGAATGGAGCTGAAATCATTTCTAGTGAGTTCAGTGATTTCTGGGAGAACTGGGAAAACTCTAGTAATTATAGAGTCACTCTTCTAAATATTTTAAGAGGTACATATGCCTTGTTTTATGTTACTAGTGAATCAGAAAGTGGAAATTGGCAAATGAAAATTACCACCTCTGATCAAGCTAATGGACTTTATTATGTAGCACCTTCAGATAATAATTTATATGTTACCTTTACGCGACTAAAAGTAGCTATTCCACAAAAAGAAGTATTCAAAGTAAGTAAGTTCCCTTATAGTAATATCAATCATGATTATGGGGTAGCTTATACTACTCGTTATGTTCCGATGACGTTTAACGTTGATTTTCCTAAAAGTAAAGGAACGCTTAAGGCAGAGGTAAAAGATGGTCCTCATGTGGTCGAAGAAAAGAGCTCTCCTAAACCAGAAGATTATGTAGAGGTGAAAGATAGCCTTGGAAAAGTGACTTATACATGGATAACAAAACCAGATACAAATAAACTAGGAAATCAAAACGTTAAGGTATTAGTGGAAGATGAAACAGGTCGGTCAAAAGAACTAACATTTACGATGACAGTTAAATCTCTGCTCACAGTAAAAAAGGAAGCAGGTGAAATCTATCAATATTCTCTTTTGCCAGATGTCAATGATTATTTTGAGGTAACCACGGAAGGATCCTATACGCTTCAATGGTCTAATAACCCAAACACAATGACAGCAGGAATACATAAGTGGGAAGCTACAGTAAGAACCTCTGATAACCGAGAAATAACGAAATCAATAACCATGAGAGTGCTGCCACATCCTGAGTTACAACTAAAATTAAAACCGATTGAGGATCGTACCGTAACCTTGGTGGAGTCGTCTGATACGTTAGCCAATACATTTAAAAACTATATTGAAGAGGCAACACTGTTAGGGGAACCTGTAGCGATTGATGATCTTGAGTTTGTTGCGAACGAATCGTCCAAGACTGAATTTCAATCGGTTGGTACCCATGAAGTACGCATCACTGTGCAAGCAAAGCATCCTAATTCTAATGTTATGATCAAAGGATCTGGAACTACTACCGTGAACGTACTATGGGGTAATACCATCTTAATACGTTCGGTTGATGGCTATTCCGCCGGAGCTTTTGCGTTAGATGGTAGTAATTCTAATAGTGCCCCAGCTACGCTATCGATTCGTCAGGGCATTGCGTCTCCTTTAAATGAAGGAGTTGGCGATATGACCGATCCATTTGGTCTTTATTATCGTTTGGAAATCTTGCGTAATGGCAATGAAATTTACAAACAAGAGGTGCCGAAACGTGCCACGTTACAAGAAATCATGAATGATTATGGAGATGCTAATAACAACACTACGGTACAAATGAATGATATTATCCAAATCACATATCCAAGCAAGACACCTAATGCTTCGGTTGTGATGATTAAGGAAAAAGAAAATGATTTTACGTATGGTACGGAGATCGCTCGTTACCGTGTGACTCCTTATGGGTTTGATCCAGCACCTGTCATGACGGCAGAAAGTGCGGAAAAAGCGTTCGTTTTAGGCGAAGACGTGAAGCAAACGAATTTGAATGAACTAGTAAAAAATGTGCGGATCAACGGTGGGGTAGCGGACAATGAATTTTATACAGTAGAACCTCTTGATGAGTTTGATACCAGCACGATCGGTAAACGAAATATGCGGGTCAAAGTCACGACAAAAGATAAACTTGCTTCTGAAATCATTGAGATTTCTTATCAAGTGAAATGGGGAGACACTTTTGTTATTAAAGGTTTGAAAGAGGCGACAGTTGGTGCGTTTAGTTTATTGAAGAATCAAAATCAATGGCAAATCCAAGCTTCTCAAGGAGTGGACGGCACAAACTTAAATGATCCGGTGGATAATTATTTTGGGCGTGATACCTACTATTCTATCGAAGTTTTACAAGGAGCTACCAGCAAGTTCCGTTATGAAGTGGCAGGTAATCAGTCGATTCGTGAATCCATCCAGGGATTCAATAATGGGCAACCGTTGACGGTCAGTAATGGCGACGTGATCAAAGTGTATCATGCCGATCCTCTTGGGAAAAATCTTTTAATGAAAGATGAATTAGTCAAGGATTATACGATTGGTTCCAATTATGCCTATTATGAAGTCACTGACCATGGCTTGGAACCAATTTTAGCGGTTGCGGCTGATTCGATGGCTCAAGAATTTATCTTAGGTGAAGATAGTAGTAACGTTGATGGTGCGAAGTTGATCAATAGCATTACGATTAATGGAACGGCAGTGGGAAGTAATCAATATACAGTCAAACAAATGAGTGATTTTGATACTTCGGTGGCAGGATCACAAACGATCAACGTGCGTATTGATACGAAAGATGGACTCGTTTCAAAAGAAATCGAGGTTCCTTATGAAGTTAAATGGAACGATACGATTTTGATGAAAGCTCAAAATGGTCAATCAGCCGGAGCCTTTTCATTACATTCTGGGACTTCCAGTACGAATCGTGTATTAGTCTTTAACCAAGGATTAAAAACCGATCTCAATGCACCTATTAGTACCGATTCTTCGCTTTATTATTCCATTGAAGTATTGCGAGACGGGCGTTCTGTCTATCTACAAGAGGTACCGGGACGTGCTTCTCTCCAACAGGTAATGGACAATTTTGGGACGAAACAAACGTTAAATGTCCAAGCCGGTGATGTCGTTAAAATGTATCATCCTCAACGTTCAGAAGGTAGTTCTGTCTTACTGGTAAATGAAACAGAAAAGGACTATACCTATGGTTCTCCATATGCTAATTACCGCATAACTTCTTATGGTTTTGAGCCCATGCCGGTAATTGAAACTGTAGGACCAAATAAAGTTTTTTCTTTAATGGAAAACACTCAAAATATAGACTTGAGTCAGCTATTAGCGAATATAACGATCAATGGTGAACGGGTGGAAAGCAAAAATTATAAGATTACGCAACTTTCTAAAATGGACACCTCTACTGTTGGTAAAAGAGAAGTCAAATTAAATCTTAAGCCAGAAGATGGCTCAGCAGATATTGAACTGGATGTTCCTTATGAAGTGGCTTGGGGAAGTACTTTCTTACTTAAAGGGTTAGATGACCAGAATGTGGGCGCTTATAGTATTGTGGAACAAGGCGGAGAGTGGACGATACAAGCTGGCAAAGGGGATGATTCCACCGTTTTATCGGATCATGTGAATAGTGCCTTTGGTCGCGATACTTACTATCGAATCGAAATAGTAGGAAATCCAGAAAATCAGTCCGAAGAAAAAACAGGTGTCACTGTCGAAAATATTATGGGCTTAGATCCGACTACTCGATTATCGGAACAAATAAAATACCAGTATGATGTGACGGGCAATATGACAGTGTGGCAGGCGATCAATGGGTTTAATAATGGCCAACCATTACCGATTGAGGAAGGGGACATCGTTAAAGTTTATCATGCAGAGGCGAAGAATAATTTATTGATGCGAGATGACTTGTCGAAAAATTATACAGCGGGTTCCAACTACGCCTATTATCAAGTGGCCAGTCAAGAATTTGTTCCCATCACTGAGATGGAGGCTGAAACAGTTTCGCATGAATTTACCTTGGGCGAAGATACCAGTGACATTGATGGAATGGATTTGATTAAAAATGTCACTTTCAATGGTCAAAAATTAGAGACGACATTATATGATGTCGAACAAGTTTCTGACTTTGATACAAATACCACTGGACAGAAAATGTTAAAAGTGAAATTGTCTACCGCAGATGAGGTGACTTCTACAGAAGTGGAAGTGCCTTACGAAGTGAAGTGGGGAAGTACGATCCAACTAAAAAATCAAGATGGCGATACTGTAGGTGCCTACAGTTTGATAAAAGAAAACAAACAAATCAAACTCCAATCATTACAGGGAGAAGACGGAAGTGACTTATCGAACCGTATCACAGAATATGATGACATGGAAATTTACTATGGGATTGAAGTTTTTACAAATAACAGCAGTAAATATAAATACGAAGTTCGCGGTACGCAAACAATTGAACAATCGATTAATCGATTCAATAGTGGGGAACCATTAAAAGTTTCGGTGGGAGATCAAATTAAAGTGTATCATGCCGATCCAAGTGGGAATGTCTTGATGGCAGAAGAAGAAGAGCGAAATTACACTTATGGTTCCAATTATGCGTATTACAATGTGACTGAATATGGGTTTGAACCAACAGGAGATTTTACCGTGACACCAGCAGAAGCGAAAATAGTTATCGATACGAAACGTGTGGACCTTAAAAATCTTTTGAAAGAAGTTAAAGTCAATGGCAAAGAGCTGCCGAAAACTGCTTATACGGTTGCATTAGATCCTGAAACAGAAATCGATACTTCTTCTTTGGGGTATCGTGTTGCTAAACTAGTCGTGAAAGCTGACCGTTCCTATGGTGGTTTTTCTACTGAAACTGAAGCGGCTTATGAAGTGGTGGAAAAAGGGACGGATGGTGCTTTAGAAGATGGTACAGAAGATAGCATGACTGAAGATAAAGAGATCACAGGAACAGATTCAGAAAAAAAGAACTCAAATGGAGACAATACAAGTGGCGCAAAAAATGGTAATTTACCAAAAACCAATGAAACAAAAAATACGGTTTTTACTGTATCAGGTGTCTTGATTGTTAGTTTAGCGGGAATCATCCTGTTTTGGAGAAAAAGAAAAGCAAATAAAAATTCTAAAAAATAAGATAATCAGTTATTAAAAAGCCCACGTTAGCTAGACTACAGCTGCCGTGGGCTTTTTTGTCGGTCTTCAGATTGATTAGAAAGTAGTTAGCTTTCATTGGTGTCACTCAACTAAAGAAATGAGCTACTCTCTCATTTGGCTTGTATCTTGATATTCGAGGATATCACCTGGTTGGCAGTTTAAAACTTCGCAAATCTTATCGAGCGTAGAAAACCGAATCGCTTTTGCTTTACCATTTTTTAAAATAGAGATATTAGCCATCGTAAGACCTACTTTTTCACTCAGTTCGGTCACGCTCATTTTTCGCTTGGCTAACATGACATCTAAATTGATAATAATAGACATTCGACACCTCACACTGTTAGATCATAGTCATTTTTTAAATAAATGGCTTGTTTGAGTAAATCAATCAAAATGCTTGAAAGGATGTAGATAAAAAAAGGGATAAAGAGTAAGACGAAAGCGATGAGTAGGATTCCTGGACTATCGCTCATATCAGCTATTTGATAAAATTTTGGCAAAATACCAAATGCAAGGATCGTGATACATAAAAGGCAAGATCGGATTTTACTGCTAAGCTTTAGACTCTTCTTAGTAAAAGTTTCCTTTGAAGGGAAGGTTTTGACTAAGCGGAGCAGGAAGAAATTGAGCAACAAAGTCACTAGAAGGATCAGGTAAAGAACTAGAATAAATAGTGTAGTTTGCCAGTTGCTAAATGGATTTGTAGGATTTGTACTCAATTGAATAGTTAATAGCGTTCCCAAGAGAAGGGGAACAAAACAAAAAACAGAAACGATTAATTGGATAAAGAACAGTTTGGATTTCATAAAATGCCTCCTAAATTTTTATTAGTATAGCATGAGGTTTGTTCATTATCAATAATTATTTATCGATAAACGATAAATAAAAGGATGGACAAACGCCTTTTTCAATAAAGAAAAGGCGTTCTAACGAATCATATTATATTTTAAAGCTGTAAAACTATTACTAAAAATGGACTATTTCTCATTTAAACAATGTATTCCCTAACCACTAATACATCCTTGTAACCCTGAAGTTACGCCAGTGGGATTAAATTTCATCAAAACAAATCAAAATCTCGCATAAAATATTTATCGCAATAGATTAATTATAACATATCTTTTGCAAAAAAGATATTTAATTTAGATTACATTTGCGATAGTTTTAAATAACAGAACTTTTAAGTAGAAAAACGTATCATTATCATGTTTATACCCTCCCAAATCTAAAGTAAATATGCTAAAATCACAAATAACAACGAAGATCATGATTGGTTGGGAAAATTTATTTCTATTTTTCGTTATTAAAATTAGGTGTACAAATAACTAATTGTTTTATTTTGTTTGGTTGTGGGGAGTGGAGAAACAAAATACGCTAGTATAAATTGTTATATAAGTATGGATAAAAAATTCAGATAAAATTATTAGGTTGTTAGGGGAAGTTTAAATGAAATTAAATGAAGAAAGTTTATTTATCCTAATTTTGATTGGTCAGCTTTACACTGTTTTTATGGCTCTTGGTTATCTAAGGAATCTTTTATCAAATAAAAAGTTTCAGTTGTTTTCGTTTGTTAGTGTAATCGCTTATATTGCTTTATATCAATGGATCAATATCATAGCGACAGTTATCTTATGGGCTGGGTTATGTCTAAGTATCTATATCATTGATCGAAACATTGATATAGCGATATTTTATCCTTCGATTATTTTATTTTTCTACATATTCATTGATGGAACAGCCAAATATCTATATAAAATTTTAGGGTGGGATATCAGCGATTTTTTTACAGCTGTTTTAGGAACAGGTTGTTTGTGGATCGTTACTGTTTTTCTAAAAAAAATGGTCATACCAAAGATTATTAGGGATAAAACGACTCTAAAAATAGCGGCCATTGTTGTTTTTTTTACGATTATTGTTTACTTTATTAACATTTGTAGTGATCGTTTTTCTGTTTTAGCAAGATTCCTAGTTATCAGTAATGAATTATTTACGGTTCTTTATGGTGTAATGTCTACCATAATTTATTGTGTACTACTTTTTATCAAGAAAAAAGAATTCGAAACACGAGAACAGCAAAAAGAAATGCGTCACCTGATTGAATACAGCGAACAGATCGAAAATAACTATCTTGCATTACGAAAATTTAAACACGATTATAAGAATATTTTGTTTTCAATAGAGGATTATATTCAAACAAAGGATATTGAAGGGCTGCAAAAGTATTTTTATCAAAGTATCAAAGCTACTGAAACGATTTTTGAAGAAAACAATCTCCCAATTGCTTCGATTTCAAATCTTAAAATTAGAGAGATAAAAAGCATTATTTTGAGTAAATTATACGTGGCTAGCCAAAAGGGTGTCGAAGTAAACGTAATGATTCCAACACCCATTACGGATATCGCTATCTCAACAGTCACACTTGTTCGTATGCTAGGGATTATACTGGATAATGCAATTGAAGAATCAGCCTTTTTAGAAAAGGGAAAAATTGAATTGACTATTATGGAGGAAGACAAAAATTGTTTTTTTGTCTTAATGAATCAATGTCGTTCGAGTATTCCTAAATTACATGAATTGAAAAAAGTAAATTTTACTACTAAAAAAGGAAATCAAGGACTAGGACTAACGAATCTGGACGAGCTTGTTCATTTGAACGAGAATGTTTTTTTAGAAACAAAAATTGAAAACAATCGCTTTATACAAATCATAACGATTAGTGGAATGAGGGGCTAGTAATGTTAAAAATATTTGTTTGTGATGATGAAATTGCTCATCGTAATAAGCTTACTCGAATGATTACAAATTATTTATTGATGAAAGACTATGATGTTCAATTCCAATTTGCTACGGATGATCCAATGATGATCTTGTCGTTTATTTCAAAACATAAAACAGAAGGAATCTATTTTTTGGATATTGATCTAAAAACGGATTTAAATGGGATCGAGTTAGCAAAAAAAATCAGAGATTACGACCCAACAGCAAAAATCATTTTTGTGACAACTTATACAGATCTAGTCTATTTAACTTTTTTATACAAAGTAGAAGCATTAGATTACATTGTCAAAGATAATATGGATACTTTTCAAAAGAGAGTGACGGAATGTATTGACGTCGCAATTGAACGCTATTTGAATACAAATCTGGAAACTAGACCCCAAATTTGGATTAAGAATGGTCCAATTGATGTAAAGTTATATGTCGATGAGATATTTTATTTTGAATCTAGTCCAACACCCCATAAATTGATCGTCTATTTAGATAACCGCAGAATTGAGTATATAGGGAAGATCAAAGAAGTAGAAAGTATGTATGAGGTATTTTGTCGTTGCCATCAATCTTATGTAGTTAATCTGATGAATGTGAAAGAAATCAATAAAAAAGAACGAGTGATTACTATGTCCAATGGAGCAAAATGTTTAGTTTCTACTCGTCATTTAAAAAAAGTAGTAAATCAGTTCAAGAAATTAACCAGTTGTTGATTACATCTCCAGGTATTCCGCACTTTTGATCAAATAACGTTCACTTTTGATAAAACCAACTATCTTATAAAAAAACAAATATAATATAGATGAAAAGGAGCGGATCAAATGTCGGAAGAATCTATATCTTTAGAAGAAAAAGTTTCAAAAACAATTAGTAAGCGGATAGGAAGACAATTACAATTGTCAGAAATTGACTTGGCAAAAATGGAATATGGATTAGCTGTTCTTCTGGTAATTAGTTCAAAGATATTTTTTATCTACTGTTTAGCTGGGTGTCTTCATATTATTCTGCCGGTTTTGACTACTCATTTGGCATTTACACTAATGAGAAGAACAACAAAAAGTTTCCATGCAAGAGATAGTAATGTATGTACGGCCTTAAGTCTATTTTTCTTTGTCTTATTACCATATCTAGTTACTACTTTTGCTGTAGATGTCACAAGAGCCACCTTTATGATCTGCAGTCTCATGATTTGCTTGATCTTGTGGTTCAAAGGGATAGTGATCGCACAAAAACCGGCGAAAAGTTCTTTGCTAAATGGAAAGAGCCAGATGATAGTGGTCAGTTTGTTCCTAACTATTTTTGGTGGGATTCAATCAAGTAACCGTATTCGTACCTTACTGTTGTTAGGCATGATGATCTCAACCCTTTTAATGTTTGTTCAAAAAAGAAAGGATGAAGAAAATGTTAAAAAAAATTAGCTCAAAAAAATTAAAATACATGCAAATTTTAGCAACTGTTGCTATTGCTGTTGCTACAGAAGCTATAGGTAAAGGAACAATGTGTACAGGAATTATTTATGAACCAAAAGTACCTGATGCATTGAAACAAATCGAGAAATAAACTTGGAAATAGAAATACTAGTGGAATAAAAAGAATTCATTATACGAATAAGTCTTAGGATCAAAAATAGTAGTTGCTATTTTGACCCTAAGACTTATTTTTTTCGATAATTTTGTAAGAGCAAAACAAATATAAAAAAGAAAAAAGATTCCCATAATGTCGTTGTCCAACTAAATTCTTTTGAAATTCCAAAAAATAAATTCCCTGCATTAGAAACGATTAAATAAATTAAGGTAGTTATTAGAGCATAAATTATTTTCTTTACCATAATCTCACAACACCCCTTTTTTCAAAAACATGGCTAAAGCGTTCCATTTCTTCAAATGATCTTTACTTAAGTATAATTCATTTAAAAGATATTTGGAAAGAAATTTTATCTGTTTTTTACAGATAAGAAAGAAGAAAGAGAGTAGGAAACGATAAATATTAGAAAATTTTCATAGCAACTGATAGTTTTTTGTAATAATAACTGAGCATTATCTTTGCATTTTTTAATGTAGACTACTATCCTTTAAATATACCCAATAGAAAAAAGGCAATACAGTCTATTGGAGGGAAACGTTATTTATGAATGATTGTCATAGAAAGTGAAAAAAGGCTATTAGTATTAGCATGGCATGGTAGCGCTTTCTATTAAATCTTGTAAATAACATGTGTGATCACGGTCAATTAGAAGTAGGAGGTGGAGAATGAATAAAGGGTGGAAGATCGTCGGTATTCTTGCAAGTTTATTCTTGCTGACGGTGCTTTTAGGGATTGCGTTGATCAACGCACCGTATATGATGCCAGAACAGTTGGAACGTTTTCGATTTTTTGTCATAACGAACTACTACATGCAACAATATCTATTTTGGACAGCTGTCGTTTTTGCTATACTTGTGCTTATTTTGTTATTAGTTGTTCTTTTCTATCCAAAATCCAAAGGAACGTTTGTTTTAAAACAAAAAGATGGAAAACTGACTTTAGACAAGAAAGCAATCGAAGGGCTTGTGCGATCACAATTACATGAAGAAGAATTTGTTGGTTCACCAAAAGTTCGAGTACGCTCAACAAAAAATAAAATCAATGTCCATGTAAAAGGGGATTTAAAACGAACATCCTCTTTAATTGGTAAAACAGGAGAATTGATGCGTGACATTGAACAACAAGTGGCACGAGTACTTGGTACTGAACAAAACATCGCTGTAGCTGTTACTTATAGTGGATTTGAAGATTACGACAGTAATGCACACAAGCACGCTCGAGTAGAATAGGAGGGGCCCATCATGAAAGAGATATTTTCAGCGTACAAGCTCCCTATTATCTTCGGGGGACTTGGCTTACTGTTAGCTGTTTTATGGATAACAGTTGGATTTTTTAAAACACTTCTAATATTAATCATGACTGCTATAGGTGCAGGCATTGGTTTTTATTTGAAAGAAACAAAAATATTTGATCAATTTTTTAAATCTTAGGAGGAACTGGACATGGAAAACAAAGAAATCAAAAACACAAATACAATGACATCTGAGAATAACCATATTTCACGTGGAGAATTAACTTACGAAGATAAAGTAATTCAAAAAATCATCGGTTATGCTTTGAAAGATGTTGATGGTTTATTAACATTAGATGGCGGTTTCTTCTCAAACATTGCTGAAAAATTAGTGAACACGGATAATGTCACAGCAGGAATCAATGCAGAAGTTGGTAAAAAACAAGTAGCTGTTGACTTAGATGTCGTTGTAGAATACGGAAAAGATATTGAAAATATCTATGATCAAATTAAAGACTTGATCAGCCGTGAAGTGAATGATATGACACATTTAGATGTAATTGAAGTGAATGTGAATGTAGTTGATATCAAAACACAAGAAGAATATGCAAAAGATCAAGAAACTGTCCAAGACAAAGTGACAGATGCTGCTAAATCAACTGGTCAATTTGCTTCAAAACAAACAGATAAAGCAAAAGCAGCTATGAATAAAGGAACACAAAAAGTGAAAGAAAACACTGAACCACGTGTTCAGTAATTGATTGTTAGTAAAAGAAATTAGGAGGAAATTAAAATGGGATTTATTTGGTCATTAATCGTCGGTGGTATTATCGGAGCAATTGCAGGGGCTATTACAAATAAAGGTTCTTCAATGGGAATCATTGCTAACGTAGTCGCAGGTCTAGTTGGATCAGCGATCGGACAAGCTTTACTTGGCACTTGGGGACCAAGTATCGGGGGCATGGCAATCGTTCCATCATTGATTGGTGCAATCATTCTTGTATTGGTCGTATCATTCTTTGCTCGTAAACTGTAAGAATTTGATCGGATCATTTGATCGATCATAAATAAAATCAGAAGCTGAGACAATAATTGTCTCAGCTTTTTTTATCTACTTTAAAAAAATTCGGTCTAGTTAGTAAAGTTTATTCGTGTAAGCTGTTTAGAATAAAAATATCATTGTTATTGTGAAGTTTTACTCAAAATCCTCTTGACTTAGAGTTGACTCCAAGTAGTACAATATCTTTTGTGGTAACAATTACTAAGGCCGAAATGAGTTATTCTTTTCGGACATGTTATTGCAAAAGGAGAGAGAATAGTGAGTATAAAGACAAACATCTTAGACCAAATCAATGGTCCAACAGAGGTAAAAAAACTAACGATAGACAAAATGTCTGAATTAGCTACAGAAATGAGAGAAAAGATTTTACAAAAAAATAGTGCGATCGGAGGACATGTCGGCCCAAATTTGGGTGTCGTGGAATTAACAATTGCTTTCCACCATGTGTTTGACTCGCCCAAGGATAAAATTGTTTGGGACGTTTCCCATCAATCTTATGGACATAAGTTATTAACTGGTCGTAAAAATGGATTTGAGGAGGGAAGCTACCACGAAATTAGTGGCTATTCCAATCAACATGAAAGTGAACATGATTATTTTACTGTGGGGCATACTTCAACTTCGATCAGTTTAGCGGTCGGTCTTGCAAAAGCCCGTGATTTGAAACAGGAGAAAGGAAATATCATTGCTTTTATCGGGGATGGTTCCTTAAGTGGAGGCTTAGCTTTTGAAGGTTTGAATAATGGTGGAACAATCAATTCTAATTTGATCGTTTTAGTGAATGACAATGAAATGTCCATTGATGAGAATCAGGGAAGTTTATATCGTCATTTAGCAGAGCTTCGTGAAAGCAATGGGACAAGTAATGATAATTTATTTAAAGCGATGGGGTATGATTATCGCTACATTGCGGATGGTAATGATTTAGAAACAGTAATTGAGGTTTTCAGAGAAATTAAAGACATTGACCATCCAATCGTTTTACATGTTCACACCGAAAAAGGTCATGGCTATGAGCCAGCCGTCGAAAACAAAATGAAATATCATTGGCATGTACCGTTTGATTTAGAAACAGGCGAAGCGAAAAATGCTCCTACTAGTGAAAGTTTTAATCAAATAATTATGAACTATCTTGATGAAAAAACGAAAACAAGTGCAACGCCTATCGTGGCTGTGAATGCTGCGATTCCAGGAATGTTTGGCTTAAAGGAATTTCAAAAAAAACATCCAGAACACTACTTTGATGTGGGGATTGCAGAACAACATTCGATCACATTTGCTTCTGCTTTAGCATCTCAAGGGATTCGACCTGTGGTATTCCATTCAAGTGTGTTTTTACAACGAGCATATGATCAATTATCTCATGATTTAGCGATCAACGAAAATCCAGTAGTCATTCTAATTGGAGGAGCAAGCATCTCAGGAAGTGATCGTACTCACCAAGGGACTTTTGATATTCCTTATCTTTCAAGTATTCCTAATATTAAATATCTAGCGCCAGCTACGAAGGAAGACTTACTATCGATGTTGGATTGGAGTTTATCACAAACCGATTCACCGGTTGCTATTAGAATCCCTGCTCATGGTGTGACATCTGGTGAAGCGATCGCAGAAGACTACGCTATTCCAAGATACCAACGTCTGGTTGCTGGAGATAAAGTTGCGATCTTAGCACTAGGTGGCTTCCTTGAATTAGGTAAACAAGCTTTAGAAGAATTTGCGAATCAGGGGATTTCAGGCACATTGATTAACCCTGGAACGATCACCGAACTTGATCATGAAACTTTAGAAGAATTAAAAGAAAATCACCAATTGATTATCACTTTAGAAGATGGTAGTCTTTCGGGCGGATTTGGTGAAAAAATCAGTCGCTATTATGGAGATTCAGCAATCCAAGTTCTAAACTTTGGTTCTCAAAAAGAGTTTACTGATAGTGTACCTATTCAAAATTTGTATGAACGTTACCATCTGACACCAAAACAAATCGTAGCAGATAGTCTTAGCAATTTAAATCAATAGAAAAAAACAGAGTAAATTCGTGATATCAAACGAATTTACTCTGTTTTTTTTAAGAAATCCGACTTAAATAAACTATATTTATATTATGTAAACAAAGTTAGGCATAAACCGAACGAGTAATGAAATAAACATTGCTTTTATCGATAAGAATCCCATAGAATAGAAAAGTAAAGAAATAATCTATTTTTAAGGAGGTATTTTTTTGATTGATTTGCAAGAAATATTTACACAAAACCAGATTGAGTTTGAACTTTATCGCCATCGTCCGATTTATACCAATGAGGATGCGTTAGTTGTAAAAGAGGAACAAGGGTTTAGTGGTACTGAGACGAAGAGCTTGTATCTAAAAGATAAACAAAACAATCGCTATATTTTTTTAACCTTCACGACTAAAAGAAGCGACTTTAAAAAATTAAGCAAACTGATTGGTAAAAGAGTGTCAGTTGTTTCGGCTGAAGAAATGGAAGCGGAAACGGGACAAAAGCCAGGTGCTGTTTCACCATTTGGTTATGAATCATCTGTTCCTGTCATTATTGATGAAGAAATATTCGCTCAGGAAAAATTAGTATTTGCACCTGGTAGACCTGATCAAACCTTGGTAGTCAAAGTGGCTGATTTAGATAAGATCATTCAAATATTAGAAATAAAAACGTATGTATTACCAGCAGGGAAGTGACCTGTAACCATAATGAAACAGGTTCATCTTAAGTAAAACCTTTTGTTTAACGTAAGGTTTCGTGATAGAAAAACTGCGCATGAGTAAAGTAGCAGATGTGACGTTCCATATCAAAAAGCTTAGCTGATCAGAAAGTAAATCGAACATGGTTCAGACAAAAACGATGAGACGATCGTGAAAGTAAAACAAAAAAGCAAATGTCTAAGCTATAAACAAAAGTGTCATTTTGTTATAAAACATCGATCATCAGCTTTTTTATTTGGAAATTATTTTGTTCCTGTAATCAAGTTAATTGAGATAATAGTTGATCATATCCTAATTCTCTGGCATAATCTTCGGCAGTTTTCCCTTGATTATCACGCAATTCTTTATTTGCACCATGAGCCAATAATTCTCGGACGATGTCTTGGTAGATCTTTGAGCCATCTCGCAAAGCCACAGCTTCAATCAAGGCAGTATAGCCATAATGATTTTGATGGTCGATATCAACACGACCATCAGTTAGCAAAAGTTTGACGTTGGCTAAATGTCCTTTTTCGGCAGCTGGTATCAAGGCATTACCACCAAAACGGTTAACGATCGACTGATCAGGTTCACTATTTTCAAGCATATAAGCAAGAATCTCAGTTTTTCCTTGTGCGCCAGCATATAAGTAAGGGCTATCTTGAATATGATCTTGTAAGTTGATGTTCGCACCGTGATCAATGAGGATTTTTGCAATATCGATCATATTATGGTGGACAGCAATCAATAATGGGGATTCTCCTTTTTCATTTTGTTCATCAATCATCGCAGTTGATTGGTCTAACAACGTTTGAACTAGATTTAAATCCTCGGCACTAACAGCTTGTAACAAGCGACCTGGAGCAATTGACATTGGTGTTTCCTCCTTTGATGGATGGTTGGAATTAGTTGGTAAAGGCGCAGAAGTTGTAGAATCCAAAACAATCGAATTCGTGCTAGTATTAGTACCATTTGATTGAGAGGAATGATCGGCACATCCTGCAAATACCAATAACGTAGGGAATAACCATAGGATTGAATAAGGTTTCATGAAAACGCCTCCTCCATATTATTTTAGTTGAAATAGCCATAAACAGCAAAATAAATACTTGCTAAACAATGCACAGCTCTTTATATAGAGGCAAAAACGTAATAAGCAACGCTTCCAAGACGGATTCTTGACAAAAAAAGAACAATGATAGATAGTAAAAAATAGTGTCTGACTAAATCTAGACAGGAGAACAGCTTTTGATTCTGTCAAATGAAAGTAGGGGAGTAGATGTTTACACGTTTGTCATCTCAATTAACAGAAAGAGAAAATTATAAATTACTGATTGGTTCAATTATTCCCAGACCAGTAGCTGTTGTTTCAACATTAACTGAGAAAGGGAACTTAAACATTGCGCCATTCAGCTATTTTAATATCGTTAGTTCAAATCCACCCATCGTTTCGTTAGCTGTCCAAAGAAAAAATGAGCAGATGAAAGATACTGCTAAAAATATCTTAATAAGGAAAGAAGCAATTATCCAAGTTTTAGATGAGCTAAATGTGGTGGAGGTCAATAAAACAGCAGCAACTCTTCCGCAAGAAGAAAGTGAACTAACCTTGACTAACTTGACTACGAAAATAAATAGGAATGGTTCAATTCCACCAATCAATGAGTCAAAAATTGTTTTTGAAACGGATTTATATGACCATCTCGAAATTAAGAATGAGCAAGAAGTTACTGCCGATCTTTTCTTATTAAAAATCCATACGTATCAATTAAATGAAGAGGTATATGATCCAGTATCCGGGAAGATCGATCCCAAGAAACTACAACCAGTTAGTCGATTAGCAGGGAATGATTATGCAACCTTAGGGAAAATCTTTACCATCTCTAGGCCAAAGTGAACCACATGACGATAAATATGTTATTTTTAGAGGATGTATAATCCTAAAAATAGTATTATAATATTGGCGTAAGTTCATTTCTTTCATGAATGGAGTAAGAAATTAAATTTAGCTAAAACATTTTTTAGTTATAAAAAACAATAAAGTTTTTTTAGGTAAACCGAATGATTTAAAGTTTTATTTGAAATATACAAGTAAAAAGGCAGATATGAGGTTTTCTGGTGCATGGATAAACTGGTATGTAAATGTTAAGATAACTTTATAATTTATTCCGAAAAGTGAAAACGAGAAAATTAAAACAGAAAAATCAATTAAGTTAGCAAAGGATTTTCATATTAAACGACTTCCTAAAAAGGGGAAATATATTAAAGATTGATTAATTTTGTTTTTTTATCAAATAAATGATTGCTAAAATAGTTAAAGAAGCTTACTATTAACTCTGTAAAAAATAAAAATAGTAATAACCTTGTTAGGTGAGGCTCCTATACAAATATATGCTATTGCTCAGAAACGTCGAAAGACGCCAATGAGTCAAACAGGAATTGTCGGATTAAGGCTTTTTCAAATAGCTAAGAGTGTTTCTTTACGTTGTATAGTGCTAAAACTCGGACGATGAGATGATGCTAGGTCAGAATTCTTGTTCGAAAAGGTTTCTGACCTTTTCTTATATTCTATAACTGATTCTATATTTAACTGCTCGTATTCGCCTAACTTGTGTAAGAGGAGGGGGATATGCGATGTGGAAAAACAGAAAGATCGACTGGTTGATTTTAGGCCCTTATTTGGCTTTGTCAATTGTCGGTCTTTTAGAGATATATAGTGCTAGTTCCTATCGTTTATTGGTAGCAGGAAGTGATCCTAAAAGCTTATTTATTCGGCAATTTTTGTTTATTATTCTTAGTTGGGGCGTAATTGTATTGACCTATTCCATCAGATTACAAGTTCTACTGAAACCAAGAATAATAAAAGCTGGATTGATTGTATCGGGCTTATTATTAGCGATGATGAAACTCGGGATTTTTGCTGTAACAGTTAATGGTGCCCAGCGGTGGGTTTCAATCGCTGGAATCCAGTTTCAACCGTCAGAAATCGCAACCATTTTTTTGATTTTATATTTAAGTCGTTTTTTTAGAAATGACCGCAGTGTTCCTGAGAAACTTCATATACCAGTGTTGATCGTGGGCGGAATCGCCGTGCTTGTTTTGTTTCAACCTAAAATTGCGGGAGCACTGATGATTTTAGCTATTGCTGGAGCTATCTTTTGGGCTGCAGCTATTCCCATTAAAAAAGGGTTGATAATTATCGGAGCAGCGATTGCTAGCTTGATCTTAGTAGCTGGCTTAGTTTTACTACTTGAAAAGCATCATTTGTTACCTTCATTTTTTGAACACGCTTATGACCGAATCGCAATGGTTCATAATCCTTTTTTAGATGAACATGGTGCAGGATACCAGATGAGTAACTCTTACTATGCACTATACAACGGTGGCCTATTTGGTCGAGGAATGGGGAATAGTATTACTAAAAAAGGTTATCTCCCTGAATCCGAAACAGATTTTATTTTCTCAGTCATTGCTGAGGAGTTTGGGTTGATAGGCGCATTACTTGTTTTGTTTTTGCTTTTCTTATTATGTATGCGAATCTTCCAAAAGAGTACGAAACAAAAGAACCAACAGGCAACTTTGATCTTAATTGGTGTAGGGACATGGATACTCGTTCAGACAAGTATCAATATTGGAAGCATCCTTGGTTTAATTCCAATGACAGGTGTACCATTGCCATTTGTCAGCTACGGAGGAACAAGCTATTTAATCTTGTCTTTCGCTATTGGATTAGCTTTGAATATCTCGTCTCGACAAGTGAAAGAGAAAAATAAGCAGGTTGAGAGGTTACAACTCAAGAAACCTGAACTGTTAAACAAGAACAATTAAGAATCTCTCAATTGGACTATCATAATAAAAAAATGGCTATATTTCAAGTAAGAGGTTCGGTTAGAAAGAGGAATCGAAAATGAAAACATTTCAAAAAGTGATTTTAGGTCTATTGACGGCAGTCGTCATTGTCATCGGCTATTTTTCTTTTGAGTTTGTTCATGGTTATTCTTCAACGAGTCGAGCAGACGATGTACCAAAAGTAGAAGCCAAAAGTGTTCCTAAGATTATCAATGTGGCATTGATTGGCTCTGATGCCCGGTCGAAAGAAGAAAATGGACGTTCAGATTCTTTGATGATTGCTCAGTATAATCAAAAAACTAAAAAAGCAAAATTGGTTTCGATTATGCGTGATTCTTATGTAGATATACCTGGGCATGGTCAAGATAAGATCAACGCAGCTTATTCATATGGCGGGATTGATCTTTTGAACCAAACATTGAAAGAAAATTTCAAATTTGAAACACCTTATTATGCAAGTATCACCTTCCAAGATTTCATTGATTGTGTCAATGAGCTATTCCCTAACGGCGTAGATATCAATGCTGAGAAAGATTTAGACTTGGATGGTGTATACATCAAAAAAGGTGAACAAACGATGGATGGGAATACCTTATTGCAATATGCGCGTTTTAGAGAAGATGCTGAAGGAGATTTTGGACGGATCAGAAGACAACAACAAGTGATCAAAGCAATTTCTAAGCAATTAAAAGATGTGACTTCCATCCTTAAATTACCAAAAGCAATCGGTCAACTCTTGGGAAGTATTAAAACGAATTTACCTGAAAGTGTATTAATTGATTGTGGCATTGATTTCTTAAAAGATGACAAACCAATTGATACGTTATCTGTACCAGTTGAAGGTAGTTGGAATTTTAATGATTACACACCTTCTGGTAGTGTACTAGAACTTGATTTAGAAAAAAATCAATTAGCAATCAATCAGTTTTTAGACCAATAGATTTACATTTTATTTAAAGTGTAAGAAGTTAGAAACAAGCGATTGTCGTTGTGTTCTAGCTTCTTTTCTTATGGTAAAATGGATAGAAGTTAAGATAAGAAAATGTGAGCGGAGGGACAAAATGAAACGAAGTGACAATCATCATAGGAACAAGACTGGCGTTTATCTAACAAGTGCCCTTGTTTTGGTTCTTGCGGCTGGTGGCGGGTATTTTTACTATCAAAAAACGCAAGAAGAGCAAGTGGTTTCAGCAGGAGAAAAAACGATCCAACAGTTTGCGGAACGTTTGAGTACTGGCGATTACAAAAAGGCGATGTCATACACGCAAATTGATTCACAGACTAAGAAGACAATTTCTGAAAAAGAAGCTCTTGAAAAATACCAAAACATTTACGGAGCTGTGGCCATAAAAGGCTTGGAAATCTCTAATTTAAAAGTGACGAAAAAAGATAGTGAAACCTATTCTTTTTCTTATAAAGCTAAAATGAATACAAGCTTAGGCGAATTAAAAGACCTATCATATAAAGGAATTTTGACAAATAAAAATGATCAGATCAAAATCAACTGGCAGCCGAACTTGATTTTTCCTCAAATGGAAGATACAGACAAAGTAAGTCTGACTAGTGAGGAAGCTAAAAGAGGCGATATCCTTGATCGAAATGGAAAGAAATTAGCAACGACGGGCAAATTGAAACAGTTAGGGATCGTTCCTAGAAAGCTAGGAGAAAAAGAAGAGAAAATAGCAAACATCAAAGCAATTGCTGCAGCTTTCGATCTTTCAGAAGATGAAATCAATCAAGCTATCTCTCAAAGTTGGGTACAACCGGACTATTTTGTTCCTCTAAAAATCATTGATGGACAAACCCCCGAATTACCAAGCGGAGCAGCGATCCAAGAAGTTGATGGTCGCACCTATCCGTTAGGCGAAGCAGCAGCGCAATTGATTGGTTATGTTGGTGATATCTCAGCAGAAGATATCAAAAAGAATGCTGAATTAAGTAGTAATGGTAAAATTGGTCGTTCTGGTCTGGAAATGACTTATGACAAAGAACTACGTGGCACCAATGGGGGGAAATTGAGTATTACGGATGCTGATGGGACAGAAAAAGAAGTATTGATCGATCAAGAAGTGAAAAATGGTCAGGATATCAAATTAACTCTTGATGCCGATGCTCAAAAAATCGCATTTGATAGTTTAGGTGGAAAAGCGGGTTCAACAGTAGCGACTTCGCCAAAAACGGGTGAGTTGTTAGTATTAGCGAGCTCTCCAAGTTATGATCCAAACAAAATGACAAATGGAATCTCTCAAGAAGATTATCAAGCCTATACGGAAAATAAAGACCAACCATTTATTAGTCGTTTTGCTACCGGTTACGCTCCCGGATCTACATTTAAAATGATTACTGCCGCAATCGGATTAGATAATCAAACGCTGAATCCAGACGAAGTATTGACGATCAATGGATTGAAATGGCAAAAAGACCAATCATGGGGATCGTATCAAGTTACTCGTGTCAGCGATGTGCCTCAAGTCAATCTGAGAAATGCAATGATTTATTCAGATAATATCTATATGGCTCAAGAAACCTTGAAAATGGGTGAGAAGAAATTCCGCGAAGGATTAAATAAATTCATTTTTGGGGAAGACTTAGATTTGCCGATCAGCATGAATCCCGCACAAATCTCAAATAAGGATAGTTTCAAGTCAGAAATCTTATTAGCAGATACTGGTTATGGGCAGGGAGAACTGTTGATCAATCCGATCCAACAAGCAACGATGTATTCTGTTTTTGCTAATAATGGAAATCTCGTTTATCCAAAATTAGAGATGAATAAAGAAACGAAAGTCAAACAAAATGTCATTGCTTCAACAGCTGTACAGACGATTCTGCCAGATTTGAAAGATGTTGTTCAAGATACAAATGGTACCGCTCATTCTTTAGCTGCTTTAGGCATACCGATAGCAGCAAAAACTGGTACAGCTGAAATCAAAGAAAAACAAGATGAAAAAGGACAAGAAAATAGCTTCTTATTTGCTGTGAATCCTGATACAAATGGTTATCTCATGATCAGCATGTTAGAAGATAAAGCAGAAGGTGATTCTGCAACGAAACGTGCACCTGAGTTACTCCAATACTTGAATCAAAACTATCAATAGACGAATCAATAAAACTAATCAATGACTGTAGTCCCTACTTACATTTAGACTAGGAAACCTAAATTATTTAGAAAACTACAGTCACTCGATTAGTTTTTTTATATAGGGATATTTTAGAATGATCTTTTTACTTTTGGTTTAACGATAAAAGTAGCTAAACCTAATAAAATGAATCCAATAATGAATGGCATCGTATGATGGAAAGTAGCATATAGTTGACCACCAATCATCGGACCGATCACTCTAGCTAATGCTTGGATGCTTTGTGAAGCCCCTTGGATTTTTCCTTGGTCCTCTTTGCTAGCATACGTTGAAATCAAACCATTATAGGAAGGACTAAAAATCGCATCACCTAGCCCGAAAAAGACCATGCCGATGATAAAGCAGGGGATCGAGCTATAAAAAGCGGAAAGGATGATGACAGAATAACCAATCATTTCACTGGTAATACCCATAGTGATGATCTGGTTTTCTCGCCAAAATTTTAATAAAATCGGCATAATCAACAGTTGAGCAAAAATGTCCATAATGCCAATTAACGAGAAAGTAAAACCGATGATAATTGGCGATAGATGGAAAGTATCAATTGAAAATTGAGCAAAAATCGCTTGGAATGAGCCGTTGGGTAGCCAAATCAAAAAACCTGTGATCAATAACCATTTGACTGATCGAAATGTGAAAACCAATTGGAGTTGCTTGAAGGGATTGATTTGCTGAAGAGAAAGATTTCTTGTACGTTCACGTTTAGTCAAACTTTCAGGCATGAAAAAATAACCGTAAACCGCATTACTCAAAGACAAAAAGGAGGCAACGTATAAGGGAGTTGCTGGTCCGTACTGTGCCAAGAACCCACCAATCAAAGGACCTGCTGCAGTTCCAATCCCAACCGTCGCGCTAATCCATCCAAAATATTTTGTTCGACTTTCAATTGGTGTCAAATCAGCAAAATAGGCAAGAATAGCTGAGATTTCACCGCCGGTCAGCCCCTCAATTATTCTACCAAGAAAAAGTATCCATAAAGCTCCACCAAAGCCAAATAAATAGTACCCAATCGCAGAGCCAAACAAACTACTGATCAAAATAATTTTCCGACCAAACCGATCACTGAGTGCGCCTAACATAGGGGCGGCTAAAAACATGGAAAAAGCATAGATCGCACTGAGTAGTGTCACCGTGGTTGCTTGTTGCTGTGTGTTTTTTGTGTATTGCTCTACCATAAATGGGATGACCGGATTAACGATTGTTAACCCTAATCCAATCAAAAAGACCGAAGTGAAACCAAAAACGAGTGCATGTTTGTTGATTGTTGTATTCATATCAAAACTCCTTAGCTATAAAATGTTTCCTAGGAAACATTTTATATGGTATACGTTTATTGTTTCCTTGTCAACAATAAACAGAGAGATACTACGATAGAAGAATGAAATCTAACGAAGCAGAGAGCAAAAAATCAACCGTGATCTTAAGATCACGGTTGATTACACATGCACTTTATTTTTCTAGTTTTGTTCTTTTTAAATTTTCTCTAAAGCGACCGATAAAACGAAAAACAGTATCAAACTCTTCCTTAGTCATTTGTTGAAAAACGACCTCATTTTCTTTAAGAAATTCTTCATGGAGCTTTTGATGCATTTTGTTAATACGCTGACCTTCAGCTGTCAGGCGAAAGTAACGCTCTTTTTTATTTTCAGGTTTCTGATAGCTTTCAAGTAAGCCGTTAGTGATCATTTTTTTAGTTAGCTTACTAATCGCTCCACGAGTCATGTAACTAGCATTTGCTAATTTGGTTACATTTGGATTTGGAATTGATGCTACTTTTTCGATTAAGGCGATCTCATTTAAAGAATAGCCTTCGAGTACTTGTTCTAATTTTGGTTTATTACGCCAAGTGATCTCGTTAGTCAGATCGACCATTTCACTAATCAATTTAAGTCTTGAGTCCATTTTTCACCGTCCTTTTTCTCTAGTATAACGAATGGACATTATCATCACAACATTCATTGATAGATAGTAAGTTAATTGGCGTATACTTTTTTAGTGAAATATTTAAGAATCAGAGGTGAGATCAGAGTACTTAACAAAACAACGATCACTAAAGGAGAGTAGTAGTGATTTTCAATCAAGTTGCTTTGTTGTCCGATCTGTAAAATGATCAGTGCCATTTCACCACGAGAAATCATACCAGCTCCTACCATGAGTGCACTGTTGGAAGAAAAACCAGAGAATTTTGCTCCAATATATCCGCCAATAAGTTTAGTCAGAATCGCTACGAGTGTCAAAATCAAAATAAATAGTATCTGTTCACTAAAGTTAGAAAAATCTACTTCTAAACCAACACTCACAAAAAAGACGGGGATGAATACTGCATATCCTAAAGCTTCAACATTATTGTAAACTTCATGTTTTACTTTTGTTTGACTCACTGCAATCCCAGCAAAAAATGCCCCAATTACTGAACTTAACCCAATCAGGTCTGCTAAATAAGACATTCCTAGGCAAATGACTAATGACATAATGATAATGGCTGAATTCGCATAGATTTTTTCTGCTAGAGACATTAAAAATGGAGCGATCCATTTCACTAATAAAAAGATAAATAAGAAATAGAATAGTTGTTCCAACAAGAGTAAAGGAAGGGGTAGGTTGCTCGTAGACTTACCTGTTAAAAAAGATAAACTGAAGCTTAGCACTAGAACAACCAGAATATCATCAACAACAGAGGCACCTAGAATCGTTGATCCTTCCTTCGTATTCACAACATTTAATTCTTTTAATACTTCGACAGAGATACTAACAGAAGTCGCAGCTAAAATAATCCCAAAAAAGATTGCTTCATTGTTCGCTACTTGAAACGCCTCGCCAGTAAGCCAACCGAAAAAGACAGGGAAGAGGATTCCTAAAAGTGCTACAAACATTCCAGGTTTAAAATATTTTTTCAATAAGGATAAATCACTTTCCAAACCTGCTAAGAACATCAGCAAAATGACGCCAATTTCAGAAAAATCATGAACCAAAATATTAGGATGAACCCAGCCAAGTCCTGCTTGTCCTAGTAATACACCAACTAACAATTGCCCAATAACAGCCGGAATCCCAAATCTTCTTGAAATATGCGAACCAATTGTAGTTGCAACAAGGATTAGACACAAGATACCAATAAACTCCATAAGATAGTCAAACCTTTCTTTATTCAATAGTCTCAAATATATAATAACATTAATTATTTTATTTGTGGTAAAAAGAGATTGCATAAGAAATCAGCAATCAGAGACTCGGAAAATGAAAAATTTTAAAGCAAATAAAAAGAGGGAGCAAACAGAAAGTTTACCCCTAGAAACGAAAGATATTTGGAAAAAGCAACTTCTTCCATCTTCTAGGTAAACTAATAGTCATGCAACCTCTTATTTACTTACGAATATCTCTTGTTCACTTTAAAATAGCTAATGATTTCTGAGATACCCATGAAAATTAATAGCCCACCAAATAATTGGAAGAGTATCATAACGCTTTTGAATGGATTGAATAATAAAATCAAACCACCAATCAATAAGAGAATACTATAAGCACTCCAACCTTTCGAACGGGTATTAAGTCCAACGAATAATTGAAAGAGACTTTTTAGGATAATAACTAAACCTAAGATAACTGGTAAGAGCGAGACGATTGCTGCTGCAAAGACCCACACGATTAGTGCGAGAATAAAAAATGCAATCCCGCTAATTAAACCAAATCCCCATGCACCCGTTTGTTTTCGGTTTTTATTTGCTTCTAAAAGATTCAAAATCCCCAATAAAACAAAATACGCTGTAATGAGGTAGCCAATAAAATGGAATACAGCTGTCGGATTGATCACAATTGCAAGTCCGGCAATGATGTAAATGGCTGACCTTAGCAATGCGTAACGCTGAAAATTAGTACGTATCATTTCAAACATAACATAACCTCCTTTTATTCTATTGTAACGGTAAACGGTTATTCTACCAAACAAAAACCTGTTTTTTGATTTAGCTTCTTAATATTTTATCCATTTTCTTGCCTTTTGCAAGTTCATCAATTAGCTTATCTAAATAACGTATTTCCTGCATCAGTGGGTCTTTGATCATTTCCACTCGCACACCACAAATCACCCCAGTTATCAACTGTCTGTTTGGATTCAGTTTGGGTGCTTGTTCAAAGAAGACTTGGAACGTTACTTCATTTTTCAGTTGTTTTTGTAATTCTTCTTCGGTATAACCAGTCAACCAGCGGATGATTTCATCCACTTCTGACCGAGAGTGTCCTTTTTTCTCAGCTTTTTTTACATAGAGAGGGTAGACACTTGAGAAACTCATGGTGAAAATTCGTTGATTCATGATAGCACCTCCTACGATAAGTTTTCTTTTATTATATTCGTTTGTTCAATAAATGTGTACTTATCGCTATTATCAAAACAGAAAATAAGCATAAACAAAAGGCTAAGGCAAGTTGATGAAAAAAACGCCTTAACCTTTACATATTCTAAAGTGCATTTACTATTCTTTAGTTTCTCATTAAATAGTCAAATGCACCAAGGGCTGCTGTAGCTCCTGATCCCATAGCAATAATGATCTGTTTATAAGCACTGTCTGTACAATCACCTGCAGCGTAAAGACCTGCTTCACTGGTAGCACCATGGGCATCAGTGATGATTTCTCCTCGATCATTTAACTCAAGTGTTCCAACTAACCAATCCGTATTAGGAACCAAACCAATCAGAATAAACACACCTGAAACAGCTATTGTGTGTTCTTCCTGGGTGGAACGGTCGATATAACTCAACGAATCAACCTTTGTCTGACCACTGATTTCTTTCGTCTGGGCATTTAGAATGACAGTGACATTTGTTAAAGTAGCTAGTTTATCTTGTAATACTTGATCTGCTTTAAGTGTCGGAAGAAACTCTAAAATATATACATGTTTCGCCAACCCAGCTAAATCAATGGCAGCTTCAATCCCTGAATTTCCACCACCAATCACTGCGATTTCTTTTCCGGCAAAGAGGGGACCATCGCAATGAGGACAATAGGCAATTCCTTTGTTTTTAAATTCTTTTTCACCAGGAACATTGATTGAACGCCAATGAGCTCCTGTTGCAACAATCGTTGTTTTTGATTTCAGCTGATTGCCGCTTTTTAAATTGATTTCAAAGAGATCTGCTACTTTTTTTAGTGACACAACTTGTTGATTTGTCATAACATCAACAGGATAAGACCGTAAATGTTCTTCGACTTGTTTCATCAATCGTGGACCTTCTGTGTAAGGTGTACCGATTAGATTTTCGATGCCTAACGTTTCTACGACTTGACCGCCAAGTGTATCAGTTACGAGTCCAGTACGGAGGCCTTTTCTAACTGCGTAAATCGCTGCGCTGCTTGCTGCTGGACCGCCACCGATAACTAGAACGTCAAATAATTCTTTTGTATTGATTTCCTTTTGTTCCATAAGATTCGGGCCAGCTATTTTTCCTAAAATTTGTTCAATCGTCATTCGTCCACTAGCAAATTCTTTTTCGTTTAAATAAACGGTTGGCACGGCCATGATTTGTTTTTCAGTGATTTCATGCTGATACATTCCACCTTCGATCATCGTATGGGTGATCAACGGATTTAAAACCGCTAAAATGTTTAACGCTTGAACAACATCAGGGCAGTTGTGACAAGTTAAACTGACATAGCTCTCAAAATGTAGAGGTTGATGAATTTCTAAAATGGATTGAATCAAAGTATCAGCTATTTTAGGTGGTCGTCCACTTACTTGTAATAAAGCAAGGAGGAAAGATGCAAATTCGTGGCCTAAAGGAATACCTGCGAAAGTAATCCCGCTAGTCTTTTGTAAAGAATTGATTTCAAAGCTAGGGGTACGTGGCAACTTCTTTTGTTCAACCGTAATTTTATCAGTCATATCTGCCACTTCGTTCACAAACTCGAATAATTGTTGAGAATTGGCAGTGTCATCTGTACTAACCGAAAAAACAACTGGTGCTTCCATTAAATCAAGATATTGAGCTAAATTTTGTTTCGTTTCCTTATCTAACATCGGCTCATCCTCTAAATCTTTCCAACAAGATCGAAACTAGGTTTTAGTGTTTCACCACTTTCTTTCCATTTCGCTGGACAAACTTCACCAGGATGCGTACGTACGTATTGTGCGGCTTTGATTTTGTCAATCAAGGCATTTGCGTCACGTCCAATACTATCAGCATTGATTTCCATTGCTTGTACGATACCATCTGGATCTATGATAAAAGTTCCTCTTTGTGCAAGTCCACTTTCTTCATTCAATACATCAAATAAACGAGAAATGTGGTGAGAAGGGTCGCCAATCATGGCATATTCTATTTTTCCGATAGCTTCAGATGAGTCATGCCATGCTTTATGTGTAAAGTGGGTATCCGTTGAACAAGAAAATACTTGGACGCCTAGTGATTTTAATTCATCGTATTGTTCCTGTAAATCCTCTAATTCTGTTGGACATACGAAAGTGAAATCTGCTGGATAAAAGCAAATAATACTCCAATTACCAGTAAGATTAGCATCGCTGATATCGATAAATTCTCTGTTTTTATAAGCTTGTGCGGTAAATTCTCCAACTTTTTTTCCAATCAATGACATATGAAAACCTCCAATTTATTTTGCTTTATTTATAATTAATATAATTTAATAACGGTTGCAAAGTCAAAGGTTTTTTGGTTATTTTAAGAATGTCTCGTAAAAATAGGAGGTTATTTATAGGTGCAATAGAAAAAGCCGTACATGGGAATAGTGGCTGCTTCCTTTGTTTAGTAGGATTCATCGACTATTTTTCCATGAACGGCTGCATTGGATCATTTATTAGAAAATGGTGTGCAAGATGTATAATCATTTTCTTGTTTTAATTCAAAGATATATCCAGCAATTTGAGTAATTACTTTTTTCCATTCTTGCGGTGTCACATAATTGTCCAATAAATAGATTTTTTTGATATGTGACGGCAGATGCTCTAAGGGACAGTCACTGACGATGATATCACATTCTTCCATATAATTTTTTTGGATGATGATCGACTCGGAAGAAAAGATCTGCTCGATTTTGACCATCAAATCTTTACTCACATAAAAATCCTTGGTGTAATTGATACCTATGACGATCGAGTGTTGAGGTTTAAAGCGATCATACAAATGAAGTAAGTCTTCAACGATCCATTGCATATTTTCTTTGATCAATAGATCTGGCAGCTCTTTACTGATTTTTTGTCTAAAAGTGACGTAGAATTGTTTGATCTCATTTTGTAAGTTTTCAAAATTTTCTTTTCCTTCATATAAAGTATAGGTAGGTAAAGGAGTATTGGGTTGATCAGGATTCAAAAAAGTACTGAAAAGTTTATTTCGAGCAAAGTTCAAGGCATAAAGTTTTTGTTGGTTGACTGGTACTTTTAAATGAAAGTGTCGGCTAAAAGACTCCACTAGCTTTTTAGAGTAAACGATGTAAGGAACATTAGCTTCTAGTAACATTTGGTAATGTTGAAAGCTAAGCTCGTCACTTTCTAGTTTTGAGATCGCTAATCTTGCTAACAGGTTGATTAAAACCCGCTGCTCATGACAGATAGATAAATGATCGTTAAGTAAATCAAATTCTGGAGTAACCAAGTATTCAATATAGTCATATTCTTTAAACTCTCTTTGGACATTCTTCAACGATGTAACTGGAAAGTTCTCTACACAGATTTTTAATAGTAAAAATAATTTCTCTTTCATCCCTCCACTTAGGGCATCAAGTAATTCTTGTTTAAAATAAGTTGTTAGTTCATACGTAATAGATTGTGGGGTTTCCATGCCGTAGGGGACAGAAGTATTTGAAAAAATATTCCAATAAACATCTAAAAAACAATACTGGATCTGTACTTCCGTTCCTGCTACGATTTTTTTTCCTTTAGCTGTAAATTTAAATGCAATCCCATACAATTTAAGGAACTGATTGACAGCTTTCATTTTGGAATAAAGATAAGAGGAGCTGTAATTTGTTGTTTGACTAATGCTAACAATTGAATGACCAGTTGGTTCTAACAGGGCTGTTAAAATTTTAAAATTTGTCGATTCTAAACAGTATTTACCAAATAATTCATAATAACATTTTGCACTATCTGTATTCTTTAAATCTAACTGGACAAATTTCTTTTGCCTGATCAAAGAAACATCTTCTAAATCAAGTGTCATAAAATCCTGTTCTAACTCTTGGAGATAAAGCAAAAAATTAGAATCAGACATCTCAAAATAATCAGCGAGGTAGTGAGTGGTAATGAAGAATGGGTGTTCTGCAAGAAAAAGAAAAATATTGAGCTTGGTAACACTTTTTTTATTTAAAAGATACTTTTTGATTGCTTCTTGTGTTTGCATGTTATTCCTCCATTTGATTTTCCATCCAGCATTTTACTAAAAAATTAGCTATTTTGAACAAAAAAACAGTAATAATATTTTAGCCGTTTGTATTATCTTATGTATTGCAAGCCAAAAGTGTTTGAAACGGGGGAGATGTAAAAATGAATCACTTAAAACTTATAATGGCTACTGTTGCTTTGACAGGCCTATCGGTAACTGCCGAAGCAACGCAACAAGTAAAGATTGAAGAGCACCACCCAATCGTTACTAAAACGAAAGAGCCTGGGTGGGCAAACGTGAATTGTATCACACTACAGGATGAATTTTCCACAACAAATTCAGGAATCATGAAATTTCCGGTGGGAAAAACGGTACCAGTCAAAGCCAGTGTCAGCTATTCAGGCGATAGACAACCAATCTCACAATCCAATGTAGTATTTGAGAATGTTGATCCAGCATTGACGATCGGGTACGATCCAACTACGCTTCAGATTAATGGACATAAGGCTAGTTTTACCTTTACTGTAACATTAAATCAACATTTAACAAAGCCAGCATTATTTACGATCAAAGTAGCTGATGGCAGTCCGACAGATAATCAGCATCTTACGCCTTATAGTCAACGTCAGACAGTTGAAGAAATGCTTAATGTTGATGAGGATAATTTTACCGAATTACCAGAAATTGAACCAACTGATCCAACACCGGAAGAAAAGCCAGATCCAGTTGAACCAACTGATCCAACGCCAGAAGAAAAACCAGAACCAGTTGAACCGACTGATCCAACACCGGAGGAAAAACCAGATCCAGTCGAACCGACTGATCCAACGCCAGAAGAAAAGCCAGATCCAGTCGAACCGACTGATCCAACACCGGAGGAAAAACCAGAACCAGTTGAACCGACTGATCCAACACCGGAAGAAAAGCCAGATTCAGTTGAACCGACTGATCCAACGCCGGAAGAAAAGCCAGAACCAGTTGAACCGACTGATCCAACACCGGAAGAAAAGCCAGAACCAGTTGAACCGACTGATCCAACGCCGGAAGAAAAGCCAGATCCAGTCGAACCGACTGATCCAACACCGGAGGAAAAACCAGATCCAGTTGAACCGACTGATCCAACGCCAGATGAAATGAAAAAACCTCAAGTGGAAATCGAGATACCTAAGAAAGAAGAGTTTCCAACTGTGGGGGAATCTTTAATTGACGTTAATACGAAAAATCAAGTAATTTTGCCAGATATGATCAAAGAAAAATCGCACCAGATGTCTTTATCAGGTAGTTTAACGCCTAAAAATGAAAACAATTATGAAATAAACAATGATAATTTCTCAGATAATGAAAAATCTCTTGGTAATGGTATAAGTGGTAAATTACCAAAAACAGCAGATAAAGCAACACCAAGTTTTATGTATCTTGGGTTTACACTTATCATTTTCTCTATTTTCGGAGTGAGAAAGTTACGAAATAGTGAAAAACAAAGTTAAAGCAAACAAATAACATTATTATTAAAAGAAGAGAATGAGGAGCACATCCTCATTCTCTTCTTTGATAAAATAGAAAATTACTAGAAAAATAAGTGATGAACCATAAGTATTAAATCACTTATTTTTTATTTGTTTAAATAATGTATTTGTTCTTGATCAACCACTGGATAAGTAATCAATTCAGTGCCTTCGAGATTTTCTTTATGCATTTCAACTGCGGTGATGTGGTGATTGTTGTAAGTAGTATAGTAATAGATCCCTTTGTCCATGTTACAACAAGACGAATAGATCGTATATTCAAACTTCCCATTTCCTACATCACACAATCCTTTTTGTTGTTCCACGGAGGTTAATATATGGAAAAATTGGTTCACGCTCTCCATATCTGAATCTCCTGAGACTGATTGCCATTTTGTAAAGGCAGCTTTTACGAAACGAGAAGCAGATGATAAATCGCCTGGTAAGCCTAATCCACCCATTCCACGACTATACACATCCAACTCTAGATTTTTCGCAAAATGATTGGAAGATACAGTAGGAGAAACATGACGGTAGTTATTTAAATTAAACAATTGATAATCAAAAGGTGGATTATTTGTTAATACACCGACTGGATTATTGTAAATTTTCAAACCATCAATGGTTGATTCGATCACGAGAGCTTCATTTTGGTCAGCAAGCATCCAGTGAAGAGGAGAAAGTGGAAGTTCTTCACTAAAATTGATATTTACTAAGTTGATCTCAGCAAGTAATTTTTTTGCCTCATCGATTGTTGCGCATTTTCCTAATAACCAAGGGATAAATTCGAATGGTGAGATATTGGTTTTACCAGAGTCTTCTTCAAAGTAATGAGCATTTTCAGGGAAATTCAAACCTGCCATGCTAAGTCCTTTTTCATTTGTTGCTTCAAAATATAACGGATAATTATCAACAACTGCAGCCATACCAATTAACGCATAGTGAGAGGGTAGAGGATCCGTTCGACGAAATTTAAAAGGATAGTTTCTAGGCGTAATGGTCACTACTTGTCCATAAGAAAGCTCTAAATCTAAGTTTCGTCCAAAATAATGATCTTTAGTTGCATAAACAATGGACGTACACATGATACATCTCCTCCTTTTATTAATATAAATTAATGATAATACCAATTTTAATTTTTTACCAGAAAAACTGATTTTTGATAAAAACAACTCCTATTATAAAAAAAGATCTTTTCTAAGATGGATTTACTTTGTAAGGATTAACAAGACAAGTGTGCGGTGTTCTAGAAAATTTTAGCGCAAAATAAGCCGAAGAATGCCCTAACTAGAAGGGATTCTTCGACTTATTTCTCAGAGCTAGAGACGTCACAAAATTTTTATGACAATTAAACTGAAGTAAATCTTACAGGTTCTGATTCAAAGAAAGTCACTCTTTGAGGGGATGGTTGGGAATTTCTTTCACTTTTAATATATCTAATAAAAATGTAAAAATTGGAATACCAACAATCAAACCCCATACTCCTAAAAAGCGTTCGCTGATCAATAATACAATAAAGGTATAGAAAATCGGTAATTCTGTTTTACTAGACATCAATTTTGGATTCAAAACATAAGATTCAAGTAAATGGACGATTAAAATCGTTAATAAGATGTAAACCACATCTTTTATGCCACCTTGAGAATACGCAATAAAGGATAAGGGCACACAAGAGATAATGACACCAGCAACTGGGATCAAACTTAAAATAAAGATCATAATTGCTAAACTAAGCAACTGATGGAAACCAAAAGCAGCTAAAGCAATTGTTGTGAGGATCGTGTTTAATAAAGCAATAATGAACTGTGCCTCTAATACTAATCCAAAGGTATTGACAAATTTATCAGCAAAGTAATAAATGTCTTGGAAGAACCAAGAAAATTCGCCTTTTAAGAATAAGCGGGAAAATAGGATTGTTTTTTTCTTTTCGATCATAAAAAAGAAACTTAAGATAAAAGACATAGTAAAGGCGACAGCCATCTTACCAAAGTCTTGCAAATAGCCTAAAGCAATTGATGCACCATTTTGTAATTGTTCAAAGAAATCATTTCTTTCAATGTAATTATGGATATAAAGTAAAACCGGATCAGCGTCTTTGGGTTGATGTTCATAGAAATTGATGACTGATTTGACCATGTCAAATGTTTGGTGTACCAAGACGGGGATATAAATTGTAAATGCTAAATAGATTAGGTAAACCACAAGAGCATAAACAATAATGGTTAATACCCCGGTTGGAACCTTAATGAATCGTTGGATAATTTGCACTAAGTGAATCATTAAATACGTAAAAATAAAAGTTAGTAAAATTGTTGTAATCATGCTTCTCACAAGAAAAAGGACTACAATAATGATTAATAGAACAGTCATACGACGAATTTTTTCATTCGCCAAAAAGCGTTGGTAAACAGACAAATCAACAACCTCCAAGTAATTTAAGTCATAGCGTACATATTTGATTATAAAGCGGAAATAGGGAATTAGGAAGAAAAAAATAAAAACTGCAGACATTGATGAGCAATGTCTGCAGTTTGACTGTTTAGTTCCTAGTGTTTTTCCCGAAAATTAGTTAGCATTTTCTTGCTGAGTTTTTGCAAAAGAACAAGCTCATCCGGTTCAAGTGGAAGACTCGCTAATATTTTAGCAGGAATATCTTTTGCTTTTTCTTCTAAAGCTTTTCCATTAGAAGTCAGTGATAGAATCGTAATACGCTCGTCTTTATCTGCTCTTCTTCTTTGAAGTAGGCCTTTGTCAGCCATTTTTTTTATGACGGGCGTCAAGGTTCCAGAATCTAAACAAAGTAAGCTACCAAGTTCTTTCATTGTGACTTGTTGGTTTTCCCATAAAACAAGCATTACCAGGTATTGCGTGTAAGTTAAATCTAAAGGCTTCAGCAAAGGGTTGTACGAGCGAATGATTTCTTTAGAGGTGGCATATAAAGGAAAGCACAACTGGTTTTCTAAATATAAATCTTCCATTTTCTCCACCTCGATTCTCGTAGTTCCTTGTTAGCATAGCTGATTTTGTAATAAATGTCTAGCTGTTAACGGCAGTCAATGTCACTTCAATATTACCTGCAGTTGCTTTAGAATATGGGCAAACCTTATGAGCTGCTTCCAATAATTCTTGTGTTTCTTCTAAAGAAAGACCTTCAACATGACCTTCAATTTCAACGCCTAAAACAAAACTCATTTCATTTTCAGCATACAAAGATACTTGAGCACTGATGGTAGAAGCACCAGAGATATTTTTTTGATTTTTGATCAATTCTAACGCACTATTGAAACAAGCACTGAAACCTGCTGCAAATAATTGCTCAGGATTCGTTGCATCGGCTACACGACGTCCAGGAGCCGCAATTGCAAGTTCAAATGAATGATCTGGACTATGAACTTCACCTGAACGACCACCAGTATTGATCATTTTTGTAGAATACATTTTTTTCATAAAAAACACTCCTTTAAATTTGATTTTGTACAATTAAATTGTATACAACTTAATTGAGAAAGGCAACTAATTCGTTTCAGCATGGGCATAAAAAAAAACGAGCGACTACACGTTATGGCATCACTCGTTTTAGATAAATTATTTAAGCAGAATCAATTTTTAGAAGAAATACAAAAATAGAAGAGGAAGTATTTATGAATAAGCCTCTTATTACTCAATTGGATGGTAAGTGAAGCCACTACCAGTTACTTCAGCTACACTGCTGACAATCACAAAAGCAGTAGGGTCGATTTCTTCGATCAATGGTTTGACTCTTGAAAACTCCTGGTCTGTTACGACGATCAATAAAACTTCTTTAGATTTGCGGTTGTAGCCACCTTTTGCTTCTAATAAAGTTAAGCCACGACCAATTTCCGCACTTAAACGTTGGCGGATTTCTTCGATAGAAGTTTCGCTCATCACCATTATCGATTTTTTACGATTCATTCCTGTTTCAATATATGACATTACAATCGAGGTAATGACGATCGAAAGAATGGCATATAAAAATTCTTCAAACCCAAAAATAAATAAATTAAGTGATACAACAAACGCATCTGTTACCAATAAACCAATCGAAGTATTCAAATGAAAGTACTTTTTGAAGATCAGTGGTGGAATAGTTGTTCCGCCACTTGAAGAATTATTTTTGTATAAAATAGCGACACCCAGAGCAAAGATCGCACTACCAAAGATCACTGAAAGTAAACGATCCGACGTTATCATCATTTCAGGGACGACCGCAATAATCAGCGGAAAGACAAGACTTCCAAAAAGCACTTTGAAAAAAGGTTTTTTTCCAAGAAATACAAGAGCTAATACCAACATGATGATATTTAATACTAAAATGACCATTGCACGATCAAAACCTAAAGCCGATTCTAAGAGAATACCTAAACCACTTACACCGCCTGCTGCGATATGGTGGGGGCCTAAAAACATATTGATACCTACGCCTAAAATGGTTAAGGCAAACATTATTTTTATGTATGTCCAAATCATCGTTTTCATTTGCTTCATCCATTCACATCCATTCATTATTATATTTTAATTTTTTAGTGCTTTTTTCATTATAACGTAATATTCACCTAAAGTTAACTACTATTTTAAAAAAATGTTAGGTTAGTCTAACATTTCAAGTCGAGAAATAGAGGTGCTATGAGTTCACTATGTTGCTATAGATAGTGAATATTAATATTTTTTATCGATTGAAATAAAAATGAAAGATGTCTTTTACTTTTCCTTATTTCGATAAAGAGCAAATAAAGATGGAAATTTAATGAATGAAAGGTTGGACATAAATGCAACGTCATGTCGATTCGTTACGAACAGTTAGTGTGCAAGAACCATTGGCAATAAGATGAGCAGGGGTTGGTTCGTTTTCTTTTTCTAAATAAATTTCAGCTGCCCAAAATTGGATAGAGCGTCCAATTTTAGTCGGACGTGCGATCACTTGTAATTGTCCATTTTGAGCGCTGTTAAGGTGGTTGACGTGTAAATCTACACCTACCGCATATTGTGGCGAGCTTAAATGTTGGTTAGCACCAATACTACAAGCGGTTTCAATCAAGATACCGTTGATTCCGCCATGAAGGAAGCCAAAAGGTTGGAGATGGATGTCAGAAATCGGTAGTAACAATTCAACCTGTTCTTTTGAGATAGATATTGTCTCAATCTGTAAATATTCGATTAAATTCATTTTTAGGTTTCATTCCTTTTTTTGTTTTTTTGAATAGTATAACAGAAATTCTTAAAAAATATAAAATTACAAACGTTTTCTTTGGCTTTTGTGTATAATAAGAATGTTCAACTTAGAGGAGGAATAAAATGAGAGAATGGCAAACAATTAAAGACTATGAAGAAATACTTTTTGAAAAACATGGTAAAATAGCAAAAATAACAATTAATCGACCTCAAGTACACAATGCATTCACTCCAAAGACAGTGTTTGAAATGATTGAAGCTTTTACTATTTGTCGAGAGCGGCAAGATATTGGTGTGATTATTTTAACTGGGGCAGGAGATCAAGCATTTTGTTCTGGTGGAGATCAAAAAGTTCGAGGAAATGGCGGGTATGTAGGTGATGATCAAATCCCTCGCTTGAATGTGCTAGATCTCCAACGCTTGATTCGGGTCATTCCAAAGCCTGTGATTGCTATGGTCAAAGGTTGGTCGATCGGTGGGGGCAATGTCTTACAACTTGTTTGTGACATCACAATTGCCGCTGAAAATGCGAAATTTGGACAAACAGGTCCGAATGTAGGAAGTTTTGACGGCGGTTATGGATCAGGCTATCTAGCTCGAGTGATCGGTCATAAAAAAGCAAAAGAAGTCTGGTTTATGACGAAACAGTATTCCGCAACAGAAGCTTTAGCAATGAATTGGATCAACACAGTGGTACCTTTAGCCGAAATTGAAGACGTAACGATAGAGTGGGCAGAAGAAATGTTGAAGAAAAGTCCTTTAGCATTAAGAATGATCAAGGCTGCAATGAACGCAGATACAGACGGACTCGCGGGGATCCAACAATTAGCAGGGGATGCCACTTTACTGTACTACACAATGGCTGAAGCTCAAGAAGGACGAGATGCATTCAAAGAAAAGAGAGAGCCTGACTTTGACCAATTTCCTAAATTTCCCTAACAAAAAACCAAAAAGTTGGTTGCAACGACAAGCATTAAAACAGCCAGATCAGCCAGCCTTTTATACGAAAGATGTTTGTCTAACGTTTAGTGAATTGAATCACTATGTACAGCAACTTGCTTATTATTTCAAACGTTTTATAAGCAATCAACAAAAAACTATTAAAAGAGTAGCCATTTTGAGCGATAATCAGACAATGATGTATCAGTCGATCTTAGCTCTATGGGAATTAGGAATGGAGATCCAATTTCTAAATACAAGGTTAACCAGTGAAGAACTAGCTTATCAGTTAAAAGATGCCAATACACGACTATTGATCACTGAACATCCTGAACATTTTTCCTTTGAAAATGTAACCATCATTTCTTTCCCGAAAAAAAAGGAACTAATCGGGAGAATTAATGAACCACCAATTGATTTCGGCTATCAATTGGAGCAAATAGCCTCGATCATGTATACATCTGGGACTACTGGAAAGCCAAAAGGAGTACCTCAAACTTTTTCAAACCATCAAGCAAGTAGCCTAGCTACACAAAAAAGTATGGCTATCGAGTCTGGCGAGAATTGGCTTTGTTGCGTCCCGTTGTACCATATCAGTGGTTTATCGATTCTTTTACGTTCCCTTGTTTTAGGAATTAGCGTTCATTTATGTGAAAAATTTCACCCATCAGAAGTCAACCAACTGATTTTAAGCGAAAAAACCGCTTATTTGTCGTTAGTCACGAAAATGTTAAAAGATCTGTTGCCGTTTGTACCAGAAGACGGTTATCCTTCTTCTTTGAAGCAAGTTTTATTAGGTGGCGGTCCGATTGAATCTACCTTACTTAAAGACTGTTGCCAGTTGAAGCTACCCGTTATGTTGTCTTATGGCATGACAGAAACATGTTCCCAAGTTGTCGCAGGTAAAATCAATATACATTCAAAGTTTAAAGACACGGTTGGTCGTCCGCTAATGGGTGTGCAAATTAAAATCGATGGGACAGATCAAGCGAATGAATCTGGAGAAATTCTTTTGAAAGGTCCGTCGATCGTTAAAGGATATCTCAACGGAAGAGATCGACATTCGTGGACGAAAGAGGGCTGGTTTTGTACTGGTGATTGGGGCTATTTAACAGATAGTGGTGAACTAAAAATTCTTAGTCGAATGAGTGAGCGAATCATCTCTGGCGGAGAAAATATTTACCCTGCTGAAATTGAAGCAATTTTTTTAAAAAGTCAGAAAATTACAGAGGCTATTGTTATTGGTAGAGCCGATCCTAACTGGGGGCAACGCCCAGTAGCTTATTTGAAATTAATAGATAAGGTCAGCGTTAATGAAATTTGCAATCTCATGGAGCCACTTGCTTCCTACAAACATCCTGACGAAATTTTTGTCATCAATGATCTACCAAAAACAGCCTCAGGAAAACCATTAAAACGACTTTTTTTAACAGAAGAAAGAGTGAACTATATTGACTACCAACTTATTTAATCTAAATCTACAGGAAGTACCTGAAGCTGACTATGTATGTTATAGCTTTAAGATTCCTTATGAACCGTTAGCAAATCTCTTTGCAAAAGCAAGTGACTTTAAAGGCACACGTTTCTTTTGGCAAACGCCAGACAAAAATGTCGGTTTCTTGGGGTTTGGGCGTAATCTTTTAAAGAAGCGTGGAAACTGGTCCACCGAAGACCTGATAAATGCCAAACAAGAGTTTTTTAAAAAACTTTCGTTTCTGGTTCCTGAAAAAGAGACTCCGATTCTTTTTGGAGGATTACCTTTCGATGCTGAAAACAAAAAACAAGCGCCTATTTGGGGAGAATTGGCAGAGGGCTATTTTATTCTACCCGAACTATTAATCAAGCAAAATCATCAGCAACTAACTGTTGTAATAACCGCAAGGAATCATTTTAAAACTTTAAAAAAACTCGATGAGTTTATTAAAGAAAAAATGAGACTCATTAATGAAATGAAAGAGCGATGTGTCCCAGATTTTTCGCCAAGTCAAATATTAAAAGAAACTGAAGTAGCTGTTCCTCATTTCTTAAAAGCTGTTGAAGAGACGATCGAAGTCACAGCAAATAAAAAATCAGCACTTAAAAAAGTGGTTTTAGCAAGACAGATGCAATTAGTTGGCAAAGAATTTTCTGTTGAAAAAATCTTACTTCATCTGATTAGTCAACAACCAAACACCTATCACTTTGTTTTAGAAGCAAAAGGTCAAGCGTTTATTGGCGCAACACCTGAACGTTTGCTTCAGGCGACTGATACCCATTTCTTGACCGCTAGCATTGCTGGCTCTATCGCTAGAAGTTCAAACGAAAGAGAAGACGTTACATTGGGAGAAAAACTTTTAAAAGACTCTAAAAATATTGGAGAACACCAATTAGTCGTCGAACGTTTAACAGAACAGATGCACTCATTTATTAAGGGGAAACTAACAGTATCAGATAAAAGTCTTTTAAAAAACCGAGACATTCAACATCTTTGTTTGACGTTGAAAGGGAGCCGTCAGGACGGTTTCTCATTTTTAGAAGTCATACGACAACTACATCCTTCACCAGCTTTAGGCGGTGTTCCTAAACAGGCAGCCATTGATTGGATAGCGGAAAAAGAACCTATTGGGCGAGGGTTATACGGTGGTCCAATTGGCTGGTGTAGTTTAACTGAGGATGTTGGTGAATTTGCAGTTGGTATTCGTTCTGGAGTAGTGAGTGATACTGAGGTCCAGTTGTATGCTGGCTGTGGAATTGTGCCAGATTCAACGCCTGAAGCGGAATACTTAGAAACTGCTCTAAAATTTCAACCGATGATTCGAGGTGTAAAAGAATGACGAACACAAAAGAGCTGACTGCTTATTTATTAGCATTTATTCATGGATTGAAAGAAAGTGGATTAAAAGAAATGGTCATTAGCCCAGGATCACGCTCGACACCACTGGCCTTATTGGCTTATCGTGACCCGGAAATCAATTGCTATATCAATGTGGACGAGCGTTCGGCTGCTTTTTTTGCGCTTGGTTTAGCAAAAGCACAAAAGGAACCTGTGGGTCTGATTTGCACATCAGGAACTGCTGCAGCAAATTATTATCCAGCCATTTGTGAAGCTGAGGCGTCAAATGTTCCACTCGTTGTGTTGACCGCTGACCGTCCACCAGAGGCGCAAGGCGTAGGAGCACCACAAACGATGGATCAACAACATTTGTATGGAAGCCATGTCAAAAAGTATATCGGAATGGCTTTGCCAGAAGAAGGAGAATCTTTTGAAAGATATGCGTTTTTTCAAGGTTGGGAGAGTGCGGCTGCTGCAATAAAAATTCCTAAAGGACCTGTACATGTGAATCTACCTTTTCGAGAACCTTTACTGCCGGATTTATCACAATCATTTACACGTCATTATTCAAGAAAAGGGGAAACGATCAATAAAGTAACTTCCTTTTCGTTACCAGAACTTGATTCTTGGTTGACCAAAAAAGGGTTGATTATTGTTGGAAGAGAATTGACCACACGACAGGCAACGAAAATGATTGAACTAGCTGAAATCGTAGGATGGCCTATTCTTGGTGATCCACTTACAAATTTAGGAAATTGCGGGAAAGAAAGCGACAATTATATTTCTCATGTTGATTTGATCTTTGCCGATCAACGCTTAGAAACACCCGAAATCGTTTGGCAGTTTGGTAACTTGCCATTGGCCAAAAACCTCATGCTTTATTTAAAGCAGTCAAAAGACCTGACTCATGTCATCATTGATGAAAGCGAATCTTGGAAAGACTGGTTACATCAAAGTAATTATGTTTTACCAATTGATCCACTGGCGTTTTGTAGCATGGTTAAGAACATGAGCGATGAAGCATTTCATACTCATGCAGATAGAAACTGGTTATCCTATTGGCAAGAAAGAGCAAAGCTTGCCCGACAAACGATAGAAACAACCTTACCCTTAGAGGCCTATAACGAAAGCAATGCCAGTAAGCGTCTTTTTCAATTGTTAAAGTTTGACGAAACACTCTTCTTGTCCAATAGTAATGCTATTCGTTTTATTGATCGCTACGCTGGTTTTTCAAAACAACGATTTTCAGTCTATGGGAATCGGGGAGTAAATGGTATTGACGGGATTATTTCAACAGCTGCAGGTATTTGTGCGGCTAAGAAACAGCAGATGTTTTTGCTGATTGGTGACTTAGCTTTGTTTCATGATATGAATGGGTTACAAATAATCAAAGAACTTGAGCTGCCGGTGACTGTGATCGTTTTGAATAATAACGGGGGAGGTATCTTTTCTTTCCTTCCTCAAAGGGAACTAGACAACTCTTTTTTTGATCCTTTGTTTTCAACACCCTTACATCTAGACTTGGAGAAAGTGGCAGATCTCTACTGCGGCGCTTATAAAAAGCCCAAATCGCTGACTGAATTTGAACAAATAGTTTGTGAAAGTCGAGAAAGAATAGACAGTAAAGACAACAGAGAAGAGAAAGAAAATTCAACTTGGACGTTGATTGAAGTCGTTGGCGAACAAAAAGCACCAGCAGAACTTTGGCAACACATGATTGAGGGATACGGTAATCGAAATGAGTGAGGGAAAAATAAAAATTAATGGTGTTAATTATGCTTATCGTTGGTTACAGCGAACATCTCCAATGAGACCTACTATCATTTGTTTACACGGATTTACCGGAACTTCCATGAGCTTTTCTTTGCCTTTTCAAGATTTAAATGTTTTAGCAATTGATTTGATCGGGCATGGTAAGACGGATGTTTATGTTCATCCTTATCGCTATAAGCTTCCATTACTTGTTCAAGATTTAGCACAATTGGTTTTGCAATTAAAGATCGATGCTTTTTATTTGTTGGGGTATTCCATGGGGGCCCGTACCGCGTTAACTTGGCTGATTGAACAACCAAAAGGAATTTTAGGCATCATTATGGAAAGTGGTACACCAGGCATCTATTCGCTTAGCGAAAGGCTCATACGTCAAAAAAAAGATCTTCTATTAGCGCAAAAGATCATGACTGAACCATTGTCTAGTTTTGTGGATTATTGGGAATCGATTCCATTATTTGAAAGTCAAAAAGAACTACCTGATTCGACAAGAAGAAAGATTCGCCAAGGAAGACTTATGCAACAACCAATTGGTTTGGCGCTTAGTTTGATGTGCATGGGAACTGGGCAACAGACGAATTACTGGCCATCGCTTAGAAATATCCAAAGACCGATCCTTTATTTAGCAGGAGAATATGATGATAAGTTTCAAAAAATCGGAAAAAAATTGGTTGAAGAAAATAGTCTGTTTTCCATGGCGTTGGTTCCCAAAAGTGGACACTGTATTCATCTAGAACAGCCAACGAAATTTGTTTTCCTAGTAAATCAATGGATAATGGAGAAAGAAAAAAGTGATACAAATTAGAAAAATCGAGCAATTACAACTTAAATTACCTTTGACTACCCCTTTTGAAACGAGTTATGGAATTCTAACTGAAAAAGCGTTTGATTTATTGATAATCGAGGATGAATTAGGCAATCAAGGAGTAGGAGAGTTGGTTTCTTTCCAACAAGCGGACTATATTGAAGAAACGATCGACATGAGTCGCTTGATCATCAAAAATGAATTGATTCCTTTACTTACTATGTCTCCAATCAAAGAGCCTTTCGAAGTTCAGCGACGATTGACGAAAGTGCAAGGGAATTTTATGGCAAAAGCAGCCTTGGAAACAGCTATTTGGGATTTATATGCCAGACGAAAGAATGTCAGTTTCCGAGAAATTTTCAAAAGTACGAAAACAGAATTAGCAGTTGGGATTAGTTTAGGTATCCACACAGATTCTGCAAAATTGTTAAAACAAGCTCGAATGTATGTTTCTCAAGGCTATACGCGGTTGAAGTTAAAGATCAAACCAGATTACGATATCGAACCATTAACCTTATTACGAAAGGAATTTCCTCACTTGCTTTTGATGGCAGATGCCAATTCTGCTTATACATTAAAGGATCTACCGGTATTGTTAGAATTGGATCGATTAAACCTAGCGATGATTGAACAGCCTTTTAATCAACGGGATTTTATCGAGCATGCGTATTTACAGAAACAATTAAAAACACCAATTTGTTTAGATGAGAATATTCGTACACTAAATGATGTTAAAACCGCTCATACCTTGGGAAGTTGTCGTGGGATTAATCTAAAAATCCCCAGAGTGGGTGGGATCGCTGAGGCATTATCCATCGTAACATTTTGTCGTGAACATAACTTGACAGTGTGGCTAGGTGGAATGTTTGAATCAGGAGTAGGACGTTGCTTAAATATACAATTTGCCAGCCAAAATGACTTTACTTTCCCTGGCGATATATCGGCATCAGATCGCTATTACTACGATGATATCATCAAAAATAAAGCTTGCCTCACTGATGGGAAACTTGCAGTTCCCTTAGGAAAAGGCAATGGGGCAGTCCTTGATCAAGAAAAAATCGAACGTTATTGCTACAAAAAGGAACTCCTTTTTTCTCAATAATAAACGTTTGACAAATAATATGATCACTGTGGTCGTTGTAGAGATACACCAAGTAATCAGAAAGAATCCAAAAGCAGCTCTTTCTCTTTTGGATTCTTTCTTTTTGTTGAACTTTTTTTATATGAATCAGCAAGTAGCGAGTATAAAATTACACTTTCTACAATACCGATAATTCAGCTAATGTCGCCATTGACCTAACTTCTCCTTTTGATGAGATAATCATGGGAAACAGAATTCTGTTACCGATAACATAAATGAAAGCGTTGTCTTTTGTTGTTCACTCTTTTATAGTGAACACGTAATCTTAAATATGAAGGAGGAAATACATGAACACCGCAGCAATTTATCATCGACCGGAAAGTGAATATGCTTTTTTATATACAGCTGATACTTTCAGAATTCGTTTACGTACCTGTAAAGACGATGTAAAAAAAGTTTATCTTATTAGTGGCGATCCTTATACGATTGATTCACAAAAATGGTATCTGGAAGAAATACCAATGAAAAAAAGTCTGAGTACTTTAGTTCATGATTACTGGGAAGTGGAAAAAACAAGCTCGACTAGAAGGTTACAATATGGGTTTCATATCGTAGGGATTGATGGCACAGAATGTTTTTACGGGGATCAAGGGATTTTTGCGTATGAACCAGCAAACTTAGCAGAAGCAAATTACTATTTCCGGATACCCTATTTTCATGAAATTGATCGTTTCAAAGTGCCGCAATGGGCAAAAGAAACGATTTGGTACCAAATATTTCCTGAACGATTTGCGAATGGCGACTCAACTAACGATCCAGCTCATACGCTACCATGGGGAAGTAAAGCACCTGACCGAGATGATTTTTTTGGCGGTGATTTACAGGGTGTGATTGATCACCTCGATTACTTAGTTGATTTGGGAATCAACGGTATTTATTTTTGCCCGATTTTCCAAGCTATGTCTAATCATAAATACGATACGATCGACTATTTGAAAGTTGATCCAGCCTTTGGTGACGAACGCTTGTTAAAAGAATTAATCGAAAAAGCGCATAAAAAGGGCATCCGCATCATGTTAGATGCTGTTTTCAATCATATTGGTAGCGACTCGCCCCAATGGCAAGATGTGATCAAAAATGGCGAAAAATCAATTTATAAAGATTGGTTCCATATTCATTCTTTTCCAGTGGATGCCTATCAAATGACGAATTTACCCGAAACAGCAGCAAATTTATCTTATGATACGTTTGCTTTTACACCTTTCATGCCTAAACTCAACACAGCAAATCCTGAGGTTCAATCGTACTTACTAGATATTGCTGCTTATTGGGTGAAAGAATTTGATATTGATGGGTGGCGTTTAGATGTCGCTAATGAAGTCGATCATCATTTCTGGAAATTGTTCCATGAAAAAGTCACTGCAATCAAACCAGATATTTATATTTTAGGCGAAATCTGGCATTCATCCCAAGCTTGGTTACAAGGAGATGAGTTCCATGCTGTAATGAACTATGCGTTTACAGACTCAATCAAAGACTATTTTGTTAAACGAAAAATCACTGCTTCACAAATGGCAAGTGGCATGAACCATCAGCAGATGCTGTACCAAGATCAAGTAAACGAAGGAACATTTAATTTATTAGATTCCCACGATACTGCGAGAATCCTAACCTTGTGTAATGGAAATAAAGAGTTGATGAAAGCTGTACTTACTTTCATGTTTTTACAAAAAGGCGCACCTTGTATTTATTACGGAACAGAAATCGGATTGACTGGAGAAGATGATCCTGATTGTCGTAAATGTATGATCTGGGAGAAAGAGCAACAAGATACGGAATTATACGGTTTTATTAAAGAATTGATTTATCTTCGGAAACGATTATCTGAAATTTTAATCACAGGTACGATTTGCTGGGAGCTAATTGATGATAGTCAAGACGTGATTCATTTTTCTCGTGAATTGAACGGCCAAAAGATCCATGCTATTTTTAATCAATCTTCTACAAGTTATTTGGTTGATCAGAAAAATGAAATTATCTTAAGCCAAAATAGTGAATTATTAAATGATGGGAAAGCTGAAATTCAACAATTCGGATTCATTTTGATGTGTGAATAACTTGTTACCGGTAACATGCAGAAAGCGTTTGCAAGTTGTCGTTTTATAACAGTATACTCTTTATACAAACAACATTTATGGAAGTGGAGGAACAAAAAGTGAAGAAAAACTATGTTAAAAAATTAGGGTTGGGTTTATTGTCACTTGGTATTTTAGGTGGATTAGCAGCTTGTGGTAATGGAAAAGCTGATACAGCTAGCGGTGAAAATGATGAAAAAACATTAACTGTATCGGTAGATTCTGGTTATAAAGATTACATCAATGAGATCAAGGGTGATTTTGAAAAAGAGAATGATGTCAAAATCAAGCTAGTTGAAAAAGATATGTTCGATCAATTAGAAGCGCTTTCTTTGGATGGACCTGCCGGTAAAGGACCAGATGTGATGATGGCAGCCTATGATCGAATTGGTGCGTTAGGACAACAAGGCCATTTAGCGGAAGTCAAATTAGGAAATGAAGCCGACTATGATGAAACAGATAAAGCACAAGTGACCTATGATGGAAAAATTTACGGCGAACCAGCGGTGATCGAAACATTAGTCTTGTACTACAACAAGGATCTAGTAGATGCAGCACCAACCACTTTCAAAGAATTAGAAAATCTAGCCAAAGACAAACGCTTTGCCTTTGAATCAGAAGCAGGAAAAAACACTGGATTCTTAGCAAAATGGACTGATTTCTATTATTCTTATGGTTTACTAGCAGGCTATGGCGGGTATGTTTTTGGTGACAACGGAACTAATCCATCAGATATTGGTCTAAATAATGCAGGATCAATCGAAGGAATCACTTATGCTACAAACTGGTTCCAAAATGTTTGGCCAAAAGGGATGCAAGATATCAAGAGTGCAGGCGATTTCGTTAGCCAACAATTCATGTCTAACAAAGCAGCAGCAATCATTGATGGTCCTTGGCAAGCACAAACTTATAAAGACAACAAAATCAATTATGGGGTAGCAAAAATTCCAACATTGAACAACGGCGAATCTTATCAACCGTTTGGTGGAGGAAAAGGTTGGGTAGCAAGTAACTATTCTAAAAACAAAGAATTATCACAAAAATGGTTAGACTATGTGACAAACACAAAAAATCAAGAAAAATTCTTTGAAATGGTCAATGAGATCCCAGCTAATCAAGCGGCACGTGAAACAGCTAAATCAAAAAATGATGAATTGACAACTGCGGTGATTGATCAGTATGAAACTGCGCAAGCAATGCCAAATATTCCAGAAATGGCTGAAGTTTGGACTGGTGCTGAAAACTTAATGTTTGATGCAGCTTCAGGTTCTAAATCGCCAAAAGAATCTGCTAACCAAGCAGTGAAAACCATAAAAGAAGCGATTGAGCAAAAATATTAAAAGTAACAAAGCGATCTCTATTCACGATCAAATGGATATTTTTACTAGATGTGGTGATAGTAGACCACTAAATCTCATTTGGTCAACCAAATCATAAAACAAGTCATGGATCAATAGGTGAAACAGTTGAACGGTGTATTTTCTTTAACTGTTTCACATTGATTCGTGTGAATAACATCCACGAGCAGAGTTTTTTTATAGCAACTGAGTGAGGACTACAAATGAATGGAAAATGGTTTTTGATAGCAATTATTGATGACTGTCATGGATAGCTACTATTTATAGTTACTATTTATAGTTACTATGTATAACTGCTATGAATAGTTACTTATAGATGGCTATTATGGATAGCCGACTGATTCATTTCCTTGCGCAAAGAATAAAATAGTAGTACTGGGGGTATCGTTATGCAAGACGAACAAAATAATATCAATGTAAGAAAAATTACACTTATGTCTCTCATACCTGGCTTAGGGCAATTTGCTAATGGTCAAGCGTTCAAAGGAATCGTATTTCTAGGTATTTTCGTAGCATTTATTCTACAACTGATAGTTGGTGGCTTCCACTCTTTGATTGGCTTAGTCACACTGGGAACGGTTCCGATGGAGGATCACTCCTTATTTATTTTGATTCAAGGAACGCTGCAACTAATCATTACGGTTATTTTTTTTATTTTCTATGGACTGAATCTGTTAGATGCCAAACGTGTCGCAGTTTTACGCAAAGAAGGTAAGAAAATCAACCGAACGATGAAGGAAGTTATACATAATATTGGTGATGAGGGTTTTCCTTATTTGCTTACACTTCCAGCCTATCTTTTGATGATTTTTACGATTATTTTTCCAGTTCTAGTCACATTATTTACAGCATTTACCAACTATGATTTCAAACATATCCCACCTGCTAGTTTGATTGATTGGATCGGAGTAAAAAACTTTTTTAGTATCTTCTTCTTAAGTTCTTACCGTAATACCTTTTTCTCTGTGTTTTCTTGGACTGTTATTTGGACACTATGTGCAACGACACTTCAAATCACATTAGGTATTTTTACAGCCGTTATTGCTCACCAAAAATTTATTAAATTTAGACGTTTTTTTGGTATTATTTTCCTTTTACCATGGGCGGTACCAGCATTTATAACAATTATGAGTTTCTCTAATATCTTCAATGATAGTGTGGGGGCGATCAACACCCAAGTGATTCCTTTTATCAATCATCTGCCATTCGTAGACATTAGCGCGATTTCATGGAAAACTGATCCATTTTGGACGAAAGTTGCGATCATTATGGTTCAAGGGTGGTTAGGATTCCCTTATATCTATGTCATGGTAACAGGTATTTTACAATCCATTTCTGAAGATTTATATGAAGCAGCAAAAATCGATGGTGCAAATGCTTGGAAACGTTTCTCTAATATCACGTTACCGGCTATTTTTCTAGTAGCAGCGCCAACGTTTATTACTCAGTATACTGGTAATTTCAACAATTTCTCGATGATTTATTTATTTAACAACGGTGGTCCTGGAAGTGTAGGAGGGGGCGCAGGTTCAACAGACATCTTGATTTCTTGGATCTATAAACTAACGACAGGAACCTCGCCACAATACTCCATGGCTTCAGCCATTACACTAATTATTTCTGCAATTGTCATTTGTGTTTCTTTACTTGTGTTTAAAAAGACTAATGCATTTAATATGGAGGACTAAGCGATGAAACAATTTAATTCAAGTGCTAAATTCCAACGAAGATTATCACAATTCTTGACCTATGTTTTTTTGATTCTTTTGTCGATCATCATTATCTATCCATTGTTGATTACAGCCAGTACAGCATTTAAATCAGGTAATATCGCTGCTTTTAGTCTGGATTTATCCAGTGACTGGACACTAGAAAATTTTAGACGGCTATTCTCAGAAACGTTATATGGTACTTGGTATAAAAATACCTTGATTATTTCCATTTTAACAATGGTTATCCAAGTGACTGTGGTAACTTTGGCTGGTTACACTTATAGTCGTTACCGTTTCATTGGACGCAAATCAAGCTTGATGTTTTTCCTGGTGATTCAAATGGTTCCAACGATGGCTGCATTGACCGCTTTTTACGTCATGGCTTTTCTACTTAACGCCTTAGATCGATACTGGTTCTTAACAATGATCTATATTGGTGGGGGAATTCCGATGAATACTTGGCTAATGAAAGGTTATTTTGATACTGTTCCACTTGATTTAGATGAATCTGCTAAATTAGATGGAGCTGGTCATTTCCGGATTTTTCTACAAATCGTTTTACCGTTAGTTAAACCAATGATTGCCGTTCAAGCATTGTGGGCCTTTATGGGACCGTTTGGAGACTTCATGCTCGCTAAATTTTTACTACGCACACCAGAAAATCAAACAGTGGCAGTTGGTTTGCAAACATTCATTTCTGATGTGACAAATCAACGGGTTTCATTATTTGCCGCAGGAGCGATCCTCATTGCATTACCGATTTGTTTATTGTTCTTCTTTTTACAAAAAAACTTTGTCACTGGTTTGACTTCTGGTGGCACAAAAGGTTAGGAGCAGGTGTTGATGCAAACATTTCCTTTGAATTACTTTTCTCATTTAAATAGTCCTAGACGTCTATTTGCTGGTAGAAGACAGTTGTCATGGCCTAAATTGAGTCTGATCTTTCTTTTCTTGGTCGCGTTGATGGTTATGCCGATTACCATGTATTATACCAATCAGGTAAAAGCAATCCCTATGGAGCAATTTTTGACAGTTCACCAACTAATTGATCAAGATGGAGTAAATAAATTTTCAGAATTACCCATGGAGAATGGGCAAATAAATCACTCACCAATAACGATTTATCAGAATAACGAAATACTGATTGGGTCAGGATTGACGAAAGAACAAAAAAACGAAAAAAACGCCTTTATTGATTTCGCAAAAAATCATTGGACAATCCAGCAAAAAGAACAGGGGCGTATAAGAACCTATCAAATGAATTACCAAGCGTCTTTCAATCCCGAATCAGTCCGAACGCCACAAGAGTTTCAAGCATTTTTAGAACAGGAATTTTACGCCAGTAATCGTCCAATGATTATTTTATCTTATAGTATGAGTTTAGGAATCATCTTATTTATAATGACTAGCTTCATTTTATTTGGTGCTTCTTTCTTTTTATGGCTAACTAGAAAGAGTCGTTTTTCTTCCATCCAAACATTCAAAGAAAGTGCCAATTTAATGTTGAATGTGATTGGAGTTGGCTCCATTATTGCCACGATTGTTGGATTCTTTTATTTTGATTTTGTTTTGATGTTAGGTATTCAATCAACTGTTTCAGTTCTTTTATTGCTATGGATTTTTGCTAAAACTGGCTTTAAAGATGAAGTCAAGGCCTAAGATCATCAACTAATTATGAGAAAATAAATGTGAAAATAATGAAAATTTGATAGGTAACAAAGATTTTTTTCTGAAAAATACCCTTCTGAGTTGATTCTTTTAATTTTTAGTATTAACGTTAAATAGTAGCAATTCTAAGGAGGAAAATCATGTTAGAAAAAACAGTATATAATCAATTATTTTCACGTTCTTTCTCCCTTCCAGTCGAAGTTACTTACTGGGATGGTACGACAAAACGCTATGGAGATACTGACAATCCTCCCCAAATCAAAATTAAGATCCATGAAGAAATACCAATGAAAGAAATCACAAATAACGCCTCTCTAGCTCTAGGTGAAGCTTACATGGATCATCGTATTGAGATTGAGGGAAGTATTCAAGCGTTGATCAACGATGCTTACCAACAAGCAAACAGCTTTTTAAGAGGGAGCGACTATTTAAAATGGCTTCCTAAAAAGCAAAAACACACAAAAAAACAAAATCAAGCAGATATTCATGCACATTATGATCTAGGAAATGATTTTTATGAAATGTGGCTAGATCCAACATTAACCTATTCTTGTGCTTATTTTGAGACACCTGAAGATACATTGGAACAAGCCCAAATCAATAAAGTCCACCACATCTTAGATAAACTTTTTATCAAGGATAATGATACGTTATTAGATATCGGTTGTGGTTGGGGAACCTTGATGTTTACAGCTATCAAAGAATACAATGTAAAAGCAACTGGTATTACCTTGAGTGAAGAACAATATAACCATATTACTAATCGGATCAAAGAAGAACATCTGGAAGATAAATGTCGGGTCTTATTAATGGATTATCGTGATCTAAAAGATGAAACGTTTGATCATATTACAAGTGTCGGGATGTTTGAACATGTGGGAGCAGACAACTTAAAAGAGTATTTTGGTGTCATCCAAAAATTACTAGCTCCTAAAGGAACAGCGTTGATTCACGGTATTACTCGTCAGCAAGGTGGGGCAGTTAATGCTTGGATCAACAAATATATTTTCCCGGGTGGATACATTCCAGGATTAGCAGAAATCGTAACAGATATTACGGATAATGATTTACAGTTAATTGATTTAGAAAGTTTGCGTCGGGACTATCAGCTTACTTTAGAACATTGGACAAATAATTTCCATAAAGTACAAGACAAGGTAACAGAAACTATGGGCGATTCCTTTTATCGAATGTGGGATCTTTACCTTCAAGCTTGTGCAGCATCTTTTGAATCAAGTAACATTGATGTTATCCAATACTTACTTGTTCAACCAAGTAATAATGATCTTCCAATGCATCGTGCATAAGGGGAGAAACCTAATAAAAAATATTAATTAAGATTCGCATGAAAAGAGGCTTTGAAAGAAGCGTTTAGCTCCTCCCTTATTATTGAGGAGTTGCTTCTTGAACGCCGTGAATCAGAGGTCGTAAAAACATCGGGTAGCTCTGATGACAATAAGAAAGAATTTTTTGAAACAGCTTCTCATGTTTTGAAAAATTCAGGCTTATTTCAAGGAGCTGATGTTTGAACGCCGTTTATTCGTTTTTAGAGATACTAGAAGAGACTGAGACAACTTTTGTCCCAGTCCCTTTTTTATTGTGAAAATGTCTAATGCTCTCTAACATATTTTTTTGATTTTTTATTAGCTAAAAAGGAGATGATTATCGAGCTGATTTTGCCAATAGAATAGAACAGATATTGAAAGAGCAACCGTGCTAAACTGTATTTTTTGATGAATGAAAATGAAAAAATTATGATAATCAAAATTGCATAGACTATATGTGTCGTTCAATAAAGTGAAAAAAATTTTTTCCATCAGTTCTCACTCTATGTATATAATCATTAAGTACATGTTGTTATTTTTTATCTATATTTAAATAAAAAACAATACATATATTTTCGTTGTTATAAAAGCATTTATAGAACTATAAATAACAATTGTTTATAAATAAATCGTTCATCAAACCTCCATATTGTGATATTATAAACATGAGCTGTGGGTGGCTAGTTTACTCAAGTTCAAGTAAAACAAGGGAGGTGAAAAGAGTGGAAAAAATTCTTATACCATTAAAACAACATGTAGGCGCTTCATCAAAGAGTATGGTAAAAACAGGCGAATATGTGCAACGTGGACAAAAAATTGCTAAACCAGATGGATTAGGAGCAAACATTCATTCTAGCTTTTCAGGCGTTGTATCAGAAGTAACCAACGATCAGATTGTGCTAAAGATTGATGAAAAGCAAAATTTTTCAAGTTATCTTCCTATTCCAGAAACATCCTCTTATATTCAAGCAATCAAAGAAGCCGGAATTGTCGGAGCTGGTGGAGCTGGGTTTCCGACAGATATAAAATTATCTTGTGAAATACCAGAAGGCATCTTTATCGCAAATGGTGCAGAATGTGAAGCTTTATTACTTCACAATGTAAAGCAAATGAAAAGTCAAATCAAACAATTGATTCGTGGAATAAAGTATTGCATGAGCATTACGAAAGCACCCAAAGGAATCATTGCCGTTAAAGGAAAACATCGAGAGTTAGTCATACAATTGTTAAAGTTTACCAACAATGAACCGACAATAGATGTTTACCAATTACCTGACATCTATCCTGCAGGCGATGAACGTGTAGTGATTCGTGAAGTGTTGAACATCACTTTAGACCCTGGTCAACTGCCAATCGAAATCGGAGCAGTAGTGGATAATGTTGAAACAATTAAACGCATTGTCGAAGCGATTGAACAGCGAAAACCATTTATTGATAAAGATCTTACGGTATCTGGTCGTGTAAAACAAAAGAAAACAGTCTTTAAAGATGCCCCAATTGGAACTCCTGTCAAGCAATTAATTGATCAAGTTGGAGGTTTTATTGAGCCCCATGGAGAAATTGTGATCGGTGGACCAATGACTGGTCATAGCGGCACGGAAGAAACCCCCATTACGAAAACCAGCGGAGGGGTATTGGTTGCTATGCCATTTCCTCAAGAACATCGAAAAATAGGACTATTACTTTGTGAATGCGGCGGTTCAGAAGAAAGAATGACTGAAATAGCTGAAAACATGGGTGCTGAAGTTGTTGCTACACAACGCTGTAAGCGAATGGTAAAAGTGAATGGAAGATATAGATGTACCTTGCCGGGTATATGTCCAGGACAAGCACAAACAGTCTTTGCTTTGAAAAAAGCAGGTGCTGAAGTTGTGATGACTGGAACTTGTTCTGATTGAACGAACACCGTTATTGGTGTAGCTCCTAGGTTAGGAGTTCCGGTTTATCATCATACAGATCATGTACTTCGGGCAGATGGGCACAGACTATATCGTAAATTACCTACAACGAAATAAATTTAAATTTTAGGAGGATTTAACGAATGTCTATTACGGCTGAAACTGCCCAAGAACATGCAAAAGATCTAGCTGTACTCTGTTGTCGTGCGGAAGCAGGCACAGTGATTACGCCAGAAAATCTAGAGGACCCCGCAATTTTTCTTGATCTAGAAGAATCAGGGTTGCTTGAATTTTCTGAAGATGTGTTAACAATTGAACAAGTACTTGGTACAACATTAAAAGAAACAACGGATGCGTTGATTCCATTGACAAAAGAATTACTGGAAGGTGTATCTGAAGGAATGAAAGAAGTTCATTTAAATGAAAAAAAAGAAGTTGAGACTTCTGAAACAATTGCGACGCCAATTCAAACTGCTTCATCTTCTGTAACAAGTGGTCAGACTATTAAAATTCATATTGCTGAAGGAAAAGGAATTGATTTAGAGCTTCCTTTAATGATGGCTGCTCAGTTAACCGAAACGGTAAATCCTGCACCGGAATCAATGATTCCTGAGCAAGTAACGCCAGTAATACCATCACCGGTTTTGGAAAACTCAAATCAGGTGAAAGAAAAAGTGATTCGTTCTGTACGACATGATCATCTAAAAATTGATCAGGTGATTTTTGGGGAAGAAACAAAAATCGAAGGAACAACTTTAATTTTACGAAAAATGACAGAAATTTGTGCTGAAGCAGTTGAACTGGAACAGCTCGTTGAAGATATGACTTTAGAAATCATTACACCAGATAAATACACTGAATATAGTGAAACGATTATGGACGTTCAGCCAATTGCCGCAAAAGTTGAAGGCGATCTTGGGCATGGAATTACCCGAGTACTGGATGGTGTCGTCATGGTTGTTACAGGGACGGATGCTAATGGAGTTCAAATCGGTGAATTTGGTTCTTCTGAAGGAGAATTAGATCGTAACATCATGTGGGGACGACCTGGAGCACCAGATAAAGGAGAAATCTTTATTAAAACCCAAGTGACAATCAAAGAACACGCGAATATGGAACGTCCGGGTCCGCTAGCCGCTCACAAAGCTTCTGATTACATCACTCAAGAAATTCGTGAAGCCCTCAAAAAAGCGGATGAATCATTGGTGATACATTCAGAAGAAATTATACAGAAACGTCGAATTGGCAATAAGAAAGTTTTGATCATCAAAGAAATAATGGGGCAAGGTGCGATGCATGATAATTTGATTATGCCCATCGAGCCAGTTGGAACATTTGGCGCAAAACCAAATGTTGACCTTGGCAATTTGCCAATCCTATTGGCACCAACAGAAGTATTAGATGGAGGAATCCATGCGTTAACTTGTATTGGACCGGCTTCGAAAGAAACTTCACGCCATTATTGGCGGGAACCGCTTGTTAAAGAAGCAATGGCAGATGAAGAAATTGATTTAGTCGGTGTTATGTTCGTCGGCTCTCCACAAGCGAATACTGAAAAATATTATGTTTCAAAACGTTTAGGAATGACTGTCGAAGCCATGGACATTGATGGTGCCATTGTAACCACTGAAGGTTTCGGAAATAATCATATTGATTTCGCTTCTCACATGGAAGAAATTGGAAAACGTGGAATCAAAGTGGTTGGCGACTCTTATAGTGCTGTTCAAGGAGCCTTAGTTGTTGGTAATTCTGAAATGGGCGCAATGGTTGATAATAATAAATCAAAACAAGGGATTGAAAATGAAATTTTATCAAATAATACCTTGTGTAGAGAAGACGCCATTCGTGATTTAGCTATGTTAAAAACGTTAATGGGTGGAGGAACAATTAAACCAGCTGAACGTAAATGGAATCCGAATGTCAAACAAAACAACATTGAGATTATCGAAAAAACAACAGGAAGAAAAATAGACCTGGAAGAAAATGAGCAATCTTTGCCGAAAAGTAAAAAACGTCAAGAAATTTATGAAAAAGAATAAAATAAGGTGCAAAATGGATAGAATCGAAAAATTAAAGTATGTCTCTACTGAACAAATGTTTGAAGGAATACTTGTTGAAGTTCGAGATGCGAGCGTAACTATTGATATCAAAGGACGACTAGGTCAATTAAAAATTCCGCGGCGCATGATTATTTCAGAGTACGATTTAAAAATAGGACAAGAAGTTGGATTTTTGATGAGTTATCCAGAGGTTTTGGAAGAAGCAGCCAATACTCATTACGTGGAAGCAATCACAGAACATGAACGTCGCCGTTTAAAAAATCAACAGAAGAAAATAAAAATGAGAGAGGAAAATGAGTAGATGAGTTTAACAGTATTCGAAGGATTACAGTCAGAAATTTTTGTACCAATCACACCTAAATCCGTCTTTACGCCCGTTAAAAAAGAGCTGAAAGAGATGCGGATTGCTTTAGCAACGGCAGCTGGTGTCCACTTAAAAAGTGATACACGTTTTAATTTGGCAGGAGACACAACGTATCGTGAGATTCCAGATGGAGTACCAAGTGAAGATTTAATGGTCTCACATGGTGGATATGACAACGCAGACGTTAATCGGGATGTCAATGCAATGTTTCCGATTGACCGATTACATGAATTAGTAAAAGACGGCTTTATTAAAGAAGCTGCCCCTGTACATTATGGCTTTATGGGAGGCGGCGGTGACCAAGATGCCTTTAATGAACAGACGGGACCAGAAATCGCACAAAAACTCGTAGAAGAAGAAGTTGACGCAGTTGTTTTAACTGCTGGTTGAGGGACCTGTCATAGAACTGCCGTGATCGTGCAGAGAGCAATTGAGGAAGCAGGTATTCCTACTATTTTAATCGCCGCATTACCACCAGTAGTACGGCAAAATGGTTCACCTAGAGCTGTAGCACCACGTGTACCGATGGGCGCTAATGCCGGAGAACCACATAATATTGACATGCAAACAGGTATCTTAAAAGATACTTTAGAAAGCCTAGTTTCAATTGAAACACCAGGGAAAATTGTGCCCTTACCTTATGAATATATCGCTCATGTGTAAAGAGGGATCAGCATGCAAGGAGAAACATTAAAAATGAAAGTTTTCCATATGGAAAAAGTTTCCATAGGAAATCAATTTAAGCTTGATCACAATCAACTACAGATAAAAACTGAATTTGATTGTCTGTGTGAGGATGTCAAATCCTTGACGATCCGATTGTTAGAGCCGGATCAGTTAGACCTAAAAACAAATACTATCATGGATATTTTACCAATTTCTGCTAAAGTATTAGGCGTTTTGGGGACGGGTATCACCCATACATTAACGGGAGTGTCGGTCATAATGACCGGCACAATCGATGAGGGTGAACAGCTCCATGAGTTTGGTTCTTCTGATGGTGTATTGCGTGATCATTTATTTTTAAATCGACCGGGCACACCTAACGCAGAGGATTACATTATTTTGATTGACTTACTTGTCAAGAAAGGAACACCTTTCGATCGTGAGTTATGTTTAAAATTGTTTCGGATAGTTGACAATTATCTACAGGAAATCCGAGAACAATTAAAGTTGCTAGATGGTAAGGAAGCAACGGAAACACATGTCTATGAAGAAAAAAGAAATCCGGGAAAGCCAAAAGTGACGTTGGTCAAGCAGGTAGCTGGCCAAGGTGCGATGTACGATATGTTATTATTTCCAGATGAACCTAGTGGGTTTAAGGGTGGTCATTCGATTATCGATATGAATAATATGCCCATCTTTTTATCTGCCAATGAGTATCGTGATGGTGCCATTCGTTCAATGGTCTAATTGTTAGAAAAGGGGATTTTTATGGGAATAGGACCATCAACTAAAGAAACTTCGATGCACCTTTTTAAAGATCCTTTACTGGATGTTTTAAGCAAAGATCCTGACATTGATTTCCAAGGTGTTATTATTATTGGCACGCCTCAAAGCAATGAAATGAAGCATCTAGTCGGACAACGAACAGCTACTTGGCTAGAAGCGATGGCTACAGATGGCGTTGTTTTATCAACAGATGGTTGGGGAAATTCAGACATCGATTTTGCCAATACCCTAGAAGAAATAGGTCGTCGTGGCATCAGTGTTATTGGGCTCAAATTTATTGGGAAACAAGCCAAGTTTGTCGTAGAAAATGATTATACAAAATATGTGCTGGATTTTAATAAATCACAAGCAGGGATTGAAACGGAAGTGGTTGGAGAAAATACGATCACTTTCTATGATGCAGTTAAAGCGCTCGCTTTTATAAAACTAAAGATGCGTAAAGATAATCAAAAATTGAAGTAACGTGGAGGTTAGTATGAAAGTATCAAAAATGATATCAGTAGTAGATACCCATACAGCTGGTGAAGCCGCTCGGTTAATTGTAGGAGGCATTCCTAAATTTCATGGAAAAACGATGGCGGATAAAAAAATATACCTGGAAACACAAGCAGATGATTTACGTAAAATGCTGATGCATGAACCACGAGGGCATAAAAATATGTTCGGGGCTTTTATTTGTGAACCGGTTCATGATGAGGCAGACTACGGGATTATTTTCATGGATTCTGGTGGCTATTTAAATATGTGCGGTCACAACACCATTGCGGCAATGACAGCAGCTGTAGAATTGGGCTGGGTAGATGTAGGAGAAGGCACCCGTGTGGTTAAAGTAACGCAAGATACACCTGCGGGGATTGTTTGCGGAGAGGTTCGTCTGGATGAAGATTACTCTGCGGAATCAGTCTCTTTTGAAAACGTGGAATCCTTTCTATATAAAGAAAATGTGGCAGTGAGTGTGCCCGATATTGGGACAGTTCATGTGGATATTTCTTTTGGCGGAAGTTTTTTTGCCATATTAAAAGCCGAAGAAGTTGGTTTAACCATTGAGGCGAAGAATGCGTCAAGATTTACTGAAGCAGGTCTAAAAATCCGCGAAGCGATTAATCAAAATATCGAGATCCAACATCCCCGATTAAAACATATTAAAACCGTTGACTTAGTCGAATTTTATGGTCCTGCTAAAAGTCCTGAAGCTACTTATCAAAATGTCGTGGTATTCGGGGATGGACAAGTTGATCGTTCACCTTGCGGAACGGGAACGAGTGCTAAATTAGCAACTTTGTATGCAAAAAATGAGTTAAAAATTGGTGAAAGTTTTGTCTATGAAAGTATCTTAGGAACGATGTTTAAGGGAGAAATTACAAAGGAAACACGTGTAGGAAACTATCAAGCGATTATTCCCAAAGTGACGGGATCTGCTTATATTACAGGATTTAATCAATTCCTTGTGGATCCTAAAGACTCATTAAAAAATGGATTTTTACTTGATTAAAATACACGGTATAACCATCCAAAATATGAATTAAATTCTCTAGTCCTAGCCATTTACAGATGGTTACACAAAAAATGATGGGTTAGTAAAACTCTGCTTACTATTAAGGAGGTATCATGGTACAACTACTGTTGGGTTTATTAAGCGTTTTATTACTCTATTTCTTATTCTTTTTTGTTCTCGACTTACTTGCAAATAAAGGAAATTGGGGTGGAGGAAATTATCTTATTTCTGGAACAATTGGGTTAATTACCGATTTTTTAGATACATTAGGGATTGGTAGTTTTGCGCCAACAACCATGTTACTAGAATTTACCAAGCAATTAGATAACGATCGACAATTACCAGGAACGCTCAATGTGGCACACTCTATTCCGGTAATCATTGAAGCTTTTATTTTCATTACTGTTGTTAAAGTATCACCCATTACTCTGTTTTCATTAGTTGCAGCAGCAATTGTGGGTTCGTTTGTGGGTTCGAAAACAGTCAGTAAGCTACCTGAAAAAAAGGTGCAGTTTTTTATGGGACTTGCTTTGATTGTGACAGCAATTTTAATGGGGCTAAAACAAGCTGGAATGCTGGATCTCTTAGGCTCTGGAAATGAAGCGACCGCTTTAACAGGTCTTAAGCTAATCATCGGCGTCATAGGTAATTTCCTTTTAGGTGCATTAATGACGATTGGCGTAGGTTTATATGCACCATGCATGGCATTAGTATACATGTTGGGGTTAAGTCCGCTTGTTGCTTTTCCTATTATGATGGCTTCTTGTGCAGGATTGATGCCCGTTGCTTCAGGTAACTTTATTAAATCTGGTGATTATGCGCGTAAAGTTAGTTTGGCAATTACGATTGGTGGAGTGATTGGGGTAATTATTGCTGTTAAATTCGTCACAAGTTTAGATTTGAATATGCTGACTTGGGTAATCATTGCTGTAATTATTTACTCAGGAATTACATATATGCGAAAAGGAATGTTTTCTAAAAAATAGAAAAGCTTAATCTAGTAGCAAAATGTGAAGGAGTGGAAAGAACTGTACAGCCACTTCTTCATTTTTAGTACACCAAACTAGCATAGTTATTTTAATGATTTGCCCGCTATTTTCTGATTGTTGGTGTAACTATAGAAAATGAAACAGTAAGCAGCAGAGGAAAAGTCATCAATTATTACACTATATGAAAAGGAAGTGGATGCCAATGAAAAAAGAAATCGAACAATTAATTATTTGTGGTGGATGTAATGCTAAGATTGGTCCTGGAAATCTAGGGAATATTTTAGCAGACCTCCCTAAATCCCAAGATGAAAAATTGTTAGTGGGCTTTGATGCAACAGATGACGCAGCCGTTATTAAATTGACCGATGAATTAGCAGTTATTCAAACGTTAGACTTTTTTCCTACTATGGTGACAGATCCTTATTTATTTGGCAAAATTGCTGCTGCCAATGCGATGAGTGATGTTTATGCGATGGGAGGGGATGTATTATCTGCCTTAAATATTGTTGCTTTTCCTGAAGAAAAAGAACTACAGGTTTTAAAAGAGATTTTAAGAGGTGGGGCTGAAAAAGTTCAAGAAGCAGGTGGAATCTTAGCAGGTGGGCACTCAATCCATGACCGTTCAGTCAAATATGGACTTTCTGTAACTGGCACAATTCATCCAAACAATATTTACAAAAATAATACTTGTCAAGAAGGAGATCACTTAATCTTAACAAAACCTCTAGGTGTAAGCATTATTACCATTGGTTATAGCGCTGGGGCAATAACCAAAGAAGGGTTTGCCAAAGCAACAAAAAGTATGGAAACCTTAAATAAATATGCGATGGCTATCATCAGAAAATATCCAATCACTAGTTGTACCGACGTAACAGGATTTGGGTTAGCAGGACATCTTCATGAAATGTTACATGACAATTTTTCAGCTGAAATCTATTCAGAAAAACTGCCATATTTTGAAGAAGCTTATGAAGGAGCAAAAGCCTTTCTTTTTACTGCTGGAGGACAACGAAACCGAAATTTTATGGAAAAAAAGATGGCCTTTTATGTCGATGACTTAGGGATCGAAGAGTTGCTATATGATCCACAGACATCTGGAGGATTATTGGTAAGTATCCCGGCTAAAGAAGCAAAAAAATTAGAAGAAGAGCTGAAATCAGCCAATATCTTAGCCAAAGATTTTGGCGTTGTTACGAAAAAAAAGACAGCAGAAATCATGGTTTATTAAGAAAAAAATTGTTCGATTAGTCTAACGAACTGATCCCATGATTAACCACACAAGGAAAGGAGAATCAAAATGGTTAAAATTAACGCATTGGGAAAAGTATGTCCCCTTCCAGTGATTGAAACAAAGAAAGCTTTGGAAGAAAACGATACAGTAGAAACAACTGTCGATAATGAGATTGCTGCACAAAACCTAAAAAAAATGGCGGGACAACTAGGTTATGATTATCAAGTAGAGCAAAATGATGCACAATCGTTTACTGTACGTATCTCCAAGAAAAAAGGAGAGGTAGCTTCTATTTATGAACAAGAACTTACAAGAGAAAATGATATTGAAGACAATTATATAGTTGTTGTCGACACGAATACGATGGGGCAAGGGTCGAAAGAATTAGGGAAACAATTATTAAAAATGTTTATTTATTCTTTAACCGAACAACCTGATTTGCCCGAAAAAATCATTTTCTACAATGGTGGGGTCCATTTAGTAAGCGACAACTCGGATTCCTTGGAGGATTTACAGATTCTTGCGGAAAATGGGATAGAAATTTATGCTTGTGGAGCCTGTCTTAACTATTATAATCTCAGTGAAAAATGTAAAGTCGGTGAAGTGACCAATATGTATCATATTGTTGAAATGATGCGACAATCTAAAAAAATCATCAAACCTTAAGGAGTAAACAATGAAGTCATATGGAGTGGTATTATTTCATTCGACACGTGAAGCAATGAGAGCTGAGCTGATGTGCCAATCAGCTAAACTATCTGTAAGAATCATTCCTACACCCGAAAAAATATATCTTAGCTGTGGTTTTTCTTTAAAATTTCCGCTAGAAGCTGAAAATCAGATACGTCATATTTTAGCTAAAAATAATGTGTCATCAGAAGGTTTTTATAAAGCGCTTCAAGTTGGATTGGATGTAACGTATTACTTATTATAAGGGGTAAAAGAAATGGCAAATATTGTAATTGGAACAGCTGGGCATATTGATCATGGAAAAACAACATTGATCAAAGCGCTGACTGGAATAGATACTGACACAACAAAAGAAGAAAAAAAAAGGGGCATGTCGATTAATCTAGGATTTGCTTACTTAAATTTACCAAATCAACAACGTGTGGGTTTCGTAGATGTTCCTGGCCATGAAAAATTTATTAAAAATATGGTTGCTGGACTACCTGGTCTTAATCTTATTTTATTAGTCATTGATGCTAGTGAAGGAATCATGCCTCAAACAAAAGAGCATATTGATATTTTGAATTTATTAGGAATCCACCATTTTTTAATTGTATTAACAAAAATTGATACGATTGATGCTGAATTGAAAGAACTAGTCATCGAAGATATACGTGATCAATTACTTCACACGCCTTTAGAAAAAACGGAAATAATTGAAACCGATGCCATTAGCGGAAAAGGGATCAAACAATTACTAAAAAAAATCGAAGCCTACACGGAGCAAACATCAGAACAAGTAAGTAGTGGAACACCAAGGTTAAATATCGATCGGGTTTTCAGTGTAAAAGGCTTCGGTACAGTAGTTACAGGCACTTTGCTGGAAGGGGAACTAACCGTTGGAGAAAACTGCTATCTCTATCCAAATAAGCGAAAAGTTCGGATAAGAAATCTTCAGGTACATGAAAATAATGTTCAAAAAGCATATGCTGGACAACGAACTGCCATCAATTTAGCAAACATTACCCGTGAAGAAGTCATGCGAGGGGATGTTTTATCAACCGCGGATTCTTTAGAGGAAAGCTGGATGTTGGATGTTAAGGTATCTTGTTTGGCAGGAACGGATGGGGGAATTAGTCTATGGGATCGGGTAAGAGTGCTGATCGGAACAAAAGAAGTAATGGCTCGTACTGTTCCATTAGGATTAGATTGGATTGGACCAAACGAAGAAGGCTTTTTGCAGTTACGATTAGAAGAAAAAGTTTCTGTAAAAGAAAAAGATCGTTTTATTCTACGCTCTTATTCACCCATGCATACGATTGCTGGAGGCGAAGTCTTAAACGCCGTTCCAAAAAAACATCGCCGATTCAAGCAGGCGATTTTAGAAAGCTTAAAAGCAAAAGAAAATGGCAATCTAAACAGTATGATAATTGATTTTATGTTAAATAAGAAACAGCCATTTACAGTAGAAAAAGAATTGTTGGCCTATCTGGGTGTCCCTCTTGATCAACTAAGCCATTCATTAGAAGAACTACAGGATAAAAGTCAAATCTTCTTTACCTCTTGTGGTTTTTTACTTTATGAAAGATATCAACAATTAGCAGGAAAAGCACAAAAGATCTTAGAAGAGTATCACAAAAAATATCGTCTACGGGATGGTATGCCTTTAGAAGAATTTCGATCTAAAATACGAAATGGCTTGACCGAAAAAGAAGTTTACGTCTTGATTCAATTATTAATAAAATTCAATGTAATCAAAGAACAACAGAAACGATTATCTGTTTATGATTTTCAAGTACAATTTAATAGCTATCAGCAAGTCGCCAAACAAAAAATTGAACGTTACCTAGAAAACAGTGGTTATATGCCGATAAAAAAAGAAAAGTTAGCCCTTTTAGACAAAAATGCTGAAGAAGTATTGGAAGCTTTAGATGCCACCAGCGCTGTTTTTTTAACCCACGAATATGTTCTGTCAGGAAAGATTTACCAGCAAGCTATTCAACAAATCCAGACTTATATCAAGAAAAACAAGAAAATGACACTGGCTGATTTTCGTGATATGACAAACTCGAGCCGAAAAGCTTCCATGCTTATTCTAGAATCAATCGATAAACTCGGCATCACGAAACGAGTAGAAAATTATCGGATTTTAGGGAAACAAGAAGGAGACTAGTATGACTATTTATTTAGATAATGCAGCTACGACAGTCCAAAAGCCGGTTTGTATGAAACAAACAATGCTGGATGTGCTTGAAAGTGAGAGGTATGGCAACCCAGCTCGTGGCGCTCATAGCTATTCTATTCGTGCTTATCAATTAATAGAAATGGCAAGAGATACACTAAAAAGTTTTTTTCATACCGGGGATTTATATGAAATTATTTTTTCTGGAAGTGTGACTATTGCTCTTAATGCAGTATTAAAAGGGTTCATTCAAGCTGGTGATCATGTATTGACCACAAGTTGGGAACACAATTCCGTGCTGCGACCACTCTATCAATTAGAAAAACTAGGCGTTTCCTACGACATTATCAGTAGTCATCCGATCACTGGACAGTTGAATTATGAAGAATTTACTGAAAAATTAAACGCAAAAACCAAAGTAGTGGTCTGCAATCATGCAAGTAATGTGACAGGGAATCTTTTAGATATTGAATGGATAAAACGTTTTTGCCACAAACATCAGCTGTATTTAATCTTAGATATTTCTCAAACAGCTGGTCATCTACCAATTGACTTAAGTGATGGGAAGGTCGCAGCGGCTTGTTTCACTGGACACAAAGCGTTACATGGACCACAAGGAACTGGGGGCATCTGTATTCACAAAAAACTGAAACTTACACCGATAATAACTGGTGGTGATGGTATGAAGTCCTTCTCTAAGGAGCAGCCGGATGAATTGCCAGCAATGTTGGAGGCTGGGACAGCAAATGTGCCAGGAATTGCTGGATTAGCAGCCAGTGTAGGTTGGCTAATGTCCCAAGAGACACCATCATTGGGAAACTACTTCTACCAAGAAGCGACGAAGATTTCAGAATTAACGTTTTATGGAGATTTCACGAAAGAGCATATAGACGTTTTTTCGTTGAATATCAGATCTGCAGAATCAGCTTTAATCAGTGACATTCTGTGGGAAGAGTTTGGCATTGCCACACGTTCAGGCTACCATTGTTCACCGCTAATACATCAAGATTTAGGAACTAAAAATACTGGAACTGTTCGAGTATCCTTATCCCGTTTTACAACAGAAGAAGAAATAGAAAAAACCATAAAGGCGTTGAGAATAATTGCAAAACGATAAAAAGCAGGTAAACGATGGCTAGAGAAATACAACGACGATTAGCAGATTTGCCTTCAGTGGATCGTTTATTAAAAACTCCTGAATTGCAAATATTAGAAAAGAAGTATTCTTACGGAGTAGTCAAACAACAGGTACAAAGTGTTTTAGAACAAACTAGAAAAACTGTTTTAAAAGAAGAAGTGTTACCTCCAGCGATTGAAGAACTCTGTATTCGAGTGATTGAAAAATTGAAACAACGAACATATTCGTTACAAAAAGTAATTAATGGGACAGGTACGATTCTGCATACAAATCTAGGACGTTCCTTACTTAGTAAGAAAATTGAGGAACAATTAAAGACAATAAGTTTTTCCTATTCAAATTTAGAAATGGATTTAACTAGTGGCAAGAGAGGTACCAGATACAATCATTTAACGCATATTCTAAAAAAACTTACTGGAGCAGAAGACGTCTTAGTGGTGAATAATAACGCAGCAGCTGTTATGTTAATTCTTGATACTTTGGCTACTGATAAAGAAGTATTGGTTTCTCGAGGGGAACTTGTTGAAATAGGAGGGTCCTTTCGTATCCCAGAGGTAATTACCGCAACAGGTGGGAAAATTAGAGAAGTAGGGACAACCAATAAAACGCATATTAGAGATTACCAACAGGCTTTGACTTCTGAAACTGGAGCGATTTTAAAAGTCCATACCAGTAATTATCGAATCATTGGATTTACAGAAACTCCTCACTTATCAGAGTTAGCTCTCTTAGCACAAAAACATCAAGTCCCGTTAATCAATGATCTGGGTAGCGGTCTACTCATTGACATGCGCCGCTTTGGCTTACCGTATGAACCGACTGTTCGAGAAGTAATCGAGCAAGGGTGTGATGTGGTCTCCTTTAGTGGAGATAAATTATTAGGCGGACCACAAGCCGGAATTATCGTAGGTAAAAAAACGTATATTCAGAGGATGAAAGAAAATCAACTACTGCGTGCATTAAGAGTCGATAAAATGACTCTAAGTGCATTAGAAGCAACTTTAGAACTTTATCTTGATGAAGAAGAAGCCATTCGCTCCTTACCAACTTTACAAATGCTATCGGATAAGATCGAAAATTGTTTGAATCGCGCACAAATATTAGCTGAAAAGTTAAAAAAAATCGAGCAACTCGAAGTCGCTATCGAAAAAGATTATAGTACGGTTGGTGGTGGAACGTATCCAGAAAGCTTATTACCTACCTATGCAGTAACAGTAAAAAGTAAGCGATGGCATGCGGAAGAGCTGCAACGAAGACTAAGAAAAGGAATTGTTCCAGTGATTAGTCGGGTAAAAAATGAGCGAAACTATTTAGATATGCGCACAATTTTTGAAGAAGAACTTCATCAGGTGTTCGTCAGTTTAGAAAAGATTTTTTGTGAGGAAATAACATGAAATTAAAGAGAGAATTTGTGGTTGTTTCACACTGCATCTTGAATCAACATGCGGTGATACCTGGATGGGAACGGGCTCGTGGTGCTTTTCCTTTGGCCATTTCTTTATTAAATCAAGGCGTTGCGTTGCTACAATTGCCTTGTCCTGAATTTTTGACCTTAGGAAAAGAGAGACCACCAATGACTTATCAAGAATATGTTGCTATACCAGGCTATCGTCAAAAATGTCAAAGTATGTTGCAACCAGTCATTCAACAAATCAAAGAGTATCAAGCGAATGATTATCGCTATTTGGGAATCATCGGGATCAATGAAAGTCCTAATTGTTCCATCTCAGCACAGCGAGGCGTACTAATGGAAGAGTATTTTGAATTATGTAAGAATCATGGGATTGTTAATCCTTATTTTGAAGTTCCAACTTGGTATACAGAAGAATCACAAGGCGATTTATATCAGAAATTAAAACTATTTTTAGAAGGAAAAGTAAACGATGAATAATAAAATGAAAATATTGACTTTATGTGCAATGGCCGTTGTTTTAAATGTTGTTTTAGGTGAGGCTGTTTCACTAATGAAAATCCCCTTATTATTTTTAGATACGATGGGAACGATTTATATTTCAACCAATTTTGGTATGAGTTATGGGGTAATGACTGGGATTGCCACTAATTTATTAATGGGGATCATCAGTGGACCGTTGGCTGTTCCTTTTGTATTCGTAAATATTGTTGTAGCAATTATCTGTTCTTTACTAGCGAAGAATGGATTTTCTTACAAAAAAGCGCTAATAGCAGGGGGACTATTAGCCGTTGTTTGTCCAATGATCGGTGCGCCGATCCGTTTAGCTTTATTTGGTGGTTTTACCGGTTCAGGAACGGACATCCTCATTTTTGCTTTCAAGGCTTCCGGTAAAGAAATGATCACTGCAACTTATTGGGCAACTGTTGCAGGAAATATTGTGGATAAGATGCTTTCTTGTTTACTCGTTGCTTGGTTTATGAAACGTTTACCGCAACGTATCCTAGTAAAATAAAAAGAGAACAACTAACAGATATTAAAGCTAGTCCAGTCTTTTATAACTACAAACATTCTAGCATTTGATATTGATTGAACAAACGAAAAATGTTAGAATGTTTTTATTAGGGGAGTGGATGGGTTCTGGTGTTCCCTCTGGTCTTCAAAACCAGTATGAGGAGTTAAGAGCTTCTTGGGTAGGTTCGATTCCTACACATTCCCGCCAATTGAATACATACAAAGCTAAAAACATAGATACAGAGCTGTTCTGTTGATGTTTTTAGCTTTATTTTTTTGTCGCCACTGCATTTCCACTGCATTTGATTATTTTTCGAGCTAGTTCATTGCTTGATCACTGTTTTCATCAAGTGTAAGAAAGGAACATTCTGCTTCTCTCTTTTTATCAATACTCATGTGATTAAAATCACATATTAGTCTCGACATGGCTATTTTTCCATGCTATATTTAATTCGAAAAGAAGAAATTAAAATATAGATGTGCGCATCTACTACATAAACAGACTTAATTATTAAGGATTTTTATCGTCTTTCTATTAATTCCCACATAGTTAAAGTTTTTATATGAATGCGCCGGAAAGGAATGAGAGCTTGATTTCATTTGAACACGTTTCAAAGTCTTTTGGAGGTACCATGATCCTAAATGATCTCAATTTATTTATACCAAAAGGTAAAATCTTTGGTATCATTGGACGAAGTGGTGCAGGAAAAAGTACAATGATTCGTTTAATAAACGGATTAGATCAACCAACAAAAGGTAAGATATCTCTATCAAAAGATGTGAAAAGCAGCACAATATTTCAACATTATGCCTTATTGCAGTCAAAAACTGTCGCTGATAACATTCGACTTGCTCTGAGATTTAGCAAAGTCAATAAGCAGGAATACGACAAAAGAATTGAAAACGTTTTACGTTATGTATCGATGATAGAGAAAAAAAGTACATATCCCTCCCATTTATCTGGTGGGCAGAAACAACGAGTGGGGATTGCTAGAGCGTTAGTAACGGAGCCTTCGCTTTTATTATGCGACGAAATTACTAGCGCTCTTGATCCAACCGCTAAAAAAAGTATTTTAAATTTGTTAAAAAAAGTGAATGAGGAACTAGGAACCACCATCATTTTGGTCACCCATGAAATGGAGGCGATAAAAGAAATTTGTGATGAAGTGGCTGTCATTGATTCAGGAAAAGTTATTGAACAGGCAACAACCAAAAAAATGTTTTTAAGCCCTCAAAGCAATTTAGTTCGTGAATTTTTAGCCGATATGATTTATCCTAAGTATCCAAAAAAAGAATCGATTTCCTTTAATTATGTCCTTTACTTCCTGATGAATGCCACAAATTATGCTCGTTTTCAAGAAAGTAAAATGGAGGGGACGGTCTATGATATCAAAACCATACATATTAGCGGAGAACGTTTTTTTGCGATGTATTTTCTAACAAATAAAATTCCTGATAATGAATTTATTGACCAACTAATTAGTTATGAGAAGGTGACCGTTGATGTTTGAAATACTTTCATCAGAGATCATTCTCAAAGCAACTTATGAATCGATTTATATGGTCAGTATTTCTTTGGTGTTTGCTATCGGCTTAGGAGTTCCTTTAGGCATACTATTAGCAGAGACCAGAAAACAAGGTGTTTTAGCTAATTCTCTTATGTACACGGTGTTACAGACGCTTATCAACATCTTGCGTTCAGTGCCATTTATCATTTTATTGGTGGCTATTTTGCCTTTTACTCGCTTAGTTGTTGGAACTTCCATTGGAACAACTGCTGCTATTGTCCCGTTAACGTTATATATTGTTCCTTTTATGGGCCGTTTAATCGAGCAAGCCATTCTAGAAATCCCTCCTACAATTATCGAATGTGCGAAAACATTAGGGGCAAACCGATTGGAAATCATTCTTTACTTTATTCTACCTGAAGCTCGACCGGCGATTATATTAGCCATTACTAATTCAATGATTGGACTAATTAATGCCTCTTCTATGGCGGGAACTGTTGGTGGAGGAGGAATCGGGGATTTAGCTATTTCCCAAGGCTATCAACGATTTAATAGTGGGATGATTGTTGTAACGGTAGTTATCTTAATTGTTTTAATAAACAGTATCCAATTTCTGGGAAATTATCTTTATCATAAAATTAAATATTAAGGAGTAAACTTCATGAAAAAAATAGTGACTATAGTCTGTCTGTTCGTATTGGTTCTCATTGGGGGTGGTTGTCATTCAAAAGATCAATCATCACATGCTCAAAAAAAACATGAAATTGTCATGGGGGTAACTGGAGGACCGTATAACGATTTATTTGATGATGCGATTGCACCTATATTAGAATCGGAAGGATATACGATTAAACGAATTGAATTTTCTCAATTTATCCAATCAAATACTGCCTTAGGTGAAGGAAAGATTGATGTAAATGTTGCTCAACACTCCGCTTATATGAATGTTTTCAATAAGGAGAATGGGACTGATTTAGTTCCTTTAGTTGCTACACCCTCTGTTCCGTGTAATTTGTACTCTTCCAAATATACAAGTAAAGAAGAGGTGAAAAAAGGAATGATGATTGGGATTCCCCAAGATCCGAGTAATGCAGCACGAGCCTATGCAGTTCTTGCTAAAGCTGGTTTTATTCAAGTGGATAAACAAGTGAAAAGTACCGACTTGACTGCAAAAGCAATTACAAATAACCCCTATCAGTTAAATATCAAAGAGATGGACACGAACACTTTACCACACGTGTTAGATGACCTTGATTTTGAAGTCATACCTGGAAGCACAGTTGAAGATGCAGGAATTCGAGAACAACTTCATTTGATCGAGCTAGAAAAAATGGTGCCTGAATTACAAATCGTAGCTGCTGTGACAAAAGAAAATGAAAAAACGGATTGGGCAAAAGCGATTAAGAAAGCCTACCAATCAGAAAAATTCCGTACATATATCAATAGTCATAATAAAGATAATTACTGGATCGTACCTGACATTTCTGAAACTGAGAATAGCAGCCAATAAAGATATTACATATTAGCAATTGAAAGGAAGCGTTGCGTTTTTACTTAAAACATGTTTTGCTTGTTCGTAGAAGCGGAGACAATTTTTTTCTTATTTTGATTTTTTAGACAAGACTGATTACTTTTTTAGTCTTGTCTTTTTTTGCTATTTAATGATTGATTTGTTCAAAAATGACAGAACAACTTTACTTGTGTATACTTAAATTAAAGTGATTTTTATTCAAGAAAGGAAATAAATTTTATGAAAACTAATGTTATTTTTTGTGGGCTATTTTCTTTACTATTGTTAGCAGGGTGTCAATCGAATCAGGCTACACCAGAATCAACGCCAGCGCCAGCGACTACGTCAACAAGTACTGGACAACAAGCAACTTCTTCAACCGAAGCATCAAATCAAACAATGAATTCTGGGACGAATGCAACAAAAGAGATCAAAGTATCTGCACAAAAAGCGATTGAGTTGTTTCAAAAAGAATATCCAAATGCAGCGATTACCAGTTTAGAATTAGATAGTAGTTGGGGAAGTTTCTTCTATAAAATTGATGGTGTTGATGATCAAAATGAATACGAAATGAAGATCAATGCAGCAAACGAAGAAATCCAAAAACAAAATCCTGAGCGTTTAGATCAAGATGAACAAAATGGACAGAAGAAACAAGAAGATGCTTTGGACACAAGTAAACTTCTAAGTATTGAAGAAGCAGCGAAAATCGCTGAAAAACAAGCGGGTGGGGGAACAGCCACTGACTGGGATCTTAGTAAGGAACTTAGTACCACTTACTGGGAAGTGAAAGTGAAAAACGGGAATAAGAGTACTCAAGTGAAACTCAATAGTCAAACGGGAGAAGTTTTAGCAACTGAAAATGATGATTAATTGTCTTGATCCTATTTGCTTTTGCTTGACTTGATGATAAACTAGAAAAAATGATTCATCAAAGGAGAGAATGACTTGACCTTAGAAACGACTTTTTTTAATCATACTTTTGCTAACCCTTTTATGAATGCCTCTGGTGTTCATTGCATGACAACGACAGAACTAGTTGAATTGGAACAATCCAATGCTGGCGCTTTTATCACAAAGAGTTGTACATTGAATGAACGTGCTGGAAATCCAGAACCCCGTTATTTCGATGTGCCTCTTGGAAGTATTAATTCCATGGGATTACCCAATCGAGGGTTTGATTATTACTTAGATTATGCATTGAACTATGAAAAACAGCAGACACAACCACTTTTTTTCTCTATTGCAGGTATGAGTGCAGCAGAAAATTTGGAAATGTTGACATTGATTGAAAAGAGTGACTTTCAAGGAATCACTGAATTGAATCTTTCTTGTCCCAATGTTCCTGGCAAACCACAGTTAGCCTATGATTTTGAGGCGACGGAAGATTTATTGCAACAAGTTTTTGCCCGTTTCACCAAACCATTAGGAATCAAATTGCCCCCATATTTTGATTTGGCGCATTTTGATCAAATGGCTGAAATTTTGAATCAATTTCCTTTAACTTATGTAAATTCTATTAATAGTATCGGCAATGGTTTGTATATCGATCCTCAAAAAGAAGCGGTCGTGATCAAACCTAAAGAGGGTTTCGGTGGACTTGGTGGAGAATATGTGAAACCAACCGCTTTAGCGAATGTCCGTGCTTTTTATACTCGCTTGAAACCAGAGATCAAAATTATTGGTACTGGAGGCATTCGAAATGGACAGGATGCTTTTGAACATTTATTATGTGGAGCAACTATGCTACAAATCGGTACCGAACTTCATAAAGAAGGACCAAAAATTTTTGATCGCATCACGAAAGAACTCGAACAGATCATGACAGAAAAAGGGTATCGAACCATCGATGAATTTAGAGGAAAACTAAAAACGATCTAATCGTTAACGATTCTCTAAGTGATGAAATAAAAGACAACAATAAAAAATAAGCCAAAGAATCCAAACATAGTTTCTCTTATTTTGGAAATCTTTGGCTTATTTTTATGCGATCCGGTGGTTTTAGAATAATAACTGGTGATTAGCTTTTAGTCTATTCGTTGGTTTGCCATGAATAGTACCTTAGCTATTAGGATTCAATAGGTGTATATAATTACTGATAATAGCACCACCGTTTCTAACATGAAGCGTAATCATTCTTTTTGTTTGTTGAATAGAAATATGAGAAAATGGCACAAAGGTATGACAAATAAAAGGAGGGATTTACTTGAAAGATGGCATGGAGATCGTGAAGGGTCTAAAAAAGAAGCAGTTCAGTTACAAGGAATTAGTCAAAGAGGTTAGCCAAAAGGTAGCAAAATTAAATCCAGAGTTAAATGCGTTCGTTACTTTTGAACCGAATCAACCGATTAAAGATGGGGCACCAATTCTAAAGGATGAACAGCCTTTAAGCGGCTTACCTTTCCCGTTGAAAATGTTAGGACAGGAAAAGCAAGGTTGGTTAGCTACATCAGGCTCAAAGCTTTTTCAAACTCATCGCTCATCTAGAAATTCAAATTTTGTTTCGCAAGTTGAAAAAATTGGTCTTATCCCACTTGGCCAAACAAATGCGCCAGAGTTTGGTTTTAAAAATATCACCGACCCACAACTTTATGGTCCAGCTAAAAATCCTTGGAATCTTGCGCATTCGCCAGGTGGTTCAAGTGGTGGGGCAGCAGCCGTTGTTGCTTCTGGCATTTTACCGATCGCTGGTGCTAGTGACGGTGGAGGATCAATTCGCATACCTGCTTCCTTTTGTGGTCTGATTGGCTTAAAACCTTCACGAGGAACGATGCCAGTTGGTCCTCATGCTTGGCGAGGTTGGCAAGGAGCAGCGATTGATTTTGGTTTGACCATTTCTATGAGAGACACCAAAGCTTTATTTGCAGGACTGCGAAGTATCCATTCAGGAGCGCCTTATCAAGTTTCGCCAGCGGAATGGCAAGAGCATCCACCAAAAAAACGGTTGAAAATCGCTGTTTGCACAGAATCACCGATCCACACAAAAATCAGCGATGAAGCACGACAAGCAGTGACCAATGCGGTGACATTTTTAGCACAAGAAGGCCATGAAATCATTGAAATCAATTACCCTCTTGATGGAAGAGCCTTGATTCAGTCTTATTATCAAATGAATGGAGCAGAAACAGCTAGTATGATTCACTCGATTGAATCTGGGTTAGGACGGTCGGTTGCTCAAAATGAACTTGAACCGATTTCTTGGGTACTACTAGAATACGGCAAGAAGGTTTCTGCAGCGAACTATATCCAGTCGCTTCATGTTTGGGATCATGCAGCAATCACAATGGAAGAACTATTTCAAACTGTTGATCTTTTTCTTTCACCGACAACAGCATTTACTGCTCCAGAAATTTCTACTGATCTTCAAAGCGATGAAATTCGGGCAAAAATGGCTGGAATCAACGAATGCAACGAACAAGAAAGTTTAGCAGTTATTTCTGAAATGTTTGAGGAAAGTTTAAAGATCACGCCTTACACCCAACTGGCAAATTTGACGGGACAACCAGCAATCAGTTTACCCACACATATTAGTGAGGAAGGTCTGCCTTTGGGTATCCAATTCATGGCTGCCAGAGGACGAGAAGACTTGCTCTTTCAAATTGGCGAAATCTTTGAAAATCATCAAAAATTCTATTTACCGCCAAGTTATCAATAATAGTCAGTTGAAGAAAAGCAGTTGGGACTAAGAAAAATTTAGACTCGACTGTTTTTTTCTGGCTGTCAGCTACCTCGTGACGATGTTTTGTCCCATTCATTTCGCAGGATTAAAGTGAACAAAAACTAATTCTAAATATTTTTAAGGAAACGATTCAAATAATAATTAACGATAGATTTTTTGTTGGATCTAAGGTAGAATGGATAGGCGAAAATATGTTCGGAGGTGGAGGGATTGAAAACTCCTTTAACGATCGAGATGGAAACTTCTCTTTATCAATACTGTATCGAACAAGGGGGCATTGTCGTAGAAGAGGTGACCATGCCTGACGACCATGGTATCGTAGATACATTAAGTTGTCTTACAAAGTTTGATGGTACAAGAGAGTGGCGTTGCTATGAGTTGAAAGTATCAAAAGCGGACTTTCGTTCCACTGCAAAATTATCGTTTGTCGGGAATTACAATTATTTTGTATTACCTCAAACACTTTTTGATGAAGTCAAAGCTGAAATCCCCACTGGTATCGGTGTTTTAGTTTATCGACCTTACGGGATAGCAGAAGAGATGCCAGCTTCTGGTACATTCATTATTGCTAAAAAAGCAATGAAGCAACCGTTAGCAGTGGCAGAAGAGGCGCTACTCAACCGTTTTATGGCTTCATTATTTAGAGAAGTAAGAAAAGCCAAACAGATGGAACGAGGCGTCAAATATTTTCCAACTGATCAGTTGTATAAAGAATTAAAAAAACGTTCAGATTCTCAAGATCCATTTGCCAAAGAGCGTTATTATGAACGATTTATTGAGGAAACAGAAAATCAAGCGATCCAAGATTTACAAGCAGAAATCAACGCTTTACAGCTAGATTATGAGAATCTTCGACAAAAGCAGCAAGTTAGACGCTTGCCAACAGAGCCATTGGAGTGAATAAGTATGTACTATCCTTATTTGAGAGGGAAACAGTTTGATCTTTTAGCATTAAAAGAAATGATTCAACAGAATCTATTATCTAAAAAGGTGGTTCCCATCATCGAACCAGTTCGTGATTCAGCTACCTTTAAAAACGTTGTCGAGTTATTCCAAAAAGTAAATCACCCGCTGATCATCATCGATAATCCCCAAGTGGGTCAGTTCAAACTTTTTGATGAACATTTACATTTATGGGAAGAAAAAGAAAATAGTTCCATTCAACATGCAATGATCATCACGTCCGATAATTACCAACAGATCATGGAGCAACCACCTAAATTGATCATTTTTGATGGACAACATCAGCCTCGTGATCCAAAAATATGGAAAGAACTTTCAAAAATGGATACTCATTTTTTGTTACCAGACCATAGTCGGTTCCATATCTGGTTACCAGAAAACAAAATCATCATAAAAGAAGCCTTTAAACCAAGAAAACACGTAGAAGATTATAGCGAAAAAATAGATGATTTTTTTAGCGACGACTATTTGTTTTTTAAAGAAGAGGGGAATCATGGCTTTTCAGATTTTACGATTGAAGGAAGGCGCTATTTTGATAAAGGTTTTCCTAGTCGGGCATTGGCACTTCATCTTACCTATGTTGATGCATATGGTAATCTCAGAGTAAAACATTTTATTTCTGATACGAACGATTCAGCTAAGGATCAAGCACTAAAGTTTTTTGAAGCTGTTGAAAAAATGCAACAGTGGGTATTGAGGAACCAAGATCAACTGTTGATTACAACGGGTATATTAGCCCTGCTTTCTTTGAAACAACAAAAAAAATTTCCTGGCTTAGGTGTATTGAAAAAATGGACATTGGTCCATCATTTAGAACTGCTCAGTTTATTATTAGACCAGCCGACTAATTGGTTACGTATGTATTCTAAAGTAGAAGAACTACATTCGCTGATTTGTGATATTGGACATACAGAACGACAAAAATTGGTTTGATTCCCCTCACTAGTTTATGTTTTGAAGCTAGTGAGAGATTTTTTTGCTAATCAATCCTGTTTATCAAAATAAGATTATTCTTTGAGCATTTTTATTTGTCGCTTAAATTGGTTTTTGGTGGCTTCTAACCCTTCATTATTTGCTAAAACAATGAGGTTTGGTAGTTTTTTTAACTCATCTAATTCCTTCGTGTCTTGCTCAAAAAGAGCGAGCCTTTTTTTGATTTGATCCGGAGCATCTCCACGTTGTTCTAAACGCTGCTTCAATTTGTTTTTAGCGATAGTCACAAATACTGGTTGGATCTGTTTCCCAAATGCATGATAGAGTGCCCAAAAACCAGCAGCTGTTAAAATCGTATAACAATCACCATTTTTCAACTTTTGAGCAATCTCCCTCTTAGTTGAACCATATTTATGTCCCGCATATTCATCCCATTCCACAAATGCCTGTTCAGTGATCAACTGCTCAAATTTGTCTTCAGAGAGAAAATAGTAATCTTTTTGATCGGTTTCACCTTTTCGAGGAGGACGAGTCGTCGAAGTGACAATTTTTTCTTTTGGTTCAAAAAGAGCACTAGCAATGGAGGTTTTTCCTGAACCAGAAGGACCAATAAATACATAACATTTGTTCATCATGAATCTCCTTTAACCCTTTATTTCTTTTATTAAACGATACACGAGAAAGTTTCTTTTAGCAATTGTTCTTTTCGCATAGATATTCCAGGTGGACGACAATAAATTTTGTCTTATAAAAAACACTCTCTTGAGTCTTTAGAAAATCGTCTAAAGAGCAAAGAGAGTGTTTTAAATATACAATTCAATTAAATTTAATCATTTAGACTAATAAACCAGTGACGATCGCACTTAAAAAGCTGACTAATGTGGCAGTCAACAAGATTTTTAATCCATGTTTCGCAACTAAGTTTCCTTTTTCTTCATTTAGACCTTTCATAGCACCCGAAATGATTCCAATGGAAGAGAAGTTAGCAAAAGATACTAAAAAGACAGATAAAATAGCTGTTGTACGTTCAGTAAAATGCAGATTCCCAGTAGCTAGTTCTGTCATCGCAACAAATTCATTTGTCACAAGTTTCGTCGCCATGATACTACCCGCATCCACAGCTTCTTTCCAAGGAATCCCGCTGATAAATGCAAGTGGAGCAAAGATGTAACCAAGAATTTCTTGGAAAGAGATCCCAAAGATTCCACTAAAAATGGCATTGATCATAGCAATAAGAGCAACAAATCCAATCAACATAGCAGCTACTGTAATCGCTACATGAAAGCCGTCAAGAATATATTCTCCAAGCATTTGGAAGAAAGTTTGTTCTTTGTTTTCTTCAATGATCAACTCATCTTCTTTTTCTTCTAATTCATAGGGGTTAACGACGGAGGCCAAGATATACCCACCGAATAAGTTCAATACCAGCGCAGTAATTACATACTTAGAATCGATCAACGCCATATAAGAACCTACGATCGACATCGAAACAGTCGACATGGCAGAAACGCTCATGGTAAATAAACGTTTTTCAGATAAGAAAGGCAATTCTTTTTTTATTGAAATAAAAACTTCAGATTGACCTAGTATTGCTGAAGCAACACCGTTGTAAGATTCTAATTTCCCCATACCGTTGATTTTACTTAAACCCAATCCAACTGCCTTCATGAATAATGGCAAGATCTTGATATATCGCAAAATCCCGATGATTGCAGAAATAAAAACAATCGGCATCAAAACATTTAAGAAAAACGGCGCACTGCCTTTATTGGCTACCCCAGCAAAAACGAAATTGACTCCTTCACCTGCAAACGCCAGTAAATGATCGAATACTTTCGCTAACATGGAAACGACTGCTGTACCAAAAGTCGTTCGTAACAAAATAAAACCAAAAATAAATTGCAACACGATCATCAACAGTAAAGGTTTTACTTTGATGGCTTTCTTGTTGGTACTAATCAAAAAAGCAAGGCTAAAAATAAAAAGTAATCCAATAATTCCTAAAATCTGACTCAAACTATCACTCCTAATCAAAATTCCGTTTAATTTTACACGTTTTATCGTTAAAATACTAATTTTTTGCTAAGATTATCATCGCTTTTTTAGACTGAAACGCATACATTTCAATTGAAACGGATACAACAAAATAAAACTCTTAAAAGATTATCAGTTGCACTTTTTCAGGTGCAATTTAAATAAAATCTTTTAAGAGTTTATTCAGCTATTTGTTCATAAAGAAACAATGCTTATTGATAAAATAAATTTTCCGATGGATAGAAGGGAGCACTTGTGATATCAATACCTAATTGTTTCAACGTTTGTTCATCATTTTTATTGACGATGACTGTCGAGTGAGCTTGAGCACCATCTAATTCAGCAAGTTTGTCATAAGCTACTTGAGCGATAGGGTTGGTTACCGCACTGATCGAAAGAGCAATCAGTACTTCATTTAGGCTCAATGTATCAACGGAAGAATGCAGTGCGGAAGACTTCATCCCTTGAATACGTTCTAGAACAAGTGGCGACAACAATGGAATATTATCTGAGATATGTGCCAAATGTTTGATCGCATTTAAAATGACGGCAGCAGAAGCATTCATTAAAGAACTGGTGCGTCCTGTAATGATCACTTCATCGGGTAATTGGATCGCGATCACCGCAGAAGGATCGTTGCTGTCATTTTGAACAGTTTTTGCATACTCATGAGCAGGCAATACCACTTGACGGTCTTCAGGTTGAAGACCTACTTCTTCCATGATCAATTTAATTCGATTTACTGCTTCCTCATCGATCAATCCTTTTTTGAAATCACACTCTGTTTGGAAATAGCGGCGGATGATTTCTTGTCGAGAAGCTTCTTGCACAACTTCATCATCAACGATTCCGAATCCCACACGATTCACACCCATATCGGTAGGGGATTGATAGATTGATTCTTTACCAGTGATTTTTTCAATGATCCGTTTGATTACTGGAAAGGTTTCAACATCTCGATTATAGTTTACAGCAACCTTGCCATAGGCATCATAATGGAAGGAATCGATCATATTGACATCTTTTAAATCCACAGTGGCAGCTTCATAGGCAATGTTTAGTGGATGTTTCAATGGGACATTCCAAACAGGGAAGGTCTCAAATTTTGAATAACCTGCTGATTGTCCTTTTTGGCTTTCATGATAAAGCTGATTCAAACATGTTGCTAGTTTGCCACTACCAGGTCCAGGAGCAGTAACAACAACGATTGGCTTACTGGTCTCAATATATTCATTTTTGCCAAAGCCGTTTTCAGAAACGATTTTTTCAACATTAATTGGATAATCTTCAATTTCTGAATGTTTGTAGACTTTGATATTACGTCTTTCTAATTTATTGACGAAGACATTCGTAGCTGGCTGACCATTGTAACGAGTAATGACGACACTATTGATAGATAATCCGTAGCCACGCATTTCGTCGATCAAGCGTAAAATATCCATGTCATAAGTGATACCATAATCCCCACGAATTTTATTACGTTCAATGTCTCCAGCGTAGACGCAAATCAAGATTTCTGCTTGGTCTTTTAATTTTTGTAACAATTTGATTTTTGCATCTTCTTCAAAGCCAGGCAAAACACGTTTGGCATGCTTATCATCGACCAATTTGCCTCCAAATTCTAAATATAATTTGTCATAGTGATTCACTCGTTCAAGGATATATGCTGATTGTTCTTCGATATATTTCTCTGAATCAAAACCGATTTTTTTCACGAGATTCCCTCCTTAAGTACTAAAGCATTTTTTCATTTTTTTTGATTTTCGTCAACTAGTAACTAACACCGGATTAAAACAACAGATAAAATCTCAAATCTGGCTTGTTTCATCTTAAATTCATTGGTATGATAGTTTTGATAAGGAAGGTGTCACATGAAAAAAAGACAGAAAAAGAAAAACGCATATAAACAATATATCCGTTCGATTTTTACCGGTTATGAAAAAATGCTCGAAAATACTGATTTAGAAGAGATGAAGTTTACTTATTTGAATGAAGAAACACTATTATCTCGTGATGAAAATCAGCGCATTCACTTCACAACCAGAGATCTGCCTCAAAAATAAAAAAATTACTGAGTGAAAAAGAGTGGGGGGATCTGTAGTAACCCCCAAAAGTTAGAATCTAACTTTTGGAGGTCGCTTCAATCCTCTTTCCACTCTTTTGTTTTACTCTCGATACGTAAGATTATTCAATAGTGAAAGTACAATAATCAGACCTTATCAAAACGGTGGATAATCAATGAATATTGATTAAAAGATACATAGAGGAGGAAGCCCTTTGTAACATTTTTTTCTATAAAATGGTACTATTAAATTATCAATTCAATAGTAAGTAAACTCAACCTATTGTGCTTCTGTCCAAGAAAGTGGATAACTGTGAGGAGGTAATCAAAATGAAAGAAACACCACAAGAAAATAACGAAGAAATCATCATTCAGCAAGAAGATGACACTACTTTTTTTGATATCAAAGAAAAAGCTAGCACGAATCTATCTCAACTGTTAGAGGATTTACAAGCATTTGAAAGAGCTGTTCGTGAAGAAAACATTCCAGAAATCTATCAACTGTATAATGGTCATTTAAATGAGGAATTGAAAAAAAGTTCGAATGAAAACCATGAAATCGATCAGCTATTAATGCGGAAAATCCATGATCGCTTTATTCAAGAATTTCCATTTATGGAGCTAGTCGAAAAGATTTCTCCTACGATGAGTTATTACAAGATCGGTACGTATTATCACGAAAGGCCAACAATTGGCATCGATGCTAGTCTACCGGAAATTTTCGTCTTGCCCCAAATTGACGAAGAGTGGGGCACCTATGCAAACCAGGAACCGGATGACTACAGTCAACAAATTAACGAACTTGATGCTAAAGTCATCACTGCAAAAGCCGAGATCGATCGTCTGGATGAAGAATTAAAAGAAGTGGATCGCCAAATCTCTGATCTGGATGACACTAAAGGATTCTTAAATCGTAAAAAAATTGATGAAGAAATCCAAGAACTGAAAAAACAAAAACAAGCATTATCGAATGAAAAATTAGGCTGGATGCCTTATCTTGAAGCACCTGAAAAAATCCAAAATCAAAAAGCTGCTTTACTTAACGAAGCAAAAGCGAATCAATTACGTGCAGCGATCGTTGAAAAAGAACAACGACAAATCAATCGCTACTTCGGTGGGATAGAAGGGTTCAGTCAAACCATCCATCATTTCCTAATGAATTACTTAGGTAATGTTGATCCACATGAAAACCCAGAAGTATCGATGCAAGAGGGAGGGGTAGAGTAATGAATGAGCATGAAGAGTTAGAAAAAAATGAAGAGCTGGAAGCACAATCGTTAGCAGAAACGACTGTGGCGGAAGAAGCAATAGAAACAGATCCTGAAAACTCCAGCAATCACTCTGCTTCTGAAGATGATTTGCTTGATGAAAATGAACAGGTCACTTCTGAACAATTAGAGGCAATTGAATCCAGTCATCCACATGAAGCGAGGGAAAATCAAGTCTATTTAGAAACAAAAGAAAAAGACCATCAAGACATTGTTCTTTTGATTGAAACAGCAGAGGCAGAATTAGCGGATTTACGCTTACGAAAATATCTACTTGAATCGGACTTTTCACAATTATTAGATGCTTTTGAACGCTATATCTTAAAAGCAGAACCTATTTCCCCGATTGGTAAGACAAGTTTGATCGAATACTTTACTTATGAGTTGCTAAAACCTTTAAATGATATTGGTTTGAAATTCTCTAATACCACTTATGATACTTGGGAAACACGACATTTTTCGATCAACTATCGTTTGAATGATTCCAATCAATTAGTATTTTCTTTTGTTCTTCCGACGATTGATCAACGATACCAAGTGGAATCACTCAACTTATTGGAAGTTTCACCAGAAACGATGGAAATCACGGTTCAGGATGACCGTGTGTTATCTTTGATTCGTTATTGGTCTGTTGAACGGGTATTCTCTGCTGGTCAACTGACTATTTTCAATCATAAGTTCAACCAAATATTAGCTCATGCACGTCACTTAGGTTTCTTAGTCAAGCAAACCTTACTAGATAACACCCAACCGTTACATCTGAATCTTCAAAGTCAATTTGAATTGACTGACCAGGTACTAGATGACATTTTTATCGTAGCGATGAAAAATCCTCAATATGATTTTGAAAAAATTGGAGAAGAAAAATACCAAGTTCTATTAGATAAAGGACAATCCATGATCATTTCCAAAAATCAGAAAAACCAAACAATGCTTGAAGTTTCTTCTGGGGAGTACCATCGATCAGTGATTGATTTCTTTATCAATTACGAATTTTTGGTTCCTTTGATGGTTCGAAAGGCTTAGACAGGATATAAACGTGTGGCAATCCTTAGAGAGATTGTCGCATGTTTTTTGTTCCGTCTGCAGGCAATAGATCACACGGTTCTTCCGAGAGATAGTTAACTGAGAAACTGTTGAGAAGAAAAGAAAGAAGGAAATAAGATGGAAAATTTTAAAAAGAGCGGGATGTTCTCTGTGATTGCCGCATTAGGTGCGAATATTTTAGTTGCAATCAGTAAATTTGTCGGTTATGCCATTAGTGGAAGTGCGGCAATGCTGAGTGAAAGTATTCATAGTATCGTCGATTGCAGCAATCAAATCCTTTTGCTTTTTGGGGATAAACGAGCGAATAGAGGGCAAAGCGAATTACACCAATTTGGCGAAGGAAGAGCAAAATATTTTTTTAGCACAATTGTGGCAACCATGCTCTTTTTTGGTGGGGGAGCTTTGGGAGTCATGGAAGCTTTTGAAAAATTGACCCATCCTGCGCATGAAGTTGATAACTCATTGATCGTTATCATTATTTTAATTTTTGGATTAGCCATTGAAGGAACGTCATTACGTATCGCTATGAAAGAAATCCATGAGTTGAATACCGAAAAGTTATCATTGATGAAATTTTTGAGAGAAAGTCGTCACAGTGAAATTTTGATCATCTTTACTGAAGATTTTTGTGCTGTGATCGGACTCATTCTTGCTTTATTAGGAACAGTCTTGACGATGGTAACAGGAATTGCGGCGTTTGATGCGATTAGCGGCCTATTGATCGGATTATTGTTGATGGGAGCTGCCATTTTCTTAGCAAAAGAATTTTATAGTTTGATTGTTGGTGAAAGTGTGACAACGAGTGACTTGATTAAAATCAAGCAAGCCTTTGAGCGTCCGGAAGTCTCTCGTTTGATCGATGTAAAGACCGTTCATCTGAGCCCAACTGAGGTATTGGTAGCTGCTAAAATCGATATCTTTGATCACCCAGAGACTGAATCGTATGCAATCATCAATAACATTGAAGAAACGATTCGTCAGTCTTTAAATGATAAAAAAGTTTATATTTATATTGAAACTGATAAATATGACCCTAATTATCGAAGATGACCATGCTGATTCTTCAGCAAAACAATGCTTTTATGTTGCATAAAAATAACTTGTTTATGATTTGAAATTTCAATATTCAAGCTTAAAATGAGAAAAATATAATATTGTTTTTAGATAAAACGGCTACAATTTCGTTTTTTTATGTTACAATGAGTCCGCTGTTTATTTGTTGTAATTGAAGGAGACATTTTGATGAATAAAAAGAAAAGTGCGCCATGGCTTCAGGCTTTGCACGCAGTAATGCCACTTTGCTTAAGTTATATACCAGTTGGGTTAGCTTGTGGTGTCTTATTGCAAAAAGTGGGTTTTGATCCAATCTTAACCGGTCTGTTGTCCATATTAGTATTTTCGGGTGGAGCGCAATTTTTAGTTGCTTCGATGCTAACAACTCAAGCATCTTTTGCAACGACACTTTTGATGGTATTTTTCTTGGAATTACGTTACACATTGTTAGGGTCGAGTCTTTCAGGTTTTATGAAGAAAGAAAAGAGACTATTCTTAGCGGTATTTTCACAATCGTTAAATGATGAAAATTATGCGGTTAATTATCTTAAATATTCAACTGATCCTACATGGAATAAGCGTAAAGCTTTATATGTAAATTGGTTTTCGATGGCTTCTTGGACAGGTAGTAACATGATTGGAAACATGTTTGGTTCTGTTATCCATGTAGATGCTGATCTCGTTCACTTTGCACTGACTGCGATGTTTATCTTCATGTTTGTCATGCAAATGAAAAATAAGCTGCTCATTTTTACAGGATTGTTTTCTGGTGTATTAGGCGTTACTTTCATGGTCATGTTCCAAAATACATTAGGATTAATTGCTGCGACGGTGATCGCCTCTTTTGCAGGGTTTGCTTTAGAGAAAGCTTTCAAAAAAGAGAAGGCAAAAAAATTAAAACGATTAAAAAACCGTGGCAAACATGTCAATGAACCACTATTCAACTTCCCAGAACAGGAGAGTCAACATCATGACTAAGACGTATCTTATTCTTTTAGTACTTAGTTTATTCGTGGTGGCTTATGTGCCACGACTATTCCCGATGCTCTATTTTACCCATCGGAAAGTCCCTTCATGGTTTAGTGAATGGATGAAATATGTGCCTGTTGCGCTATTCGCAGCTTTAGCATTCAAGGATGTCTTTATTACCCATGAACATTTAGCCATTGCTTGGAATATCAAAATCTTAGCTATGGTTCTCGTAGTTGGCGTGGCGTATAAAACTCATTCTATGGCATTATCAGTAGTAACTGGACTTGCTTCGGTATTTTTGCTGTCGATGTTTTAAACAGTTCCAAAATTTTGCCTTCTCTTAGTTTTAGAGAATGGCTTTTTTTTTGCCTTTTTTATTAAAATTTTAAGGATGATTTGTCCTTCTTTGAATTTTTGCTATAATGGGAAAGGTATTGATTTAAATATAGATAGTTGAGGAAAATTTAATGAATAAAAAATTGATGCAAGGAACATTTTGGTTAACCTTTGCTAATTTGCTTTGTAAGGTATTAGGTGTTGTTTACTTGATCCCATGGCTAAGTATGATGGGGAACAATCAAGAAGGAATGTTAGCGACCACTTTATACAATGTAGGTTATTTACCTTATGGCTTGTTCCTGATGCTGGGAACAGTTGGGTTTCCTAATGCGATTGCTAAAAAAGTCGCTGTAGCAACGAAAGAAAATGATGAACAGGGCTGTCGAACGATTTTTCGCAGTACCATCAATATCATGTTTGTCATTGGGATCATTTCTGCTGTGCTGATGTATCTTTTTGCCCCGATGCTTGCAGGAATCAGCCCAATTGCAAATGTAAATAATGGGATCTTAGCAATTCGTAGTTTGTGTCCGTCATTGATCGCCATTCCAGTTCTTAGTGCAATGAGAGGTTATTTTCAAGGGAAAAACAATCTGAGACCTTATGGGACCTCACTAATCATTGAACAAGCGGTTCGTGTCCTGGTCATTTTAGCAGGAACGTTTTATTTACGCGTCTTGACCGATGGAACGATTTTAGAAGCTGTTCTGATCAGTACAGTGGCATCCTTCTTTGGTGGGTTAGCAGCAATTATCCATATGTATTTCGTTGGAATAAAAAATGATTATTTCAAATTAAAAGATTTCTTGATCTCTAGTCGTTATTTCAAGCATGAAAATCGGGCAGAGTCGGTATCGATCATTCGTGAAACTTTACCTTTCATCTTTGTGGGATCTGTTATTACCATCGTGCAAATGATTGACCAAGTGACGATGAAGCCGTTGTTGCATTTTTTCAGACCTGAAATCACGAATCAACAATTGGAATTTTTATTTAGTCGAGCGTCAGTTAATCCCAACAAGTTGACATTGATCTTGATTTCTATGGTTGGTACAGTCGCAATCAGCAGTTTGCCGATTTTAAGTACTTTGAGAAAAAAAGATCGTTTGCAAATCGAAAAGACAGTAGGAGATAGTTTTTCAATTGCTGTCTTGATTTTACTTCCTTCTCTTGCGGGGATGTCATTATTGGCGGGTCCATTGTATACCTTATTTTTTGGATATGATCCTGATAGTGTCGGCTATTTCCAATTTGCCTTACTCGCTTCATTATTCTTTTCATTGTTCACGATTCTTTCGACGATGTTACAATCACTTAGCCATCATATGATTGCGATTCGGCTGACCGTTGAAGCGATTATTTTGAAAATTGTCTTTCAAGTGATTGGATTAGCACTATTTGGCGGTTATGGTATGAGTTTTTCAAACACAATGGCTTTTGCGATCGTGTTTATCAGAGGTTATTTCTATATGTGTAAAGAGTATCGAATCGCACCTCTAGCTAAAATCAGATTTTTCTTTCTTAAAACATTCCGCTCAACCTTGTTGATGCTGGTTCTTTGTTCGATTGTATTTATCCTATTGAACCTCCAATTGACGATGACGTCGAAAGCCCATGCTGTTGTTTATTGTGTTGGCCTTGGTGGAATAGGTGGGCTGACATTTCTCTTTGCTCAATTTGGCAGAAATGGGCTCCAATTACTTAAAAACTTCCAGCATCGGCATCACTCAACCAAAAATTAGGAACAACATCCAGTTCATGATAATTTTTTAAAGCTACAGAAAGTGAGAGGGACGTGATTGTTTCTCTCACTTTTTGAGTGAGAGGTTCAAATGTCATCTTTCTTATGATATAGTTAAATAGACTGGTAAAATTCTTTGAAATGAGGAAATTAAATAAATGAAACTTGCAGTAGTTACTGACAGTACGGCTTATTTGCCTGAACGAATCCAAAATCATCCTGATTTGTTCGTTATTCCGATCCCTGTCATTTTGGATGGGAAAATCTACAATGAAGGAATAGACATAGAAGCTGACGAATACTATGGGCTTCTAAATAAAAGCAAAGACTTCCCGACCACTTCACAACCTGCAGTTGGAGAAGTACTGGCGCTTTACGAAGAACTGAAAAGAAAAGGATACGATACCATCTTAAGTATCCATTTATCCTCTGGGATCTCCGGCTTTGTCAACACATTACATGCTATGAAAAACGACATTGACGGTGTAAAAATCGTTCCTTATGATTCTAAGATCACGAGTATGCCAATGGGTCACATGGTAGAAGCTGCTCTAGATTTAAATCAAAAAGGTCAATCTCTTGAAGAAATTATCGCACATATCGATCGTATCCGAGATAATACGTATGCTTATCTCATCGTGGATGACTTGAACAACTTAGTACGCGGTGGACGCTTGACTAATGGGGCTGCATTGATAGGTGGATTGCTTAAAATCAAACCGATTTTGACTTTTTCAGAAGGAAAAATCGTTTTATTTGAAAAAATCCGTTCAAGTAAAAAAGCTTTCGCTCGTGCCGAAAAAGTCATCGGCATGCGAAATGAGGAAATTGCACCACCTGTTAAGCTTTATGTGATTCATGCAAATAATTTGGAAGTTGCCATACAAGAAAAAGAAAAATTACAAAAGCAATACCCGCATGCTGACATTGAGATTGGTCATTTTGGTCCAGTGATTGGTAGTCACTTAGGAGAAAAAGCAATCGGGCTTGCCATCTCTGCGCAATAATTTGGATTATTCAATTCAATGCAAGCATCGTCTCTCATTCATTGGGATACGATGCTTTTTTTGCATTTTTTCTATATAAGGCGTATAATCCTTAAAAGTTTAGTAAATGAGTAAATCACTAGGTTAGTAATTTACTAAAAGAGAAAGGATGGATTTAGATGGAAATCCCAACAAATTTAAAACACAAACCTGTTATTGTCGTTGAAGACTATGATCAAGTTGATGGAAGAAATGCTTTGCATACGGATGCTAAAGGACTATCTTTAGGGTTAGCGCAATGGAATGATCGTGGAAAAGTTGATATTTCAGGCAAGGTATGGCGCCATACGGGTGAAAAATGGTCACGCCAATCGGAAGAACTACCAATCACTCGGATCTTAGATCTAGCAATTTTAGCTGCGCAAGGGAGTTTGTATTTTCAAGATGCGTATCGCTATGAAAAATTTTATGATCCTGAAAATCCAGTTGTCGATATTATTGGACTTCAAGGAAATCGAATGACGGTTGAAGTGGATACCAAAAATCCTAAGATCGATGAAGATATTATGCTCTATTATGACACGTTACAAAAAGATGGCGAATTGATCGGTGAACGTTTCCGAATTTTGAAACGTCTATTAGATGATTTAGGGTATTAAGGAAAAAAGGAGTGAGGTACATTGGAAGATTTCTCACTGACAAAAGACCGTCAATTTTCAAGTGTTGAAAAACAAATGATTTGGCAAAAGCCAACGAGTCATCGAACCAGTCAAGAAGAACAAAGAATCGCAGCTGAAATCTTTGAAAACTGGAATGATCCTGAAATGAAGATCAGTAACATCTTGCTTGAAGGGGATGCTGGGTCAGGAAAAACGCAACTGGCTAAAGCTCTTTCGGCTGATTTACAACTTCCTTATACGAAAATAACTTGTTTTGCGGATATGGATAAATCAGATGTCTTTGGTGCGCTATTGCCTATTGTTGAGTCTGACGTAGATGAAGATCAAGAATTGATTGATGCAATCAACCAAACAGAGACATTAGAGGCTGTCTTACGGTTAATCAAACATCATTATAATCTTAGTACAGAAATGGCTAAATCTAAACTGGCTGATTTCATCAAGCGGATGGAACAAAATGAAAATAGTAACGTTCGCTATAAATATTATCCCTCTGAAATTGTTCGTGCGATCGAAAAGGGGTATTTGTTAGAAATCCAGGAGCCAACGGTGATCCGTGATGCTTCCGTATTAGTTGCTTTAAATTCCGCTCTTGAGCCAAATGGATTATTGAATTTACCCACGGGTGTCGTCGTCCGTCATCCAGATTGCGTCATCATCATCACAACAAATCGGAACTACCAAGGTAATCGTCCGTTGAATGAATCTTTGAGAGATCGGATGCAACATGCTGAGAAGATGGATTTACCTTCACTTGAAGTGATGGCTGAGCGAGCCTTAGGTAAGACAAAGATTCAACAACCTGAACTGCTCTTGAAATTAGCGGAGATCATTCGTTTATTAGATGATACTGCCAAAGCGAATGCCATCAAGGGAGTGGCTGGTATGCGTTCCTATTTTTATTGGGCAAATACTTGGAAACAAGGGCAAGATCTTTTCCAATCGATTTATCCTAAAGTTCTCTATAAATTGACCACTGTTCCAGAAGAATTGGAGATATTAACCCAAGCATTAGAACAAAGTGGGCTTCTTGAAGAACTTCGTGAATTATTACGGCAAATAAAGTGGGGACGTCTTTCAGAAGAAGCTTCAAGAAATCGAGGCAGAATCCTTAACGATGAAGAAGCTGATGAACGTAATATCGATCAACTAGCAGAAGAAACGTTGTCTTTAATGGAAAATGAGTCGCCTGAGATCGAAGAAGAAACTCCATCAGTGGAGAATGCTGAGATTGAAGAGGAAAAAAAGACAGAGTCTTTTTCATTTGAACAAGAACGAAGTCAAGAAGTTTCAGGTCAGGGGCAACAGGAGCAACAAGCAGAAGATAATTCAGAAAAAATGTCTGCCTCTGATATGGAGGCTTACGACAAAGAAATCAAACGTGAGTTAACGAAAGAAGCACGACAAATAATGAAGGGGACGATGCACGAAAAAGAAGGACTGATCGTTCATCGACCAAAATTTGAACTCAAAGCACAAGAAGCAGAACAAATCAGACAACAAGTTTTACCGATCGTTGAAACATTAAGCCGTCAAATTTTAGATTTGTTGGAAAATGATGAATCAACGACTTATCAAAAAGGAAAATATGAAGGTCAACGGTTCAATGCGAGTCGTGTGGCCTATAATGACCTAGGTTATTTCGATAAGAAAAATCCACCCCACGAACAACCTTCATTGGCAGTGGCTTTAAGGATTGATGAATCTGGTTCAATGATTCGAGATGAACGAATCGAAGCAGCAAAAAAAGCAGCGATCGCCATCGCAGAATTTGCTAAACGTGTAAATATTCCTTTAATGATTTATGGAGATACAGCAGATGTCTCAACGAGAGAAAAGACCTCAATTTTTTCTTATAAAGAATTTAGTGATGATTTCCAATGGTTAGATGAGAAGTTAGTGACGATGAAACCACGACAAAATAATCGTGATGGTGCCAGTTTGAGACTAATCGCTAACAAACTAAGCCAAGAATCTGCCACGACTAAATTGCTGGTCTCGATTAGTGATGGCCAGCCTAAAGCTTTGCCAGACTATACTGGGAAGAAGGCAAGGGAAGATATCCAAAGCGTTCTGTCTGAATATGACCGTCAAGGAGTCATCTTTGTGGCTGCTGCGATTGGACAGGATCAAAAAGAAATCAAAGAGATATATGGGGAAAATCGTTTCATTGATATGACAGACATCAACGAGTTACCACAGCAATTGATCCAATTGATTGCTCGCTATTTGTAAATAGCTGAAAATAGCTGGAGTCACGTATAAGTCCATTCATCGACTAAGAGAGATTGTGACAGAAGTTCCTAGCTCTGAGAACAAGCCGAAGAATTCGAAAATAGTTCCTATTTTTGGATTTTCCGGCTTGTTTTTTTGTTAGAGCGACTGCTGGAACAAAGGGAAGAGGTTATGAACGCATTGTAGCGAATGGTTAAACACCATTTAGTTTATCTATCAGACTCTTTTTGATCGTTAATCGACTGTTAAATCCTCACATTCTGCAAACCAGATAACGAAACAAAAAAGGAAACTGTTAAAGAGAAAACGATGTTATCGGTAACATCAACAAAAAATAGTGGCATTGTTTTATAATAGAGAAAAAGAGAAGGGAAGAAAACAATGACTCAAACAAAAGCTTGGTGGAAAGAAGCGGTCGGATATCAGATTTATCCTGCCAGTTTTATGGATAGTAATGGAGACGGCATTGGGGATCTCAATGGGATTCGTGAAAAGCTTCCTTATTTAAAAAAATTAGGGATTGATTTTATTTGGATCAATCCAGTTTATTCTTCGCCTTTTATTGATAACGGTTACGATATTAGTGACTACCAAAATATTTTAGAAAAATTTGGAACGATGGCCGAATTTGATCAATTACTGGCAGAAGCACATCTACAAGGAATCAAAATCATTATGGATCTAGTCATCAATCATACATCTGATCAACACGAGTGGTTTATTGAATCAAAGAAGTCACTGGATAATCCTTACCGAGATTACTATATCTGGGTAGATGGAACACCTGAAAACGCTCCGAATGACTGGCAATCGATTTTTGGTGGCTCAGCTTGGGCATATGATGAACAAACAAAACAATATTATCTGCATGTCTTTGCTAAAGAGCAGCCTGATTTGAATTGGGAAAGCGAGAAATTAAAAAATGAACTTTTTTCTATGATTCGCTGGTGGTTAGATAAAGGGATCGATGGGTTTCGTTTAGATGCGATTTCCCATGTGAAAAAAGATGAATATTCTGTTAAAGCAACTGAAAACCCCTTTTCTCCTTTTCAAAATGTTTCCGGGATCGATGAACACTTAAATGAATTAAAAGATGTTTTTGATGACTATGACATTATGACTGTTGGCGAAGCTAGCGGGGTGTCGGCTGAAGAAGGTCCAGAATGGGTCGGCACTGATGGGTATTTTGACATGATCTTTGAATTTGACCATATCTCGATTTGGAAGCACGAAAAAGAAGGGAAACTTGATGTTATCAATTTAAAAAGAGCGTTAAGTGCCTGGCAAACCGCTTTAGACGGTAAGGGTTGGAATGCACTTTATATGGAAAATCATGATACACCTCGTTCAGTTTCTGTTTTTGGTGATCCTGAACATTATTGGCAAAAATCAGCAAAAGCAGTCGCAATGATGTACTTTTTCCTGCAAGGCACGCCATTTATTTATCAAGGACAAGAAATCGGTATGACGAATATGCCGTTTACTGCCATCGAACAAATTGATGCCGTCGATTCAAGACGTCTTTATAACCAATTGCTAGAAGAAGGAAAATCTCCTGAGGAAGCTATAGATATCGTTGCTGATACAACAAGAGACAATAGCCGAACACCTATGCAGTGGGGATCAGAAAAATATGCCGGATTCTCAACAAACGAACCTTGGCTGATGGTAAATCCCAACTATCATACACTTAACGTAGAAGAACAAGAAAACGATCCTTCGTCGATCTTATCTTTCTACAAACAAATGATCCGCATCCGTCGTGAAAATCAAGGATTGATCTATGGTTCATTCAAAGAATATCTCGCTGAACACGACCAACTCTATGTTTATGAACGATCATTTACCGATAAAAACTATCTGATTATGGTCAATCTTACGAGTGAAGTAGCAGAATATTCATTACCGAATGAAGTTGATGTTCCTTGGGAATTACTTCTCACGAATCAAGAAGAACGTGTATTTGAACGAGTGGGTAAGCTTGATCCTTATGAAGCGAAATTATTTGTAAACAGTAAAAAAAGAAACTAAAAAAGTTTGTCTTGAGCTTTCTAATGAAGTCCAAGGCAAACTTTTTTGACATACTGTATGAAGTTGGGTGACTGTACCTTTATAGAAATTAGATAATAAGTGAATATTTTATAATAAAGAATAACATTTACATAAATATTAGGTAGGTTATCAGTTAATTGATTCTTTTAAATCACTTCATACTCAGCTCGCGGACCACCAATGTATTTTGGACGTGAACGCAGAGCTGTAACATGCGCGGCTCCTAATGTTTGACTGCTTGGTCGAACAGGTACTTGAACGTGTTTGACATGCATACCGATGGAAGTATCACCGATATCGATCCCAGCTTGCGCTACCACATGTTCCACTTCTACTGGATCATCGAATTGGTCAAACGCTGCTACTGAACAAGCGCCACCAGCGTGTAAGGCTGGTACAACAGAAACAATTTCAAATTGTTTTTGCTCTGCTACGGAGCGTTCGACGACAAGGGCTCGATTAATGTGTTCACATCCTTGAACAGCTAAAGCGACTCCTAAAGGTTGCAATATTTCTCTAATCGTTTGGATAATCCACTGTCCAACTGGAGCACTTGAGTTTTTACCAATTTGTCCACCGACCACTTCACTGGTACTACATCCTAATACAAATAAATCGCCAGATTTTAAATTTGCTTCTGCTAATACCTCGTTGACCATTTTGGTTAATTCTTGTTTTAAAGATTCTTCTGTGATGCTCATTTTATTCTTCCTTTCATTACTTACTTTCTTTTTGTACTCTCGTTCGTTTTAGAGCTTGAGTGAGTGGTAAAGCCAATCCAACCCCTACAATATTTTGAAAAATATTTCCAGGAATAGAAGCTATCCCCGCAGGCCAATCATATAAAAACCAACCTGCTAAAAAGTAGCCACTAATCATCAGACAACTACCGATAAAAAGACCGACAAATCGACCTTTGCTTGTTTTTTCGGCAAAATAGCCACTGACCAATCCTTGCAAACCATGGATCAATAAGGAAAAAAGGGCCCATTGCGGATAACCTGACAGTAAATCGATGAATAAACCACTTGAGGCACCGACAACGAACCCACCAAATGGACCAAATAATAAAGCAGTGGTGTAGATGCCAGCTTCGCAGAGCGTGACAAAGCCGTTAGTTGCTGGTATTGGAACCAAAATTGTTAAAGATAATGCTACTGTTAAAGCGATCAGCATGGCATATATTGTCATTCGTTTCGTATTCAACGATTAAATCCCTCCTTTGATGTTACCGCCAGACCAGACACTGCCCGTTTGATCATTCATTTCAACACCGTTTAAAATACATTGATAAACGTAAGTTTTACTTCGTTGAATGGCTTGTGGGAGCGTATAGCCATGGACGAGATTCGCTGTAATAGCAGAAGAAAAGGTACATCCTGCGCCATTCACCGTTGATCGTGTTAATTTTTCCATTGTAAAAGTGGTTAGTCCGTCATGGCTATACAAAACATCGATTGCTTCATCGCCATGGATCCCAGAGCCACCTTTAACAACGACCGCTTTGCTTCCTAAAGTATGAATAAATTTGGTTGTCTCTATCACTTCATTGATGCTTGAAATTTTTTTCTTTCCAGAAAGGAGAGCTGCTTCTTTAAGATTGGGCGTGACAAGATCAACAAGGGGGAAGAGTTCTTTCACTAAGCACTCAATATACTGTTGATTCGCTAATGAAGTAGTTTCTTTAAAAGCTAAAACCGGATCAAGAACGATTGGGATTTGAGGGTGCTTTTTTAAAAAATCTCGGACGATCATGATTGCTTCAAGAGAATGCAATAAGCCAATTTTGATACCCGCTAAGTCTGTCATCTTCTGGATCGAAGCAAGTTGCTGTTCCAACCACTTAGCAGGTAGATTTTCTAAGAGGAATGCGTTGTTTTCGTCTAACATGCCTACACAGGTGAGCGCGCTCATTCCAAAAAGTTGAAAATTCTCAAAAGTTTTCAAATCGGATTGAATTCCTCCACCGGCAAAAGGGTCAGAACCACCAATTGTAAGTGTTTTTCTCATTGTTTTCCCTCCACGAAAAGAGTATAACGAAAGTTGTTAGAAAAGAAAACAGCCAATTGGCATATTTTTATGTCATCCAATTTTGCGTAGTCTTTAGATCACCAAATTTTATCTATCATCTGAATGAAACAAGTACACTGTATTGTTGGCAACTTAACAGCTAGAAGAAAACATAAGCAATACATACTCAAATGAACAACTTCATTAGATATTATTATCAATAAATTGAATCTTTTTTTGTCATTCCTACATTTTTAACAACTGAAAATTTTTTAAACAAAAGAGAACACTGACGTTATACCTGCTAGGTAAGAGGATAACGTCAGTGTTCTTTTTATTATGCTTTTAATTCTTTTTCAATTTGTAGTCGACGGACTTTCATCGTTGCAGTCCGTGGGATATCTTCATAATCTCTGATAATCGGCGTATTCAATCGAGGTAACTCATGCACTTGTTTCCACCAACGATACCAATCCATTTCGTGATTAGGAGCAAGAGAGATCAATGGTTGTGGTGCATTGTTTTTATCACGAACGATGACCACTTCCGATAGAAATTCTAATGAGTCTAACAAGAAATCTTCGATCGCTAAATTGCTATTGATTGTATCGATCAAATCCACTTGACGATCCTTTAAGAACAAATGCCCCTGTTCATCCATGCTGCCGTAATCACCGCTGTCCCACCAAGCACCATAAACATTTTCTTGGAAACGAGCATCTTCTTTATAATAAGTTAATGCACGACCTTTTGATAATAAATGGATGTGTCCATCTGTATTAGCAGGCAAGACGTTCCCATTTTCATCTGCGATCCGCGCTTTGGTTAAGTCGCCAAGTCCCACACCCATGTCTCTCGCATTACTCGTTTTTAAACTCTCTAATGTATGAGCTTTTAAAATCATCGGTCCGCATTCGCTTTGGCCATAAACTTGTAAGAAAACAGCTTCTTGATTAGGAGAAGTCCGTAAGAATGTTTCCATAGTAGAGTTGTTGATCGCATCAAAAGTGGAATGGTAATAACGAATACCAGCAAAAGCTTCTGGATATTCTTTCGCTGTAAAGCTCCACTGAACAAAGTTGTTTGGATGTGTTTCAAGTGCAATCGGTGGATTTTCTTTTAACATGACCACAACGTTTTCCCCTTGAGCATCCGCTAACGGCATCATTGGAAAGCCCATCGCCATCAATGAAGAAATACCAATATTGAAGCGAGAATGAACAGGAGAGATATGGAAAGCCACAAGTTTTTTCTCTGCGATCTTAGTAAAGACAGTTTTTTGCCATTTGGTGCGCCAGCCCATTGAATGAGCAGAATGACAAATCAATTTAGGGATACCTGTTGTTCCTGAAGTATGGGTCATATAAGAAATTTCATCGTTCCCCAATTGATTTTGTGCCACTGGTTCTGCTGGTTGAGTCAATAGTTTAGAAACAGCAATTTGTTTTTCTTTTGATCCATTTGAAATGCCAGCCACTCGTTCAGCCGTTTCGTCATCAAAAAGGATAAATGGATCTTCTAAACGGTCGACAAAGACTTCTAAAGTGGGGGTAGGGAAGTGATAAGAGATCATTGCTGGTACCGCCCCAAGATAAGCTGTTGCTACGGCTAATAAATAAGTATCAAAAGCTGAACTTTTGTAGATCATGACCTTATCACCAAGTCCGACACCCAAATGAGCTAATTGATAGGCACGAGTCAAAACGAGTTGACAGGTATCTTTGTAAGTGCTTTTAAAACCAAGTTCCGGAAAAGCTGCTAAGGGTTGGTCAAAGATGATTGGTACATCTGGTGTAGCATTCGCTGCTTCTTGAAAATTAGAAAAAAGATTTAGTGGGGAATAAGCGATTGTTTCCATAAGTCACACTCCGATTTCATTTAATAAACAAGTTGGTAAGCAAAGTAAGAAAAACTTGTGAATTAAATCATTTACTTTGCAAATTCAGCTATAATCTTAGCACAAACCCTAAATAAAAAACAGCTTTCTTTGTGAAAAAATGAATTATATTTCGTTATTTCATTTTTTGATACTTGTTATTTCCTTGTAAGAGAACTCTAACATCTTTTGATGGACTTCTTCAAATGAATGTTCATTGATATAACGATTACCATAAAGGAAATTGACGATATCCAGATCATCAAAATAAAGGGAAACGTAGTACCCGTAAGTTTTACGATATAATTCTGGCGAAATATTTTTATATACAGTGATTTTACTTAGTATTTGGCGAATCGTCCGTGGAGAGATTTGCTGGTCATGAGATGAACGAAAAGCAAAAGAATCAGGTCCTGTCCCAGTATCAGTTATTGCTAAATAGTTTTTAATGAATGGCAGTGCTTCATTGGGAATTGGCGACTGATTAAGCCGATTTTTTTTACGGCTAAGATGAATGATTTGTTTATTTAAGTCAATATCTTTTCTTTTTAATTCAACGACTTCATGGATCTTTAACCCGCAATATAAAAGAATAGCTACGATCGCTAAATTTCTTGGTCGGTTCCTTTTTTCAAAGCGTGCTTCTCGTGAAGAGTTAAAGCCATTCATAGGAATAAACAGATGCTCAAAGTCTTGAAACAAAGAGGCGTCTATGAATCGAGGCGCTGCAGCAGTAGTTTCAGGGAGCGTTTTTCCTAATAGAGATATTTCTTCAGTCAATAACCCTTTTTGATACAAAAACCGTAGAAAATGATTTAACGAATATTGTTTTCGCGAAAGACCATAATAGCTATTTTTAAATAACTGGTTTGTTTGTTGATCAGCTGTGGTCTGAAACGAACGAGTATGCTGATAGACTTTATCTAAAAAATTTAAATAGTCTTGTTTTTCAAGACGAAGAATAACTTCATCCGTGATCTCTTGATCTAAAGCTTCGTGAAGATAATCCGTGAATAAATGAAAATCTTTTGCATATTCATAACGACTGCTTAATGAAAGCTTTTTTTGATTTTCTTTTAAAAATTCTTGGAAAATAGGAGGAAGCTGTGCGATGCGTTGTTTTAACTTTTCTTGAATGTGTTTTCGTGTTTTTTGATCCATAAAAGAACCTCCTTTTTGTTCAAACTGGTGTTCTATTTTATTATTGTAGCTTATTTTTCGTTTTTCTTCTATTTCCTTTTACTGATATCTATTTATACCAACGTTTATTTGCTCATGATTCATATATATAGTAACATCGCCAACTATAAGAAAAACTGTAACCAATAAACAGAAAGACAATGATCTTGTAGTATGAACGAATTGTTTCATGAGTTTTGTTGAGTGACATTTTGTCACTGTTACGCTATACTTTTCTACAGTGACAAAATGTCACTATCGAAAAAGGAAAATGCAGGAGGGAAAGTAATGTTTTTAGCAATGAAAGAAATGAAATACGCAAAACTACGATACGGACTCATTATCGGTATCATGTTCTTGATTGCTTATGTCGTTTTCATGCTATCAGGTCTAGCAAGTGGATTAGCAGAAGAATTTAAAAAAGCGATTGATGATTGGGGTGCTCAAGAAATCGTTTTGTCCGAAGATGCTAATCAAGTGTTTGCAGCATCTCAATTGACAAGAGGCGACCTTGATCAAGTAAATGCGAAAGAAAAAGCACCGATTGGCTTATTCAGTGGAGCAATCAAGGGCAAAAACAAAGAAAATGTGACAGTCTTTGGTACGACTAACGATGCCTTTTTATTACCTAAAATCACAGATGGTCGGATGTTTGATAAGAAAAATGAAATAATTATCTCCCAAAATCTGGCACAAGATCAATATAAGTTGGGAGATCAAATCAAAATCGGTAGCGATGACCAAGCATTTACGATCGTTGGAATTTTTCCTGCCACTTATTATACGGTCTCACCAGTCATCTATACAGATCTAGAAACTTGGACACAATTAAAATATGGAGCCCAACCGTTTGCTTCAGATGACAAAAAGCCGATCAATGCGATCGTGACCAAACAATCAGCTGCAATTGATAAAGATGGCGCATCAAAAGATTTACAAAAACTGACGATTCCTGATTTTATTGAAAGTCTTCCAGGTTATTCTGCACAAAATATGACACTAAATGCAATGGTTTACTTCTTGTTTCTTGTCGTAGCAGCAGTGGTTGGCATTTTTATGTATGTCATCACTTTACAAAAAACGGCGATCTTTGGCGTAATGAAAGCTCAAGGGATTCGCAATTCATTTATTGCTAAATCGTTGATTGCACAGTCATTTGTTATTGGAGTCATTGGTGTCGCCTTAGCAGTTCTAGCTGCTTATCTAACTAGCTTGTTTTTACCAAGTGCGATGCCATTCGCTATTTTTTGGACACAATGGTTGCTATATAGTGGGGTCTTACTCGTTGTAGCAGTTGTAGGCGGCGTCTTCTCGATACGCACGATCACAAAAGTGGACCCAATCACCGCTATAGGAGGGTAAAAAATGAAAAATATTTTAACAATGAAAAATATCGTCAAGACTTTTGGTAGTGGACATACCGAAGTGACTGCACTAAAAGGAATTAATTTTAATGTCAAACAAGGAGAATTTGTCAGCATCATCGGTCCTTCTGGTTCAGGAAAAAGTACCTTCTTAACCATTTCCGGTGGGCTACAAACACCTACTTCTGGAGAAATCGCCATTAATGGTCAGTCTTTTTCCGATTTATCTGAGAAAAAAAGAGCCGATTTACGTTTTAAAGAAATTGGGTTTATTTTACAAAGTTCTAATTTGATTCCATTTTTAAAGGTCAAAGAACAATTTTATTTAGTTGATCGAGTCAGCCATCAGAAACAAAACGAAACCGTCATTGATGACTTATTGAAATCATTAGATATTTATGATCTAAAAGAAAGCTATCCTCGAGATTTATCTGGTGGGGAAAGACAACGTGTAGCGATTGCTCGTGCGTTGTTCAATGACCCTAGTTTGATCTTAGCAGATGAGCCTACCGCTAGCTTAGATACAGATCATGCCTTTGAAGTAGTCAAGTTACTTGTCAAAGAAGCACATGAAAAACAAAAAGCAACAGTCATGGTTACACATGATGCTCGGATGATCAAATGGAGCGATCGTGTCTACCGAATGAAAGATGGTGATTTGATCGAAGAAACGGAGGGATGGGATGCCTAAATCGACATTTCTTAATCTGCCGAATGAGAAGAAACAACGGCTTATTGAAATTTTACTTGAAAATTTTTCAGCTCGACATATTAGCCAAGTAAAAGTTGCAGATATTGTCGAAGATATGGCTATGTCAAGAGGGGCCTTTTATAAGTACTTCGAAGACTTGGAAGATGCCCATACCTACACGATCCAGTATTATTCGATTCAAATCCATCGAGATATTCTGAAATATATCAGTCAAAACAAGCAAGACTTTTTTCAAGGAATTGAAAATTACCTTGCGTGGTGTAGTGAACTGGAACAAAAAAGTAGTTATTGGCAGGCCATCCGCTTTTTAACGAGAAGTGATGATTTTACCAATCACCAAAGAACCAAGCCTTCTGCTGAATCAGGAAGATTAAAGGAATGGTTTAAGTTACTGAAGGCAAATGGTTTTCACATTACTTCAGAAGAAGAAGCGATTAGCTTTTTATATTTCGTCATGGATCTTGTGATCAATTCATTGACGGATTACATTGCGAATGACTGGACTACTGATGAGTTGTTGCAAGATTATCGTTACAAGGTAAAATGGCTGCAAAGAGGTTTGTAAACCGAACGAAGTGAATCTTGAATCCACTCGATTCATTTGTTAGCCGTTTCTTTTTAACTGGTAAGTAGTGTCCGTATTCAGAAAAACACTTCGATACTTCTTTGTGTCATCATCGATAACCAAATAAAAACCTTCGATAGAAAGTTCTTATAGTTGAGAGCAACGATTTTTCCTTTTTGATTCTCCGTGATAGAATTTTTATTGTAAGAAAAGAAAAGGGATGACACAGATGAAGAAAATTATACTATTTGGTGATAGCATTGCTGCTGGATTGTACCAGGGGGAGGTCGTCCATGCATTGGACCATGCGTTATCAACGACCTTAAATGCTTTAGGACAAGCTGATTTTAAGATCATTAACTTAGGAAAAAGAGGCGATTCAACGACAAGCAGCCTTGAACGATTGTCTCAACTTCCCCAAGATGAACGTACAGCTGACTACGTCGTTCTTAATGTTGGCGTTAATGATGCAATCAATCAAAGAGATAACCAAGAAGCCTATCGAAAAAACTTGGAGCAATTGATCAACTTTTTTAAACATAGCCAAGTGATTTTGATAGGGCCTAGTTACGTTGATGAAAAGATCAAAACCCAAACAATTCCTGAGATCTTAGTAGAGTATACTCAGATCGCAAAAGAAGTAGCAGATAAGAACAAAGTAAGTTTTATTGATTTTTATCATTATGAAAAATCTTTTGAGGACCCAACACTTTACTTGCAAGACGATGGGTTGCATCCTTCGAAGTTAGGCTATCACTTGCTAGGTGCTTTGATTGCACAATGTATCCAGCAAAAAGAACAAAATTAATCTACAGACCGAGTACCTCAATCTTTGCAGTACTCGGTCTGTAGATTTTTAGTTTCAAGTTTTATCATGACAAAAAGAATGAAGCGCGCTCTATTGGCTTTGACACACGGTAATAAACAACTGTTTTCTAATGGCGATATTCCTTCAACAAACCTTTTTGGATCAAGTCTTGTTTTTGTTTGAGATTCTGGATGTTTTCTTGATAATTTTGTGCATACATCACGGAATAAAGAGTGTTTAAAACATAGTCGAAGGCAATTTGTGAGGAAAATGTTGCCACTTTAGCAAAATCTAATTCATCTTGCGTAACGATGAGTTTCATCGTTGCTTGTTTTGCCATTTCTGAATGTTCATTTCCAGTGATTAATACAGTTTTAGCACCCACATGGTTTAAATGCATCATAATTTTTTCATAATGGTGAATCCTTCCACTATAAGTTAGAAAGATGGCGCAATCCTTTTCTGTTAAATTGGATGCATTCCAAGAAGAATCACTATACTCTTCAGCTAATATCAAAAATTTATTGATCTTGATTAGTTTATTTTGAAATTTGCGTGCTGTGATTTGAGAATCCCCTTTGGCAAAAATAAACATGCGATTCGCTTGATTCAATGCTGTGGCAATCGCATCAACTGACTGTTTCTCCAATTGAAGCTGTGCTTTTTTGATAGATTGGATCGACAAATCGGCCATTTTTTTAGCGATCGATTGACTATCATCTTTATCAGTAAAAGGAAAGTTTGGATCAATGATTTGATTGAACTGGGCTTTCATCTGATGGACTTCACGACCAAATTCAAAACGAAATTCTCTAAAACCAGAAAAACTCAATTTTTTACATAAGCGAATTATGGCTGAATGCGAAGTATACGTCGCTTTTGCCAATTCTTCGATCGTCATATAAACAGCTGTTTCTCTGTTTGCTTTGAGATAATCAGCAATTCTTTTTTCTGTTGTTGTAAATGCTTCTTGTCGTATCAATTGGTCTTCGATTAACATATGCTCACCTTCCTCATCCATCTTACTGAATATCCCTCTTTTTGACTACTATTTTTTGTGTAGGTTAAACATACCTGTCGATTATTCACTTAAAAAGATCACTTTCTTGAACATTTTTTTCTAACTGCGCTCAAATTAACTTTTAAAGGGACCATTCATTTATACTGATAGTAGTTAAAAACAAAAATTGGAGGAAAACGTATGTTAACAATTGCCTATCTAGGAAATGGAAAAAGTACCAACCGCTATCATTTACCTTTTTCACGAAAACTAAAAGATAAGATCAAAATCAAAACGATCTTTTCACGTTCAGAACCCACTTGGGAAACCTTTGAGGATATTCATTACACCAATCAACTGGAAGATCTATGGAATGATCCAGAAATCCAACTAGTTGTCATCACGACTCCGAGCCAATTTCATTATGAATATGCAAAATTAGCCTTAGAGCATGGAAAAAATGTCCTGGTTGAAAAACCGTTTGCTGAAACTTCTGCAGAAGCGAAAGAGTTATTTGAGCTAGCGAAGCAAAAAGATTTATTTATCCAGTGTTATCAAAATCGTCGTTTTGATTCTGATTTCTTGACCGTACAAAAAGTGTTGGAAAGTGGAAAATTAGGCGATATTTTAGAAATTGAGATGCATTATGATTATTTCAGACCTGAAGTTCCTGAATCGGCAACGGAATTTTCAACAGTCAATAGTTATCTCTACGGTCATGCTTGTCACACAGTAGATCAAGTAATTTCTTACTTTGGCGAACCAGATGACATCCACTATGATGTGCGCCAATTATTAGGAACGGGACGAATGAATGACTATTTCGATTTAGATTTTTATTATGGAACAATGAAAATCTCTGTCAAATCAAGCTATTTTCGTATTAAGGAACGCCCAAGCTTTGTGGTTTATGGGAAGAAAGGGATGTTTGTAAAACAGACAAAAGATCGACAAGAAGAGCATCTTAAACTATTTTATTTCCCAGACCATCAAGATTTTGGTATTGATTTACCAGAACACTACGGCACACTTACCTATATGGACCAAAATGGAAACTACCATGAGGAAAAAGTGATTTCTGAAGTAGGGGACTATAGTCGGGTCTATGAGGGAGTCTATGAAACGCTCATAAACGGAGCCGAAAAAGTAGTGAAAGACGAAGAAACACTTCTACAAATGAACATTTTAGAAACAGGGATCAAAGAGATCCAGGAAAAAGAAGCGCAAGCAAACAAATAAACCATTCACTGTTTATGATCATTCTGAAGGATTAAGCAAAGATTGATGAGAAACAAAAAAACAAAACCATTAAAATATGATGGGGAGGACACCTCATGTTTTGACAGTTATTTTGTTCTTATGTACTATAAAATAAATAACTGTAAGGAGGAATTCTCATGACAAATTATAACGGCGAAAAAGGCAAACGTTTAAGAGGTTCGATGGCGCCTAAAACCGATGATGAAGTAGCATTAGCAGGGACAAATTCTGGTGAAACAGAAAACAAACAAGAATCGTTATCTGGCACAAACTCTGGCGAAGCCAAAGATGTCGCTTTATCTGGTTCTAACTCAGTTGAAGAGGAAGAACCAAAGAAACCGAATGCTTTTGAAAAAGAAGTGGAAAAATTAGCGGAAGAAGTAAAAGAAAAATTTGAAGAATTGACATCTAAAAAAGATACTAAAAAATAGATTTGTCAGTTGCTAGTGATCCTATGAAAAAGACAGCTTTTACGCTGTCTTTTTTTATCCAAAAACTATTTTTCCGATTTTAGAAAAAAATGGTGTCTGCGCTTACCTTCTTTGTATTATGCTTTATTTATGAGAATAATTTTTTCTCAGCTAAACATTAGGAGGTAATATATGGAAAATTTTGGGTTACAGTTAATCAATTCGAGTGTGCTTGGACAAACCGATTTCATAAGTCTATTCACGACTTATTTATCAGATTATATGTATTTGTTCTTAGGTGGAGCCGTTCTATTTGTTATTTTGATGTTGTTATTAAGTAAAAAAATGTCCGATAAGCCTGCAAATAAAAGCGGATCTTCAAAAGGTGCTTCTAAGCAAAGCCAATATAAACGAATGAAATAGATCTTATTTTACTTTGAACAGATTGTTAGTTTACTAATAATCTGTTTTTTTGTTATAACTATAAAAAAATATTATAGTAACTATAAATATCATTATATTGAAAAATGTTTCTATCAGAACTATAATTTTCATGAAAATAACATATGAGATGAAAAGGAGCGTGTATCAACATGAGAAAAACCAGTAGAAAAGTAGTGATCGTTGGAACAGGCTTTGTGGGAACAAGTATTGCTTATGCCATGATCAATCAAGGAATTGCGAATGAATTAGTCTTGATCGATGTCAACCAAGAAAAAGCGGAAGGGGAAGCTTTAGACCTTTTAGATGGTATGGCATGGGGCGAAGAGAATGTTGCTGTTTGGTCAGGTGATTATAGCGAATGCAGCGATGCCGATTTAGTAGTAATCACAGCAGGTATCAACCAAAAACCAGGACAAACTCGTTTAGATTTAGTGAAAACAAATGCTGGAATCATGAAGGATATTGTTCGACAAATCATGGGAGCAGGATTCAACGGAATATTAGTTGTTGCTTCTAATCCAGTAGATATTTTGACTTGCATTGCGTGGAAAGAATCAGGGTTACCTTCTTCTCGAGTAATCGGAACAGGAACAACATTAGATACAACTCGTTTTAGAAAAGAAATTGCCTTGAAACTTTCTGTCGATCCTCGTAGCGTTCACGGCTATATTTTAGGTGAACACGGCGATTCTGAAGTAGCAGCTTGGTCCCATACAACAGTTGGCGGAAAACCAATCATGGAATTTGTCGAAAAAGATCATCGAATCGACGAAAAAGACTTAGATATCATTGCTGATAAAGTTAAAAATGCTGCCTATGAAATCATCGATCGAAAAAAAGCGACTTATTATGGAATTGGTATGAGTACAGCACGAATTGTCAAGGCTGTATTAAACAATGAACAAGCTGTATTACCAGTTTCTGCTTATTTATCTGGTCAATATGGAGTGAAAGATATCTTTACAGGTGTTCCATCCATCGTTGATGAAAAGGGTGTAAGAGAAGTTATTGAATTATCAATTACACCAGAAGAAGAACAAATGTTTAAACAATCTGTCAATGAATTAAGAAACGTATTAAACACCGTGAAATAATTGAATGAAAATAAAAAGGAGAATGAGCGTTTTGCTCGTTCTCCTTTTTATTTTTGTTTTAGAAAAAATAGTTCTCTAGGAGAAAGTGAATTGTAATAAAATGGTAGCATATTAGGTAAAGTTTTTGGGAAATGCATTTGAAACAACAAGAAAAAAATGAAGGAGGTGATTGATTTAGAGCAGAATAAGATTATTTTTTTTAAATTAGATGCAATAAATATTCTTTCTTCACTTATGATTATTTTATTCTAGAAAAAGGAGATAAGTACTATAATGCCTATAGATAATGCTGAGTTGATAAAAAAAGAAATTGAATTACGTTCAAAAATTGCTGGGGCAAGTGCTAAAGAAAATTTTTATAGTACCATGAGAGTGAGGGTTGAGCCACTAAAAGGTATGGATAGATTTAATCCTTCTAAACGAACAGAATACCAAAATAAAAAAAAATTTATTAAATTTATAGAAAAAAATACTCAAGAAGCATCGTCAAACAAGAAGGGTTATATACAACAATTGCAAGAGGTAGATAAACAACTTAAACAAGGAACTCTTCGGAATTTTGAACAAATAAGAGGAAAATCTAAAGAAGAAATTTCTATATTACCAGATTCTACTCATAATATGAATAGAACGCCTCGGGCATTTGAACAAATAAAGGGAGGCTCAAAATCATCTGTTCCATTGTCGCATTCTACCCCTAATATGGATAGACCACCAGCTTTGCCACCTAGAGTTGGAAGATAGACTTCATACATAAATAAGAAAAAAAGAAACGTATTAAACACCGTGAGATAATTGAATGAAAATAAAAAGGAGAATGAGCGTTTTGCTGCTCGTTGTCCTTTTTATTTTTGTTTTAGAAAAAATAATTTTCTAGTAGAAAGTGAATTGTAATAAAATGGTAGCATATTAGGTAACGTTTTTGGGAAATGTATTTGAAACAACAAGAAAAAAATGAAGGAGGTAATTGATTAAAAGCGTGATCAGCTTAAAAAGAATAAAAGATGACTGGTAAAATTACTAAATAAACGAAAGGAGATAGTATATGGAAAAGCAGAATACTCAGGAGTCAAGAAGCGGATTAGAAGAATCTGCAGTTCAACAAGATATTCACTCTATACATACAGAGCAAACCGTATCTGATAGGCAACAAAATACTTTTGACAAAGATCAATCGGAGATGATATATGCAGAACTGGTAGGCTTGCCTGAAGGAAAATTCAAACAGAAACCGGAAACAACTATTTATTCAACTATCATTCAGTCTCAATTAAGCTCTTCGGAGAAACAAGAAGATCAGTCTCAGCCTCTAAATAATAAAGGAGAGTCCCTTAAAAAGAATAATTTTGACATTGATGAAGATACTGGATGGGGCACCACTTTAAGTTCTGACGATTCACAAAATGATCGCCAACATGAACGAATTAGTAAGTCAACAAAAAATGACAATGATTCATTAGAGATACAATTTGAAAAAACACAACCTAATCCTCAAACTAACAGCAATTACAAATCTTTTTTTAATGAACTTATCCGCAAGGCAGCGGAAAAAAAGAGTGAACAAAATTTAGCTACATCGTCACATTTATCTGGACATCCTATTCCAGCACCACGTTATAGTAAACTAATTATTGTTGAGAACTCCGAAGGAAGGCTGCTTGGGGTGAATGAAAATACTGGATGGGGCACTTTTTTAGGTACTAAAATTCCTCAAAACAAAAAGCCTATTCCATTACCACGTACTAAAAAAAATGTACAGAAAAGTAAAAAAAATACTCCTGCACAGTGTACTTTTAAAGATCTAAAAGATAAAACGAGTAATATAAATCAAAATACTATTTCTTCTTCAAATGATTTGAATAATAGTAATAGGTCCCATGTAAGATAGATTTACTGCATAATCAAAAAATAACTACTCAGGTTTATAGCAGAGAATTGTACAAAAGAACTAACATCTCCTTATCGTTTTTTTTCGATTATAATTCAAGACATAAAAGGAAAGGAAGAAATTTAATGCCAAGAGAAAATATCTATACAGAAGATCCAACAATAAAAAAGAAAAATGCATAGTCTAAACAAGGAGTACCTGCTTAACTACATCAGGATATGGAGCCAGTTCCACCTTCGCCATTTCGAAGTAGTGTACTTCGAAATATGAAGCCAGCTCCAACTTTACCACCTCGGGCGTTTGAACAAATAAAAGATAGCGCTATGGGAGTCCCAAAACCACCTGTTCCATCGCCGCGTTCTACCCCTAATATGGATAGACCACCTAAAATTGAAAGATAGACTTGCTACATAAACAAAAAAAGAAATTACTTTAGCATAATATATAGAAGCGAAGGGTATAAGAGGAATCATCGAATTATCAATTACACAGCTACACAGCAGAAGAAGAATTGGTTAAAAAATCTGTCAATGAATTAAGAAACGTATTAAACACCGTGAGATAATTGAATGAAAAAAAGGAGAATGAGCGTTTTGCTCGTTTTCCTTTTTAATTTTTTTTAGAAAAAATAGTTCTTTAGTAGAAAGTGAATTGTAATAAAATGGTAGCATATTAGGTAAAGTTTTTGGTAAATGCTTTGAAACAACAAGAAAAAAATGAAGGAGGTGATTGATTTAGAGCAGAATCAGCTTAAAAAGAATAAAAGATGACTGGTAAAATTACTAAATAAATGAATGAAAGGAGATAGTATATGGAAAAGCAGAATACTCAGGAGTTAAGAAGCATATCTGATGGGCAGAAAAATACTTTAGCCAAAGATCAATCGAAGATGATAGATGCAGAGCTAGCAGGCTTGCCTGAAGGAAAAGTTAAACAGAAACCGGTAAATAATATAGGGGAGTCCCTTAAAAAGAATAAGTTAGACATGGATGAAAATACTGGATGGGGCATCACAGAAAGATACTCTGAAAAAACACAACCTAATCCCCAAACTAACAGCCATTACAAATCTTTTTTAAATGAACTTATCCGCAAGTCAGCGGAAAGAAAGAGTGTACAAAATTCAGCAAATGGTTTAGAGACTGACAATATCTTAAGCAGCGGGAATTCTCAGTCCGTTATGATAAATAAATCTCTGTATCATTTGAATGGACGAGCAGGCATTATTACAAATGTCACGCCCGAGACAAGACACAATATTGATAAAACTACTGGGTCTAATATCAATAGATAACCTGCATGGTCGGTTGATGAGATAAACAACAGAGTGAATTTTTATTATGTTAAGGATCTACTTGGCATAATGTATACAATGTAATCAATTTTTAGTGACTCGTTACTTGTATAATAGTGGTGCACTGATCCCTACAGTGTATAATAGAGAAATGCTATATCAGAAATACGATACATTTTTTGTTTCATTTAGATCGGCAGGAATTTAATTTTATGTTAATTTTTCTAATTCAGGGGAAAACAAGAAACCCCATTATTGGTTTTTCTTATTTAAAATTACAAATAAAAATAAAGGAAGAAAAAAATGAAAGAATTACAACCTACAAATCCTGTTAGCGAACAAGAATCACAAACTGCAAATCCTGTTAACGAACAAGATATCGAAGATCGTATAAATCAATTTTTGCAACAAAATGGTGGGAATCCTCCAATAGTATCAAGCAATATTTTTTCTAGAAACAAAAAAACAAACTTAGATGTCTTAAACAAGATAGAAACGCTTGGAGACGACCAACATAGTAAACGTTTAAAAATGTTGCTTCAGGAAATGAACGAAATGCACAAAAATTTAAATAAAGGTAACTTTAAAGGCCTGTTCCTTAGAGATCGAAAAGAAAATTACGAAAACTTTATTAAAGAAGCAGGATCAGATATTTCAGAAATATTATCTTCTCAAAAAAAAATTCAATATAAAGACGCTCTTAAGATAGCACTAGCAGGACTGTCTTACCAAGATAACTCAAACCCAAAAAAAGAATTGTCTAAAGAAAATAAAGCGTGGGTTAAACTTTTTTCTCTATTCAATAAAACGCAACGTGTTTGGATAAATGGACCTGGTCCAATACAACCTGATTATGACGACAACATTAAAAAAATGCGAAATCAATCAAAAAAGTTTGATGAAATCAGAGCTATGAGGAAAGTCAAGAAACTTTCCGAAAACAAACAGGATAAAGCAATCAATAAAAACCCTTCCAAAGAAAAATCAGAAGGTTCTTTCTTAGAAAGATAGAATTCATACATAAACAATAAAAAATAAAGAAAGAGCAACTAGACATAAGATTAGTCGCTCTTTCTTTATTTCTTCTTTTACTCTTTTTATTATTTCTTCGGTTAAACTGTCAAATTAGATTTATTCTCTAAATTAAAGTTGTCAGATGGATTTTGTTTAATAATTCTTCATTGTACAGTTCAAAATCAAAGAAATCTCTCATTGAAATTCCTAATGACGCTTTATAGAACTAAAAACTGGGTAGAAAAACAAGTATCGGTGTCATTAGCGGTCTTAGAAGAGTGTTGGAATGATTCAGGTTGTTATATCGCTGGTTTGATTGCTAACGGACGTAAAGGCATGACAAAACAACACAAACAAATGATCGAGAATTATAAGAGCACTGTTGATCTGATCGTTAGTAAGGAATGACTTGCATGAAATTGAATTGTAAAGATTATGATTGTAGTATGGAAAATGTATCTCTTCGTGGAAAGATCAAAAGAGTGTCGTCCAGATTATGATTGTTTTATTGTAGAGAATGTCACATGTGAATATTGTGGAGTTTTTGTTTCTAATTTTGTAAATTATGGATATGGACTTTTGCAAATCATACTAATATAGACAGATAAAAAATTTATTCGTGTTTAAATCTTGTCAAACACGATTTAATTGATATTTTATAATACAAAATAATTTTAAAATTTTGCAATGGTTCGAAAGAGTCATTTTTTTATCTTTTTAGTTTGATTTCGGTTTGAGGGGGGGTTAATTCACTTTGAATCTACTTTGTATAATATATATTATGTAAACTAAAATATAAAATTTTTATCTCTCTCCTTTAAAAAGCCACAAACCCTCTCTTCTTGCTATTTATTCTATTTCTTTTTACCAGATAGTATAAAAACGATTCTTTTCTTGTTCAACTAATCAGTTATATATATCTACGCATGCATAAACCATTTAGTATTAGAGCTATCCAGAAATCATTCACACCAAAAATAGATTTTGATGTGAATTTATCTATCCATATTTTGTTAGAGCGATGATTGATAGATGTATCCTAGAAAGTAGCGTTTTATCAGTCGATTAATATACCTTTAAAGTGTAAGAACGATTATATGGGGTTATAGACTGTTAAATAAAACTATGATTTATAGCAATCATTCATGCTATTTTAAGAATCCATTTACATCATTATTACGCAACAACTCAACTTAATCTTTAAAGAAATACTATAATCGAGGAACATTAGTTTTTTATCTGTCTATATTAGTATGGTTTGCTGATGCCAAAGTTAAACTAGGAGATGTTTGTGCATATCTTGCCTTAGCTTGTTCAATATTGTTTTCTAGTTTGTTTTCCAAAATTTGTTTTCTTTTAACTATATCAACTACTTTTCGAATCGATTCTAAACATTTTTCATCGACTCTTACGGCTTGATTTTCCCCACATTCTTTCGGTAAATTTTTTAGAAGTGCAACATCGTTCCATACAAAACTTCGATTAATTTCCTGCACTCCTTCAGCAATTAGGGTCGCCCGCCCCTTTTCATGATCAACCTTATATAGGTTATTGTTCCCAAAATATAGTAATGGCTCGTCTTTGTCATAACCGCTCTTGTTTTTAGCATCTAATGGATAATATACTACCGGTTCATTTTTACTCAGCCATTCCTGAAGTTTATGTTTTGAGTGATCAGTATGTTGTACCTCTCCATCATTTTGGTGATGTTCCTGGTCTTTATTGTTTAAAGAACCAACTATATTTATTAGTTCATTTTCTTTTTCTGTTGTCACCCATATAAACCGTGATTTTTTTCTATTAAACAGTTCTTCCAACCCAAATTTAATCAAGGTTGTTTCTTGATTCTGTTGTTTATTGTCTATGACTAGTTTTCTTGAACCGTCACTAAATTTAACGTTACTCGTAATCAATTTTCCATGACAATTTAGGTAGGACTTTTTTTTATTAACAATTTTCTGGCTTGAAATGATCTTATAAAGCTTCTCCTCTTTATGATCATAATATAATAACTGATTTTTCTCGGTATTTTTCGATTTTTTGGGCAGTTTCATGTGTAGTTGTTCATGAAAGTCGTTCTCGTCTCTCTGCTCAAATTGCTGATGAAACCTTAACCCATTCTCCTGTGTTAAATGTTTATGTTCTTGGATTTGATCAGCAGAAAATGCCAGAGATAAATATCGTTCCTCTGGTGATAGTTTGTCGCTTTTCTTCATCGTCATATTCCCTCTCCTTTTATGGCCTTGTATAAAAGTTCGTTTATTTACAGTCGTACTAGTTTTCTTTGCGTTTTTCAAGTAATTACTGAAACAAACAGCTTTTATCCGCTTTCCATTCTATATCTACACTTCAGCTTAAATAAAACTTTTATTTTAAAATGACAAAACAAAAAGGTCAGCATTTTCAATTTTGTTATCTGCAAATCACCTATTCACCAGCGTGCAAGGTGCAATCGGTTAAGTTGAACAATCATTCGCTGATGAAGTCTATCCAAAGATTCATAAAAAAACATCAAAGGTAGTAGTACGCCTTTGATGTCCTTAAACTTGGTTAGAATATTCATTTTAGTAATGATCCCCACTTTAAGACTAAAACAAATAATAATCACTCGTTCTTTTTATTCAATAAATCCGAAGACTATAATCATTTTATCTAGACGGGTCATTAATTTTTTGTTGAGGTTGTGGTGCAGGACGTTTCATTCTCCGTCTATTTAGAGCAGTGAGATTAGTGGCACTTTGAGTAAAGTTACCATGTTTGATTAACGCTTGAGCGTGCGTCGTCGCATCTTCTAACGAACTTCCACCTTGACTAATGTTCTCTACTGATTTTGTCTTCGTCATTTCTGCGGATTTAGTGGCAGCATGGATATTGAGTTCGCTTTTAGTAATGCTAAGAGCTTCGGTTAATGCTTTTGCGCGGTTTGTCAAATCTTCTATCGTACTTCTACCTTGAACGATATTATTTGCTTGGTTTATCTTCGCTATTTCTACAAATTTAGCGGCAACGTCGGAGGATATACTCCACTTTGAGTTGTTTGGAACGTTGGATGCTATTACTTTATCCCCTGATTTGAGCTTGCCGTTGTAAATTTGGACATTTTTAGCAACCTGCATAGCACTTTTTTGTTTAGGATCAACTAAATATAAATCGTTATCTTTCAATAAAAGTATCTTCGTATCTTTATTTCTGTTTTCATGCTTCTTGAGGTTATATACGTTATCATAATCAGGGTCTGTAGGAAAATGTTTCCGAGCCTCTTCATGATAAGCAATTTTCTTTTCCAGTTCTCCTTTTGGTAACCATATCATTCCATTTGACAACTCGAATTTAGAGAATAAATCTATTTTCACAGTTGTCTTCGGGTCCATTAATGCAATATGTGTTGCATCAGGCCAATTATAGAGGTTTTCACCAGCAATCAAATAAGCGTTTACAACTTTCGCTTTACGATCATCAATCGTTTCAATCTTTAATTTATAAAGAAAATCTTTCATTTCCCCTTCTTTATAATAGAATAGATCTTGGGCTAGATGAGGAGTTGGATTTTTTGGTATTGGCAATGATGAAAAGGCTTTAGCATTCACCATCCGACCCGATCGACTCTTTATCTGCTGTTTCTCCTCCATAATTTTAAAACCTTTTAGCCGCTGATTAATCTTTTCTAAAGTTTCCCCATCCACGCACATCGTTGCCGTTTTATCTCTTTTTTTCTCATCTCTATCTTTAGTAAAATTCCTTTCAAAGAAATTATTGGCATAAGCATTTTCCACATTGGAAGATCGGAACAGAGTAACTCTCATCCCTTGACTATTTCTTTTGTAAAATGTCCCTTTTAGATGTTCTACGTTATCAGCGATGAGTTTCGACTTCCTATTCTCTGTGTCCAATTGATAGAGATTGCCTTTGTGTAACATTAATTGAACATTCACTATGAGATCGGAGGACGTTCGCTTCGGGATCCCTATCTTGAGACTGTCACCAATGTATGTTTCATCTGGTTCTGTTATTGTACGCGCTGCTTTTTCGGCTTCTTTTGCTTTTTCGTAACGCTCATTCTTTTGGATGATATCGTACACTACACGTGAATTAACAAATAACGTGTGAGTATCCTTTGAATCATTTTTCGTCATCTTAGCGGGTACAACTAAATTCTGGTAGCTGTTTTTCTCTTTGCTTCCTTGTGTCAATTCATTATCTTTAAACTCTACATCCTCAGCAATTACATAAGCTGTTCCTTTTCTTGTTATTTGGTCAAAATTTTCAATGAAATAGAGTTTTCCATTGTTCAAGCATAATAGTTGATCGCTTGGATCATTATCTAGAATCTCATCTAGATTTTCTATTGGTTTTTTTATCTTATTGGAGAATACAGAGTTATCAGTTGCACGTTCTGAAATACTATGTGCTACCAATAGACGATAGTTCACATCAATCTTATTATTTGTCGTTTGATTTTGATCTTCCCTGATTTGCTCTTCAGAAAAACTCAGCTGTTTATACAACTCCTGCTCATTCGTTAGCGTTGTACTCTCGCTTTGATTATTTGTTTTCGGCATAGTGATTGCACCTTCCTATTTATGTTATTTTTACATAAAAACTTGTTTGTTTAGTTCCTAAACTTTTTTAAGTTCTAAGCTGTAAAACATTTCTAAAAACTAATATTTTTGGCGCACTTTGATTTTATACTTATTACCTGTAAGAAATAATCCTTCAATAAATTTCAATAATTACCTAGATGTTCCAGGTCTTGTTCCGATTGAAACGCATGAACGAGTGTCCATCTTCTGATTCTGATTCAGGAGTTGTCTTTGAGTTTGGCTTTTTCCTTTTGAGCGTTTTTGCAACTCTACTACATTATTACTTAGTTGAGGAATGTTCCTCGATTGGTTTATTTTTGCTATTTCAAAAATTTTAGAAGCTTTGTATGAAGATATTGGCCATTTCATATTTTCATTATGCGATAAGTTGGATAAGAGTATTTTATTATCTGATTTGATCTTACCATCTTCAAAATTGACATTAGCGGCAACCTTCATAGCCACCTTTGATTTATGATCAACTAAATACAAATTGGTATCTTTCAACAAAAGTGTATATACATCTTTGTTTCTATTTTCATGAGAAATCGTTTTTTGGAATTCAATAAAATACGCCACTTTCTTTTCTACTTCCCCTTTTTGTGTCCACACCAATCCCGAAAACAACTTTGGTACAGGAAATAAATTTAATTTTATATTTTTATTGATATCGTTTAATGCAAGATGGCTTTTATGAAGTTGATTATCAAGGTGTTTATTAGTAAGCAAATAAGCTTTTTGGACTTTCCCGCGATCGTTAATCTCTAACTTATAAAGAGCACGTTTGTCGTAATCGTAATAGATTGGGTCTTTATCGTTGTGAAGGTTTGGATCTTTTACTATTGTTAACTTCTTTAACGATGATATGCTATCAACATCCACCTCAGGCCAAGGTTTACTTTCTATCTGATCCTTCTTTTCCATAATTTCAAAATATTGTAATCGCTGATTGATGTTCTCTAGGGTATCGGCGCTTACATACTTCGTTTGAGTTTTTTCTCTTTTTTCTTTAGTAAAAAATGATCTTATCAAACCTATATTGTGAGACTCTTCAAGAGTATTAGGACTGAATAGCACCATTCTTAGCCCTTGCTCATTTCTCTTATAGATTGTTCCATATTGAAATTTTACGTTATCTGCGAGTAGTTTTGACTGTTTATTTTGGCGGTCAATTTGATAGAGCTTATCTTCATGCAACATTAATTGAACTTTCATTTCCGGATCCCTAGTTCCATACTTGGGGATCCCTATCTTAAGACGCTCACCAATATATGTTGGATCTGGTTGTGCTACTGTACGAGCTATCCCCTGAGTTTCTTTTGCATTTTCGAAAATCTCATTATTCTTGATAATATTGTACACTAAACTTGGACTAGCAAGTAACGTGCGAGTACCATTTTTCTTATTTTTTGTCATCTTAGGAAATTTAATTAAGGTTTGGTTGATGTTATGCTGAATGTTCGCTTGGAACAATCGTTTATCTCCATACCATACTTCCTCAGCAATTACATAAGCTTTTTTTTCTCCTTTTTGTGGGTCCAAATTTTCAATATAATAGAGTTTGCCTTTGTGTAAGCATAGTAGTTTATTCATTGGATTATCATCATGAATATTACGTATTTTTTCGCTTGGTATTTTTATATCATCGAGCAATTTAGAGAACTCATTTTGATGGTTTGAAATCATACCATCCAACAATATATGATCATTCACATCAATACGTTCACCTATTTTTTGTTGTTGATCTGTTTCGATTTCTTCTTCAGAAAAATTCAGATGTTCATACAGCTCCTGATCATTCGTTAACGTTGAACCCTCGATTTGATTATTTGTTTCCGGCATAATGATTGCACCTTCCTATTTATGTTATTTTTTGCATAAAAAATAATCATTTGTTTAGTTCTTAACCTTATTAAATATCTGGCATATAAGATTTTGTCGAAACAAAAGATTTTTTAATGCGCTTTTATTTTATAATTATTATTTGTGAGAAATAATCCATTAATTTCCATAAATAGAAATAAAAAGCACCACAAGAAATAACTTGTTATTCTCTAATTTTTTATGAATTGTCGTACCCACTTCTGCGAGCTTTAGCTGTTAACTTGTCTAAAACGACAATTTTCATTCTTAAACATCTAATGTTCAAATCTTATAATCACTAACAAATCAATAACCGACATATTCATTGATGTTATAAGTAAGTGAGCTTAATTCCTTGATAATAAACGGACTTAACCTAGCATTTCCAATAGAAAAAGATCTTAAAACACAAATGTGTTCTAAGATCTTTAGTTATATATTTTACTAATTTATCATGATACTTTTATGATAAAAAAATTTCAAAGTGAATTATCAAGCTCTATTATAGCTGTGAATGTGGTTTATTTCCGGTAATCAACCAAAATACTGATGCCATAATTGTGTCAATACGGGTAGAAAGTAAATGATTACTAGTGCTGCGATGACCATCAGTAATTGCTTGCGTTGTTTCTTTCGTTTCAACAGACTACTTGTTTTGTGTAAAAAGTATGTAGCACTTTTCGCTCCAGCAGTTAGTGTTGATAGTAGCAGTGTAGGTGAGTAAGCCGTAGGGTCTTTCGTGATAGACAATAATTTCGTACCATATTCTGGATATTTTAATAATGCTTGATAAACAGCAACGATCGTGATCGTTCCCATCAAATAATTTAACAATGAATGAACTTTTTTCAAACGCTTAAACTCCTTATTTATAAATCGTATGTTATTTTTGGATAAATAAATCAACACTTTTCGGAATAATTATTTTTCTTCTTTATTTTTTTCTCCTGATTTTTCCATCCACGGAAAAGAAAAACCGATCGAATAATCTGCTTTTAGTTCTAGTACCGCATCAAACTTCCCTTTTTTGCCAGTCAACCCTTTAACTACTTTACTAGTCTTACCTTTAGACAATAATTCCCGCATCATCGTTTTCGTCAGCTTCTTCTTTGCAATCGTTGGCCAAAGTTTAAAATCACAGGAAGCATTGGTACAAGTTGCTACTTTTGGATACAACATGACGATCCCTTGTTTACACTTTGGACATCTGCCTAGTTGATCATTTTTCTTCTCCAGCGCTTTGATTTGGCGCGTTCCAGTGATTTCTTCAGATAAATCGACTGAAGTCAGTTGTTTTGGCACGGATTCGAGTAAATGAAGGATGAATTTTTTGATGTTTGCTAAAAAGACTTCGGGTGTGCCTTCATTGTTACCGATCTTTTTGAGGTATCCTTCCCACTGAGCAGTCATTTCCGCACTAGTCAACAAAGGTTCTTGAGCGACCGCTTTACAAAGAGTGATTCCTTTAGCCGTAACAGTGATTTCATTTTTAGTGACCTCGATATAGTGACGTTGCTTTAGATTTTCAATAATATTGGCTCGAGTCGCTTCTGTTCCGATTCCCTCAACTTCTTTTAAGATTTCCTGTGCTTCTTCATCATCCAATGTTTTCCCTGCCGTTTTCATCGCAGTGATTAGTGTTCCCTCGTTGTATGGTTTTGGTGGTTGGGTTTCTTTTTGAATACTTTTCAGATCAACGCCGACCACCTGACCTTTTACCACATCTGGTAATACTTGGACTTCTTTCTGCTTGCTTTTGGTTGCTAAGATCATTTGCCACCCTTTTTTGATTGGGATTTTCCCTGTACTTTTTAAGCGAAGTTCTTGGACACCAGTATAAATTGTTGTTTCTTCATATACATAATTTTCGGCAAACATTGCCATAGTCGTTTTCGCTACTTGTAAATAGATGGCTTGTTGCAGACGTGATAATTGCGCAAAACGTTCCTTGGAAGGAATCGTTTTTGTTGGAATAATTGCATGGTGTTCTTGGACTTTTGTCGCATCAACATATCTTTTTTTCGACCATGTTTCAGGAGTCTCTACGCTGCTGATCCCTAAAAAATCTTTATAACGTACTAAGTTTTTCACCAAGTAGTGATGTTCATTTTCAGTAATGTAAGTAGAATCTGTCCGAGGATAGCTTAAAAATTTCTTTTCGTAGAGCCCTTGGGCAGCATCTAATGTCGCTTTGACACTCACCTTCATCAATTGGTTCATTTTTGTCTGGAGACTAGATAAAGAAAATAAACGTGGACTACTTAGTTGTTTTTCTTTTTTAATGACCGATAAGATCTGTCCTGATTGCTTCCCTAAATGCGCACCTGATTTTTCAATTGCTTGATGTAGTGCTTCGAGAGTTTTAAAATTCTGTTTGGGATCGATTTTCCCAGTAAACCGTCCATCATCACAACTGATCGTCGCTTCTATTTCATAGTATGGTTCTTTTTTGAAGTTTTTAATTGTTTCTTGTAACTGATAGATCATATATAAGGTTGGCGTTTGGACACGTCCTAAAGAAAAGCTGCCATCGATCCCTTTTTGTTGCAGTAAGAGACTATATAATGGACTCCCGTTCATCCCGATCAACCAATCCGCATTCTGTCTAGCTTTCGCTTCTTTATATTTAGGAAAATAGCTCTCGCCTGGACGAAGGTTTTTAAAGCCTTCATAAATCGCCTCTTTTTCCAGCGAATTGATCCACAAACGTTGATACTTTTTGCTTTTGGTGAAGGCTTGTGCTTGAATGATAATCGACCAAGCAATGGCTTCTCCTTCACGGTCTCCATCTGTCGCAATAATGATCGTATCCGCTGATTGTAATTCCTTTTTGACGATTGAAAATTGTGCTTGTTTTTCTTTCGGCACTTCATAGCGGAAGGTTTCTGGGAAAATTGGTAAGTTAGCTAAGGACCATTTACTCCAGCGTTCTTCATATTCACCAGGAGGGACCATGTCCACTAAGTGACCGAATCCATAAGTAATCGTTACTTCCCCACTAAACAACGGATCAACGATCTCATAATACCCTTCGTGACGTATTCGTTTCTTAAATGTTTCAGCATAAGCTTTTGCTTGGGAAGGTTTTTCAGCCAGTATAACAGTTTTCATTTTATCCCCTCCATGATTCTCAGTCTTAGAACAGACTTCTTTATTATGGAACAAACATTCGCATATGACAACCCAAAAACTATTTTTTCAAAAGAAAAAAACGACTGAAGACCCTTGTCTAACAGTCGTTTTATGAACTTAGCTTTTACAATTGGTGAAAATCCAAAGTGTTGAATCGTCCACCTATTAAAAATGGAGGACTTTTACCTAAACGAAGTGAAATAGATGATTACAGAGAGTAACTTCCTATTTCTTTTCTTCCATTTATTTACTTAAAAAATCACTGATTGCTGCGCGATTGGCGTCATTGTCGATCACCAAAATACTTCCGGCATAACTACTGTTTCCGAAGTTCCATGAACCTTCAACAGGCACACTTAAGCGATCCACACCACCGACACCTCGAGCAATCGACAAGAGATTTTTGATAATAAACAATGATGAAACATCCGTTGAGGTATAACCAATGGCTTTTCCGGCAGCGTAAGGGGCACGAATCAAGTTTAGGGGATTTTTTAGCTGACTAAAAATCGTATTCATGACTTGTTGTTGCCGTCTTACTCGACCAAAATCACCTTCTTCGTCTTTTCTAAAACGTGCATACTGTAAAAGTGTATGACCATCCATTTTTTGGACACCTTTTTTGATATCAACACCATCCAGATTCAAATCTTTCTCTGCATCGATCTTGATACCATTCATAAACAATGCATCGACCACTTTTTCAAACGATTTAAAATCGACTTTTGCGTAATACTGGCAATCAAGTCCAAAATTTTCTTTGATGGTTTGACGGACCAGATCAGCACCGCCATAAGCATAAGCTGCATTGATCTTATTTTGACCAACTCCTGGAATTGTTACAAAACTATCACGCATAAATGAGATCAATTTTGGTTTATGAGCAGGTCCATCTAACTGTAACACCATAATCGTATCTGCACGACCAGCATCCTCACCTCTCGTGTCACTACCTAATATCAGAATATTATGTGCGCCACTCGAAGACTGTACACCATCAAATGATTCCGTTGTAACACTCGGCAAACTGGTATCATGTTCTGCCATGGATTTCCCGACAAAAAAGGAAATGACTGAAAATAAGAATAAAAATAGGATAATGCCTAGAATGATTTTCCCCCACGAACGTTTCTTTTTTGGACGAACTTCTTTTGGCTCTTTCTTCCTCTTAAAAAAGCTTTTCTTCGTTTGATTAAATCCTTTTTTGTTTCCTGCTTTTGCATAGGAATAAGGGGTTTGATAGTCATTAGCTTGTCCTTCTCTGGAAGAATAAGAAGAATCCTGATCAGGTTGATAGATCCGAGTAGCTTCATCTCTTGAATCATTCAACGCTTTGTCCTTTTGACGTTCACGTCTAAAAAAACCGGTTGATTCTTTTTTTAATGGTTTTGCTTTTTTATGGATGTTCTTATAACGATCCATCCGACTCATTTTGTTTCCTCCCTGCTATCTGTACAAGTAAATAAAGGATACGCTATCTTCTTGATAAAAACAGCTATTTGAACCACAATTTAATAAAAAATAACGAAATGAGACAAGCCATTACACGTAAAGCTCGTCACACTTCTTGTTCTAATCGTTCTCGTATGTTCTGGACTGGCATTTCTCGATGTGTCCACAGTTCAAAAGCAATTGCTCCTTGATGAATCAACATACCTAAACCATTATAGGCTTTGATTCCCATTTTTTTGGCTTCTTGGATTAATCGTGTCTCACTAGGGGAGTAGATCAAGTCAAAGACGGCTAATTGCGAATGCAACAACTTTACATCAGCAATCGGTATTTGGTCTTTCTTGCTTCCCATTCCGATATCAGTTGCGTTGATCAATAGATTCGCCTGACTTAATCCTAATGCCAGTTGACTTTCGTCCGCATAATCATGTAGTCGGATGGGACAACCTGTTTTCTCAGAGACTTTCGCAAAATACTCTTTTAGTGGTAAAAAAGTGGCATTCAAACGTTTGTAAATCGTGATTTCTTGTGCGCCTTCTAGTGCCATTTGTACGACAATTGCTTTTGCTGCACCACCTGCTCCCAGAACAACGATTTTTTGATTTTTGATTGGATGCCCCGTTTCGTTGACGGAACGTACAAATCCTATACCATCTGTATTGTAGCCAATCAAACGTTGCTCCTGGTGAACGATCGTGTTGACCGCTCCGATCAATTCCGCTTCAGGGCTTAACTGATCAAGGTATGCCAAGACAGCCGTTTTATTCGGCATTGAAACATTTACGCCCAACATATCTAATGTGCGGATACTCTCAACGGCTTGTCTTAGGTTCGTTTGATCTACCTCAAAAGCCAGATAAACGGCATCAATACCCCAATGTGAAAATGCCAGATTGTGCATGAGCGGTGAAAGACTATGAGAAGCAGGCTTTGCAAAAAAGCCTGTGAGTTTTGTTTTACCAGAGATCATCTTTTTCCTCCTTATAAAATAAAACAACCATCCAATCCTCGTAAACATGACACGAGACATCAGATGGTCGATTGTTTAGTTCTGTTTCTTGTGCTTTTTCTTATGTCTATGATTGACGAGTCTTTCTAAGTTTAAAGGAGGTATGAGAAACTTGTCAACATGATTGTCAAACAAGCGGGGCCTCTTTCTCATTCATTTAAAACAAATCAATGTACTATAGGCATACTAGGCACAAAGTAGAAGGAAAAGCAGTCAGTAATCAAAAACTAATCTAACACTTCTTCAAAAAATTGTAATAGATCCGCTAGTGACAATTGCTCTTTTTCTTCTTTAGACAAATCTTTCACGATCCGTCCTTTTTGTAAAACGATCAGACGATTCCCATAATTCAAGGCATCTTCCATCCGGTGGGTGATCATCAAGCACGTCAAGTGTTGTTCAGTAATCCTGCGATTGGTTAATTGCATCAATGATTTGGCAGTTTTAGGATCGAGCGCTGCTGTATGTTCATCTAATAGCAGCAACTCAGGCGCTTCAATGGTCGCCATCAACAAACTCAATGCTTGGCGTTGCCCTCCTGATAATTCCCCAGCTGGCGTATCTAAATGCTGCTCCAACCCATTTCCAACTTCTTGACACAATTGATAAAATGTTTCTCTTTGGTTCTTTAGGTTACGGAGACGAAGGGGTCTTTTCTTTCCTCTTTTTTGAGCCAAAAGCAAGTTCTCTGCTACTGTCATCCTTGGAGCTGTGCCCATCTTAGGATCTTGGAACACCCGAGAAAGAAAAGAAGCCCGTTTTTCTTCTGTTTCTTTCGTGATATTCCGCTCTTTAAAAGCGATCGACCCTTGACTTAATTGTAATGTTCCTGCGATCGTGTTGAACAGCGTACTTTTTCCCGCACCATTTCCACCAAGGACCGTAATAAAATCGTCTTTATTGATTGTCAAATCAATTCCATCTAATAATACTTTTTCTTCGTTCATGCCATTGCTAACGACTTTTTTTCCATTTTTAATTGTGATGATCGCTGTCATGGTCAAACCTCCTTTTCAAAACCGGTTTTAAGTTTCAATGCTTGTTTTAACTGAGGAATCATCAAACAAATGGCTAAAATAATAGCGGAGAAGAGTTTGAGATATGTTGTGTCAAACCCAAGTTTAATGACGATCAGGATCAATAATTGATAGATGATGCTTCCCACGACAATGGCAATCAAGCGTTCTGCTAACGTTAATTCGTGGAAAATCACTTCTCCAATAATGATAGAAGCTAGCCCGATCACGATGACACCAATTCCTTTATTGACATCGGCATACCCATCATTTTGTGCAATCAATGCACCTGATAAAGCAATAACACCATTTGAAAGAGTCAATCCTAAGATTTTCATTCGATCTGTTTTGATCCCTAAGGAACGAGCCATCGTTTCGTTGTCTCCTGTCGCGATATACCCTTGACCTAAATCGGTATTGAAAAAGAACAGTAAGACACCAATCAAGAGACTTAATGCAAGCAAGCCAAGTAACACGGTATCAAAATAGTCAGGTAAATGAAGACCGTTGAACGTATCTTGTAAAATCGAATGATTCAATAAAGAAAGATTTGGTGTGCGCATCACGAATAAAATCACCGAGTTTAATCCAGACATAACTAAGATTCCGGCAAGGATCACTGGGATCTTTCCTTTGGTATACAACAGCCCCGTAACTAGTCCGGCAAGCATGCCTGCACCAACGCCAAGCAGTGTTGCTAAAACTGGGGAAATCCCATGAGTGATAGCTGTCACACAAACTGCTCCACCTAATGGAAATGATCCTTCAGTCGTCATATCAGGAAAATCCAAAATCCGATAAGTCATAAAGATTCCTAATCCTAAGATTGCCCATAACATCCCTTGTGAAATTGCTGATACGATCATTGTTCATCCCCCTCGTCTTTCGGTTCTTCTGAAACATTTTTAGCTTCTTGCTTTATTGAATCAGGAATCGTGATCCCTAATTTTTCCGCCTGTTTTTCATTGATGATGACATCGCCTTTATCAAAGACGTAAACAGGTGTCGTTGCTGGTTTTTCTTTTCCTAGTGCAAGCATCGCAGCCATTTTCCCACTTTGGACACCTAAATCATATTGGTTGATTCCGATCGTTGCCAAGCCACCTTGTTCGACCATTGAATCAACTGAAGGGATCACTGGGATCTTCGCTTTATCAGCTTCTTTTACCACTGTCTGCATAGCATTAGCAATTGTATTGTCTAAAGGAACATAAATGAAATCCACTTGTTGACTCATCACTTGGACAGTTTGGGCGATTTCATTCGTAGAAGGTACAGCATATTTTACTGAAGTCAAACCTGCTTTTTGAATCGCTTTTTCTGCTTGGCTTACTTGGTATTTTGAATTATCTTCTGAAGAAGCGTATAAAATCCCGACTTTCTTCGCATTCGGCAACAATTCAGCGCCTAACTTGATTTGCGCTTCAACAGGCGGCTGATCAGATACGCCTGTGATGTTTCCACCTGGTTCTTTTAAAGACTTCACTAAGCCGGCACCAACTGGATCTGTGACCGCACCTAAGACTAATGGGATCGTATTCGTTACATTAGCTAAAGATTGAGCAGCCGGAGTAGCGATCCCTACTAGGACATCTGGGTCAGCTTGTACTAATTGTTGACTCATAGTGGCTAATTTACTTTGATCTGCTTGCCCGTTTTGAAAGGAGATCGTTAAATTTTTTCCTTCCTCAAGCCCTGATTGTTCGAGACCGTCTTTGATCCCACGGTAAATTTCATCTAATGCCGGATGGCTCACATATTGCAAAACCCCAACGGAAACAGTTTGATCCGTTTCTTTTGGTTTCGATTCAGTAGAAGCAGGCGTTATTTTTTCATAAATAAAGGTTCCTACTAAGTAAAGCATAATAAGTGCAACAACTGTGATCAAACGTTTATTTTTCATTTTTCTTCCCCCTCATTCCTTTAATCATCATTATTCAAGTCTGGTTTCTGACACGAACTGACAAAAAAAGACAATCACCCCAACGGTAATTGTCTTCTTACATACAAAAAACCGCATAGATCAAATCTATGCGGTAGTCAAATTTCTTGTCCAGCATAGATACAAATTTTAGATTTGTACTCTAAAAAGTTGTATCTACGGTCAAAGTTCGCCATCAATACAACTTATCTACGCCAGTTACGCCAAGCTTGAGTTGTTCCTGCTAAAAATTGGTTTGATAAGTTCATTGTGGATCACCCTTTCCTTAATAATTAATCTAAGTCTAATCGAATTTAGCATGTTCGTCAACTGTTTTTTTATTCCGTCTTATTTCCAGCATTAAGATCTGTTCCCAGTTGAGCATTAGTCGAAGTCGTTTGCGTTTCTTTCCCAAGTTCTTCTTCTAATTTTTTGATATTCGCTAATGGCAAACGATTTAATTCGGGAATCAGCTGCGTAGGGAAATCACTTAACTGATTTGCGTTATAGACTAAGCGATTGGTTTCTTTGCCATTTTGGAAAAAGATTACCGTCAAATGCTCTTGCTTTAAATCGTAGCGTTGTTCTAATTCATTGACCTGATAAACCAATGGGTAAAAATAAATAGGGCGATTCAATTCCACCATTTTTTTTGGATCATGAAAAATGTCCATTAATGCTTGATACATTTCTCCACTTGGCACACTGAACAAAACTGAAATAGCTTTACTTTCTTCAATTGTTTGCGAGGCTTCATTGATATTCAAAGGTTTAAGCTTAGGAGAATTGATTTCTGCATAGACTAAGCTCTCCACCTGTGCTTCTCTAATATTTTTAGGAAAGACAAACATCGTGATCGTAATGACCAGTGAAACAAGGAATACGAACAATAAACGTATAAAATAGCGTTGTGGATGCGTATCGAAATCAGCCAAAAAATGATGGTATTTGACTTTGATGGTCTCACTTATCTCTTTCCACATAGCGATCACCTTCTTTTTCGTTTTCTTTTATTATACCTAAGTTTGAGGTAGATAGAAAAAAATACATTTAAAGAATATCGATTATTTTTCAATCCAGTATCTTTTTATGATCAAATCAGTTTATAACTACCTAGTAAATTGGTCTTTCTACGTTTTTTTCGTTATAATGAAACTACTTATGAAAAGAAATGAGGAATGAACCATGTCCTTTGATGGTGTCTTTACTCATGCAATGATCAATGAATTGCGTGAGACTCTATTATCTGGTCGGATTTCTAAAATCCACCAACCTTACGAAAATGAAGTCGTATTAGTGATTCGCTCACGTGGTAAAAATCAGCGTTTGCTCTTATCTGCACATCCCAGTTATGCTCGAATCCAGATCACTCAGATCGACTATCAAAATCCAGACACACCACCGAACTTTGTGATGATGTTACGCAAGCATCTTGATGGGGCAATTTTGGAGTCGATCGAACAAATCGAAAACGACCGAGTGATCCACTTTCATTTCACGAAACGAGACGAACTAGGAGATCTCCAAAATATCATCTTGATTGTGGAACTCATGGGACGTCATAGCACGATCATCTTAGTGAATAAAGAATCAGGAAAAATCTTAGATGCGATCAAGCATATTGGTAGTTCACAAAACACCTATCGTTCCCTTCTGCCTGGTGTAGACTATATTGCTCCACCTGAACAAAACCAGCTGAATCCCTTTAGTCAGGAAAAAGAAAAAGTCTTCCATCGGCTTTCTCAAATGGACTTGACACCAAAAGGAATCCAACAACAATTTCAAGGAATCGGTTTTGATACTGCGCAAGAATTGGTGGCTCGCTTAACAGAACGACCTAATGAAAAAATGCTAGTATGGCAAGAATTCTTCACAGCAATCGATACCCAACGCTCCCCTAGCCTTTATGAAGTAGCGGAGAAAGAATATTTTACGCCGATCAACTATCGTTTCTTTGACTCAAATACGCAACAAAAAAAGATGTACCCGACTCTCAGTGCGTTATTAGATGCGTTTTATCAAGAAAAAGCAGAAAAAGACCGTGCCAAACAACAAGGTGGCGAGCTCATCCGCAAGATTGAAAACGAGCTTAAACGAAACAGAAATAAACTGAAAAAACGGGAGCAGACCTTAAAAGATTCGGAAAATGCCGAAGATTATCGTCGAGATGGCGAACTATTAACTACTTTTATGGCTCAAGTACCTCGGGGCGCAAATGAAGTAACATTGCCTAATTATTATGAAGAAGATCGGCCGATCACAATCAAGCTTGATCCAGCATTAACGCCCAATCAAAATGCCCAAAAATATTTCCATCGCTACCAAAAACTAAAAAATGCCGTCAAATTGATTGGTAAACAGATCGAAGAAGCCAAAAATGAGATCGATTATTTAGAATCTGTCTTGTCTCAGTTAGAGATTGCTGGACCTATGGATATCGAAGTGATCAAAGAAGAATTGACAGCAGAAGGTTATTTAAAAAAGAAATCTTCGAAAAAACAAAAACGCAAGAAACCTTCACAGCCAGATCAATATCTTTCTACTGATGGTACGTTGATCTTGGTAGGGAAAAACAATCTTCAAAATGATCAACTTTCCTTAAAAACGGCGAAGAAAACAGACTATTGGCTCCACGCCAAAAATATTCCTGGCTCCCATGTCATTATCAAAAGTGACCAGCCATCTGATGAAACGATAACTGAAGCCGCTGAATTAGCTGCTTATTTCTCAAAATACCGTCATTCCGCCCAAGTACCAGTGGACTTGGTTCAAGTCAAGCATTTGCGCAAACCGAATGGCGCAAAACCAGGCTATGTGATCTATGAAAATCAAAAAACGATCATTGTTACTCCAGAAGAAGAAAAGATCAACAAGATGAAACAGATGACTAACTGATATAATGCAATTTAATCTAGTCAACAGTATCGCATCTGGCCATCATCGATGAGTAAGCACTCCCCTTTTTATTCGCTAACATGACAAGTGCCCCTTCCAGAAAATATCGGATGATTTTTCTGGAACAGGCACTTGTTTCTATTATCTAGCTTTTCCCCTCAAGTTCCTTTTTTAAGACCATGATATTGCCTTTTTCAGTGGAGATGTTTATAGTGTTCGCCTCGTCTTTTGTCTGCTCTTTAAACTGATTAGTTATTTCCCCGAACGTACTACTTAAATCAAAACGACTAACAACGTCTTGTGACTGCACCCACTTCACATGACCACTAGCACTTTTCACTGTTGCTTCTAAAGGGACTTGCTGACTGACGATAACCGTCCCTGAATCATTTCCTACCGATAAACCACCAGTTAAATCCGTCAACACCAATTTCCCAGAGCCATTTTTTATCGATGTGTCTCCTGCTTGTTTTTCAATAATCGTAGTCCCTTTCATATTACGGGCAGTCAATCGTTGAATCGCTCCTGATGAAACAATATTTTTTCCTTCGATATTATTCAATTCCATTTTTTCACTCATCGTTGAGAGAACTTTTATTACCCCACTGTCAGTCACTACCCGGATTTTTCCTTGACCATCAGAAAGAATTGTTTTTCCAACTTTATTTTTTATAGCCAGCTCAGAGAAAAATTGATGGACACTAACATCGGAAGATTGGCTGTTTATCTGGATCATTTTACTATAAACATCGGTTATGCTTATTCGTCCTTTTTTCATCTTCAAGTTGATCTTTTTTGCATATGTATGATTTAACGTTACTTCTCCTTGTTCTAAGTTAAAACGAAGGGATTTATGTTTGGTATTTTCCGGAAGATAAAAAACGACCTCGACTTTTCCCATACTTTGTGACCAGTCAAAAAATCTTGGGTGTCCAATGGTCATGTTCATTTTGCTGCTACTCATGCTGAATAGCTGTTTTTGATCTTGCTTTCTGATATGACCCTTGATTTCTACTTTCGCTGTTTCATTTTCGGATAGTTGGATTACACTAATATCTACTGGATATGTGGAAGACACATTCAACGACTCAATCGCATTTGCTTTAAGTTCTATGTCTCTTGTCAAAAATTGCCCTTGATAAACCCAGCTGTGATTGAACACAAGTAATAGGTTACATAAAAAACTAACTATTCCCACAAAATAAACTAGAAACAATCTCTTCCTTACCTGCTCAGGTTTCTTTAATACAATAACGAAGCATAACGAAAATAACGACGAAGCCACGGCTCCCCACATCATAACCTGTTCATAAATCAGATAATATAGCACCATCATCAAAAAATAGAAACTAGTCACTAGCAATAAAATTTGGAACAAAAACAAGAATAACTTACCTAGTTTGATCATCCAACGTTTTAAGCAAGAATTACGCTTCAATTTATATTCACGTACCAGGTCTTCGCCAGCAATTATATCTTGCTTTGCTTTCATCGCTTTTTCTAAGCGCTGGTCTTCATAATAAGCTTCAGCAATTTCTTGAGGACTTCCCAGAGCTTTTAAAATCGCTTCACAAGATTCTCCTTCTGCCATCCTTACTTTGATTTCTCTTGAAAGATCTGCTTTTATTTCAAGAAAAGCTTCTTTATCTTTTTCTAAAAATAATCCTTCTAACGCTTCAAAAAAATCATTCATTTGCTCTCTCATCTTCCTCCTGTTTTAACAATGCCACATTTTCTACAAACACCATCCATTCCTTATTTAAATCTGCCAGATATTCTTGTCCCAGTGAAGTGATTTGGTAGTATTTGCGTGCAGGTCCTCCTTTTGATTCTTTAAGGTAGGTCACACAATACCCTTCTTTGACAAATCGTCTCAATATTGGATAAAGCGCTCCTTCTGTAAGCGGAATATTTTTATTGACCAATTGGGTAATTTCATAACCATATCGATCCTTATTTTTCAGTAAATAAAGAACGCATAATTCCAATACACCTTTTTTAAATTGATTTGATTTTCCCAATAACTTCACCTTCCATAATCCATGCTGCCATGTTTTCTTTTTCTCTATTTTGAGTCTACCTTATTTTTCCCCCCTAGAAAAGAAAAAGGTGGACAGAAAGTCATGAGAACCTTGTGTTAGACTGATTCTCTAACGCATTCCCATTTATTCCTTATACACCTTTTTTCCTGATCTACTTATACTTGATTTTGAAATCTACTTTTGTTTTATCTGCATATTTCACTTTAAAAGCAAATTTTTTCAACCCTTTTTGATTCGCATGTAACTGCTCCATGATATGCGTTTTGATTTCTTCTTGACTGCTTGTTTTTGCATCTAGTCCTACAAACAGTGTTTCGACATAGGTCTGCGCTTTTGCATCCTGTAACTTAAGACCTGTTTGTTCATTTTTGACTTCTGCTTTGATTTTGCCATTTGACTTGACTTCATAATCTAGTTTGATTTTCTCTTTCTGATACTCGATTTCAATTTCAATTTCTTTTACCAATGCACGTAGCGCTGAATCGCCTGGTTTGTTGGTGTCTTCTTTTTCAGGTTCATCTTTTGGGACGGTTGGCTTGTCGACAGATCCAATTGTCCCAATGTTTATTGTACTGTAATTAGGTTTGTTGATGACAACGACTTTCAATTGGATATTTTGGTTATTTGCCATACTTGTCAAAATACCTATTGCTTGATATGTACTTTGCGCCATTCTTTTAGTAATTCGTTGTGCTTCAGTCGAAGAATAGCCAAGAGCCAACCAAACACGTTCGTTTTTCAATGAATCATACATGCGCTGAATGGACGCTTCTGTTGGTTCTAACACTATTCCCGTTACAGCTATTAAGTCTGCTTTGGTAAAACTCATGATCTTCTCATACTGGTTTTCTGAAATTACTGTTGCAGCACAAACATCTGGCGAGCTTACCAAAGTAGTGGCTCCAGTGGATAGAATGATTCCCGCTAATAATAAACCTGTCAATTTTTTCATTTTCATATGTATTCCTTCTTTCTGATATATGTAAGTATTTCTGTGTTGCACCACTAATATACAATGAATAGTACTTAGTGTCAAATAATAGTAAAAAAGTTAATCGTTAGCGTTTGGTTTATCTGTTGCTATCCTTGAACGGGTTCATCCAAGAAACTTCACTCTTGTCTTTCATGACAGCAAAAAAACGAGTAAGATGTCGAATGCCACCCTTACTCGTTTGTTAAAAACAGGCGTTTTGTTGATTTCTTCTCACTTTCTTTGTTCTTTTAAAAAGCTGGAATATTTGCGCCTTTCGAATTTTTCTTAATATACTCAGCGACTTCTTTCGTCGTCATTGCTTTTTTCAATACGTTGATTTTCTCGCTGTCTTTTTCCCCTTCTCTCGTTACCAATTGCAAAGCGTAATGTTTGCTGGCAGCTTCATCTTCCAGTAAAATCGCATCTTTGGTCGATAAGCCCGCTGGTTCTAAGTAAGCAGGGTAACAAAAGACCATCGCAATGTCCTTTTCATCGTAGGCTTTTACTAAATTCAATAAATCGATTCGTTCAAACTGAAGATTTTTAGGATTGTCAACGATATCCGCCACTGTACCGTTGAACCCCATGTTATCCTTTAATTTGATAACACCATTTTTATTTAAGATCGCTAATGCTCGACCTTCATTTGTTGGATCGCTTGGAATACCGACTTTAGCATTTTTGGGTAATTGATCAGCATTCTTATAATTTTTGGAATAAAAGCCCCCCGCAAAATAATAAATGGGTTGAACGGCGACTAAATCTGCTTTTTTTTCTTGATTGAACATTTCCATAAACGGTTCATGCTGTGCAAAATTGGCATCTGCTTCATCATGTTGAACGGCATCATTATAAGCTACATTGTCACTTACTTCCATAATATCAATGGTGTAACCCTGTTTCTCCACTTCTTTTTTGGCAATCTCCAAAATATCTTTTGATGACTCTAACTGAACAGCCACTTTGATTTCCTTTTTGTCTTTATCCGCTGAATGACCTCCACAAGCTGCTAAAGTTAAGATCGCAATCATTGCGAAACCAATCAAATAAAACTTCTTCATTCTTCTTCCTCCTATTTTCGTTTATCCAGTGTCTGAGCAACAAAGTTTCCCAGCATTTGTAAAATAAAGACTAAAACGATCATGATCACAATGGCGACATACATGACCCCATATTCATAGCGTTGATAACCGACACGAACAGCAAAATCACCAATTCCGCCACCTCCAATGACTCCCATGACAGTCGAATAGGAAACCATACTGACAGTCGTCGTCGTATACGCCAAGACTAAACCACTTCTCGCTTCTACTAGTAAAAAATGCCAGATATATTGAAAGCGAGTCGTCCCTAATGAATTGGCCAATGCATAAGTTTCGTCAGAAACATCCAGCAAGACCTGTTCAACTAGCCGGGCAAAGATAGTGATCGCAATGATACTAAGTGGTACAGAAGCTGGTATAGGACCAAAGGCTTTGCCTAATACCGCACGAGTTACTGGGATCAACGCAATCACAAATAATAGATAGGGAAAAGAGCGGATCACTGTGACTAAAAAATTCAAAGTCCAATAAATCCAAGGATAACGACCACGAACTTTAGGATTCGCCAAAAACAACCCTAAACCTAGTGGCAATCCGCCAACCACACACACGCCCATCGAAATAGCCATCATGATGCCCGTTTCTTCGAGACTGGTCAGTAGCGCTGGCCAATACTCCATCATGCTTTGTGAATGAATCATTGCGCTAAGCTCCTTTTTATTTTTTCAAAATACGTCAAGTTTTCTTCCGTATAACGTTGTGGGTGATTTCTTAATTCGCCAATCAACTCGCCATTTTCCATGACCAAAATTCGTTGGCATAAGCTTTTCACGGTTTCTAATTCGTGACTAACAAAGAAAATTGTCGGCTGGAATTCTTCATGGACTTTATGCAATAAACGAATCACACTTTCCGTATTTTCTTCATCTAGTGAGCTGGTGGCTTCATCACACAATAAAATTTCTGGGTCACGTGTCAACGCCCGAGCAATCGACACTCGTTGCTTTTCACCGCCAGATAGTTTTACTGGATAAACAGCATCTTTATGAGCCATCCCAACAAAATTTAATAAATAATCGATTTTTTCACGATTCTTTTTCTTTTGCAGCTTCAATGGTAATGCTACGTTTTCATAGACCTTCAAGTTATCTAATAGATTATGGTTTTGGAAAATCATCCCCATTTTTTGTTTTTGCTGCCTTTTTTCTTTTTTGTTCAACTTTTGAACGGCCACACCATCGATTAGGATTTCCCCACTACTAGGTTCTTCCATTAAGTTCAACAAACGAAGTAACGTGGATTTACCAGAACCGCTTTTTCCCACGATTCCGATGATCTCACCTGGTTCGATTGTCAAATGAATATTCTTTACCGCTTGCGTGCCTTCATAGCTTTTAGTTACATTGATCAATTCAATCATCTGTTCCTCCAACGAAAAATAGTACACCTTATCAAACTGTTTGATAAAAATAGATAAATCAGCTTATTGATTTTCTATTTGAATAAAAAACGCTTCCTAAATACTAACTGTTTCTATAATGGCGGAGTATTCGTAAAAAAGCAACTTTTTTACTCATCTTCTATCTGTTTTTTAACTGTATTAATAATGGTGTTTTATAAACCGATTTATCTGTATCTTTTAAGAACCCTCACTGTAACAAGCATGTATTCTATCTATTGCCATTAATCACCATAAGCTAACAACGTTGTTATTTCTTTTTTCAACAAATTCAGTTTATTTTTCATTAAAACGAAAAATAGGAGGAAAAGAAAAAGCGGTCAAACGATCGCTGTTGTCGATCGTTCAACCACTTTTTCAATGGCTCTATAATTTGAGAGCGGGACAATAGTTCTTTCTCAAAAAGAAAATAAGTTCGACTTTGATGGCTAGTGTCAAAATCGAACTTATTTTTTCTATTATGTACACTTTCCTCTCCATATATTTTCCTAATTTTCTTAAATTTAATGCCATCAGTGCCAAACCAATATCAATCGTTGCTCCTTGTTTCCCACGTAAATGGAAACGATGGAACGCCAAGTGAGTCTTTAGATGCCCGAACACTGGTTCGACCTCGATTTTCTCCTCTAAAAGCTTTTTTCTGCATTCTGCTTTGAAATAGCGCCCATTATTATTTACTTGAATTTTTCGCTTTTGTTCACTTTTCGCACGCGTACATTAACGACGGACTGGACAGTTCCGACAATCCTCACATTCATAGATTTTGAAATCTTGAATAAAGCCACCTTTATCTTTCGACTATCATTTTTGAACGGTATCGGACGATTCGCTGGGCAAATGTATTCATCTTGTTCTTCAAGGTAGTGCCAGTTTTCCAGGTTAAATGGATTCTCCTTGTATTTCTTTTTGTTTTCTTTGTGATAACTTAGGATTTTTTTGATTAATCAATTGATCAACATGAAATAACAAAAAAATCTGAGACAGAATGAGGTTCATTCTGACCCAGATTTGATTTTACACCACTCATCAGTCCTTATTGACAAAGAGCCAAGGTTTACACACTTTTTGTAGACTATCTTGTCATAGATATAGTTGTATTTTGTGCAATAGGTTTCTCTGAATTATTTAAAACTATACTTTCTAGTTTTTTTGAAAGGTTCTGTTTCAATGATATGTCTCTTTTGTTTCTTTCTTTAGCAAAGTTAATATTGAGTTTATTATACTCATTAAGAAACTTTTTTGCTTCAAAAGGACTTATTTTCCCTTGGCCTTCAAGCGAATTTATATGATTTACCTCCTTAATTATTTCAGCTTGAATATGAAATTTTTCCGACTCTAATTTTGGAATTATGTTACGATTTATCTCATTAAGGTCTGCTTTTACGTCACTAATATTACGAGGATTTTCAAATTGAGTCCTATACTGATCCTGTAATAGTAAAAGTAACTCTTTTTCTTGCCTACGGAAAGCATTGATTTCTTGAGTTTTCTCGTTGAACTGGGATATAAGTTTTTTACTTCTTATTAGAATACGTTCTGTTTCTTGTAGAGAAATAGTAGGTTGCTCTGTGCGTGATGTTGTCGTAGGTTGCTCTGTGCGTGATGTTGTCGTAGGTTGCTCTGTGTGTGATGTTGTCGTAGGTTGCTCTGTGTGTGATGTTGTCATAGTTGATTTACTTGTGCTCACAGAATGGGTTTTCTTTGATTCTATAGACTCTTGTAATTGATTTACCATGTCTTTACAATTGGATATAAGATAGTCGATATGCTTTTTATTTGTACTTAAAACTTTTATTTCTTTATAGCATTCTTTAAGCATTTTTTTGTTCTTTATTTTATGCTTTCTTAAATTTACCTTTTGCTGTGTCATTTTACCATATTCAATTACTATATCATTTCTTAGTTTACGGAATTTCGAGCAAAAATTTTGAACCCGCCGGAGATTCGTTTGTAATTGATTAACTTCTATAGAACTTTCAGTAGATATTCCCTCTTTTAATTTTTTAAAATTTGTCTCTTCTTGCTTAATAAGATTCTTTATTTTTTTATGTAAAAATTTTTTAGCAGAATATGGCTGTCTTGAAACATCATCTTGTATTTCATCTAAATGTTTTAAGTTCCCCTTATTTCTGTGTTTTGAGTGTAGTTTTTTGTGTGAATAAGTTTTATCAGATAAACGGGTGGTTTCATTCCTGTTTTCTAAATCTAGTACTTTTCCTAATCCCCTCCCTTGATTTTGGTTGTCTAAACTAGGCAGTGTCCTTGCTCCGCCTATTCCACTTGCTATGCTTAAAGCATTAAGAGCAGTAACTATCATTTTGTCTAATCTCATATGCCATCAATCTCCTTTTCATTTAATGATTTTCACTTATCCTACGGAAAATAAAAACTTATACAGAAAAAATTCTGTTTCAAAAGCCATAATGCACCGATCATCAAAAGTTAGACCAAAAATCTAACGTCTGAAACTTTAATTTTCCCAAAGTCTGTTCGAGTCTTTCTAATCAAACCAACTAGTCCTTCACGTTCCTATTTTTGTACCCAACGATAGAGTGCACATAGAGACGCTTCACTTTTAATAGATATTTACCTTAGCTACTACATTTTTATCTAAAAGAGTTAATTCTTGGCTACTATCTGCCACAGTAGATGGTTCATTTATTGTAGAAGCATATCCAGAGATTGTGCTTTCAGATACGCTAATTCCAATAGTTAAAATATCTAAAGATAAGATAAACTTATTTTTCATTTTCTATTACCTCGAAATCCAAAAAACAGAAAGCGCTTTCTGAATAAATCATAACAGAGAAATCAAATTATATATATAAAAGTCATAAAAAATAGTTTTCATGTCATAATCGTTCATTTTTTCTGTATTGTCCTTTATTTATAAAAAATTATTTCCACATCCACAGTCAATAAGAGCAACGAAATTCAATTCATTTTAGGATATAGATTAAGGTTTTGATATAAAAATTCGAAATTTTTTGCATACAAATAATTTACAATTGTTATTATATATTATAAAGGTAATTTATAAATTTATTCATTGTTCATTTGTACAGGTTGATCGTATTTTACAAATCAATCAACTAGATAAATTACTATAAGGAGTAGCGAGAGATAATTTAGTGATTGATATCTAAAAAGATACCATGAAAAATTGGTTTAGTTAAACAATTACGGAGGAGTAAATATTAGCGATTATGACGTAAAACACATATTTTATGAAATTTTTTTACATAACTTAAAGTATATAATATATCAGAATAAGAAAGCGTTTTTTTCTGAAAGTGCTATCTAACACCTTTTAAGGAGACTTAAAGAATGTGAAGAAAAAAATATTACTTGGTATTTATTTTGTCTCATTGTCTTTCAAAACACAAAAAATATCTGAGACAGAATGAGGTTCATTCTGACCCAGATTTGATTTTACACCACTCATCAGCCCTTATTGACAAAGAGCTTTTTCAATTTGTTTTGATCTGACTTAGTAAAACGGTTAGACTTTCCATGAATTTTTGTGCAATTTCGCTTAATTGGCGCTTAGCAGAATAAATCACATACAATTCATTTTGGGGACTATTTGCCAATGGAATCAAACGTAAATACTCTTTGATCTCACCAATGACCAGCCCAGAACCTGAAGCATAAGCATCTGTTTCTAACACGATATTCATCAATGTTCCCCGATCACTCGTATAGATCACCGTTTCTTGATCAGGACTTTCAATCAAGTCTTCATAAAAATAAGGAAAATTATTGCCATCTTGTGTAAATCTCACTTGCGGATAAGGAAGTAATTCTTCTTTAAAGATTTCTTTCTTTTCACTAAGCGGATGTCCTTGACGTAAAAAAATGTGCGTTTGAAATTCTCCTAATGAATGGGCAACTAGCTCCCCTTGCTCTAAGTAGCGCTTGATCCCTGCTTGATTATGTTCATTCATATAAAGAATCCCAATCTCACTATGCTGATCCTTGACTTCTTCAATCACATTAGCAGTCGTTGTTTCAATGATTCGAAACTGTTTGATCTCACTTTTGAAAGAAGAGATCAACTTTGCTGTTAAAGGACCTAAGAAATCATAATGTTGCGAAGCAATCGAAAAGCTATCACGCTTCTCATTCGTCAAATAATAATTTTCTAAAGACTCTAACTGTAAGAGAATCCGTTCCGCTCTTTTTAAAAACTCTTGTCCTTCCTCGGTTAGATACGCCCCTCGATTCGTTCGAGTGAACAGCGTGATCCCTAACTCGGTTTCTAATTCTTTGATTCCTGCGGAAAGACTTGGTTGTGCGACATAGAGTTTTTTAGCTGCTTCTCTGAAACTCCCATTGTTCGCCACAGCAATCACATATTTTAATTGTTGGAAGTTCACTGATGATCCCTCACAAAATAACTGATTGGACGATTTTTCAACGGTTGGAGCGGACGGTTGTTTGGTTGTGCATACTGTCCTTTAAAAGGAATCAAGAAATCTTTATTTAGTTTTTGCACTTGATCCATGACAAACCATTGGATTGGTCCACTCGTTGGTGGCGTAGTTAAAGAGCCGACATAATGGTAATGGCTTTTTTGTTCAGGAAAAAGAACCAATGGATTGGTCCAATGTTCATGTTTTTCTACATCCCAACTATCGCCATTGCCTCGATCGTACAACCAACCTTCATCCGTCGTTAGCTGAAACATCACACCAACAACTAAATTTTCTTTTTTGGCATTCATATGAACAAAGTGGAACTCGATATCTTCTTGATTCCCATTGATCAGATGTTCAGAAGGCATATGAAAATGGATATCTGTGAGATAATATTTCTGACCTTTAAATTCGACATAACTAAGCTGATCATAAGGAACCAAGTGGATCGTATTTTTAAATTCTTTATCTGTAAACCGTTGCTTCTGATAATGAAAAGCAATGGTATCTGATTGATCCTTCGCTGGTTCACAAGTGGTCAATGGAATGGGCGACTGCAATTCAAACGCCGCACCTTTAGCAAACCAGTCGCATAATTCAGCCCAATGTTCTGGTCCTCTTTCTCCCGTATATCCCCATTCAACATCCATATTCTTTTTCACTTTTATTCCTCCTGCATCTTTGCAAAATTTTCTATTGTTGACTATTTTTAACGATCGTGGAAACAGTCGCTAAAAAGTCTTCTTTCCCATAAAATTCTTGATTCAGTAATTCAGGGAAAATCTCGTTGAAGAAATACTTGACAGAAGGACGATGCTCAAACCCTTTGATCGTAGTTACCGCTTCAATAAACATCTCTTTATATACTTTTTCTGGATTGTTCTTGATGATCTCTTCAAATGATTCGTACAATAGATCGACTTTATCAGAGATTGCTAATAACTCACCTTCCACTGTGTCATCTTTTCCTTCAAACAATCACCGGCGGTATACTTCTTGAAACTCTTCCGGAATCTCTTGGTTGATGAACTCATCCGTCATCTTTTCTTCAACTGTTTGTAACATTCCCCGTAACTCTTTATTTGCATACTTGACCGGTGTTTTGATATCCCCGATAAAACGTTCTGTGTAATCGTGATTTAACGCTTTTTCATAAAGTAATTTCCAATCGATTGCTTGACCATGAACCTCTTCAATGTCACCTAAGACTTGAGCAATCGAAGCCACTCGATAAGAATGAGCGGCTACCGTATGTTCAGTAAATTTAAAGAACCCTGGCGCTCGTGTAATTTTTTCCAAATTATTCAAACCTAAAATAAATTCATTCAATCCCATAAAATAGCCTCCCCTTTACTTTTCCGATGATTTTATCATTAAATAACTATCTTTCGCAAACATCCCGTTTGTAAATCAACGAAAAATTAATCTTTTTACTGAGAATCACGCAATTTTACTATAAAAAAATAGAAACCAGAAAAACAACTCTAGTTTCCATCAAAATAATCATAAGATTCAAAACCAACTCTGTGTAAGCTCCTCGCCTTAAAAACGACAAGCGAAGCACAGCAACTATTAGTTCAGAAACATTCAAAACAACATAGCTCTAAAACTCTTTCACAATTTAAAACAGTATAACTCAAGTTTTGGAAGCATTCAAAACAACATAGCTCTAAAACTTAAATTTAAAGATTCCGTTTTCATCAATAGTTTTGGAAGCATTCAAAACAACATAGCTCTAAAACAAATTCCCTTTTGCAAGCAATCCGAAGTAAGTTTTGGAAGCATTCAAAACAACATAGCTCTAAAACTCTACTCCCGACACACCTCCCACGACTGGTGTTTTGGAAGCATTCAAAACAACATAGCTCTAAAACCTCGCAGAAATTTTTTTCTTACGAAATTCCGTAATCGCGCTACTCGTCCATAGCAAAACTTTCGTCTTGGATGCTTCCTTTGTTTCATTCAGTTGTTTTGTTTGATCCTAGTATACCATGGATTTTGTTCAACGAAAGCCCTTTTTTGAGTCTTTTGTTTTTGTTCCATCTTCGTTTTCTTCGTTACTGTTTTAACCAGTCCGCTGGATTCTTTTTCCATTCTTTTAACAAGGCTAATTCCGCTTCATCAATATATTTTTCGGCTAACGCTGTTTCGATTAAGACAGAATAATTCGTGAGAGTAAATAGTGGTAACTCTGCTTTGGCAAAATTTTCTTCACCTGCTGGTAGTTCATAGGTAAAGATCGCCGCTACGCCTAATACATTAGCGCCTTCTCTTTTGGCTGCTTCCGTTGCTTCTAAAACGCTTTGGCCTGTCGAGATCAAATCTTCGATCACAACCATTTTTTGACCTTCAAAAATCCGTCCTTCGATTTGATTGCCTTTACCGTGATCTTTCGCTTTACTACGAATATAAACCATTGGCAAGTCCAAGATTTCTGCCACCCATGCAGCGTGAGGGATTCCTGCTGTTGCTGTACCAGCAATGACTTCCACGTCAGGGAATGCTTGCTTGATTTTTTCTGCTAACCCTTGAGCAATTGCTTTTCTGACTTTTGGATAGCTCATCGTGATGCGGTTGTCACAATAAATCGGGCTTTTTAGTCCACTTGCCCACGTGAATGGTTCATTTGGGCTTAAGAAAACCGCTTCAATAGCTAACAAATCTTTGGCAATGTTCTTTTCAATCGTATTCAAATTGATCGACTCCATTCTTCTTTGATTGTTTGATAGGCTTGGTAGGGATCTTTCGCTTGAGTGATTGGTCGTCCAACCACGATAAACGTTGAACCAATTCCTCGAGCTTGGGCAGGCGTGACGATCCTCGTTTGATCACCTGCGACGCTTCCTTCTGGTCTGATACCCGGAGAAAGGCAAATGAAATCTTGGCGGGTAGCTGCTTTGATGCCACTTACTTCTAAGGCAGAAGAAACAACGCCATCTAGTCCGGCAGCTTCGGCACATTTCGCATAATGGATCACACTTTCTTCTAAGGGAACTTGGATCAATTGATCATGATGCATATCCGCTTCACTCGTTGAAGTAAGCTGAGTGATTGCTAATAACAATGGGCGTTTTTTGCCAGCAGGTTTTCCTTCTTCTAGCCCACGTAGTGCCGCTTGCATCATTTTGATTCCGCCAGCTGCATGGACACAAGTGATATCCACGCCTAGTTTTGCTAACCCACGCATGGCTTTTTCCACCGTGTTAGGGATATCATGAAGTTTCAAGTCTAAAAATACTTCATGTCCAGCATCTTTCAACCAACGAACAATAATCGGTCCTTCCTGATAAAATAATTCCATTCCGATTTTTACAAATAATTTTTCCTCTTCAGGGAATAGTTGCATAAATTGTTCCACTTCTTGCCACGTCGAAAAGTCTAAAGCAATAATTGGTCGTTGGTTCATTTCATTCGTTCCTCTCTTACTTCTTTGATTAGTTGTTGAAGGGATTCGATCCCTAATTCTGCCATTCGTACAGGTAGTTCTTCAATCAGTTTCGGACAAATGTACGGATCCGTAAAATTAGCTGTTCCTACTGCCACGGCACTGGCTCCTGCCATGAACATCTCTAAGACATCGTCAACGGTTTGGACACCACCCATACCAATGATCGGCAACTCGGAAACAGCGGCGACTTGATGGATCAAACGAATCGCCACTGGTTTGATCGCAGGACCAGAAAGACCACCTGTCTGGTTGGCTAAAATAGGTTGACGTGTTTTCAGATCAATCCGCATACCAAGTAGTGTATTGATCATCGTAAAGCCATCTGCCCCACCGCTTTCGATTGCTTGTGCGATAGGTACAATATCCGTCACATTAGGGGAAAGTTTCACATAAACTGGTACACTTGCAACCTTTTTGACAGCTTGTGTCAATTGAAAGGCAACGTCTGGGTCTGTCCCAAAGGCAATGCCGCCATGTTTGACATTCGGGCAAGAAATATTCAACTCGATCGCTTTGACATTCGGCGCTTCTCCAATTTTACGACAAACCTCGACATAGTCTTCTTCACAGGCACCAGCGACATTCGCAATGATAGGTAAATCTGGATAGACAGCTAATTCTGGTAACAGTTCATTCATGACAACTTCCAGACCGGGATTTTGCAATCCGATTGCATTCAACATACCGGAGGGTGTTTCCGCCACACGTGGGGTGGGATTACCAAACCTTGCATGCGGCGTTGTCGCCTTGACCATAATCGACCCCAATTGATTCAAATCGTAATATTTCCCATATTCTTTTCCAAATCCAAAGCATCCACTGGCTGGCATGATCGGATTTTTCAATTCCAAACCCGGGAGCTTAACTGCTAAGAGATTACTCATAAGACAACCTCTCCTACTTTAAAAATTGGCCCCTCGTCACAAACCTTGACACTTTTTGTTCCAGTTTCATCATCCGGTCGATGACAAACGCACGCATAACAAGCACCGATACCGCAAGCCATTCGTGATTCTAAGGACAATTGGACATTTGGATGATCCACAAAAAGTTGTTCGACTGTTTTTAAGAGACCATTTGCACCACAAGCAAAGACAGCTTTTGGTTGCTTATGAGTACTCATTAGCAGATTCCCGACGTTTCCATGGATCCCATAAGTACCATCATCCGTCGCTACTCTGGTTTCACCTAATTCATGAAACTTTGTTTCATGGTACATGACTTCTTTTGATGCAAATCCTAAAAAATTATTCACTTTTATGCCACGTGTAGTCAGTTGTTTGGCTAATTCATATAAAGGCGGAATACCAATACCTCCCCCTACGATGAACACTTCCTCTCCTGCGGACAATCCAGTTAGGTCAAAACCATTGCCTAATGGCCCTAAAACGTCTAAAGAATCGCCAGCCTTCAACGTAGAAAATTCTTTCGTTCCTTCACCTTCGATTCGATAGATGATCTGGCAAGTGTAGTTTTGTTGATCAATCGAATGGATACTGATGGGGCGGCGTAAAAGCAAATCTGCTCTAGGTACTCGAATATGCAAAAACTGCCCAGGTATTAACATTTCTTTGACCAATTCTCCTTTTAAAGTCAATTCATAAATACGTGGTGCTAGTTGTGTTTGTTGAATGATTGTCATGACTTCTTGCTTCATATCTGCTCTCCTCTTTGGGATTTTTCATTGCCAAACATCTCGACAAAAGTGATCCTTTCAACCGATGTCAGTAACAAGGCGAACGAAAATGATCACTTTTATCTCTGTTTAGGTGCCTACAAGCTATTTTAACTATTACTTAATCGTTATAGGAACTGTCACTTTAGAACATGCTGATCAAATCGCTTGTGTCGAAAAAGCTCGAGACTCCATTACCCGAATGATCGCATCCGCTGTATCTAATGAAGTAAATAAAGGAATACCATGTTCAACTGCTTCTCGGCGAATGATAAATCCGTCTTTCGAGGCATTTCCTCGATCTTTATCGATGGTATTAACAACGACCTGTGCTTTTCCTTCTCGAATCAACTCAACAACATTTTTTTCCGTTGCTTTTTCAGAGATTTTAGCAACAGGCGTGACGATCAGCCCATTTTTTTCAAAATAAGCTGCCGTATGCTTGGTAGCTAATAGGCTGTAACCAATTTCTGAAAAACGTTTAGCTAGCGCTAACGCTTCTTCTTTAGTTTCATCAGCGATCGTGAACAAGACGGCACCATAATCTGGCAGGCGTAGACCTGATGCTTCAAACGCTTTGTATAATGCTTTATCTAAGTTTTGATCAGAGCCCATGACTTCTCCAGTAGATTTCATTTCAGGACCTAAGTAGGTATCCACTTGTTGCAATTTAGTAAACGAGAACACAGGAGCTTTCACATGAACAGCGTTGGATTCTGGATATAAGCCATTCGTAAAGCCTAAGTCACTTAACTTTTCACCTAAGATCGCTTTTGTGGCGATTTGAGCCATCGGTATTCCTGTAACTTTACTTAAAAACGGAACCGTTCGACTTGCACGAGGATTGACTTCAATCACGTAAACTTGATTGTCGTGGATCACGAATTGGATATTCATCATACCGATACAGTTTAAACCACGAGCTAAGCGAATCGTATAGTCTTCAATGGTTTGTTTGATCTCTGCTGAGAGTGCTTGTGGCGGATAAACAGCCATGGAATCCCCCGAATGGACCCCTGCACGTTCAATGTGTTCCATGATTCCAGGGATTAGAACTGTTTCCCCATCACAAATGGCATCTACTTCACATTCACTTCCAAGCAAATAACGGTCAATCAAAACAGGATGTTCTGGGGAAGCTTTCACTGCATGTTCCATATAATCTTCCAAATCTTGTTGATTTTCAACGATTTCCATTGCTCGACCGCCCAAGACATAACTTGGTCTGACAAGAACCGGATAACCGATTTTTGAAGCGATTCCTACTGCTTCTTCTTTACTAGTTGCAGTATCGCCTAGTGGTTGAGGTACTTCCAGGCTTCTTAAGGCTTGTTCAAATAAATCACGGTTTTCAGCTCGATCTAGATCTTCAATTGTAGTACCTAAAATTTTGACGCCCGCTTGAACTAACGGCTCCGCTAAATTGATAGCTGTCTGACCACCAAACTGGACGATTACCCCAATCGGTTGTTCAAGTTCAATGACATTCATCACATCTTCAAAAGTCAGTGGTTCAAAGTACAGTTTATCAGAGATCGAGAAATCGGTTGAAACTGTCTCGGGATTGCTATTCATGATAATGGCTTCATAACCTGCTTGTTGGATCGCTTTAACTGAATGGACTGTCGCATAATCAAACTCGACCCCTTGACCGATCCGAATGGGTCCAGAGCCTAAGACAAGAACAGAATCTTTTTCGGATCGTTTGCTTTCATTTTCAACTTCGTATGAGCTGTAAAAATAAGGCGTCTGTGAAGCAAATTCCGCCGCACACGTATCAACCATTTTGTATACAGGTTTGATATCGGTTTTTTCACGGAGCTCTCTGATCTGCTTTGCTTCAGTTTTCCACAGTTCAGCAATCTTTTGATCTGTAAACCCGTTTTGTTTCACAGTACGTAAGACGTTTTCATCCTGCGGGTGTTCCAACAGTTCAGTTTCTAGTTCAACGATATGGAGCAACTTGTCTAAAAAGAACAAATCGATCTTTGTCAACTCCGCCAATTCTTCAATTGGATAGCCACGGCGAATCGCCTCTGCGACATAGAATAAGCGATCATCTTGGGCACGGACGACTTTTTCGATCAATTCACTATCATCGATCATGTTTAGTTCTGGTAGTTCCAAATGGTGTGTCCCGATCTCTAAAGAGCGGACAGCTTTTAATAGGGATTCTTCAATATTACGACCAATCGCCATTACTTCGCCAGTTGCTTTCATTTGAGTTCCTAAAACTCGTTCCCCATTCTCAAATTTATCGAATGGCCAACGAGGAATCTTAGCAACGACGTAGTCCAAAGCTGGTTCAAATTCTGCATAAGTTGTTCCAGTTACCGGATTCTTCATTTCATCAAGTGTTAAACCTAAAGCGATCTTAGCCGCCAATTTTGCAATCGGGTAACCAGTTGCTTTACTTGCTAAAGCAGAAGAGCGTGAAACACGTGGGTTAACTTCGATCACATAATAATTGAAGCTATGTGGATCAAGTGCAAGTTGGACATTGCAGCCGCCTTCGATTTTCAATGCACGAATAATCGCTAATGATGCATCACGCAACAGCTGGTATTCATGATCTGAAAGGGTCTGACTTGGAGCGAAGACGATCGAATCGCCTGTGTGGATACCCACTGGGTCAAAATTTTCCATGTTACAAACAACAATGGCATTATCAGCCGAGTCACGCATAACTTCGTATTCAATTTCTTTGAATCCTGCAATACTGCGTTCGATCAAACATTGGGTCACTGGAGAAAGGCTCAGACCATTTTCTGCGATCACTCGAAGTTCTTCTTCATTTTTACACATTCCACCACCCGTTCCACCTAATGTGAAAGCGGGACGAACGATGATTGGATAGCCAATTTTATTAGCAAATTCGACTGCTTCTTCAACAGTTGTGACGATTTCAGATTCGGGGATTGGTTGATTCAGTTCTTCCATCAACTTTTTAAATAAATCACGATCCTCTGCTTGATCGATAGCAGATAATTTTGTCCCTAACAGCTCAATGCCTAGTTCATCTAAAATACCAGATTCTGCTAGTTCCATTGCCATGTTCAAGCCCGTTTGTCCGCCTAAAGTCGGTAACAAAGCATCAGGACGTTCTTTTCGCAAGATCCTTGAAACAAATTCTAGTGTGATCGGTTCGATATACACTTGATCGGCAATTTCTTGATCAGTCATGATCGTTGCGGGATTGGAATTTACTAAAACGACCTCATATCCTTCTTCTTTCAAAGCAAGGCAAGCTTGGGTTCCGGCATAGTCAAATTCCGCCGCTTGACCAATGATGATCGGACCTGATCCAATCACCATAATTTTTTTGATATCTGTACGTTTTGGCATGTTTATTTCTCCTCTCCTGCATCCATCATTTCCATAAATTCATCAAATAAATGAAGCGCATCATGTGGACCGGGAGCTGCATCAGGATGGAATTGGACGCTAAACGCTGGATAATGGCGATGTCTAATTCCTTCCACAGTCCCATCATTTACTTCTACATGGGTGATCAGCAACTGATCTGGATCAACTGTTTTTTCATCCACAGCATAGCCGTGATTTTGAGAAGTAAAATCGATCCTTCCAGTCGCAATTTCTCGGACAGGATGATTCAAGCCACGATGACCAAATTTCATTTTATAGGTATCCGCACCATTAGCTAAGGCAAACAATTGATGCCCTAAACAGATCCCGAAAATTGGTATTTTCCCTTGGATTTCTCGAATCATTTCAATAGCTTCTGGTACGTCTTTTGGATCTCCTGGTCCATTCGTCAGCATGACGCCATCCGGTGCTAAGGAGAGAATTGTTTTTGCATCCGTATTATAGGGTAATACGGTTAAATTGCAGTTTCTTTTACTTAGTTCACGCAAAATACTATGTTTCAAACCAAAATCAATGACAGCCACATTTTTTCCAGTCCCAGGACTTGGATATGGTTTACTTGTTGAGACTTGTTGCACTTGGTTTGTAGCTAAAACGGTCGCTTTCAATTGATCAAAAGCATGTTCAAAGGAATCACCAGCATCCACGATACTCGCTTTCATCGTTCCAACTTGACGAATTTTTCGTGTCAATGCCCGAGTATCAACCCCTGAAATTCCAGGGATACCTTTTCGTTTCAAAAACTCGTCCAATGTCATTTGACTCCGCCAATTAGAAGCCACTCTCGCATGTTCTTTGACGACTACGCCCTTGCAAGTTGGTGCGATAGATTCATAATCATCACGGTTGACACCGTAATTTCCCACCATCGGATACGTAAAGGTAATGATTTGCCCATTGAAACTTTGGTCTGTGATCGTTTCTTGATAGCCTGTCATGCTGGTAGTAAACACGATCTCGCCAAACACATTATTATTCGCTCCAAATGCTTTTCCTTTAAAAACTGTCCCATCTTCTAAAATCAATAATCGTTCCATTTGCTTCACTCCCCTTTGTGCCACGCCAATTTTCCATCAACGAATGTTCCTAATGTTTCGCCCTTGACGTTCCATCCAACAAAAGGTGTGTTTTCGCCTTTTGATAAGAAATCTTTCTTATCGATTGTACTTGAGTGTTCAATATCGAAAATAGCTACGTCAGCTGGTGCCCCAACTGTCAATGTCCCAGCCTCTAACTGGAAGATTTCCGCTGGCTTGGTAGCCATCCAGTTGATCACTTGTTCGAGTGTGAAACGATTGGTTTCAACAAAGTGCGTATAAATCAGTTGGAAAGCTGTCTCACTTCCTACGATCCCAAATGGTGATTCTAAGAAACTTTTGCTTTTTTCTTCTAATCCGTGTGGCGCGTGGTCAGTCGCAATACAATCAATCGTTCCATCAAGAAGTCCTTCGATTAACGCTTCTCGATCTTCCTTTCCTCTTAATGGTGGGTTCATTTTCCAAAAGCCGAAGTCTTCGGGGATATCTTCATCAATCAAGATCAAATGATGGGGAGAAACCTCTGCTGTAACGTGGATACCCGCTTTTTTGGCATCACGAATGACCCGCACGCTTTCCTTGGTAGAAACGTGACAGACGTGATAGTGCACACCTGTTGCTTCAGCTAAAAGGAGATCCCGTGCGATTTGTGAGGATTCAGTTACACTTAAAATACCTGGCAAACCTAGTTCTTTTGCTTTATCACCAGCATGCATCACACCACCGAATAGTAACGATTCATCTTCCGTATGTGCTACCAGTGCTTTGTTATTTTTTGCTGCTTCTTTCATGGCTTGATACATCGTTCCTGCAGTCTGAACACCCACGCCATCATTCGTAAATGCAAATGCGCCTGCTTTAATCATCGCTTCTTGATCCACTAAGACTTCACTTCGAAGATTTTCAGTGATCGGTGCATATTGCAAGACTTTGACCACTGCATCTCGTTTGATCAAGTCATAGACCTGTTCTAATTTTTCCGGGGTATCAGGTACAGGGTTCAGATTAGGCATGGCACAAACAGTTGTAAAGCCGCCTCTTGCTGCTGCTTTAGTACCAGCTGCAATCGTCTCCTTGTATGTAAATCCTGGCTCTCTTAAATGGACATGGACGTCCACTAAACCAGGTGTGATCAGTTGTCCTTTGGCATCAAACACTTCATCAAATTCAGCCTCGGAAAATCCTTCGCCGATTGCTTTGATTTTTCCGTTTTCGATCCAAATTTCTGCAGGTGTTGTTTCATTCTTTCGTGTATTGATTTGACCGTTTTTAATGAGTGTTTTCATCTTTTCTTCCTCCTAGCTTTACGCTTTTCCGTTTAGTACTGCTTCTAAGATCGCCATTCTAACAAAGACGCCATTGCTCATTTGCTGTACGATTCGTGATTGTAGTCCTTCCACAAGGGAATCAGCTAATTCGACATCACGATTGACTGGCGCTGGGTGCATGATGATCACATGCTTTTGTAATTTCTTCGCACGTTCGACTGTTAATCCATACTCTTGGTGATAGGCTTCTTTTGAAAAACTTTCTTTCCCATCATGCCGTTCATGTTGTACGCGAAGCATCATCATGACATCCACTTGTTCTAATAATTCATCTAATGGCAGGTAATGCCCATAGACTTCAAATTCTTCATCGTACCATTCGCGTGGACCTGAAAAGAAGACTTGTGCTCCTAATCGTTTCAGCATTTGCATGTTTGATTTTGCTACTCGTGAGTGTGTGATATCCCCGACGATCGCTACTTTCAATCCCTCAAAGTAACCAAATTCTTCGTAGATCGTCATCAAATCAAGTAAGCATTGTGTTGGATGTTGGCCACTTCCGTCACCACCATTGATAATCGAGCATTGGATCGTTTTACTTTGGATCAATTCATCATAGTAATTTTCATCTCCATGGCGGATTACTGCAACATCCACACCGAGCGCAGACATCGTCAAGACCGTATCATAAAGGGTTTCCCCTTTTTGTACAGAACTCGTACTCGCTTCAAATTCAATCACTTCTAAGCCTAGTTTCTTTTCGGCTACATCAAAGCTCTTATGTGTACGAGTACTATTTTCAAAAAACAGATTCGTCGCAAAGTATTGCGGTTTTTGTGGTGTCCAGTTTGCTCCTTGTTTAAACTCTTGACCTCGTCGGATCAAGCCCATGACTTCTTGATCCGTTAAAGCTTCCACTGTCAATAAATGTTTTAAACTAATGCGTTCTGATTTGATGATCATGATAGTTCCTCCTTATTTTTCTTCGCTACGTGAAGTTTCGGGTAAGATAAGATTCAGAATGATACCAAGTACAGTTGCTAAAGCCATTGCTGATAACGTGAAGGTGCCTACTTCAAAAACCAAGCCGCCGATTCCGACCACTAAGATCACTGAAGCAATCAACAGATTTTTCTTTTTATCAAAATCGATTTTATTTTCGATCAAAATCTTCATTCCACTCGCTGCGATCACTCCGAACAAGATAAAGCTGATTCCGGAAATTACGGGTCCGGGGATACTTAAGATCAAAGCGCTTAATTTGCCCACAAATCCTAAAATCACAGCGAAAACTGCTGCACCACCGATGACGAATACGCTGTGTACACGAGTGATTGCTAACACACCGATATTTTCCCCATAACTTGTAACTGGAGGACCACCGACGAAAGCTGCGACGATCTGCGCTAAGCCATCTCCCATCAATGTTTTGTGTAAACCTGGCTCTTCAAAGAAATTACGTTTTGTTAATTTATTCAAGACCATCAAGTGTCCAATGTGTTCCGTCATCGTAACGAAAGCGATAGGTGCCATCGTCGTAATTGCCCCTAAGTAAAGCTTCGGTTCATATTGAACAAATGGAATCTCGAAGTTTGGTAAAGCGAACCAAGCAGCATCAGCGATCGGCTTTGTATCGACGATTCCGAAGAGTAAAGCAACGAGGTAGCCGCAAATGATCCCTAACAAAATTGGAATAAGTCCTAAAAATCCTTTTAGCCACATGTTGAAGAAAATCGTCAATGCTAAAGTAATCAATGCCACGGCTATATATTTAAAATCATAGTTGCCTTGGTTATACATTGCGTTCGTTGCAGCATTCGCTGCTAACCCTAAGCCGATTACCATGATCACGGGACCAACGACAATCGGTGGTAAAATTTTGTCCAACCAAGCTGAACCGATCTTTTTGATGATCCATGCGACGATCAAGTAAACCAGACCAGTCGTTACGGCTCCTTGGGCGATCGCTGGGTAACCGTCAGTCTTCATCAGCATTTGCATAGCTGCGATAAAGGCAAAGCTACTACCCAAGTAGGCTGGAATCTTTCCTTTAGTAGTAAAAAGATAAACTAATGTTCCTAATCCTGAGCTGACTAAGGCAATCCCTGGATCGATCCCCACTAAAATCGGCACAAGTACAGTAGCACCAAACATCGTAAAGAGATGTTGTAAACTTAAGCCGATCCAATGTCCTGTTTTTGGGCGATCGTGGATATCTAAAACCGCATCGTGATTATGGAATTTTTTCTGTTCTGACATATCAATTACTCCTCTATTCTTCCTCTTTCAAAATCATGATTCGATCTTTGCCGTCAAGTTCTTGCATTTCGACTAAGATTTCTTCTGTTTTAGCTGTGGGAATGTTTTTCCCAACATAGTCTGCTCGAATCGGTAACTCCCGATGTCCCCTGTCTACTAAGACAGCCAGAGAAATTTTTCTAGGACGACCATAGTCCATTACTGCGTCCATCGCTGCTCGAATCGTTCGTCCAGTGTAAAGGACGTCATCGATCAAAATCACTTCTTTTCCTTCTAGTGAAACGGGAATATCTGAAGAATGAAGTTCTGCTTCAGCTGGTGTTTCTTTTTTATCATCACGATACAATGTGATATCCAGCTCTCCGACCGGAACTTCGATGCCTTCTAGTTGCTTCAAACGATCGGCAACTCTTGATGCGATGTAAATGCCTCTTGTTTTTATCCCAATTAAAACAACATCTTGAATCGTCTGGTTTCTTTCAATGATTTCATAAGTGATACGTGTCAATGCCCGCTTCATGGTTACTTGATCCACAACTTCTTTTGCTTGCATGTTTGTTTCCTCCTTTTTTATACACAAAAAAACTCCTGCCCTAAGAGGACAGGAGGAATGTCTAGACTGAGTGTATATTTAGATACACTGATAGTTATACTACGTCATTGAGTAATCGATGTTATGGCGCACCATAGCTCTCTTACCCACACCCTTCTTAGCCTCACGGGACTAAACTTAAAGGAACTGATATGAAGTTTTTATGCTTTCGTTGTTAAATACTATACCGTTATCTAAATCAAAATGCAACACTTTTCCTTAGTTTTTCTAAAGTTTTTTCAAAGATTGTTGGAAGCGGTGCTTCAAAGACCATTTTCTGACCTGTGATTGGATGGGTAAAACCTAAGAGCTTCGCATGAAGAAATTGCCCATTTCCTTTCAATGTCTTACTTGGTCCGTAAACTGGGTCTCCAGCTAAAGGATAGCCTATATATTTCATATGCACACGGATCTGATGGGTCCTACCTGTTTCTAACGTCAACTCCACCAACGTAAAATCATTGAATCGTTCCAAGACATTAAAATGGGTCACGGCTGGTTTGCCATCTTCTCTGACTGCCTGCATTTTACGGTTCACTTTTGATCGACCGATTGGTGCGTTGATCGTTCCTTTTTCATGAGGAATCACTCCATGGACTAACGCTACGTATTTACGTAAAGAAGTTTTATCTTTTAATTGCTTGGCCAAAGATTCATGTGCTAAATCATTTTTCGCTACCATCAACAAACCTGAAGTATCTTTATCGATTCGATGGACGATCCCTGGACGGATCACACCATTGATCGACGAAAGATCTTTTACATGATACATTAAAGCATTGACCATCGTACCATTCGGATGACCTGCTGAAGGATGGACGACCATGCCTTGTGGTTTGTTGACAACGGCAACCGCTTCGTCTTCATAAACGATTTCTAATGGAATGTCTTCTGCTTCAATTGAAAGGGTCTCTGGTTCTGGCACAGCGATCACGATTTCATCATTTTTCTTCACTTTATAATTTGCTTTCACCACTTGTCCGTTGACCGAAACGGCACCATCTTTGAGCCAAAGCTGGATTTGTGAACGACTATAATCGTTGAATAAACCTGTGAGTACTTTATCGATCCGTCCTGTTTCTGTTTGAATCGTTGCGTTTAATTCTGTCATTTTTTCCCTTGTTCCTTTTCATCTAAAATAATGTATATCAAAATAAGAATCACACCACAAACAAGTGTCATATCAGCTACATTGAAGATCGGAAAATTCATAAAATCTGTTTGGAACATATCGACGACATATCCCAATCTTACACGATCAATAAAATTCCCAATAGCTCCTGCTAAAATAAAACTTAACCCTGTCAGCAACCATCGATTGCCCTGTTTGCGATTCTTGACCATCAATGTCACGACAACAATGACAGCAACCACTGTGATTATGACGAAAAACCACATCTTCCCTTCAAGCATACTCCAAGCTGCCCCAGTATTGCGTATATGATTCAACGATAAGACGCCTGGAATCAATGTCTTCGTTTCGCCTAAAGATAAATCATTGACGATCCACCATTTGACCCACTGATCAAGAGCCACTAATAATCCACTGATCATAAAATAAATTGCTAACAAAAAATCATTCCTTTTCTATTTGTTGATAAATATCTCTAGGTCTAATGATCCCCAGTAAGTTGCCGTCAGGATGACCATCTTTGGTAATCAGGACTGCTTCTAGAGTTCCTTGTTCCCGAAACATTGTTTCCACTTCATAAACATAAGTATGTTCAGCTACAAAACGATAATTCGTATATTTGCCATCACTAAAAATCAAATCAGCCGCTTTTTTATCTGTTAAATCAATGGTCCCTTTTTGACTTTCCTTTGCTAGCCAAAAACCAATGACCCGCAATGTCACAAGCGCTACGAATTTCCCTTTATTATACAAAGGAAACTGTGAGTATCGTTTTTTGGCAACCGTTCCTAACAAATCAAGTAAAGGAAGATCTCGTTCAAAGCCTGTGACATGTTTCGCAAAGCGAGGTAAAACCTTTGCTGGACGAATCAAGTCTTCTTCAATCTGCTGGATCTTATTGACTGCCCAATCATTGGGTTCAGCAATCACAAAATCCACAGCAATCCGATCGTGAACAATGGCATTTCGCAACTGCGCCAGCTGAAGCAAATCTTCTTCATATTGACGAATCACTGCTTTTTTGCGTTGGGCAAGTCGCCGAACTAACTCAGTAAATCCCATATTGCGGGCGTTACCCATTTCATCTCTCATCCATTTTTCGATCCGATTAAAACTACTTAAAAAAATATCAGAGTTTGCCATCTTTCTCCTCCTTGATCACATAGGCTTGGTTTTTGATGAAAAAAAAGAAGCCAATCATTACAAGTACCACGAACATACTATAAATTAGATTGTGTAACCACAATGCGCTTAATCCACTTCCTAAAAATAAAAAGGGATAAATCTGCAACAATAAGAGATTCATTGTAATGACGTATCCTTTGGACGGATGCGTTATTGTATACACTGGACTTTTTAACCAATAAAACGAAACTTGCATTGTAAAAGGTGCTTCTAACTTAAGTAAAACCGATTGATTATGATTCAATTGTCCTTTTTTCTTTCCATTGATCCGCAGTTGGATCGGACTACCCATGCCATAAAAACCTGTTCGTCTTGTCACTCGTACGTCCATAACGCCCCTCCTCCTGATGCTTTCTTAGTATACCGTAAAACACCCGAACAAGAAAGTAGATGTCTCAAAGTGTTTGAGTTCCCTATATTTAACTAATTTATAGACATTTTTTGCTCAAATGCAGCGAGTACAGTAAAAGTAGCCAACCAGCAAAACTATTAGAAATCTGTTGTAACATCTTTTTCACTCCTTATATATCCATTAAAAATGTTCGATCGAAAATAAAAGGATGACACAACTATCCGTAATGAATAATTGTGTCATCCTTTTTTACTGTTTAGAAGTATTTTTTTCAACCTCACTTTTTGTAAATCTCCACTTGCTTTAACTACTTTATCGTTCATTGCTTTGCAACAACTAAGTAAAGAATAAAAAAAGAAATATACCCACACCATTATAAAAAACATGGGTCAATATGGCGTACCACACATTAGAAGTTTTTATATAAACGAATCCAAATAGAACGCCGCAGAAAAAAAGGTTGAAATTTCCTCCGTGTACGATTGAAAACAAGAATGTAAGCTGATTAGACTAAATCTAAAAATCATTTCTTCTAAAAATACACCGTACGTTGTAGCACTTATTATATATTTTTTCAATTCACTATTAGCTAAAGAATTTAGGGGTAAGCTATTTGTATCAGGCAAAGCAGTATTAATGACAATAATACTAACAATACAAAAGACTGCTATAAATATGAGTTTCAGCCATTGTATTTCTACTAATGATTGATAGAGAAGCTGGTGGAACAACACCAAAAACATAAAACTTAGGATCAACGGAAACCAAGAAATCCAATCAAATATGAAATCATATTTAATTGGGATCCCTATATTTGGATCATAAAATAAATAATAAAGTAACTCAAGCAAAGAATGAATTTCCAATGTTTCTTAGTATTCCTATGTATCATATTGCTACATAATCAATATATTGTGTATTTGCTGTAGCAGTTTGAGTACGAATATATTTATTGTCTTCTTTACGATAAACTCGGTAAGTGACCGTTATTCTTGCATTTTGACGATACTTCTTGAATTTTCCGTTTACTGAGTATTCGTTCCCGATTTTAATATTCATTCCGAAGATCGTTGCACCAATTGATAATGTGGTTTTTCTATTGTGGGTTTCTGTACCCGAATATGTACGATTTCCTTTAGAAATACGCCAACTTTGAGGTTGTGACCAAGTTTTTGTCTGAATCGATAGTTCGTCTAATACATAGTACTCATCATCACTACAAATTGCTATGCCAGAACTATTCGTTTCATCGGCTAATACTGGAACACACGGAGTTACAGCAGTTCCTAAAGTCAAAAGTGACATAGACACCAAAATTGTTCTAAATAAATACTTTTTCAAAAATTTGCACTCCTATTTTAGTATTAAAAAAAACGTTTTCTTCGCAATGATTATAAATCATTTTATTTTAGACATATGATTGCTATCGTAAAAAGCTGGTTTGAACTCAAAATCGTCTATAAAAACACCATTATTTACTTGTAGACTAACACAATGTGTACAAAAACAAGTCAGCCCTTGTATGAACATATACAAGAGCTGACCTTATCCTTTTTATTGATCGAATAGTGGCTTTTACATGATTTCAGGCATTTACTCGTTTTTTGTGTATTCTACTGATTATTTTTGATAGATGACTTTTTTATGAAGCGTCCTATCTTCTTTCTTTTTTAGAATAACCCCAGTACTTCCCCATCACTAGTAACATCCATATTCAATGCAGCTGGTTTTTTGGGAAGTCCCGGCATAGTCATGACATCTCCAGTTAGTGCAACGATAAACCCAGCGCCTAATTTGGGAACGAACTCTCTGATGGTGATCGTAAATCCTTCAGGAGCGCCTAAAAGTGTTGGATCGTCAGAAAATGAATATTGGGTTTTCGCCATACAAATCGGTAATTTATCCCAACCATTAAGAACAAATTCATCGATTTGTTTTTTGGCTTTTTTACTAAAGTTGACCCCTTTTCCACCATAAATCTCTTGGACGATCGTTGTCACTTTTTCTTCGATAGTCGCTGTCGGTTGATACAAGGGCTGATAATCTGCTTGCTGACTATCAATCGCACGAACGACCGCTTTGGCAAGTTCAATTCCACCGTCTGCGCCATGCTCCCAAACACTTGCTCGTTGTACGATCACCCCTTGATTTTCGCAAAGACGTTCTAACAAAGTAAATTCAGCTTCCGTATCTGTCACGAATTCGTTGATCGCAACAATTACTGGGATATGGTATTTCTCCATATTGTGGATATGACGTTTTAAATTACTGAATCCTTTTTCCAATGCTGCTAAATTTTCCGTTTTCAGCTCTTCTTTAGTTGCACCCCCATGCATTTTCAATGCACGAACTGTTGCTACGATCACGATCGTATCAGGTGCCTTTTTCAAATTTGGAACTTTGATATCAAGGAATTTTTCTCCACCTAGATCTGCACCAAATCCAGCTTCAGTCACCACATACTCCCCTAATTTAAGAGCTGTTTGGGTAGCTAAAACACTATTACACCCGTGAGCAATATTGGCAAAAGGACCGCCATGGACAAATGCTGGCGTGCCATAAATCGTTTGTACTAAGTTTGGTTTGATCGCTTCTTTTAATAGCAGTGCCAATGCGCCTTCTGCTTTGAGATCACCAGCTGTCACTGGCTTTTGATCAAAGGTATAACCGACAACAATTCGAGCTAAACGAGCTTTTAAATCATCGATGTCTGTTGCTAAGCATAAAATCGCCATGATTTCACTTGCTACGGTGATGTCAAAGCCATCTTCTCTCGGTACACCTTGAATCGGACCGCCCAAGCCAACAATCACTTTTCGCAGTTCGCGATCATTCAAATCGACGACACGTTTCCAGATCACACGACGTGAATCGATTCTCAGTTCATTCCCTTGATGGATATGATTGTCCAAAAGTGCAGACAATGCATTATTAGCAGACGTAATCGCATGCATATCGCCAGTAAAGTGTAAATTGATATCTTCCATTGGTAATACTTGTGCATAGCCTCCGCCGGCAGCACCACCCTTGATTCCCATGACTGGACCAAGGGAAGGTTCTCTTAACGCAATCACTGCTTTTTTACCAATTTGATTCAATGCGTCCCCAAGACCTACCGTGATGGTCGATTTACCTTCTCCAGCTGGTGTAGGATTGATGGATGTAACTAAAATCAAGTGACCATCTGGTTTTTTCTTTAATTTCTTGATGGTGGAAAAATCGATTTTCGCTTTATATTTTCCGTAAAGCTCCAGGTCATCTTGTTGGATATTTAATTTTTCCGCAATTTTAATAATCGGTTTTAACTCTGTTTCTTGTGATATTTGTAGATCGCTCTTCATCAAATTACCCCTTTACACGAACTTTATACCCAAAACAAAAGAATTTGTTCAGTTATATCTATTATACCTTTTTTTATTTTAAAACAAAATAGGCAAGATTGCTTTTTTAATTTAATTGACGTATATATAAATACTCTTTATAATGTTAGTTATGATCAGACTTTAGAAAGGTCGTGAGAGCTTTGACCACAGGAACTGTGAAATGGTTTGACAACAAAAAAGGATATGGATTTATTAGTTATGATGAAACAGAAGAAATATTCGTCCATTTTACTGCAATTGAAGAAGAGGGATTCAAAACCCTTGAAGAAAATCAATCTGTAGAATTTGAAATAATCGAAGGAAACCGTGGGGCACAAGCCGCTCATGTCAAAAAAATGATCTTATAAGAAAGTTTCAACAATGAGTAACTTCTCTTCAAAACAGAAGAGATTGCATCAAAAATATTCAATTTAAAGAAAGACCGATACTCCGCAAAATGTTCTTTGCAAAGTATCGGCTTTTTTATAATTTTATAATTGCTTGAACGATAGAAAATCAACTTATGCTGCGTCTCTTCCATACAGTACAACGTTCACTAATATTACAAAATCTCACTTTTCAATAAAAAGATACATATTTCTGTTTGTTTTCTAATCCTATCGAAAGAAGGTTATCTCGAATTTATCAGATGATTTGAAAAAGACTGCTCGACTGTATTGAAAACTTGATTTCTAGCGTTTGCTTTAATATTTTTTACAAATTTCTTTTCTTTTTTCTTCGCTATTATTTCTTCTCGTTGTATCTATGCATCCTTCTCACTTATTTCCGAGTGAATGATGTCTTTCGCATCAGATTGTTTTCTTTTCAACATTAATTGCCATTTTAAAAGAATCTTTCTAAATCGAGACAACGGATTTAAAGAATCGACAATCCGAGCAAGGGCTTGATTGTTATATAGCCTTGGTTGATAATCTTTTTTGATTGCTTTTATACCATTTTTTTACGAGCTTTTCTAATAACTAGTTTCAACGATCACTTTCACTATTTATGATTCGTTCATTTATGTATCTTCTTGAACTGGTTCCTGAAGTTATTTCCTGCGAATCAAGCCCAGCCATGATATTTTTTAAGTCCTGAAGGTTATAACCCTGTGTTTTGCTGTTTTCTTTTAAAAATTACCTACCATTTATCACTCCTAATTGCTCAAAACACTGAATCAAACGATTGACATCAAAACTATGTGAACCCATAGAAAGATTCATCTCGTTGAGGTGATAGATGTCTGTTGACTCCTGGAGTAGCCCTTCTGCTGATTCGCTAAATTTCTTGAAATTTGCGCATTTTTCCAACTCGCTTGATTTGTTGCACGGACAGATAGCGAACGTATTTCTTGTTTATTGCCCGTCCTATCTTGTTTCGACCATCTACTCTGAGCCATTTTTATCCTTTTTTCCTTGTCGTTGTCTTTCCTTTCTTTTAGATTTTTTGACCGCATTCTCTTGATCTTTGCACGATTCTTCTTCCAAAGCCTCCCTATTTTTGCACGATTTCTTTTCCACATATTTCTTAGCTTCGCACCTCTTCTCTTGAGAATGCCTGTTTTCTTCCAAATTCGGTAGAGATCTTCAAACATTTTTTTTATTTCCACGTCCGTTTTTCTCCTTATACTTTTTCTGTAAGTTTTATTATAAATTAGAAAAAATGTTATCTTACTTCTTTTTTTCCTTTAAAAAATATTTAGTGCAAATTTTTTATAATATCCTTTATGTTATTAAGTTATATATCCCTTGGTTGAATGGTCAGGTGTCCATTACTTTATCGAAAGTTACTGGTCGAACATCATATCATCCATTTTTCTAGGGTCAAGTTCATACAAACGTCAGCAAGACACAATCAAGCCGAAGAATCTCACCCTGATCATAAAATGATCTTCGGATTCTTCGGCTTGTTTTCTCAGAGGTTATATATAGTTATGTTTTTCTCGCAGCTATTTTATATCTGCTGAATCAATTGGTTTAAACAAGTAAAATCAATCAGCTAGTTGTATTTACTTGGTTGTTAGTGCTTTGTTGCTCTTTACCTTCAGAATAGTAGGACAAAAAAGCTGTCTGACTTTTTTTGCGCATCAGATAGAAGGTTGGCTCAGCCTTCCCTACATATTTAATCTTTACACCTCTTTTGACCGGTGTTACAGAGTCAATATCTTGTAGCGGGATATTTTGGTCCTTCCAAAAAGCAGCATATTTAATTTTGATTGCATGGTTTTTCAAAATAAATGACCGACGATACCCAAGAAAAAGAAAAATTAAAAATAGCCCCATCACTAAGTTACTTTTCCAATAGGGTCTAGTGTTTTCAAGTGATAAAATCAAACTAAAAAATAAAATGATCAAAGATAAAGACCAATAGATGATCGTCTGCGCCCATTCCGGCTGCCAGCGAATTATTTTTTTCATTCTTTAACCTCGCATCTATTTGTAATGGTATAATTATAGCATAACACTATTTTTATAAAAAGGAGAGCTTCCTTATTATGATCAAAGTATACATTGATGCTTCCACAAAAGGCAATCCAGGACCTAGTGGTGGAGGCATTTTAATTATCCATGAAAATAAACAAGAACAGCTTACCGTCCCACTTTCGGATGGCTCCAATCATCAAGCTGAATTCGAAGTCTTTTTAAAAACTTTAGAAATTTTAAAGGAAAAAGGCTGGGTCAATGAAACAATTCTCTGTTATTCCGATAGCAAAGTACTTGTTTCTACAATCGACAAAAACCACACGAACAACGAAAGTTTCTCTTCCCTTCTATATGAGATCCAACAATTACTCGCTCAGTTCCATTTACTCATCTTACAATGGATTCCCGAGAGTAAGAATAAAGGGGCGGATAATCTGGCACGCCAAGCGCTTCAAAAACAATTAAACCCATAAAAAAAAGACTTTTTAGCTACTTACTAAAAAGTCTTTTTAAAGTTTCTGATTTAATAGAGAAGATAATTGTGATCAAAAGTAATATCGAGTTCAAAAGAACCAACCTTTTTCTCAATAGCTTGACGAATCTTTTCTTCTAAAACATCATCTGGCAACTTGAAATTCTGAGGAACTACAATATCGAATTGCAACTCTTTCCCTTTACGTATGATCCGTAAATCGTGCAACCTCAACTCTTCCCCCAATTCTTTGATAATTTGTCTCAATTGTTTCAATATCTTACGGTATTGTTCATTATGGATTGCTACCGGATCTAGATGACAAACTAAATCTACATCCAAAGTCTTTTTAAAGTCTTTTTCGATAATATCAATGATTTTATGTGCTTCATTCAAGTTTAAACTGTCGTCAACTTCAATATGAACAGAAGCAAACTTTTTATTTGGTCCATAATTATGAACCAACAGATCATGAAAACCTAAAATCGATTTATAAGAACTTAATTGTTTTTCCATTGTTTTGATTTCTTCAGCTGTTGGACGGCTACCTAGTAATTCATAGACAAAATCACGTAACATCATGATCCCACTAAAAATAATGTACCCGGCTAAGACAAAACCAACATAGCCATCAATACGCCAGCCAGTGAATCTTTCGATGCCTGCAGATACTAAAACAGCTAACGTCGTGAATACATCATTGTAACTATCTTTGGCTGTCGCTTTTAGTGCTTCTGACTGAATTGTTTTTGAAAATCTAGTGTACATACGTCCTTGTAAAAGTTTTAACAGAATCGAAAATATCAGGACAAGAAACACGATCGGTGTCAGGACTAAATGTTCCGGCCGAAAAATTTTCCGTATAGAAGCGTCCAAAAATTGAAATCCTACATACGTAATGATGATTGAAACAAATAAGCCACTGATATATTCAAATCGTTCATGTCCAAATGGATGTTCTTGGTCTGCGGGTTTTGCAGCAATCTTAAACCCAACAAGCGTCAAAATGGATGAAGCTGTATCGGATAAACTATTGATAGCATCCGCCATGATCGAAACACTGCCAGAAAAAAGGCCGATCATAAACTTCGCAACAAACAATAACATATTTGAGATAAGACCTAAGATTCCAGCTATAATACCTTTTTTGGTACGTTCTTGCCCACTAATCGTTTTTTGTTCTTTTGACACTTTTTCGCTTCCTTTATTCTTTATTCTGGTTTGAGTGGCGTTGCAGCAAACAGCGCTTTAGCAATCAGTGGCGTAATGATTCCGGCACCTATCGCTTCCGGAATCCCATTGATTGCGGCAACTCCTGCCAAAGTTTTAAATAATAGATCCGCATCTACGCCATACGCATCAGCAGTTGCCCCAGTATAAAACAGTCCCATAAACCCTAGAACTAAAAGTGTATTCACGAGTGAGCCAAATACTCCTGCTAAAACCGAACCAACGACTACAGAATGATAACGTTGATAAATCCAGTGAAAAATGATTCCTGCAACTAAGCCAACTAAAACTCTAGGAACAACTGAAATGATCGGATTGGTAAAGACGAGGGTATCAAATGGGGTCGTAGGCATGGCGTAAGCACGAATGATCGTGGCGATCCCCCAAAACAAACCAATGACCATGCCGTCTTTCGGTCCTAATACAACCGCAGCAACGATAACTGTTATGTGAATAATCGTCAAACTAATAAATCCTAAAGGAATAAACCCTAACCATGGAACCATTGCTTGAACGATAATGATTGCTAATAAAATCGCTCGTAAAACTAAACGAAAAGTTTTATTTTTACTATTCAATTTTACCCCCTCCTTTTTATTCTAATCGTAAAAGGTTTTGCTTTTTTGTCAATTAATTACTCTCAAAGAAAATGCTGATTGGTTGCATTCAGTTCTCATAAAATAAACCGAATTTGTCAACGGGATTTCCGTTTCAAACAAATTCGGTAGAACTTTTCTTTAACAAATAGGAGGATTCAATACTCCTTGAACAAAAAAGGTCGTTCTTGAGCCCTTTAGCACGTATGAAAATAAATAGTATTATCGGTGCTTCCTTAAGCAATAAGCGATCAGTGTTTAAACTATGAAAAGCTGTTTAAAAAATGACCGCTTACTCGCTTCAATGAAAGCATTCTATTCCCCATTATTTGCTAAAACAAGGTCAAGTATTCGCTCCTTGAAATAAGTTTTTTCTCTCCCAAACATAAAATACCGTTTCAAAAGGAGGTTATTATCATCTGAGCTATTCGACGCTTTCCCATTTTATTTGGAAAAGTATTTAAAGTTGATTATTGATTAGACAACCATGTTTTAGCTTCTGATAAAGCATCTGGGATACCAGCAGGGTTTTTCCCACCTGCTTGCGCCATATCAGGGCGACCACCACCGCCACCACCAACTTTTGGTGCGATTGCTTTGATCAAGTCACCAGCTTTTAGCCCAGCATCATTTGCTTCTTTCGTCATAGCGACTAACAAACTAACTTTTCCGTCTTGTTCATTTGCCAAAACAAGAATATCGGAAATGTTTTTTTGTTTCCATTGGTCTGCTAATTGACGTAATTGGTTCATATCTTTTACTTTTACTTGTGCAGTAATCATTGAATGACCACTAACTGTTTCCACATTTTTAAAGACATCGCCTGCTTGTTGGTTCGCTAGTTTACTTGCTAATTGTTCATTTTCTTTTTGTAGTTCTTTTAATTGTTGTTGTAATTGTTCCGTTTTTGATACAACCTCTTTTAATTGAGGTGATTTGACAATTGTGGCAACTTCTTTTAATTGTTTTTCTTCCGCTTCCAATAACTCATATGCTTCTTTACTTGTTACAGCTTCGATCCGACGAACACCGGCACCGATTCCTGATTCAGAAACGATTTTAAAGATCCCAATATTTTCAGTATTTGTTACATGGGTTCCACCACAAAGTTCGATAGACCATCCACCAATGTTCACTACACGGACTTCTTGACCATATTTTTCACCAAATAAAGCCATAGCCCCCATATTCTTAGCGGTATCGATATCTGTTTCGATGGTTTCTACTGGGATTGCTTCCCATATCTTCTCATTAACGATTCGTTCCATTTTTACTAATTCATCTGCTGTGATTTGTCCAAAATGAGTAAAGTCAAAGCGTAAATGTCCAGGAGCAACTAAAGAACCTGCTTGGTTTGCATGTTCCCCTAAAACTTCTTTTAAAGCTTTATGCAATAAGTGAGTCGCTGTATGGTTCTTAATGATGCGATTTCTCATCGGTACATCGATCAACAAGTGGTAAACTTCGCCTTCAGTCAATGTTGAAAGCACTTCTACGGTGTGCATAAATTGTCCATTCGGTGCTTTTTGAACGTCAACAACTGTCGCAACCGTTTCTCCAGAGGCATCAATGATCCAACCTTGATCAGCCACTTGTCCACCCATTTCTGCATAAAACGGTGTTTGATCAAAAATCAATTGACCTTGTCCAGCAGACAATTCACTCACTAGTTCTTCATCTTTGATAATCACCAATAGTTTGCTGTCTGATTCAACTTGATCATAGCCAATAAATTTACTATCCACTTTGATATCTGTTAATAGGGCAGATTGGACTCCCATTGATTTTTCTGTACTACGAGCAGCACGCGCACGTTGTCTTTGTGCTTCCATTTCTTTTTCAAAGCCTTCATGATCGACTTTCAAGCCTTCATCTTCTGCCACTTCTTCGGTCAACTCCACTGGGAAACCGTAAGTATCATATAATTTGAAGATATCTTTTCCAGCAAGTGTTGTTCCATTTGCTTTTTTGACTTCAGCGATCACTTGATTCAAGATTTCAAGACCTTCGTTGATTGTTTCATTGAAACGTTCTTCTTCGGTACGAACTACTTTTTCAATAAATTCTTTTTGTTGAAGGACTTCCGGATAATAGCTAACCATGATTTCGCCAACTACTGGAACAAGATCATATAAGAAAGCTTTTTCGATCCCTAATTTTTTCCCGTGCATCACTGCTCGGCGTAATAAACGACGAAGAACATAGCCACGACCTTCATTTGAAGGAAGCGCCCCATCTCCAATCGCAAAAGATAATGCTCGGATATGATCCGCAATTACTTTATAAGAAATGTCGGTTGTCGGGTTTTCCCCATATTTTACTTGGTTACTTAGTTTTTCTACCGCATGAATGATCGGTAAGAACAAGTCTGTTTCAAAGTTTGTTGGTGCGTCTTGAACGATCGAAACCATCCGTTCCAGCCCCATGCCCGTATCAATGTTTTTATGTGGTAAAGGTTCAAATGTATGATCTGGTTTATGGTTGAACTCAGAAAATACTAGATTCCAAATTTCTAAATAGCGTTCGTTTTCTCCACCAGGGTAGTTTTCTGGATCATCTTCTGCGACATCATTGTATGCTTCGCCTCGATCATAGAAGATTTCTGTATCAGGACCACAAGGACCCGCACCAATATCCCAGAAATTATCTTCAACATCTACAATGTGATCAAGTGGTAAGCCGACTTCTTCATGCCAGATTCGTTTTGCTTCTGTGTCTTTTGGATAAACGGTAACATATAATTTTTCCGGATCAAATGCCATCCATTCAGGACTTGTTAAAAATTCCCATGCCCAATGGATTGCTTCATTTTTGAAATAATCACCAATAGAAAAATTCCCAAGCATTTCAAACATTGTGTGGTGCCGTGCTGTCTTCCCTACATTTTCAATGTCATTCGTACGAATTGATTTTTGAGCGTTTGTGATGCGTGGATTTTCTGGTACGACAGAGCCGTCAAAATATTTTTTTAACGTAGCAACCCCTGAGTTGATCCATAAAAGCGTTGGATCGTTGACCGGAATTAATGATGCGCTAGGTTCAATCGTGTGTCCTTTTGATTGGAAGAAATCTAAAAACATTTGTCGAACTTGTGCACTACTTAATTGTTTCATTTTATTACCTTCTTTCTTTATTTTAAACGACAAAAAAACACCCTCACAGCCAAGGACGAAAACTCGCGGTACCACCTTGGTTGCAATGATGTTCGATCATTACCTCTTGAACTCGATAACGCTGAGTAGCGTTGATATTTCTATCAATAAAAAAGGGAGCAATTTGTTTTTTTGACTATTCTTTTTTCAGCCTGGAAAGAATTTTCTGTAAGTCAGACTTAAACAAACCATGTCCTTTTCGTACTTTACAAGTATACGTATTCTATTTTATTCTGTCAACCGCTCTTTTCCTTCAACTCTTATTTCTTTCTAGAATATTTTTTGTTAAGCTTGAATTACGCCTATTAATCAAAAGGAGAATCGATGATGCAAGTTTATTTTGGAAACAAGTCCTGGATCAGAGGGGCGAGTTTTTACCTTCGTTATCAGGTATTTGTTCTGGAACAAGGCATTTTGCCAGAATTAGAATTTGACGAAACGGACACTTCTGATAACTACTTTCTGTTAATGGAAAACAATGTTCCAATTGCAACATTACGTTATCAAAAAAAATCGTCCACTTGTCTTAACCCCGATCGTTTTTGCGTCGCCAAAAATTATCGCCAACAAGGTTTCGGTCGTCAGCTGTTGTCCTTAGCTGAACAGAAAGCGAAAAAAGAAGGCTTGCTATCAAGTTACCTAGTAGCAGAACTGACTGCCCTTAGTTTCTATCAGCAACAAGGTTACGAGACTTGTACAGATCCTTTTATCGAGGATGGGATTACCTGCGTAGGGATGCAAAAAGAATTGATTTAAGATCTATTATCACTAGATTATCTGCTAAATGAACACTTAAAAACAGACCAAAGGAATGCAGAAGACATGCAATCCTTTGGTCTTTGAGCTTGAAGTCATGACGTCTCTTTTAAAGGGTCTGGTCATTGACTTACTTATTGGAGTTTTTCTTATTTTTTCTTGCAGTTCTAGTTTGTTGTCTGCGTTCGATTTTACGGTCTTTTTTGTTCTTTTCAGCAATTGCCCAATCGATTTTCTTTTTATATCCAGGTTTGATTTTTTTCTTTTTCTTTTTCACTAAGCCGATCAATGTAGGATCCAGTGTATCTTTGGATTTTTCCCGTTTCGTCCGACGATTGCGGTCATAAGTCTTGATGATTTCATCATTTTTGATTTCCATCGGTTCAAATGTAACACCAATTTTTTCAATACTGTCAATCGTTTGTTCATCACTTGGTGAGTACAAAGTGATCGCAGTTCCTTTTAAACCATTACGTCCAGTCCGACCTACTCGATGGATAAAGAAGTCAAGGTCTTCAGGAATTTCTGCATTGATCACATGAGAAACCCCTTCAATATCGATGCCACGTGCCGCTAGATCTGTCGCAACCACGTATTGATATTCTAAGTTTTGAACTTGGCGCATCACCCGTTTTCGTTCTCTTGGAGTGATATCTCCATGGATTTTGGCTACTTTTAAGCCTTGATTTTTCAAATAATCAGCAATTTCATCCACGTGTTGTTTCGTATTTGCAAAGACAATTGCAAGGTAAGGATGACCAATTGTTAACAATTGGTAGATCATTCGATTTTTATCTTTCCCTTTAGTAGAGATCAGCCAATTCTCGATATCTTCAGAAATAACTGCTTTCGGTTTGATTTCTTCAATGATTGGATTTTCCATGTATTTACGTAAGAATGGTCGTAATTTTTCAGGAATCGTCGCTGAGAAAACTAAAAATTGCAGTTTTTCAGGCAATCGACTAGCAATTTGATCCACTTCATTCAAGAAGCCCATGTCCAGTGTCATATCTGCTTCATCTACAACAAATGCAAATGCTGTATGGATTTTTAATGCTTGTTCATTCATCATATCCAAGATTCTACCTGGCGTTCCCACTACGATCTGTGGTTGTTGATGTTTCAAGCGGCTCAATTGGCGTTGCTTATCCGTTCCACCTACAAAATTCGTCACTCGGATCTCTGGATCGGAAAATTTAGCGATCTGACTAGCAGCATCATAAATTTGAGTAGCTAGTTCACGACTTGGTGCAGTGATTACTACTTGTACTTCGGCTTTTTCCGCATTGATTTTTTGAAATAAAGGCAATAAAAATGTATGCGTTTTGCCCGAACCAGTTTGTGATTGACCAATGATATTTTTTCCTTTAGCGATCAAAGGAATCAAACGCTCTTGTACTTCAGTTGGTTGAGCAAAACCTTTTTCTGCTAACGCCTCATTTATATATGGTTTAAAATGAAATTGTTCAAAATTACTCATTTAAGTAAGCACCTCTTCTCTTTCTTTTTTACACGACTTTCGCATTATACCACATCCTCAAGCAATTTGCTTGATCCTTTTCAAAGTCGCTCACGATCCGCTAGTTCCCTTTTGATTGAATGGTACTAATCGTATGTGTTTGACTGGCTTTTTCATAGAACAGCACTCTTTTCTTACGAAGGAATGACAAGAAAAGATTCAGCATGAAAATAAACTGTGCAAATGCAACACCCAACACAATAAAAATCCCGCTTACCTGTAATACACCTGTCGTATGGTCAGTGATATGTTGGATCGTCTGACTAAGCCAAGCTAACCCATAAAATAAAAAGTAAAGATACCCATAACGGATAAACAGTGCTTTAAAAGAAAGTCGTTTTCCGTTATCTGAAACCACACGAATGCGTACGATTTTTTTACCTAAAGTGAGACCGTTTGTTACATATGGTATGACCATGAAATAAAGCAAGACTTCTAAAAATACCCACCAACTACTTGAAGTGATATCACCTATTTTCAAAGACAATTGAAGAGTCACAGCAATCAGTACGGATAAAACCGATAAGAAAGCCCAATCAATGAGATAGGCAACTAATCGTCTCGTTAGAGAAACTGTTTTCCCTTTTTCGTATGACACTTCATCCATTCTTGCTCTCGTAGGCAACATGAAGGTAAAGATTGGTGTCATAATGTACCCTAACGTTCCTCCGATCGTATTCGTCAATAAGTCATTGACATCAAATAGCCGATAAGGTCGAGGATAAATAAAATACAACCCACTTAACTGTGTCAATTCAAAAAATAAGGAAAGACAAAAACTTGCAATGATGGTTTTCACAAAAGATAATCGAAAATAATATCTTAAATAGATCCCGAAAGGTAATAAAAGCAAAACATTAAATACCGGTTCTAAAAAAACGCTTTGTCGCATCGCTGGTAAATACGTACTTGGATCAGATAAAACCAAGACGGTATTCTCTCGGAAATGGACCCATGATGCAAATAAATGTAATTCCATTTTAGGTCCGGTCATTTGAGCAACGGCTTCTTTTGAAGGCAACGGTAAAATAATCAAAAAATAAGCACATAACAAATAAAAAACAAACGAATATAAGATAACCGCTCTCGAAAAAATAAACGTTCCATACTTTCGATATTCATAAATGAAAAAAACCGAAGAAATCGCTAATGCCAAAAATGGAAAAACAATAAGTGCAAAGCGAATCGGTTCAATATAACTAGCCATAAACATCCCCCTTTTTCATCTTAACTAACGGTTTCATCTTATCAGTACTTTTGTAAACTATGCAAGTTATGGGGTAATTATTTTTAAATTTATATTAATTGAAGTATCATTAACAAAAGGAGGCGATTAGCGTGCTTAATATTTATTTTGTGTTTGGCGTACCCGCTTTTTTATTGATTCTCTATCTCATTTTTGCGTATATACGTAAAAAAACGACCATCCGCTATCTTGGATTTATCTTGTTAATTATTGCTAGTTTCATGCTCGTGTTTAACTTACAGACATGGCAACAAGCACTACTTGAAATGGAGCAAGCTTCCTCTCGATCTTTATCAGATCAATTAGGTTATCCGGTCTACTTGATTTGGATTCCCATTACTGTTGCTGGTTTTCTCGTCTTATTAAACCTTTTTCGTGCTTGGCGCCGACTAAAACAGTTAAGAAAAAAAACAGGATAAAAACGTGCATTCTCTTGTAGCTGGTTGGTAAAGTTAGCATTGCTTAACTTGACACGCTACAACAGAATGCACGTTTAACTATCATTTATATGTTAAACTACAGGATATTTATTTTTCAAATATAAATAAACAGGGATTCCGACTAATGTCAAAGCGATTCCGCTAAATGCTAAAAGTGTTTGTGTCAGTAACGTACTAACCACGATAAAAGCACCACCAAGAATGGCGATTAGCGGAATGATTGGGTATAGCGGAACTTTATAAGGCCTTTCAAGTTTTGGAGCTGTTTTTCTCAATATAATTACACCTACAAATACCATTGTATAAAAAATCCAAATCACAAAAACAAGCATATCCGTCAGCATATCAAATCCACCAACCATCATCATACCGATCGCAATCACTAGTTCCAAAACACCAGCAACCACTGGAATCTTCGTTCGATCGTTCAATTTTCCTAAGTGGTGACTGAAAGGTAACCGTTTTTCTTGGGCCATCACATAGGGCAGGCGCATCCCAGTAAGTGTATAGCCATTGATTGTTCCATAGACTGAAATCAAAATCCCGACAGTTACAAGTTTCCCACCTACGCCACCAAAAATCATGGTGGCCACTTCGCTAGCAGCATTACTGTTGCCACTGATTCCTCCAATCGAAGCTGTTTTTAAAAAGACGGTATTAACGAATAAATAAACAACCATAATCCCGATGATTCCTATAGAAATGGCTTTCGGTAAATCTTTTGCCGGTTTTTTTAATTCTCCTGCAATGTTTCCAACGTGAATCCAACCATCATAAGCAAACATTGTCGCTAACAAGCCCGCACCTAATGCTGAAAACAATGGCAGATCTTTTCCTGATTCTATGGGAAACAGCTGAAACTCTACTCCACCGCTGCGAAATAAGCCAAACAAGACGATGACTGCCAGTGGGATCAATTTACAGATTAAGGTAATGGATTGAAAAGTTCCACCAACTTTTGATCCTAAAAAATTGATCAGCATGATCGTCACAGCAGCTATAATAGCGATGGGGACAATCCATTGCTGTTCTAAGGCAAATAAGTTCACAAATTGTGTCCCAAAGATGATTGATAGTGCCGCTACATTTGCAGGAAAGTAAATCACAACTTGTGCCCAACCTAACAAAAAAGCAGCCGTTTGACCATAGGTTCGTTCGATATATTTGACCGTACCACCTGTTTCGGGGATCGCTGCGGCAAGTTCTGCACCAGTTAAACCAGCACAGACGGAGATGATCCCTCCCAAAAACCAAGAAAGCATATGTAAACTAACTGATCCTGTAACTTCTGCGACACTCGCTGCTTTAAAGAATACTCCCGCTCCAATCACTGTTCCCATCACAGTCGATAAAGCAGTAAAAAAGCCCATCGTTCGCTTTAGTTCGACTTTGTTTTTTTCAACCGATACTTGGTTACGTTCCATCGCTTATCCTCCCTTTATCGTAAACTCCCCACCACTCGATCGGAAGTTTACGATAAACTATAGTAATTAGACTGTTGCTGTCAATTTCTCTTGCAACTTGGTCAACATATCTTGAGTCATTTTATCTAGGTCGTAACGTGGTTGAAAGCCCCACTCTTTTTGCGCACAACTAATATCTAATGAATTTGGCCAAGAGTCTGCGATCGATTGTCGCACTGGATCAACTGCATAGTCCATTTCAAAATCAGGAAACACTTTTTTGATTGACGCTTTGATTTCTTCTGGTTCAAAAGACATCGCAGAGATATTGAATGCATTGCGATGAACTAAATTTTTAGGATCAGCATTCATCAACTGAACAATCGCCTCAATGGCATCTGGCATGTACATCATGTCCATAGCTGTACCACGATCAATAAAGCACGTGTATTTTCCTTCTTTGATAGCTGAATAATAAATATCCACTGCATAGTCCGTTGTCCCACCACCAGGTAAAGTTTTATAAGAAATCAATCCTGGGAAGCGTACACCTCGTGTATCTACGCCATACTTTGTATAATAGTAGTCACACAAAAGCTCGCCTGCGACTTTTGTCACGCCATACATTGTTGTTGGTCGTTGGAGTGTATCTTGAGGAGTCTCATCTTTTGGTGTATTAGGTCCAAAAGCGCCGATTGAACTTGGCGTGAAGAATTTTAACTTAAATTCTCTTGCGACTTCCAGCGCATTGACTAACCCAACCATATTGAGGTCCCAAGCGAACTTTGGTTTTGCTTCAGCGACAGCTGATAAAAGCGCTGCTAAATGAATCAAAGTATCTACTTGATATTTTTCGACTAACGCTCGCATTTTTTCGTAATCCATGACGTCTAAAATTTCAAATAGTTCACCATCTTCTAGCTTTTCAGGCATACGAATATCCGTTGCGACAACATTTTCATTACCCAAATCTTCCCTTAAACGTAAAACTAATTCCGATCCGATTTGTCCAAGACAGCCAGTAACTAATACTTTTTTCATACAAACACTCCTTTTTAGTTCATTTTCACTATCTATTAAAAATAAATGCTACCTACATTCCATCGACGATCAAAAGATAAAAAAAGGTGATTCTTCGATTTTCACAGAAACACAACCGAAACGCCCTATCCTGTGATCGTCTTTCTCTTAGATTTCAGGCGAGATCGTTTCTACTAAATCAAATGATGCCCATTTCATTTCCGACTTTTTGGTAAATCGCTACAGCATGATCGAGCATTTCTTTGGTATGAGCTGCAGTTGGCATATTACGAACACGACCTGTTCCCAATGGTACGGTTGGATAAACGATTGGTTTCACATATAGTCCATTTTCAATCAACTTTTTAGAAAATTGTTGTGTTAGACTCTCATCGCCAAGTATCACTGGAGTGATTGGTGTTTCCGACACGCCGATGTCATACCCGATTTTTTTCAGTTCTTCTTTGAAATAAATGGCATTTTCCCAAACTTTTTCGACTAATTCTGGATGATCTTGCATCAGTTGAATCGATGCTAGAGCAGCGCCAGCAGCACCTGGTGTAAGTGATGTTGAAAACAAGAAAGGACGTCCTCGTGATTTTAACCAGTCGATCAACGATTTAGATCCTGCGACATAGCCACCAACGACACCGATTGCTTTAGACAATGTACCCATTTGCATGTCAATTTTCTGTTGGAGACCAAAATGCTTCACTGTGCCGGCTCCTTTTCCCATCACTCCAGAACCATGGGCATCATCCACATAAGTAATCAACCCGTATTTTTCGGCAATTGGGATCATATCGGGTAAATTAGCTACATCGCCATCCATTGAAAAAACACCGTCTGTGATATACATGATTTTGTTATATTTCCCACTATTTACCGCTTCTTTTGCTTTTTCTTCTAGATCGTTCATATCTTGATGCTTAACACGAATGATTTTGGCACCAGAGAGGCGACATCCATCGATGATCGAAGCATGATTCAATTCATCTGATAAGATCGCATCCTCCTTAGTCATAATGGCTGAAATAGCTCCCATATTACAATTGAAGCCTGATTGAAAAGCAATCGCTGCTTCTGTACCTTTAAATTCTGCAATTTTATTCTCTAATTCTTGATGGATACGTAATGTGCCATTAATTGTTCGGACAGCACCTGCGCCGACACCATAGCGATTCGTTGCGTCGATACACGCTTGTTTCAGCTCCACTCGATCAGCAAACCCCAAATAATTATTCGATGCTAGATTGATCAAATTTTTCCCTGCTACCTCAATGATCGCACCATTTGCACCTTCAAGGATATCAATCGTGTTGTATAGTCCCTTTTCCTTCAATAAAGCCAGTTCCTGTTCTAAATAAGTTGACAATACTTCAGAAGACATGTCTCCACCCCCATTTTTCTAACCTTCAAGGTTGAGGAACGAATATGCAGCCTTTCATTCCTGTTTATAAGTATACCTTTTCTGATAGCGCTTACACAAATTATGAGAGTTATTTAACTGAGTATTTTCTTACATAACAAAACAATCGGTACTCCACTAACGAAATATTTTTTTACTTATTTTAGTAACTATCGTTATTTTTAAGAGGATCACATCTAGCTAATATCAACCCTTAACTTAATCAACTTTCCAATAAATATTCCATATATTCTGAATTTTCCGCCATTAGTTAGCCTTGTTTTTTGTTATGAAATAAAAAAACGAATATTCTATTTGTATATTAAATTCTTTTAATGTTTGCTTCTCTAGCTATATATTACTTGGTCCAAGGCGCTTACCTGTAGCTATTTTAAGAAGTCTTTCTCCCAACACAAAAAACGTTCCCTATGGTCATCAGTTACTACCAATAACCATAAGAAACAATATTTTTATTTATCGTCTGTTGCCAACCAGTTCTCGGGAGTAAAATCGGGATCGCCTACTGACCATTCATTGAAGAATTCAGCAATAAATTCCCGCATAAAGGCTTCTCGTCGTTTTGCTTCCTTTATACCATATGGGGTGTTCATCCTATCTGGTAATAAGAACAATTTTTCGTAAAAATGATTGATCACAGTGGACCCTTTGCGATAATCTTTTTTATTTTGATAATTGATTGGGTGCCGACTTTCATCAAAAATGGGATGGCCATGTCCACCACCAAAATAAGCCGTACGCAAAATACCAATTGCTCCTAAGGCTTCAAGACGATCTGCATCTTGAACAATTTTTCCTTCAATAGGTAATGCCATTTCTTCACCTGACAACCCTTTTGAAAAAGACAGGTTTTCAATAATCAAAAAGATTGATTCAATGGTTGCATCTGATAGCTCTAAACGTTGCAAAAATTGATGTAACTCTGCTTTTGCTTTCGTTTCATCGGCTACTACTTTATCATCGATCGTATCATGCAAATAAGCAGAAGCAAGGGTAATCAATGGATCAGCTTGCGGTTCAGTTGCTAAAATTTTCTCTGCTAATTTAACGACTCTTACCGTATGATCAATCCCGTGTCCAGTTTGATCCATTGCTAATTGCTTGAAACTGTAATCAGCAATTTCCTGCAGTTTCTCCATTTATTTTCCTTCTTTCTCGCTACTGAATTCAGCTACTTGATAGACCGAAAAATAGATTTTTTTCATGTAATCGATCAAATACTGCGGATTTAGCGCCTCACCGGTTGCATCCTGAATCAATTGCGTTGGTTTTCTAGATGCACCATATTGATGGATCTTTTCTTTCATCCATTCTTTGATTGGTCGATAATCATCGGATGCTAGCACTTCATCGATCGAAAGCTCTTTTTCTAATGCGTGAAGCAGTTGCGCAGCATACATATATCCTAAAGCATAAGATGGGAAGTAACCAAAACTAGCTCCTGACCAGTGGACATCTTGCAAGATTCCTTCTAAATCATTCGCAGGTCGTATTCCTAGATATTCCTCATACTTTTGATTCCAAATAGTTGGTAATTGAGCCACGTCCACGTCCTCATTGAAAATCATTTTCTCAATTTCATAACGAATAATGATATGCAATGGATAGGTTAAACTATCTGCTTCAATTCGAATCAAGCTTGCTTGGGTTTGTTTCAACGAGCGATAAAAGTCAGTAAATGAAATATCATCGAATGTTCCTTCTGCACATTGTTGGAAAAATGGATATTGTTTTTCCCAGAAACTTCGATTGCTACCAATAATGATCTCATTGAACAGTGATTGAGATTCGTGGATTCCCATCGAAGTACCTTGGTAAATCGGAGTATAAGCAAATTTTTCGTCAATATCTTGCTCATACATTCCATGACCAGCTTCATGGATCACGCCAAAGACTGCCATTTTAAAGTCATGTTCATTCCAACGAGTCGTAATACGTGCATCATTATGATTGATCCCGATCATAAAAGGGTGGATTGTGTCATCTAAACGTCCTCTTGAGAAATCATAACCTAACTGTTCAATCACGCCTGTGACAAACCTTTTTTGTTGGGCTTTAGTCATTTTTCGAGAAAGAAAAGAGGTATCTGGTTCATGCCCTTTTTCTGCTAAGGTTTTTCTAATTTCCATGATCCCTTCTTTTACTTGTTGGAAAACACGATCTAAGGTTTCAACAGACATCCCTGGTTCATATTGGTTGAGTAACACATCATAATCAGTTGCTTCGTCTTTTTTCCAATAGGGGATCAACTGTTTTGTTAACTCAATATTTTTAGTCAATGCTTCTTGAAAATCCGCAAAATTTTTCGTTTCACGAGATTGCTGCCATTGCACCTGTGCGGTAGAAGTTGCTGCTGTCAATGCAGTCATCAACTCTTCAGGAACTTTATATTCAAGTTCATAGTCTTCTTTGACCTTCTCAAACACGATTTTTCCCGTTTCAGATAATTCATTGGGATGTTCAGAAAAATATTGGATGGCTTCTTTGATCTTAGGTCCAATTTTCTTTGAGAAATAAAGACTATAAAGATAACTATTGACTTCACTACGATCCTCACTCGCTTTTTCTGGCATACCCGTTTGGATATCCCAATCTAAAATGCCCAAAGTTTGTTGCAAGAGATTGATTTCTTTTAGTTCTTTCATAAATTCTTTTTCATTCATCATTTATTCCTCCATCCATCCCATATAATTTTAAATCATTTTGTCTTTTCTTGGTGGCCGCGTTCCCCAGTATTGGAAGAGATCAGTCCGTAAAGCTCCGTTATACAGTTTACGTTTTTTAGTAGCTTTTTGCCCATAATATTCTTCAAAAGTAAGATCACTTGTCAAAATGTACTTACTCCATGTCTTTAATGGACGGAAAACATCGCCCATTTCTTCATACAAGCGACGAACCGTTTCTTCTTCACCTAAACGCTCTCCATAAGGTGGATTCGCGACGATTACGCCGTATTCTTTATCCGTTTTGAAATCTTTGACTGCTTGTTGTTTAAACGTGATTGAAGAGCCTAAGCCAATTTCTTCCGCATTCGCTTTAGCAATTTCGATCATCCGCCCATTGATATCAGAACCTGTGATATCAAGTTCAATATCATAGTCTGCTTGCTCTTCTGCCAATGCTCGAACATTTTCCATAACATCTTTACTAAACCAATCCCATGATTCACAAGCAAATTCACGATTAAATCCTGGTGCAATGTTGTGTCCAATCAAGGCAGCTTCGATACAGATCGTACCAGAACCACACACTGGATCATAAAACGGACGATCTTTTCGCCAATTTGTCAACATCACTAAAGCGGCTGCCATGTTTTCTTTCAACGGTGCGCCACCTTTTTCCAAACGATATCCCCGTTTGAACAAACTAGGACCAGTTGTGTCTAGTGTGATCATGACATGATCTTTTAGTAAAGCGACTTCTAATTGAAAATGTGCGCCAGTCTCCGTTAATGGAACAGATGCCGGACGGTGATAATACTTACGCAATCGTTCAACGATCGCTTTTTTAGTGATCGCCTGACAATCCGGTGTACTATAAAGCTTAGACTTGATTGATTTTCCTGCAACCGGAAATTCAGCATCTAAAGGTAGAAAGTCTTCCCAAGGTAATGCTTTGACTTTCTCAAATAGTTCATCAAAGGTAAACGCATCAAATTCCCCAACAACGATCTTTACCCTGTCAGCTGTTCGTAACCATAAATTTGCTGTAGCGATCGTTTCCATCGTTCCTTTGAAACGTGCCCGTCCATTTTCAACTTGACAATCTATGCCTAAGTCACGTAGTTCTTTTCCAACAAGGGCTTCTAACCCACTTGCAGCCGTTGCCACAAGATTAAATTCTCTAGTCGTATCCATACTTATCTCCTTATAAGAAAAGCTGAACGTGGTCGTCCAGCTTTTTGTAAAATCAAACCGAAAAATGAATCAGTATTTTTTTCATACTTGTCTCTAAATTACCATTCTTCACTCGTTCATTTTTGTGTTCCTGAACAAACAAGTCATTTATTGAATGGTATAAATCAGTGGTGACACTCTAATGTTAAAAAAAACCTTCACAACATGGTTGGAAGGTATTCCCTGTTATATTGCGGTTTTCTGTAAGCCATGTTCTGTACACTACTTTTCCAGGGAGAAAAAGCAATGTGGTAACCATCTATCTGCAGTTAACCTGCCTTTTTGTCTCGTTCTTAATTCCCAACAAAAAGCGCCCCTACCATTGTTTGGGTTGCTCGCTCGAGGGGTTTACCGCGTTCCACCGAATAAGTTTCCCTATCCGCTTCGTCACTGTGGCACTTTCAAGGATACTTAAGCATAGTTAAAAACCTTAGCTTGTTTTCCTGCCGTTACTCTAATAGAGCACCTTAGCTTATTGTTTCGCTAAGCACGAACACTACAGGCATCACAGCCTGTGCGAGCATGGACTTTCCTCAGCCTGATCATGTCAGACCGCGATTACCCAAAAACCGCAATGTATCATCAATCTTAGAATTGACGTGTCTTTTCGTTATCATCGTCACTTGCATTTGTGTAGTTGTTTGGGTTAGGTTGGGAAACATTCACTGTTGATGATTGTTGATCCAATTTTTTTCCAAATACTTCACGTTCAAGATTTGACAAACGTTTCAAGATATCGAAATTTGTGACTGCTGCACTTTTCGGTGTTTCAACTTGTTGAACACGCGTTTGTGCTGCTCCTTGTGTTTTTGATAATTGTGCTACTTTGGCACTTAATTTATCATTTTCTTCTTGTAAAGCAAGGAGTTTTTTGCTGTAAGTTTCATAATCTTTGATGATATTGTCTAAGAATTCATCCACTTCGATGGGATCATAGCCACGCATCTTTGTTTTGAATTCTTGTTGTAAAATGTCTTTAGGACTATAAACCAATTCCGCCATATTTACACCTCTAGTTTTCATTTACATAATAACAGTTTCTACCTATATCATTGTATCGGAAATAACTTGATAAATCAAACACTATCTGAATTATTCACTGAAATTTTGTAAATCATCCATACTGACTAGCCGAATTTCATAAGAATGATCCTGTTGATAGGTTTGCGCCTCTTTCAGAAAATACTGGGTTTTCCCTGGAAACTCAGTATCATAAATTAATAGACAGCCATCGGTATGGTCAAGTAAAAAACGCGTGTGGTTTCTTAATTGGCTAGGTGATTGATAGGCTTGATGGCTAACTGCTTCAACGTAGTCTGCTAACTGTTCTGCCATTCTTAACTTTTCTTGATTATTCTCATTCCAATTATTTCCAAACTCTTTGAATGGATAGATGATCCCCAACTTTAACTCAGGGTATTCCTGCTTTAATTCAGCAACTACTTCCGTGACCCATGTTTCTATACCCAAGTTTCCACTAGTAAGAACCCATTCAAGTCCTTCTTCGACTAATTGCTGTATCTCTTTTTTTAAGACTTTTTTAATAACCGTTATTTTAGGGTCATTTTCCTTAAAAACCCCAAGTTCAAAACTTCGATAACCGGAAATATACATCACTTTTAATCGGTCCATTTGAGTTTCCTTTTCTTTCTTGATTCTTTTTTGCTATAATGTTGGCTAGGAGTGTGATTAAAATGGTTTTACGCTATCCAAACGGCCAACCCTATCATAAGAATGCCTCTTTAAAGGAAAAAGTTCAAGAAAAAAGAGAATCAGCCATTGAATTTGGCAATCGAGGGATGCGTTTTGAAGAAGCAATTAACGAAAGTAACCAGTATTACTTAGCGCACCAAGTAGCTGTTATCCATAAAAAACCAACCCCCATTCAAATTGTTAAAGTAGATTATCCTCGACGTAGCGCCGCTGTTATTAAGGAAGCTTATTTCTCACAGGCCTCCACAACAGATTATAACGGTGTATATCGAGGTTTCTATTTGGATTTTGAAGCGAAAGAAACAAAGAATAAGACATCTTTTCCCTTCAAAAATTTCCATGCGCATCAAATTGACCATATGGAAGCTTGTCTAAAGCAACAAGGAATTTGTTTTGTCCTATTATGGTTTTCTACGTTGAAGCGTTGCTTTTATTTAGATAGTACTTATCTGATCGATTATTGGCATGCGCAAAAGAATCAGGGGAAAAAGTCGCTTCCGCTTTCATTGATCGAAAAAATAGGGATCGAGATCCAAACAGGTTTTTCGCCACGTATCCCTTATCTAAAAGCGGTAGATCAATACTTATCAACATTAACTATCGAAGGAGATCGCAAGAATGGCAAATGAGCAAACAAGAACTTCCAGACGAAACAGTCCCTCTTCTTCTAAAAAGACGAGTCAAACAAGAAATAAAACTTCTGGCAAAGGTTCCGGGCATAAGAAGCGTGGGCTTTTCATCCGTATCATCTTGATTTTATTTTCTTTGATTTGTATCGCTTTCCTAGCCGGTGTCGGATTATTTTGGTTTTATGCAAAAGATGCTCCAAAATTAACGGACACTGCATTAGATGCGACTGTTTCTTCTAAACTTTACACACAAAATGGCGAATTATTTGAAGATTTAGGAGCAGAAAAAAGAGAAAAGATTACCGCAAACGAATTGCCGAAAACGTTAGAAAACGCCATCGTTTCTGTTGAAGATCGTCGTTTCTATAAACATATCGGGATCGACCCAGTTCGGATCGTCGGCTCTGCACTTTCTAACTTTACTTCTGGAGGACTTCAAGGTGGTAGTACATTGACCCAACAATTGATTAAGCTCTCCTACTTCTCTACCAACGCTTCAGATCAAACCTTGAAACGAAAAGCACAAGAAGCTTGGTTAGCTGTAAAATTAGAACAACAAAAATCAAAACAAGAAATATTGACTTACTATGTGAACAAAGTCTATATGTCCAACGGATTATACGGAATGGAAACGGCAGCAGAAAATTATTTTGGTAAAAGATTACCAGAACTTTCATTACCACAGACTGCTTTGTTAGCTGGAATGCCACAAGCGCCTTCTGCCTATGACCCATACCAATATCCAGAACAAGCAAAAAAACGGCGAGATACTGTTTTATATACCATGTTACAAAACAAGAAAATCTCTCAATCAGAATATGATGCTGCAGTGAATACACCAATCGATGATGGTCTTCAAGAGATGAAAAAAGAAGATGATAATTCAAAAATCGTTGATAATTATGTCAAAGAAGTCATCAATGAAGTTCAAGAAAAAACGGATAAAAATGTATTTACTGATGGATTGGATATCTATACTAACTTAGATCTAGACGCACAAAAACATCTTTATGATATTGTCAACACTGATGACTATGTCAACTATCCTGATGATGAAATGCAAGTTGCTTCTACGTTGATCGATGTCAATACTGGTCAAGTAAAAGCGCAAATTGGCGGTCGCCATATTGCAGAAGATGTCACACTAGGTATGAACTTAGCTGTTAATACTTCTCGTGACTTCGGTTCGACGATGAAACCAGTCACAGATTATGGCCCAGCTTTTGAATATCTAAAATATTCTACAGGAAAAACGATCAGTGATGCTCCTTATAACTATGAAGGAACCTCAACACCAGTAGGCAACTGGGATAACCGTTTTATGGGGACGATCACCTTAAGACAAGCCTTGTATCTTTCCAGGAACGTTCCAGCTGTCAAATTGTTCAATGAAGTCGGCGCAGATAAAGTCAGCACCTTTTTAAAAGATCTTGGAATTGAATATAGTACGATCCATCAATCAAATGCGATTTCAAGTAACACAGAAAAACAAGACGGCACAAAATATGGCGCTTCTTCCTTGAAAATGGCGGCTGCCTATGCTGCTTTCGCTAACGGAGGAACGTATTATAAACCACAATATGTCAATAAGATCGTCTTCCAAGACGGCACAGAAGAAACGTTCGATCCCGATGGTAATACAGCTATGTCTCCAGAAACAGCCTATATGGTCACAGATATTTTAAAAGATACATTAACAAAAGGAACTGGGACGAATGCGTTGATTCCTGGATTATACCAAGCTGGGAAAACCGGGACTTCCAACTATACGGATGATGAGTACGCAAAATTAGGAACTTCTAGCGGTGTGTATCCTGATATTTTATTTGCTGGTTATACACCAAACTACGCCATCTCAGTATGGACCGGTTATAACAACAAAATGACTCCTGTCACCTCTGCTTCGTCTCATGTTGCTTCTGATGTTTATCGAGAATTAATGAAATATGTATCATCCAGCGTCACAAATAGCGATTGGCAAATGCCTAGCGGACTGGTAAGATCTGGCGGTGAATTATACTTTACCGATCAACTCAAGAAAACACCAAGTACGACGATCCCTTCAACAACGGCGCCATCTTCATCAGTGACACTGGTACCTGAAAGTTCGACACCGGTATCTTCTTCGTCGGAATCGACAGAAACTTCAACAACTGAGTCATCTGCCGAATCATCGACATCGTTAGATAGTTCAAGTGAAAAAAATGATTCAAGTAGTTCAGCTGAAACGCCAGAAAATAGCAGCAGTAGTCAAAGCTCTTCATCTTCGGCAACTCCTGAGTCATCCACGACACCACCAGCGCAAACACCTCCGGAGAACAATGCACAGTCCGGACAGTCCTCTAGTCGTTCAACGTCTTCTGGCACATAACAAAAAAGGAAGTTGAGAAAAACCTCAACTTCCTTTTTTTATCTTTTATTTTACGTTCAATGTTTTTTCTTTCATTCTGTTTTTTCCATCTTGACACATGTCTAACAAGGGGCAAACTTCACACCGTGGACTTCTTGCCGTGCAATGATAACGACCAAAAAATATTAAAGTGTGGTGAGTCTTGACCCATAATTCTTTTGGTACTTTGCGCATCAACGTTTCTTCTACTTCCAACACCGAGGCATTCAACTTACAAATCCTTAAACGTTTTGTTACTCTCTCGACATGAGTATCCACAGCAATTGCTGGTATACCAAAAGCATCACCTAAAACGACATTCGCTGTCTTTCGTCCAACTCCTGGAAGAGAAATCAATTCTTCTCTAGTTTGAGGAACTTGACCTGAAAAGCGATCCATCAATTGTTGGGCACATGCTTTGATATTTTTTGCTTTATTGCGGTAAAGACCAATCGTTTTGATCTTAGGGATAATGTCATCAATCGGAGCCGCAGCCAGCTTTTCAGGAGTTGGAAAAGCTTCAAAAAGAGCTGGGGTCGCTTTATTAACTGAGACATCGGTTGCTTGAGCACTGAGTATGACAGCAATCAACAGTTCATAAGGGTTTCGATGTTTTAATTCACCATGTGCTTCTGGGAACATGTCGTACATTTTTGTCAAGGCTTCCATTGTTTTTTGTTTACTTAACATATTATTCCTCCAGCCAATTTTTCAACGTAACTTTTGGCAAGGCTTCTGGTTGTGCGTTAGTGCTTTCCACTTCTTTTTGTAACATTTGTTGTTTTCGTCTTTTTTGATCTTCTTCTACTTGTTGCTTCGTCTTTAAATTTTTACGTTCCCAAGACAACAAGATTCGATCCACATAGTTAAAACTATACGCTTGATTCAAAACAGCCTCACGTAAAGCAAGTTTCAGAATTTCCGGTTGATAATGATCTTCTTCTAACCATTGACCGATCCGTTGAAATTCGATGGCTGACAATGGGCGACCAAATTCCTGTTCAAATAACTGATAAACAGACTGCACCATTTTTTCTTGACTTAAATCAGCTTGTTTTTGATTTTGACTTTCCAAAAAATTCCCTAAAATTTCATATATAGGATATAGATTGTAACGATCAGCTTGCTTACCATCAATTGTTGCTGTTTCAATTTTAATAAACCCATTACTGATCAAGTGATTTAAAATTTGATAGATACGCTCTTGTTTGACACCCATATCCAACGCAATCGAGTGTAAATCTGGGAAAAAGTCTCCTTCGAGTTGCGCCCTTTGCAATTGCAAAATAAATAAAAACTCTTCTGCTTGTAATCCGATACGATGATAATTTTTTAACAACAAGTTCGATATCGTTGTTTGTCCTGCTTTTAAGTAATTTTCTAAGTTCAACATGATTTTTCCCTCACTTCAAATCCAGTATACGGAAAAAGCTTGTTCGAGGCAAGGTAGCTTTCCTTTACTTCTATATGTTTTTTATTTTTTGTTTCACTTTTTCACTTTTCGGAATAAATATAATATTCGCTCTATCAAAGAGCATCTGCCGTCGCAAAAAAAGCCAGGTCTCCCAATCATCATTCGATTGAAAAACCTGAACTTTTTTTAAATGATTAGAGAACTGCTTATTTATCTTCTTCCGTTTGCAAGACGTAAGGTTCTCCTTCATAAGTATACTCCGTATTGATTGTTCCGTCGTTTTCATCTGAATAAACGCGACGACTGAATGGGAAACGATGGGAATTGCCATCTTTCGCTACTTCCCCACTCATTAGATAATAATCCTCTTGTGTTTCATTCAATTGGTTGATTACTTGATCAGCTAATTGATCGACATTGATCGTTTCATCTTTTGCTTCTTTTTTATAATCATCCAGAAATGCTGCTTGTTGTACAAAATATTCTTTTTCCATTATTTGATTGCTCCTTCGTTATCGTTTGACATGATTTTCATCATCCTCTATTTATTTTGTCAGAAAACGAATTGAAAGACAACTTATAGCTTTTATGTCTAAGAATTAAAAGAATACTTTATCTCAAAATAATATTAAATTTTGTCTACTTTGTTATCTATGTGCTTATTTAGACCTAAATTTTTTCAAACTACTTCCTCACTTATCCCCTTACAAACCTAGGCATATTAAAAAGACGCTATTTTTTAAATATAGAAAACAGTAATTTTTCAAATTATTTCATTCAATTGATAGACTTGACTATCTATATACTTTCACTTGGATTTGACATCCATTTTACTGGAATAATCAATACAATCGTTTTTTTTGTTATTGCTGACGCTCAGATTTTTATCATCTGATGTCAGTTGTTTTCTTGTATGTAATTCATTTTTCACACTAGCATTTATACTAGCATTTCTTGTTAAATGATGAAGATTCTTACGGATATTTTCTTCATCAAGTATTCCTTTTAAAATCTCCCCCAAGTTTGGTAATTGCCTTTTTGACGAGGTGAACACCTTAAAATTATCAAACGATTGACTTTTTTTGAAAGTAAGCGGCGAACTTGAGTCGTTGATTATACTATTGGTAAAACTTGCTGTAAATTCTCCCTGAGAGTATTCCAAAAAATAATAGGGGTTTTCAGCAATTCTTTTTTCTCGTTGTTCTTTAAGCTCTAAATAAACGTTATATAGATGAGTCAACGCACTGACTTGTTTTTTATTAAATCTCGCTTCTTTTATAAAAGCTTCAAGTAACATCTTACGATTATCTCTGGTATTTCCTACCTTTGGCTTAATTGTTCTACTTTTTAATTCTACTGGTAGTTTTTTTAACCCAGTAGCTATTGTCTCTTGAAAAATAGATTTCTGACTGTTGTAGAGAACGACTCTAAAAGTCCCAAAAAGTTCTTTAACCGTACAATTTGCCATTCCATTATATCCCCTCATACTAAGATTGAGGTATGTAGGGTCTATTTTTTCTTCGCCTAATTGCTGAATAACTTTTGCTGTATTGCAACGACTATCTTTGTGATGTTCAAATTTTGTCTGGAAAATGATTTTACTTAAAGTACTTAATTTTTCTGGAAGAATCGTTGTGAATACACCTGATGGACGATCACTGTTCGTATCTTCCAATTTATCAATCATCGCTACTAAATAATGTCCTTCTTTTCTATAAAGGATTAATCCAAATACATGATCCTGAATTTTTTTAGTGATATATGCTGGAAAAATTATAAAATCTGTTGGATCATCTTTTTTCATGTTTTCCATCATTTGCTGTAACTCTTTGGGATTTTTCATTTCATAAAATTTAATCGTTCTTTTCAAGGAATCAATGATTGCTGGTTTTTTCTCTCGGTCAATCAATGCTTCCTGTTCATCATTTTCAAGCATTTTAATAAAAGTTGAGAATAACAATTGATAATTTTTTTTTCCTTCTTCACCGACTGCTTTAAAATCTCCTGCATCAGCCAACCCATAAGCGAGTGCCAACAACATATAAGATCGTTCAAACAAGTTCATAACATCACTCCTGATTAGAATAGTTGAATTTTATCATATAAAAAAGAAACAAAAGAATCTCTTTTTCTTATTTTTAGAAAAAAAGATTCTTTTGTTTCGATAATACCCGTTGATACCTTTACGTAAAAAAAAGAGGGACTGGGACAAAAGTTGTCTCAGTCTCTTCTAGTATCTCTAAAAAACGAATAAACGGTGAGACAAAAGTAGCATCTTCGGAAATAAACCGAAATTTACCAAAAATTTGAGAAGCACCAAGTAGGTAACAATCAACATCAAAAACTAGTTTTTGTGTTTCTTGTCAATTTTCGGAAATTCCTTCTTATTTCTTGATGCTGAACACTTTTGTCTCAACCTCTCGTTGATAGCTATAAAGCGAATAAACAATGTTCAACCATTCGCTGATTGCTTATTGTGCAGTTTCGATTTCGCCCAACGCAGCTTGTGCCAATAGGTTCAAGTAGTTCCATGGACGGTCAAAATGAGGTTGGAAGAAGAAATCAGATAGCGCTAGATCTTCAACGGTCATTTTATTTTGAACAGCCAGTGACATCGTATTTGCTGATTGAGTGATATCATATTTCGACATGAATTGGGCACCGACAATGCGGTTTGTCCCTTTTTCATAAACCAATTCCATCATCACTTTTTCATTTGTTGGCATGAATTCTGGACGATAATTGTCTTCAAAGACCGTTGCTTGGACTTCTAAATTATTCATAGGTGCGCTCTCTTTTGTCACCCCTGTTGAACCAATCGTCCAACCAAATAGGTAAAGTCCAGACGTTCCTTGCGTTCCACGATACGCCATTTTATGTTCAGTCAAGTTATTTCCTACTAACAATCCTTGACGAACTGCGTTAGTTGCCAAAGGAATATAATTTTGGGTACCACTTGGGTTATAACTTACTACAGCAGAATCCCCTGCAGCAAAGATATCTGGATCACTTGTTTGCATGTATTCATTAACTTTGATGGCTCCATTAGGTAACGTATCAACTTTTCCATCAACTAATGTCGTATTTGGTCTAAAACCAACACATAAGATGACCATGTCCGCGTCAAAAGTTTCTTTAGCAGTTGCTACTTGTTTCACTTTACCCTCTTCATCCGCAATAAACTCAGAAACATTTTCACCTAATGCTAGAGTAACTCCACGGTCGACAAGTTCTTTTTCTAATACATCTGTGAATGGTTTATCAAGATATTTATTTAAAATACGATCTAAACCATCAATCAATGTAACTTGTTTACCAGATTCAACAAAAGCTTCGACTAATTCGATACCGATATAACCGCCACCTACGATGACCACCCGTTTTGCATCTTCTGCTTGTGCAATAATTTCATTTGCTTGGTTATAGTTTTTACATAACAAAATATTTTTTGATTCAATTCCTTTGATTGGCGGAATGATTGGCCAAGAGCCAGTAGTCATTACCAATTTATCATAAGAAACTGTTTCAACTTCACCAGTTTTTAGATCTTTGGCTGTCACAGTTTTCTTTTCAGTATCCACGTCAGTTACATCATGTTCCATTTTTACAGTTGCACCTAAAGAATGTAGTTCTTCAGGATTAGAATAGAATAAACCGGCTGGGTCTTTTACTACACCACCCACGTATAATGCGATCCCACATGATAAAAAGGAAATATTATCATTTCGCTCGTACACAGTAACATCCGCTTCTGGGTGATTTTTTAAGATACTTTTAACAGCTGCTGTACCCGCATGCGTGCAGCCAATTACTACAACTTTCATATGTGAATCCCTCCGATTAACGATTTGTCCTTCGACAAGTTTAAATATAGCAAAAATAAAACGGATACAACAGTTTAATGCTTGTGAATTCACAAATTCAACCTTGTTGTTTTCTGTTCATTCTCCTGCGCAATTGCTGATTACTCCACGATTTACTTGTGAAAACAAAAACATATACTATAACCTTTGTGAAAGAAAGAGAAAAAAATAAAAAAAAGTCAGTGATTTGTTTATCAAACTGACTAATTTTTTATTTTTTCATATTTTTATCAATACTTTCAGCAAACTAAATCGCTTGTTCTTTTTGACACTCAGGACAGCGACCATATAATTCCAAACGATGCTCATTGATCTCAAAGTTCGTCAATCGACCAGCTGCCATTTCGATGTCCGCTAAATCAGGATAATGAAAATCGACGATCTTTCCACAATTTTCGCATATCACATGATAGTGACGTTTTGAACTAAAATCGAATCGACTAGATGAATCCCCAAATTTCATCTCTTGTACAAAGCCAATTGAAGTAAACAATCTTAAATTGTTATAAACTGTTGCCACACTCATATTCGGAAAACGATCTTCCAGAGCACGATAAATTTCGTCAGCAGTCGGATGTGAATGATGTTCAATCAGATACTCTAAAACTGCATACCTCTGAGGTGTGATCCGTATATTTTCCTTTTTCAATTTTTCGATTGTTTCTTCAACTAATAGTTTATTCTCCATTTTTAACACCCCGCGTTGTTATTCTCGTCCTATCATACTATTTTTACTTTTTAAAATCTACTTTTCATGAAAAGAAATTTCAAATTAATCATAATATTGCGAAAAAAGACGCAATTAAGGAAAAAATCTCCTTAATTACGTCTAAATGTTGTGGTAAGAATTCTTTACATTTCTTGATAAAGCGCTGTTGACAAATAACGTTCTCCGTTATCTGGGACAACCGCTAAGACTTTTTTTCCTTTACCTAACACTTTCGCTTCTGCCAAAGCAGCAGCAATCGCTGCGCCTGATGAAATGCCTACTAAGATTCCTTCTTTTTTTCCAACTTCTCTAGCAGTGGCTAACGCTTGATCCCCTGTTACAGAAACTACCCGATCATAGACGCTCGTATCCAAAGTATCTGGCACAAACCCTGTCCCAATTCCTTGAATTTTATGTGGTCCTGCTTCTTTCCCTTCTAAAATCGCTGATTCGGCTGGTTCAACTCCAATGATTTCAATTGCTGGATAGACTCGCTTCAACTCTTTACCAGCACCAGAAATCGTTCCTCCAGTGCCAATCCCTGCTACAAAAGCATCTAACCCATTCACACCAAACGCCTCTTGAATCTCATGTCCAGTTGTTTTCTCATGGATAGAAGGATTGGCTGGATTTTCAAACTGAAGTGGCAAGAAGTAGTCATTTTCCGCTGCTAAACGTTTCGCTTCTTTGATTGAGCCACTGATTCCATCCTTACCTGGCGTGAGCAGTAATTCAGCACCATAACCTTTCATCAATAAGCGTCGTTCGATACTCATCGTTTCTGGCATCACGATGATCACTTTATACCCTTTAGCTACCCCAACCATGGCTAATCCGATCCCTGTATTTCCTGAAGTCGGCTCGATGATTGTGTCTCCTGGCTTAAGAAGGCCATCCCGTTCTGCTTTTTCAATCATACTTAATGCAATCCGGTCTTTTACACTACCACCAGGATTAAAAAATTCCAATTTCACATAAACTTCCGCTGAATCTTCTGGAACCAAATGATTAAGCTTAACGATCGGTGTCTGACCAATCAATTCTGTAATCGAATGATAAATTTGTGTCATTTTAAGTTCCTCCTTAATATTTTCTTCTATTCAATGATAATACAACTAAGAAACTTCTGGCGAATAATTCGCCTTTTCAACGTAAAAAAACAGGAAAGCTGCGAAGAGCCTTTCCCGTTTTTATCTCTTAATTTAACTAAACGTTTATTTCTTGTCCGACTAATAAGGAATAGTTAGACATCGTCATCCCATTTTTAGCCATTAAGTCGTCAACTGACAAACCAAATTTCTGAGCGATATCCCACAAAGTATCGCCTGAAACGACTTTATAAGTCTGGCTGCCGCTTGTTGAAGAGGTAGTTGACGTAGTAGTCGTTGTGGTAGTACTTGTCGTCGTTGTGGTACCAGAAGAAGGCGTATCAAATCGGGTTAAATTATACGTATTAATCAATGAGTTCAATTTTGCTCCGTAACCCGGATCTGTTGCATAACGACCAGTTAGATATGCTGTCGCATCGTAAAAACTCGTGGTATTACTTTTCCAAACACCAGCATAATGATAGTCTCCAGTTGAAAAACTAGTTGAACGCAAAACGTTGGCATGATCTTGCAGAGATTCCCAATAAGAAGAATATTTACGGAAAGGTTCATTCATCGTGACCCATTGTCCATTAAGATATTCCTTTGTAGCCATATAAACGACTTGACCACTATAACTTCCTTTAACTCCGAATAAATTATAGTTTGGCGCACTTGCCAGGCTAGATGTGCCATAAGCACTTTCTAATAAAGCTTGGGCAATCATGACCGATGCATATAAATCATTGTTTGCAGCCACTTCAGAAGCTGCCCAACCGATTTGATTGATGAAAGCTTGTGGATCTGCAGTCGTTTGTGTGACCTGCTCATCTGCTCGTACATTTTGCGGTGCTGCTGTAACCATCATTGGCCCCACTAAAAGAGTTGTCCCCATCAAAGGAGCAATCGCTTTTTTATTGATCACCATGGTTCTTTTATTCTTTTGGTGTCGGGCACTGCGGGTTTTCAGCTCTTGCATTCGAATTCCTCCTCAAAAAAATAAAAAACTCTTGATAAAGTTTCCATCTTTAAACAATCTTAATTAATTAAATTATACTTTTAATTTATGGGAAACTCAAATCAATCTTTACTATTTTTCTTTTTGTAACACGAACGTAATGTTAAAGAAACATTAAGTAATATTAAACACGAATCATTATTCTAATTTTCTACTACAAAAAAAGAACATCTGAAAATAGTCTCCTTTTTTCAGATGTTCTTAAACGTTTGTCGTAAAACTTCTTTAACTCATTTTATAATTGGTTGAAAGTTGCTACAACATTTTCCACTGTGAAACCAAATTCTTCAAGAATTTTATTTCCTGGAGCAGAAGCACCAAAATGATCGATCGTGATAGTTGTTCCTTCTGTCCCAACATAGCGTTCCCAACCAAATGAAGCTGCTGCTTCAATAGCTACTCGTTTTGTTACGGCTTTTGGTAAGACGCTTTCTTTGTATTCTGCAGATTGTTTTTCAAATAAATCGAAACTTGGCATTGAAACGACTGAAACATCTTTTCCAGCTGCTGCCAATTCTTTTTGTGCTTTGACTGCTAGATCCACTTCAGAACCAGTCGCGATCAAGATACCTTCTGGTGTTTCTCCTTGAGCTGGTGATAGTACATAAGCTCCTTTTTTCACCATTTCGTCTGCCACTTCTTTCGTTGATGGCAGAACTGGAAGATTTTGACGACTTAAAACCAAGATCGTTGGTGTATCAGTCGATTCCATTGCTACTTTCCAAGCAGCGCGTGTTTCATTCCCATCGGCTGGACGAATCACGTGAACACCTGGCATACATCTTACAGACGCTAATTGTTCGATTGGCTCATGTGTTGGTCCATCTTCACCAACCGCCACTGAATCATGTGTCAACACGTAGATGACCGGTGTATTTTGAATAGCTGCTAAACGGACTGCTGGACGTAAGTAATCAACGAAAACAAAGAATGTACCGCCATAGATACGAGTTCCGCCATGAAGCTGGATACCGTTCATCGCAGCTGCCATCGCAAACTCACGAACGCCAAACCAAATATTACGACCTTCATAATGTTCTGGAGTAAAGTCTTTGTCCGCAGTGACCATCGTATTATTCGAACCTGATAAGTCCGCTGATCCGCCCCAGAAATTTGGGATTGCTTTTGATAACTCTTGAATCACTTCTTTGCTTGAAACCCGGCTAGCTTGACTTTCGCCTACTTCATAAGAAGGTAATTCAGCATCCCAGTCAGCTGGAAGTTTTCCAGCAAACGCATCTTCAAATTGTTGAGCTAATTCTGGATAAGCATGTTTATAGTTTTCAAACATTTCTTTCCATTCATTTTCAGCTTTTTGCCCTTCTTCAACCATTGTTTGGTGGAATCTTTCAGCTACTTCTTCTGGAACTGTGAAATCAGGATACTCCCAACCATACACTCCTTTAGCCATTTTAATTCCATCATCGCCAATTGGTGCCCCATGGACAGCAGAAGTTCCTTCTTTAGGAGCTCCGTAGCCGATCACTGTTTTGACTTCGATCAATGTTGGTTTTTCAGTTTCAGCTTTTGCTTCTTCGATCGCTTGATTGATGGCTTCTAAATCATTCCCATCTTTAACCAAAATATGTTGCCAGCCATAAGCTTCATAACGAGCTCCTACATTTTCAGTGAAAGCTTTTGAAGTAGGACCATCTAATGAAATATCATTTGAATCATACAATACGATCAATTTACCTAATTTCATGTGAGCAGCCATTGAACTTGCTTCTTGCGAAACGCCTTCCATCAAGTCGCCGTCGCCACAAAGAGAATAAGTATAGTGATCTACCACTTTGAAGTTTTCTCTGTTATAGGTTGCTGCCAAGTGAGCTTCTGCCATTGCCATACCTACAGCCATAGCGATTCCTTGTCCTAACGGTCCAGTTGTTGCTTCTACTCCGTCAGTATGATTGACCTCTGGATGTCCAGGTGTTTTTGAATTCCATTGACGGAATTGTTTTAAGTCATCGATTGTGACTTGATAACCTGATAAATGTAGTAAGCTGTATAACATTGCCGAACCATGTCCTGCGGATAAGACAAAACGGTCACGGTCAACCCAATTTTTTGAAGTCGTTGGGTTCACTTTCAAATGTTTCGTCCAGAGTGCATATGCCATTGGGGCTGCCCCCATTGGTAACCCTGGGTGTCCAGAATTTGCCTTTTGAACTGCTTCAATACTTAATGTACGGATCGTGTTAACGCCAAGTTGGTCGATTTTGTCGAACAAAATAACCCCTCCTATTAATTTAGGTTTTTTTTACCTTTATTTCTTACTTACTAATTTTATTAGATACGTCTAGAAAAAGCAATGTTTTTTAGTAATTATTACTGAAACTTATTTCCTCGACGATGTAAGCCTTTTTCACGTTGGATTTCTTTCAATTTTTCTGGAGTGACATCGTTACCTTCTGGATCAACGATTTTCATCCCTTCGATATGGTGTCGCATCCCAGAACGAAAAGCAGCCAGATACTCTTCTCTTAACGCCAATTGTTCTTTTTCTTCGTCAGCTGTTAAGCCTTCTGTTTTCTTTTTTTGGGCCAGTTCGTTGATGCGGGTAATTTTTTCCGGTGATAACATAGCAAGTCCTCCTTTTTACTCTACTTCATATTATATAAAAATTACGAAAAAAACAACTAGTATAAAATATTTTAAATACGAACATTTGTTTGAAAGAAGTAGTTTTATGTGGTACTATTTAATTATTAATTGAAAGAAGGTGTACTCTGTGGCCCGACAAACCGAAACCAGACAAATCGAAGTCTTACGATATATCCACGAGCAAGTTTCCCAAAAAGGCTACCCACCAACTGTTCGGGAGATCGGAGAAGCGGTTCAGCTTTCTTCTACCTCCACAGTTCACGGTCATCTTGCACGATTGGAAAAAAAAGGATTTATTCAACGTGACCCTACGAAACCACGTGCAATCGAATTAACAAAACAAGGATTAGCCAAAATAGGGGTAAAACCTTCCACGATTCCAGTGCTTGGTGTGGTCACTGCAGGTGAACCGATTTTAGCAGTTGAAGATGCGTCCGATTTCTTTCCGATCCCTCCTAACCTTTCTTCTGAAGATGGAAGCTTGTTCATGTTGACGATCCGCGGAGAAAGTATGATCAATGCAGGAATTTTAGACGGAGATAATGTAATTGTCCGTAAACAAGAAACTGCCCAAAACGGGGATATCGTGATTGCAATGACCGCCGAAGATGAAGCGACTTGTAAACGATTCTATAAAGAAAAAAATCATTTTCGTTTACAACCGGAAAACGATCTTCTTGAACCGATCATTTTAGATCAAGTCTCTATTTTAGGTCGAGTCGTTGGGCTCTACCGCAGTCATATCTATTAAAGACGATTTTTTTGACTAAACTTAAGTGAAGGTCTTACTCGCATACTCATTTATTTGCAGTAACTGCTATATCTATCAATAAAGACTGAAAAACCCGGGGCAAAGTGTCTCGGGTTCTTTAATGGGCATTAAGATGGATAAACGATGATTAAGTGTCCATAAACGGCCTGAGTTTTTTCTCTTGTGCTTTCCTCACTCCTTAAATAAAATGCACCGATCTCCTACTTTTTTGTCGATCTTTGTCGTATTTCCATTTCGATTTTTTTCATTTGGTACCACTACAATCGTCGTTTACCTACCATGATCTGCGGCATGATTTAGATCAAATACCGCTAACTGCTTTGAATACGGTGAATAAGCAAATGACCTGTGCTGGTTTAAAAAAATTCTGAGTATTACACACATAGATTTCGATCTTTTTTGTTCTTCCCTCTTTACAAAACGAACAAAAGTTCGTATACTAATTATACGAACTTTTGTTCGCATAAAATAATGAGGTGAGAAATCATGAAATCAATGAGACGTCTTGGCTTAGTATTAATGGTATTATTTTTAGGCATTATTATTGGTAATTTTGGTATGCGTACAGCATTGTTGATCTTTGTTCCGTTGTTTGCTTTATGGTTTATGTTGTGGGATGAAAAGAAATACCGTCAGTCTGAACGGCGTCGGATTCATGATGACACTTTTTATCCAGACTCCTATTATCGATCGAGACACTCTTGATCTTGACCCATAAAGAATCCTGAATAACGAAATAAAAAAAACACATATGTAAGAGTCAGAAAACGGCTCATGCACAAAAAAGTAGTCGATTGTTCCCCCCATCAAAAAACAATTGACTACTTTTACAAATACACCTGCACAAACTAAAAATAGTGAGCAAGCGTGCTTAGGATTGCTTCACAAAAAAGAGAGTGGGACAATTAGTCAGAAAAAATCTGATTAACGTCCCACTTCTTTTTACATTTATTTTTAATGTTTATTAAGCAAAAAATCGTTTAATATTCCATCAAGGTGATCATATCATATCCTTCGATTTTTTCACGACCATCTAAGTCCATTAGTTCGATCAAGAAAGCACAGCCAACAACGACACCGCCCAATTTTTCTACTAATTCGATGGTTGCTTTGATCGTTCCCCCTGTAGCTAATAGGTCATCACAAATCAAAACTCTTTGTCCAGGTTGGATCGCATCTTTATGGAGTGTCAATGTATCTGTACCGTATTCCAGTCCGTAAGTTACTTCGATCGTTTCACGAGGCAACTTCCCTTTTTTACGTACAGGCGCAAATCCAACTCCTAATTCGTAAGCTACAGGACAGCCAACGATGAATCCTCGCGCTTCTGGTCCTACAACCATATCGATTCTTTTTTCTTTCGCATAATCTACGATCTGTTTCGTTGCTTCTCTGTAGGCATCTCCATCAGCCATAAGGGGCGAGATGTCACGAAAAATAATTCCTTTTGCTGGATAATCAGGAATACTTGCAATATATTTTTTTAAATCCACTATTTGTCTCCTCCTAGGTTGTTAACCTTTTTTTAATAGAGGGAATATCACTTAACAATAAGAATTCCTCTACTTTAATTTTTTTTATTCGTTGCTGATAACGCACGCTATCAGTCAACGGATGACTTTTGGGATTAGCGATCTTTTGCAAAACGCCATCTTCTATTGTAACAAATTTCAATTCAAAAAACACCTGAATCATAAAAATTAATAATTTTTGTGGTATTTTTAGATATTGAGCAATTGAGCCTAATTTATAGCGAATATCTATTTTTTCTTGTGTATGGATTAGTTTGAACAATTTGGCATATTGTTCTCTTGATCCAACTCCATTCAAATAAGCTTCTTCATAAGAAATCCCTAATAAGTACATTCGATCGAAAGAACCAAAGGCAAGGATTTCTTTTAATATTTCTAAATCATTTGGACAATCAACTACCAGCAAGGAATGATATGAATTATCGTGGATCAACTGCTTGATATGTTCCACACTTTCGAACACGTGGACATTGTCTGTAGCCAGTCCAGAGATTTCTTTTAAAGAAGAGCGATCAAACGCAAGATACAATGTTTGTGGATCAACCTTCGTTAACTGACGGTATCTCTTTGAACGCCAATCAAAAATTTGAAATCCATCAACAACAAAGTCTGATACCAGCAATTGCGGTTTTTTCCGACCGTTCCATTCATTGATAGCTAATTTACCAACGATATCCACTGGATTATTTAACAGCTCAGCTTCTTGGTCGCCAAAACCAAATGCTACCGCATCTAACGGACTAGCTTCTTCCATCAATGTTAACTTCAAATGTTGCTGACTCGTACCAATTCTTTTCACATTTTCAGCCAAGATTTGGCGAAACAGAAAGTGAGGTACCGCATTGTCAGTACCATATGGTGCAAGTAACTTTAATTCATTAAGCAATTCAATGGTTACATCTTTGGGTGTAAGGACTTCGTCGATCGGTAAAGCTGCGCCTTTTGTCAAATCAATTTTTTGTTCGGAAACATACTGATTCATTCGTTTTTGTAATTCTTGAAGATTATCACTAGGCATCGTTAACCCTACAGCAGCATGGTGTCCTCCAAAGAAAGTAAATAAGTCACGCATCGCATCTAACATTTCATATAGATTCAGGGCTTCGACACTTCGACCAGATCCTTTCGCTGTACCATCTTCTTTGATTGTTAAGACGATCGTCGGTTTACCAGTGGCATTCATCAGCTTACCAGCTACGATCCCCAACACTCCCTCATGCCACCCAGGATGGGCAAGAAGGTGGATCTGATTCGTTTCATCAATCATTTCCAATGCTTCTTGGGTAATTTTTTCAACGACTGTTTTTCTTTCTTCATTGATCGTGTTGAGTTTTTTGGCATACGTGAGTGCCGCTTCCTCATCAAAGGTAGCTAGCATCTCGACAGCTGGATTAGGATCACCCATTCGGCCAATCGCGTTGAGCCGAGGGGCAATTGAAAAGCCGATGGTCGTTTCATCTGCTTCTTTCATAGAGACGCCACTTTCATTAAATAAAGCTTGTAAACCGATCCGTTCGGTTTCTTTGATCGTATCTAACCCTAAAGCAACAAGTGTGCGATTTTCGCCTGTCATTGATACTAAGTCTGCAATCGTTCCAATCGCCACTAGATCTAAAAATTCAGCAGGAGGTTCTTCTAATAATGCTGTTGCCACTTTAAAAGCTACTCCGACACCTGCTAGATCAGGAAACGGATAATTCCCTTGTGGATGTCGTGGATGAACGATAGCGTAGGCTTCAGGTAATTCACTGGGCATTTCATGGTGATCTGTGATGATTACATCAACACCTGCTTGTTGCGCATAAGCTACGGCATCGTGACCAGCCACACCATTGTCCACTGTAATGATCAATTGCGCACCTGCATCGATTTTTTCTTGATAAACGGCTTTGTTTGGTCCATAGCCATGGATAAAACGATTGGGTAAAAATGTTTCGACATTGGCGCCGAGTAGCTCCAATGTTTCTTTCATCACTGTCGTACTTGTAATCCCATCTGCATCGTAGTCACCATAAACGACTATTTTTTCACCATTGATCACCGCTTCTTGGATTCGACTGATGGCTTTATCCATGTCATGCATTAAGTAAGGATCATGCAATTCTTGATGTTTGGGATTCAAAAATTCTTTTACTTTCTCTACATCACGATAGCCTCGTTGCCAAAGTAATTTGCCAATAAAAGGCGATAGATTCTCTTGCTTTATACTTTGAAGAAACATTTCAGTCGGTTCTGATTCACTTAATTGCCAATCATAATTTGCTTGTCTCACTTGCTCACCCCTAACCTAGTTATTATAGCAAACGAAAAGTTTAAAAAAAAGAAGAAAGATAGCCACAAACACATTAAAATGGTCTTCAAAAAGTCGTTACTCACTTTTTGAAGACCATTTGACAAACCCGAAACTCAGCCTTTTACCTTTCAGCCAAATGTAACAATGGTTCCTGCCATCTTTTATTTTGATCTCGTTCATGAAACTTTAGTCAAAATAATTATAGCTTTGCTTTGCTGAAATTTTCTGCGTATCAGATGTTGTCGACTGCGCTTGTTGTAGTTGTTTTTTCGTTGCTTGTAATTCTGCCTGATAAGCAGCTTCTAATTCTGCTCGTTCATTTCGGAATGTTCGTTGTTGCTCTTCCTTTGCTTCAGCAATTTTTTTATCAAGATTCTCTTGATAATCTGATAGTTCCTGCTTTAATTGTTTGATTTGTTTTTTCTGTTGCCATAAAGTGGTTGATGCAGTAACAAAAACAATCAATGCACCAATAATCGCCGAACCAATGATAACTAAAATCAATGGTGCAGAAAATGAAGCAATCCCAAAGTTAACAGGAACATTTCTATTGTTTAATACAGCAAATACGACAATAATCAAGACAAGCAAAAATCCAATAATCACACTACTTTGTTTTTTCATACTCTTTCACCTACTTTTTATTAAAAATCCCACTTGCGAGGTAGTCGCCAATAGTCGGAAAGAGAGTGTAAAATTTAGCCGCTATTTCAAGAAGGACAGGACGATTCACTTCACGCTTTGGATGTTCCATTGTTCGTACAATTGTTTTTGCTAGTTTCTCCGGTTCTAAAACAAGTTGACTAACTTTTTCTAAATAACTGCCGGTAGGATCAGCTTTATCAAAAAATTCAGTAGCAACCGGTCCTGGATTCACCGTAGTGACTGCCACTCCAAGTGGTCTTAATTCTAATCGTAAGGCATTAGAAAAGCCTAAGACAGCAAATTTTGTTGCTGAATAGATCGTTGATTTTGCCGTCGCCATTTTCCCAGCCATTGAAGCAATATTGATGATATGTCCTTGCCTTCTTTCAGCCATATCAATCGCAAATTTTTGAGTTAGGACCATCATTCCTAGTACATTTACTTCAAACATATCGTAAGCTTTTCCTAAATCGAAAGTTAAAAAATCTTCAAAAATGCCAAAGCCGGCATTATTGACTAACACATCTACACGTCCGACTGTTTGCATCACTTGTTCATAGAGCCGATCGACGCTGTCAGGGTCACTCACATCTACTGGAAAAGCATAGGCTTCCTTTCCGCTTAATCTCTGACATTCTGCTTTAACCTCATCAATCAATTGGCTTCGTCGAGCACAAGCAATGACGATGGCACCTTTTTTTGCAGCTTCATAACAGATTTGAGCGCCCAATCCACCAGAACTACCGGTAACTAAGACAACTTTATTTTCTAAATTCATTCTTTTCCTCCTCACGAAATGGAATATCGACAGTATCAAAATCTTTCATGATCCTTGTATTTCCAAAGACCTCACGTGCCTCTTCTTCTAGTTCTTGCGCAGCTTTTCCTAAATAGCGCGCACTAATATGGGTTAATAACAAACTTTTCGCTGCTGCTTCTTTAGCTACTTCAGCCGCTTGATAAGTCGTCGAATGGAAGTAGTTCTTTGCCAGCTTGGCTTCATTTTTGTTAAACGTACTTTCATGAACCAAAACATCACAGTCTTGGGCCAACACGACTGAATTTGCTGTCTTCCTCGTATCACCTAAAATCGTAACGATCCGCCCTTTTTTGTCTGGTCCCACAAACTGCTTCCCGTCCACAACCCTTCCATCAGGTAATTGAACAGATTCTCCTTTTTTCAACTTTCCATATATTGGTCCAGCCGGAATATTCAGTTCTTGTAATTTTTCAACTTGAAGCTCTCCTTTATGGTCATGTTCCACAACCCGAAAGCCATAGCTGGCAATTCCATGATCTAATTTTTTAGTATAGACAGAAAAATGCTGATCTTGAAAAATCGGCTGATCTTCAACTAACTCGATGAATTTCAACGGATAGCCTAAACGTGTTTGCGAAACAGCTAACGAAGTTTTGACAAATGTCTCGATTCCTTTTGGTCCGTAGATCTCCAAGGGCGTATCTCCCCCTTGGAATGAACGACTGCTTAACAAGCCTGGCAACCCAAAGATATGGTCACCATGTAAGTGAGTAATAAATATCTTTTCAATCTTTCTTGGACGAATGTTGGTACGTAAGATTTGCATTTGCGTTCCTTCACCACAGTCAAATAACCAGACTTCATTTCTTTCATCCAAAAGTTTTAATGCAATACTGGTAACGTTTCGATGTTTGGCAGGTACCCCTGCACCAGTTCCTAAAAATTGTAATTCCATAATCTACCTGACTTTCTTTAAACTCACTATTAATTTTATGGGAAATGTGTCGGATAATCAACCGAAAGTCCGTATTGCTTCCTAAATAATTGCATTTTTATTGGTACTAAAAAAAGAAAAACGCCTTTTTCACGCGTTTCTCTTTCTTTATTCTGTTCGTCTCTTTATTGAGGATGTTTGTCTTTCCACGATTTCCGTGCCGTTTCTTGTGTTTGTTTTTCGACTTCTTTGGCAGCGTGGACGTCTTCTTCGACCTCTTCATAATCTAAGCGAGTAATTTCGCCACCTAAATCCATCATGACTAATTGGTTCAAAGGACGATTATCTTCTTCTTCAGCAATCAAAATCAAACCGGTTGCTCCTTCGCCAATTTTATTGCCCACAAAATCAAAAACTGTCTGAGCATCTTGGATTTCTTTGGCATCCTGCGTAGCACCGATCATCCCGCCAGCAAACCAGCCTAAAAGAATCCCTAGTGGGCCTCCCAAGACACCGACTAACATTCCGATTAAACCACCTTTTGAAGATTTATTGTTTCCAGTAAAATCCAAAAAATCCTCTATTTTGAATTGATGCGTTCCATTAGGATCATGACTAATCACTGCCATTTGTTCACCCTTGATGGCACGAGAAGCGTGTAATCGTTTGATTTCAGAAAATGCTTGGTAAGCTTGACTCTCTACAGGGAAATTCAAAATAATCACTCGTTTGCTCATAAAAACACTCCTCTATTCATTTTCTTTATTCTAACTTTTATTTTAAAAAAACAAAAGGAAAAACCCTTTAATAAATAACACATAAGAAATATAAATTTTTCCTATTAAAAAATCTTTCTGAATACTATTGGTGATAGCTTAAAAATTTTTACCAAAAGACAAATCCTACCATTGCTTAAACCAAAAAAGCGCCAAACCATTTTTCTGGTTTGACGCTTTGTTGATATTGAGTGTTAACATGGGCTCTTTTCATGAGCATACGTAATCTTATTCGACAAACTCAAATTCAAATTCACCAATTCTCACTAGATCGCCATCTTTTGCTCCACGGGCACGTAAAGCTTCGTCAACGCCCATTCCTCTCAACTGACGAGCAAAACGCATAACAGTTTCATCGTGATCGAAATTCGTCATTTGGAATAGTTTCTCAATTTTTTCTCCTGATAAGATCCAAGTAGCATCAGGATCGCGATCGATTTTAAATTCTGGCCCTTCTGGATTGAATCCGTATTGAACTGTTTCTTCTTCGATTTCTTCATCATATAACGGAAACTCTGGTGTTACTTCTAGAAGATCCGCTGTCGCATTCAGCAATGGATCAATGCCTTTTCTTGTTACCCCTGAAACTGGAAAAATCGGCATATCGTCTGCAAATTCATCTGTTTTTTCTTTATTAAGCTGCTCTTTGAATTTTTTCAAATTTTCTTCTGCGTTTGGCATGTCCATTTTATTGGCTACAATTATTTGAGGTCGTTCCAATAAACGAAGATTATAAGTAGACAATTCATGGTTGATCGCCAAATAGTCTTCGTAAGGATCTCTGCCTTCCATCCCACTCATATCAATCACATGTAAAATAACACGAGTACGTTCGATATGACGTAAAAACTGCGTTCCTAAGCCAACACCTTGAGAAGCTCCTTCAATCAATCCAGGAAGGTCCGCTGCTGCAAAACTGCGTCCATCGCTAGTTGTTACCATACCAAGATTTGGTACTAATGTCGTGAAATGGTACGCGCCGATTTTAGGCCGAGCAGAAGAAATAACTGAAAGCAGCGTTGATTTACCTACAGATGGAAAGCCAACCAGCCCAACATCAGCCAAGACTTTTAGTTCTAATTCGATTCTGCGTTCTTGACCTGGTTCGCCGTTTTCTGCAATTTCTGGTGCTGGGTTTCGTGGAGAAGCAAAGCGGATGTTTCCTCGTCCCCCTCGACCGCCTTTAGCAACGACTAAGGTTTGACCATTTTCAATCAAATCGCCTAACAAAGCGCCTGTTTCAGCATCACGGACAGTCGTTCCTTGAGGGACTTTTACATAAGTATCTTCTGAACCCCGACCGTGCATCCCTTTACTCATTCCGTTTTCTCCTGGCTGTGCTTTAAAATGGCGATTGAAACGAAAATCCATTAATGTACGTAAACCTTCATCAACGATCAAAATGACGTCACCGCCACGACCGCCGTCACCACCAGCAGGTCCTCCATCAGGTACATATTTTTCTCTGCGAAAAGCGACCATTCCGTCGCCGCCTTTACCGGCCTTCACATCGATGGTTACTTGATCTAAAAACATGGACATCTTTAAGTCCTCCTATTTTAATTATCTATTATTCATTTGACTGCCTGAATTTCCACAATAAACAAAAGTCTTATTTATTTTATCGGTCAAAAGCTATTTTGTCTATCGTTTCAATTAAACTTTCCAGGTTTTGTTCATTTTTTCTATTCTACTTAAGGAAATTGTTTCAAAGATCTCCTAGTGCTTTTCACCTCTCAGACCATTTTATCACTTTACTTTTGTAAGTATCTTTTTTTGACAAATTTTGTGAACAGGAGGAAAATGACAGTGTATTAATCAAGGATGCGAAGTTTGCACCCTCAATATCACTAAAGGAGGAACTTTTGATTATGACAGTAAAAGTAGGTATTAACGGATTTGGACGTATTGGACGTTTAGCTTTCCGCCGAATCAAAGAAGTATCTGATGATATTGAAGTCGTAGCAATCAATGACTTAACTAGCCCAACAATGTTGGCACAGTTGCTACAATTTGATTCAACTCATGGAACCTATCCCGGTACAGTTACTGCAACAGAAGACTCAATCGTAGTAGATGGTGAAGAAACGCGTGTCTATGCTGAACCAGATGCAAGTAAAATCCCTTGGGTTAAAGAAAACGGGGTCGATATCGTACTGGAATGTACTGGTTTTTATACTTCGGAAGAAAAAGCACAAGCCCATTTGAACGCTGGGGTAAAACGTGTAGTGATCTCTGCTCCTGCTGGTGCAATGAAAACTATCGTATACAATGTAAATGATGATACGTTAGATGCTAATGATAAAATCATTTCGGCAGGCTCTTGTACGACAAACTGTTTAGCACCGATGGCTTATTTCTTAAATAATGAATTTGGTATCGAAGTGGGGACTATGACTACCGTTCATGCTTATACTTCTACACAAATGTTATTAGACGGACCAGTAAAAGGTGGAAATTTACGGGCAGCTCGATCAGCAGCTGACAACACGATCCCTCACTCAACAGGTGCGGCAAAAGCAATTGGCTTAGTTATTCCAGAGCTTCAAGGGAAATTGCAAGGTCACGCACAACGAGTACCTGTAGTGGATGGTTCATTAACAGAACTAGTTTCCATTTTAAAAACAAAAGTGACCGCTGAACAAGTGAACGAAGCGATCAAGAAACATACTGAAGACAATCCATCATTTGGTTACGATGATCGTCAAATCGTCTCCGGTGACGTAATCGGTACCACACAAGGTTCGATTTTCGATCCAACTCAAACAGAAGTCACAACGGCTGGCGATTACCAACTCGTAAAAACCGTTGCTTGGTATGACAATGAATATGGCTTCACTTGTCAAATGATCCGTTTGTTGGAAAAATTTGCTAATCTTTAATCGCCAAAAGATCACACGTTTTCAAAGATAGAAAATAGAGACCGTTTGAACGACTCGTTGAGTGGTTCAAACGGTCTCTTTGTCTAGTTCTTCTAAACTGGTTCAAAAAGAACGAGTGATGGTAAACCTTATCATCTCTCTTGATCAAAGATAGAATTTTTATAAACGTCCCTTATTTGCGAATTACTAGCTCGTGTTTTTTTCACTTTCTTTTGAGCAAAGTGTTCTGGATAAGCTATTTTCAATGCTCTTTCTTCTCCTAAATTATTCGCTAACTCTGTATTTTTTCCACTCAATTTCTCAAGATCATTAATATAAACATAACGCCCTAACTGCATTGTACTTGAAAAAATAGCAAAATCTACTGCGGCAGAAAAATGATGAAATCCCTGTTTTGATTTTAAATAAGCACTTTGATCAATGATATAATCCGTAACTTTTCCTCCATTGCTAATTAAAGATAAATCCCTTTGAAGGATAAAGTCACTTTTGTTCTTATCGTTGCTCTTATTGAGTGCTTGTGCTAGTTCTGATAGGTTAGATTTAGAAATTTCAAATTCATGTACACAAGGTAACAGACCATTTACTTGCGTTCTTTTTTGATAGTAACCTGTGGGATCAACCACTGAAACGATAAAGTTCCCGAAAGTATTTTTCCGTATCACACAACCAAGATTCTGTTTTTCATGAGGACCCTTGTCCTTCAACTTGATCTGAATATCATGAGAAGTAACTAGAAAAGAAGTTGGATCGCCTGGCATTAATCGAGAGAGTTCTTGTACAATCGAATTTTTTTCTAACTGATAATACTTACTATATTGAAGTGAACGGCTAATTGCTGCCACTTCATTTGGCAGAACAATCCCTCTTGACTGTTTTAATTGTTCTTCTGCTTTCTCAAATATTTCTTTTGGTTCCCGCAGCTCAGCTAGGTAAATCCCTCTGTCTTCTACTTCTACTGAATCTTGTCTAGACAGCGATTTTCTTTGTTGAGAAGTTGTGAGTATTGTATCTTCAATTTTTGTTTTCCAATTCTTATCCATATTTTCCACTTGTTCAGTTTTATTATGTACAATAACCATCGAATGAAGAAGATCTTCCGAATATTGTAATTGGTTCATCCTCTTAAGTGCTGCGTAATGAAACTCATTCATCAAACGTTTATGATTATTTTGTTGAGTTGCTGGTGTAAGATTGAAGTAATCCATTTGGGGCTTCGTTTGTTCATCAATGGCCTTAACCTTCTGACCTTGTATTTGACCGCTCTTTTGAACATCCTCATGAATTTGATCAATAGCATTCCCATAAAAAATGTAGTCAACAGTGTAATATAGTTGCGGAAGTAAGAAATGAAATTTTTTTGAATGTGATATATTCTTTGCCGTTTCTTTTATTTCTCGTTTATTCCTAAGATTCTCAAATTTATCCACTAGTGTAGTCATATTCTCATGGCTAGAGTGTAATGGCGTGCCCAATAGATTGGCTAACTCTTTGGTTTTGTCTTGATCGACTGCGTATTTGCGAATCGTGAGCTCTTGGTCATTCGAAGTTACCAATGTAACGAGATATTTATTGTTTTGATTTTGGATAATTGCTCCTGTTAAACTAGTGTATACAGGCTCGTTTTCAGTGGTGTCCTTAATCAACTCTTTTTCCTCTTTATGTAACGGTCTCCCACTTAGGAGTGGTAATACGAGAAAACGAGCTTTATCTCCACTTAAGTGTAAGAGTTCTTGTTCTATTTTTTGTGTCTCTTGGATAGCATCGCTACTCCGTTCGAATGAATCGTACATTGTAAACTGACCTTTTTCTTCAACTAAACTTGTTATGTTAGGATTGGCACTCACATTGATCATATGACTCCAATTTTTCAAATACTCTTTAAACATCGCTTTCGTCTCATTCAAATCAGGAATATGCCGAATATCTCCAACTGGAAGATCAAAAAATTGTTCATACATTTTGAAATTTCCAAATTTGTCTTGCTTATTTACTTCAATCGGAGGTTTTTTTTTGAATAAACGTTTTGTACGGTTCACAATTGAATGTTTAGTATCTTTAGAGGATATTGAATTGACTAATAATCGTGCGCGCAAAGCTTGTTCTAGTTCTAGTTTATTTGCCAGTGGCATTTTTTCGCTCCCTTTCTTGAGATCATTTTTTATAATAAAAATCGTTTCGTACGATTGATTCGCTTTTTTTCATGAAACGATTTTATATCCGTTTTTATGTCAAAAAGGCTCCTAAATTCATTTTCTCTATTTTCATTCTTCACAATGTATTTTTCGATAATGACAGAAAGGTTCCTCTTTGCCTATTCTTGATTTTCGTTCGTTTTTTTGTCTGATTTATGTAAAATTCTCAACCATATATGTAAGCAGTCACCCATATTTCTATTGTGAACGGATGACTGCCGGTAAATAAAAAGAATGAGTTCTCTCTATTAGAATCCTAAAATTATTTTTGTATTAGCTATTAGCAAACAACTCATTGGACATATTTTGCTAAAAACTCTTTGACGGTTTGCTGATACTTTTCTGGGTCTGCCTGATACGCTTTTGCGTGTTCGGCTCCCTTGACCACGTATTTTTCTTTTGGTCCCTTAGTTGCAGCATATACTTTTGCTAACATATTATAGGGAACGAATGTATCCGCATCACCATGGATAAATAACATTGGTTTCGTATTTTTAGTTAATTGATCAACGGCACTTGCTTCCCCAAAAAAATACCCTGCTCGAATTTTTGTAATCAAGCTAGTCACTTGGATCAATGGAAAAGAAGGTAAGTTGAACATATCTTTTAGTTGATATGCAAGTTCTTCATCAACTGACGAATACCCACAGTCTTCGATGATCGCTTTCACGTTATTTGGTAGCTTCTCACCGCTCGTCATCATCACAGTTGCAGCACCCATACTTACTCCATAAAGCACGATTTGTTGCGACTGCCCTGTTTCTGCTATGATTTTATCGATCCATTGGACGTAATCTTTTCGCTCTGGCCAACCGAATCCGATATAATCCCCTTCACTACGCCCGTGGCCTCGAGCATCTGGAACTAACACATTGTAGCCTAAATCATGAAACATTTTTGCATAATTTGCCATTGTTTCTGCATTCCCCATATAACCATGGGCAACAATAACTGTTTTATCACTTTTCTTTTCTGCTGGCAGATAGATCGCAGACAATTTCAAATGATCTATTGATGTTAGATGCCAGTAAGTGCGATTCTCTTTCTGATTGAACCACTTTGTCGCCTCGTTTTCTTTTGTTGTTTGAGAAGTTCCCGGCGTATCGTTTTCTAAAAAATCCTTTTCTGATGGGACAACTGCATAATTATAAAAATAGTTGCCTGCAAATAATAGAACCACTATCACGACAATAGCAATTCCGATTACTATTTTTGTCAAAAGTTTCATCGCTTTCCTTCCTTATTCCATTATTAATACTAATTCTTGATTAAGTATAAACAAAGAAGTTATTCGATGCAATCCTTCCAAGAGTAAATATAAAGCTCCACATCACCCATTTCTCTTCAAATTTCATTATAAATGGTTGTAAAAAAACCATCTTCACACAACTAATCTATCAAGATCAGTCTTGTTATCTCAGAGACATAACATCTTGACAAATTATTTAGACTAATCAATTTTTCAATCATTTTTACAAAAAAACTTCAAAACCAGTAGAATTAACCGGCTTTGAAGTTTCCCCGATGGTTCTTAGCTTTTAAACAAAAATAGTTTAAAAGTTAGGAACCATTATTTTTTATTTTCGATCATTTTAAAACTTGACCACGGTTTTAAGAAGTCTAATAAGAACAATTCATCTTCTGAAATACGTCCGACTACATTCACACGACCGTCATTTTTCATCTCTTTTAGCGCAATTTGAGTTTCACCTTTGTATTGGTCATACCCCACATTATCAATCAAGACATCCCCGCGAGACATGTCCCGGGTATTATGTGGTGGGAATGGTTTATCTTTATAGTAGATTCGTGTCATTGTTGATCGAAGGATATATTCTGAACGATCACCACGATAGCTGTGGAGATTATCAAACAAACAAATCCGTTCATCTTCGGTGATATCTTCTTCAACATCTACTTTCAACGTTGGATAATCTGCATTAAATGCTTCTGCCATCGCTTTTAGTTCTTCCTCGCTTGCATAAGCATTACCGATAGAAATATCATCGATCAAACCCGTAAGCATCAAGTGCTTGACTTGTGTAGAAATCTCTAAGTTTCGATGATCTTCAAGCGAACACAAACCGTCTTGCGTTGGCCATGGTCCGAAATCAGCGGTTTGAGAATTGACGAATGCCATTGTATTCAAATTATAATTTCTAAATTTTTCTGAGCAATACACAAAATGATCATAACTCAAACCAGAATAGCGATGAGGGTAAAAATTATGAGACCCTAACAAATTATTAGTATTCGGAGAATAACTCATGATGTTGTCAACATAACTAGTTCCAGAACTCATATTAATCTCAATCTTAATACCGTATGGATTGCGTGTCATTTTTGCTTCTTCAGCTCCCGTAAACCCGATATCTAAACGGATGCCGTACGCTCCCATCTTATGGAAAAAGGAAAGATCATCGTAGGATATCCCTAATTGTTCAAATAATGCTGGATTGATATCTACCATAACTTCCATTCCTAATTGGTTCGCATATTCCACAACTTTAGAAAAATCAGCTAAAACCTTCTCTTTGTCATCTTCTATTTGTAATAAGCTAGTAAATACACGTTTGAATCCATATTTATGTGCTAAATCCAAATATGCTTTGTCCTTTTTGAACGTTGAACGTTCCGGATAAATCGAAATACCTAATTTCCCCATCAGTTGAATCCTCCCAAAATCTTTTTTGTATCCACTTACATTATAACAAAAGCGCTTTAAATGGTCTACACCTTTGAGAAAAGTGATCATAAACGAAGAAATTATGAGAAAAAGAATAGGTAAATTGATCATTATTTGTTATCATTATAGATAACAAACTGATTATCTTTGAAAGGAACCAAAAATGAAAACAAAAAAACTTCTTTTAAGTATGGGATTGGTTGCAACCCTACTATTTGCAGCAGGGTGTAATCAAAGTGAACCAAAAACAAACACTTCTGAAACAACAAGTTCAACAGAAAAAACAACGGAAAGCAGTACAAAAGAAAGTGTCGATTTAAACGCACTCCCTCTTCCTCAATTGAGCAATGAGGTCGCTGCCAATGAAGATCTGGTTGAGATGGTCACATCAAAAGGGACAATCAAAATGAAATTATTCCCTGAATTGGCCCCTAAAGCAGTTGAGAATTTTATGACACATGCTAAAGATGGCTATTACGATGGCTTGACTTTCCACCGAGTGATCAAAGATTTCATGATCCAAGGAGGCGATCCTAAAGGGGATGGTACTGGCGGTGAAAGTATTTGGGGCAAAGGATTTGAAACTGAAATATCTAACCAGCTTTACAACATCCGCGGAGCTTTATCCATGGCACGTGCCCAAGATCCTAACAGTAATGGGAGCCAATTTTTTATCGTCCAAAACTCAGATGATATGCATGACGGACTATTAAAAGATGATTACCCTCAAGCAATCATCAATGCGTATAAAAATGGTGGCTATCCTAGTTTAGATGGTGAATATACGGTCTTTGGACAAGTCATCGAAGGAATGGACGTTGTAGATAAAATCGCAGAGGTTGAAACAGATGCCTCAGATAAACCAAAAGAAGCGGTTAAAATTGAAAAAATCAATATCTTACAAGAAGCGAAAGAATCATAAGACGAATCATTAAGTAAAAGCCGAAGAATAACGAAAGGTACTCCATTGCCCTTCGCTGTTCTTCGGCTTTTACTGATAACTGGGTCCTTGTAAATTCTGCTTTTATAAAAAAAGCCGCTTTACCCAATTAAGCATCTTTGTTCACAATAAAAGTAAACTCACACTCACAAACTTTTTTATCCTCGACATAAGCCGCAGATAAAGCGGTCCCTACTGCACCCTTCATTTTTGTGATTTCAAAATGACATTTCATCACGTCACCAGGAACCACTTTCTGGCGAAATTTCGCTTTGTTAATCCCACCGATATACGCTCTTTTGCCTAAAAATTCTTCTGATTTTAAAATCAGAATCGATCCAGCTTGCGCTAAGGTTTCTAGAATCAATGCACCAGGCATTACTGGATTATCAGGAAAGTGTCCTTGGAAGAAATCTTCATTGATCGTTACATTTTTCGTTGCGACGATTTTCTTTCCTGGTTCTAAGGTATCGACATAATCGATATAGCATATTGGATAACGATTGGGAATCAAGTCCATTACTTCAGTAGCTGATAATACGTAAGACATAATATACTCCTTCTTTTGGCTAATTGCCTTGATTATTACTTTGATTATCAAAGTATCATATTCTTAAATTTTTAGCAATCTTTTTTTATTATTAAAAAAAATAGTTTGACAATCAAAGCATTTTGACTAATAATAGAAAATCAAGAGGTTATTATTTTGCAATTATTGTTTATTATACAACCTATTAAATCTTTTTAAGATCAAAGGAGTGTCAATATGTCTTTTTTAGAAGGAAAGAAAATCGTCATTATGGGCGTCGCAAATAAGCGAAGTATTGCTTGGGGTTGTGCCGAAGCAATGATGAAACAAGGTGCTGAGATCATCTATACTTATCAAAATGAACGCATGAAAAAATCATTGCTTAAATTAGTCGGCGAAGATGCCTTTACGGTGGAATGTGATGTATCAAGTGATGAAAGTATTGAAAAAGCAATGGATGCAATCGGCGAATATGCTGGAGAAATCCACGGCCTAGTACACGCAATCGCATACGCAAACAAAGAAGAATTATCAGGAAACGTATCCGATATCTCACGTGACGGCTATCAATTAGCGCAAGATATCAGTAGCTATTCATTAATCGCTGTAACAAAATATGCACAAAAATATCTTGCACATAACAGCGGAATTGTAAGCATGTCTTATTTAGGATCAGAACGCGCTATTCCTAACTACAACATGATGGGAATCGCAAAAGCATCTTTAGAAGCAGCCATCCGTTACTTAGCTGCAGAACTATCTCCTAAAGGCATTCGTGTCAACGGTATTTCAGCTGGGGCGATCAAAACATTAGCGGTTACTGGCGTGAAAGATTACCAAAAATTGATTCAATTATCTGAATCACGTACACCAGATCAACAAGGTGTGACGATTGAAGAAGTCGGGAATGCCTGTGCCTTTTTAATTAGCCCATTATCAAGCGGAATGATTGGCGACATCGTTTATGTAGATAAAGGCGTCCACTTATCTTAAGAGAACCCTATTTACTTTAGTCATCCCATTTAAAACAACACGAATCGCTTTTTATTTAAGTAAGATAACGGAAAAATTCGTTTAACACTAACGAACTCACCGGTTTCAAATAAACTTTAAACGACGACCTACTATTGATAGGCTTATCAATATTGGGTCGTCGTATTTTGATTGATCCCTAAAGAAAATATGAGACCCAGACGATAATACGCATGAAATATGCCTATCTAGATTATTGTGGCAGATTACAAGCCATTTGATTGTTGATATATAAATAGTTTACATTTTAATATGAGTAAATTGTATTTTCTATTTGGTGATGGACAAACTCTTCTAAAGTAGTATGTGGCAAGAAAGCTTGTAAAACTAATTTTATAAAAAAACTAGGACAGATCATCTATATCTGTCCTAGAAATCGTAGCATCTCTTTTTTATTAGATTATACTGTTTGTTTATTCGACTACTTCGATCCAACCCTCAGGCGCTTCTACATCGCCAAACTGGATCCCTGTCAATTCATCATACAATTGTTTAGTTACAGGGCCAACTTCTGTTTCGCTATGGAAAACATGTAAGTTATTTTGATAATAGATCCCTCCGATCGGTGAGATGACCGCTGCTGTGCCACACGCTCCTGCTTCGGCAAATTGGTCTAATTGATCAATAAAGATATCTCCTTCGACAGCAGTTAAGCCTAAACGCTCTTCAGCCAATTGTAAGAGTGAATATTTCGTGATACTTGGTAAAATCGATGGCGATTGCGGTGTGATAAATTGCCCATCTTTAGTAATACCAAAGAAATTCGCTGCACCGACTTCTTCAATTTTCGTGTGAGTAGCAGGATCTAAATACACGCAGTCTGAATAATCTAATTCCTTCGCTTGTGTACCTGGCAACAGACTAGCTGCATAGTTCCCTCCTACTTTTGCTGCCCCTGTTCCATTAGGTGCTGCCCGGTCGTACTCTGATACGATAAAGTTCGTTGGTTTCAAACCACCTTTAAAGTAAGCACCAACTGGTGTACAGAAAACGACAAATAAGTACTCTGGCGCTGGGTGCACACCAATGTTTTCACCGACACCAATCAGAAAAGGACGTAAGTATAATGTTGCGCCTGTTCCATAAGGTGGTACAAATGCTTCGTTCGCTTTGACTACGTCTTTCACAGCTTCAATGAACATTTTTTCTGGTACCATCGGCATCAATAACCGTCTAGCACTTTGATTCAAACGACGGCTGTTTTGATCTGGTCGAAAAAGATTGATCTTGCCATCTTTTCTTCGGTAAGCTTTTAATCCTTCAAAGCATTGTTGTCCATAATGAAGCGCTGGAGAACCTTCATGGATTGTTAAATAGTTGTCTTCCGTCAATTCTCCTTTTTCCCATTGACCATCTTTCCACTTTGCAACGTAACGCCAAGGAGTTTTGATATATGAGAAACCTAAATTATTCCAATCCAATTGCATATTCATTCCACCTATCTTTGTTTTGTGAATATTTTAGCACTATCCTTGAGGTTTGTCATTTTATTTTTTGGAAAATTTCTGAAATTTGAAACAGTTTTGCTGATTTTCTTTTTCCCTTGTTCTTGTTACAATACAGTAGTGAGTATATATTTTAGAAAAGAGGATCTTATGTTTTTACAACTAGCGACAACAGCAACCACTTCCACAGGTGAAACATTAACTGACCAAGCAGTCCACCAAGTGAATGCTTTTCAACGTTTCTGGAATACGATCGATTGGGATGCAATTTTTGCAACCTTCATCCAAAAAGGACTTTATTTAGTTTTTTTAATTCTTTTATTTGCCATACTCAACCGTGTCGGAAAATATTTAATTGATAAATCTTTTAAACAATATTCTAAGAAATCGGTTTTGAATGAAAGTCGTTTAAAAACGTTACACAGTCTGTTAAATACGATTTTCCAATACACGATGGGTTTTTTCTTTATTTATGCGATTTTATCCGTCATTGGTGTTCCGATTGGTTCATTGTTGGCAGGAGCGGGAATTGCTGGGGTAGCAATTGGATTGGGCGCACAAGGCTTTATGAGTGATGTGATTACTGGCTTTTTCATTATTATGGAACAACAAATGGATGTCGGAGATTATGTAAAATTAGCAAATCTGTCAATTGAAGGAACAGTGGCTTCTGTCGGTATTCGGACGTTACAGCTAAAGGCTGTAGACGGTACGGTTCACTTTATTCCCAATCGAAACATCACGACTATCAGCAACCTATCCAGAGCGAATATGCAAGTTCTACTTGATATTCGCATCGTGCCGGAAGAAGGCTATGATTCTATCTACGAAATCATCGATCGTGTAAATCAACGATTAGCTGAAAAATACCAAGACGACTTACAAACTGAACCAACAATTTTTGGATTAGTCGATTTAGGGAACAGTAATTTTGCGATTCGAACCATTTGTTATGCCTTGAATGGAAAACAATTTGTTTTGAAAGAAGAATTTTTGAGTTCTTATGTAAAAGAATTGACAACAGCAGGATTTACCATTCCTAACAGCCCGATCAGCTTGAAATAAAAAAGATTGAGACGATTCCTTACGCTTTCCATTAAATGACCTTAATGGAGAAATAAGTGTAATCAGTCTCAATCTTTTTTGCTTTAATCGTTAACTAACGATGTCTAACTTTTCTTTTAATTCTTCGACTTTAGGCGAAACAATGTTTCGTCGTTCCAATTCATGCACCATATAGTTGACTGCCTTTAGTAGTTCTTTTCGAGTAATGATCCCTTTAAAAACTTTGTCTTCTGTAACAACCGGTAGAAAAGGTGAATCAACTAATAAATGGAGAACTTCTTCTAGTTCCCAATTTTCATCGATCGTTGCAACATTCGTTTCCATTACATCTGCAACGGTTAGTCCTTCTAATGGGTCCATGCTGATCGTTTGTAGATCGATCATTTTATTGACGACATCAGATAAGCTAACTAATCCCACAAAACGGTCATCTTTTCCTAGTACAGGGATCTTCGTATAACCTACTTTCGATAAAACAAGCAAACCATGTGATAATGGATGTTGATACATGACATTCGCTACATTTTCAGCTGAGATCAAAAAAGTCTCTCGATTTTGTAGCAATAACTCTCTTACAATCGGTCCAATCATTGGAGGGCCTCCATTTCAATTTCATTTCAACATAATTATTTTACCGAAAACGGATGCAAAATTCATATAAAAAATCGAGATTTTAGTAAAAATTAGAGATTTTTTGCTTACAAGGAAAAAGTGAAAGCCAGTTCCTCGACAGGTTGATGCGCTCGATTATAATATTGAACATTGACTTGTTCTCCACTGTGTTCAATCAAGGCATAAGAAGGGATTTGGATCGGTCCTCGTGGTTGCGAAATGCTTCCAGGATTCAAATACAAGACCCCTTCTACTACCTCACAACCAATTTGATGCGTATGACCAAAAAAGACCATTGTTGCTTGGTTGGCTTGCGCTTCAAGCGCTAATTGAGTAAGACCAAAACGAACATTTGCCAAATGTCCATGAGTGATAAATATTTTATCTTTCCCAGTATCAACCCACTCTTTTTCAACAAATCCCGGTCCGAAATCACAATTTCCCTTGACTACATGGAAGTGCGTCCACAATTGATCTTCTGGAGATAATTCTGAATCGCCACAGTGAAAGAAGAAATCCACTTTCGTTTGATAACGAGCAACTAGATCAGCTAAGATTTCCCGATCACCATGGTTATCACTGACAACTAAATATTTCATTTGTTTTCACCTTCCAACCAGCTTTGCCATACTTGGCTCAATTTCTTCATTGCTTGTGCCCGGTGGCTTACTTGGTTTTTTTCTACACTTGACATTTCGGCTGCAGTTTCAGTTGAACCGTCAGGAATAAATAGTGGATCATACCCAAAGCCGTTGTCTCCTCTTGGGATTCTTCCTACTTTTCCTGGCCATTGCGCTTCCACCACTAGACTTTCTTTATCCGGTGCAGCAAAAACCAAGGTGCAATGAAATTGCGCCGTTCTTTTCTCATCAGGAATCTCCGTCATCTCATAAAGTAATTTCGCATTGTTTCCTGCGTCACTTTTGTGTTCGCCGGCAAATCGTGCAGAGTAGATTCCTGGCATGCCACCTAAAGCATCTACTTTCAAACCAGAGTCATCAGCTAATACGGGTTGATTCAACAAATAAGCAATCGTTTCCGCCTTCAGCCGAGCATTTTCCTCAAACGTTGAACCAGTTTCTTCTACATCAGGTAATTCAGGATAGTCAAACAATGTTTTGACTTCATAACCAGCTTTGCCAAACATCGCTTTAAATTCTTCTGCTTTCCCAGCATTTTTGGTAGCAATAACGATCGTCTTCAAATCGTCCTCTCTTTCTGCTCGTTGCTCGAACAAGACATTTTTTTGTTCAAGAATCAATTGCTCAATCGCCGTTTTCCCATAAAAGAGCAGATCGTTTAATTGTTCTCCATCAAAGGTTGCTTCTTCCCCAGTTCCTTGAATCTCGACAAATTTGCCAGATTCAGTCATGACTAGATTCATATCGACTAGCGCTGCAGCATCTTCTTCATAATCTAAATCTGCCACACATGTCTGATCGGGTAAAATCCCAACACTGATAGCAGCTAAATGTTCAATAACTGGATCTTCACGTAAAACTTTTGTTTGAAGTAACTTTTCGACTGCTAATTTTAACGCAATAAAAGCTCCTGTGATGCTAGCCGTTCTTGTCCCACCATCTGCTTGCAAAACATCGCAATCAATGATAATACTACGTTCGCCTAACTTTTTCAGATCAACGACCGCTCTTAACGAACGACCAATCAACCGTTGGATTTCCATTGTGCGTCCTGAAAGTTTTCCTTTGCTGCTTTCTCTTCGATTTCTAGTATGAGTCGCACGTGGCAACATGCTATATTCTGCTGTTACCCAACCAGTTCCTGTTTCTCTTAAAAATGGCGGAACGTTTTCTTCAATCGTAGCAGAACAATTGACGATCGTATCACCAAAGTGAATCATAACAGAACCTTCTGGATGTTTAAAAACATTTGTTTCAATCTTTATTTTTCTTAACTGCTGAGGTTGTCTTCCATCGTGACGCATCTGTTATTTTCCTCCTAATTCAATATGCTCAACATTCAACTGATCGAGCATCAACCAATCTTGTGCAATCTCTTTAAAAAGCTTAGCTGAACCAGTCGTATAGAATTGGCATAACGTCCGCCCCTCATTGACTGAATTGCTGATTTCAAAATAGTCCAGCAACATCGAAACTTCCCCGACAGTCTCTGCACCTGAATCGATTAATGTTACACTTTCTCCCATAACGTTTTGGATAATCGGACGTAACAAAGGGTAATGGGTACAACCCAATACTAATGTATCGATTTTCTTAGTAACCAATGGCGCTAGTGTCTGGGCAACGATTTTTTTTGCAACTGACGAATGATATTCATTACTTTCCACTACCGAAACGAATTTTGGACAAGCCAAACTAGTCACGGCAAGTTCAGGTACCTTCGTTTTCAGCGCTGTTTCATAAGCACGACTTTTGATCGTTCCAAGGGTTCCAATAATCCCTACTTGTTTATTTCTTGTTTGTTTAACAGCTGCTCTTGTCCCAGGTAAGATCACACCAATGACTGGAATAGGAAGTGCCGCCTTGATTTCTTCTAAAGCAACCGCAGTAGCAGTATTACAGGCAATCACTAACATTTTGATGTTTTGTTCCACCAAATGATTCGTCATTTCCCAAGTAAATTCGATCACTTGTTCTGCCGGTCTAGGACCATAGGGGCAACGGGCAGTATCTCCAACATATAAGATATTTTCATTTGGTAATTGTTTCAATGCTTCTTTGACCACCGTCAATCCACCAACACCTGAATCAATAAAACCAATCGGGCGATTATCAGTCAATAGTATCATCCTTTTTTCTCAATAAATTCTATCTTCCTTATTGTGGACTTTTTAAGGTGATTTTTCAAGTACTACCTTTGTACTTCTATCCATAAAGCTTGAATAGCTCACACAGTCGATCTAAAGAATCACTAGTTTGACTTAATGATCTTAAGTTAGTTGTTTTTAGCAGATGAAGATTGCTCTTTATCTACACTTATCATGAATGATTGCGATTCGTTTTAGAGATACTAGAAGAGACTGAGACAAGTTTTGTCCCAGTCTCTGAGCAATTATGGTTTATCGACTAACTTCAGCTGATTCTTGAGATAAAGAATTCATTTGTTTTATATTTTTGTTTGGTTTTGGTAGAGTATTTTGTTCCGATCCTCGATTACTTAGTCTTTGATTCAATGGTAATGGAACTTGATCTATTGGATTTAGGTTTGTTCTATCTAGTTCGGGAAGCTTACTTAGCAAAGTTGTTTTTCCATTGATTATTTCGTTAAGCTCTTTTTTATCTTCTTTAGTAAGAGTAAGCATATAAGGTATATTGCGTCTATTTATTTCATTAAGTTTTCTGCTACCAATAAATTCCGCCATCGTAGATAGCATTTTGGGTTCTACCTTTTGGTTCTCTTTAAGTGCTAATGCAGTGTTCATTGCTCGAGATAACAAAAGCGCGTTGTCATCCACTACTTCAGCTATAGTCTTCCCATTTATTTTAATGTCTGCTTCATTTTCTTGTTTTTTATCTGTTTGTTGTTTCGCTCTTTCTCTGATTATATCCCGAAGTGCTTCTTTTTCTTCTATTCTCATGACAAGATTATCAGAAAGTGTATCCATATACTTTTCATCAAGATAACTATTCTCAATGGTAATTGCTATTTCATGTAAATCCTTTGGAGAGGTAGTTTTATTCTCTGAAAGTTGATAATTTACTTTTATTGTTTCAGCCAATAGGGAGACTATCTTATTCTGTACCACAGCATTTAATAGATTAATCCGGGCTGGTGCTTTTGGTAAAGTTCCTGGTTTTGGCGACGTATTTGGTTCCAAGCCTGGAGTATTCTCACTTTGATTTAGTAGAGTTCTTAAATTTGGTTTTGGTGATGTCTGTAGTGGATTCTTTGGTTTTGAATCTAAATTGTTTAGTCCTTGACTTAATGTTGAACTTAGGTTCATTTTAGCTGGTTCTTGTGAAATTTCGAGTTCCTTATTTAGCAATGTTGTTTTTTCATTTGTTATTTCATTAAGCTCTTTTTTATCTTCTTTAGTCAGAGTAAGCATATAAGGCATATTGCGTCTATTTATTTCATTAAGTTTTCTGCTACCAATAAATTCCGCCATCATAGATAGTATTTCTGGTTTTACCTTTTCGTTCTCTTTAAGTTCTAATGCTGTGTCCATTGCTCGAGATAGCAATAGTGCGTTGTCATCTAGTACTTCAGCTATGGTCTTCCCATTTATTTTAATGTCTGCTTCATTTTCTTGTTTTTTTTCTGTTTGTTGTTTCGCTCTTTCTCTGATCATATCCCGAAGTGTCTCTTTATCTTCTCTTGTCATGACAAGAGCGTTTGAAACCGTATCTATATACTTTTTATCAAGAGAACTATTCTCAATGGTAATTGCTATATTATGTAAATCCTTTGGAGAGATAGTTTTATTCTCTGAAAGTTGGTAAGCTACTTTTATTTCTTCAGCCAATAGGGATACGATCTTATCATTTATTACACTATTTGAGAATATATTCCGAAGCTTGTCTTTGTCTGCTTGTGTCAAGGCAAGCGTACGCATGAGCTCCAGTTTCTGGTCTATATTTAGGTTTAAATTCACAACCTCATTTGCTATCCTACGTAGTTTATTCGGGTTTGCAGGTCGTTTCTCTGAAAGCTGATGCTTATTTGTAATAGTAGTAGCAACAGCATGTACATTCTGCTGAAATAATTGTTCTGATTCTGTTGATTTTTTTTTGACATTATTACGTCTTTCATTCGCAATATGTTTTGCTATTTCCTTTAGATCATATTGGGCGTTAGGTTTGTATTTTTTTATAATAGCTATATTAGCAGCTTTCTTTTGTTCTTCGTATATAGACAGAAGAGTGTCTTGACCTTTTTCTGGTATTTTAAGTTCGAAAATAACTTCTCTTTTCTGTTCATCACTAAGATCTAATTTCGCAATCTTTTTTGCTGTTTTATTTAGTTTTTCTGGGGAGTTAGATTGATCCTCTGAAAGTTCATATGTATTTGTAATAGCTAGAGTAGCAACTTTCTTAATTACTTGTATTTTTTTTAGTTCTTTGTATATTGCCCGAAGAGTGTCTCTATCTTCTGTTTCTATTTCAAGTAGATGAATAATTTCCTTTTCCTTTTCCTGTGCTTTACTAAGATTTAAATCTATAAGCTCATTTGCTATTGCCTTTAGTTTCTCTTGAGGGGTCGTTTTTTCAACTGAAAGTTGATATTTACTTGAAATAGCTGTAGCTACAGTAAATATTTTCCAATTCAATTTCTCCTCAAATTTGTTTAAGTACATTTCTCGAAGAGTGTCTTGATCTTTTTCTGGTATTTCAAGTATTCTAATAACTTCTCTTTTCTGTTCATCACTAAGATCTAATTTCGTAATCTTTTTTGCTATTGTATTTAGTTTCTCTTGAGGAGTCGTTTTTTCAACTGAAAGTTGATATTTACTTGAAATAGCTGTAGCTATACTAACTCTTTCCCCATTCAAGTTCTTCTCTAATTCGTCCGAGTACATTTCTCGGAGAGTGGTTTTATCTTTTTCTGGTATTTTAAGTTCGAGAATAACCTCTCTTTTCTGTTCATCACTAAGATCTAAAGCCACAATCGTTTTTGCTATTTTATTTAGTTTTTCTGGGGAGTTAGATTGATCCTTTGAAAGTTCATATATATTTGTAATAGTTAGAGTAGCAGCTTTTATGTTAGCGTATTTCTGACTTTCTTGTGTTTTTTTAAGTTCGTTATATATTGTCCTAAGAGTTTTTCTATCTCTTGTTTTCATTTCAAGTAGGTGAAAAATATCCTTTCCAATTCCCTGTACTTCACTAGGATTTAAATCCATAAGCTCATTTGCTATTGCCTTTAGTTTCTCTTGAGGGGTCGTTTTTTCAATTGAAAGTAGATATTTACTTGAAATAGCTGTAGCTATACTAACTCTTTCCCAATGCAATTTCTGCAATTTCTTCTCTAATTTGTTCGAATACATCTTTCGAAGAGTGTCTTTATCTTTTTTTGGTATTTCAAGTTCGAGAATAACCTCTCTTTTCTGTTCGTCACTAAGATCTAAATCCACAATCGTTTTTGCTATTGCCTTTAAATTATTCTGGGAGTTAGGTTGATCCTCTGAAAGTTTATATATATTTGTAATAGCTAGAGTAACAGCTTTTATGTTAGCGTCTTTCTGACTTTCTTGTATTATTTTTAATTCTTTGTATATTGACCGAAGAGTGTCTTTATCTTTTTTTGGTATTTCAAGTTCGAGAATAACCTTTCTTTTCTGTTCATCACTAAGATCTAAATCCACAATCGTTTTTGCTATTGCCTTTAAATTACTCTGGGAGTTAGGTTGATCCTCTGAAAGTTTATATATGTTTGTAAAAGCTATAGTAACAGCTTTTACGTTAGCGTCTTTCTGACTTTCTTGTATTTTTTTTAATTCTTTGTATATTGTCCGAAGGGTGTCTCTGTCTTTTGTTTCTATTTCAAGTAGGTAAATAATCTCATGTTCCTGTAATGTACTAAGATTTCGATTTATAAGCTCATTTGCTATTGCCTTTAATTTCTCTTGAGGAGTAGTTTTTTCAACTGAAAGTTCATATGTATTTGTAATAGCTATAGTAGCAGCTTTTATTTCAGCGTCTTTCTGACTTTCTTGTGTTTGCAATAAGTCTCGTTTTTCTCTGTATATTTCCTCAAGAGTAGCTCGATCTTCTTTTGAGATTTCAAGTTTAGCAATAACCTCCCTTTCCTGTTCTTCACCAAGATTTAAATCCAGGATCTCAGTTGCTATTGTCTCTAGTTTCTCTTTGGGGACAGATTGGTTCTCTAAAAGTTGATATTTATTTGTAATAGCTAGAGTAGCATTATTTATTACCTGCGTTATTAATTCATTTACCTTGGGAATTTGATCATTTAGAAGCTCATATACATCATCTCTATTTATAATATGTAGATCGGAAATAAAGTTATAACACGTACTAGGTTTCAAAGGAAGATAATAGAATTTATCAAGGTCTTCAATTAGTGCAGCTTTTGTTTTTTCCGATAAAGGCGTGTTTGAATTAAGGTTATGTTGTTCATTAAGATAGTCAATAAAAAAGGTTCTATCTATGCTTTCCATTTCAATAGTTCTTTGTTGTAACAGGTTTTTCTCTTCTGGATTCAATGGACGATTGGAGATGTTTCCTTCGCTTGAAGTTGGATCATCTTTAGAAAGATCTTTATCTAATGCTACTAGTGTTTCCATATTAGTAGATTGCTTTTTCTCTTCAGTTAGTTCATAAGCAAGAGCAGGCTGATCTTCGGGCTGTGCTATTCTATTGCTTGGTTGTAACAGTTTTTTCTCTTCTGAATTCAATGGAAGATTGGAGATGTTTCCTTCGCTTGAAGTTGGATCATCTTTAGAAAGATCTTTATCTAATGCTACTAGTGTTTCCATATTAGTAGATTGCTTTTTCTCTTCAGTTAGTTCATAAGCAAGAGCAGGCTGATCTTTGGGCTGTGCTATTCTATTTCTTGGTTGTAACAGTTTTTTCTCTTCTGGATTCAATGGAAGAAGTAAAAGGATTCCTGCGGTTGAATTTGGATCATATTTAGAAAGTTCTTTACCTAATGCTACTAATGTTTTCACATTAGTATGTTGATTTTTCAGTTTATACTTTTTGGTTAATCTATAAGCAAGATTAGGCTGATTTTCGGGTTTTACTATTCTATTTCTTGGTTGTAACAGGTTTTTCTCTTCTGGAATCAGCGGAAGATGTAAGAGGATTCCTGCGGTTGAATCTGAATCATATTTAGAAAGTTCTCTATCTAATTTTGCGAATGTCACCGGATCAGTACGTTCCATTTTTAGGTTATACTTAACGGTTAACCTATCAGCAAGTTCAAGTCGATCTTCGGGTTTTACTATTCTATTTCTTGGTTGTAACAGGTTTTTCTCTTCTGGGATCAGCGGAAGATGTAAGAGGATTCCTGCGGTTGAATCTGGATCATATCTAGAAAGATCTTTTCCTAATGCTACGAATGTTTTTAGATTAGTATGTTGATGTTTTAGTTTATACTTTTTGGTTATTCTATAAGCAAGTTCAAGCTGATCTTCGGGCTGTACTATTCTATTTCTTGGTTTTAACTGTTTTTTCTCTTCTGGAATCAATGGAAGATGTAAGAGGATTCCTTCGGTTGAATCCGGATCATATCTAGAAAGATCTTTTCCTAATGCTGCCATTGTTTTCAGATTAGTATGTTTATTTTTTAGTTTATACTTATCGATTAATCTATCAGCAAGTTCAAACTGATCTTCGGGCTGTACTATTCTATTTCTTGGTTGTAACAGGTCTTTCTCTTCTGGAATCAGTGGAAGATGTAACAGGATTCCTTCGATTGTAGCTGGATCATATCTAGAAAGTTCTCTACCTAATTTTGCGAATTTCTCCGGATTAGTACGTTCCATTTTTAGTTCGTACTTATTGGTTAGTCTATAAGCATGACTTTGCTGATCTTCAGGCCGTACTATTCTATTTCTTGGTTGAAACAGGTTTTTCTTTTCTGGAGTCAATGGAAGATAGAAGAGGATTCCTTCGATTGTAGCTGGGTCATATTTAGAAAGATCTTTTTCTAAAGCTACTAGTGCTTTCATATCATCAGATTTATTTTTCTCAAGTTTATACTTATTAGTTAGTTCATAAGCAAGTGAAGGCTGATCTTCGGCTTGTACAATTACTTTTTTTCCGTTTTTTTTATTTAGTTTCAACCTATCCTTTAGTCTATAAAAAATACCACGCTGATTTTTGGACTGTACGCTTACTTTCTCTCCATTTTTTTTATTTAGTTTTTCCATGTTGTTTTCTCCTTTGCACTTTTATATACTGCTTTATAAATTTATCAGAAAAAAAAGGACATCAAAAACTTTTATTCCCAAATAAAGAAATTCTTGGAATTTAATACCATGGTATTTGTTCAAATTTTAGAATATTATTTTTAATTTCTGAAAATAATTAGTCAAGAATAGTGTTTTCAAAAAGATTATGCATGAATAAAGTTTTATTTGAGTCCACTTATACATAACTATTTCTTTCATAATTTTTTTCTGAATATATTTGCGTAACCACGTGTAGTGATTTGAAAAAAATAGTATTCCTGTATAAAAATATAGAAATACGTAATTTACGGATTTAATTCAATGCCATCATGAAAAATAGAAACTTTTTGATTAATTAACGAACAAATGTGAGAAAACAAAAAAATCTGAGAAAGAATGGGGTACCTTCTTGCCCAGATTTGATTTTGCATCACTCATCAGTACTTATTGACGTAGAGATGAAAAATATTAATCATCCCTAAAACAGCAAGAGCCGAACAATCCCTTTTCAGAAAATGATTCGGCTTGAGCAATTATGGTTCATCGACTAAATTCATCTAAACCTTTAGATAAGTGAATCGTTGGGTTTATTGGAGTCTGTGGTTTCGAGCTTAGACTGTTTACTCTTTTTAAAGGATTACCTTTTGATGCATTTGGTTTTAGCGATATCGGTGGTTCCGATCCTAGATTATCCTCACTTTTCTTTAGTAGAGATCTTAATTTTGATTTTAATGACGTCTGTAGTGGCGTAGTAGGTTTTGATTCAAGATTATTTAGTCCCTGACTTAATGTTGAGCTTGGGTTCGTTTTAGCTGATTCTTGTAAAGTTTCTACCTGGTTTAGCAACGTTGTTTTTTTATTTATTAATTCATTAAGTTTATCTCTATCTATTTCTGGTATTTCAAGTTCGAAAATAATCTCTCTTTTCTGTTGCTTATTAAGATTTAAATTCAAAATCTCATTTGCTATTGCATCTAGTTTTTTTGGGGGATTAGGTTGGTCCTCTGAAAGTTGATAGTTGGTTATAATAGTTAGAGTTGCATCATCTACTCCATGATAAAAGAACACTTCATCGTCTGTCTTATTTTTTTGTATTTTTAACAAGTCTTGTCTTTCTCTGTACATTGTCTTAAGAGCGACTCTATCCTCTTTTGATAGTTCAAGTACTCTAATAACCACCCTTTTTTGTTGCTCACTAAGATTTAAATCTATAATCTCATTTACCATTTTCTCTAGTTTATCTCGGAAGGTAGGTCGGTCATTCGAAAGTTGATATTTATTTGTAATAGCTATAGTAGCATCATTTATTCCCTTAAAAAAAAATGGTGCTGCTTCGGCAAAATTTCTTCGGATAATTCGTTTCTTATTGTTATTTTTATTAACTAATTGTGCCCCATCGCCACCATGTCCATTTTGTGTCCGATCATTTACTCTAGAGTCTGTCTTACTTTCTTTTATTTTTGGCAATATCTCAAGTTTTCTGTATATTCTCCAAAAAGCTTCTCTATCAGCTTCTGGTATTTCAAGACCCTTAATAACCTCTCTTTTTTGTTCATCACTAAGGTTTAAATCTATAATCTCTTTTGCTATTGCCTTTAGTTTCCTATGATGAGTAGCTTGATCTTCTGAAAGTTCATATTTATTTGTAATATAAGTAACTGAATCATGTACTAGCTGATTAAATAACTGTAATGCTTTAGCCCCTCTTATTATAACTTCTAACTTACTTTGGGGTGGTGTTGGCCATCTCTGTAATTCTTTAAATATTTCCAGAAGAACATCTTTATATTCGCTTTGTATTCCAAGATAGATAATAACCTCTTTCTTCTGTTCCTCGCTTAATTTTAAATTTAAAATCTCTTTTGCTATTTTCCTTAACTCCTCTTCGGAGACAAATAGTTGAAATTTATTTATAATGCCTATAACTGCATCACCTATTTGCTGATAAAATGATACTTTATCTTCACCTTTTGTGTTCTCATCTAATTTAGCACCTGTCTTACTTTCTTGCGCTGTTAAAAAGTCTTGTCTTTCTCTATATATTGTTTGAAGAGTGGCTCGATCTTCTTCTGATATTTTAAGCTCGAAAATAACCTCTCTTTTGTATTCTTCACTAAGATTTAAATCCATAATTTCCTTTGCTATTGCCTTTAGTTTCTCTTCGGGGACAGATTGGTTCTCTGAAAGCTGATATTTATTGATAATAGCTATAGTAGCATGAACAGCAGCATTGTTTGCTTGCTGATAAAATAACTGTTCTGCTTTCATCAAATTTATTTTGTATATTTTCCAAAGAGTGGCACTATCTTCTGTTTGTAGTCCAAGTTGGAAAATAACCTCCTCTTTTTGTTCCCCACTAAGATTTAAATCCATTATCTCATCTGCTATTGCCTTTAGTTTATTTTCGGGGATAGATAGCTGATATTTATTTATGATAGCTATAGCTACATCATCTACTTGCTGATAAAATAATATTTCATCGTCATCTTTTGTAATCTCTTTTAAATTAGCATCTGTCTTACTTTCCTGTGTTTTCAATGTGTCTTGTTTTTTTCTGTATATTTTCCGAAGAGTGGCTCGATCTTCTTTTAATAGTTCAAGTTTAGCTATAACCGCCCTTTTCATTTCCTCATCAAAATTTAAATCCATGACCTCATTTGCTATTGCCTCTAGTTTTTCTTCGGAGACAGTGTGGTTCTCTAAAAGTTGGTATTTATTTGTAATAGCTATAGTAGCATCATCTGTTAGCTGCGCTATTAATTCATTCATCTTTAGAAATTGATCATCTTTAAGCCTAGTTAATTCCCTTCTAGTTATATTCAGATCGAAAATAAAGTTATGACACGTACTAGTTTTTAAAGGAATATAATAGAATTTATCAAGGTCTTCAATTAGTGCAGCTTTCGTTTCTTCCGACAAAGGCATGTTTGAATTAAGTCTATGTTTTTCATTAAGATAGTTAATAAAAAAGGTTCTATTATTACTATTTATTTCTATATTTCTTTGTTGTAACAGATTTTTCTCTTCTAGAAAAGATTTTAGATAGGAGGGGATTTCTTCAGTTGAAGCTTGATCATCTTTAGAAAGATCTTTATCCAATGCTGCTGATGTTTCCAGATCAGTACGTTTCTTTTTCGTAAATTTATACTTATTGAATAGTCTATAAAAAAAACCACGCTGATCTTGGGACTGTATGCTAACTTTCTCTTCATTGTTTTTATTTATATTCTGTTCCTTGTTTGGCATGCTGTTTTCTCCTTTGAGATTTTATATACGCTTTATAAATTTATCAGAAAAAAAAGGACATCAAAAACTTTTATTTCTAAACAAAGAAATTCTTGGGATTTAATACTATTGCATTTATTCAAAATCTAGATTATCGTTTTTAATCTCTGGGAATATTTGGTCATAAATAGTATTCTCAAAGGATTCTACATCAACAGAATTTTATTTAGGTACTGCTATACCTAACTATTTCTTTAAAAATAATTTTTTGAATATTTGGCATCCAAGTGCGGTGATTTGCAAAAATAGTATTACTTTATAAAAACAGAAGAACATGTAGCCTGCAAATTCAAATCAATATCAACATGAAAATTAGAAGCTTTTTGATCAATTTATGAGACAATGTGAAAGAACAAAAAAGCTGAGATAGCATGAGGTACATTCTGACCCAGATTTAATTTTGCGCAACTTATCAGTTCTTATTGACCAAAAACCTTTTTTTAACAGATATTAAAACTAATCAAAAAAAAACGAAAATCAGAATAACTGATTTTCGTTTTTTCAGCTTGTTCATACGAATACTTTGACCGCACGCTCAAGTTAATTTTTGAACTGTTACACTCTTACTTGAATGTTGCTAAATTGAACACTATCTGATCGTTAGGTGATAATTTAATATCATTTGCTCCTTTTTCCGCCATTTTGCCGTTGATTGTGAACGTCCAATATAATCCTTTATCTTTGTCTTGTGCATGCCCATCAATTGCCGTCACAAAACCATTGTCTTCTTTCACTGAAAACTGTTTTTTTAGTAATTCCAACAAGGTCTGATTTGGTTGGTAAGTAACGTTTTTTGCCGATAGTTCTTTTCCCTCTTCTTGCAAAGTGATGGTCACTTTTTTTGTAGTGGCTTGTGATTGAGCGCTTGATTGTTCTGTCGTGGTAGGTGATTGACAACCAGTCATAACGATCATACTTGATAAAGCAGCTAATAATACTATGAATTTCTTCAAAAAAAACACTCCTATTTATTAATTTGTAAAAAGAATTAACTTAAGTTATCACTTTAAACATTATAGATATGATTCTTAGACAGTTAGATTTTAATTCAAACAGTAAGGTCTGATAATAATTAATGGAATACTTTCCCAGCTCGCTCATAGAATGGTTCTTTAATATGATAAACCACATTGACATAACGTGCCAAGACAAAAAAGAGATCCGATAACCGATTAATCAGTTTATAGCTCATTTGATTCGTTTCTGTTTCTTCCAAAATCAATTCAGTGATTTCACGTTCCGCTCTTCGGGTCACTGTTCGGGCAAGATGGAAATGCCCTGCTACTGGATGTCCACCAGGTAAGATAAATTTGTCGATCACCGGTAGTTTTTCTTGATAAAAATCAATCATTTCTTCCATTTTCTCCAAATCTTTTTTAGTCACGATCCGTTCTTTGACTTCCGTTGGTGTGGCAAAATCTGTTCCGATATCAAATAGTAATCGTTGAAGTTGGATTAATTGTTCGATCAAAAGCGCAAATTTATCAGGATCTAATTCTGCAACGATCGTTCCTACCCAAGAATTGATTTCATCCACACTTCCATAAGCTCTAACACGAGAAGCTGACTTAGCTAGCCGTTGCCCTCCGATAATACTAGTCATCCCAGCATCACCACTTTTAGTATAGATTTTCATGGTACCATGCTCCTTTTTAACCTTATAATCCACACTTTAGTTGTACTTTACAATGGGTGCAAGTACTGCAACCTCCGATTTCTTCAATTGTACCTTCATGACAAATCGGACAGCGCTCTTCACTCGTTGCTGAGTCGTTTGAAGCTTCTGTTAGCAAAACATCTGGGTGTACCTCTGATGTTACTAGCTCATCGGTAAAACTATTTTCTTCCGCTGATAAAGTCAGGACTTGTGAATCTCGGCTACCGTCAACATATACCGTACCGCCTTTTGCCCCACCTTGATAAAGTCGTTCGTAAATATCAGCTACTTCTTTAACACGATATCCCTTAGGTGCGTTGACTGTTTTGGAAATGGAGCTATCAACCCATCGTTGGATCGTACATTGGACATCCACGTGAGCTTCTGGTGAAAGCTCCATTGCTGAGACAAAGTATTCCGGTAACTCTGAGGCATCTGCCTCTGGATGTTTCGCTAGATATTCGTCAACGATTTCAGCGTGTACTTCAATGAATTTTCCTAAGCGACCGCTTCTAAAGTAGGAAAAAGAGAAATAAGGTTCCAATCCCGTGGAAACACCAGTCATCGTACCTGTCGAGCCAGTTGGTGCAACGGTTAATAAGTGTGAATTACGGATTCCATAAGTTAAGACACCTTGTCTAATATGTTCTGGCATCTTTTTCATATACCCAGAATGGATAAAACGCTCACGTAATTGACGTGTTTCTTCTTCGTTCTTACCAACTAAATAAGGAAAACTTCCTTTTTCTTTTGCCAATTCGATCGACGTTTGATAAGCTGTAACGGCAATCGTTTCAAACAATTGATCGACTAACGCATTTCCTTCTTTAGAGCCATACGTTTTGCCGCAATAGATCAATAAGTCGGCTAAGCCCATCACCCCTAAACCAATACGACGTTCCCCTTTTGCTTGTTGCTCATTCTTGTCAAAAAAATAAGGGGTCGCATCAATAACATTATCTTGGAAACGTACACTGGTTCTAACCACTTCTGCAACTTTTTGAAAATCGATTTCTTGGTGCTCATCTACCATATTCGCTAAATTGATAGCCGCAAGATTACATACCGCATACGGTGTCAATGGCTGTTCTCCACAAGGATTTGTTGCAACGACTTTTTGACCATAGGCAGCAGCATTAGTCATCTCATTGGCGTTATCAATAAAAAAGATCCCTGGTTCCGCAGAATAAGTAGCACAGTAAGTGATCAATTCCCAAAGCTCTCTGGCTCGAATTGTTTGATGAACTTTCACTTTACGTCCTGTCGCTTCCCACTCACGAACATCACCGATTTCAGCCCAATGTTGATCATAATCAGCCATTTCTACTTCTGTATACTCGTCAATAGCAGGAAAACGCAAATCATAGGTCTTATCTTGTGCGACAGCTGCCATGAATTCCTTTGTCAGACAGATTGAAATATTCGCCCCTGTTAAGAAGTCAGGATCTTTGACACTATAACTTCCACCCATTTTTAATTTTTGCTTAGCCTCTTTGATGAAAGTATGTTCTGCAAATTGCAAAAGCCCCTCTTCCTTAAGCAAGACTTCAAATAGCTCCCTTTCTTCTTGAGTTAAAGGAGAAAAAGCTAGTTTCTCACTTGCTAACTGTTTGATTAGCGGGTTTTTACTTGTAGTTATCAACTGTTGCAAGATCAATGGATTCTGGATTTTTGAAATAATAAATTCAAAAATATCTGGGTGCCAATCATTGAGCATGATCATTTGCGCCCCTCTGCGACTTCCTCCTTGCTCGACTAAATGGGTGAGATTAGCTAAATCATTGAGCCAAGAAACAGCACCAGAAGATTTTCCATTTACGCCATGTACGACAGCTGATTTTGGTCTCAAGGTTGAGCCATTCGTTCCTACTCCACCACCACGACTCATGATTTCCATGACTTCTTCTCGGTGTTTTGCTAAACCAGAGCGAGAATCTTGAATAAATGGCATGACAAAACAATTAAAGTATGTGACTTCTGATTGCGTACCAGCGCCATACAACACCCTTCCGGCAGGAATCAAATTTTGTTCAGTCAATTGTTTGTAAAAATCTTCAAAAAATTCTGCTTTTCTATCGCCCTCGACTTGACTAATTCCGGAAGCAACTCGAGCAGCAATTTGTTCATAATACAGCTCTAAAGGTTTTTCAACTTCACTTTTGTTTCTTTTAACGAATCCACGAGCTATTTCTTCAGGATCAGTCAAAGAGGAGCGAAATTCCTCTTCCACTTCGATCGTTAAATCGTCTCCAGAGTGCTGAATGATCGTTCCAATTCCACGAGCCGGGTATTGTGGATCCGCATGTACCGTCAAGACGACTAGATCACCTATGGTTAACGTCTGATTATGTGGATCTTTGTAAGTATATCGATCCAACATGATCAAGCGTGAAATCCCTTCAAATGTCAGTTTCATTTGTGGATCAATAGGTTTGACCTCTGGATAATTCCGTATATCCTGATTAAGTTTTTCTATATATTTTTTTGAATAAATTCCCATTCCATCGCCACCTTATCATAAAAAACACTATATATAGTGTCTGTTAATTATTATCACACTACATCATGTGTTTTTCAATCTTGTAATAAAAAAAATTTATGATATAATGAGAACTATTATCAGTGAAGGAGCAGCCTCAAAAGATGAACACATTTAAACAAAAACCTTACTTTACGATTCACAAATTTGCTTATTTGTCATTATTAATTGCTGCCTGTGTCGTAGGCAGACTTTTTTTTGCTTGGTTACCAAATATTCAACCTATGACAGCAATTTTTTTACTACTTGCGGCATTTGGTTCTTTAACAGATGCTTTAATCGTCTCCATATTGAGCTTATTCATCACTAATCTATATTTAGGATTAGGGACTTGGACAATCAGTCAAATGCTCGCCTTCAGCGGGATTGTTTTGTTTTTCCATTGGATGAATCAGTTACCTATAGTCGCTAAGCATGTGACTATTCAAGCAATTTTGAGCTTTATTTGTGGGTTAATTTACGGTTTGATTGTTTCACGAATTGAAACTTTCATCTATCAACTCCCCTCTTTTTGGGCTTACTATTTTCAAGGACTTCCTTTTGATCTCGCCCATGGTATAGGTAATTTCTTTTTTTATTTGATTCTCTTTCCCGTATTTCAACGAATACTATTTCCGCTATACAGTAAGACGCTTGATGACAGATATAAAAAATAAATGACGTGAGAATCCTTATTTTATCAGCCCTCTGATTATTTTTGTCTAATTTTTTTAGGGTATAGAATCAGAAGTGATTCTTCTGTCCCAGTTTTCATTTAGCCACAAAAAGTGGGATATTAATCAAATTTTTTCTGATTAATATCCCACACTCATTTATTATGTAATCATTTTTAGAGTTTATTGATTGTTATCTATGTAACGGGTTATGCTGTAGGTCTTGAGATACAGATGCTCTTTCTGGGGATGAGTTTTCTTCTTTAGATACTCTATTTAATTTTTCTTTAAGATCTTCTCCTCTACCTTTGTTCACTGGAACTTCAGAACTATTTCTAACATTATTCTCTCCCTCATACTTCCCCATTTCTTCTTCTACTCTCTGTCGGCTTATGTATGGACTTTTTGTCAACTCACTTTTAAGATACCTCAATACACTACTTCGAGTAATATCTCTATTATTCACAACTATTTTTATCGCTCGCTCAACCGCTTTATCCTCTTTTTTTCTATATTTACCCTTAAACTTCTTCAATTCTTCTTCTGCTCTCTCTTTACTTATGAATGGATTATGCTCAAATCCATATGTGAGATACTTAAATATTTGGGAATGATCTTGAGTTCTGCCTGCATCCTTCATAACTGTTTTTATCTCTTGTTTAACCGCTTTATTCTCTTTTTTCCTAACTTTACTCTCAAACTTCTTCAATTCTTTTGCTCTCTTTTTACTTATGAATGGACTATTCTCTTTTTCTTTAGTTGTACTCGGATTTAATTCAGTTGGTTCCTGTTGAATAGTTTTTGTCTTTTCCTGTTCCTTGTTTGGCATATTATCTTCTCCTTTAAAATTTTATATACTGCTTCATCAATTTATCAGAAAAAAAGAATACATAAAAAACTTTTATTTCCGAGAAAAGAAATTTTTGTAATTTAATACCATTTAATTGATTAAAATTCTAGGTTACTACTTTTAGTTTCTGAGAGTACAAGGTCAAGTATAGTATTTTCAAAGAATTATGCATCAAAAAATTGTATTTGAGTAGTCCTATACATAACAGTTCCTTTCATAATATTTCATTGATTCTTTAATCCTATTTTTGATTTAGCTATAAAAATCGGGTCGTTCATCCAATTTTTTCTGATTAACGACCCGAGCTCATATACTATGTAATTTGGGCTCTATATTTTTTGATGTTGGTGAAATTTACCAACATCTTTTTCATGATGTAAAAACATAGAAAAGACACCCTGAAATCCTTTAGAATTAATTTGACGAACCAATTCATAGGATAATTCAAGATGTCTTGTACTCAGCTTATCAAAGATCCCCTAAATATTCTAGACCTAACTATCTATTTTGAGGTAAATTGTTAAACCAAAGAAAGATATAAAGAGAAATTTTGCTTGATTTACAAAGGTACTCTTCAATACACGCCCGAAGAGTGTCCACATTATTCAACATATAGGAAGAACTTTTTTAAACCACCGAGTGAAGGATACCAATGCACGACTTAAAAGTACTTCTCAATACCAACGTGGGCTTGGTAGAAAAATGAAACGTTATTGGAAACTCCTACAAAAAGAAGAAGCAAAGTTGAACTATGAAAAACGGGTTTGGTGTTCCAGTTTCAAAGATTACTTAACTGAAAGTGAGATTGTCGACCGATTGTTAGCTACTTGTGCCGATCTACGACAAGGCTATCAGTTATACCAAGATGTTCTTTATGAGTAAAGAAAAGAGATCATTCACTATTTGAGGACTGTTTATCCAGAGAAGTCAGCCAGTTACCTGAAACTTATGCGATAACTTTGCGAACATTTAGAAAGTTTCTGCCACAGATCCAAAATGTCCTCCGCTACAGTTATTCAAACGGACCACTAGAATGTTTAAACAACCATATTAAAGTATTAAAACACAATACTTATTGTTTTCGAAATTTTTATAATTTCAAACGACGGATCACAATTCGACACGATAAAACTATTTTAACCAAATAAAAAGAACTGAACTGGGACAATAGTCAAAAAAAAAATCTGATTATTGCCCCATTTTTTTGATTTTAAGGTACACAAAAAGCACGCAACCTTGTGAGATTAAAGTAACCCAACCCAATCAAAAAGGAGCATGCTTTTATGTTTAAAAATTATACCATCAATCAAACAACTTTACCACTAGATGTAGAACAATAATATATTCCAGAAACGGATGTTGCCTTTAAATAATAATTGGTGCTATTTCAAAGCAGAATGCAGGAAAAAGCTTTTAGAGGAGAAAACCGGTTCAATTTATCGGAAACGAAAAATTGATGTCGAACCAGTATTCGAGCATCTAAAGGCTCACTTGGCCGTTTTCACTTACATGGGAAACAAGGAGCAACGATTGATATTGGCTTGGCACTCATGGCACTTAATTTGAGAAAATTGGGGAAATATATGAAGGAAAAAGTGTCTAAAATAAGAAAAATCAGCCTGATTTTCTTTTTGAAAAGTATTATTGTCCCAATCTCGTCCAAATTATTCTAAGATTTCTCTTTACCAACATCATTTGACAAAGAGCCAGCAATTATTGTTCATCGACTAAATCCATCTGACTTTTTAGGTAAATGATCATTTTGTTGTACATTTTGGTTTGGTAGAGTTTTTGGTTTTAAATCTGAATTATTTAGTCTTCCACTCAATGAAACTTGATTTGTTGAGTTTAGGTTTGTTTTAGCTGGTTCTTGTGAAGTTCCGTGCGCCCTGTTCAGCAACGCTGTTTTTTCTTTCATTATTTTTATAAGGTTATTTTTATCTTCTTTAGTAATCAAAATCTCCTCAACTAAATTGCGTTGAGAGACTTTATCAAGGCTACTGTTAACAATAAATTCGGCCATCATAAATAGCATTTCTGGGTCTACCTTTTTGTTCGCTTTAAGTCCCAATGCTGTGTCCATTGCCTCACATAACAATATCATGTTTTCATTCTGTACTTGATCTATAGTCTTCCCATTTATTTTAGTGTCTGTCTTATTTTCTTGTAATTTTTTGGGTTGCTGTTTCAGGCTTTCGCTGATCATATCTCGAAGTGTTTTTTCATCTTCTCTTCTCATGCCAAGAGCTTCAGGAACTTTTTTCATATAATTTTGATCAAGTACACTATTCTCAATGGTAATGGCTATTTCATGTAAAACCTTTGGAGCTGTAAATTGACTCTTTGAAAGTTGATAATCGCTTTTTATTATTTTAATCAGCAGGGATACTGCCTTATCATTTATTGCATTACTTTGGAATATATTCCGAAGTTTGTCTCTATCTGCTTTTGACATAGGAAGCGTACTTATAAGCTCTTGCTTCTGGTCTATATTAAGGTCTAAATTCACCACTTCATTTGCTATTGTATGTAGTTTTTCTGGAGCTGTTGGTTGATTCTTTGAAAGTTGATAATGTCTTTTTGCTGATTCAGCCAACATGGATACTAGCTTATCCTGTGCCGTAGCATTTATTGAATTACTTTGAACAGATACTTTTGGTTTTGGTGGAATCGGTGGTGGAGTCTTTTGTTGTACATTTTGGTTTAGTAGAGTTTCTGGTTTTAAATCTGAATTATTTAGTCTTTCACTCAATGAAACTTGATTTGTTGAGTTTAGGTTTGTTTTAGCTGGTTCTTGTGAAGTTCCGTGTGCCCTGTTCAGCAACGCTGTTTTTTCTTTCATTATTTTGATAAGGTCCTTTTTATCTTCTTTAGTAATAAAAATCACATCAACTACATTGCGTTGAGAGACTTTATCAAGGCTACTGTTAACAATAAATTCGGCCATCATAGATAGCATTTCTGGGTCTACCTTTTTGTTCGCTTTAAGTCCCAATGCTGTGTCCATTGCCTCACATAACAATATCATGTTTTCAGTCTGTACTTGATCTATAGTCTTCCCATTTATTTTAGTGTCTGTCTTATTTTCTTGTAATTTATTGGGTTGCTGTTTCAGGCTTTCGCTGATCATATCTCGAAGTGTTTTTTCATCTTCTCTTCTCATGCCAAGAGCTTCAGGAACTTTTTTCATATAATTTTGATCAAGTACACTATTCTCAATGGTAACGGCTATTTCATGTAAAACCTTTGGAGCTGTAAATTGACTCTTTGAAAGTTGATAATCGTTTTTTATTGTTTTAATCATCAGGGATACTGCCTTATCATTTATTGCATTACTTTGGAATATATTCCGAAGTTTGTCTCTATCTGCTTTTGACATAGGAAGCGTACTTATAAGCTCTTGTTTCTGGTCTATATTAAGGTCTAAATTCACCACTTCATTTGCTATTGTATGTAGTTTTTCTGGAGCTGTCGGTTGATTCTTTGAAAGTTGATAATGTCTTTTTGTTGATTCAGCCAACATGGATACTAGCTTATCCTGTGCCGTAGCATTTATTGAATTACTTTGAACAGATACTTTTGGTTTTGGTGGAATCGGTGGTGGAGTCTTTTGTTGTACATTTTGATTTAGTAGAGTTTTTGGTTTTAAATCTGAATTATTTAGTCTTTCACTTAATGAAACTTGATCTGTTGCTTTTACCTTAAAATATTCTTTTTCATCATAGTTATATTCACTCTTAAACTTCTCAATTTCTTTTTCTCGCCTCTCTCGGCTTATTATTGGTCTATCCTCCAACTCATCTATGAATAGCTCCAATATGGTTGGGTTAAGTTTAGTAAAGTGTCTATCCTTCATAAAACGTGCTATCGCTTGCTTAACCGCTTCATTTTCTTTTCTTTCTTCAATTAATTTTTCCACTCTTGACGTTTGATTTCCTATAAGTTCCTTAGCGTCCTGTTCAGCGATTATTTTTAGATCATGAATAAATGCTATACACGTATCAGGAGTCAAGGGATTAAACTTAAATTTATTAAGGTCTCCAATTAGTGCATCTTTTGTTTCCTTCGGCAAACGTGTATCTGAGTGAATCTTATGCCTTGTCTTAAGGTAGTCAATATAAAAATTTTTATTTTGGCTAGTTACTTCTATTGTATTTTGGGTCTCTATTCGGTTGTTTGGTTGTATGAGTTTGCTCTCATCTGGATGAAGTGGAAGTCGTTGGATGACCCCTTCTGCTACATCATCTTTAAGTTCAGAAAGAAATTCACCTATTGCTGCTAATGTTTCCGAACTAACAGGTTCACCCTCCTCAAGTTTACACTCTTCGATTAGTTGAAAAGCTATAGTAGCATGATTATAGAAAGTATTTCGAGGTCGTTTGCTTTCATTATTTGCAATTTTTTGATTTGTTTCTTTTTTCTGTTCCATGTTTGGCATGTTATTCTCTCCTTTAAAATTTTATGTACTGCTTCATCAATTTATCAGAAAAAAGAATACATAAGAAAACTTTTATTTCCAAGAAAAGAAAATTATGCAATTTAATACCATTTAATTGATTAAAATTCTAGGTTATTACTTTTAATTTCTGAGAATACAAGGTCAAGAATAGTATTTTCAAAGAATTATGCATCATGAAATTATATTTTAGTATTCCTATACATAACAATTCCTTTCATAATATTTCATTGATTTTTTAATCCCAGTTTTAATTTAGCCATAAAAAGTGGGATATTAATCAGATCAATATCCCACACTCATTTATTATGTAATTATTTTTAGAGTTTATTGATCACTATCTTTGAAATTGATCCTTTTTGTTTAGATATGCCTGTGACTTTGGTAGTACAGATGTTTTTAATTGCTCAATTCTTTTTTTCGTAAGACTTCTTTGTTCTGAGCTTCCTTTTTCAAAAAATTCTCTTACACTCATCTTGAAATATTCTTGTCTTTCATTTGGTTTACTTGGAGACTTATATTCATTTTTTAATTTCTCAATTTCTATTTTTTGCCTCTTTTTACTTATGTATTCAGATTTTTTCAACTCGTCTTGAAATTTCACCATTAGTGTTGGAGGAATTTCAGTATAGTGTCTGTTCATCTTAAATCTTTCTTTCACTTGATCAACCGCCATATCTTCTCTAGCCTTTTTTATTGATTTTTCTATCTTGGGCGTTTGCTTCTTTAAGAGTGTCTGAACATCTCTTCTAGCGATCACATCTAAATCATAAATAAAGGAAGTAAACCTATTAAGGTCCAAAGAATCGAAATAGAATTTATCAAGGTCTTGAATTAGTGCATGTTTTGTTTCTTTCGACAAAACTGCTTCTTTGCTTAAATCATACCTTTGATTAAGGTAGTTAATATAAAAGGTTTTATTTTTATCATCCACTACTATTCTATCATCACTATTCATTTGGATGTTCCTTTGTCGTAACAGTTTTTTCTCTTCTGGAAGAAGCGGAAGATAAAAGATAATCCCTTCTGCAGAATCTCTCTTATAGTTAGAAAGAATTTTACCTAAAGTTGCTAACTTTTCCGAACTATTAGCTTCTCCCCTCACAAGCTTATGATCCTTGATTAGTTGAAGAGCAATAGCATATTGACTTCCTGTCCGTATTACTGCTATTTTTTGTTTATCATTTGGCATGTTATTCTCTCCTTTAAAAGTTATATACTACCTTGTTAAACTATCAGAAAAAAGGAGTATCTAAGTAACTTTTATTTCTGCAGAAAGAATTTTTTGGCATCTGATATCACTAAACATGTTGTTTTTCAAGTTACTATCCGATAACCATTCTGTCAAAAAGCAGTCATCACCCACTTATAGAGAATGGATGATGACTGCCTATACTAGATTAAAATTGAAGATTCTTAATTTAGCCACTTCTGTTTGTCACAAATCGTTGATTGAATGATCTATCGACCACTAGAACGTCGTACTTCTACTTCACGCGAGCTCCCCTTTTTTGCCTGAGCAGTCGTTGGGAACAGCTGGTTTTCTAACCGACCAATTTGTTCATTCATTTTTGACATTTTCCTAAATTAACGAACCCTTACACAAAAAATGTACTATATTTCTAGAAAATCTTACAGAAACTTCTTTCTTTTTACCATTTCCTGTTTGTCGCAAGCAATGGATCATTCGTATACAATTAGTCAATTACATTCGATAATAGACAATGATTGCTAGTCCGATACCTGATAAAATCAGTCCCCAAAATAGTTGTCCGAACATACTGGTATCTCCCAATAGCCAACGAACGAAAAATAATTTTCTTCCAAAACAAAAAATTAACACACCTATGATAAAAATAATACATCCCGTAGAAAATATCGGGTTTGCTTGAAAAGCATTTATAATCTCTTCCATCTAACAACATCTCTTTCTCTATCCATTATAGTTACCACAAACTCTGTTAGGCATCCTCTCATTTCAATACGTTTACCTAACGACACTTAGTATACTTCCTACTGTCAAGACAGTCCATATTTTTAAATGACCTGAACGAACAAAACTGTAAGCTATGTTTTTAAGCTGATCTTTGTCTACGACTACTTTCTCTCACAATATCGTTGAAGAGAAAAACGATCTAAGTTTTACATTGACGAATCAAATAAAAATACTCGCTGAACAATTTTCATTGAACAACGAGCATGCTAAGTTTTTGACTAATAGCTGTACTTTCTTTTTTCTAAATAGGAAGAAAGTAAGGATAAAGCATAGCAGACAGCAAAATACATCAATGTCATTGCCACAAACATTGGCAATACATAATTGGTATTTTGGCCGTAAACAATTCGTGCTTGGTGAGTCAATTCAGGTAAGGAAATGATCACTGCTAATGATGTATCCTTGATCAATGAAATCAGCTGACTCACGATTGCTGGGATCATTGATTTAAATGCTTGGGGTAAAACGACGATTCTCATCGTTTCTACATAAGACAATCCTGTGGAAAGACCAGCCTCCATTTGTCCTTTAGGAACGGCATTCAACCCTGCTCGAAAAATTTCTGATAACATAGCCGATTCAAAAATCGTCAATGCTGCTACGGCTGACCAAAAAATATTCATTTGGATACCGATTTGTGGTAAGGCAAAATACGTAAAGAAAATGATCAATAGCAATGGAAGATTTCTGATAATATCAATTAGTATTCCTAGTATTTTTGAAAAATAAGGTATATTAGCAAAACGAACCACACCACAAATCCCGCCAATCAAAAAACTAAAGATGATTGAAAATAATGAAACCTCCACAGTCACTTTTAATCCTTCTAATAAGAAGCGGATATTCATCCATGAAAAAGCACCACTAAAATCCATTTTGTTCTCCCCTTCCTATGAACGAACTGCCCATTTTTTCTCTAAATATGTCATCAAGTAAGACAAAGGTAATGTAATTACTAAGTAAAAAAGACCCACGATGATATAGGTATCAAAAGTGTTGAAAGTTTCACTGGCAATTAAGTCCCCTTGGTACATTAAATCTAACCCAGCAACGATAGCTAAAATCGATGAATTTTTGACTAGATTAATGAATTGGTTTCCTAATGGTGGTACGACAATCTTGAAAGCCTGCGGCAAAATAATAAACCGCATCGTTTGCGCATAGGTCAAACCAGCTGATAAACCCGCTTCTGTTTGCCCTTTTGGCACTGTTTGAATCCCTGAACGAACGGTTTCTGCAATAAATGCCGAAGTATAGATCGTCAAACCGATCGTCCCTGCTTGAAAGCCGTCAAAACTAATCCAATAGATCGGAAGGACGACATAAAAGAACATCACAATAATCAACAACGGGATATTTCGAAAAAATTCCACGTACGCTTTAGCTAGTCCACTGATCACTTTGTTCGTTGACAATTGAAAAATTGCCATCAGTGTTCCAATAATCAAACTAAATAATAAAGCTAACACACTTGAATAGATAGTGATTTTAAACCCTTCTAAGAAGGTTGATCCATATGTTTGCAGCAACTCAGCCATTCTTTCCCCTCCTTAATTCACTTTTCCTTGGGTGGTATCTGGGAACCATTTTTGGTAAATCTGATCATATATGCCGTTAGCAATGAGTTCTTTTAACGCTTGATTTACGGCATCCAAAAATTCTGTTTGTCCTTTATTGATCGCAATTCCATAAGGTTCATTGGTAAACGTCCCACCTGCTAAAGTATAGTCAGGGTTCTCGTCAGCCATTCCCAACAAAATGGCATTATCGGTCGTCATAGCATCTCCTTGTCCTGATTGTAAAGCAGTAAACGCTTCGGCATAGTTTTCTAGTTCAAGAATTTTTGCGTCTGGAGCATGTTCTCGGATATTTACTGCAGAAGTTGATCCTTTGACTGCGAGCACAGTTGTTTCAGCATTTAAGTCATCTACGCTTTTAATCGGGCTTCCTTTTTTGACTAATAAAGATTGTCCGGCATCAAAATAAACATCAGAAAAATCAACTTGCTTTTTTCGTTCATCTGTAATGGTCATTGTCGCAATAATCGCATCAATATTTCCATTTTTTAATAGAGGAATCCGTGTTTTAGAGGTAACTTCCACAAATTCTGCTTTCCCATCTTTTCCAAGAATCTCTTGCGTAATCGCTTTAGCGATATCGATATCAAATCCTTGAACCGTACTACTTTTGATATCCATCATCCCAAATAAGCGAGTATCGTATTTTACACCCCACGTTATGGTGTTGTTTTGCTTACTTCGTTCCAGAATATTTTCTTCAGCGACACTTTTTCCTTTGCAGCCTGCTAATATCAAAAAGACCAGACCCAAAAGGAAAAGCAAACGAATCATTGTTTTCTTACGCATTTTATTCCTCCTATCAATGATTGATTACTTTACTAATAAATTGTTGTGCCCGAGGTTCTTTAGGGTTCTCAAAGAAGTCTTTTACATTGCGGCTATCTTCTAATACTTGGCCATCCGCCATGAAAATAACCCGATCTGCTACTTCTTTTGCAAATCCCATTTCATGGGTCACGACGATCATTGACATCCCATCACGAGCTAATTTTTTCATCACATCAAGTACATCCCCGATCATTTCCGGATCTAAAGCAGATGTAGGCTCGTCAAATAACAGCATTTCCGGATTCATCGCCAAACCTCTGGCAATTGCCACACGCTGTTGTTGTCCTCCAGATAACATAGATGGATAAGAATCTTTTTTGTCGAGCATGTTGACTTTTTCTAAGAATTTTTCCGCGTTTTTCACTGCACTTGCTTGATCTTGCTTTAATACTTTAATCGGTGCAAGTGTAATGTTTTCTAAAACGGTTTTATTAGGATATAGATTAAAATGCTGAAAAACCATTCCAACATTTTTTCTGACTTCGGTCAATTTTGTTTTTTTGTCCTGAAGGTCGATATCATTGATTAACAATCTTCCAGAAGAGATCGTTTCTAATCCATTGATACATCGTAACATTGTACTTTTACCTGAACCTGAAGGACCAATGACAACGACGACTTCCCCTTTCTCAAACTCGAGGTTTATGTTTTTCAAAGCATGGAATTTGCCGTAGTATTTTTCCACGTTATCAAATTTAATCATTGCCATATCATTACACTCCCATTATTATTTAGTAAGAAAACATTTAAAGATATATAATAGAACATATTATATCTGAAACTTACGTATTTTGTAAAGTTTCTTTGAAACTTTCTTTCGTTATTTTTCTCCTTTGCTTCTTACATCTGCTATTTTTCTGCATTTTGTTCGTCTTTTGATTTAGAACGGTTGTTTCTTCCTCCAAAAAACGGTAAGATATTAAGTGCTTAGTCTTACAAATCGTAAAGAGGTGTTTTTTTTGAAAAATATTATTCTAACAGGTGATCGCCCGACTGGCAAGTTACATTTAGGGCATTATGTAGGATCACTCAAAACACGGGTAGAAATGCAAAAAGATGAAAACAATCAACTTTTTATAATGATTGCAGATATGCAAGCTCTAACCGATAACGCTAAAAATCCTGAGAAGGTTTCTTCAAATGTACTTGAAGTTGCTTTAGACTATTTAGCTGTTGGATTAGATCCTACGAAATCAACGCTTTTTATCCAATCGCAAATACCAGAATTAGCTGAATTGACTATGTACTATTTAAACCTAGTCAGCGTCGGGCGTGTCCGTCGTAATCCTACAGTTAAAACAGAAATCGAACAGAAAAAATTTGGTGAAGGTGTCCCAACTGGATTCTTTATTTATCCTGTATCGCAAGCTGCTGATATCACAGCTTTCAAAGCGAATTTAGTTCCTGTTGGTGAAGATCAAAAACCAATGCTTGAACAAACGCAAGAAATAGTTCAAAGTTTCAACCACACGTATGGCGACGTCTTAGTGGAACCAAAAGGCGTTTTCCCACCAAAAGGAATGGGCCGTTTGCCTGGCATCGATGGGAATGGAAAAATGAGCAAGTCATTGGGTAATGGCATCTATATTTCTGATCCTGCTGATGTGGTCAAGAAAAAAGTAATGAGTATGTACACAGACCCAAATCACATCCACGTGGAAGATCCAGGTCAAGTCGAAGGCAATATGGTGTTCACTTATCTTGATGTGTTTGGAAAAGACAAAAACGCGATTGAAGAAATGAAATCTCATTATCGTCGTGGTGGTCTAGGTGATGTGAAAATCAAACGCTATTTGATTGATGTTTTGGAAGAAGAGTTTGCTCCAATTCGTGCTAGAAGAGAAGAATTAGCGAAAGATCCAGCCGCTGTGATGGCGATCCTAAGAGACGGTAGTGAAGCAGCCGCGAAAGTCGCTGCTCAAACTCTAGCAGAAGTCAAAACTGCAATGGGAATCAATTATTTTAACTGATTGGCTTGTTAATGAATAAAAAAGACGTCCTCATTCTTTGTGAGGGCGTCTTTTTTTACAGTTTAACGAATATTTGCACCAACTGTTTCACTTAGTGCTTTTTCGATCTTAGTCATTGATCGGTTAATTTCTTCATCTGTCATCGTTGCTTCAGGATTCTCGAATGTCAGACTGTAAGCCATTGACTTATGTCCTTCCTCGATATTTTTCCCTTGATACACATCAAACAATTGGATGTCTGTTAAGAACTTACCTGCAGCAGACTGGATAACCGTTACGATTTCTTGATTGGTTACTGTTTCTGCAACTAACATCGCAATGTCCCGAGAAACGGAAGGGAATTTTGTCACCGCATGGAAAGTCATCCCTTTTTGAGCAGCTTCGATCACTGAGCTCAAGTCAAATTCTGCAACATAGGTTTCTGGAACATCGTATTCTTTAGCTGTATTCGGATGAACCTGTCCAACAAATCCAATCACTGTTTCACCTAAATAGATTTCCGCTGTTCTTCCTGGATGCATGTCTTTCAAACTATCAGTCGCTTGATAAGAAATTTCTGTTGCTATTCCTAATTGTTCAAACAAGTTTTCTAAAAGACCTTTGATCGTATAGAAGTCAACTACTTCTGCTTGAGTTTGCCAACTTTTATCCTGCCAAGTACCTGTCAATGCAAGAGCAACATGTTTCACTTCCTGCGGCAAATGAGTCAATGGATCGTTTTCTTGATAGAAGACTCTTCCAACTTCATAAAAAGCGACATCACTATTTTTTCTAGCTACGTTATAGTTCACATTATCCAGTAACCCACTGATCAAGTTCATTCGTAAGACAGAACGGTCTTCGCTCATTGGCCAATCAAGACGTGTAACTAAGGAATCTTTGATTGTAAATTGACGAGATTTTTCTTCCGTTGTCAAAGCATAGCTGATGGCTTCATGTAAACCACTGTCTTCAAGTAATGTACGGATCTTGCGCGTTGTTGCTTGCTCTTGGGTCAAACTTCCTGCAACAGTCTCTCCACTTGGTAATGTGGAAGGCAAGCGATCATAACCATAGATACGAGCGACTTCTTCAATAATATCCGCTTCAATCTTGATATCCCAGCGACGAGGAGGAACAGTAACGGTGAACGTTTCCCCTTCACTTTGATAGCCAAAGCCAAGTGCTTCAAAAATCTCATTTACTTCCTTCACTGTTAAGTCAGTTCCTAGATAATGATTGATTCGTGAGAGGGTGATCGTTACTGTTACGTCTTCTACTTGATAAGTCGAACCAGCAACCGCACCTTGAAGAACCTCACCGCCTGCTAACGAAACGATCATTGCAGCAGCAACGTCACATGCTTCAGCAACTGTTGCTTGATTGATTCCTTTTTCAAAACGAGCAGAAGATTCACTTCTTAAATTGAATTGTTTCGCTGTTCGACGGATCGAAATCGGATCAAACAAAGCTGCTTCTAGAGCAACCGTAGTCGTTGTCTCAGTGATTTCAGAATCCAAGCCGCCCATCACACCAGCTAAAGCGACTGGTTGTTCTCCATTAGTGATCACGAGATTTTCGGGTGTTAACTCACGTGTTTCGCCATCTAACGTAACGATTTTTTCTGTTGCTTTTGCCTGACGGACGACGATTTCTTGTGATCCTAGCCGATCATAATCAAACGCATGTAATGGTTGTCCAAACAACAGTAAGATGTAGTTTGTGATATCTACTACGTTGTTGATTGGTCGAATCCCTTCATTCATCAAGATATTTTGTAACCATTGTGGACTAGATTGGATTTTTACGCCCTCAATGATTCGAATTTGATAAGCAGGCACAGCTTCTGGATCTTCGACTGTCACCTTGATTTTGTCTTTTGCCGGACGTGCTGCTTCTACTAATTCTTCCTCTGCAAAATGAGGTGTTTGACGATAAATCGCCCCCACTTCATATGCTACTCCTCGCATAGATAAAGCATCTGCGCGATTCGGTGTAATCGATAACTCGATAATTGAATCGTCCATGTCTAAATAAGAAAAGACGGGCTCTCCGTTGACTGCCTCTTGTGGAAGATAGTAGATTCCTTCAGCATATTCTTTGGGAACAACACTATCTGGATAGCCAATTTCTTGTAAGGCACAAATCATCCCATTAGAAACTTGACCACGCATTTTCCCTTTTTTGATTTTTACATTCCCTGCGATCCGTGAATTAGGTAAAGCAACGATGACTTTGATCCCTGCCTTCACGTTAGGTGCGCCACAAACGATCTGTGAAAGTTCTTCTTCACCGATATCCACTTGGCAAATCGATAAATGATCGGAATCAGGATGTGGTACGCATTCCTTGACTTCGCCGACTACGATTTTTTTTAAGCCTTCTTCAGGAACCGTGATTCCTTCCACTTCGATCCCAGTCACTGACATTTTATCAGATAGTTCTTTTGGCGTAACTGCTGACAAATCAAGATATTTATTTAACCATTTATAAGAAACTAACATGCTTTTTACTCCCCTTTGAACTGACTTAAGAAACGCAAGTCATTTTGATAGAAATTACGAATATCATTGACACCGTAACGTAGCATTGCTACTCGATCTGGGCCAAGGCCAAAAGCAAAACCAGAGTATTTTTCCGGATCGATACCTGACATTTTCAATACATTTGGATGAACCATCCCAGCTCCTAAGATTTCAATCCAACCGGTGTGCTTGCAGACATTACAGCCAGCGCCACCACATTTGAAACAGCTGACATCCACTTCAACAGAAGGTTCAGTAAATGGGAAATAACTAGGACGTAGTCGAATCTCACGTTCTTCACCAAACATCTTTTTCATTACGACTTCTAAAGTGCCTTTTAAGTCACCCATCGTAATATTTTCATCGATCACTAATCCTTCGATTTGATGGAATTGGTGACTATGAGTAGCATCATCTGTATCACGACGGAATACTTTCCCAGGTGAGATCATTCGAAGTGCACCTTTTGAAAAGTCATGTTTTTCCATCGTACGTGCTTGTACTGGTGAGGTATGCGTACGAATCAAGATCTCTTCTGAAATATAAAAAGTATCTTGCATATCACGAGCTGGGTGGTCTTTTGGTAAGTTCATTCGCTCAAAATTATAATGATCAGACTCCACCTCATACCCTTCAACAATTTGGTAGCCCATTCCGACAAAGATGTCTTCGATTTCTTCCATGATTTGTGTCAAGATGTGGCGGTTTCCTTGTTTGACTTGACGTCCTGGCAAGGTCACATCAATTGTTTCTTTGCTTAAAGCTGTTGCAAGTGCCGCCTCTTCTAACGCTTGCTTTTTACGTTCAATTTCTGCTGTCAACAGATCACGAATCTCATTGGCAAAACTACCAACTTTCGGACGTTCTTCAGGACTTAGATCCTTCATTCCCCGTAAAACTTCGGTGATTGGTCCTTTTTTTCCTAAAGTTTCTACACGAATTTGATTTAATTCTTTTAAATCGTGTGCTGTCGCTATTTTAACGATTGTGGCTTCTTTCAAGCTTTCTAATTGGGCTTGTAGAGACATTCCCTATTTCCTCCTTCAAATTCAAATACAAAAAAGACCTCATTCCTACAAAGGAACGAGGTCTTCGCGTTACCATCCTAATTTACGGTCAAAACCGTACACTTACTTTTTTAACGACATTTGCCGGTCTGAATAAATCAGACGAACTCAGAAAGTGAACTTCATTTTTCAAACTCAGGATCTGCTTACAGTCTATGACAGATCTCCCTGGACTGGTTTAGCCAAACTACTCTTTTTCGTCAACGTTCTTTAGCTATTCATCTAATGCCAGTTTACAAGATTTCACTTCCAAAATCAACTGCATTCTTCTTCTGTCACCCATTTTTCACTCCAAACCTGTAACTGAACAATGGCCTTTTGAAGATCCGCTCCTTTTTCAGTTAACATATATTCTGAACGGCTGGACTCTTTACATGAGAAGTTTCTGGCGATGATTTTTTCTTTTTCAAGTTCTTTTAATCGTTCAACTAAAACCCGATCACTCACCATAGGTATTTTAGCTGCGAGATCAACAAAGCGTTGCGGACCATTTTCAAGCAATACATCAATAATCAGCCCATTCCATTTTTTACCTAAAATCGAAAAGGTCTTTTCAAATTTAGGACATAAAGTGAACTCTGTCTGTGTTAGCTCCATTTTACTCACCTCTTTGCTAAGAGTATAGCATATTACTTACAAAGTGTAAGTCCTAGTTGCTCAATTATTATTATTTATTAATATTTATTATTTTCTTTGCGCTTAATAAGACAAGAAAGACATCTGTGACAGGCTTTTCTAAAGATTCTGTCAACGCCTGTTGATAGAGATTCAATTGCCCACGATATTTTTGAATGACAGCATCAATCGCTGTTTCATCGTTGCGATCTAAAATGAAATCCGTCTTAAAGTCATATAATTGAATCGTCGTGGATAATTCGATATAACCATCAACAATCCCATGGATCAGCAATTCATCTTCTTCATTTGGGTATTGTTCAAAGACCCGTTCTGCAGGTAATAACATCGAAAACGGTTGTTCCCGTTTGACATGCTCTTTTTGCTTGATCAATTCTTTTCCTAGCTCGGTTTCAAAAAACCAAAGAATAGCAGAAAAATCAATTTTTTTGGCTACCTTTTGATCCACTAAACGCTTTTTGACTAATTCATCTAGCAATGCTTGAATCGACTCAGTAGTCGGCATTTCTAATGGCAGCAATTGCAATAAATAGTGTGTTGCAGTTCCGATTGCCGCAGCTGAAACCTGTTGCGTTTTTTGTAAGAAACGTGGTTCAGCCAATGTATCTTGCGTATAACGGAATTGGCGGTTTAACCCTCTTGTTTCATTGCTCTCCCAAACAAGTTTAGCATCAAGCGTATCATCTGGATCTTCAAATAAACGTTTAATTTCAGAGACCGATTGATAACTCGTGGTTTGAGTTGACTCTTTGAAAGGGTAACGATAATCGAGTCGTGCTTTCAAAGCAGGTGATAGTGGTGTTTGATCCACGTCATTATTTTCAGCAGCATCGTTTTCTTGCGCTATTAAACGTTGCCTTTTTTCAAGCAGAGATTGTTGATTCATCCAAGTAATCGCAAATTGGCTATCAGAGTTTTTTAATTCTGAAAGAATGGTTGCTTCGGCAAAATAGTTTTGCATCAATGGATGACGCATCAAACTAAGACCGATCCAGCTCATCAAGCTGCTATTCCCTTTTAATCGAGTCGTTGGCTCTAAGACTAATTTGGTTTGTTCAGAAGCTTCTGACCAATTCTTCAAGGTATCTTCTTTATTTTTATACGAGCCGATAATAAATAATTTTTGTTCCGCACGGGTCAAACCAACGTAGAGTTTACGCATCTCCTCTGACAATAACTTATTTTGTTTGGCTGATTTGATTGCTTGGTAAGGCAAGGTATCATACAACACCCGAGTATCAGGGTCCATATAACGAATCCCCGCACCTAGTTTTTCTTCAAAAGCATATCGCTTTTTTAAATCTTGCAAATTGAATTGTTTGGTCATATCTAATAAAAAGACAATAGGAAATTCTAAGCCTTTACTTGCGTGAATTGTCATGACTCGAACGGCATTATCGCTGGATGAAATCACCGGCTCCGCTAAATCTTTGTCTTTTTCCTGCATCTTTTCGATGAAACGAACGAATTGATACAACCCTCTAAACGAACTTTGTTCATACGCTTTCGCACGATCAGCCAACGCATAAAGGTTTGCTTGTCTTTGGGCACCGGCTGGTAAACCTGCTACATATTCTAAATAACCGGTTTGTAAATAGATCTCCCACAGCAAGTCAGTGATTGAAGACCGCCGAGCCAGTTCCCGCCACAATTCGAGTTGATTATTGAAATGGCGCAATTTATCAGCTAATTCATTCTGATTTGCTGTTTGGTAAGCCAGCACCGCATCATAATAAGTATGCGTACGATCAGCTAAACGGATCTGTGCCAGTTCTGGTTCAATCAGTCCTACGATCGGTGAACGTAAAACGGCTGCCAAGGGAATATCTTGATACGGATTATCAATCAATTGGAGTAAAGAAATCATCGTACGCAACTCCGTAGATTGAAAATAATTTTGGGCATCATTCATTTCTAAAGGGATATCCAATGTTTTAAAGATTTCTAATATCGTCAGATTATTCTTCTTTGTAGGTGTTAAAAGTACGATATCTTTATATTCGACCGGACGATTCTGTTTCATTTTTTTATCATAGATCAGGAATTTTTCATCAATCAGTTCGCGGATTTTTAAGCCCGTCATAAAGAGTTCGCCTTCTGTTTTGTCCTCTAGATTCTCATCAATTGGAAGGTCGCTGTTTGGCTCTTCTTCTTTTTCGTAAATCAATAGTTCTGGTTCAAAGCGATCGACTTCGTGGAAATCGGGAAATCCTAATCGTAATTGTGCAGCATCATCATAAGCGATTTGTCCCACAACAGGGTCCATCAATTGTTGGAACACCAGATTGGTAAATGACAGGACTTCCTTTCGGGAACGAAAGTTTTCTGCCAAAATGATCCGTCTTCCACCCTCAGCTGTTGAAAATGCTTCATACTTTTCAATAAACAAACTAGGATCAGCTAGTCGAAAAGAATAAATCGACTGTTTGACATCCCCAACCATGAATAAATTGCCGTTTGTCGGATCAGGCTGTCTAAGCCAATAAAGGATAGCTTCTTGCAACTGGTTGATATCTTGGTATTCATCGACCATTACTTCTTTGAATTGCTTACGATAAAGCTTTGATGCTTCACTTGGAAGCCATGACTCTTCTGTTTGAGTCGTCAAGATTCGCAAGGCAAGATGTTCTAAATCATTGAAATCTACTACTCCCTTTTCTCTTTTTCGTTGGCTAAAGCCATCCATGAAACGTTTGGTAACACTCGTGAGCTCTTCCACTAGGACAGCAGCTTTTTTCGTCCGTTCGGTCAATTGTTCAGGAGAAATCGGAAAATAAGTTTTTCCAATTTTCTGAATGATTTTTTTCGCCTGATCTCTTAAATTTTTAACTTCGGCTGAACGTTCTTTCAGCTCTGCTTTGCGACTGCTTTTAAAAGTAGTAAAAGTCAATGTTTCTAAACCCGTATAGGCTTCCGGCAATTGATCTTGTAATAAGTGATCATAAATGCGTTGGACTTGTTCTTTTTCTCCTGCAACTTGTTCCAACATTTTTTCCAGACCTTCTTCTTGCGCTAATCCAACCATTTCTTCATAAAGTTGCACACTTTGTGCCATATCTGTAAGTAGAAGTGGTCGCAATTGTTCTTGGTACAATGGTGAATGAGCTAATCCATCATCTAAACGATAGTTATCCACTAATTGATCTAACCAACGTTTGGGATCAGGATTCGCTCGCGCAAATTCATAAAGAGAGAAAACCAGATTGGTCAATCCATCATCTGAACGATCATTTGAAAAATTCATTGTTAATTGGAAAAACTCTTCCCGATCTTCGCTATAACAAGCCTCGCGTAATTCATCCCAAACATCTTCTTTCATTAAGATCGTTTCTGTCTCATCCGTTAACATCCGAAAAACTGGATCAATATCGATCAAGTAGTAGAATCGGCGGATAACCGTTAAACAAAAAGCATGTAAAGTAGAAATATTAGCACTCGGCAATAAAATCAGCTGTTTCGTGAAATGTTGTTGGCGTGCCGGATCGCTTTCACTATTGACTGCTTCTTGTAAAGCTTCTTGGATCCGTTCTTTCATTTCTTTCGCTGCCGCTTCTGTAAACGTCACGATCAAAAGTTCATCAATATTGAACCCCATTTTTAGTTTTTCGATTACTCGACGGACAAGCACTGTGGTTTTTCCAGAACCAGCGGAAGCTGATACCAGCAAGTTATCTCCCTGATCAAAAATGGCTTGCCATTGTTCGTCAGTGAATCGTTCGTTTTCTGGTCTCAAAGGAATTTTGGTCATTCTTCCTCACTCCTTTTTTCTATTCTTCGCAGGGCTTCTTCCTTGTTTAATTTTTCTAAACGGTGATAATTGTTTTCTTGCAACATCACATCAAACGTACAAACACTTCTAAAAGGACACATTTGACAAGCAAGCCGCTCCTTGTCTTTGTATGCTGGATTAAGTTTGATCTCCCCTGACGTGATTTTATCCCCTGCTAAACGCATATTCGCACGGTTATGCGCCATAAAAAGTTGGAGTTCCTGTTCTGTATAGAATTTTTCTTTACTAAAACTTCCCTTTTGATAGACATCTTTCGCATTTTTCTTGATCGGATAAATCAAAGAGTTCTCTTTTGCTTCCAGTGAATGATCTAATACTTCCAATAACTCAGGTTCATCAACAAAGATGCCGTCATAACTGAATTTTTTCAATGTCTCTTTTTCAATTTCATTTGCTTCAGACAAAATCGGATTATGGACATGTAAATAATAGGAACCAGCTGGTCGAACCAATGCTTTTCCAGTCAATTTGACAGCATCCATCAACGCTACGTCTAGATAGGTCAACAGTTGCATAGCCATCCCGTAGTAAGCTTCAGTGACATCAAAGGAACGTCCACTTGATTTATAATCGACAACACTAAGCCAGGTATCCGCTTGTTCAACAGCAACATCCACACGATCAATCTTCCCACGAACATGTAGTTTCCCTCCATTATTCAGTGGTAATTCCAACCCTGGGATACCTTGAGCGCCCGCAATTTGGCCAAACAATATTTCTGTTTGAAGGGGCTTCATCCCTGTATTTTTACTTTGCTTTTGTAATGCCCAAGCTACTTTTTGGATCGTTTGTCCTAACTGATAACGAATATAGTTCATTCGAGCTGAACTATCTAAAATTTCAAAGCGTAACTCGCCAAAGACTTCTTGCAAGACTTTTTCAGTAAACTCTTTACGTTGTGTATCGGTCATTTCTACTAGCGATATCTGATTTGAAAATAGTAATTTAAAGAAACGATCTAATGATTCATGATAAAAATCACCTGTAGCAGCCGGCGTTAAACCATAGACCATTCGTTCTTTCAGTTTCAAACCAAATTGGACAAAATATTTATATTCACAATTATAGAAATTTTCTAATCTGGAAATAGAGGTATAAATATCTTTACCATAGAGTTCCTCTGCCATCTTTTTAGGTAATGACACCGGGACATTCAGATGTTCTTGACTTTCAAAAATGCGCAATGCAAAATTTCGCCATTGTGATTGCAAGATCTGCTCTCTTAGTTGGCGCCAATACACCGGAACTTTTTTCTTCTCTTCCTTTGCTAAACGATAGATATGATTGATTGTATTGATCCCACTACGATACGTACCGATATAACAACTCGGATCGCTGTCTAAAACCAAATGCTCTTTTCTTTCAGCTGGGATCATCAAGTATTCCATGATTCGTTTCAAATAAGGAGAGATTTTCAACGTGTTTGTATCATAACTTTGAGCGTAACTGAGGTATAGACGCTGAGTGGCTGAAGCAAACACCAAGTAGGCTTGCAATGGTTCAAAAGACAAGTTCTCTTTTGCGGGATCAAATAAAAATTTCTCTTCCGCTAAACGAGCATTCAACGTTTCCCTTTCCTCACTAGAAAGCAAGCCTTTCGTTTCGTGCCGATCAGGAAATACTTGATCATTCAAGCCAATGGCAAACGTGACTTTCGCCTGGTTTGATCGTACCAGTTCCAAGCGGTTGATGCGTACTTGGTCGATTGCTGTAGGAATCTTCCCATAACTTAAATTTTCTAACCCGCTGGTAATGATTTCCTGAAACAAATGCCAGTCAAATTCAGATTCCCCATAAATGAGCGAATACTCGTCCAGTAAATCAATCAACGCCCCCCATGTTTGCTCATGGTTTCGGGCTGCTGCTAAATTGCCTCGTTCAATTTCTTGATTTCGCCAAAAAACTAATTGTTGTTGTACGCCACTGTTCACCAAAAAACGATAAAAGACCGTCGCGCCTTCTTGTCCATTTTTACATTTTTTTATCTTGTCAAAAAATGTTGGGACTTTCTCTTTGAAGAAGTGCCGAATATCATTCGAGCGTTTTTCTAATTCTTGAACATCTTCCAGTTGTTCTGCTTCAAAATCGTAAGACACGAACTGCCAATCTTTTTCTCTCGTCCAGTATGAACCTTGATAGTTATAAGCAAGTGCTACATTTTCTGTGACATCTAATTTTGCTCGGAACTGATTTCTTTGCTCACGCCAACTGGCTAAGTCTAGTGTATCATCCGCTTCACAAATGAATAATTCAGTTTTGAAAAAACGCATGATATCATTCAAACGATAGGCATATCGATCTAAAGCGAATAAACTATTGATCCATTCGATCAATGGATGATTCTCCATCAACTGCTCTTCATCAATATAAAAAGGAATCGCCATTTCTTTGAAAACAGGTTGTAGCAAGTTACCATAAAACGCCATATCTTTCGTTAACACTTGAATGTCACGATAGCGATAATTTTCCTCGCTGACCAAACGACGGATCTCCACAGCTAGTTGTCTGACTTCTTCGGTGGCGTTCTCTGCTTCCCAAATTCTCAACGCCTCTTGTTGCCCAACCTTCAGCGGCTGGCTTTTTTTGTTGCTAGAAGTTTCTTCCCACATTTTTTGCAAGTGCATGAGTGCAAGCGGTCTTTCATGTTCTGGGGCAAATTTTTCCACTAAAACCGGCACTCTTCGTTCTTTGGCACTGTTGATCAGTTGGAAATAGAGCTTTCCTGTTTCATGAAACAATGTCAACACTTCAGGCATATCCGTGATATAAGGACGATCAAGAAGCAAATCAATCACTAGCTGTCCCTTTTCCATCATGACCTGTAACAATTGATATTCTTGCGCATTGACTCGAGTGAAACCACTAACGATAAATTTCACCTTAGACATGTCTTGCGTTTGTAAATAATTTGCCAAAATGATCAAAGCATCTTCAGATTGCAGCGCACGTTGGACCAATTCTTCTTCAAAAGCTGTAAAAATCAATTGAAGATCTTTCATTTTCAACTGTTGATTTTCAGCTTTTACCGTATCCGCTAGTTCTGAAAAGACAAGATCTTCAGGTGAAATATTTCCAATACGTAATTCATTGTGCAATTCTTGCAACTGGCGAATAAACCCTTTTTTATTGATTTCTCCCCGAAAAATCGTTAAATTTTCTTCATTTTTTTCTAGGATCTGTCGCAAGATCATTGCCGAACCAGATTCTGAAAGTTCATTACCAGACAATAACGTTGTTTGCTGCAACAAATACCACGCTAAACGATAAAAACTAAATACTTGGACATTCGTTGTACTAAATGACGTTTTGCCACTTCTTTGACGCAGCTCTGTCAAGATTTCTTGTTCTTGTTCAAATTTATTATAGTTAGGTACAAGGAAAAATACCTGGTGCGTACTATCTTTTGCTAACCATTCGACTGATTCATCAATCAACGCTGTACGGTGGTCTTTTCGGGCTGTCCCGAGAATAAATTGTAAAGACATTTTCCCTCTCCTTATTCCTTAGATTCATTCCTCATTCATTATACCAAAAACAACTGAACATTTGTTCTTTCTCCTATTTTTTTTAGAAATTAATTGTTTGCGCTTATAGAGATTATTTTACCAAATCCTCTCAAAAAAAGTTTAAGACTACTTCTTGCGATTCACATCCATCAATCGCTATCCTTTACTTATTTCTTATACTTATCCATATAAAAAAAGCACCAAAGCTAGTTATTTCCACTAACTTTGATACTTTCTTTTATAACTTCATTTGGTTTAATGAATGGAACCCATCAATTTTTTGATTGGTTCTTTGATCATAAATAATACTACTGCTCCAACGATTGCTACGACACCGACAATCCCGAAATAAGCAGATTCAGTACCTGGTGTATAGAAACGCGCGATTTGTGCATTGATCGCTTGTGAAGAAGCATCTGCCAAGAACCAGATAGCAATGGTTTGTGATTCAAAAGCTTTAGGTGCTAATTTTGTTGTCGCAGACAAGCCAACTGGCGATAAGCATAATTCAGCGATTACGACAATGAAGAAGCTGCCGATCAACCACATTGGACTTACTTTACTATCTGTGCCATAAAGCATGCCTGGTAACATCATTAATAAGAAAGATAACCCAGCAAATAATAGTCCTAGTGAAAATTTCACTACTGTTGATGGTTGTCGTTTTCCTAATCTCGTCCACAATGTAACAAATACTGGTGTCAAGACGAAGATGAAAATCGGATTCAATGATTGATACCAACTAGCTGGAATATTCATACCGAACAATGTTGATTGTGTCCGTTCTTGTGCAAACAGAGCCAAGATGGAAGATCCTTGTTCTTGTAACGACCAGAAAATGATCGCTGCTAAAAATAATGGGATATACGCCCATACTTTTGGTTTTTCCTCTGCTGTAACATTTTTAGCTGTTAACATTTTAACAAAATAGTATAACGGTAAAAGAATACCTAAAACACTAATTGAATTGACAAAGAAATCAATGGTTAAATGTCCAGTGACTTGTGCGCCACCAAAGATTGCTACAATCACAACTAAAGCAATGACTAAGTTACGAATGAATTTTTTACGCTCTGCTGCTGTTAATGGGTTAGGAGCAACTGTTCCTATACCATCCAACGTTTTACGTCCTTGGATCACGTATTGTAACAGTCCAAAGAACATTCCGATTGCAGCTAATGAGAAGCCAAGATGGTAGTTGTATTCTTGTCCGATCGTTCCTACGATGATCGGTGCTAACATCGCACCTAAGTTGATTCCCATATAAAAAATAGAGAAGCCGGCATCTCGTCTTAAATCAGTTTTTGAATAAAGATGTCCAACCATTCCGGAAACATTTGGTTTCAAAAAGGCTGTCCCAAAGATAATCAAAGCCATTGAGACGAATAAAGTGGAAACACCAAATGGCAATGCTAAGACGATATGTCCAAGCATAATAAATATTCCACCGAAGAAAACAGTTCTTTTTGCACCTAGTACCCGGTCTGAAACCCAACCACCGATGATACTAGACATATAAATCAGTGAACCATAAATTGACATAATTGCTAATGCTGTTGCGGTAGGTAATCCAAGTCCACCGTTTGCTACAGTATCGTACATGTAGTAAAGCAACAGCGCACGCATACCATAATAACTAAATCGTTCCCACATCTCTGTGAAGAACAATGTTGACAACCCCTTCGGCTGACCGAAGAAGCCCTTGTCTTGTTGATTTTCCATAATCCATACCCCAATTCTTTAAATTTTCAGAAAATACTATAAATATTCACTGAAAAATTTAACTAAAAAACTTATTTAAGAAATATATACTTATTTTCTATAAAAACGAATAAAATTTAATGGGAAAATGATAATAAAAAATAAACAGATATTTAATAATTATATATTGCTATTTTAAAATGATCGAGTTTTACTTAGTTTAACAACAATGGAAACGTTAACTAAAATAACCTCTATTATTTTAATATTCATTAAAAAATTTACTTATTTTTTGTGAGCATATTATTTCACTTACTTTTTGTAAGGTGATATACTTCGTTTGTACTCATAAAATATGCAGATCGCAACTAAAGGAGATTTCACCATGACAACATTTACAACAACTTTGCAAAACCGTCGTTCTATCTATGATTTAGGACGTAACGTAACACTATCAAATGAAGAATTAACAGCTTTGATCAAAGAAGCAATCAAAGAAAGTCCAACTGCATTTAATGCACAATCAACACGAGCAGTCATTCTTTTTGGAGATGCTCACGAAAAATTATGGGAAATGACCGAAGAAGCTCTTCGCCCATTGACACCTGCTGAAGCTTTTCCAAATACGCAAAATAAATTAGCTGGCTTCAAAAAAGGCTATGGAACAGTCTTGTTCTTTAAAGATACAGATATCATCAAAAATCTCCAAGAACAATTTACATTATATGCTGACAACTTCCCAGATTGGTCAGAACAATCAAATGGGATTGCTACAGCAAATACATGGGTAGCCTTAACAGAACAAGGTTTAGGAGCTAACTTGCAACATTACAATCCAGTAATTGACGAAGCTGTCGCTAAAGAATGGAACATCCCATCTAATTGGAAACTACGTTCTCAATTAGTGTTTGGCTCACCAGAAACACCAGCTGGAGAAAAAGAATATATGAACGACGAAGATCGTTTCCGTGTATTTAACTAAAACCTCTATGTAATAACCAACTTTTAGCCCAATACTTTAATGGTTGTGAATAGCGTGCTTTAACTTGAACAATAAGTGCACATTTTTAAAATAGCTTTTCAACTCCTTAAAAGTGTCTGCTTATGTTTTAATATTCACTCTGTGATACCATTTCTGTCTATATTAAACTACTAAAGATAAAGAGCTCGGGGCGAAGGTCGCCCTGAGCTCTTTATCAATTTTCTTTTATCCTACCTTTAACCAGAAGGACTTGTTACATTAATTACATAAAAATCTTAAAATAGTCTATTCATGCGTTCTATTAGACTTGCCTATTAATAAATTCTATCAAATTTCACTAAAAAATTTAGAGATACCTTTAATGATCTTAAAAAATTAGATAATATGGAGACTGGGACAAAAGTTGTCTCAGTCTCTTCTAGTATCTCTAAAACGAATAAAATGAGTTTTTGTGTTTCTTGTCAATTTTCGGAAATTCCTTCTTATTTCTTGATACTAAACACTTTTGTCTCAACCTCTTCCTGATGGCTTTGTTACGACTATCATCTTTTTCTATTATTTTGAATGAATTAATTTATAACAAGCATATAAGTTTTTCAACACCCAGGTTTTATTTTCGTAAACGAGATATTTTGCAGCCCACTGAGGCTTGTATTTTTCTTTGTATTTCCTTAACCCTTTGAATGAATACAAATACTGAGTATTATTATAGACGCTGTAAATAAACGTATTCTCTAAATTAATTGTGTTTTTATAAGTAGAAGAGAACGGAGCCATTCCTAAATTGAATTTTTGATAACCTTGTTCCTTAGCCCATAGGATGGAATATAAATAAAGAGCATCCATCATTGCCACTTCTTCACTGATAGACCAACGGATCAAGTCGACTGAAATGGTCTCATTAGTATAAGTTGGCATCATGGAAACAAAGCCAACAATTTTTTGTTCTTGATTTCTTATAATACCAACTGCTGCACAATTTAAATATTCCTTCTCAAATCGTCCGACAGAAAAAGTCATCTCATTTTTTGACCTTAACCATTGATCAGATACTTCTTTCAATTCTGACAACAGTTCACGATCATGGGATAACTGTGATGTTTGTGAAAATTCCGAAGAAATTGTGCCCACGCTTTCTGATGACTCTGAAACAATTGTCGGTTCGATGATTTCAAACGTATACCCTAGTTTTTCCATTTGGTTTAATGTTGCTCTAAACCCTCTCTTCTTCTTCCCTGATAGTGAAAACTCAGATAAATCAATGACTGCTTCTTCTCCTAACTTGAAAAATTCGCAATTTAGATCATTATAAAAACTAAGGTACTGTGTGGAAGCTTGATAAAAAACAATTCGTTTGCCTAATTGATTCGCTTTAGACACCAAAGTTTTCAAAAAAGGAAAAATGGCTTCTTGTTTACCAACTGGATCACCTAAAATAAAGAGATAATGGTTATTTTCTTGATAAATCACTGCAACATCTTCCCACCACACAACTCGGTTTTCCTTTAAAAAACCTAAATGAGCTAAGTGATTTCCACCATTTTGTTCTAAGAAATTTCGATATTCAGCATCATCTAATAGCTTTAAATCAAGCTTTAATGATTTCCTTTTTCTTCTTCGGTGTATAACTGACCAAAGCCCAGAAAGTAAAAGCAATAATAGTGTCGTTCCACTCAGAATAAAGAATGATTGTCTAGGCAATATCGGAAAAATTTCAGTTAGACTATCAAATACATAGAGACACGCTAAAGTCCAAATCAATTTTTCTAAAACACTTTGTTTGATGACTTCGACCTCTAACCATCTCCTATAAAATAGAGTATCTACAAATAATACCGTTGTTAATAAGAGGGCTGTCAAACTTTGGTCTTCCCAAAAAAGATAAAACTGACAAAGTGCTAATAACATCAGTTTGAAACGCAACATTTCCCAAGTATCGATCGCCCCTTTATAAATCCCTACAACATCTGTCAGTAATAAAATGCTCAGACATACGTAAATTGGCGCAATAAAAAAAGCCGACTTCATTCCCATATATGCATATTCAAAAAATAAAATGCATGAATCAAATAAAAATGTTAATGAACAAAATAGAAAAATGGCTGTGCTGAGCGTTCTTCCAATTTGCTTCATCTGTGCTTGTGTAATCGAAAATACTACTGTCGTAAATTCCTTCGTAAGAATCGTAAATTGATTATTGCTGATTTTTTGACTAATCAGCATTTGAACTTCACTCACACTGAACAATAAACCAAACAATAGTGGAATGAAGTAATACGCTAAACGATACAGAATCAGCGCCATCAATACTGCTTCTTTATCTATCTGCAGCTCCTGTGTAGCGCCTAAAAGGAAAATGACATCAAACGCACCAAAACCACCTGGTACCATACTAATAATTCCAGCAATCGTTGCTAAAATAAAAATACTTTCCATATCAACGAATTGAACCTGCAAGTTAAGAAAACGAAACGCGACGTACATCACAATACCAGAAGTGAGATAATCAATCGTTGATACGATCGTGAATTGTAAACCTAACCATCTCGCAGCCGGAAGTGGCGGTTTGATACTAATGTAGCCGATATATAGAGGCAACAAACAAGCACTGACAATTAAACCAATCTTGATCGTATCATTTCCCTCTAATAAATGACTTTCTGGAAAAACATTTAGCAGCACCATTGCAGATAATACGCCCACACCAGAAATAGATGAGATCAATAATAGCGAAATCGCTTTTTTTAGTTGGTTTACTCTGCTTTGGTCAATATAGTTTTTATAGAAATTATAACGTACGCTGGCACCAAAAATTCCACCAAATCCCAAAACTGCATTGAATGAATTGGCAATCCAACTGATTTTTAATAGTTTTATTTTAGAAATTTTCATCGTCTTCAGTTTTCGGATCAATGCAAAGTCGTAGAGACAAAGAATGAAAATGCCTAAAGCACCTACTAAAAATAAACTGAAAATTTTTAAGATAGATTCATTACTAATTGTTTGTAACACTTTGCTTAACCTAATGGTAGAAAGTTCACTATTTATTTTTAAAACAGAGATCGAAAAAATGAATAGTGAGAATATAATTTTGAAAAAATTGAGTTTCATCCTCTTCATTAAAATTAAAAGTCCTTTCATTATAATAGAGCTAATATATATCAAATTAGTGAAACAATTTTTTTAATGTTATTATAAAAGTGATCGCAACGATTCAAAAATAAATAAACAAACTCTTTCTCATACGAAGAATCATTTTGAAATGCTGTGTAATCTAGCGTCTGCAAGGCAAAGAAAAAAGAGACCGAGCTAATACTTGCCTCAGTCTCTTATTATATATGCGACTCCGAAATAGGTTCATCCCATATATCGCTCACTATCGTTCTTTGTTCTTATTCTAAAGTAACTTACTCTTGATCAGAATCAATCATAATATCAATTTCGGCATCATCATTTAAATGCTGTGCTAAAAAAGTGACCAACTCTTCCATTGATACAGAAAATTTCAGCATGGGTCCACGCCAACCGTTACGAAAGAAATTCATTTTTATGATGGAAGATCCTTCCGGTTGATACAAAACGATTTTATTGATCTCAGAAAAAGGAACACCTTTTTTATCAAAGCTATTTAGAACAAGCCCATCTTCTGTTATACCACGACTATCTAGTAAAAAGCTGATGAAAATTAGCGCTGACAAGACCCCTTTTGCCAATTCATCTGCAGTTGGTTGACTAATCAGCGTAAACCAAAGAACTAAGATAGCCAGAAAAGGCACGACTAAGTAAACCCAGCGATTTCTAACCGTTCGATAGACGATTTCTCGACGTACCAACCATAAAAACAAACACATAACAAAGACAAATAAAAATAATAGTAAAGTAAATATACTAATCATCTAACTACACCTCTTTTCTCTTTCCAAATACTCGAAAAAGAAATAAAAATTACAAGCAAAAGGACATACAGTACCGATTTCGTTACTGTACGTCCAAAATCATTTCTTCTTATTCAAATGTTTCGTATTTTGCAACAACCATACTTGCTTTTTCTTCTAATAACTCTTGATCTTCCATTGCGCATTGAGCAACTTTGACTACGGCACAATTCGTCATTTTTGAAACAACTTCTCCGATAACTGCTTTTGTAAACCCAATCGGTTTACATGAATATTGCTCTCCTAAATTAATCATTTCTTCCGTCATCAAAATCCTCCTAAACTACCAAGCTCTTTTATAAGGTAACTGTTTTTTTCAAACAGTAATTGCTCTTTCAAATAAACATCATCTAAAAACATTTGTTATTTGACCTGCGATTTATTTCGACCTTACTGGCATTATAGCGTACTGTTTTCGTTTTCACAATTAAAAACTATCAATAAATCGAAACATTTTTTTCAATTTAAAAAAAATTATTCGGCTATTGATCCTGTGATTTTTCAAGACTTTTGTCTTCTTATTTTAAATTTGGAAAACAACATGTCAAATTTTTTATTTTATTTTTAAAAAAAAGCATTATAATATGTAAATATCAGAAAAAAGGGGAATTATTATGAAAAGATTCATTGGTAAAAAAATATTATTCTTGGCAGTCCTATTATTCGTTATTTTTTCTGCCACCACTTATTTTCACCATTCACACAATGTTGGAAAGGATACTGAAAAAGTGAGTAGTTATGCTAAAAAACAAGTTTTACTTGATGTCCCCTTGGAAAGCCAATTCACCGAGCCAGCGTTAGGAAATGGCTGTGAAGTTACTTCACTGTCCATGCTGCTTTCTTATTATGGTTACGAGACTTCTAAAAATCAGTTAGCTCAACAATTGAATTACGTTCCTGTTTTTAATGCTGATGGTACACATGGCGATCCTAATGAAGGGTTTGTTGGGGACATCAGCGGTGGAGATTGGGCAATGGGCGTCTATGTCCCGCCTATCGCTTCGTTGGCACAGACAATCGTAAAAACAGATTATCATACTCTTCCAAAAACCGATGCAACAATCAATGACATTAAGAAAGCTTTACAACAAGGAAAGCCTGTGTGGGCCTCCGTTACTTTAGATTTCCAAGTGCCTACTGATACTGATTTCGTTACTTGGCAAACAAACAATGGGCAAGTAAAAGTGACACCATTAAACCATGCCTGTGTAGTTACTGGTTATGATAATGACAATATTTATGTAAATGATCCTTATGGAGAAAAAAATAGACCCGTAGCAATCAAAGATTTTGAGGCAATTTTCACCTCAATGGGTGGTCAAATGTTGACTTTAGAGAAAAGCTAGTATTTTTATAAAAAATACATTATACTCTAGCTAAATATGATGGAAAGGATTGAGGGAAATGGAAAAAATTCATAAAAAAATAGATCCTAATGAAATTCCGATTATTTTCGTTCGTGATGTAAATGGTCATACACCAACCAAAGTTTCCGTCAAGGAATGGACGGATCGCTATAGCCCAGTTTCACTCAATGAGTTACAGATCAAACTTTATCGTCAAGCATTAGCCTATTATTCTGAGAAAGATTATGCAAAAGCGATTGATTTATTGAAATTTTTAATCTCACAAACAAACTATACACATTTTGAATACATCGAACGTTTGGCAACGATCTATCGAATCATCGATGCTCCACTAAAAGAATTTCAGTTACTTTCTAATACATTATCAATTGCCAATTTGATCCCACTTCCATCTGGTTTAATCAAGAAGTTAGAAAGACGAATGATCACTGTCAAAAAAATGCTGGATAAAGAGTAATATCTTGCATTTTCTTTGTGTCGTGCTATGATCAAATTGTTTGATTGGGATGTAGCCAAACTGGTAAGGCACTTGACTCTGAATCAAGCAATTGCAGGTTCGAACCCTACCATCCCAATAAAAAAACCAATCAGAAACTCAGTTTTCTGATTGGTTTTTTTATATTCTCTTTAAGTTTACATAATAAAATTATATTTATCCAATGATAGCTAATGCTTTTTTAGGTACTTCTTTTTTGTCAACTTCTTCATATGACTCGACGTGAGCGCCCTTATTAATGATCTTTAAATAATGTCCTTCTTTTAAAATAGATAAACCTGTAAATTCAATCGTTCGTTCATGTCCCTTTTGATCGGCAGCTTTTTGGATATAAGTCGCTGTTCCATATGAATTGACTTCATCTGGTTTTTTCGTCTTGACGTATACCTCTCCTTTTGTTACCAACGGATTTAATTGGTCTACCACACCTGCCATCTCATCGTGGGAATTTTGCGTATAAAACTTCAAGCCCACTAATGCGACTCCTGCAAATAATACCGTTCCAATAACTACTTTTACTACTTTCATTTTTCTACCTCCTATTTTTATTTCATTATATCCATAAAAATAAACGGCTTCATCCGCCTCTAGTTGGAGATTTTTCTCCTACTTTGGCACAAAAGCTTTTGCTCACCCTTGTTCTAAATAATGCTCAATATTAAAAAACGCTCAAAACGGCTAAAACCATTTCAAGCGTTTTTTTTAATAATAAAATCATGAGCAACAATTTTGCCATATGATTAATTTCTTGTAATTAATACAGCCTAGTTGGATCATAATGATAAACTACATTCCCGTTCAATAATGCCTTACCTACGACATATTTACGATTCTCTAATTTTAGCCACGCTTCACGAAAAAGCATGACCTCTTCTCTTTTGACCTCAATTTTTTCAATTTTTCCGTCAATCAATTCTTGGATAAGTGCTTCGTATGGATTCATTGTTCTCCTCCGTCACAATCAATACGTAGTAAAAATTGGTTCATGATCTACTTTTGTATCTAGGTCTGTTCTGACATTTACCGTTGTATATAAAACTTTTTCAACAGGTATACTATAATAATTGTCTTCGCTACTGCTGAATTGGTGTACACCTTTTTTCGTCAGAATACCATTGATTTTATTCATCAGTACTCTTTTTTCTACACTATTACTGACCACATAGTAAATCACACGTATATTGTTTACTAAATGTAAATCGACTTCTAACATTACTTGATCCATGAAAATTTCATCCTTTCTTTCGGATCAATTATAGCAAGAAACTTCTTGTTAATCAAAAACCTTTGTATGTCCTTCTTGGTTATCAATTAAAGAAATACTTGCATCATTTGATACAAAATGTTATTTTGTATCAGATATCATTATTATTCTGGGAGGCACTCTCGTGATTGCGATTGGTCAGCTTGTTTTTTATATTCCATTTTTCATCATGCTAAGTATTCTTTTCTATTACATAAATTGGACAAAAAAGAAACTATCTGTTTTACTTGTTTCTCTTCCAAGCATCTATTTTACTTATCAAATCTTTTCTTTCCGCCATTGGGAAATCCCTTCTGTCTTAATTAGACATGTCATTAGTTTAGTTATTTCAGTCATTATACTGATACTTTGGATATTTTATTTATTAAATAAACAAGATTAGTGTGTGTATAGATTGTGAACAAACGAACAAAAAATGAGTGTGAAAAAAGTGAGCAACCACTTTTTCACACTCATTTTTGATCATTCATTTACACCAAAGAAAGATTTGAACCGTTCAAGGATTGATGCTTGTTTTAAATCAATAAACTGTTGGGCGACAGAAAATTTGTCCTCTAGCAATTCTTTATTTGATTCAATCAAAATTTTTGCTTCTTCGTACTTCTTTTCTTTACATAGTTGCTTGACTTCATTCAATACATCACCAGCACTCATCTTTTCACCTACTTCAGTTATTAGGAACCTGTTGATATAAAAGGTTGTCTCAATGTTGAATGTTTACGATTCTTTCACATAATGAACTTTCTTCCGCAGCACAAAAGCTATTCTTTTTGATCACTTGACGTGATAAACCGGATCGACTCTTGGTACTCACGATAGTCTCTACTATAAAGATCTGTTAATCGATCTGGCAAAACGAACCAAGCTGGATGGTACCCATTTACAGTGACAGGAAATCCTTTCTCTTGCAGACTATCACCATCCCAGCGTAAGGCAATCGCTGTTTTGCCTGACCATTTCACTAAAGCAACAGAATAACCTTTTTTCGTCTGCGTACCATCTTCTAAAATTTTGAGGATTTCTATTTTTTCTTTAGGAGCTGTAACCTCTTGTGGACGTACCATTCTTTCCCCTCCTTATTTGACCACTAACACACTGCAGGGCGCATGAGTAACAACATAAGATGCTGTAGAGCCGACTAAAGCTTGTTGGATTGCTCCTTTACCAGTAGCCCCCATGACAATCAAATCGATCGCTTCTTGTTGTGGAAACACCGTCCCAATCAAGTTACGTGGGTCTCCCGTTTCAACAATAGCATGGATGTCATTGATCCCATATTCTTTCGCATCATGGATCTTTTTTAACATTTCGACTTCTATCTTCTGTTTTTCTTCTGCATAGATTTTTGAAAATGCGTAGGCGCTATGTGTCAACTCTACTTTATTGATGATCGAAACGATAAATAATTCGGCTTCATTATCTTTCGCTAAATCTAGCGCTTCCAAAAAAGCTTGTTCTGATTGCTTAGACCCATCGACAGCTACCATTATTTTTTGATATCTCTTACTCATGTTATCGCCTCCTTGTTTCTATTATTGTAACATCTCATGCTAAATTTAAAAAAAATTACGCTGTTTTCAATTATTTCGTATTTATTTTCAAAAAATGTAGCTTTTTTTTACTTGTTTCTAGTGTTTATTTTTCTCATCAATTGTCCTTGTTAGTGGTTTATTTTAAACGTTTATGACGGTTTTCTCATTGTTTTTCACATTTTATGATAATCTGTTTGTTACAAAAAACGTATCTTTGTTACAAAGTGTCACAGAGCTTTTACCTATGAAATATTTTCCCATGGTAAAGTATTCCTCGTTGGACACAACAAAACTATTTTTAAATTTATGAAGGAGATCTTACATGAAATCACTTAAAACTTTACTATTAGGAACAACTTTGACTGCCGGCGCACTATTCTTTATGGGAACATCTGCACATGCGGACGAAGCTTATACCGTTCAATCAGGTGATACGCTATCAACGATTTCTCAAAAATACGTTGGTGATAACTCCTTGATCCAAACTATTGCAGAAAAAAATTCAATCTCAAACATCAACTTGATTTATTCAGGTCAACAATTAACAATCCCAACAGGCGAACAAGCAGCAACACAAACAGCTTACCAAGCGCCTGCTCAAACAAAAACAGTGGCTGAACAACCAGTGAAGCAAGAACCAGTTCAACAAGCAGCACCTGCTCAACCAGTTGCTCAAGCAACGCAAACAGCGGCACAAGCAACACCAGCGACAACAAACACAAGCTCAGCGAAAGAATGGATCGCTCAAAAAGAATCTAGCGGTTCTTATACAGCAACAAACGGTCGTTACATCGGACGTTACCAATTAGATTCTTCTTACTTAAATGGTGACTATTCAGCAGCAAACCAAGAACGAGTTGCTGAACAATACGTATCTTCTCGTTATGGCTCATGGGAAGCAGCTAAATCTTTCTGGGAAGCAAACGGTTGGTACTAATATAAAATAGCTTGTTTAAAAAGCGAAGATCCCTCTTTAGGATCTTCGCTTTTTTATTGATTCTATTCATTTATTTTTTTGAGATTGTTTTAACTTCTTCATCGCCCATTCGTAGTGACTGGCAGTTGCAGAAATGAAATAACTACCTAATGTGGTATTCCCCACCCATGCAAATTGCTTTTTCTGGAATAACTCTTCATCACTCAATGCATCTAATTTTTTCATTACTTGCTCATGGCTTTTTTTCAAATAGTTTTCAGCTTCCACTAAAGAAGTTGTTTGATGCTTTTCTACAAACTCTTCATTCATCTTCCCGTAGGTTCGCCAATTATACGGTTCAGGCAAGAAATTTCTTTCTTCTCCGTTAAAGTTGCTTTCAAGCCATCGTAACAATAGTAAATGCCATTCGTACAAATGGATCAATACATCTTTTAAGTCTTTGTCTCGTCGCCAATGCGCTTCCTTTTTTTTCGCCAAAAACTCTTCACTAAATTGAAAGGATTGCTTGCGATCTTCCTCACTCATACCGTTAATTAATCTCCATAACTCATCGAATTGGCTGTTTGCTTTTTCAAGCAATTCATCTTTTGATTTTGGTCGCATATAACGCACCCCCTCTTTTTTGCTAAATCACCTGCTCACCATAAGGAATTTCAAAATGATTTGTAGTAACTTTTATGTGTTCATTATTTTGTATTACGAGCAACAAAAGCAAAACGATGCTGCAAATTATAAATCGTACCATGTCGTTTCAACTCTTCATAAAGTCCCAATAACTCTTTGAAATTTTTCTCAACTGTAAATCCTGGGTATTCCCATTCAATCGTCCGTACATAAAAGATCAAACTATCCATATCAAAGAATTGTTGATTCAAATAGGCTTCGTCACAAAACAAAAGATCAAAATGGTGCTGTTCTAGTTCTGCTTTCACTAAGGAAAGATGAAAATCAAAACATTCTTTCCTTACTTCTGGCATCAAACGAGAAGCCAAATTCAACCCGTTGAAATCTCCTACTTGTTGAGAAATAAATAACCCATCTGGTTTCAAGACACGCTTCACTTCAGCTACTGCAAAAGATTCATGAGAATTGATCACTAGATCAAATGAATCATCTGGAAAATCCAATACGTCCTCTTCCCCCACAAATTTTACTGTTACACCTTGAGGGTCAAGTGTTTGTAATAATAGCTGGTAATTAGGCGGATACCCTTCCGTTACTGCTGTCTGTTCATAAGGATGGTTAAATGTTTGTAACAATTCACCTCCACCTGTTCCCATATCTAATAGAGACATAGTTGGAGTTAAATAATTTAAAACAAGCTCTCGGTAATCCCACGGAGGCTCTTCACACGACCATTTCCCATCTAAATAGGAAAAATCCCAGCCAGTAAAATTTTTCTGTTGTTCCTCACTTTTAAGCCACTCTTTTTTTAATTGGTCCATCATCTTTTATCGCTCCAGTCATTATGATTTTATAATCGTTGACGGCGATATAGTCGATTGGATAAAGCATACTCGATATAGGTCTATCCATTCCACTATATCGAGTAGCTACCTCGTTGTTTTCTCATGTTCATTCTCCTTTTGATTGACTTAAAAACAGTATATCATGAAAACCAGAAACAGAAAACGCTTACTAAAAAACTGTTTTGTGCGTTTGCTTAGATTGTTAGATAATTTGGAAGCTATAAATTTTTTGATTTTCAACAACCTCTTTCGCAATTATTTTCCTATACTGTACAATCTTTCAGTACATCAACTATCCGAATATTTTACATAGAAAAAAACTCTTCTATCAGCATTTACTAAAAGCTGTTAAAAGAGTTTAAGTTAGTGTATCAGCCAATAACTCATTATTGATTCAAGATATCCTTCGCTTTCATTTTTTCCATTTCTTTTATTGTCTTTTTTTTCTTTGATTCTTTTCCGCCTTCATAAATACAGATCAATGTAATCAAACCAACAATAGGCATTAATATATTTCTAAATGTTAGATTTAAATGACCTGTCAAAACGATAAAAACAACTAAACCACTGAAAATCACTGGTAAGATCGCTCCCATATATTTATTCCCTATATAACCACTTAGGGTTTGAAACCCAATAATACCTGCAATAAATAAAAATTGTATTATATTATTCATCTATACTCTCCCTATGTTTTTTTATAATTTCTTTTGCTACGTCTAAACTTATTTTTTCGTTAATCACGAGTTGCATCATTGATACTTCAAAAGAATCTTCTTGCTTTATATCAAAAAGTTTTATTTTTTCAATTAATCTATCTAACCTTAATCTTACTGTTGGGTAACTAACTTCATACTCTTTTGCTAACTGCTTTAAGGAACCTGATGCCAACAAAAATTTCTTAATAAATACTTGTTCCTCAGGTTCTAAATTAAAAAACCAATCCATTCATTAACCTCCCAACAAAATATAAATATAATTAAACAAAGTTTAACATTATTAAAAACAAAACACAACTTAATTTATTAAGTATAATTTATAAAGCATTTCGAGATGCGATTTGAATAGAAAAAGAGAAAGGGATAAAAGTCGTTATCATTTATTCATATTTTGACAATTTTACTTCATCAAGCATCAATTTTTACAAAACAAAAACTCCCTCACCAACTTTTTCTAAAAGTTGATAAAGGAGTTTAAAAGTTGTTTACTCGTTGAATATGAAACCCGCGTCAAAATTATCTGATACCAAGTGCAATCCGTGCATAACGACTCATCTTATCCGTCGTCCAGGCTGGATACCAAACTAGTTTGACTTCTGCCTTAGTTACTTCTGGCACTTCTTTTAAGGCGTCGTGGATGGATTCAGTTAGGATATCAGCTAATGGGCAACCCATGGTTGTTAAGGTCATTTTAATGACTGTTTCTCCGTTTTCTGGATCAAATTCGATTTCATAGATCAAGCCTAGGTTGACGATATCGATCCCTAGTTCAGGGTCAATGACCATTTCTAAGGCAGCTAAGATTCGTTCCTTGATTTCATTGACTTCTTCTGCAGACCATTTTTGGTTTGCTTCGCTCATCTTGCAGCACTCCTTCATGCAATTTTCATTTATCATACTCTTTTTTTGCTCATTTGTAAATGAGAATTGGGAGGTTCTATTCTCATTTAGCAGGTTGAAAACAGAAAATTCTTCTGACTTATTTAAATCAATTATTGTTTTTTAGTTTTTGAAGGAGTTTTCTTTATTTCGGGAAAGACACCCGTAGAACGGTAAAGATTTTGTTCGCTTTCATTAGCAAAACGGCCAAATACCGAATGCGTTGGTAAAATATTGATAAAAGCATCTTCGTCGATTTCATGGACGATTTGATCTAAATCATACATTTCATATCGAGTGATCACCATCATGATCGTTTTACCTTCTTTTTTAGAATAGCCACCGATTGATGGTAATAGGGTCATTCCTCGAACCATATTTTGAGCGATCGCTGCGGTCACTTCATCTGGTTTAACCGTCACAATCATGGCGGTCACTTTTTGATGACTTGTATGAATCGCATCAATCACTTGGGTCATGGCATAGATAGAGATAATCGTATAGAGCGCACTCTCCCAGTTAAAAAGAAAGCCCGCAATCACCACGATCAAACCATTTAACATCAGCATATAATTTCCAACGGTTTTCCCTGTAGTTTGTGAAAGGACTAAAGAAATAATATCCATTCCTCCAGTTGTAAACCCCATTTTAAGTGAGATCCCTACACCAACACCTAACAAAACACCGCCGACTAAGGCATTCATTAAAATATTGTCCGTCACTTGCCCAGTGGGAAGTAAAGTAGTTGCTACCGATACGGCTACTACATTGACAAAACTTAAAATCGTTGCTCGTCTGCCTACTTTCAAGAACCCTAGAATAAAGACAGGGATATTCAAAATAAAGATAAAGGCACCTGTGTCCACTTTTACGTGGAGCCAGTCAGATAATAACGAGGCAATGATTTGGGCAATCCCATTCATCCCTGCGGAAAAGACGTTTGCTGGAATCAAAAAATAATTTAAGGCAACCGCTGCGGTCAATCCGGTGACTAAGATAACCACAATCTTTTTTAATATTTCATTTCTTTGATACACTGTCATAATCTTACTCACAAGCACCTCTTCCTTTCAAAGTTATTCCAATTGTAAGAATAACAGGTTATGAATTAAATTAAAATACTTGAATCATAAATGAGAATAATTTTAGTAAAGCTTCAACACAATCATTTGACTATGATACAATAAAATAAAAACAAATCAGGAGGATCACTATGGCAAAAGATGCAAGTTTTGACATTGTTTCAGAGGTCACAATCGAAGAAGTCAGAAATGCGATCCAGCAAACAATAAAAGAATTAACCAACCGTTTTGATTTTAAAGATTCGACTATTGATATCAAATTTGATAACAATAAATTAACCATTCTCAGTGACGATGATTTCAAGATCGAACAAATCAAAGATGTCTTGTTCAGTAAATTAAACAAACGAAATGTTCCAATCAAAAATATCCATTTCTCTGAATCAGAGCATGCCCTTGGAGGAAAAGCACGCCAATCCGCTGAACTTATCAATGGCATTGATCGGGAAAATGCCAAGAAAATCACAACTGAGATCAAAAATTCAAAGATTAAAGTAAAAACCCAGATTCAAGAAGATCAAATTCGTGTAACTGGAAAAAACCGTGATGACCTTCAAGCGGTGATTGCTTTATTGCGAAAATTAGATCTGCCAATCGAACTTCAGTTTACTAACTATCGTTAACAGATAGCTTTACTTGTCAGACAATGAAACAATTGATCCAATACGCACTTGAACAGATAAGACACCTGAATCTACCAGTCGTTTGTGGTTGATTCAGGTGTTTTTAATTTTAAACTACTAGCGCAAGAGTTTTTTCGCATCTCCAATTATTTACTTTTGTGCCAAAAATCGGTGATTTCTTTTGTGAGTTCAGATAGGTTTCTGACAGTGGTCGCTGACTGCCAATGTCTTGGAAATAATTGGCGATAATCCAACCGAGTAAAACGCTGATCTGCTAACAAAACGATTCCCTGATCACTGGCATCTCTAATGACACGCCCCGCTGCTTGTAAGACTTTATTCATGCCAGGTAATTGGTACGCATAAGCAAATCCCAGCTGATCTTTTTCGTCATAATATTCTTTGATCAACTCCTGCTCATGGTTCATTTGTGGTAATCCAACGCCAACGATCATACTGCCAATTAATCGGGTTCCTTTTAAATCGATCCCTTCTGAAAAGATTCCGCCTAACACACAAAAAGCTAGTAAGGTTTCGTCTGGATCAATTTGAAATTGCTTCAAAAATGTTTCTCTCTCAGTTTCACTCATCATGGTATCTTGAATCAGCACCTTAACATCTGGATGTTTTTCTTGAAAGGCTGTCACTGCCTGATCCAAATATTGGTAAGAGGGGAAAAATATCAAGTAATTTCCGATCTTTTCTTTTGTAAAATGTTGGATCGTTTCAATCAATCGAGGCATGTTCTCTTCTCGTTTACGATAGGTTGTTTCTAAATAATTTGTGATCAGCACTTTTTGGTTTTCTTCTGGAAAAGGACTTGGCAAGCGATAAGCTAAGCTCTCTTTTCCTCCTAGCGTTTCTTGGTAATAAGACAATGGCGAAAAACTAGCGGAAAATAAGATACTACTTCTCCCCTTAGCTAACGATTGTTCTAAAAAATCACTAGGATCGATGCAAAATGCTTTGATGATGAAATCTTGATAAGTTTTCTCTACAGTTGTTTCATAATGATCATCGTAAAATTCACTGATTTTCAAAAAGTGAAGTAAGTCAAAATAAAAGGGGAGTAACGTCTCTTGAATGGCATGTTCAGGATACTCTGCCAACCACTCTTGGATGTGCTCACTCAACTGATAACCAGCATTAACCAATGTGTCCGCGGGTGCTTTTTGATGGTGGTAGGTCCACCCATCTTCATTTGAAATTTCCTGGATCTGATCGAACGCTTTAAGTAACTTATTAAAACGTCGTCTTAACTTTTTAAATTCTTTTGGAATGAGTGCATAGACGTTTCTAGCGCTTCGATATGAAAGTTTTGCGGAGTACATCTCTCGGGAACGACTGACCAAATTATGGGCTTCATCAATCAGAAAAAGATGATCCTCATTTTTTTCGCCTTCAAAAAAACGTCGTAAATAAACAGTCGGATCAAACAAATAATTATAATCCCCAATAATCACGTCACACCATAAACTCACGTCTAGCGACAACTCAAAAGGACATAACGTATGTTTCTTCGCATAGGTTTCAATAACTTCTCTGGTGATTTGATTTTCATGATTCAATAAATCCCATAATCCTTCATTGATCCGGTTGTAATACCCGTTGGCATATGGACATTGATCTGGATTACATGTTGTTTCGTCTAAAAAACAAATCTTATCTTTGGCTGTCAAAGTTACACTTTTGGTCTCAGCACCCACATCTTTTAACGCCTCCAAAGCATCTTCAGCGACTTGTCTCGTGATTGTTTTAGCCGTTAAATAAAAAATGCGTTCTCCCTCTTCTTCCCCTATTGCTTTCAAAGCGGGGAACAGTGTAGAAACTGTTTTTCCAGTTCCTGTCGGTGCTTCGACGAATAATTTTTGTTTTGTACGAATCGTTTTATAGGCAGCGACTGCTAACTCTCTTTGACCTTTACGGTAGTTGTCATAGGGGAATTTCAAAGCCATCAAAGAAGCATTTCGAACGGTACGCCAATTCTCTTGAAAAATCAGCCATTCTTTATAGTCATTTGTAAGTTTTTTAAAAAACTCATTTAATTGTTCGATGGTTTGATGCTCAATTTTTCGGGTAATGATTCCTTCAGTAGTTTGATAATAAGTTAGTTGCAAATTAATTTCTTTTAAATCATGTTCATGACAATAAATATAAGCATAGGTTCTTGCTTGATGGAAAAATAATTCAATTTGTTCTTTTTCTAAGTCTTCATACCTCGGTTCCGAAGTTTTTATTTCATCAATATAATAGATGCCTTCTTTTTGGAACACGCCATCTGCTCGCCCTTCTATGATTAGCTGGTATTCCTCGAAGTGGACAGTCGTCTTTAAAAAGACTTCTTTTTCATAGTCTTCTCCAGCATCTTTTTGAAGCTTCCGATGGATCTTGGCACCTTCCAGTGCGGTATGGTTACTTTTTTTACGATTGTCGATACTGCCACGCCTTAATATAAATTCAACAAGGTTACGTACCGATATTTTTGATTGCTTCACCACTCCCACTCCTTTGACTATAAGCTTACCTGAAAAAGAATAGAATCGCAAAATACAAAAATTGTTCTTATTCATTTACCGATTTATAAACCTCAGCAAATGAAAGAAATACTACTATTTACTCACTTTTTCCTTTCATAAGTATGTTTACAAAGCTATAGATTTGTTTACATTATTCAGATCTCTCTCTCCCTTTACATTCATCATCGTTCACTTGAAAGTAAAGTAAAACATCCGAAAATAGCTTTTTGCATTTTCGGATGCTTCCCTTTGTTTTTCAGAGTTGGACATCACTGTCGCAAGCTCGAATAGGATATAGAATTAGGATTTTTGGATGAGCTCACTCTAACACCAACTTATTAAAAAGAAGTGAGAATTTTCTGTTCTCTTGTTTAAAATCTCTCAATACTTTTATTTTTCATCTTGTCATTGAAATAAGTGGTTCATTTAGGAAGCAAGAAAACTCGGCTACAAAAAAACATGACTCAGCTCTACTATAATAAATTAATTCAATTAATTCATTTATTATTCATACAATTCGATTTAGATTCACCGTGGACCATTCCTCAAGTAGGGTCTTTTGTTTCATCTTATCAATTGAGTTATACTAGAATTAAGTAAGCGATCAGGAGGAACTCTTTATGCATATTGAACAAATCAAAACTGGGATGATCGAAGAAAATTGTTATTTGGTTTATAACGATGAAGCTTTACTGATTATTGATCCTGGTGAAGATGCAGCAAAAATCAAAACGCAAATCGAAAAAACGCAACAACAACCCGTAGCGATTTTACTAACACATACCCACTATGACCATATCGGAGCCGTCGAAGAACTTCGTCAGTTTTATCAGATCCCTGTATATGTTAGTCCATTAGAACAAAGTTGGTTAGGCGATCCGATATTGAATCTTTCTGGTTTGGGAAGACATGATGACATTGCGAATATCATTGTTTCACCTGCTGAATATGAATTTGAAATGAAACCCTATCGTCTAGGGAATATGACATTTCGGGTCGTCCCTACACCTGGTCATTCGATTGGAAGTGTCAGCTTTATCTTTGATGATTTTGTCGTATCAGGTGATGCACTATTTAAAGGCAGTATCGGTCGAACCGATCTATATACTGGGAATCTGGAACAGCTACTACACAGTATTCAAACCCAGTTGTTTGTGTTGCCAGATGAATTTGCCGTTTATCCTGGGCATGGAGATGCTACGACCATTGAACATGAAAAAAGAACCAACCCTTTCTTTAATGCTTAACTAACAAATCGATTGGAGGCTGTAAATATGACTAAAACCACTCTTTACATCGTCAGACACGGAAAAACGATGTTCAATACGATTGAACGTGTCCAAGGTTGGTGTGACACACCACTCACCAAACAAGGCCAAGAAGGAATCCACTATCTTGGAAAAGGATTGAAAGACGTTGATTTTTCTTTTGCTTATTCTAGCGATAGTGGTCGTGCTATTGAAACGGCACGTATCATCCTCAGTGAACATGCCAAAGGAAAAGATATCCCTTATTTTATCGATCAAAGAATTCGTGAATGGTGTTTTGGCTCTTTAGAAGGTGGCTATGACATGGAAATGTGGGGAGTTATCCCCCGAGTATTAAACTTCAAAACTTATGATGAGATGTTCACGACGGACGTAACTTTTGAACAAATTGCTAATGCTATTTATAACCTGGATACCGCTGGCTGGGCTGAGACCTACGATACTTTAAAAAATCGTGTATGGTCAGGATTTGAAGACATTGCGCACCATTGCGAAAAAAATGGTGGTGGCAACGTCCTAGTTGTTTCTCATGGGTTGACAATTGGCTTTTTACTCAGCCTAATTGACGTACATCAACCTGTTCGAGCAGGCTTATTAAATGGCAGCGTGACAAAAGTGACGTATGAAAAAGGCAATTTTTCAATTGAAGGAATCAACGATATTAGCTATATAGAGCAGGGAAAAAAACACTCGCGGGATTCTTTCTTATAATCATTCTGTTATCAAACACTGGTTTGCGAGTACTCACTTGAGTACTCGCTTTCTTATACCCTCTTGCTATTTCTCAAGTTTTTCTTAACATCAAGAAAGCATTTGGTTTTCATTAGAAAGAACGGTATACTTAATACTGTATTTTATTTGGGAAGGAAGGTCCGTATGTTTTTTGCAAATATCATCAAAGCAGCTATCTTAGGAATTATCGAAGGGATTACCGAGTGGTTGCCGATCAGTAGCACTGGTCACTTGATCCTAGCAGATCAGTTCATCAAGCTAGACGCTAGCACACAGTTTATGTCGATGTTCAACGTCGTTATTCAATTAGGTGCTATTTTAGCAGTCGTCGTTTTATATTTTCATAAATTAAATCCCTTTTCTCCAAGCAAAACCACTATTGAGAAAAAAGATACTTGGACATTATGGTTCAAAGTCGTAGTCGCTTGTATTCCAGCAATTATTATTGGATTACCTTTAGATGATTGGTTAGAAGAACATTTTCATAAATTTCTACCAGTTGCGATCGTCTTAATCGTTTATGGGATTGCATTCATTGTTGTGGAAAAAAGAAACAAGACAAAAACACCACGTTGGACAACCTTAAACGATTTTACTTATCAAGCGGCGTTACTGGTTGGATTATTCCAAGTATTAGCGTTAGTTCCTGGAACTTCTCGTTCAGGAGCTACGATCCTCGGAGCCATTTTGATTGGTGCTTCTCGATTTGTAGCAACAGAATTTTCATTTTTCCTTGGTATCCCAGTGATGTTTGGTGCCAGTGGTTTAAAAATCGTGAAGTATCTAGCTGAAGGAAACTCCTTTAAAATAGAAGAAACGATTATTTTACTCGTTGGAACCCTCGTATCATTTATTGTCTCCGTTTTAGCCATCAAATTCTTGTTAAGTTATTTGAAGAAAAACGACTTTACAATTTTTGGTTGGTATCGTATCATTTTAGGGATCATTTTGATTGGTTACTGGTTTATCGCAATGTAACTGAATAAAACGAAGTCAAAGCACCGTATGATTACGGTGCTTTTTTATATTTATTCTAATTATCCCCTTTCCAAAAAAGCGTTATTCTAAATGATAACTATTATCGTTCTCATTTAGCGATTTTTATTATCAATTAGAATTTTGGTGTGGTATATTGATTTTGTAAAGGAGGAAACAAATATGACTCGTTTAATACAGACATTTATCCCGACAATCGGTTGTTTATTACTTATAATCTTAGGTTTGGCTACTCAATCTTTTGTGCCTCTTCTAAGTATCATCTTTTATTTAGGCGCCATCTCATTCGGCGGTTTCAAGCAGACTCGTGAAGGGTTGACCGAACTTTGGCAGGAAAACACATTGAATGTTGACTTATTGATGGCCTTGGCAGCAATTGGCGCTTGTTTGATCGGTAATTTTTTAGAAGGTGCGATGCTTACGTTTATTTTCTGTTTAAGTGGCGCTCTCGAAGAATATACGACCAGTAAAAGTCAGCAAGAAATTACCGCTTTAATGAATCTACAGCCACGAAAAGCACAACGTTTAACTGCAAACGAAGAATTAGAAGAAATAGCTGTAACTGATCTTAAGATCAATGATCGGGTATTTGTCCCAAAAGGTGGAACGATCCCAATTGACGGCTATTTAGAAAGTCAACAAGCAACGGTTGATGAAGCAACATTGAGTGGTGAATCTGTACCAGTTGAAAAAGTTCCTCATGATGAGTTATTTGCAGGAACGATCAATCGAGGGAATCCTTTGATCCTACAGGTGACTAAAAAAAGTGATGAGACCGTTTTTGCTAAAATCATCCAGCTGGTTGAAAAAGCACAAAGCACCCCTACAAAGACCGCTTCTTTTATCTCTCGTATTGAAAATACCTACGTTAAAGGTGTGTTAGTCGTTGTTCCATTAATGATTCTTGTTTCATATTTCATTTTTGGCTGGAGTTTTCAAGAAAGTTTTTATCGGGGAATGGTTTTACTGGTTGTCGCCTCTCCTTGTGCGTTGGTTGCCTCTGCGACACCTGCAACACTCGCAGCCCTTTCTAACGCTGCCCGCAACGGTGTGCTGATCAAAGGTGGACTCCATTTAGAACAATTAGCTGATTTAAAAGCAATTGCCTTTGATAAAACCGGAACTTTAACGAAAGGTAAACCGATAGTAACTGATAGCTATTTTGTAAAAGATCAGAATCTGGCGCAACAAATCTTAGTTTCAATGGAACAAAAAACAACGCACCCCTTAGCTCAAGCAATCGTAACACATTTTGACATTGCTATACCAAAAGACATCCAAAAATTACCAATCGAAGAAATCACGGGGTTTGGTTTACGAACAGTTTACCAAGAAGCTCAGTGGATTGTAGGTAAATGGGAACCAGAAAAAACGTCGATAGCTGAAAAAGAACTTCTTGATAAAATTCGTTTACTCGAACAACAGGGAAAGACAGTGATTGTTTTAACCAAAGACAATCAATTGGTAGCACTCATCGGCTTATTAGATGTGCCGAAAGAAAATGCCCAACAAGTCATTGACTATTTCAATAACCAGCAAATTGATACTAGCATGATCACTGGAGATAACCAAGGGACTGCTGCAGCTATTGCAGAGAAAATTGGTGTTCAACACTTACTGGCTAACTGCACACCATCGGATAAAACACACTATGCACAACAGCAAAAAGAAAAGTATGCTGTCACAGCAATGGTTGGTGATGGTGTCAATGATGCCCCAGCTCTTGCAACTGCTTCACTAGGAGTAGCCATGGGACAAGGAACGGATGTCGCTATGGAAATCGCTGATATCGTCTTGGTAAAAAATGACTTGCAAAAATTAAGTTATGCCCACCGTCTTTCACTAAGAATGAAGAAAATCATTAAGCAAAATATTATTTTTTCTCTTACAGTGATTTGTTTACTGATCCTTTCTAACTTTCTGCAATTTTTAAATTTACCTCTTGGCGTGATTGGTCATGAAGGAAGCACGATCTTGGTTATCTTAAATGGGTTACGTTTATTGAAACCCTTACCTGAAGATACTTCCAAAAAATCACGTTGCACTGGCTGTCCCTTACAGCCGAATCACCACTCTATCTAGTTTTTCCACTCTGATGAACCTCACTTTTGTAACCGTTGAAAAAATGATATGATTGATGGCAGGAAAGTGAGGTTCTTTTTTTATGGAAAGTTGGATTTTTCTTGGATTGATCATGCTTGTTGCCCTGCTTGCTAAAAATCAAAGCTTGATCATCGCTACAGGTTTTATATTACTAGTCAAATTGATACCGACATCGAAAGTGTTTCTTACTTGGCTTCAAGGCAAAGGAATTAATCTAGGAGTCACCATCATCACAGCTGCTATTTTAGTTCCAATCGCTACTGGCGAGATTGGTTTAAAAGATTTACTGGATGCCTTTAAATCACCCATCGGTTGGATTGCTGTGTTTTGTGGTGGTCTAGTAGCCGTCCTTTCTTCCAAAGGAGTCGGTTTGATTGCTTCAGACCCGCAGATTACTGTTGCATTGGTTTTTGGAACAATTCTCGGAGTCGTTTTCTTAAAAGGGATCGCTGCTGGTCCAGTCATTGCTTCTGGTATTACCTATTGTCTCTTGCAATTATTTTCTTTAAGTAAATGAAAAAATCGATCACAGATAAAGTGTTTTGAGTCCTCTGAATCGAATCGTTCGTGATATACTTATTCCGAGGTGATCACATGTTAGAAAAATTAAAATACTTTATCGGCACGGTTGGTTGGTTTTTATTAGCGATCGTATTGATTTTAGGACTAGCTTATCTTTTATTTCCAGATCTGATCCAAAATGTGTTCAATACCTACTTTAATTGATCGTGAAAAAAGTAAACCCGATAGATGGAGTAAACAAACTTTATCTATCGGGTTTATTGTTTTTCCATTTATCTTTACTTATGGAATCTACTTGATAAAAGTTGCGTGGGTTTCATCAAGTATGTTTTTAATGTTCCTACCTCTTCTCCTTACCCCTACACCACTTCCCCCCTTTTATGTTTCCTAAAATATTATTAAATAATCCTCATTTCTTTTTGGCTCCTCCTTTCATTTTTTGTTATACTAGAACACAAGATAGCATCACTTATATTTTTAATCATTCGCTATTATGCTTTATATATAGAAAGGAAAACGCTCATGGAAACCTTTGAAGGTCTTTTAATTGATACGTATGTCTTACAAGAACAACCTATGATGTTGACTGGCTTAAATCTTCAACTGGAAGATCGTGTCATTAACGGTCTGTTGAAAGATCGTTACTTGGCAAAATATATTCTTCGGCTCCCTTTAAATAAATATGTATTAGAAGTCAGTGGAAAATGGAACCGCCGCAATCAATTAGTCATCAAAAAAATGATGATCAAAAATATTGATGAATACATTAAAATTATTGGAACTCCGGAATAAATTTAGCCACACCAACGGTTAACGGTTATAAAATAACTAATGAATGGTATCGTTACGATTGCTTTGTCTACAAGGAACGTATCCCTTTTCAAAAAAAGCTTTGCAAACGGTTCGCTTTGTTATATAATATTCGAGTACCAAACAGTCCCATTCAAATTTTGTTTAAAAAGATAAATTTATCTGCTTTGGTTGAACGCTATTGTCTCCCACAATAGCGTTTTTTATTTGCCCTTTTTCCTTCTCTCTCAATGCTAGTAAAGCCTAGAATTAAGTTTCTTTTAGTGTTAAGGAAAAAAACTTGTCATGTTCATATTGCAAAGATTACTTCATTTAGGTATAATAATGAATGTTGAATTATGCGGTAACACGCGTAAGAACTTAATTTATCGGAGGTGAAACTAATGCCAAACATTGAATCTGCAATCAAACGTGTTCGTACAAGCGAAAATGCGAACGTTAAAAATTCATCTCAAACAAGCGCTATGCGTACTGCAATCAAAAAATTTGAAGATGCTGTAGCTTCAGGTGCTGAAAACGTAGATGCGTTATATAAAGAAGCTGTTAAAGCTATTGATATGGCTGAAACAAAAGGTCTAATTCATAAAAACAAAGCTAACCGCGACAAATCTCGTTTAAGCAAAAAAATCGCTAAATAAGGAAATCGGCTACGGCCGGTTTTTTTATTTTGTCTCAAACAGTCTATTCGATCACCCTTCTGTTGGGTTTCTTTCCATTCTTTTTATTAGTAAACCAGCTGCGGCTGACTCAGCACTTCCTACTCTAAAACAATTGATGTCTAAAAAACGCTCAAAACATCATCGTTTCAAGCGTTCTTTTTGGATTTATTTCGATTGTTTTTCTCTTCTTTTTAACTCTTCAAAAGCTGACCTGTTCGTAAGAGAAATAATTGAAAGCTTAATTCTTTTTCGATTTTACCACTTTTGATTTGGTAATCCATTTCAACCAGATCGTCAAATAAACGCCTTAGGATCTTTTCATCAAATTTACGTACCTCTTGCATCGCCAATTTTACACGGTAAGGATGTATCTTTAAAGTCTCAGCAATATTAGCCTGCTGATAACCGATTTTCATCAAAAACTTGGTCTGTAAAAACAAACGTATTTGTGAAAGCAAGATGGCATTGATCTTAATGGTTTCTTCTCCTTGGGTAATTAAGTCTTCAAACAACCGCAGCGCTTGTTCTGTTTTCCCGGAAAGAATATATTGTGTCATATCAAAAAGATTATGTTCCAAGGTTTTAGGGACTAACTGTTCCACTTCTTTAACAGTGATCAGTTCTTGTTGTTGCCCATACAATAGTAATTTATTCAATTCCCTCATCATTTTTGATAGATCGAGATCCGTTAACCTTAAAAACAGATCAATCGCTTTACGGTCCATTTGAAACGGTGCATTTTCCAGTGTATTCAATAAATACTGACGTACTTCTTTTTCATTCAATTGCTGAACATTGATGGTCACAGCAGCTTTTTTTAATTGTTTCGTTACTTTTTTTCGCTCATCTAATTTCTCATAGGGAGCAAAAAACACTAAAACTGTTGATTCTAAAGGTTCTTTTAAATAATCAATCAGTAGATCCGTATTTTGTTCAATCCCATTATTCACTTTTTCAGCTGTTAAAAAGTAGGGATTTTCTACAAATACTAGGCGTTGATCACCAAAAAATGGCAAAGTCTCTGCCTCAGCAACCACCTCATCAATACTAGCATTCCCCATATCAAAACTTAAGAAATTCAAGTCATCTTGACTATCGATTTGAATTTTTTTCTGGATTTCTGCTCTTACCTGATCCTGTAAATATTTTTCAGTACCTAGAATCAAATAACAAGGCGCAAGCTTTTCTTTACGGATTTTTTGTAAATCTGCTTGAATACTCATTTCGTTCACCACTTTCAAATTTATCCTACCATGAGTAGCTGGGAATTGCTAGTCTATCATTGTGTGGATCTTTCCGTTTGGATACCAAAAGGGATGCCATTTAAAAGTAATTGCGCCTTGACGGTCGGTACGCAAAGGAGTGACTTTATTCTGCTTTAACGTCGCTAGTACGTCTTCATGAGGATGACCAAATAAATTATTCACGCCACAGGATAAAACACCATAGGTTGCTTCTAATTGCGAAATGAACTGTGGATGACTAGATGTGCGGCTGCCATGATGTCCTAATTTGATCACATCCGCTTTTAAATTTGGATACGTGTTTCCAATCTTTTCTTCTGTATGCTGATCTAAATCACCTAAAAAGAGAAAACGACAGGACTGATGAGTCACTGACAAGCCAATTGAATCTTCATTTTCGCCCTTCCCCTGATTAACTGGAAACAACACAAAAAAATCAAAATAACCTTTGATCCAATCACCCTGCCTGACTTCACAAATAGTGGTCCCTGCTTTTTCCAATTTCTGCAACTGCACATAAAGCCAAGCACTCCTGCCAGCTCCCCACCCAATATAAATCGTATCGATCTTGAAATGTTTTGCTAATGTTGTGATCTCTCCCACATGATCGATATCGTCATGCGTCAATATCAGTTTATTGATGCGCCGAATACCATTTCCTTTTAAAAATGGCACAAGATTAAACTCTGCAGGTGGTCTAACCCTTCGCTCTTGCCATGCTTCTTTTTGAAAACCCAATTTTCCACCAGTATCAATCATAACGATTTCTTTTAAAAACGGCGCTTTAAAAAGAATACTGTCTCCTTGCCCTACGTCGTTGAAAGTGATACTACTTCCGAATTGAAGAAAACGACCAAAAATGAGAATAATGGGCACAAGGAGTGCAGCAGTCACGCATTGACAAGGTTTATGTTGTTTTTTCTCTATAAGCCATAAAAGAAAGCCTAAACTAAATATTAACAACCAGCCATTCGGTCGCCCAATCACTAGATTGGCAAATCTCAACGAATCTAGTAAGCTCTCGAAATGGACTAAAAAAGAATTAAGCAACTCGCTAACACTTGGAGGTAATACCCTGCCAAAAACAAATAAAAACGTCAAACAAGGAAGAAATACTTTCTTAAAAACAGGAGCAAAAAGAAGAGTCAACATACTCCCTAATAGTGGCCACTCATAAAAATGCCAAGCTGTCAGTGGCATGATGCCGATACTAAATAACACGATAGTAGTGAACTTTTGAAACTTAGTGGTTGGGTGAGATAACAAAAGAAAGAAGAAGCTCATTCCTAAACTTAGCTGGCCCTCTACTTGGAACAGACAAAGCGGCTCGATCAGCAAAAGTATCCATAAAATAATCGAATAATGATCGAAAGAAGAAAATTTGACATTGAGGAGTTTTAGCCCTAATTTCAATAAGAATGACAGCCCCGCTCTTTTCACTGACACAGAGCCCCCAGATAAGCTAAAATATCCCAAAGTCCCCCCAACTAGTGGGAGATAACTAGCAGTTAATGTCATCCCTCCTCTGCGAAACAGATAATAGAGCCAACCTAAGTAAGTTTGGATGTGCATGCCTGACAAACTGAATAAATGAAGTAAGCCAGTTTCTTTATATGTGTCTTCTGATGCTAAAAACTGACTATCTTTATAGCCAAAAATCAAAGCATTCATATAGACACTCACCTTGTGACTAAAGTGTTCTTGAATAAACGTAATAGACCTTCCTCGTGTTCTGCTCAGCATATTCTGCCAAGCATTACGATTCAAATGTTCTTTGATCTGGCGTATCTGAAATCGTCCTTTGATCCGATGTATTTGGTCATACTTTTTTTGATCAAACCCATAAGGATTCCTTTGTTTGGAAGTTTCTTGGTAATCCCCGACTACAATTAATTCAATCGCTTCATGTCTAAGAACAAGAAAAGAATTTCTTTCTTGTTCAGATTTGGCATAATAGCTGCAAGAAATCTTTTGCTTGTCCGTTGTGTGCCCAATAAAAGTCACTAAATCTCCATTCATTTTCACTGTGTCTGAGGCGACCATGATACGTTCCAACGTCCTTTGATCATCGATTGGTTTTGTTTCTTTAAGCCAGCAAGAAAATAAAACCAGCGTACTACAAATGAGACTTAAACCAATAATTTGTTTATTTTCTTTCCGTAAAAAAACAAAAAAAATCCAGCGAAAATCAAACGATAATGCCATCTGTCTGTATAATAAAACAAACAAATAAAAATCGAAGAAATCGCTGGAAAAATGAATCGATTCTGTGCTTGATCACAAAATCTACTAAACATGTTCTCCTGATAATTCTTTTTGGAGTTTAGAAAAGTGAGTAGAATCCAATGATACTTGATGAACAGTTGCACCTAATTGTTCGATCAATGATTGTGCATACGGATCATTTCGATAATCATGTAAATAGTTGATTTTTTTGATTCCTGCTTGTAATAAGGCTTTTGTACAAGCTAAACAAGGGAAATGAGTCACGTAAATCTCTGCGCCCTCCGTAGGTATGCCTAGTTTTGCACATTGTAATAAAGCATTCATTTCCGCATGGATCGTTCGCAAGCAATGACCATCGACGATATAACAGCCTTCATCAATGCAATGAACATCCCCACTAACAGCGCCATTGTAGCCTCCAGCAATGATCCGTTTTTCTCTTACTAAAGTTGCGCCGACTTCTAATCGTGTACAAGTACTTCTCAATGATAATAATACTGCTTGAGCCATAAAATATTGGTCCCAAGGAATCCGTTCATTGCTCATATTAGCCACCTCTATCGTTTATTCTATAGTAATTGTAACGAAGTTTTTGATTTTTTCAACTGTCTTCTGACCAATTCCGTCTATTTCTTGAAGCTCGTCAATACTTTTGAACGACCCGTTGTCTTGTCTATACTGAATAATTTCTCGGGCTTTTTTTTCACCGATCCCCGGTATTTGTTGCAATTGCGAAAGATCAGCGGTATTAAGATGCACTCGATCTGGGTTTGTGTCCGCTGAATCTACCGTCGCTAGACTAGCATTTGAGCTTTCTGGAATTTCTTCGCCTACTTCAGGAACGTACAGCATTTGTTGATCCGTTATTTTTGCTGCAAAGTTGATCTGTTTCTCGTCAGCTGATTCCGTCAGCCCACCTGCTTTTTGAATGACATCAAAGACCCGATCTTCTGCCACAAAAGCGTACATTCCAGGTCGTTTTACCGCTCCTTTCACATCGACATAAATCACTGACCTAGTCGATGTACTCACCGTTTCATCAATTGGCTTCGTTTCAGAACTGTTCTTTTCCGGAGCCTCAATCGATTGGTTTGTCAAAAATAGTTGATCCTTTTTACTTGATTGACTGAAAAAATGAACCATCATTCCACCAAGGATGATGACTCCTATGACACCAAAGATCCCTCCAATCACAAATTTTGGTGAAGAAAAGTTGGTAGTATAGAAACGCTTTCGTTTGTTCTTCCATTCTTCGCTCATTGTGACTATTTTCCGATTGGCTTCCTTTCATTAAATTATGAAGAAGTTTTTTCTCTTCATGATTAAATACGTCAAACCATTTTTCTACATGAAAATAAACCTACTTTTGGGACAATTATTTTATGAAGAATGAATCTTTCATACCTTTAAACATTTCAGGAATAGGCGTTGACATAGGGTCTATATTCCTCTTTTCATTAACTAGCAAAAAACATCAAAATCACTTTTACTGACTTTGATGTTTATCTATTTTTCTATCCGTTTTTGAAAAATAGTTTCAAGTTCACACTCTTAGCGAAGCTCTTCCTTGATTTTTTTGAGCATGTACCCGACTTACCTAAGCAATCCTAAATCCGATATCTTTGCCACTGTCTCTCTAGAGGCTATGTACAATTATTCTCACTATACTAAAACGCAACGCCTCGATTATATCAACTTTCCCAGTGTTCAAATCTCCTAAATAAGTCAAAGACTCGCTTCTCCTCATGAACAATCGTGAGCTAGTTTACATAGATTTTATAAGATATTTTTTTACGGACAAAATATTCCATTGTCTAAACTAGTCGTTATACCATATCCAGATAGGTAACTAGTACGATTACGAGACATGTAACGATCATGTAAATAATGTTTTCTAAGCGTCTTGTATGATTTTTTAGAATAATCCCAGGATCAGTAGAATTGAAACTAGTCCGATACTCGATTGGCACAAAATTACCGATACATATTCCGAATAACAAAAGTAAAAAAGGCCAATTTGTAATAACTCCTCTATTCATAAACGCACCTATGATTGAGCTAACATAAATCACTAATTGAATCATTATAATTACAATCGCTTTTTTTCTCATCATTAATCCCCTCCAAGTAAATTTAGAAAAACAAACAGGACTTGATCACAAAATAAAAGTGGTAGTTGGTTTTAAATAGATTTCAAGAATAAAATTCTCCAACTCTTTCCTCTATTTTCAGAATACCCAATGAATCGGATAAATGTAAAAATCAAAAGCTGTGTGCCAACGTAGTTTTTACTAGGGAATCAGTAAAAAAACACTGACTTAGAACGATCTGATCATCTTACTGTATTCATTTTTCTGTCCTTCGATTATATCATACATCTTCACTTTATTTCCTATTTTTTCATTTAATCGAAAATTTTTCCATTATAAGTTTAAACTCTTTATCAACTGACGCAGTTAAAAATAACTTTTATTTTACTGATCCAACGAATATAAAAAGCTTACCTCATACACATAGATCCCCTCATGGCTAGTTTCTATTCGTTTTAGTTTCTCTATAAAAAAGAGACAGACAAGCTTTCCGTTAAGGCTGAGTCATTGAAAACATCAATCTTAAAGGAAATTTTGTCTGTCTATTTATTCGTTCAAAAACTGTTTCATGAACAATGATAAAAAAATGTTGTTGAAACAAAACGATTTATAATGAATCTTTATTTCATCTTTTCTAAATAATCAAGGGCATCTTGTACGGTTTTCACTGGTACAATTTTCATTGAAGAGTTCAATTCTTTCGCAGCAGCTTTGGCTTCTTCGTAATTGGTTTTGATTTCTGGATGTTTCTTCTTGATTTCATCTGAGATTGGATCATCCGGTGCAAAGAATATTTCAACGCCAGCTTTGTCTGCACTAGCCACTTTTTTATCAATACCACCAATTCGCCCAACTTCACCGTCGCTATTGATCGTTCCAGTACCAGCAATTTCTTTCCCTTGACGAAGATTTTTACCGGTCAATTGTTCATAGATTTCCAGGGTAAACATCAAACCAGCAGACGGCCCTCCGATTGATCCTGAATTAATCATTACATCTGTATCCGACTTGATACTCGTATGATCGGTTAAAGTAATCCCAATCCCTGCTTTATTATCCGTTGGCAGTTCGATCAATTTACCTGAAGTTTCGTTTTCTTTGCCATCTCGGAGATAGGTGATCGTGACCGTATCGCCGACTTTTTTACTTTTGACATACTTCATAAATGCTTCTGCACTTTTAAAGGTTTGTCCATCAACTTTTGTGACTGTATCACCAACTGCTAATTTTCCATAGAAATTGGAATTCTTCTCGACACTCATGACATAGACACCTTTAAATTCCATCTGGTAAGAGCGCCCTGCCAATTTTAGTGCTTGCTCAATCGCTGCATTTTGGGAAGACTCCATATAATATTGTTGGATTTGATTGTATTCTTCGCTAGTCGCCCCGCCAGTCAACTCCTCAGCGCTAATCAAATCTTCAAACGGTGCTAGCTTGGCTTTGACTGCTGTAAAACCAGTTGCTCGACGGATGCCCACTGAAGTTAATGAAAAGGAACCTGAATCTTTGTCCTTTTTCCCATTGACGGTAATCAGCTCTTTCAAATTGATGGTTGCTCCTGGTGCTTCCACATAAAAAGGAAGTGGAATTACCACGAACCCAATAATAAATATCCCTAAAAAAATGACAAGAATTGTCTTTAACCATCTTTTAAAGTCCATCATTTTCACGCTTTCCAGCTAACGCTTCGTTGATTACTGATGGAAGATAGTCACTGACATCTCCCCCAAAGTGTAAGACTTCTTTTAATAAACTAGAACTAACGTGACTATATTCTTGTTTAGCCAATAAAAAGACCGTCTCGATTTCTTGATTTAAATGATGGTTCATTTGAGCAATATCCCGTTCATATTCAAAATCCTTTACACTACGGATACCACGAATGATGGTTTGAACAGCTAATTCATTCGCAATCTCGACTGTTAATTGATTTTCCTGGTGGTACACTTTAACATTCGGAAGATGACGAACAGCTTGAGTAATCAATGTAACTTTTTCATCAACGGTAAATAGATGTTTTTTTGACGTATTCACAAATACCCCAATGATGACCTCATCAAACATTTTTGCTGCTCGTTCGACCATATCTAAATGTCCATTCGTGAACGGATCAAAGCTGCCTGGAAACAAGGCTTTTTTCATAGGTCTTCCTCTTTTCTGTAGATAGTCACAGTTGAAATACCATACGTTTGTTTTCTGATTTGCCTAAAATCAGCAATCTTTTCTGGTAATTCCACTGTTTTATCAGTTTCACATACAATAACTGCCGAATCATTAAAAAGGTCCAGCTCCGTCATTTTGATTATTTGGTCAAGAATTTTTTGTTTGGCATATGGTGGGTCAAGAAATAAATAATCAAATTTTTGCTGATCATTTGCCAGCTTTTCGATGGCTTTGTCCGCATCAAGTTTTAACGTGGTGAATTTTTCTGGCTCTTTCGTTACTTTAATGTTTTCTTGGATTATTTTTAGCGCTTGGTAATTTTTGTCTACACAAAAGGCATGCCCACAGCCACGAGAAACTGCTTCGATAGCTAACCCGCCACTACCAGAAAATAGGTCTAAGACTGTTTCTCCGTCGAAGTAAGGACCGATCATATTGAAGATCGATTCTTTCACTTTATCTGTGGTGGGACGTGTATTAGCCCCTGCTAAACTCTTTAAGCGTCGTCCACCATATGTTCCTGATATGACTCGCATTGACTCACTCCTTTTAAAAATCGTGCTGTTAATAGTATACCAAAAAAAAAGATAAAAAAACTTGGATCGCCATTAATTTCATGCTTTCTCAAGTTATTTTTATCTTTTTTATTTAAGAGATGAATGATTTACACAAAACAGGTTTAAAAGACATGGTCTGCTAAACGAATCTTAGTATTGATCTCCTCAATCTCAAAACCTTCTTCTTTGACTGGTTGCTTCGTACCAATCTTATCAGCAAAGTTCATTTCGACGTCTGGACGATAAGAGCGTTCAACTTTGCGAACAAAATGAAGTTTGTTGATTCGTTCTGCAGTTTGCTCAAAAGTGTCTTCATTCAAATACAATACGACATATTTCATTTTACGCGAAACGTAATGAAGCAATCCAAATTTCTTCAAATTTTTTAATTGTTTCAAACTGTATACCCAGACAATCAACCCACGTCGTTTCGTTAGTTGAAATTCATTTTTTTCATCATTCATGACAGTTACCTCCACATCCACTACGCCCCTTTTGTTCAAAAAAAGGATTTCCCGCATCAATTTTAATCGTCAACGATACCGTTTCTGCTAACTGTTGGCTAATTTTATCCAATAGATCTTGCAATTGTGTTTCCATAAAACGAAAATCCGCTACTTTTTCATGCAAATCAAGTTGGCGTTTGGCTAACCGAACAGCTCTTTGCTTCTCTCGAAATTCTGGTGCATATTTTTGATAAGGAACAACTTTTTCAAACTGTTCTTTTTTTATTGAGAAATCATTAATCAATAAATTGACATCCGCTGATTGTTCCATCACTTTTTTAGCTTTTAAATATTTTTTCATCGTCTCGCTTTTTTTGATACAATTGGATAAGCTCTGACATTGATCTTCTAAGGCAAATAATTCCTCATTGATTATCACTGCTATCGGTACTCTCCTTAACTTCTTCTTGCATTAAGACTAACATATTTTCTTTTGAAAAAGCAATTCCTAATAGATCGGAAGTGTTAACTAAAAAGCGGTCGTGATAGTACGGATCACTATACAAAAATAAAAATGTAAACGTTGGATCAATCACTGGATGTGTAAAGACACCGGTCGATTGGGGAAGCTTTCTTTTTGCGACTAACGAATCAATTTCATCAGTAGTCAATGAAAACTTAGCAGTTGCGTTTGTACTACCCGCTATTTGTTGCCATTCTGCTAATCGTTCTTTCGTCAAAATATCTTCTGGTCTATTAAGATAATCACTTAAAAGCAATTTCGTTTGAGTAGAAAAACCGGTCATCTGCTTATAAAGTGGTAAGCGATCCAATTGCCTTAACTGATTCAACAATCGAACACTATGACCTTCTTTTGCTTGATTGATTTCAGCCCAATCTACTTGATCGTCTATTTTATATTGCGGTAAGTCTGAACCAAATACTTGATAGGGATGAAGTTTCAACAAACTAGCTTTATCCAAATAAACGATCGAAAACAGTCCATTACTACTTTGGTCGAAGAATAAAATAGCAAACGTATCATTATCAAACGCAATCAACGGTCGATAATTCATATCTTCTTCCATCAATTCGATCCCGACATCTGTTCCATTGTATTGAAAATTAAAATTCGTATAGATCGTGGTGATCTCTGTTAGATCTTGCATTGTCATCCCTAAGTAAAAAGGAGCAATCGTTGAGTTGTCCGTATTTAATACTTTAATCGTGGAAACTTTATCTTTTGTGATATTCGCTTCAAAGGATAAGTGATTGATTTGATCATGGTAATATCTTGTTTCAAAACCAAACCCACTCGTCAAGCGTTCATAGGGATCACCAAAACGTTGCTCTAATTCATCAACTGATTGACCAACATACGTGGAAAAGCCAGATGTTTCCAACTTCTGGTATTTCCACGTAGTCATTTGATTTTGAGTGATTTGCTCTGAGCTTTTTTTTACTTCAAGTTTAGGAGGAAACAACACCGGCTGCATGTAAAATGCAATGATCACTGATAACAATATCGCACCAAATAACCCTAGCCGTTTCATCTTTTTCCCACCTTTATTTTTCAGTTACTTCAATCAATAAATCACCAGAAGCGATCGCATCGCCATCTGTTACATAGACATGCGCAATTTCACCATCAAAACGAGCTTCAATTGCTGTTTCCATTTTCATTGCTTCCGTGATCATCAATGTATCGCCTTTTTTGACATGATCGCCTTTTTTGACTAATACATCTAATACAGAACCAGACATCGTTGCACCGATATGTTCACGATTTGTTGGTTCAGCTTTCACACGTGTTTGTACAGTACTGATGATCGAATGGTCGTTCACTGTGATTTCACGACGTTGCCCATTCAAATTAAAGAATAAGACACGATTTCCTTCAATATCTGGTTCACCGATTTCATCCAAGCGAATAATCAAAATCTTGCCTTTTTCAATTTGAACATTCACCGTTTCTCCTAAGCGAATCCCTTGGAAGAATGTTGGTGTATCAAGTAATGTCACATCACCAAATTGATTATAGGCTGCTTGATAATCTAGAAAGACTTGCGGATACATCAAATAGCTCAGCACTTCTTCTTGTTTAGGTTCATAGCCGATTTTTTCAGCTAATTCTGCTTTGACTTGTTGGAAATCAACTGGTTTAGCTAAAGCTCCAGGACGTTCAGTAATCGCTTCTCGTCCTTTAAGGATGATCTTTTGTAATTTTTCCGGGAATCCTCCAACCGGTTGTCCTAGCTCTCCTTGGAAGAAAGTAATGACAGATTCAGGGAAACTCAGTGTTTCACCTTTTTCATAGATATCTTCCTCCGTTAAATCATTTTGAACCATGAACAAGGCCATGTCTCCTACAACTTTTGATGAAGGGGTAACTTTCACGATATCACCAAACATCAGGTTCACTGTATGGTACATCTGTTTGATGTCATCCCATTTATTTCCTAAACCAACTGCTTTGGCTTGTTGTTGGAGATTAGAGTATTGTCCACCAGGCATTTCATGCATATATACTTCTGTTTCTGGTGCATTCAAACCGTTCTCAAATGGTTTGTAATACATACGGACATCTTCCCAGTAATGATTCAATTGTTGTGCATTTTGAATATTGATCTCTGGCAACCGTGGACCGTTGACCAAAGCATAATACAAACTGCTCATACTTGGTTGACTTGTATTCCCACTCATCGCACTCATCGCCACATCAACGATATCTACCCCAGCCTTCGAAGCTGCAGAATAGGTAATGATTCCATTTCCACTCGTATCATGTGTATGAAGGTGGATTGGCAGATCAGTAGTCTCTTTTAATTCACTGATCAAGCGATAAGCAGCTTGTGGTTTCAGCAAGCCAGCCATATCTTTGATCGCAATGATATGCGCCCCAAGTTGTTCTAGTTCTTTCGCCATGTCCTTGTAATATTGGACATTATATTTTGCACGACTAGGATCATTGATATCTCCGGTATAGCAGATCGCAGCTTCTGCAATCTTACCTGTGTCTCGAACCGCTTGGATACTTTTTTCCATTTGCGGTACCCAGTTCAAACTGTCAAAGATTCGAAACACATCAATTCCTTGAGCCGCTGCTTCTTTCACAAATTCTACTAAGACGTTATCCGGATAATTGGAATAACCGACTGCATTTGAACCTCTGAACAACATTTGTAACAGCGTATTTGGCATCAATGCTCGGATCTTTCTTAATCTTTGCCAAGGATCTTCATTCAAGAAGCGATAAGCGACGTCAAAGGTTGCTCCTCCCCACATCTCACTTGAGAATAGTTCAGGTAATCCTTCACCGGTCAATTGAGCAATCTCTTTAAAGTCTTTCGTACGAACACGAGTTGCTAATAAACTTTGATGAGCATCTCTAAATGTCGTATCAGTCAATAACAAGTTTTCTTGCGATTTGATCCATTGGACTAACGCATCCGAACCATCAGAATCTAAAACATTTTTTGCTGTCAGATAATCTGGGCGTTTAATCAAATCTTTCGGTACCCGAGGAGATTCATAAAATGGTTTTTCACCATTTTTGATTCCTGGGAAGCCATTCACGGTAATTTCACCGATGTATTTCATTGTTTTATTCCCACGGTCGCGTAAACGAGGGAACTCAAACAATTCTTTTGTATTATCGATAAATGTCGTTTTAGCATTTCCTGATTGAAATTCAGGATGGGAAATCACATTCAACATAAATGGGATATTGGTTTTGACTCCACGAATCCGAAATTCTTTTAAGCAACGTTCCATTTTTTGGATTGCCGTATCAAAATCTGCCGCATGTGTACAAACTTTGACTAAAAGTGAATCAAAGTATGGGGTAACCACATATCCTGCATAAGCATTACCGACATCTAAACGCACTCCGAAACCACCAGGTGAACGGTAAGTATCGATTTTCCCTGTATCAGGAAGAAAATGATTCAACGGGTCTTCTGTAGTGATCCGACATTGAATCGCAGAACCATTTAGTTTGATATCTGCTTGTTGCGGCAGACCAATTTCACTGTGTAAATCTTTCCCTTGGGCAATCAATAATTGAGTAGTCACGATGTCCACATCGGTAATCATCTCTGTAATCGTATGTTCCACTTGGACTCGAGGGTTGACTTCGATAAAATAAAAGTCATTTCCTTCAACTAAAAATTCAACCGTCCCAGCATTGACATAACCAACGTGTTTCATTAATTGAACGGCTGCTTGACAGATGCGTTCGCGTTGTTCAGTGGACATGGAGACACAAGGGGCTACCTCTACTACCTTTTGGTGACGTCTTTGTACAGAGCAGTCTCTTTCAAATAAATGGATCACATTTCCATGTTTATCGCCCAAAATTTGGACTTCGATGTGTTTAGGATTTGCAATATATTTTTCAACATACACTTCATCGCTGCCAAAAGCCGCTTTTGCTTCACTTTTCGCACGATCATAGCCTTCTCGAGCGCTTTTTTCATCATGGGCGACACGCATGCCTCGTCCCCCACCACCTAGAGCGGCTTTAATCATGATCGGATAACCGTACGTTTCAGCAAAAGACAAAGCATCTTCGACCTTTTCAATCGGTCCATCAGTCCCAGGAATCGAAGCAATTCCAGCTGCGATAGCTGCTGCTTTTGCTTTGATCTTGTCACCAAAGATATCCAAATGATGTAAGTCTGGTCCTACAAAAGTGATGCCTTCTTCCTTGCATCGTTTTGCAAAACTTAGATTTTCAGATAACAACCCATAGCCTGGATGGATCGCATCCGCTCCACAGGCTTTCGCAATGGCAATAATCCCTTCAATATCTAAGTAAGCGTCAATCGGTTTTTTCCCTTCGCCAACTAGATATGCTTCATCTGCTTTAAACCGGTGCACGGAATACTCATCTTCTTTTGCGTAGATACCTACAGTTTTAATTCCTAATTCTGTACATGCTCGAAACACTCGTACAGCAATTTCTCCTCTGTTAGCAACTAAAACTTTTTCCATCAAACCACTCCTACATCTTTTTAGTATAAACCTAAACTTTTTCTTTTTTCATCTGCACTGATATTCAAGACGAAGCCAACACAAATGGATAACATCAATAAACTAGATCCTCCCTGACTCAAAAATGGGAAAGTGATCCCAGTTAACGGAATAACGCCGGTAATCCCTCCCAAATTGATAAATATTTGGATCATAAACATGGCACCAATCCCAATACATAATAGAGAATTAAATGGATCTTTTGAGCGAATCCCCACCAAAAAGATCCGAACAATCATGAAAAACAGTAAAGCAAGAATCAAGATCCCCATGATCACGCCTAACTCTTCTACCACAATGGCATAAATAAAGTCCGTCTGCGCTTCATTTAAAAATCCTTTTTTCTGGATACTATTTCCAAGACCTCGACCAAAAAGACCTCCATTGAACATCGCATAATAACCATTAGCTAATTGATGACCTTTGTTCAACTCATCAGAAAAAGGATTTTGATAAATGGCAAATCGGTTATAGATATATTGTAAACGTCCGGGAAATATTTTCCCGTGGGTGATATTGATCAACCAGATTGCTAAAGCACTCAAGCCAACCCCACCGACCCCAACGATCAACGTATAAACGTAGTTGATACCACTAGCCAAAAGTAAGACTAAGATAATTAAAAAAATGACAGTTGCATTACCAAAATCGGGTAAAATAGCAACTAGCGCTGTTAGTGCCAACACTAACAGTAACGGTCTTTTAACAGTAGAAACAAAATCTTTTTGAACGCTTCTTTGTCTTTTAGATAACGTTAATGCTAAGTACCAAATCACAATGATCTTTAAGTATTCAGCTGGCTGGAGAGAGAATCCAGCGATTTGAAGCCATCCTTTCGCTCCATTGATTTCTTTCCCGAAGAATAAAACGATCAATAGCAAGATCGTCAGTACAGCAATAGCTGCCATAATCAGTCGTTGATTTTTTAATACGGATGTTTTCATTTTATATAAAAGTCCAATAGCTACTAAGCTAACGCCCCAAAACAAACTTTGGTTAAAAAAAGAGGCGGAAGGACTGCTTCCATTTTCTAGCAATAAATAAGATGATGAACTATAGACCATGATTAAACCTAAAATACATAGAATCAAGTAAGGAATCAAAATACTATAGTTTAATAAATGCCTTTTTTTTACTTTCTTAGGCAAGTTTACTCCTCCTTGCCAATTTCTTTTTTATCGTAATTTTCTTGGTAAACCTCACTATATAATCGGTTCAGTTCACGCTCTAGCTCACTCAGCAACAATTGACCTTCCGTTTTATCGATGATGCCTACACGAACGGCAAATCCGACTTGTTGTGAGAAGCCATACATTTGCGTATCTACTACTTCTTCAAATGCCTTACATTGTGAGATACACAGGCTATTTTTTTGATTTTTGATCAAGCGTTTGATTCGTTCTGATTCATCTTTAAGCACTTGAACTGCAAATTCATTTGATAGAGAATCCATCTAAGCCTACCCCCATTCTAAGTTTATTTATTATAACATACTTAAAATTCTAACGGGGAAAAATCCCAGTTTTCGCTCAGGGATTTTCTTCTTTTTTTACTATTTGCTAGCCTATCATGAGCAAAAACAATAGATGCACTAATTTTACAAACGATACACTACTTAACTAGAAAGTATCAGTGCTAAAAAAGCGTCCCCGTATTTGTCTAACTTGCTTTGTCCTACCCCTTTTATCTGCAATAAAGAAAGTCGATCTTTTGGACGTTGTCGACTCATTTCTTTTAAAGTCGCATCTGAAAACACCACATAAGGCGGCACGCCTGCTTCAGAAGCTAAGTCAGTTCGTAACTCTCTTAGCGTTTCAAATAAGGTGTCAGCTTCTTCATCAGAAAGTTGTTGGACTTTTTCAGCTTCTTTTTTAAATACTTTTTGTTTCCCTTTTAACACTTCGATTCCTAGTTCCGTTACTTTCAACGTGGGGTATTCACCGTTCATTGAATACAGATAACCACCAGAAATAAGATACTCGATCAACTGAAGAATATCTTTTTGTGCCCATTTTTTTAATAAGCCATAAGTTGATAACGCTTGAAAACCTAGCATCTTGACTTTTTGTTCTTTCGAACCAGCTAATACCTTCATCAACAATTGTTTCCCATAATTTTCACCCATGCGTTTCAAGCAAGACAACACCATCTGTGTTTCAGTCGTTACATCGACTAGTTCACGTTCATCTAAACAGTTACCACATCTTCCACATGGGATACTTTTTTCGCCAAAATAAGTAAGAATATATTGTTGCAGACAGGATTCGATGTAGACGTATTCCGTCATTGCTTTTAATTTTTCGTATTCTTTTTGTTTTTGTGACTCTTCTCGTTGGGATTGTTGGATAAAAAATTTTTGGACCTGGATATCTTGGGGAGCAAACAACAAGACAGCCTCACTTAAGAGCCCATCACGACCTGCTCTTCCCGCCTCCTGATAGTAAGCTTCTAAAGAACCAGGAATCTGATAATGAATGACGAAGCGGATGTTACTCTTATTGATCCCCATGCCAAAAGCATTCGTTGCAACTAATAATTCTGTACGGTCATATAAAAAGTCTTCTTGGATTTCTGTTCGTTGGCTTTCACTCATCCCACCATGATATCTGCCAACACTGAAATCAAATTTCTTTAACAAATGATAGATTCGATCAACTTCTTTGCGGGTAGCGGCATAAATGATCCCTGATTGCTTTTTATTGATACGTAGATACTCAATTAAGTACTGCTCTTTTTTTTGATCTTTTACTACTTGTAAACGTAGATTTTCTCGTGCAAAACCCGTTTGAATATGATTATCCATTGGTATCTTTAAAAGTCTTTTAATATCTTCCGCTACTTGCTTTGTTGCAGTAGCAGTCAATGCCACAATGACCGGTCGTTGATCAAACGTGTTTAATGTTTCTGCCATATGAAGATAGCTTGGACGAAAATCATGTCCCCATTGTGAGATACAATGCGCTTCATCAATCGCTATCAGTTGCACGTGCCAACGTTTCATTGATTGGATAAAATCTGGCATGATAAACCGTTCTGGCGCAACATATAATAATTGGATTTGTTGCTGTTCGAGTAATCGAAACCGAGAAGCAGTCTCATAACTATCCAATGAACTATTGATAAATGTCGCTGAAATGCCTAACTGATTGGCAGCATCTACTTGATCTTTCATCAGAGAGATCAAAGGAGAAATGACCACAGTCAAGCCATCCAGCATTAAGGCTGGCAATTGATAACAAATGGACTTCCCACTTCCTGTAGGCATGATCCCTAGGACGTCTTCATGACCAAGTACCTTTTGGATAATTTCTTTTTGTCCAGGGCGAAATACTTCATAACCAAAGTATTGTTTTAATATATCATTCATTTTATCCCTACTTTTTAGTTGATTTAAGAGGTTGTGAAAAGAGCGCTTTGACCTGAGCGTTAAGGATGAAAATCTTGAAACAGCTCCCCATGTTTTGAGATTTTTTGACTTATCGCCGAGGGTCAGCTCTTTGAACACCGTGAATAAGGTTGTGAAAGAAGCGATCAGCTCCGAGCGAATAAGAGAGGATTTTTTAAAATAGCTTCTCATATTTTAGAAAATCATCGCTTATTGCTGAGGAGTTGCTTCTTGAACACCGTGAATAAGAGGTTGTGAAAGCATCGGGAAGCTCCGATGACAATAAGAAAGAATTTTTTAAAACAGCTTCTCATGTTTTGAAAAATTCAGGCTTATTTCAAGGAGCTGATGCTTGAACACCATGAATAAGAGGTTGTGAAAAGGGCGCTTTGACCTGAGCGCTCACCAAGTAAAAACTGCGCCGAGTAATCGCAGGAGCATTAAGGATGATAATCTCGAAACAGCTCCCCATGTTTTACGAAACTCAGCTTTATGTCAAAAAACTGCCGCTCGTCCACGGTTTAGTTGTTTTTTATTTATAAAAAGCCTAGAGCAACCTTTTATTATTGACCCTTCTATCGCCCCACTATAACTATAATACGTCAATTATATTTTACTTCTCCAAGCAATCAAGTACAACATGCTTTTTGTGAAACTTCCGCTTTTCGTGAAACAAAAACCGAAGTAATTAAAGATTTTAAAAAGACTTTTAATAAACTTTTAGCGTACTTATTGAATTTTTCTTTTAATTTTTATTAACTTCTCCACAGATAACAATTTTAGAAAAAGGAAAAACAATTCTCTCCTTTTAATTTCAAACAATTGAATACGTTCTAAAAAATTGAGAAGCAAAATTTGCCGACAGTATTTTTCTTTTCATCCACTTTAATGCTGATTTACCAGTCATCTGAACAAAAAATAAACCGAAGATGCCCGAAAATAGTTACTCCTATTTTTGGACTTCTTCGGTTTATTTCTCAAAGCTAAACATCACTGTATCAACAAGTTGAACAGATGATTATTTTTTCTTTTTAGAAGCTTTTTCACGTGCATTTTTGTTTAAGATTTGTTTTCTTAAACGGATACTTTCCGGTGTTACTTCACAATATTCATCGTCATTCAAGAATTCTAACGATTCTTCTAACGTCAATTGTTTTGGTTTTTTAATAACAGATGTTTGGTCCTTTGTAGCAGAACGAACGTTAGTCATTTGTTTTGCCTTCGTGATGTTAACAGTCAAGTCATTGTCACGGCTATTTTCGCCAATGATCATGCCTTCATAAACTTCTGTACCTGGTTCAACAAAAACAGTTCCACGTTCTTCGATACTCATGATTGAATAAGTTGTTGCTTTTCCAGTATCAATCGATACTAACGCACCTTGGTGTCGTCCACCAATTTGACCTGGTAACATTGGTAGGTATTGATCAAATGTGTGGTTCATGATGCCGTAGCCGCGAGTCATTGAAAGAAATTCAGTTGAATAACCGATCAAGCCACGAGCTGGTGTTAAAAATGTTAGACGGATTTGTCCATTACCAGTATGGATCATGTCTTGCATTTCGCCTTTACGTAAGCTCAATGATTCGATTACGCTACCCATATATTCTTCAGGTGTGTCGATTTGAACACGTTCAAAAGGTTCACATTTCACGCCATCAATTTCTTTTTCGATAACTTCAGGACGCGATACTTGTAGTTCATAACCTTCACGACGCATGTTTTCGATCAGGATTGACAAATGAAGTTCTCCACGACCAGAAACAGTCCAAGCATCTGGAGAATTTGTTGGTTCAACACGCAATGAAACATCCGTTTGCAACTCAGCCATCAAGCGTTCTTCAATTTTACGAGCAGTGACATATTTTCCTTCACGGCCAGCAAATGGTGAATTATTCACCAAGAAAGTCATTTGCAGTGTTGGTTCGTCAATGTGTAGAATTGGCAGAGCATCTTGGTGGTCCACAGGTGTCACTGTTTCCCCAACGAAAATATCTTCCATTCCTGATACGGCAATTAGATCTCCAGCTTTTGCTTCGTCAATTTCTAAACGTTTCAAGCCGAAGAAACCAAATAATTTAGTTACACGGAATTTTTTAACTGAACCGTCTAATTTTAGTAAGGCAACTTGGTCCCCTACTTTGATCGTTCCACGGAAGACACGACCAATCCCGATACGTCCAACATAGTCGTTATAATCAAGCAATGATACTTGGAATTGTAATGGTTCATCGCTATTGTCTACTGGCGCAGGGATTTTTTCAACAATTGTATCAAAGATCGGTGCCATTGTTGGTTCTTGATCAGCTGGATCATCAGACAAGCTAGATGTTCCGTTTAATGCTGAAGCATAGATAACTGGGAAATCTAATTGATCATCATCTGCACCTAGTTCAATAAATAATTCTAATACTTCATCAACAACAAACTCAGGTCGTGCAGAAGGCTTATCAATTTTATTCACAACTACGATCGGTGTAATATGTTGTTCTAGCGCTTTTTTCAAAACAAAACGAGTTTGTGGCATCGTTCCTTCATAAGCATCAACTACTAAGACAACGCCGTCAACCATTTTCATGATTCGTTCAACTTCGCCACCAAAGTCCGCATGCCCAGGTGTATCCATGATATTGACACGAATCCCTTTATAATCAACTGCGGTATTTTTTGCTAAAATCGTGATTCCACGTTCTTTTTCTAAAGCATTTGAATCCATCGCACGTTCTTGTAATTGTGTGTGTGCGTCTAATGTATCTGATTGTTTCAATAATTCATCAACCAATGTGGTTTTTCCGTGGTCAACGTGGGCGATGATCGCTACGTTACGGATATCATTTCTATAGTTCAATGTAACTAACTCCTTCTCGGTTCTTTATGACAGTGCAATTTTACTCGACTGTTTATTATAGCAAACTTTTTTCATGAAATATAGTAAAATGTTTTCATTTTTTCGAGAAAATTAATATTTTAGCCATATTTTTCTTAATTATGCGGTTTTTTTTACTTATTTAGCGAATCAGCCGCAACAATAAGTGCCCGAATTTCATCATAGGCTTGAGGTGTAGCCGCAATATAATATTCTCTTCCTTGAAATTTTAGCTTTTCTCCTGAGATACCGCTATATTTCAGTCCAAATTCAGCGAGTAAAATATTCCCTGCGCCATAGTCCCACGGGCTCAAATTTGCAATATAACCAATATGTTTCCCTTTTAAAAGTGCAATCATTTCTAGTCCTGCACATCCATAAATACGAACACCCATACTTTGTTCACCAATCGTTCGGACATTCCACCGATTATGACTAAAAAGATAACCGTTCAAACCAATAAGTCCATCTTTTAAACGAAGGTCTTCTGGCTTAGTTAACGGATGGTCATTCATATAAACACCTAAATCTTTTCCACCCCAATACAGCGCTTCTTTCATCACGTCATAAATAAAACCAAGTTGTCCAACACCATCTTGATAAACGCCTAACATAATACAAAAATTCTCTTGTTCAAGTACGAAGTTCATGGTTCCATCAATTGGATCAATAACAAATACTTGCCCTTCAAAGCTTTCTAACTCACTGTAACCTTCTTCTTCTGCGAGAATCTTTGCTTCTGGATTATACGCCTGAATCTTTTCAATCAAAAAAGCTTGGACTTCACGATCCATATTGGTAACCAGATCTTTTCGATTGGTTTTTTGATCAACTTTAAGCGTCTTGATTTGTACCGCACGAATTTTCTCAGCTGCTTCTTTAAGCCAAATTTTGATCTGATGGATCAGTTCTTGTTTATTCATGTTCTCACCCATTCATTTTTAGGATTTTTTTCTGATTCTTTTTTGCTGCTTGAACTGTTCGATACAATGAATAACCTGATACTTTTTCAAATTCTTTTCCTAATTTTTTTTCTTCTCCAATAGATGGAATAACCGTTTTGAATTGTTGGTATGATTTTAAAAATCGAGCATTATCGATGCCCTTTTCATTCGCTAACTCTAAATCCTCCCACATCTTCATCACAATGACCATTTCTTCGGTGGTCCAATCTAAATCAAGCGGGTATTGATAATCTTGCATACTTCATTCTCCTATTTCCTATAGTCAAAATCAGTGTATCATAAGAATAAGTACATAACCAAATAGTTTCGATTTTCTAGTTTACATAATTAATTTATAGTTGAATAACTATGTTTTTATCGCTAGCTAAGAAAAATAAGTAATAGTCTATAAAAATTCACACGTTCATACAAAGAACCGTCACTAACAAAATAGAGAAAATAAATTCTGTCGGTGACGTAGGTTTATTTATTAAAATAAGAGAAAAAGATCTAACATTTTTACTTTTCCTAAGGGATTTCATATAAAACTAACGTCCTTCATGTTCAGGTATGTTTAACGAGCTCATAGACGCTTCATTAGCAAAACTATGATTTATCCGATATTGTTCATTTATTTTAGTGGCAGTGTATGTTTCATCTTTTGAAATTAATTTAAACATCCCCTTCTGTAGCTCAGCAAATTTAGAATTCCCTTCATTTTCTAAAAAAATCTTATAGAACCAATTTTGAGAGGATAAAGACGAATTTTTAATATAATGACAATGTGGCAATGCTTTGACAACAACTTCAATAAGTACTTCTGCATCGACCTTAGGCCTATATGATTCATTATCCTTTCTACTTAAATAATGAAGTAAGGTGCTTTTAACATCTCGTTTAGTAATGATATTTCCTCCATTAACAGCTAGTTCATTGTATTTTTGAATCGTTTTGTTTAGTTCAAAATTTATTATATTATCGCTAAGTATCTCTTCTGATGATATAGTACTTGGAATCTCTGCTGCATTAATATACATCGTAAATTCAGACGAAGAAACATATTTTTCTAAATTTTCAGAAAAACTCTCCAAACTTATTGGATTTTCTAAAATTGCTTTGGGTAAAATTTCACTGAACTGAGATTGTTCAGAAATTCCTATTTTATTCATAATAATGCTTATTTCCCTATTGGCCTCTTCACTGAGAGGAACAACTTTACCAAACTCTGAATGTTCACTCAAAATTTTTTCAACGATACAATGATAGCTTGATTTTTCTAATAGCTCTGGTAAATAATCGTTTAATTTTTCCCATGGAAATTTTAGCTTTTCTTCTAATATTTGTTTCATACTTTTGGTACTAATCTTATTTGAATGTGCAAAAGTTTGAAGATCTTTGTCTGGCCTAAGTAAAAAAGATTTTGTTAGTTTATTATCTTCTTTATTCATCTGTTGACTACCTCCTACAAAATATTAATAATTGCTATCTATTTAGTTCTACATTAAGTATAGACTGAGAGATGCTCCGAGTATCAATTACATTTATTTTCTTATTATGAGATAAACCTTTATGTATCGCGTTCAATCGCTTTACTTCTATTCTTTTTTTTTCTCTTTGTTCGAATGCTTCTTTTTCTCTGCGATTATTTTCGCCTATTAGACGACTAAAATCAGGGAATGTCGTTTCTACAATATCATTCCCATTTTTATAATAATTGGCAATAATTTCCATTCTAGATTCTTTTTGGCATTCTATAAACAACGCACTGATGACACTTTTTCTAAAACCTTCATTTGCACATAATAATTCACTGCGTTGGAACCCTTTTCCTTCTCTTTTTAGCGCATCTAATAAAGAAGGACCTTCGATTTTATATTTTTCAAATATAATATTTTCAATTTCAGCATACCTCAATGGTTCTCTCTCAAATAAATCTGTTAAATGAACATAATAATTGTATGCACTTTTCTCAAATATACGTTGGATTGTTCGATAGTCATTATGTCGATTCACATTGCCAACATTTGGATTTACATGAATTTTTTGTATTTGAGTAAACTTCATCTTTTTACCCCATTTCTTTTTTTACATAACTCTCTAACGTCCCTCTCAATACTTTTTACTTTTATATCATTTTTTATTTGTGGTTTGTAGAGCATCGCTCATATGATTGATTTGAATTTTCTGTGTTGTAACCGAGATCTTATCATTCAAACTAGATAAGTGCGTGTGCAAATTGTTTTGATGTTTTCTCTTTTTTCTCCAATTTTCATATTCTATCACCGTAGTCTAAAATTATTGCCAATTAAGCTAGATAAGTTCATTAACTTTTTTATAAAAAAAGCTTATCATGAAATCGATTACAAGGAGGATCCTTTTATTTTTTTTTTTGAAAATTATGTTCATATTACAACACTGTATACGAAAAATTTTTAGTATAATGGAGTGTTGTAGGTTATTATGCGGAATTTTTTATAGCACTATTCAACAGCAAATGAAGTCGTGGATCATTTACTTTCCCCATGAATTTCAGCTTATTGTTCCCACAAAGAGATACCAACTAACTATGATTGAGAAAACCCTACTTTTTCCTAGTTACTACAAGAAATGCTGAAAGAACATACTTTAATGTGAAGCAAAAAACATCAAAACTAGTTGAAGTTACTAATTTTGATGTTTATTAGAAATCTTATTAGATTTGATAAAGAACTAAGAGCTATAATTATCTCGATTTCTCTTCTGTTTTTACACGTTGTTCTTCTGTATGAGATGCTACGAAACCCTTCTGCAAACGTTCTCTTATTGCCATTAAATCATGTTTTTCTTCTTTATCACAAAGTGTTTGACTAATATATTGACCAGTAATTTCAGCATTTTTATGCCCATTTTGATGGTATTTCTCATTCAATTGAATGAACGCCTGTTGTCTACATTCCTTCATTAATCTTGCTATCATAAAATCTCAAATATTTTTCAATGGCGGATAAAATAATTCGCTGAAAGCAAGCCCTTTTCCTTCTCGCTTTAACAAAAGCAATAAAGAAATACCTTTAATTTCGTATTTATCCATAATGGTCTTTTCAATTTCAAAATACGCTAACGGATTTTTTTCAAAGAGATCTGATAGATGGTTGAAATAGTTCATTTGATTCTTTTTGATAATTTTCATAATATCGTTCCGTTGTGGAAGACGATTGATATCGTCTATATTAGGAGGTACCTGAGTGCCTTCTTCTCTTTGACTCATCATTTCCGACCTTTCTTTTTATTATATTTGACTTGATTCATTTTTATTGAATCTTTTTCTAACGAATAAATTCAAGTCATTATTATTGGCAATAAATCTCCATTCATTATTTTGGCTGCTGTATCTTTAGTATGTTCCGTTAATAAATAAGTTTACTGTTTTTGTAAGATTCTGTTCAACAGCACTTGCTCAGATCATTTTATTCAATTATCAGAAACACTACCACTTATGTACAAACGTCTATACATCCACTCTCAGGCATTTCACTTATTTTCCATAATCAATTCCTTTTTAATACATTTATTGTTTCTCTATTTTAACATCGAATGTTCTAACAAATAATTCACTTTTTCTTCTTTTTAGAAAAAAATGTTCGATCAAAATCAAATTCTTGGTCTTTTTCTGAATAATTTTTTGTTTGTTTTATTTTTTTCTAAGGTTTATTCGATTTTACTAATGATTATCCTGTTAGAATTTTATTACGTCCTTCCGCCAAAAATTAAATTTGGACTCGTATCTTGGTTATGTACTATCGACTCATTATTTTCTTTCGCTGTAATTTTAGCATTTCCAATACTTGCTGAAAAAGTGTGAAGTCCTTGTGATTTCATTTCTATTTCTTTTAGTAATAGTTCATAATTTTTAGTCCAATTATGCAACGTTTTCGGAACCAAACGATAATATTCACATATTTGCTTTTTAGTCATTTCTTTATTCTTAAGTAAACGAACGCACGCTGCTTTAACTTCAGCTGGACAAGACAAATTCCCTGGCCCTAGCTCCCTATTTTTTAAATCTTCGAGAGTTGTTATTGTGTTTTTATTTCCAAGCGCCTGATCGTATCTATAATTCCATCTTCTTAAATTCCCATCAGAAATGTTCAATTTGTCACACAATTCTTTCTGCATTAATCGTTCACTTCTCCATAAAAGTACACAAGCTTCCTTAACCTTATTAGTACAATTCAGATTCTCCTCAGTTTTTTCCCTACTCCTCAACTCTTCGATAGTCGATATTATTTTATGAGTTAACTTCTCTTTTTTATCTATATGTTCTGATTCACTATTGGCTGACTGATCGGGGACAACCTCTTCATATTCAAGCAACTTTTGAAATGTATCAATTGATAATCCCAATATGTCACAAAATGTCTCTCTTGTGATAACTGATTGAATGGATTGATATAGTTGAACGTAATCCACTTTAGGATATGTTTTATTGACTTTTTTTGGTAGAGCAAGCTCAAGAGAATGCGCCGTTTGAGAAATAGGCTGTTTATCAATTTGTTTGATTGCCTGAGCCACTGGGATGTTTTTGGAACTTTTCGTACGCTTATCTTGTATTTCCTTTTCTGTAAAGTCACTTATATTGCGATTCTGAGGATCAGATTGTTCTTGATGTTCATTTGATTTCGCCTCATCAGATATTCGTATTCTTTTTGGTTCATATATATCACCTAACACTTTCACTGCTTGCTCTATCGTATAATTGCCATTTAACAGCGGATTATATAATTCGTCCCATCCTTGAAGATTAACTGATTTCTGCTCATCAAACATTTGTTTTCTTTTTGTGTGAACTGTATTGTCTGACACTTCCACTTTTTGAGCTATCGGAAATTTATCCTTTAATATAGGGTTGAATAAATTGCCCGAGTCTTGGTGAAGCAAACGATGATCTTCATTTGCCTCGTTTAAATTATTCGAACCTTTTATTTCCTCATTCTCATCACCTACATGACATCCCTCTTGAGGGATTACAATCGTGTCATTTTTCATAGAGTCACTCTCCTTTAAAGTAATTAAACATTAAGTTAGTAGATAACTACTTCCGCTAAACAATCAAATAATTGATATCGAAATGTGTCGATCCAATTGCTTTTTTATTTTTCAGAAAAAAAGGTAAAAATAAGAAAAGACATCTCGAAACCATTTAGAATGGATTTGACTGACCAAGTCATAAAAGGATTCAAGCTGTCTTATACTCAACTTATCAAAGATACCTTAAATACTCTAGACCTAACAATCTATAGCTAATAAAAAGGACAAAAAGGAATTTTTCTTCTTTCTGTCCTTTTTATTCTAAGATTTCTCTTTACCAACATTAGTTGTAAAAAACCTAATTTTGATATTTATTAGCTAACCTTATCCGGCTGGACAAAGAGCTAAAAGCGATTATCTCGATTCTCCTCTATTTTTACACTTTGTTCTTCTTTAGGATATTTTGCGAACTCCTTCTTCAGGTGTTTTCTTATCCCCACTAGATCACGTTTTTCTTCTTTATTGTCAGATGATATAAAGTATGGGTCTGTGATTTCAACAATTCTATGCCCATTTTGTTGGTATTTTTCATTCAATTGAATGAATGCCTGTTGTCTACATTCCTTCATCAATCCTTTTATCATAATCTCTCGAATATTTTTCAATGGTGGATAAAATAATTCGCTGGATGCCAAACCTTTTCCTTCCCTTTTTAACAAAACCAATAAAGAGATACCTTTAATATTCTGTTTATCCATCATTTTTTTTTCAATTTCAAAATAAATTAACGGCTTTTTTTCAAAGAGTTTTGATAGATGATTGAAATAGTTCATTTGATTCTTGTTGATGATTTTTCTAATGTCGTCCCATTGAGAATGGCACCTGACATCTTTTGTATGAGGGTCAACATAAACCCCTTCTTCTCTTTTACTCATCATTCCCGACCTTTCTTTCTAACGTATCTGACTTGATTCATTGTATATAGATTTTTTCCAAAAAATAAAATTAAGTCATTCCCGTTGACAATAGAGTTCCATTTATTATTTTTGCTGCTAAATCTTTGTTGTATTCAATATTTATAAAACAAGTTTACCGTTTTTGTGAGTTTCTGTTTAATAACAACTTAACCATAGCTTTTGTCCAGCCGCTAAAAATACTATCAGGGACTTATAAACGTTCATATAATGCAATCTAAGGAATTTGACTTCTTTTCCATAATCATATCCTTTTTTATTCATTTATTATTTATCTATTTTAACATCGAATGTTCTAACAAATAATTCACTTTTTCTTCTTTTGAGAAAAAAATGTTCGACCAAGATTAATCCATTGGTCTTGGTCAACATAATTTGTCAGTTTATTTTTATTGTATCTAACTTTCATTCTAATTTTACTTGTGATTTACTGGCTAGAATTTTATTGAATCCTTTGATTACCCAAGACTAAATTTGGACTCTTATTTTGCTCCTGGATTAACCTCGCATTATTTTCTGCTGCTGTAATTTTAGCATTCCCGACATTGGTTGAAAAAGTTTGGCGTTCTTGGGATGTTCTTTCTGAATTTTGGAGTAATCGGTCATAGTTCTTGATCCAGTTATAAACCGTTTTCGGATTCAAATGATAAATCTTACATAATTGCTTCACGGACATTTCTCGATTCTTATATAAAAGAACTAATTTTATTTTAACTTCATTCGTACAACACAGCTTTCCTGAATTTAGCTTCCTTTATTTTAATTCTGTAAGAGTTGTTATTATATTCTTCTGCTGATTTCTATGTGCTTGATTGTATTTATCCATCCAAGCTCTTAAAACCCCATCAGTGATGTTCAATTTGTCACATAATTCAGTCTTAGTCTTTGAGCAACCTCTCCATAAAAGTACACAGGTCTCCTTCACTTTATCAGTACAATCCAGATACCCATCAGTTTGTTTGCTACTTATTAATTCTTCGATAGTCGATATTGATTCACGAGTTAATTTCCCCTCTGTATACTCTTTGAGCCAATTTAGAAAGGACATATAGGGTAAATTTTTCTTATAACAAAAATAAGTGATAGAATTGTAAGAATGTTTAGAATTAAGATATAATTTAACATTTTCCAATTTGTATTCTTTCGGGAAAACTATTCTTTTATCCCTTGGATATCTTATTTCACTATTGGTTGACTCATCTGGAACAGCTTCTTTAAGCAACCCTTGAAATATATCTTCTGACAATTCCATTATGTCACAAAATGTCTCTATTTTGATGGTCGACTGAATGGATTGATACAGTTGGATATATTCTAAATAATCATTCTTAGTGTCTGATTGATTGGCTTTTTGTGGAAGAACTGGGTCAAGAGAGTGCCTCGTTTGAGGATTAAGCTGCTTATCGGTTTGTTTGGTTGTTTGACTTTCTAAGTGCTGTATATTATGTAGACCCTCAGATAAATGAGCAGTAGCTCTTTTTGGATGTCTTTCTTTGTCAAGCACCGTTTCCTGATTCTGATTCACTGGGGTGCTTTCTGAATTTTTCGTACTCTTGTCTTGTATGTTCTTTTGTGTAAAGTCACTTGTGTCCCTATCATTATGTATGCTATGCGGATTCTGGAGATGTTTTTCTTCATCAATCGAAGATTCCGAATTTTGGCCCACTACAGAGTTCATTCGATTATTTTCCAGATCAAACATATTTCCAGTTTCTATTTCTTGTCCCTCTGTTTGTCCTTTCCTCTCCTCGGCTATCCTTTGCTCTTTTGTTTCATGATTAGAAAAAAGAGTATCGGCTAATTCTAATTCTTGACGAGTCAGAGGACCCAGTTCGAACACGTAGCGTACTAGGTCTTCTTCTGGACTGGGCTTATTGACCGATTCTCTTGTCGTTTGAGGTGGGAATTGTGAATCATTTATGGTGTCTCGCTCATTAAATAAATGGTTATTTGCGCCTTTTAGCCTTTTTGGATATCCCACGTTTTCGTCTGATCTAGGGTGCACTCGCTTATTTCCTGAATCAAACATATTGACATCTTTTATTCCTTGTTCCTCTATTTGCCCTATCCTTTGCTCCTTTGGTTCAAGATTAGAAAAAAGAGTATACGCCGCTTCTAATTCTTGAATAGTTGGAGGACCTTGGTTGATTATGTGACTTACTAGCTCCTCCTCCGGACTGGACTCATTAACCAGATGATTATCTTGTCCTAGCTCACCATATGACTGTTGCCCATTTCCATTGGAACCTATTACATTCTTTGTTATGTATCGTTGTTCCGTCCATTCATTTTCCATAGTAATTTCCTTTTCTAATTATTTATCTATTTTAATATCAAATTTTCTAGCAAATAGTTTATTCTTTCTCCTTTTTAGAAAAAAATGTTCGATCAAGATCCAACTATTGTTTTTTTTCAAAGTAATTGTTTAATTTATTTCAATTATATTTAACGTTCATTCCACTTTACCTATAATTAACTTATTAGAATTTTATTGGATCTTTTGATTACCCAAGAATAAATTTGGACTCTTATTTTGCTCATTGGCTAACCTCGCATTATTGTCTGCTGCTGTAATTTTAGCATTCCCGACATTCGTTGAAAAAGTTTGGCGTTCTTTTGAATCTTTTTCTGCACCATTAAGTAGTGGTTTATATTTATTGTACCAATTATAAAATGTTTTAACGTTCAAATGATACTTTTGACATATTCGTCCCTTGGTATTTTTTGTATCATTTAATAAAAGAATACATTCTTTTTTGACTTTCTCCGTACAACTCAAATACCTGAACTTTAAATCCCTATTTTCTAATTCTGAGAGAGTTGTTATTATTTTCTTCTGCTCATTTCCATGTGCCCGGTTGTACCTATCTTCCCAAGATCTTACAACCATATCATTGATGTTCAATTTGTTACTTAATTCAGTCTTAGTCATTGAGCAACCTCTCCATAAAAGTACACAGGCTTCCTTAACCTTAGCGGTACAATCCAGATTTCTCCCATTTCGTTCCCTACTGATCAATTCTTCGATAGTAGAGATTGATTTACGAGTTAAATTCCCCTTTTTATGTTCCTTTATCCAAGAACTAAAGGAACTATAGTCTAAATTGTTCTTATCACAAAACTGCCGTTTAGATTTGTAAGAATGTTGAGAATTGAGATATAAATTGATCTTTTCTAATTTATATTCTCTCGGTATAATTTCCCTTTTATTCTCTATATATCCTAATTCACTATTAGTTGACTCAGCTGGAACAGCTTCTTTAAGCAACTCTTGAAATGTATCTTGTGACAATTCCATTATGTCACAAAATGTCTCTATTTTGATGGTCGTTTGAATGGATTGGTATAGTTGAATATATTTTAAATAATCATTTTTAGTGTATGATTGATTGACTTTTTGTGGAAGAACAGGGTCAAGAGAGTGCCTCGCTGGAGGATTAAGCTGCTTATCCGTTTGTTTGGTTGTTTGATCCCCTAGGTTACTTTCTAAGTTTTGTATACTATGTTGCATCCTTTGATTGCCTTGACTCTTACCTTGTTCATGAGCTAACCTCGCATTATTGTCTGCTGTTGTAAATTTAGCATTCCCGACATTAGTTGAAAAAGTTTGGCGTGCTTGGGATGTTCTTTCTGAATTTTGGAGTAATCGGTCATATTCTTCGATCCAAGCATTAACCGTATTCGGAGTCAAATGATAAATCTTACATAATTGCTCTATGGACATTTCTTGATTCTTATATAAAAGAACACATTCTCTTTTAACTTCCTCCGTACAACACAGCTTTCCTAGCTTTAACTTCCTTTCTTTTAATTCTGTGAGAGTTGTTATTAACTCCTGCTTCTTACCACGTGCCTGGTCGTATCTATTATTCCAAGTTCTTAAAGTCGCATCAGAAATGTTCAATTTTTTACACAATACCTTGTGTGCTATTCGCTTACTTCTCCATAAAAGTACACAGGCTTTCTTAACCTTAGCAGTACAATACAGATTTCTCCCATCTTGTTCCCTACTGATCAATTCTTCAATAGTCGATATTGATTGACGAGGTAATTCCCCCTTTTTATGTTCCCTTATCCAAGATCTAAAGGAATCATAGTCTAAATTGTTCTTATCACAAAACTGCCGTTTAGATTCGTAAGAATGTTGAGAATTGAGATATAAATTGATCTTTTCTAATTTATATTCTCTCGGTATAATTTCCCTTTTATTCTCTATATATCCTAATTCACTATTAGTTGACTCAGCTGGAACAGCTTCTTTAAGCAACTCTTGAAATGTATCTTGTGACAATTCCATTATGTCACAAAATGTCTCTATTTTGATGGTCGACTGAATAGATTGATATAGTTGAATATATTCTAAATAATTATTCTTAGTGACATTTTGTGGAAGAACAGGATCAAGAATATACCCCGTTTGAGGAATAGTCTGCTTATCCGTTTGTTTGGTTGTTTGATGCCCTAGGTTACTTTCTAAGTTTTGTATACTATGTAGATTCTCAGATAAATGAGCAGCAGCTCTTTTTGGATGTCTTTCTTCATCAAGCGCCGTTTCCTGATTCTGATTCACTGGGGTGTTTTCTGAATTTTTTATACTCTTATCCTGTTTCTTTTGTATAAACTCACCTGTGCCCCTATCATTATGTATGTTATGCGGATTCTGGGGATGTTTTTCTTCATCAATCAGATATTCCTGATTCTGATCCTCTATAAAGTTTACTTGATTATTTTCCGAACCAGGCTGATTAACTGCTTTTCCTGCCATTGTTTGTTCCATTATAGGATATTCTACCTGTTGACTATTTGACGATTCATCGAATAATTTGTTCGATTCTTGACGTTCACTTAATTCCATTACATACTTCATTGGTTTTTTTCCTGAGTTTAATGTCTCATCAAATCTCATTAATATTTCCGTTATTTCTTCTGTCATGAGACTATCATTTGATGAATCATCGAATAAATCATTATTAGATTGTTTTGGAAGTTCATTCGATCCGTTCACATAATCCACTAGATTTTTTGCTGGGTCTAACGTCTCATCAATTTCCATTAACGCTTCCACTATTTCGTCTGTCGTGAGACTATCATTTGATAAATCTTCGAATAAATCATTATTAGATTGTTTTGGAAGTTCATTCGATCCGTTCACATAGTCCACTAGATTTTTTGCTGAGTCTAACGTCTCATCAACTTCCACTAACGCTTCCACTATTTCGTCTGTCATGAGACTATCATTTGATGAATCATCGAATAAATCATTATTAGATTGTTTTGGAAGTTCATTCGATCCGTTCACATAGTCCACTAGATTTTTTGCTGAATCTAACGTCTCATCAACTTCCACTAACGCTTCCACTATTTCGTCTGTCGTGAGACTATCATTTGATGAATCATCGAATAAATCATTATTAGATTGTTTTGCAAGTTCATTTGATCCGTTCACATAGTCCACTAGATTTTTTGCTGAGTCTAACGTCTCGTCAATTTCCATTAACGCTTCCACTATTTCGTCTGTCGTGAGACTATCATTTGATAAATCTTCGAATAAATCATTATTAGATTGTTTTGGAAGTTCATTCGATCCGTTCACATAGTCCACTAGATTTTTTGCTGAGTCTAACGTCTCGTCAATTTCCATTAACGCTTCCACTATTTCGTCTGTCGTGAGACTATCATTTGATAAATCTTCGAATAAATCATTATTAGATTGTTTTGGAAGTTCATTCGATCCGTTCACATAGTCCACTAGATTTTTTGCTGAGTCTAACGTCTCATCAATTTCCATTAATGCTTCCACTATTTCGTCTGTCGTGAAATTATGATTTGACAATTCACCGAATAAATTTGCTGAATTTTGAAAAAACGAACGTTCTTCATTGGACTCATTTGAATAGTCAAAATCAGATAAACTATCGAACAAGCTATTTCCAAATTCACCTTCTGTCTCTGATAAAATTGGATGTTCCTCTTGATTTTCTCTTAGATGACTTCCAGTTACTTGCACTTGTTTGCTATTGAAGATATGATTCTCACTACTTGTTGCTTCCTCCAATTTATTTGGTAAAGGAAGTGATGAAGAAAAGTTTTTATTTTGTTGAGGACCGATCCCTTGAAGTTTATCCTGTTGGTTCTCATCAATTAAATGCTCATTCTCTGTTGTATGTATTTGTTTGCTTATTTGTGATAGTTTGGGTGAATATTCTTCTACTTCATGAAGTACATGAGATTTCTTTGGCTTCTTAGGTTTCACACTCGATGTTTTCAAACTATTTTTATCAATTGGGAACGCCGATAGTGAAAACTTTTCTGGGTCCTTATTTTCTTGCATCTTTCTTTTTCTGCCTGAACTGTCATTGAGATTGTATTTTTTTGACTGGCTGTCATGATCAACACTTTTTTGTTTTCTTAATGAAATGACTTTGTCCTCTAAAGACCTTGGCTGAGCAGGATGTACCTGTTCCAGCTCATCTTTTAGAAGAACTTCTGAAATCAGCTCTTGTTGCTTCACTAACTCTTCCCTTTGCTCAAAACTATTTCTATCTAACTGTAAAATTTCATTTTCTGACGATGTTTTATATTGCATCTCTTCCTTCTGTTCTCTTGCTTTCTTTATTTTCATCAAAATGGTTCTCGCTGATCCGTTAAATTTATTAACAAGTTTACTTACCCACAAGTCTCCTGCTAAATATGCTTCGATATTTTGATTATTGCTCTCTTCCTTTTCTTTAGTTGTCTCATTCGTTAAGCTTTGCTGTTGCAGATTTTGCTCTTTTAGACTGTGTGTTACATTTCCAATGGTTCTCTTTGATACTCCAAATCGCTCAGCAAGTCCTGCTATCGATGTATTTTCTGTTTGGTATGCTTCTATAATCCTTTCATTTCTCTTTTTAATTGAATTGTTAGGACCGCCAATTTCATTATTCTTTTCATTCTCATGACAGTCTCCTTGAAGTGTTTTAATCGTTTCTTTTCTCACAAAGTCAATCTCCTTTAAAGTGATTAAAAATTAATTAGTAAACAACTAGTTCCGCTAGTTAAATCATTGATATAGAAATATGCTGACCTGATTGCTTTTACCACATTTATTCTAACACCCTCTTTCAAAAAGCTTGACTTTCTTTTTTCTTTTTTCAGAAAAAGAGGTTTTGAAAAGACCACAAAAAAAACATCAAAGCTAGCAGTTTTTGCTAACTTTGATGTTTCATCGATCATGTATCAATCCAATTTGTCAAAAAGATGTTTTTAACCTGGCAACTATCGCCAGCATCCATACTTTTTTTGAAACAGTTCGGATAAAATATCCCAATTGCTAAATTAAATATGGATTGGTAAACCTAAAGCGAGTTCAGCAGCATCCATCGTAATTTCACCTAGCGATGGATGTGGATGGATCGTTAACGCAATATCTTCGGCATTCATTCCTGATTCAATGGCTAAAGCAAGCTCAGAAACCATATCACTAGCACCTACACCACCGATTTGCGCTCCAATGATGACATTGTCTTCATTGGTCGTCACTAAACGGATAAAACCTTCTGTTTTTGCAAGCGATAACGCCCGTCCATTTCCTGAAAACGGAAATTTATATGCAGTAGCTTCAATACCAGCTTCTTTTGCTTCTTTGATCGTCATCCCAACAGAAGCTAATTCTGGATCTGTAAAGGCAACCGCAGGCATTGCTTTATAGTCAACTGCTACTTTCTTACCTGAGATAGCTTCTGCAGCAATTTTTGCTTCATAACTTGCTTTATGCGCTAAAGCAGCACCTGGTACGATATCCCCAATTGCAAAAATGTTTGGCACATTCGTGCGCCCTTGTTGATCCACTGGAATCAATCCACGTTCACCGACTTCGACACCCGCTTGTTCTAATCCCATATCGTCTGTATTTGGACGACGGCCAACTGTTACCATAACATAATCTGCTGTCACTGTTTCTTCTTTACCGTCAACAGTATATTTGACTGTCACACTGTCCCCATTATCAACAGCTTCTTTCGCCATTGCATTGGTTACGATTGTCACACCTTTTTTCTTGAAGTCGTCTTCCACTAATTTCACCATATCTTTTTCATAGGTAGGTAAAATTTGAGGAGAACCTTCAAGAATCGTTACCTCAGCACCTAAGTTAGCATAGGCTCCACCTAATTCTGCTCCAATAACTCCGCCACCAATGATGACGAATTTTTTTGGTACTTCTTTTAAAGCTAAACCGCCTGTTGAGTCAAGTACACGTCCGCCAAACTTGAAGCCTGGGATTTCGATCGGACGGGAACCAGTAGCAATGATTGCATTATTGAAAGAATACGTTTGAGCAGAATCGGGATGGATCACACGCAATGTATGATCATCGACGAAGAATGCTTCGCCTTCGATTGTTTCTACCTTGTGTTTTTTCAATAAGAAGCCAACACCAGAAGTCAGTGTTTTCACTACTTTATTTTCTTTCCAGTCTTGTGTTTTTGCAAAATCAAGTGTGACATTTTCACTCGTGACACCGAATAAAGTTGAATCAAGAGATTCTTGATAATGATGTCCTGCAGCAATCAGCGCTTTTGAAGGAATACAACCAACGTTTAAACAAACACCACCGATGTATTCTCTTTCAATGATTGCCACTTTTTGTCCCATTTCAGCAGCACGGATGGCAGCAACATAGCCACCAGGTCCCGCACCGATTACAACTGTGTCTAATTCTACAGCAAAATCTCCAACTACCATTTGTTTATCATCCTTCCATCATCAATAACTCAGGATCAGCTAAAAGTCGTTTGATATTGTTCATTGCTTGTTGAGCTGTTGCTCCGTCTACGATTCGGTGATCAAAGCTTAAGGAAAGTTTCATCACTCGTCCAACAACGATTTCACCTTCACCATTAACGATCGGTTGTTGTGCAATTGTTCCCACACCTAAAATTGCTACTTCAGGGTAGTTGATTACTGGTGTAAACCAGCCACCACCTACAGAACCAATATTACTGATCGTAATAGTGCCATTTCGCATATCTTCAGCTGCTAATTTACCTTCATGAGCTAGTTTTGCTTTTTCATTGATTTCATCCGCAATCGCAAACATCCCTTTACGGTCTGCATCTTTTACATTTGGTACATACAAGCCATGATCTGTATCAGTTGCGATTCCGATGTTATAGTAATTTTTATAAACGATTTCTTGGTTCGCATCATCAATTGACGCATTCAAAATAGGGAATTTCTTCACAGTAGCAGTTAATGCTTTTACCACGTATGGCAAGAAAGTCAATTTTGTCCCATTCGCAGCTGCGACTTCTTTAAATCTCTTACGATTATCCCAAAGTTTAGAAACCTCTACTTCGTCATGTAAAGTAACATGTGGCGCTGTTTGCTTGCTATTGACCATTGCTTTAGCAATCGCTTTACGTGTCGGTGTCATTGCTACACGTTCTTCTAATTCGCCTAAATTAGATTTGAACGCTTTTGCTGGTGTTGCTGGCTTGCTTTCAGCTTTCGCTTCAACCGCTTTTTCTGTCGCAGGTGCAGCTGGTTCAGCTGATGCTGTTTGACTCGCATGCCCTCCTGATAGATAACTTTCAATATCTTCTTTTGTCACACGTCCACCTTTACCAGTTGCAGTGACTTGTGTGATATCCACATCTTTTTCACGAGCAAATTGTCGAACTGATGGCATAGCCAAAACACGTTTGTTAGGATCAGCTGCCTCAGCTACTGATGCTGAACCAGAAGTTTCTACTTTAGCATCAGTTGATTCAGCTGTTTTTTCTGATGTAGTAGAAGGCGCACTATTATGTCCTGGTGCATCGATTTCTACTAATACATCACCAACAGTTGCAACTGTTCCTTCTGATACCAAGATGTTTTTAACCGTTCCAGTCACTGGCGACGGGATTTCTTCTACCGATTTATCGTTTTGTACTTCTAACAAAGTGTCATCTTCATTGATGGTATCGCCTGGTTTCACAAACCATTTAACGATTTCACCTTCTGCGATTCCTTCACCAATATCGGGTAATTTAAATTCAAAGACCCCACCATCGGCACTAGCTTCAGTTGGTTCAGCAGCTGGATGTTCAGGTGTTTGCTCTTTCGCTGCTACTCCAGCATCGCCACTTGTTTCATTGTCTTCATGTCCTGGTGCATCGATTTCTACCAGTACATCGCCAACATTCGCGACTGTTCCTTCAGGTACGATGACGTTTTTCACTGTCCCAGTAACTGGGGATGGAATTTCTTCTACTGATTTATCATTTTGAACTTCTAATAACGTATCATCCTCATTGATGGTATCGCCTGGCTTGACAAACCATTTGACGATTTCGCCTTCTGCGATTCCTTCACCAATGTCAGGTAATTTAAATTGGTATGCCATGATTTACTTACGTCCCTTCTTATTTCTTAGAATTCTGCAATTTCTTTGACTTTTGCTTCAATATCAGCCGCATTTGGTAACCAGATGTTTTCAGCTTGTCCAAATGGAAAAACAGTATCTGGTGCTGCTACACGTCCAATTGGTGCTTCTAATGAAAGGATCGCACGTTCTGAGATTTCAGCAATCACTTGGGCACTTACACCTGCTTGTCGTTGCGCTTCTTGAACGACTACCACACGACCAGTTTTCTCAACTGATTGAATGATTGTGTCAATATCTAGCGGTGCGACTGTTCTTAGGTCAACGACTTCTACTGAAATATCCTCTTTCGCAAGATTGTCAGCTGCTTTGATCGCTTCACGAACCATTGCGCCATAGGTAATGATTGAAACGTCTGTTCCTTCACGAGTAATTGCCGCTTTGTCCAATGGTACTTCATAAGCTTCATCTGGAACTTCTTCACGGAATGAACGATAAAGTTTCATATGTTCCAAAAATACAACTGGGTCATTGCTGCGGATAGAAGAGATCAATAATCCTTTTGCATCATAAGGATTTGATGGAATGACTACGCGAATTCCTGGAGATTGAGCAATCAATCCTTCTAAGTTATCTGAATGAAGTTCTGGTGTGTGAACCCCACCACCAAATGGTGAACGAATCGTAATCGGTAGATTTCTAGTCCCACCCATTCGATATCTTGTACGTGCCATTTGTGCGACTACTTCATCCATGGCTTCAAAAATAAATCCAAAGAACTGAATTTCAGGTACTGGACGAAAACCTTCTAAAGCTAACCCAAAACTCATACCAGCAATCCCTGATTCAGCTAATGGGGTATCGAAAACGCGTTCTTCGCCAAATTTTTCTTGCAATCCTTCCGTTGCACGGAAAACTCCACCGTTTTTCCCAACATCTTCACCAAAAACGATTACGTTCTCATCATTTTCAAGTTCAAGTGCTAGGGCATCTGTGATTGCTTGAATCATTGTTTTTTGTGCCATGATTATTTCGACTCCTTCGCTTCATAGATTGCAATTTGCTCTTTAATTGATTGTGGTGCCACTTCAAACATATTTTTTAAGAAATCAGAAACTTTTTGTTTTGGAATCTTATCTGCTTCAGCAATCGCTGCTTTGATTTCCTCTTTTGTTTGTTCAATTACTTGTTCTTCTTTTTCTTCTGACCATAGACCTTTTTCTGTTAGGTAGTTACGGAAACGGATCAATGGATCTTTTTTCTGCCATTCGTCATCTGTTTCTTTTGAACGGTAACGAGTTGGGTCATCTCCTGATAAAGTATGCGGACCATAACGGTAAGTCAATGTCTCAATCAAGACTGGACCATTCCCGTTGATTGCCCAATCACGTGCCATTTTAGATACTGTATAAACTGCTAATGGGTCCATACCGTCTACTTGGATCCCTGGAATCCCAGCTGCCACAGCTTTTTGCGCTAATGTTTTAGCAGCTGTTTGTTTTTCACGAGGTGTTGAGATCGCAAAGCCATTGTTTTGGATATAAAATACAGCATTTGCATGATAAGCTCCAGCAAAGTTGATTGCTTCATAGAAATCTCCTTGAGAAGAGCCGCCGTCACCTGTATAAGTGAAGACCACATTTTTTTTGTTTCGTTTTTTCAATCCTAAAGCCACACCAGCTGCTTGGATGTACTGCGCACCAATAATGATTTGTGGTGGTAGAGCTTTCAATTCTTCTGGATAAAAATTCCCTGCCGCATGTCCTCGTGACCATAAGAAAGCTTGTGCTAAAGGCAATCCATGTTTTACTAATTGGGGAACATCACGGTAACCAGGAAGTAATACGTCTTCTTTTTCAAAAGCAAATGCACTTGCAAGTTGGCTAGCTTCTTGACCAGCTGTCGGTGCAAAGAATCCTAAACGTCCTTGACGGTTTAAAGCTGTTGAACGTTGGTCTAATACACGAGACCAAACCATGCTAGTCATTAATTCTACTAATTGTTCATCTGATAAATCAGGAACAAGATCAGGGTTTACTACTTTACCATTTTGGTCAAGCGCTTGGTATACTGGAAAATCTGAATTGACTTCATCTAATAACGCATTAAAGTCTAGTGGTAATTTCTTTTTTGCCATTTGTACACATTCCTCTCTCATCATATAAGAAAATCTCATCTTTCTGCGATTGAAACAGATATATAAACTGTATCAATATCCAACCGTCTTCTTTTATAAATTATCATGGATCATTAAGAAATACAAGCTAAAAGCAAAAAAATTCACGTTTTTAAAAATTTGTAATAATCCGCTTAACCACGCAAATAGTGAACAACATCACAATTAAGAAAGCGGTTTACATCTTTTGTATAAAATTAGTCCTGATTTTCTATCTACTCCTCTCTACTGTTATCATTGAATCCGCACATTGTTATACCTTATTCCAACAAACAGAAAAAATTTTTTATTAATTAGTGATTTTCTTTACAATCATCCCTCTTTTAATTTTCTACTATATGTGTATTTTTTTCAATTAAAAAGCAACAGCAAGGAATCTCCTTAACTGTTGCACATGAACCTGTTCTTTTGATCATGAATTAAACGGATAAACGTTTTGCTAATTTTGCCATTTCCGCTTGAAAAAATGGCAGCCTTTCTTCAGTTAAACGACTAAAATTGATACGCAACCCGTTAGTCTCTTCTCCAAACAAAAAACTTGGTGCAATGCCTAACCCTGAGCGGATCAATTCTTCCGCAATATCTCTTGTCAATTGCTGTCCTTTCCACGTAATCCACGCATAGTACCCACCATAAATGGGCCAGACTTCAAAAAAGTTTTGCGTTTTTTCCCATTCAACCAGTGTCAAACTTCTTTTGTATAATTCTTCCCTCACAATGGCGATCTTTGTGCTATAACTTTCTTCAAATACAGTCATCGCCACATTTTGGGGAAAGATGCTCATCGAAAATTCCATCATTTCCTGCGCTTTCGCTAAGCGGTCGATAAAGGAACGCAGCCCAACGATCCAACCTATCTTGGTCGTTTGTCCTAATACCCTAGATAATGATCCGACATATAAGACGTTTTCCGGATCAATCGAATGAATCGCAGTTGGTTTATGCTTTTCACTATCATGAAAGGATAAGTCACTAAAAACGTCGTCTTCAATGATCGGTAATTGATAGTTGCGACAAAGGGTCACTAATGCTTCGCGACGTTTTTGGGACATCACTTTCCCTGTTGGATTTTGAAAGTTTGGATTGACTAAGACAGCTTTCAATTTATTTTTCTTGATCAACACTTCTAGCTTATCCAGCTCAATACCTTCGCTATCCATGGGTACACCAAATAGACGAATCCCTGTCGCTTTAAATAAGGACAAACGATAAAAAAACGAAGGCGCTTCTACCGCAATAGCATCACCACTAGATAAAATCGTCTGTAAAATTAGAAAAATAGCCTGTTGACCCCCACTCGTAACTAATAATTGCGTTTTAGTAAAATCAAAATAAAATTTTTCGATCAAGTAATTTTTTATTTTTGCTACTAATGGAAGATAACCTAGACAGGTGATTTGTTGCTCTTTTTCAATAATCTCATTCATTGAGTATGCTGGAAATTGAACGTTTGGTAATAAGTCTGTAGGCATCTCGCTCGAAAATAAATCGAGAAAACGAGGGTTCAGTTTTCCTACTTCGATCATTTTTTCATAACTATCATCGATTTGTTCATAGCGTTGAGAAAATAATTCACGCCAATTCACTCTCGGGACAGAATACCGCCCCCATTCGGTTTGATTCACAAAGCGTCCACTGCCTCGGCGACTGATAAGAACGCCAAGATCTCGTAATTCATCCAACGCTCGAACCACAGTGGTGCGATTTGTTTGAAAAATAACTGCCAATTTTCTTTCAGAGGGCAAGGGTACGTTGGGATCTAAATTCCCATTTTCAATATTTTTCATCACCTGATCCATAATTTGTCGATAAATTGGTCTTTGTTTCTTATCTATGACTTCCCACATGTTCTTCTCCATTCCTCTTTCTTCTACTGCCTATTTTATCTTATAAAAAAGGGATCGAAAAGCAAAGAAAAAGCAAAGCATGATGCGAGAGCATCTACTTTGCTTTTTAATAGCTATTAAATGGTATCTCCGTTAAAAATGGAGTTTTTAACAATCACATAATCAACTTTGCGAATAGCTTCAATATCTTTCCCACCCGCGTAAGAAATAGAAGATTGTAAATCTTGTTGCATTTCAACCAACGTGTCTTTCAAAGACCCTTTATGTTGGATCCAAATTTTCTTACCTTCTACATTTTTCTTTTCACCTTTTTGAAACTCGGAGGCAGAGCCGAAGTATTCTTTGTACACTACGCCATTTTCCACCATTGTCTCACCAGGCGATTCTTCATGTCCGGCAAATAGCGAACCGATCATAACCATTGTTGCGCCAAAACGAACGGATTTTGCAATATCACCATGGGTACGAATACCCCCATCAGCAATAATCGGTTTTCTGGCAGCTTTCGCACACCATCTTAAGGCAGCAAGTTGCCAACCACCGGTACCAAAACCGGTTTTGATTTTTGTGATACAAACTTTGCCAGGTCCAATTCCAACCTTTGTTGCATCAGCTCCGGCATTTTCTAATTCCCGAACAGCTTCTGGTGTACCAACATTTCCTGCAATAACGAACGTTTCTGGTAAATGTTTTTTGATATGTTGGATCATTTCAATCACCGCATTTGAATGACCGTGCGCAATATCAATCGTGATATAATCAGGAACTAAATTTAACTGTGCTAATTCTTCAACAAATGAATATTCTTCTTGTTTTACGCCAACACTGATTGAAGTAATCAATTGTTGCTCCTTCATTTTTTGCACAAAGGGGATTCTTGCTGCTTCATCAAATCGATGCATAATATAGAAGTAACCATTTTCTGCTAAAAATTGTGCAATTGACTCATCGATGATCGTTTGCATATTCGCAGGGACAACAGGCATTTTAAAAGTATGCTTTCCTAGTGTCACTGTCGTGTTACATTCTGAACGGCTACTTACAATACATTTATTAGGAATGAGTTGAATATCTTCGTAATCAAACACTTTCATGGACATGATCCTCCTGATGTTCGAATTCAGTAAAACACGAACATTATTTGCTTTTTGGGTGTTTATTTTTAGCACCTTATGTAATTTACCGTATTTAAACTAAAAAATCAAGGGGAATATAAACAAAAAAATAAAAACTCCTTAATCTGAAATAACACTGTCTAGCCATCAAACTTTTCGAAAAATAAACAATCAGCTGTTTGTCGCTTATAGCTACTCAATCTCTACCAGGTGGTTCATTCTTTTGTTGATTTCCAGCTTCTTTTGATTGGTTTGTTTTCTCTTGATCGTTTTTATTCAGAGTTCCGGTTTGAACGAGTGTCTGTTTAGCGCCAGAGATAATGGCATTCAACCTTTTATAAACTTGATTTTCATTATCAGGGTTTTCTTTATCTTTAGATAACTTTGTTTGCGAAATGTTCGAACTTTTTTCTAGCTCTTTTTCTCTATTCTTGTTGAATTCCTCCATACCAGCAAGTACTTTAGGGCTAAAATAGCTTTGCGCTATTTCTTGGATCATTCCAAGTAGAGCTCTATTAGGTTTATTTAATTTTGCAGATTTCGTTTTATTTATTGCGTGTGTCATTACTCCAAGACTATAGCGTTGGGGGTCTAGTTTTAGATTGCCTTTCGCTTCTTTACCATCACTGACATTTTCATACGCTGCTTTATGAGCGTTTAGCTCACTTTCTGGCATCGACGAATTATTGTCCCATTTATTTAGATATCCCATTTTACTCCCCTTTTCGTAGATTCTTAGTGACGTTCCTCGCATCAATATATGTAGAAGTCATTAGCGAACAAGCAACTAATGACTGTTTTACTCAATGTTTTTTCATATCTATGGTAGGATATTGCCAGCTTCGCGATACAGCGCATACCAGTCTTCACGACTCAGTTCAACGTCTGATGCTTGTGCAATTTCCTTGATTCGCCCTACATTCATCGTTCCTGCAATCACTTGGATATTCGCAGGATGGCGTAAAATCCAAGCTGAAGCTAAACCTGTTGGCGTTGTATGATATTTTTCAGCAAGTTCTGCTAATTTTTGATTCAATTTAGGAAACTTTTCGTTACCGATAAATACCCCTTCAAAAAAACCATATTGATAAGGCGACCATGCTTGGATCGTCATTTCATTCAAACGTGAATAATCCAAGACACTACCATCGTGGTCAACGCTAGCTTCATCTGTCATATTCACATGGATCCCTTGATCAATCATTCCAGAATGTTTCAATCCAAATTGCAATTGGTTGATCAACAAAGGTTGTTTGACGTATTTCTTTAGCAATTCGACTTGCATTGGTTTCTGATTACTTACACCGAAATAACGTACTTTACCTGACTTTTCTAATTCATCGAATGCCTCTGCCACTTCCTCAGGTTCAACTAAGGTATCGGGACGATGTAATAGCAACGCATCAACATAATCCATTTTTAACCGTTTGAGGCTACCTTCTACTGATTCAATGATGTGCTTTTTGGAAAAGTCAAACATCACACCAGGAACAATCCCACATTTTGTTTGAACAAATAGCTCTTCTCTCTTTATTGAAGTTTTTGCTAATGCACTAGCAAAGATGGTTTCACATTCTCCACCACCATAGATATCCGCATGGTCAAAAAAATTGATACCGTTATCAAAAGCAGTTTCAATAATACGTTCTGGATGTTCAGCGCCATTAATCCTCATACATCCGAGAATAACCGATGACACCTTTTGATTTGAAGTTCCCAATTGAATCTGTTTCATTAAAATCATTCCTTTCTTTCCCATTAGATTTTAACACATTTACTTCAAAAAGGGGGCAAAAAGAGGCATGCCACTTTTTTCTCAAAAAAGAAAAAAATGTTATCCCCCTTTTTGTTGCGCTAGTGATTCTTAGAAAAAACGTTGATTGCTTTCATTCCAATATCTTTCCGATAAAATGTCCCCTTTGTATCTTTTGATTCTAACACGTTGTATATTTTTTCCCTCGCTTCTTCAATTGTTTCCCCATAGGACTCCACTAAGTAGATTCGACCACCTGAACCTTTTAAATTTCCTTTTTCCTCTTGAACACCCGCATAATAGACAGTTACCTCCTCTTCAGGAAAATCGGGCAAATCCATAGCGGTTAAATACTGATTAGGATAACCTTCTGCTGCAACTACAACTCCTAAACGATATCCAGTTTCCTCCCAAATTAAATGAACCGGCTTATGGTCTAACAAATCAGTGATCACTTGCGCCAAGTCACTCTTCAATCGAGGTAAAATGACTTGTGTCTCAGGATCGCCAAATCTCGCATTAAATTCAATCACTTTCGGTCCATCTGAAGTGGCGATCAATCCTGCATACAATACACCGATAAACGGACGACCAATTTCGCTCATCCCCTTAGCTGCAGGTTTTATTACTTTTTCGATCCCCGCTTCAATGATTGCTTCAGAAATGTGAGGTACTGGAGAATAGGCGCCCATCCCTCCAGTATTCGGTCCTTGATCTCCATCATACGCTCGTTTATGATCTTGTGAGATTTCCATTGGATAAACTGCTTCGCCATCCACAAACGCTAACAAAGAGAACTCTTCTCCTTCTAAAAATTCTTCCACAACGATTTGATGTCCACTTTGTCCAAAACGATGTTTTTCCAGCATATCGCTGGCTGCCTGTAACGCTTCGGCTTTTGTCATCGCTACGACCACGCCTTTGCCAGCAGCTAAACCGTCCGCTTTGATCACAATTGGGGCACCCTTCTCTTCGATGTACCATTTGGCTTCAAGATAGTTGGTAAAAGTTTTAGATTCAGCAGTTGGAATCTGACAACGCTCCATCAATTCTTTGGCGAAACTCTTAGATCCTTCAATCAATGCGGCAGCTTTCGTCGGACCAAATATTTTTAACTCTGCTTTTTTAAAATCATCTACGATCCCATTTAGTAATGGAATTTCTGGGCCAACAAAACTCCAAGTAATCGACGCTTTCTTAGCAAACTCAATCAATCCTTGATGATCAGTTTCTTTAATATCAACGATTTTGACCCCATCACGTGTCATGCCAGGATTCCCCGGTGCACAATAAACGTTTTCGACTAGCGGACTTTGTAAGATTTTACTCGCAATCGCATGTTCACGCCCACCAGATCCTATGATCAATATATTCATTTCTTACTCCTTCTATCTTAATGTCTAAAATGACGGACATTCGTAAAGACCATGGCAATTCCATGTTTATTAGCCATATCAATCGACGCTTGATCCTTGATACTTCCACCAGGCTGAATGATCGCCTTGATTCCGTGTTTAGCTGCATATTCCACCGAATCATCCATTGGGAAATAAGCATCGCTTGCCAAAACAGCTGCTTGTGCTTTTTCTCCAGCTTGTTCAATCGCAAGTTTGACAGAACCGACACGATTCATTTGTCCTGCACCAATCCCTAGCGTCTGATACCGATTACTTACAACGATCGCATTTGATTTGACGTGCTTAACAGCTTTCCAAGCAAATGCTAATGCAGCCATTTCATCAGATGTTGGCTGACGATCGGTTACTACTTGCCATGTAGTTGGTTCTTCCATTGCTGTATCTTTTTCTTGGACGAGTAAACCTCCAAGAACTGAAACAATTTCATTAGATGCTTTTGTTAATTGCGAGTTAAAGTCAACCGTTAATAATCGTAAATTCTTCTTGGCTTTTAAAACTTCTAGACTTTCTGGTGTATAAGACGGTGCAATGATAATTTCTAAAAAGAGTTTATGCATTTCTTGAGCTGTTGCTAAATCGACTTCCCGATTCAATACCACAATCCCACCAAAAATCGAAACAGGATCTGCTTCATAAGCTGCTAGCCAAGCATCGAAAATCGTGTGAGCTGAGCCAATACCACAAGGATTCATGTGTTTGAGTGCTACGACTGTTGGTTCTTGGTATTCACTCATGATCCGCAAAGCAGCATCTGCATCACGAATATTATTAAAAGATAGTTCTTTTCCATGAAGCTGTTTTGCTTGAGCAATCGAATAACGTTCTGGTAGAGCAGATTGATAAAAGACAGCTTGCTGATGACTATTCTCGCCATAGCGGAGGTCTTGCTTGCGTTCAAAAGTAAGAGTCAATTTTTCCGTCTTTTCTTCCTTCACTTGCTCCGTTAAATATTGAGCAATCAATGCATCATAGGTTGCTGTGTGACGAAATACTTTCGCTGCCAGTTTCTGACGTGTCGCTAGAGAAGTAGTCCCTTGATTTCTCAGTTCATCTAAAACAATTGGATAATCGTTCGGATCAACGATTGCCGTGACAAATTCATGGTTTTTGGCAGCACTACGCAACATACTTGGTCCACCAATATCAATATTTTCAATGGCTTCTTTTTCATTAACATCCGGTTTCATGATTGTTTCTTTGAAAGGATACAAATTGACGCAAACAAAATCAATCGGCAAAATCTCAGAAGCTGCCATTGCATCTCTGTGACTAGCAAGATCACGACGTGCTAATAATCCCCCATGAATCTTAGGATGCAAAGTTTTGACACGTCCGTCCATCATCTCAGGAAAGCCAGTGACATCTTCGATTGCGATGGTTAAGATTCCCGCTTCATCAAGTGCTTTTTTGGTGCCCCCAGTTGAAATAATCTCAATTTCCAAAGCTTGTAATCCCTTGGCAAATTCAACAATTCCTTTTTTATCCGATACACTTAACAATGCTCTAGTCATTTTTTTCTTCCTCCACTTTTTGCATTTCTTTGATGACTGCTTCGATTATTTTAGGATAGGTCTGATGTTCGATTTGATGAATCTTTGCTTCTAAGCTATCCAATGTGTCTTCTTTCGTGATCTCTATGGTTTCTTGGTGAATGATGGGTCCTGTATCTATCCCTTTATCAATGTAATGAATCGTTATACCTGTTTCTTTGACTTTCGCAGCAAACGCATCACGAATCCCATGTAAGCCAGGAAAATCAGGTAAAAGAGAGGGGTGGATATTAATGATCCTTGACTCATAAGCATTCAATAAAGTCGGACCAATAATCCGCATGTATCCTGCTAATACAATGAGTTCAATTTCTTTTTCCACTAGGATCTCTAAAATTTTTTCTTCATATTCTCTTTTAGATGAAAATTCTTTTGGTGAAAAAAAATGAAATGGTACATGTAACTTTTCTGCCCGTTCTAAGACAAAAGCATTCGGCTGGTCACAAAAAAGCCATTCAAAGGTATCTGGCAACTTATTTTCCCGAAAATAGTCAACTAAAGCTTGAAAGTTGCTGCCATTTCCTGAAGCAAATACGGCAATCTTCATTTTTCTTCCTCATCAAACAACACTGCTTTATTTTTTAAGGGAATTACTTCACCGATTCGATAAACCGCTTCTCCTTGCTCGTTGATTTTTCCAATGACTTCATCGACTTGAGAAGCTGCTACTGCTACAACCATGCCAATACCCATATTAAAAATCTCAAACATCTCTTGTTCAGGGATTTCACCTAAACGTTGGAGACAATCAAAAATCGGCAAGCTAGGCCATGAACCTAATTGAATTTGCGCGGCCGTTCCTTCCGGCAACATCCGAGGTATATTTTCTACGAATCCACCACCAGTGATATGTGCCGCACCTTTGATCTTTTGTTCTTTTATGATTGGCAGCAAAGCTGATACATAGATTTTTGTCGGCTTTAACAATTCTCGGTCCAGTGTTTCAGACAGACCCTCTATCTGATCGGTTAATGTGTAACTATTTTGTTCAAAAAACACTTTCCGAACCAATGAATAGCCGTTTGAATGAATCCCGCTAGAAGGTAAGCCTAACAGAACATCACCAACTTCGATTTCACTTCCTGTGATCAATTGCGACTTTTCTGCAACCCCAACTGCAAAACCAGCAAGATCATACTCATTTTCCGCGTACATCCCTGGCATCTCTGCGGTTTCGCCACCGATCAACGCAAGATTACCTGCTACACAACCATCCGCCACGCCAGCGACGACTTTTTCTAATTTTTGTGGATCATTTTTTCCAGTAGCTAAATAGTCTAAGAAATATAAAGGTTCCGCACCTTGAGCTAAAATATCATTGACACACATCGCCACACAATCGATTCCGATTGTTTCATGTTGATCCGCTTCGATGGCTACTAACAATTTTGTTCCTACCCCATCTGTCCCCGATACCAAAACTGGTTCTTTTAATTGGTAAGAACTTAAATCAAAACAGCCACCAAAACTGCCTAAAGCACCCATTACCCCTAGTCGCTCTGTTTTTTTCACGTGTTTTTTGATTCGTTCTACTACTTCATAGCCAGCTTCTACATCCACACCAGCATTCGCATAGGCATTGCTCATGTTACTTCCTCCTTTATTGAAAAAAAGATACTTTTTCTTTCAATGATTCACGGTATTTTTCTTCATAGTCGTATAGAGGTGTCGGATAATCACCATTAAAATAAGCCATACACAACCCAGAATAAGGAGCTGCTTCTTTTAATCCGATTGCTTGGATCAACCCATCCTCACTCAAAAATTCCAATGAATCTGCTTCGATACATTGTCTGATTTCTTCGATACTATGATTCGCTGCAATTAGTTCTTTTCTCGTTTGAATATCAATGCCGTAAAAACAAGGATATTTTAACGGTGGTGAAGCAATTCGTACATGAACCTCTTTTGCTCCTGCTTCTTTTAATAGACGTACGATTCGCCGGCTCGTTGTTCCTCTAACGATCGAATCATCCACCATCACGATTCGTTTGCCTTCAACAACTCCTCTGACAGCCGAAAGTTTCATCCTGACACCCTGTTCCCTTAACGCTGGTGTAGGTTGAATAAAGGTTCTGGCAATGTATTGATTTTTTACTAGTCCAATCTCATAAGGGATGCCACTAGCTTCGGCATAGCCACTGGCTGCTGATAGCGAAGAATTTGGAACACCTACAACCATGTCAGCATCAATTGGCGCTTCCTGTGCTAAATTTCTCCCCATATTTTTACGAGCAGTGTGTACATTGACACCAGCGATATTTGAATCTGGTCGTGCAAAGTAGATATATTCCATGGAACAAATCGCTAACTGGGTTTCGGTCGTATAAGTATCGATCGTGTAGCCTGAGTCATCAATGATCACTACTTCCCCTGGACGAACATCTCGAATAAACCGCGCACCGATGACTTCCAGTGCACAAGTTTCAGAAGCAATCACATATGCACCATTTTTCATTTGACCGATTGCCAAAGGTCGAAAACCATTCGGATCAAGAGCGGCGATCATGGCATCTTCTGTTAAAAGCAAATAGGCAAAACCGCCTTTCACTTCATTTAATGCTTCTTTTAAACGATCGAGTAATGTTGTTTTTTTACTTCGACGAATCAAATGCATCAAAATCTCTGTATCTGAATTGGAATGGAAAATCGCACCGTCTTTTTCTAACGACGTTCTCAATGAACGGGCATTCGTAAGATTACCATTGTGAGCTAGACCGATTGACTGATCATAAAATTTAAATAAAAAGGGTTGGATATTGTCCACACTACCATTACCTGCTGTAGCATAACGCACATGTCCAATCGCTGCTTGTCCAGAGAGTGCAGCTAGCTTTCTTTGATCTTTGAAAACTTCTGAGAGTAAACCTAGATCCCGGTGACCTAATAGTTTCCCTTGATCATTTGAAACGATCCCAGCACCTTCTTGACCACGGTGCTGAAGACTATGAAGCCCAAAATACGTTACGCTAGATGCTTCTTGATGTCCCCAGACACCAAACACCCCACATTCTTCATTTAAACTTTTTACTTCATAAGACATTCGATTGCGTCCTCCCAGCATTTTTTAGCTGTTGTAACAGCTAGATGGATTTCCCCATCACTTGCTTGGATCACGATATTACTTGACTCAGTCACTTTACCGATACAACTTGCTTTTTCGCCCATCAAACGTTCAAATTCCTCGCGATCTTCTGGAAGGATGGTGACCACAAATCTTGATTGTGTCTCTGAAAAAAGTTGTGCTGTCGTCAGATTTACTGTGACATCTAATCCCAATTGGGTACCAAAAGTTGCTTCAGCCAACGCCACAGCCAAACCGCCTTCCGAACAATCATGCGCACTGGTTACCACTCCTGCTTGAATAGCCGCCAGTAGACTTTCTTGGTTTTGTTGTTCCGTCAATAGATCAAAATGCTCGATGTCCCCTTCAATTTTTCCTAATTGCATTTTTTGCAATTCACTACCATTAAAATCGTCATAAGTTTCACCAACAAGATAAATCAAATCATCCGCTATTTTGAAAGATTGAGTGGTGATGTGTTGGTGGTCTTCGATCAATCCGACCATGCCGATCATCGGGGTAGGATAAATCGCTTTGCCATCCGTTTCATTGTATAAAGAAACATTCCCGGAGATCACAGGTGTCGCAAAGACTTCACATGCTTTGGCAATCCCGTCTGCTGATTTGACCAGTTCCCAAAATACTTCTGGTTTATCAGGAGAACCATAATTCAAGCAGTCTGTGATCGCCAATGGACGTCCGCCACTAGCTACAATGTTTCTGGCAGCCTCTGCAACAGCAATTTGGCCACCTATCTCGGGGTTTAAGTAAAGGTAGCGGGCATTACAGTCAGTCGTCATAGCAATTGCTTTTTCAGTTCCACGAATACGCAATACGGCAGCATCACTTCCAGGGGAAACTACTGTATTGGTTTGTACTTGAGAATCATAGGTTTCATAAATCGCATGTTTTGAAGCTATTGTCGGTTGTTTCAATAAATCTAGCAATAATTGATTCGCATCTTCAATGATTGGTTGATATTGCCCTAACTGTTTAAATTTTTCGATTCGAGCGGGTTCTTGCACTGCCTTTTCATAAACAGGTGCATCTTCGGCTAAGGCATCAACTGGTAAGTTAGCTACTTCTTCCCCATGATGGTACAAGCGATACAAGCCATCATCGGTGACTTCTCCAATCGTAACAGCATCCAAATCATATTTTTTAAATAATTCTTTGACTCTTTCCTCTGCCCCAGCTTTTACACAAATCAACATTCGTTCCTGTGATTCTGAAAGCATCATTTCGTAAGGAGTCATATTTGTTTCTCGTTGTGGCACATCGTCTAATGTCAAAATCAAACCAGATCCAGCTTTTGATGCCATTTCCGAACTTGAAGAAACCAATCCAGCAGCGCCCATGTCTTGGATTCCTACTAAAATGTCCGCATGTTCCAGGATCAATTCTAAGCAAGCTTCAAGTAATAGTTTTTCCATAAAAGGATCGCCTACTTGGACTGCGGAACGTTGCTGTTCTTCTTCTTGACTGAACTCTTCTGAAGCAAAAGTCGCACCGTGAATGCCGTCGCGTCCTGTTTTCGCACCGACATACATGATCGAATTACCCACACCAGAAGCTTGCCCTTTTTGAATGTCTTTGTGATCGATCAACCCTACGCACATGGCATTAACTAACGGATTCCCTTCATAACAAGGATCAAACGCTACTTCTCCTCCAACCGTCGGTATTCCGATACAATTACCATACCCAGAAATCCCTGCGACTACTTCTTCCAATAAGTACTTGGTTCGTGGTTGGTCTAACTCGCCAAAACGTAAGGAGTCAAGTAAAGCAATCGGACGTGCACCCATACTGAAAATATCGCGGATGATCCCACCAACACCGGTTGCCGCTCCTTCATAAGGTTCTACTGCTGAAGGGTGATTATGACTTTCCGCTTTAAACACAACTGCTTGACCATCACCGATATCCACGATACCAGCTCCTTCTCCTGGACCTTGAAGAACATGCGGTCCACTTGTTGGGAACTTTCGTAAAATCGGTTTAGAATTTTTGTAAGAACAATGCTCGCTCCACATGACTGAAAACAAACCTGTTTCGGTGTAATTGGGCATTCTCCCCAAAATATCTTCTTCGATCATTCGATATTCTTCGTCTGTCAATCCCCATTCAGCATAAATTTTCTTTTCTTTGATCTCTAAGGGACTTGGTTCATTCCGTGTTTTCATCTTAGACAGTCACCTTTCCAAAATTTTTTAACATCGATGCAAAAAATCGTTTTCCGTCTTCTGATCCTAGTAACGCCTCCATTGCCCGTTCTGGATGAGGCATCATCCCCAACACATTTCCTGCTTTATTGGTGATCCCTGCAATATTTGCGACACTACCATTGATATTCTCAGCGTAAGTAAAAACGATTTGATTATTGGCTTTTAACTCTTGCAACGTTTGATCATCGCAAAAATAATTTCCTTCGCCATGAGCGACAGGCAGCTGAATGATCTCATCGGTGTCATACTCCGAAGTAAAGGCTGTCTGGTTGTTAACTTTCAAAGGAACAGTTTTGCAAATGAAGCGCAAAGAATCATTTTTTCTTAACACGCCTGGAAGAAGACCCGCTTCTGTAAGGATTTGAAACCCATTACATGTACCAAAGACTGGTTTTCCTTCCTCCGCAAAACGAACGACTTCATTCATGATAGCTGAAAAACGCGCAATAGCTCCACACCGCAAGTAATCGCCATAGGAAAAACCACCAGGGAGCAATACGCCGTCATAGCCTTGTAGAGAGGTTTCATCATAACGAACATACTCAGCTTCTACTTCCATAATGTCACGAATTGCCCACAGCATATCCGCATCACAGTTCGAACCAGGAAAGACAATCACGGCAAATTTCATGCTAGATTCCCTCCAATTGTTCGATTTCATAACGATACGTTTCCATGTTGACGTTAGCTAATAGTTTGTCACAAATCCCTTCAATCGTTTCCTCTACTGCGCTAGCTTCTGCTGAAACTTGGATCTCAAAATATTTACCGATTCGGATATCTTCAACAGTTTCATATCCCAAACGATGGACCGCATTTTTCACTGCTTCTCCTTGAGGATCTAATACAGAATCTTTATAGGTGACATAAACTTTTACAAAATACATTTCATTTTCCCCTCTCATAAACCAACTTGTGTTAAACGTGTCAAAACTTCTTGATATACTGGGACAATCTCCCCAATTTTTCGTCGATAAACATCTTTGTCCATGTGTTCGTTTGTTTTCAGATCCCATAATCGACAAGTGTCAGGCGAAATTTCATCTCCTAATACGATTTCGCCCGTAGCTGTTTTCCCAAATTCCAGTTTGAAATCAATTAACTGTAAATCGATTTTCTCAAATAGTTGGATTAACAAATGATTGATTTTTCTAGCCTGTGTCTTTAATTCAGTAATTTCAGCTTCATCTGCAATTTGTAAAAACAGCACATGTTCATCATTGATAAATGGATCATCTAATTGATCGTCTTTGTAATAAAATTCGACAATTGGTGTGGGTAATTTTTGTCCTTCAGGAATTGCCAACCGTTTTGAAAAACTACCAGCTGCACTATTTCTGACTACCACTTCTAAGGGAAGAATATTTAATTTTTTCACTAATTGTTCGTCTTTTCCGATTTGTTGAATAAAGTGATTGGCAATCCCTTGTTCGGATAAATAATGGAAGACTTTACTTGTGATTTGATTGTTCAGTTCCCCTTTTCCATTTACTTGGTCTTTCATCAAGCCATTTAAAGCGGTAGCTTGGTCCAAGTATTCCACCCAAATCACCTGTTCATCTGAAGTATGGTACATTTTTTTGGCTTTTCCTTCATACAGCAAATCTTTCTGTTCCATTTCGACATCTCCTTAAATTCTTGACGATCACAACAAACATTATTTTTTTGTTCGTCTTTTCACTTTAAATTTTAACAAGTGTTTTTATCCTGTTCAATAAAAACATGTACATTTATAGCATTAAAATTGTCTAATGTTCGTGTTTAATCAAAAAATTCTTCCCTGGAAAAATAATAAGCGTTTACACCTATAATAATTGATGCTATAGTAGGATTAGAATGATTCTGGATATTTATTCAAGGAATTCAAGGAGGTAGCGAAATGGAAGAGGCCGCAGTTTGTGCCCAATGTTTTTTAATGGATTTATCGCCCGAGGAAACGTCACGTTTATATAATGACCTGTTGTCTATCAAAGATGTCTACTTATGTAATAAAGATACGAGTTTTTATACCTTCAGAAAAATCCGTCGTGCGGCAAAGCGCCATACTGAGTGTCGAAAGCGCACATTTGAATATCAAACATTTTCTGAACATCAACTCGTGATCAGTCAGATACACGAACAAAAATTATTCAAAAATCATTATCGTATCCAAGTCACTTATGATCAGCAAGAATTTGATTATACTTTTATCGAAGAATTATTGAGTTTGCTTCATACTAAACATTTTAACTATTCCGCTCAAGCCCTTTACGGATAGTTTTCTCATGCTATTATCAAGCAACATCATGAAATGAATCAAAATAGCTAAAAAGAACCCCGACCAGTTGAGTTATCTGTGTCAAGGTTCTTTTTTATTACATTTCAGTAAAAGAGTGGCTGCTTCTAGCAATCCCAAGCAAGCCACTCATTTTGATTATTTGTCTTTTTCTCCTAAACCAACACGGTCAAAGATCACATCCACATTTTTCAAGTGATGATGGTAGTCAAATGCGTCATCGATCTCTTCTTTTGTTAAAACAGAAGTAACCGTTGGATCCTCTTCAAGTAAAGGTCTAAATTGAACTTGATGATCCCATGCATAAGCTGTTTTAGGTTGAACCAAGTCGTAAGCTTCTTCTCTTGTCATACCTTTGTCAATCAGTTTCAACATCACACGTTGACTATAGATCAAGCCAAAAGTAGCTTCCATGTTACGTTTCATATTCTCAGGAAAGACCGTCAGATTTTTTACGATATTTCCAAAACGATTCAACATATAGTCCAATAAAATTGTTGTATCAGGTAAAATGATTCGTTCTGCTGACGAATGAGAGATATCTCTTTCATGCCACAACGAAACATTTTCATAGGCTGTGACCATATGACCACGAATCACTCGAGCAAGTCCAGCCATGTTTTCTGAACCGATTGGGTTTCGTTTATGAGGCATTGCTGAAGACCCTTTTTGTCCTTTAGCGAAGAACTCTTCTACTTCTCTCGTTTCTGATTTTTGCAAACCACGGATTTCTGTTGCAAAACGTTCGATGCTGGTAGCAATCAATGCCATAGTCGCAAAGTACTCTGCGTGGAGATCACGTGGGAGCACTTGCGTAGAGATCTCTTGCGGACGAATCCCTAATTTTTCACACACATATTCTTCAATAAATGGCGGAATGTTCGCAAATGTTCCTACCGCTCCTGATATCTTACCTGCTTCAACACCTTTGGCTGCATGCTCAAAACGTTCAATATTTCGTTTCATTTCTGAATACCAAGTAGCTAATTTCAAGCCAAATGTCGTTGGTTCAGCATGAACGCCATGCGTTCTTCCCATCATCACTGTGTACTTATGTTCTTTAGCTTTTTCACCAATAATTGCCGTAAAACGTTTCAAATCATCTCGTAAAAGATCATTTGCTTGTTTGATTTGATAACCATAAGCTGTATCCACGACATCAGTACTCGTTAAGCCGTAGTGGACCCACTTACGTTCTTCACCTAATGTTTCAGAAACTGCTCGAGTAAAGGCAACAACGTCGTGACGTGTTTCCTTTTCAATTTCCAAAATACGTTCAATATCAAAAGATGCATGTTCACGAATTTTTTTGACATCTTCTTTAGGAATTTCTCCTAATTCTGCCCATGCTTCGTCAGCTAAAATTTCTACCTCCAGCCAAGCTTGGTATTTGTTTTGTTCTGTCCAGATATTGCCCATTTCAGGTCGTGTATAACGTTCTAACATCAATTTTTCTCCTTTAATCCCAAATATTGGTTTTCTTTATTTCATCCAAAGTTTGTTGAATGTCTTCAGTTACGATAGTAATATGCCCCATTTTACGACCCTTTTTCGCTTGTGCTTTCCCATAAAAATGAAATTGCCAATCTGGTTTTTTATCGATCAAATGATAGCTTTCTAATAACTGCTCGCCCAATACATTGACCATCACTGCCTCACTCAATAAACGGACTTTTTTACTTAATGGCCAACCACATATTCCCCGAATATGGGCATCAAATTGACTCATCGAGCATGCTTCAATGGAGTAATGTCCCGAGTTGTGAGGTCGTGGTGCTAATTCATTCACATATAAACCACCAGTTTTTGTTAAAAACATTTCAATGCAAAGTACGCCAGATAAGCTCATTCCTTCAGCGATGACTCGAGCAATCCGCTCTGCTTCTTCAACAACCTCATCAGCGATTGTTGCTGGTGCAATCGTTTCATGTAAAATGTTGTTACGGTGGATATTTTCAACCACTGGAAATGTACTATAATCCCCTTGTCCGTTTCCAGCAACTAAGATCGAGATTTCTTTTTCAAAGGGAATCCATGCTTCCAATACACAGGTCCCTTCCCTTAGTAAATCCATTGCTGGCGCAAGGTCTGCCCGACTTTTCAAGACGTATTGTCCCTTGCCGTCATATCCACCTCGTGTCGTTTTCAACACACAAGGATAACCAATACCATCAATGGCATCTTGAATATCGGTTGGACTTACAATTGTCGCATAAGGGGCAATAACGATATTATTCGTTTCTAAAAAAGATTTTTCTAAAAGACGATCTTGGGTGATCGCTAATAAATCAGTTCCTTGAGGAATAAACGACATAGAGGAAATGGCATTTAATGCTTCCACACTGACGTTTTCAAATTCATACGTGATAACATCTGTTCGTCTAGCAAGTTCTTCCAATGCAAAAGTATCATCGTATGTTCCTTGAATATACCAATCAGCTACTTGAGCTGCTGGACAATTCGTTACAGGATCAAGAACCCCGACTTTAAAGCCCATTTCTTTTGCACTGATCGCCATCATCCGTCCTAATTGTCCGCCACCGACAATTCCGATCGTTGATCCAGGCAACAAAGGTTTAACCAAGTTGATCACTACTTTCTATCACAGTTTCAGCTAACATTAACCGTCTTTTCGCTAACTTAGCCTCCAACTTTAAATCATACATTGAAAGCATCTCAACCGCAAGTAGTCCAGCGTTAATTGCCCCCGCTTTTCCAATCGCCGTCGTTGCCACAGGAACACCACCAGGCATCTGGACAATAGATAATAGCGAATCTAATCCGTTCAATGTTCGTGTTTGTACCGGAACGCCAATTACTGGTAAGGTTGTTTGAGAAGCCACCATTCCTGGCAGATGAGCGGCTCCACCTGCTCCAGCAATGATCACTTTGATTCCCCTTGCTCGTGCTTCTTTGGCATACTGAAACATCAAATCAGGTGTACGATGCGCAGAGACGACTTTCTTTTCGTAAGCCACCTCAAACTCTTCTAGAATCTCGCAAGTATTTTTCATCGTTTCCCAATCAGATGTACTCCCCATAATTACCGCAACCTTGATTGTCATACATTTCTCCTTTCTCTACTTTCACATTCATATTTTAGCAATCGGTTTTTTTGATGTCAAAGAATTTTCGAATATTATAAAGATTTTAAGCTTTAATGTTCGGTATTTATATCAGCGAAAAAACGAGAGTGAGACAATCGTTCTTTCTCAAAAAGAAAATAAGTTCGATTTTGATGTTTATTGTCAAAATCGAACTTATTTTTGTTATGCGCACTTTCCTCTCCATATATTTTCCTAATTTTCTTAAATTTAATGCCATCAGTGCCAAACCAATACCAATCGTTGCTCCTTGTTTTCCACGTAAATGAAAACGATGGAACACCAAGCTAGCCTTTAGATATCCGAACGCGGGTTCGACATCCATTTTTCGTTTCCGATAAATCGAACCAGTTTTCTCCTCTAGAAGCTTTTTTCTGCATTCTGCTTTGAAATAGCGCCAATTATTATTTACTTGAATTTTTCGCTTTTGTTCACTTTTCGCACGCGTACATTGACGACGGACTGGACAGTTCCGACAATCCTCACATTCATAGATTTTGAAATCTCAAATAAAGCCACCTTTATCTATTCTGCGACTATAATTTTTGAACGGTACCGGACGATTCGCTGGGCAAATATAGGTGTCTTATTCTTCAAAATAACGCCAATTCTCCACGTTAAACGGATTCTCCTTGTACTTCTTTTTATTTTCTTTGTGGTAACTTCCATAGGTAATCAAGGGGGTTTTATGTAAAACATCGTTGATATACATGTAAATTTCTTCGCTACCATACCCTGCATCTGCCACAATGTACTCCGGCAACTCCTTATGTTGGTCTAAAAAACTATCTAAAAATGGCTTCAATGTTTTGGTGTCTGTGGGATTCGGAAATAATTCATAGCTAAAAACATACTGATTTTCGGTGGCGATTTGTAAATGATAACCTGGTTTGCGCTGTCCATTTCGCATATAATCGTCTTTCATCCGCATAAAGGTAGCATCAGTAAATATTCTACATCTAGTGGTAAAGTTGTTTGGTTGATGGTATTTTTTTTAAACATAAAGCACACTCCTTTGATTTTTTTTTAAGCACTTGAATCATACAAGGTTGTGTGCTTTTTGTGTGCCTTAAAATCAAAAAAAATGGGACAATAATCAGATTTTTTTTGACTATTGTCCCACTCTCTAATCTTAGTATGTTTTTGTAAATGGAAACAATAAATTTCGTGGGAACTATCATATCCTTTGTATAGATTTATGTAATTATCCATTATACAAGTAGAAGAAAAGAGTAGTTTTTCATCTTTTCCTAACAAAAGAAATTATTAGAATATAACAATAATCTTAACGTGTTAAGATTGAACTATGAATAAAAATAAAGGAGTGAAGAGATGAAAGAATGGTATGAAGGGTTTTACTTTACAAAAGATGAGATTAACAGTCAAAGAAAAATAACTGAAAAAGCAAAACAAGCCCTTAATGTGAAACATGAATATTCATCAGCGAGCAAAGTGGCGAAAGAAAACTACGAAAAAGAAAATAAATGCTTGGAATATATGATAAGTCATCATCAAGAAGAAAAGGATCAACCAGCATTTAGCGCAAAAGAATTAGATGAAGCAAAAGTACAAGTGAATAAATTGGAAATGCAGCATGCTCGGATATCCGATCCTTTTGGCAATGAAGCATTAAAAATATCAGAAAAACTTAAATATGCCAAAAACAGATACAATCATATGGAAAACATAAATAAACCCAAAGTACAACGACAGCAAAAAGCGAAAGAGGAAAAAAATGCAGCGGCTAATTTGGACGCGTTACAAGCAAAGAGAGAACAAAGAGGAGAACCTGATGATAAAAAAATTAAGGTGTATATGGACAATTTTAAAAAGTCAAACAACCAGTTAGAAGCAAAATACAATAACTTAACGACTAACAGTCCTGATAAAAATGGAAAACTCAAAGAAAACCAATTTGAGGAAATCACAAACACTGTGCAGTATGTTAAAGATAATAAACATAAAATGTCCCTGCTAGATAAAAAAGAGTCTAGAATCCAAGATAAATTAAGTAATGAAACAGAGAGCCGAAAGAACATAAAAAATCAAATAAATGAAATAGATAATTCGTCATTTTTCAATAAAATTATAGTGTATTTTACAGGAGAGAAGAGAGATTTAACGAAAAAATTAGACACAAAAGATCAAAATATAGTAACTTATAATAAAGAATTGAGTACGATATCTGTAGATAAAGCAGCATATATAATGGAGAGTGAAGCAGCAATAGATAAAATGTTACCCATAAGTCAAGAAAAACAGGCTGAGCTTAATGCTTTAAAAACGAATCTCAAAACTTTGATGAATGAGGTGAATCATTTATCTAAAAATACACAAGTAACCCAACAAATTGATCCCAAATTCAAGGATGATTTGACAAACTTAGAAAATTCGAATAAAATACTTTCGGAAAAAATTAATAATTCAATAAACATAGTTCAAAATTTAGCTGACCAAAAAAAGGAATTTGCAACAATGAGGGGTCAAAGTACATTTATTGATCTAAAAGAAAATGCGAAGGAAAAACAAAGTGAAATTGTAAGTCAAGGGAAACAAACTGAAAAAAGTAAACAACCAGATAAATCAGAGCGGGGTTCCTCTTTTGCATAGCATAAATAGCATATAATAGGTATAGAATATTGATTTTAGCGTATACATAAAGAAATAAACTAGAACGAGGTTGAGACAAAGGTATTTAGCGTCAAGAAATAAGCAGGAATTTCCAAAATTTGCTTTTCAACTTTTTGGTCAATCCCTGCTTATTTTTCGAAGATGTTACTTTTGTCTCAGTCTCATTTTTAGGACGATTCAAGTTATTTTTTTGCTAATGCTTCTTCAATAATCTCTTCATCTTTTTTCAACCCGTTAAAAATAAGATTCAAAACGATTGCTGTCACGCTACTCATGACGATCCCATTCCCCGTAAACATTTGAACTGTTGGGGGTAATTGGCTAAATAAAGTCGGCATAATATTGAATCCTAAGCCAAAACCAATCGAAACAGCAGTAATCAAGAGATTTTTGTCATTCGTAAAATCAACTTCCATCAACATCCGAATACCTTGAACAGCAACCATCCCAAACATGACCAACATGCCGCCACCTAGAACTGGCTCTGGAATGATTTGTGCCAAAGCACCTATTTTAGGAAATAATCCAAGAATAATCAAAAAAATTGCAGAGAAATAAATTGGCTTTCTTGTCTTGATACCAGAAAGTTGGACTAGCCCAACATTTTGAGAAAAACCAGTGTAAGGGAATGTATTGAAAATCCCACCTAAAATAACCGCCAGACCTTCGGCACGATAGCCTTTTTTCAATTCTTCTTCGCCCACTTTTTGTCCAGTGATATCCCCTAGCGCAAAGTAAACACCTGTTGACTCTACCATACTCACAATAGAAATAATGATCATCAACAAGATCGACCAGACATCAAAAGTTGGTTTTCCAAAATAAAAAGGTTGAGGCACGTGAAAAACAGGTGCTTGACCAATCGCACTTAAATCCACCATTCCCAGTACAGCAGCTAAAATACTCCCGCCAACTAAACCGATCAGTACAGCAATCGAGCGAACAAACCCTTTAGCTAACATTTGTACTCCGACGATCAGTGCAATTGTAACGAAAGCTAGCAATAAATTGGTTTGATTTCCAAAATTAGTCGCAGATGAATCGCCACCGCCCATTTTTTCGATTGCAACTGGAATCAACGTCAACCCAATCACGGTAATGACCGTCCCAGTCACGATCGGCGGAAATAATCGTTTGATCTTTGAGAAAAATCCAGACACTAAAACAACAAAAATACCAGAAGCGATAATCGAACCATAAATTGCCCCAACACCTTGGTCGCTCCCAATTAGGATCAGTGGTGCAACTGCTTGAATGGCACAACCTAAAACAACTGGCAACCCAATACCAAAAAAACGATTAACCGTCAATTGTAATAATGTTGCTAAGCCACACATAAAAATATCAATCGAGATCAAGTACGTCATTTGCTCTTGATTAAACCCTAGTCCCGTACCGATCAGCAATGGAACAGCAACTGCCCCAGCATACATTGCTAAGAGATGTTGTAAACCTAATACTGCGGCTTGGCCATTTTTTGTTTCTTTCTCCACCTTTATGCATCCTCCTCAAGAAATTCAACTTGTCCGTTGGATAATGCCGCAATTCGTGCCAATGAAACAACTTTCAAGCCCATTTCTTCTAATAGCTGACGGCCATCTTGGAACGATTTTTCAATCAGGATGCCGATCCCTTCGACTCCTGCACCTGCTTGGCGGCACAATTCAACCAACCCTTTCGCCGCTTGACCGTTCGCTAAGAAATCATCAATGATTAAAACCTTGTCCTCTGCAGATAAAAATTTACGAGAGATAGAAATCGTACTAGTCACTTGTTTTGTAAAGGAATAAACAGAAGTAGTCAACAATTCTTCATCCATCGTCAAGCTTTTGGCTTTTCTGGCAAAAATCATTGGTACATTTAATGTCTGTGCCACAAATAAAGCTGGTGCAATTCCAGAAGCTTCAATCGTTACCACTTTAGTGATTCCTTGATCTTTGAAAACTTCCGCAAATCGTTGGCCTATTTGTTCCATTAATACCGGATCCACTTGATGCGTCACAAAGCTATCTACTTTTAAGACGCCTTCACCTAGCACACGGCCATCTTTTTGAATACGTTCCACTAATTCTTTCACTTTATTTTCCCCTTTTTCATTTATTGATATCAAAGCTAACCACTATTCGACCTCATGGATCACCCTTTCAAGGTTTCAAGCTCGTGCGATATACGCAAAAATGTCTGCTTTTTAAACAAAAAAACCCTTTTACTAAATAAGTAAAAAGGGTGCAAGACACTCTTTCACTTATAGTCCAGCATTTACGGTGCTGGCTAGAAACTGTCATCCTTATCATGACGATATATAAGTGGGCTATATCACTACGTTCCTTCGATCCTCTTAAGAAACAAAATAGTGATCTATTTTGCTCAAGTAGTCTAGAAGTAGCTTTAATAAAATATGTTGATTGGTTCAAGCATTCATAATCGTTGGTTGGCACTTTTAATGTTAGCTTTTGTTCCAAACGATGAAAACAGTTTAACATCTGTTTCAGAAAGTGACAACCAACTTTCACTATTTTTTTCTAAAATCTAATATTTTTGATCTCATTCAGCAAGGTTGTTCGGTATTTCTGACAGAAATAAAGAGAAAAAAGAGAATTTACGTGAGTGCCACGATTTTTTCTCTTTTTTGACTTGTTTTTGATTTTTATGATTCCTCTTGCTTTTCAAGTTGTCGATACTTTTCCATTTTACGACTAAATAATTCCCCGTTACTTGGAGGAGTATAGGTAATAGCGTTCGCTCCAGCTTTGATCGTATCCAAGATGCTTTGATCTGTTGGACCACCAGTAGCAATAATCGGTAGTTCCGGATACTTTTCTCGGAAAAATTTTACCGTTTCAGTTGTTTCTTTCCCTGCACTGATATTGATGATCGTAATACCTGCTGCCAATTTTTCATCGATTTCTGTATATTTCGATGTCACTGTACTAATCACTGGGATATCCACTGCACGACAAACTTCTTGAACTGTTTCAAGTGGTGTGGGTGCATTTAAAACGACTCCTAATGATCCTTGCGCTTCAGCGAATAAGCTCATGTAAGAAGAGCGCGTGCCTTGCGTTAGACCTCCGCCAACACCTGAAAATACTGGAATGTCTGCTGCTTCGATAATACTTTTAGTGATTGCAGGATGCGGAGTAAATGGGTACACAGCAATCACGGCATTTGCATTTGTATTCCGGACAATTGCTATATCAGTAGTAAAAATAATCGATCGGATCAGTTTTCCAAAAATCTTAATACCACTTGCCTCCATAATGACCTCAGGTACTCTAACGATATCTTTTCGTAGCTCGGTCATAATTTCAGGGGTAAATTGCTCTGCCATCTTGCCACTCCCTTTTTCATAGTTATTGATCATATTGATCCAAGTGATAGGTTTCAATGACTTGGATAATTTTTTGTGCGTAGGAAGGGTCAGTTGCGTAGCCTGCATCTTGCAGTGCTTGGGCAGCTTCACGATAGTTCGTAGCCGTGATCACTTTTTCATATAATGCTGGATTCCAATCTACCCCATTCACAAAAAGTTGTGTGTGAGAGTCCATCGATTGTTCCCATGAATCATACACACGAAAATCTCCTTGGATCGTGACCCATTCTTCATTCACAAATTCCTTTGTTTCTAAATTGACCTTTTTTTGATCACCATATGCTTTAATTCCAAAAAGATTATTGTATTGACTGGCTAACGTACTCTCGCCCCAGTTTGATTCAAGAATTGCCTGACCTAAAATGATACTTGGGAGAACGCCATAGCCGGTTTGTAATTCTTTCGCATGAGGAGCTAATCGATCAATAAATTGTTGATGTGTTTGTGCCTCATTGTTATTCTGTTCTTGCCCAACAAGAGGCGCTGATAAGCCTCGTAAAGAGAGAACAAAAGCTATCATCAACAATATTCCACCAAAAATCACAGCAATCAAGCGTAATGAATTACGTTTTTGTTTCTTCCATTTTTTTTTGGCCATTCACTACTCCTATTTCTTTTGTAATTGTTCTAAGTATTCTTCTAATGTGATATCATGTTTCGAAATATAGGCCGCACTTTCTTCTCCAACATAACGTAGGTGCCATGGTTCATACGTGATTTTTGTAATATCTTGACGATCTTTAGGATAACGTATGATAAATCCATATTTAGGCGCATTTTCAGCAATCCATTTTGCCCCTGGTTGATCTCCATAACTTGCCTCTAAAAGCTGTGAAGGATAATTATTATACCAATTTTCATCCACTACATCGACCGCTAAGCCTGTATGATGTTCACTATGCCCAGGGACGGTGATCGTTTGTTTCGTGATTGCTGTCGCCTCTTCCTCTGAAACATGTTGACTACTCATCACTTCTTGGACATTTTGTGTAAACACCTGTTGCTGTGCTGCAACCGAACGATATGCGGAGACCATCACTAAAGGAAAACCTGCAGATTGTGCTGCTTTCGCAAAATCTTCATAATGGGATTCGATACGTTTATCGATCAAATAACCATTGGGCAGTGATGCCAGCTGCGTGTCTTCATTGATTTCTTTTTCGATTTTATGATCAGGTCCTACCAAGACAAGATCCCAATCGGTCGGTTGAACCTTTGGTAGATCTTCACTTTTTTTGGTAGAATCCTTCACTTTAGTTTCTTTGGAACTCTTTGTTGTCTGTTTGGTTACTTGTTCAGTTGTTTGATTTTCTGCTTGGACGTCAGATTTCATGTGTTGCTCGCTTACAAAGATGTACCCCATTGCGGCAACCATGATCACAACTGCTCCAAACCCTAAAACTTTATTCACTCTTAAAAATCCTCTCATTCCTTTTTATGTTCATTTTTTTCATGAACATAGGTTTCTTCTAAATTCTCGTTTACCCAATCCAACAGTTCCAATTTCTCGCCTTCGATCTGTCTTTGAACGTCTGCAGGTAATCGAAAGTTCAAGATGTCGTCATAACCCCATTCATCATAATTAATACTTACCTTCAAGTCAAGGAACCCTGTAAGATATTGATCGTTTTTTAATGGAATCAATTCGACTTTGGCAGGACCATCCGTTAACCATTTTTGAGCGATTCTCGTTTTGATTTGTTTATACTCTGCCACTGCAGTCGTCCTTTTTTCAGGGAAAATGATCGTTTGTCGTAAAATCTTTTGCGTAAGCATCCATTCATAATCAGTAAACAGGTTTTTGATTTTCTGCATGGTTTCAGATGGAAGGTTCTTCTCTCCTCGTTTCCAGCCTTCCCACTGCGCTTCGTCAATTACTAAATAGTCCTCTAAAAAATTCTTTTCTGTTGCGTACTGTTCCAGTAATACACTAAGAATCAAATCAACATAAACTTGATGCATAAAAGTTTCCCCCTCTACTCATTTTACTTAAATTTCAAAAAAATTCACTACGGCTTTACTTTTTCTTATTAAAGTACTCTAACACAAATTTTAACGATTCATTTGGTATAATTAAACAAGGACAATGGCATTTTTTCATTTCATTCACTATATTAAATATAACACGAGAAGGAGTTTTGAAGTATGAAAAAGTATCAATGGGGAATCATTGGCTTAGGAAATATTGCACATGAGTTTGCGGAACATTTTGACCAAGAAACAAGCGAGTTGGCAGCAGTTGCTTCACGAACAATAGATAAAGCAGAAGCATTTGCACAACGCTATCATATTCCTAAAGCATATGGTAGTTATCAAGAAATGCTTAATGACCAAGAAATCGATATTATTTATATTGCCGTTCCCAATCGTCAACATAGTCAACATATCATGGAAGCATTAGCAGCGAATAAGCATGTTTTATGTGAAAAAGCGATCACCATGAATAAAAAAGAACTGACCGAAGCAATGAAATTAGCAGAAGAAAAGAATCTAGTGTTAGCAGAAGCGATGACGATTTTCAATATGCCATTGTATCAACAGTTACGTTCTTTGATCGATACAAACAAGCTTGGGGCATTAAAAATGATTCAAGCACCATTTGGCAGCTATAAAGATCCCGACCCAACCAATCGCTTTTTCAATCCTGAATTAGCTGGTGGTGCTTTATTAGATATTGGGACATATGCCGTCTCGTTTGCTCGTTTCTTTTTGAGCTCTCAACCAGAAGTTATTGCATCAACAATGGTACCATTTGAAACAGGTGTGGATGAACAGTCAGTGACTATTTTAAGGAATAAAGAAAATGAGTTAGCAACGATCAGTCTGACTTTCCAAGCCAAAATGCCTAAAGTGGGAATCGTTGCCTTTGAAGAAGGCTATATCACCATCACCGATTACCCTCGTGCGGATCGTGCGGAGATCATCTTCAATGACGGGACAAAAGAATGGATCGAAAGCGGCAGCACCGCGCAAGCCATGAATTATGAAATCGAAAATATGGTTAAAACTATTAAAGGCGAACTCCCTAACCGTTCGTTGTTTCTGACCCACGATGTCATCGAGATTCTTGATGGGATGCAAAAACTTTGGCAAAAATAAGCTCCTTGAAATAAGCTGGAATTTTTCAAAACATGAAAAGCTGTTTAAGCAACGGAGACATCCCCAATGCTTAAACAGCTTCTCTTTATTTCATTCATTGAACTGAATAATTTAACCAATCGATTGTTGCGAAAATTCCGCTTTGATTTCAATAAAGCTCTTAAAGGATTGCAAAAATTGAAACAATTCTGCTCGATCTTCAAATTCTAAACGTTCTTTGGGCATAGCCATGTCCCGATATAGTTCGTAGACTTCTTCAATCCGCTTCAATAATTCTTTCCCATCATTTTTTTCAGAAAAAGTTTCTGCAGTATAAACCAACAAGCCGTAAATATGCTTGCCATAAGGAACCGGGTCTTGGATTCGATCCAGATTCCCCTGCATATCTTTGATCACGTTGATTTGGGTTCGACGCATGGAAAAATACGTTTCATAGTATTGCGTTTGTTTCACCCAGTAATTCTCTTGGTACTTCCTAGCATCGCTCTGACTTTCTCTTACGAAAGCCAACAATTTATCACAAAGCAGTTGATTGTTGGTATTTCTTCCAGTCAGTAGGAAATCAGCCATGTTGTTTAAAATGATACGAAACTCTTCTTCGATCAATTGTTGATTTTTTTGTAGCTGTTTTTTGATATCCGGCATATAGATATTCGCTACTAATGCAAAAAAGACACCGATAGCCATTAAACTTGCTGCATTACCGATCAACGACCAACTCATATTTTTTTCACTTAAATAGTGTGTGACTAGCACAGAATTTACGACAATTCCATCCGTCAATTTTAACCCAACAGTCAGAGGAATAAACAGTAGTAGGAACAAGCCAAACCCCAAGATCGTATAATCAAAAATAAAAAAACTAATAAAAGCAATCACAGTCGCTAAAATAAATGCCGCAATCCTTAACATCCCAGTTCTTAAAGTTGAACGTTTCGTGTTGCCCACACTTAACAAAGCAATGATTCCTGCTGAAGGCCAAAACAATAATGAAAACATTTGGGCGGTAACCATGGACAACATACTACTAACCACTGTTTTCACGGTCCTCATTCCGATACGCATAAGCAACCCCTCTCTTTTCTTAGAATTATACTAAAAGACTTAGCTAAAAACTAGCAATCTCTTTAAAAGTTCGTTATCCTATTAAAAAGGACTAAAAGGAGAATAAGCGATGGAATTTGGCCGTTTTCGTTTAGGAATGCGAACAATAAAAAGCGCATTAGCAGTTTTTTTATGTATTTTATTTTTCCACGTCACTGATCGAGGACTACCGATGATTGCTGCATTGTCAGCTGTTTTTTCCTTGCGCCAAGATTTAACCACTACTGTTTCCTTTGGTCGTTCAAGAATCATTGGCAATTCAATCGGCGGCTTTCTCGGAATCATCTATTTTTTAGTAAAGAACTATTTTCACAATGATTTTTTAGTGGAATTATTTCTGCTGCCGGTTCTAGTGGTCATCGTCATCGTGGTATCTGACGGAATCAATAATAATTCTGGGATCATCTCAGCAATCGCCACTTTGTTGTTGATTGCTCTGAGCGTTCCTCAAGGCGAATCCTCTTTATATGCGATCCAACGAGTCTTAGACACATTCATTGGAACCTTTATCGCCATCGGAATCAATTTCTTTCTCCGTCCACCTGAGACAGAAAAGAAAGAAGAGCTTGTAGAAGACTTAGTTGAGCTGCAAAAAAAAGAAGCTTTGCTTAGAGAAAATTTGGCAGAAGTCGAAGAACAGATCAAAAAACACAAAAATAGCTAATACATAAATAAACAAACCAGTCTCTTCAACATGAAAGAAACTGGTTTGTTTATTTTTCTAACTAATTTAAACAATAGTTATTCTGCTTGATCGGGTTGTTCCCCGTTTTCATAGAGATTAACTTGTTTCATCGTTCCACGATTAGAGAGATTTTCGATAATGTCTTTGATATCTAATCCTGTTGTTTCTTTCAACGTTTCTTGAGTGGAAGCTAAGAGATTGGTAGCATAGTTAGTCACCCGGTTCGCTCCGCCGTTTTCGCTTGACCCGTTACTGGTATCAACCACTGAGATTTTCTCAATGTTTCCTAATGGCTGTGCTGCTTCTTTCATTAATTGTGGTAACATCTCGATTACCATACTCAAGACCGCTGCTTCACCATATTCTTTGAACGCATCTGCGATTTTGGCTTTGGCTTCAGCTTCGGCCGCTCCTTTGGCTAAAGTCGCTTCCGCTTCCGCTTGACCAGCTAACCGGGTTTTATTGGCTTCGGCTTGTGCCAGAGCTTCAACGCGGAATTGTTCAGCTTCGGCTTCAGTTACTTCTTTTACCTTTTGAGCTTGTGCTTCTTGTTCTTTGGCATAACGATCCGCATCAGCTTTTTTCTTCACTTCCGAATCGTATTGTTTCTCACGACGAATGATTTCTTTTTCTTCTAATTCAATTTGTTTTTGTCGTTCAATGACTTTTACTTCCATTTCTTGTTCAACAACATGTTGTTGCGCCCGAGCGCTTTCCAAGTTATAGGCTTGGTCTGCTTTGGCTTTTGCAATATCTTGTTCTTGCTTGTAAGAAGCTAGTTTTAATTCTTTTTCTTTGATTGATTCTGCAATTTCCGTCTGTCTTTGTAGTTCCGCTGCTTGAGAATCTTTTTCAGCTTCTGCTTTTTTAATACGTGTTTCTTTTAACGCTTCTGCTTCCGCAATATCTGCGTCACGTTTCACTTGGGCGATCCGTGGTTTCCCTAAAGAATCTAAGTAACCGTTTTTATCACGAACTTCTTTGATCGTAAACGAAACAATGATCAATCCCATTTTCGCTAAATCAACAGATGCCACTTCTTGAACGCTTTGACTAAATTTGTCGCGGTTTTGATAAATTTCTTCTACAGTCATCGAACCCAAAATGGAACGAAGATGCCCTTCCAAAACTTCTCTTGCTTCATTTTCAAGTTCCTCACGTGTTTTACCTAGAAACTGTTCTGCAGCAGTCGCAATCTCTTCCACTGAAGAACCAATCTTGATGATTGAGGTGCCATCACACATCACTGGTACCCCTTGTTCAGTATAGACTTCTGGCGTCGAAACATCTAACTTGCTTGACAAGAGACTGATCCGATTCGAGCGTTGGAAAACTGGTAAAACAAATGCCCCGCCACCACGAACGATTTTGATTTTATTATTACTTTCATCTGCGTGGACATTTTTACTGCCTAAATAACTCCCGCTAATAATTAATGCTTCATCTGGTTTGGCAGTTTGATATTTTGCTACAAAGACGATCAGTAACATTAAAATGATCAAGACTGCAATAGCAATTGCGATATAAACTCCTGATATTTCCATTTCTTATACACTCCTTCATATTTTTAGCATGCCTTCATAAGGCGTTACATAACAAACTCTTTCTTTTACTTCAATGATCAAGACCTGTTCTCCTTGCTTAGCTGGTGAACTTTGTGGGGCATAAAAGCATGCAGGTCGCGTAATCGAACCAGTCACACTTTTTAATTGGATCTCCCCCATCCCTTTTAATGGTATGGGTGTAACTACGATCGCCATCTGTCCTTCAAGAGTTTTTTCTGATGCCGACAACGTACTTTCAGCATTTTTCATCGGCATTCGGACATAAAAATTGAGCAAAAACACTAAAACAGTTGCAATCGCCCCACTTGAAATCAATAGAAACAGCGAATCTAATTCTGTTAAGCGCTCTCCTAAATACCCAAACAGGCTGGTAAAAGTTAGCCAAGGGACAATGAGTATCGGGTCAATTGGACCATCGAAATCAAAAATATCTCCAAAGACTAGCAGAAAAACTGCAATCCCCGCACAAGTTAAAAGTGTATACCAATAAATCGTCTCTAATGCCACCCCTCCAATCATGTAATCGCCTCCTCCTCTGTTTTGTTCTATCATACCAATAGAATAACTTTCTGTATAGTTTGATCGATATTTTGTTTTACCAATTTCCCAATGACGATTTAGCCAGTGGGGCGGACACCCCACCGGCAACAAAAGAACTTTGATGCGATCGTTTATTATTTTTGTTCGCTTCTATTCTGAAAAAGAAAATGGCTCATGCATCTAGTTTGTGAGTTGATTTTACCGTCATCCCTACAAAAGCTTTCTCTAATTCAACAAGAAGGAATAAAACCAATCCAGGTAGTAAACTGATGCTTACTTCTTGGACAGTCAACGAAACTGTCCCAATCGCAATTTTTAATGGTGGGAACACTAACATCAATCCTTGTAAGAGGATCATCGCTCCAATCGAATAGAGTAATGCCCGATTTTCAAAAAGATCTTTTGTCAGACTAAATTCAGTCACTCTTCGACAATTAACCATGTAGAAGGCTTGTCCAAAAACCATCGCATTGATCAGAACGGTTTGTTTCGCTTCAGCAGGAACAAAATCCATTGCAACGAACCCTAAAATAGTCATGATGATCCCAACATATAAAATACGCAAAAGTGCATATTTTGATAGGATTTTTTCGTTAATTGGTCTCGGTGGACGATTCATAACATCTTGATCTGCTTTTTCAAAACCCAATGCGTATGAAAGGGTGATCGAAGCGACTAGATTTAACCACAAGATTTGTACAGTAGTTAAAGGTAATGGGAAATTTCCTACCAATGAAAAGAGCAATAATAATCCTTGGGCTAAACAAGTTGGCAAATAAAAGAGAATCGTCTTTTTCAAATTATCAAAAATTCTTCGTCCTTCTTTCACGGCTTTTGCAATGGTCTCAAAATTATCATCTACCAACACCATGTCTGCTGCCTGTTTGCTAACATCGCTCCCTTTGATTCCCATAGCGATCCCGACATCGGCTTTTTTCAAAGCTGGCGCATCATTAACGCCGTCCCCAGTCATTCCAACAATTTCATCTTGTTCTTGGAGATAGGTCACAATAGCCAATTTATGTTCAGGTGTCGTCCTGGCAAAAACATCATTCTCACGGACAGCGATCTTCCATTCTTCTTCTGTCAATTGATCTAATTCCGTTCCCGTAATCGCCGATTTAGCATTTTTTAAACCTAATTTCTCAGCGATCGCTTTTGCTGTTGCTTGATGATCGCCAGTGATCATTTTTACTCTGATCCCTGCTTGTTGCATTTCCTTGACTGAAGCAATAGCTGATTCCTTTGGTGGATCAATGATGCCACTAAGTCCAATCATCACCAGCTCATTCATTAATTCTTCATGTGACAATTCACGATCCTTTAACTCTTTCATTGCAAACGCTAAGACACGTTGGCCTGTTTGCGCTAATTGTTCGTTTTTTTGTAACCACATAGCATGATCTATCTGTTGTTGTCTTCCATCTGATCCCAGTTCATATTGCACTTTATTCAGTAAAACATCTGGCGCACCTTTCACAAATAAGATCCTTTTTCCTGCAATTTCATGGACGGTCGCCATATATTTGTAAGCTGAGTCGAAAGGGATTTTATCAACGACTGGATAAAGTTCGATCGGTTGTTGATTGGTCCATTTTAATAAAGCTAATTCCGTGGCATTACCTGAAGTTGGACATACTCCTTGAGTTAGTTGGGTTTCTTGACAATTATGCATCGCTTCAACAAGCCAAGTCTCATTTTTGGTCCAGTTTTTTTCTTCAAGCATTTCCACCCCATGGTTCGCTTCTCTAGTCGCTAAGCTAACCAATGTCATTTCATTTTTAGTCAGTGTTCCTGTTTTATCTGAACAAATTACTGTCATTGCCCCTAACGTTTCAACTGTGGGTAGATTTTTGACGATTGCTTGTTTCTTTGCCATTCGATTGACACCCGAAGATAAAATAATCGTTAAGATCGAAGGAAGTCCTTCTGGGATAGAAGACACGATCAAGGCAATGACAGCTGTCGCTATATAGCCCCAAGTCATGCCATAATAAAAGTAGGATACGGTAGCTAACAATAAAATCAACGCAGCGATTCCTTTAAATATACTAGTATTCATTTCTTTGATTTTCTTCAATAACGGTGTTTCTTGTTCTGTGATCGACCCTAATGAAGTGCTGATTTTTCCAATTTCTGTAGCAGTTCCGACAGCGACTACGATCCCTACTCCTCTGCCTGATTCCACTTTAGTCCCAGAAAAAGCCATATTCGTTTGTTCCGCTAAAGGAGTCTCTAGCGGTAACGGGTCGGTCGTCTTTTGGATCGCATGGGTTTCTCCAGTAAGAATTGCTTCATCGATTTGTAAATTGAACGTTTCACTCAAACGAACATCTGCAGAAACGATATCTCCAGCAGCTAATACGATTTGATCCCCCACCACTAAATCAGCTGGTGCAATCTCTTTTTGCTGTCCCTTTTCGATGATGACTGCTTTTTCACTAAGTAATTCCGCAATGCTGTCTAAAGATGAAGCTGCCTTTCGTTCTTGTAAATAGCCGATCAGCGCATTTAAGAAAACAACTAAAAAAATCATACTGCCTTCAATATATGCGCCTGTAAAAAGCTTAACGATCGCAGCTCCTAGTAAAATGTACATCAGTGCATCATGAAAGTAAGAAAGAAATTTTTTCCATTCTGGAACTTTAATACCATTTTCTAAGACGTTTCTTCCATACTTAAGTTGTCGTTCGTTCCTTTCTTGTTCGTTCATTGCTTTTTTTACCATTAATTTTTCTTTGATTTCTATGATTGATAAGGTGTACCATTCTTTCATTTTTTTCCTCCAATAATTCTTACTGATCAAATCATAAAGGTTAGAGTGACTCTAAGGTCAAGAAAAATTTAAGCAAATCTATCTATGTAGAATAAAAAAATCAATTCCATTCACATTTCCCCCACGTTTCGTAGTAAAATAACCTTACTTAAAATGACTGATCAATGGAAGTGATGATTTGAAAATCAATGAATTAGCAAAGCTCTATGATATTACAGCCCATACTTTACGCTATTATGAAAAATTAGGTTTGATTACACCGGATTATGATGAAAATGGCTATCGAAATTATTCTTACGAACACATTGAACAACTGAATACCATCCGTGACCTACGTTATTTTGACGTCTCCATTACTGAGATCGCCGATTATTTGAAGCAAAAAGAAATCAGCAAGACAAAAGAATTATTAGCTTTTGAAATCGAGGCACTTCATCAACTCATCAGTGACTCACAAAAAAAAATCGAACTATTAATCGAACGTGTCCAGTTAATTGAAGAAGCAGAAAGCATAGACTATCAAGAAGTGCTATTAGTGCAGCAACCGAAAAGACTGATTCTTAAAGCTTCTACGGTTGCGACGGATGAACAAATCGACTTTTCGTTAAAAGAACTTCATAAAAAATACGAACCTTTATTAAGCACTAATAATCAAAATCTTTTTGGTAGTATCATCCATTTAGAAGAAGATCCTTTTACCTATCAAGTATTTTATTTTTGTCCTGATCTTACGATTAAAAATGAGGATGCTGAGATACTCCCTGCTGGAAATTATCTTAGTTATAGTTTTAAAGGTGACTATGAACAAAGGAAGAAAGGAATTGCTACCATCATGAACTACCTGACTACCCATTCGCTTCATAGAGCCAGTCCATTTTATGAATCTTATCTGATTGATTTTCACGAAACGAATAAGCCAGAAGAATATGTGACGCGTTTAGAAATTTTAGTTGAATCGTAGCTTTGGATAACTAAGTATTTATACAAGAAAAAACTACGTCTGAGTTTGACATCAGACATCAAACTCAGACATAGTAACTCTTTTATAAATCAAGAATAAAAATTTGCTACTAAGTGCTACGAATCAATAAATGTGAAGACTTCAAGTAAGCCCCCGCAAGCTTCGTCATTTTTGACCGTAATATGCATGCATCCCATGTTTTCGATAGTAGTGCTTATCTAAAAGATATTGTGGAATAGATTGCATAGCAGGATTAATTTTTTCATTTTCTTTAGCCATTAAGCATATTTCGTCTAAGATCAAGCTATTCTCTACCGCCTTTGCAGGGGTTTCACCCCAAGTAAATGGGCCGTGTCCATAAACGAATACACCAGGAACTTCAGTGGGAGCTAATTGTCTCTCTTGAAACGTTTCAACAATCACATGACCAGTGTTTCTTTCATAAGCACTTTTAACTTCTTCTTCAGTTAATTGCCGTGTGCAAGGAATCGTTCCATAAAAAGCATCCGCATGAGTTGTTCCATAGGCAGGCAAGTCTCGACCAGCCTGCGCCCACATGACTGAATGAGTGGAGTGCGTGTGGACGATAGCATTGATTTTTTCAAAAGCTTGATACAAAATCACATGAGTCGATAAATCAGAAGAGGGCTTCATCCCATCTTCTTCTAGCGGATTTCCAGCTAGATCAGTCACTACCATTTGTTCGGGAGCCATCTGTTCATACTTTACACCACTTGGCTTGATCACGATCACCCCAAGCGCTCGATCAATCTCACTGACATTTCCCCAAGTCAACTTAACTAGTCCATATTGAGGTAGTGCCAAATTTGCTTCATAAACACGTTGTTTCATTTCTTTAATGATCGGATTACGCAAACTCATAACCTGCCTCCTTTAGCTTCGGATAAAGATAGCTTTTTGCTGCTGCGATTTCTTTTTTAAAATCCGGATTTTTTTCACTCCACATTTCAATTAAAAATGACCCATTATAATTCAACTGTTTGAGTTTCTTTAACAAACCCTCAAAGTCAACACAGCCTGCGCCAAAAGGAACATCACGAAATTGACCTGATGATTCAGTTGTTACTGGATAGGTATCCTTTAAGTGGATGGAAGAAATCCATTCGATTCCCTTTTCTAGTTCACGTTCTGGATCGTTTTCTTGCCAAGCCGAAAGGTTACCAAGATCTGGGTAGACTTGAAGATATGGTGAATCAATCTGGCGTTTGATTTCTAAAAATTTAGTGATTGAATTCATAAATGGATCATCCATAATTTCAATTGACAAGATTATTCCATATTCAGAAGCTATTTTGACGCTTTCTTCGAGTCCTTCAATAAATAATTTTCGTGATAGCCTTGTTTTTTTCTCATAATAGACATCGTATCCGGCTACTTGGATAATTTTGATACTTAAGCGCTGAGCAAGTCGGATCGCTTTGACCATCAATTCTTTGGCTTTTATCCGATACGCTTCATTTGAAGAGCCAAAAGGAAACCTGCGATGACCACTCAGACAAATGGAATTGATCCGTATGCCCGTCTCTTTCATGTCTTTGCGTATTTGATTGATCCTCTCGTCAGACCAATTGAGTCGAGCTAGGCGTTCATCTGTCTCGTCAATCGACATCTCAATAAAGGAAAAACCAAGTTCCTTTGCTAATAAAAAGCGCTCTTTCCAAGAGATATCTTTTGGTAGTGCCTTCTCATAAATTCCGATTTGAGCCAAGTCTATTCCCCCCAAATGCGAATCATTTCTTGTTTAAAATCATTGGCTGCTTTTGCAGGATCGTCCGCACTAGAAATCCCTCTTCCAGCTATAAAAGTTTCCACTTCAATCCCTGCGAATAATTTCAATGTTTCCACGTTTAATCCACCTGTCACAGAAACTGCAAAGCCCATTTCTATCAATTTCTTTACTTTTGTCAGATCCCGTTCTCCCCAAGTTTCACCAGAAAGTAATGCATCTCGACTTTGATGATAGATCACCTGTTGGATACCGATCCTCCGCCATTCAGCTGCTTGTTCATAGGTCCAATCCCCATACAGTTCGACTTGCAATGCCTTCACTTCTTTTTGAGCTGCTTCCATGGTTGGCAGAGTAGCACAGCAGATAACAGTCATAAAATCCGCACCGGCATCAGTTACATTTTTGGCTACCGTGCCCCCGGCATCCGCACATTTTGTATCAGCAACAATTGTTTTCCTTGGAAACATGCTACGAATACAGCTGATGGCTTTGCGCCCCTCTTGCAGACATAAAATGGTTCCAATTTCAATAATATCGACAATATCCCCTACTTGAAATACATCTGCTAATGCTTGTTCTAAATCATTATGATCCAAAGCAATCTGTAATTTTGGTCTGCTCATTTTGTCTTCCTCTTTTATTTAGATTTTTGATACAACGCTGATTCAGCAAATTTTTCACCAATTTCTTTGGCTGACATGACATTTTTAATGCCAATCACTGTAATTCCTTTTTTCTCTGCTTGGATAAACATATTCAAAAAATTGACTGGTGTAAAAACGACATCATACTGAGTCGCAGAACTTTTTCCTTCAGAAATTGCACAATGATGGATTTTGGTAATTGACACACCTAGTTCTTTCATTGCCTTTTCGACGCTTCTCATCATCATCAAACTTGTTCCCGACCCGTTTGCGCAAGATACTAAAATTCTCATTATGTTTTCCTCCTATGTGTTCATTTTAATTTTATTGTTGTATTTAATTCTCGTTGTGATATTTTTCTGCATATTGCTCATAATCATCGACGATCAAAAAGTACCCGTCTGGATTTTTACGGTATTGTAATTGTGGAATAATCAATAGCCCAACCACGACTAATGCGATACCAACATACCCCAAAAACTTCATCATTACAGTAAATAATGGCCAAGCAGTGGCCCAGTCAAACATACCGAGATAGCCACCATATTTTGACATGCCGATCCAAGTTGCAAAAACGGCCGATCCACCAACTTGAATGATTCCAGAAAGAAATGGGAATAGACAGGCGGCTTTGAAACCACCTCGATTGTTGGCAAAAACTGCGATAACTGCATTGTCAAAGAACAATGGAATAAAACCAGCAATCACGATGGTTGGTGATTTGAACAAAATGAGTAAGGCAATCATCAAAAATTGACCTAAGGCACCAAACAAGAAGCCAATGGTTACGGCGTTAGGTGAACCAAAACCAAAAGTAGCAGCTACGTCAATCCCAGGAACCGCACCTGGTAGGATTGTATTTGAGATCCCTTGAAAAGATTGTGTTAGCTCATCCACGAAAGTACGGACTCCTAATTGTAAAATGGCTAGGTAGACAGCAAAATTCAATGATGTTGTCATAATATAGAACAAGAAACTTTGTCCTTCTTGCATAAACTGTGCTTGAATCAAATAATCTTTTCCTAGCACTAACAAAATAATTCCAAAAAATAAAAGCATTAATAAAGAAGTTGCTACCATATTTTCATTAAATATAGATAAAAAACCTGGTAATTCAATATCTTCCAATTTTTTATCCACTTTTTTAGAGTGTTCTTTTTTTTGATCACGTTTCTTTAAAAACTCGGCTAACTTCGCAAATATATAAATACCAAACATTTGCTGATGTGCCACAGAAAAACCAGCGCCCTCGGTTAACTCCTGGGTGATACCAACTGTTAAATTAGAAGCTACTGCCCAATAACAGCCTAAAATCAGTCCCATAAAAATCAGAACTTGAATTCTTCCTAAAGAGGGAAAACAAAATAATAATATCCAAAAAGCAGTTGCAGATTGTTGAATCTGAACATTTCCAGTTGTAAAAACCGAACGTAATTTTGTATATTTTTGAAAACGAACGAGTAAGATATTCATAACAAAAGCAATCAAAAGTAAAATCATGACATCCCCAAATGTACGACCAAATGTTTCCTCTAATCCAGAGTCAACGGCATTTTGTCCAAAATATGGATCGGTGACCATCGCATCCAGATTAAACCGTTCTTTTAAACCTACTAAAATGGGGCGGAAGTTGTTTACTAATCCTCCTGAACCAACCGTCAAAATGAAGTAACCGACTGTTGCTTTCAAGAAACCAGCAATACACTCATAAAATGGACGTTTCAAGAGAATGTACCCTAGCAGTACAATAAAACCAATCAGATAAGCTGGTTGAGTTAAGATGTTTGTAGCGAAATAAGTCCAAATGCTCAATAAAAAATCAGCCATTCTTTTTTCCTCCTATAAGTTATACTCTTGCATCACCACTCGATAGTCTTCAATCGAATGGGTATCTGCCAAACGATCAATTAGCCCATCTATCATCAACAACTCAGACAATTTTTGAATATTTTCCATATGCTGATCTACATTTTTGGCTGCTAAAGTAAAGAATAAACTTGCTGATTTTTCTTCTTGGTCGAATTGAATGGGTCTTTTCATTTTAGTGAATGATATAGCTGTTCCATAAACTCCTTCACTATCTGCTGAAGAATGTGGCATTGCCACTTTGGGAACAATCACGATATAAGGACCATGTTCTTCTACACATTGGATGATTTCATCTACGTAACTTTGATCAATCAACTTTTTATCTAATAATAGTTGACAGCTTTCAGCAACAGCTTCCTTCCAATCAGTAATTTCTTTATCGGAATATTTCACCAAGCCTTGATCCAAAAAATATTTCAACATGTTGTTAGCCTCTTTTCTATAAGAATGACGGGAATGGTGTATCGTTTTCTACAGAAAATACATCCTCAAAACCACGGTAGAAATTAAATTCCAGGTCGTCTTTGTTCGTTGGATAGGTAAACTTGCCTCCTACCTGCCAGATATATGGTTTAAAATCGTACTTCAAGCGATCCTTTTTAAACTTCCATATTTCGGTAATTTCTTTTGGATCAGCCATAAAATTTGCCCAGATATCATAATGAACAGGGATGACTACTTTAGCCTTTAATGACTCAGCCATTCGCAACATATCGACAGAAGTCACTTTATCCGTGATACCTCGTGGATTTTCACCATATGCACCTAGGCAAACATCAATAGTATGTTCGTTCCCATGTTTCGCAAACATATTAGAATAATGAGAGTCTCCAGCATGATAAATATTTCCACCCGATGTTTCAAATAGATAATTCACAGCGATCTCATCCATTTCTTGAGGTATTTTCCCTTTTAAAGTTTCCTCTGGATCTTCACAAGTGACTAATGCTGTACGGTCAAATGCTTCTAAAGCAACGATAGTTACATCCTCAATTTTGACTTCATCTCCTGGTTTGACGATTATCGTTTTCTCTTTTGGAATTCCCCAGTTCAACCAAGTATTTACTACTTCTTGAGGACCAATGAATTTTGCATTCGGACAATTTTGATGAACAGCAGCTGCTGTATTGATATCCAAATGATCCGAATGGATATGCGTGACAGCTAAAGCGTTTACACTTTTCATTTCAAAAGGGTCAATCACAAAAGGTTGCGTCCGCAAGTTCGGTTGCATTTTTTGAACCCCACTCATTCGCATCATCTGATGCCCTTTTTTCATCATCCCATTTCCATGACTACGTTTACCTGTCCCACACCATAAATCACACAAAATATTTGTCCCTTTATGCGTCTTTAACCAAATCCCGGTACAACCTAACCACCACATCGCAACCGTTCCTTCTTTTACTTCTTCTGTTTCGATCTCTTCATTCAAGTAGGTACCCCATTCAGGAAATGTTTCTAAAACCCAATTTTCTTTTGTGACATCATTGACATGTTTGCTCATTGTAATTCTCCTCTCAAGAACTTTCTTTTGTTGATATCTAAATCATAATATGCAACGACAAACATGAAAACCCTTTTATATGACTGTTTGTTATTTATATGATCTTTTTTGTAAGTTAATTGATTTTTTTAGTATGATATATATAGTTAATAAACTTTATATGAATCTTTGAAGCGATAAAAATCATATACATAGGCAACAAATAGGAGGGTAAATAATGAAAAATTCCATTGTCAATATTGAGAAGCGTCAAAAGGATATTTTGGAGCGATTACAACAAAAAGAGCAAATGACAACATATGAGTTAGCTGAATCTTTAAAAGTCTCTATTAGTACAATACGCAGAGACCTAAATTTATTAGAAGAAAAAAATGAGATCATTCGTCATTACGGGTTCTGTTCTTATAATTATGATAATCGTACAGACTTTGATCAATCTGGACCAGAACGACTAAAACAATCAATCGCTCGTGAAGCTTGTAAATACATCAATGATTATGATACCGTATTCATCAATTCTAGTTCTACTGCACTTAAAGTGGTTGAATATGTACGTGCCAATCACCTGACAATTGTCACAAATAACGTAAAAATCACTTACTCCCCTCATAAAGAAAACTGCAATTATATCTTGACTGGAGGTGAGATGCGCTTTCCAAAAGAAGCATTAGTGGGTGATATCGCATTAAATACCATTTCTTCAATGAATGCTGATGTCTGTATCATTGGTTGCAGTGGTGTGTCGATCGATAATGGCGTAACAACTAAAATTCTCAATGAATCAACGATCAATGAAATGATGATTCGTCAAACGTTTAAATGTAAAATTCTAGTTGCTGATCATCGTAAAATTGGTTTAACATCAAAATTTAAAATTGCAGATATTTCTGTTTTTGATTATTTGATTACTGACAAGTTTTGTTCTGAAAAAGTAATTGCTGAAATCAAAAATGTTGGGGTGAAAGTCATCCAAATCAGTTAAAAAAAAGCCGGTGTGAATGGAACAAGGTTCTGTCCCAACCACATCGGCTTTTGCTTATTTACGAATGATGTTCAAATAAAATGATCTGATCCATTAAGTCAAAGCTCTTCAAATCAGCCTTTCAGCGATGGTTCGCTCTTACTTACTTAATAACAGTCTTTTTATTAAGCGTGATAACGTTCCACACCATCTAAGTATGTTGCTTCTAAAGTCATATCTGGATTCAATACGATAAAATCAGCGTCCCGACCTTTTGCGATCTTGCCACAAGTATCATCGATCTTGCAGCTGATTGCTGGTACTAAGCTTCCCATCATCACAGCTTGTTCAGGTGTAGCTAATCCCCAGTCTACTACATTTTTGATTGCTTCTTTTAATTTCAAGATACTTCCTGCTAAATTACCTGATTCTAAGCGAGCTGTGCCATCTTTCACGACCACTGGAAATTCTCCTAAATTATAATTGCCATCAGGCATTCCACCAGCCATCATGCAATCAGTGATCAATGCCACATGGTCATGACCTGCTTTTTCCATTAAAATTTGAGCAGCATTTGGATGAACATGATGGCCATCACAAATCAATTCTGAAAAAACATGTTCTAGCGATAGTAGCGCACCAACCATTCCAGGTTCACGATGATTTAATCCACGCATGCCATTATACGCATGGACAAAGACACTGGCACCTGCTTCTACTGCCTTTTGTGCTTCATCGATCGTCGCATTACTATGACCCAATGAAACAACCACGCCTTCATCTGTCACTTGTTTGACAAACTCTTCAACGCCTTTTCGTTCTGGGGCTAGGGCAATTTTTTTGATCAGTCCGCCCGAAGCTTCTTGCCATTCATGGAAAGTATCAAGATCAGGGTCTCCAAAATAACTTGGATTTTGCGCCCCTTTATGTTCTTCCGTAAAGAATGGTCCTTCAAAATAGATTCCTTTAATTTTTGCTCCAGGAGCTTCTTGGTACATTTTTCCAATTGTTTCAGCTACATCTTTTAAACGTTCTTTACTTGATGTTAAAGTAGTTGGTAAAAACGATGTTACTCCACAAGAAAGCAATCCTTCTGACATTGCTTTCACACCTTCTGCATCATTATCCATCACATCATGGTTCATATAGCCATGAATATGTGTATCAACTAGACCAGGAGCGATCCATTTTCCGCTTTGATCAATGATATTGACTTCTCCTTCAGGTGTGTTTTGGGTATACTCCCCAAAAAGACCATCAGTGATTTCAAGATAACCTGCATTTTTGACACCGGATGACAAAAAGAATTTGTCTGCGTAGATAAAAGTTCTCATTCTTCTCTCTCCTTTGATTTTCTATCCTAAAGGTACTCTTATTTTGGAGATAAGTCAAGAATGGTCTACACCATTTAGAGACTTTTTGCTATTTTTTTAACTGATTGTGCCAATTCTTCATAAAAGAGAGCTTTATTGATTTCACCTTTCTTTTTATAAATCAAACTCTTTAAAATAAATAAATCGTTAAGGTAATAATAACTATTTTTATCTTGCGCCCACCGTATTCCTTGATTTACTTGTTCTAAAGATAGTTCAATTTCTCCTTGGTGCAACAAAAAGCTTCCATAGTTATAAAAAATTTGAGTAAACTCACTTTTGGTTCGATCTTGGATCGTCTCTTGGAAGAGTTGGATACTACGACTTAAATAGTACCTAGCTTCCGCAGTTTTGCCAGCTACGCCATAGATTTTGCCAATGCAACTGACTAGCTGGATCTCAACATCCGTCACTTGTGTTCGATCTTTTAACGTCGAATAGGAGAGCGCTTCTTTTAAATAACTAAGTGCTTGAGTAATATTTTTTCGTAATGTAAATTCACAGACGCCTAAATAATAATAATATTTTTGAAAATCCGCAGCTTCGTACAAATTTTCTGTAACCTCTGGCGATTTTAACACTTGTTCCAGCTTGCGATAATCTCGTTGCTGAAAATACAAGTCTGTTAACTCAAAATTCTTTAAGACCGCTCGAATTTTCCCATGAGATAAACGCATGACATGATCGATCGTTACGCCTAAACGTTGGCAAATTTGTGCCATTACAACAACATTTGGTAGCTCTTCATTATTTTCAATTCTGCTTAAAACACTCTGTGAACAAATATCTTGCGAAAGCATTTTTTGTGTCATCTTCTGTTCTTTTCGAATTTCTTTTATGATTGTACCAAAGGAAGCGACCAACGTTTCCATAAGCATCCTCCTTCAAAATATGCGTATTCGCATTATACCAATATTTTACTTTACGGAAGAAGAAACATCAAGAAAAGTCCTATCAAAAACTTGTCCGACTTTTTTCCTTCCTTATTTTTGATTTAGCTAGTGATTATTTCATCTCTCACACCAAAAAGAGCCAAAACTTGAGTTCGGCTCTTTTGAGTAAAAACATCCATGACAGGCTATTTTTGTCGGTAAGTCGATAAAAATTCACGCATTTTGACAGCAGTCGTTTTCAGATCATCCATCTTTGGTAAATAAACGATTCTAAAATGATCCGGTTGATGCCAATTAAATCCCCCACCATGAACCAGCAAGATATGATGTTCATGTAGGAAATCTAAAACAAACTTTTCGTCATCTAAAATATTGAAACGCTTCGTATCAATCTTAGGAAAAATGTAAAACGCTGCTTTAGGTTTTACTGCAGAAAGGCCGGGAATGTCATTAATGGCATTGTAAATAAATTCTCGTTGCTCATAAATACGCCCACCAGGTAATAATAATTCATCCACACTTTGATAACCACCTAATGCCGTCTGAATGATTTGCTGAGACAATACATTGGAACAAAGACGCATCGAAGAAAGCATGTTCAATCCTTCAATATAGCCTTTAACATGTGATTTATCTCCACTCAACACCATCCAGCCAACACGAAATCCTGCAACACGATGGGATTTAGATAAACCATTCAACGTCACGACAAATAAATCTGGTGCCAAGGTAGCGATTGGAATATGTTCTAAACCATCCATGACTAAACGATCATAAATTTCATCAGAATAAATAATCAATTGATTTTGACGAGCAATCTCCACGATTTGCTCTAAAATCTCTTTTGGATACAATGCTCCAGTTGGATTATTTGGGTTGATGATCACGATTGCTTTTGTTCTACTCGTTATTTTTGATTTAATGTCATCAATATCAGGATACCATTCTGCTTGTTCGTCACATATATAATGAACAGGTTTTCCACCAGCCAGTGATACTGAAGCCGTCCATAATGGATAATCAGGCATCGGAACTAAAACCTCATCCCCATTATCAAGTAGACCTTGCATACACATTGTGATCAGTTCGCTGACTCCATTCCCTGTATAAATGTCGTTGATCGTCACATTGGGGAACTTTTTGATTTGACAATATTGTTCAATCGCTTTTCTTGCTGAAAAAATGCCTTTAGAATCAGAATAGCCTTCTGAATCTCGTGCATTCATAATCAAATCACGTATCACTTCATTTGGCGCTTCAAATCCAAAGGGGGCAGGATTTCCAGTATTTAACTTCAAAATACTGATCCCTTCTTCTTGCATACGTTCGGCTTCTTCTAACACAGGTCCACGTACGTCGTAGCTTACGCCTTCTAGTTTATTGGATTTTTCAAATTCTCTCATAACGCTATCCAATCCCTCATTTCAAAATAAACAGAAATTTCTGATTTTTTATTTTTTACTTATTTTCAATATCATACTCTATCCCTCTAAAATTTACCACAATTTTAAGTAAAACCATAAGAAAATTTAGTTAGTTTTCAAACTCATTTCCGTCGATATTCATTGAAGAAATTCGCACCCCAGTCCATAGCAATTCCGCAAATAACACCCAAAAAAATTCCGGCAGACAAATCTTTCAATACAATACCAAGAATTAGCCCAACACTCATTCCTAAGATAGAAAACTCCCCATCATATTTTTCCACTTTTTCTCTCCCTTTTCATCTTGACATCTGCGGAAATACTCGCTATCATTAATTTATTGTTATTATACGCAGACGTGATGGAACGGCAGACATGCAAGATTGAGGGTCTTGTGAGCGTACGCTCGTGTGGGTTCAAATCCCATCGTCTGCATCAATGACTAGTCGTAGAGCATTCCGTGCTCTACGTTTTTTTGTTTTCTTATTCACGTCTTATTAATAAACTTACTGTTCGTTATACTAAACGACCTGACTTCTGATAATTTTACGCATAAATTCTTCTTTCTATTTTACTCTTCCTGTTAATTTACTGCTAATGATTACTATGGACAGTTCCTTCTTATGTTTTCATAAGATAGCTTTTTTGATTATTTCTCCTTATTACGATTAAGCAATGAAATCAGTATTGTTTTATCTGCATGCCTTCTATTTTGCCCATCTTAATCATTTTTTATACTTACAACCTATGACCTATACTGTAAAAGAATTATGAGAACGATGAATATTAGGAACCATAATTGAACTCTTATTCAATCGATTCTTTTAAATAGTGTAACGCTTGTTTACAGTTCTTGAATCCTTTTGCTTTCCATTGGACATTTCTCTTTCTTGACTTATATATTTCATTTTTTTCTCATCATCAAACTCGTATTCTTATAAATAAAGATGACATTACCAGCTGATAACCTTATTTTATAAGCTTAAGCAGTATTTTAGTACTAATATAAAAATTAGTTTATAATTAGAGTATGTCAAATATGGAGAGGAGAAATAACAAATGAAAACTTTAGACATTATTGCTTTAACATTGTTGATCGTTGGTGGATTAAATTGGTTATTGGTTGGTTTATTAGAATTTGATTTAGTTGCTACTATTGCAGGTGGATCTACGACAATTCTAGCTAAAGCGATCTATATTATTGTAGGAATTTGTGCTATTTATTGTTTGAAATTCTTTCCACTTATTACAAATAGAGTAGAACGATAATTTTTTAATTATCCTCTGTTCCTAATATAAATAAAGCAGTCATGAGCGTTAGTTTGTATGCTCATGACTGTTTTTATTTATATTCATCTAAGCGTTATTCGAGACAAAAGAGAGATTTTTTCTACAGAAAAACGTGAGATTAACCTTTTCTTAATAACTAGACAGCTACTCTTTTCAGAGACATTATGCTTGATTTTACGACAAAGAAATCGCTTTCGATTACATATGTTACTTCAAATATTACAAAAAAGGTAGATTTGTCATAAAGCTATTACCTATGAAATATATCCCCGTGGTAAAGTATTCCTCGTTGGTCACAACAAAACTATTTTTAAATTTACGAAGGAGCTTTTACATGAAATCACTTAAAACATTACTATTAGGAACAACTTTGACTGCCGGCGCACTATTCTTTATGGGAACATCTGCACATGCGGACGAAGCTTATACCGTTCAATCAGGTGATACGCTATCAACGATTTCTCAAAAATACGTTGGTGATAACTCCTTGATCCAAACTATTGCAGAAAAAAATTCAATCTCAAACATCAACTTGATTTATTCAGGTCAACAATTAACAATCCCAACAGGCGAACAAGCAACAACACAAACAGCTTACCAAGCGCCTGCTCAAACAAAAACAGTGGCTGAACAACCAGTGAAGCAAGAACCAGTTCAACAAGCAGCACCTGCCCAACCAGTTGCTCAAGCAACTCAAACAGCGGCACAAGCAACACCAGCGACAACAAATACAAGCTCAGCGAAAGAATGGATCGCTCAAAAAGAATCTAGCGGTTCTTATACAGCAACAAACGGTCGTTACATCGGACGTTACCAATTAGATTCTTCTTACTTAAATGGTGACTATTCAGCAGCAAACCAAGAACGAGTTGCTGAACAATACGTATCTTCTCGTTACGGCTCATGGGAAGCAGCTAAATCTTTCTGGGAAGCAAACGGTTGGTACTAATATAAAATAGCTTGTTTAAAAAGCGAAGGTCCCTCTTTAGGATCTTCGTTTTTTTTTTACTAAGCAAAGCGTAAATGAAAAAAATTGGCAGAAATAGTATCCTTTCTGTCAATTTTTTTGGTAATTTCGATTTTCTAATTCCAGTTTGGCAAATGGTGGTTCGTTCATCGTGTTTTTTGAACAGTTGTGTTTGTCTAACTGCTCAAAATTATTTTTTGTTTCTTTCATGACGTTCAATAAATAGTTGTTCTCTGCTTTCAATCGTTTCACTAATGAATTCAAATAATTGTTTTCTTTATGTAATTCGTCTATTGTTTTACTCTTTTCGTCTGTCATATGATTTGAGTAGTTGTCTGTTTCTCTTACTGGTTTCTTCATCCCCACCTCAGAAGGCAACAACGAGTGGTGAAGTAATTTAGTATACAGTTCTTTGTATTCCTGATACTCAGCATTCAATTGTTCTTTCATATGATCATTTGTCGATTTTTTTCGATAGATGGATGTCTTATTTTGTTGAAGAACTGCTTCTAACTTTTTGAGTAATTCTGTTTCTATTTCACAGTTTTTATATTTGGACATAATATAAGCAGAATTGAGACGTCCTTCTTTCATGGGTATTAGGCCAATATGTAAGTGTGGTTTCTCTTCATCAAAATGAACATGTGCATAAATGATATTCGATAGACCGTATAGTTTTTGAAAGGTTTGAACAATTTGTAAAAAAAATAGTTTTGTTTCTCTTACTGATAATTTTTTTAATGCCGATTCTTTAAAGATGATTCGCCATTCAATTAATATTGTCCAATTAGAATGAATCGATTTTGTTGAAGATAAATGGGTCAAATATTTTCTAATGATCTTTTTATAGTCAATAAATTTCTTATTTAAAACATCATAATTTAAAGATGTTTTATCTGGTTGTACAATACTTGATTCAACTATTTCTCTTTGATTATGTCTTTGGACTTGTTCTAATTCATAAAATCGATAATCCGTTTTTTCTAATTTGATTGATTTAATAGTTCTGCCTCCTTACTTTCTTCTTACTATGTGAATCTTTCAAACAAGTAAATAAACAACGTTTTCATCTAAAGTTTAGTTAATTCTATCCGAAAAAACAAACCGAAAAATTCCTATTTCTTGGTAATTATGTACTTTTAGTGAAATAAAAAAGGACCCTCTTTAAAGGATCCCAAGTAAACCAGTTAAAACAAAACCTACTTCGTGAATTTTCGAGTGAACTAAGATAATAAAGCAAGCTTTGGCCCGCCTCTAAATAACTATTTTTTATTATGCTAGCTATGATTCGTTAATCAATACGGAGTGTTCCATCAATGGTTGTTGTATTGATTAGTTCTTTTTCATCATATACTTTATAATATATCTTTATGCCATGCGTACCCGAGGAAGGCATATTCTTGAAAGCAACCGATTCAATCCCATTGTTGGGTGGAATCAATCCTGAAACATATAATTTTTTTTGATTAGATGCTAAATAGTATTCTACTTGTATATTATAGGAGTTGACACCCACATTACGTACATCCACGTGGGCTTTTCCCTCTTTATTTAATTCGATTTCATGCTTCAATACAATCCGAACATTGTCTTTATCGACTTCTTCCTGCATCTTTTTTAATAATTCGCCATTATTCAACTGAGTGATGTTCTCATCAAAATCTGGCAATCCTGTAACGACTTGAGGGGGAGATTGATTAAAATAGAAGTATCCACTGATCCCCACTATCAAAAGTACTGCAGAGAAGGTTATCAGGATATATGTGCTTTTTTTTCTTTGTTTTGCTTTATGTGCCATTTAAAAATCTCCCTTTCTGATAAAATCAAAAACAAATCGTCTCAACCAGATGGATAAAAAAATCATTCGTTAAGCATTTACTTTTATTTTTTTTTCAAACAATCCACAAGTTTTTTTGTTGATCAACTAGTTTCTTTCGTTCCAACAGTTTATACTTTCAATGATTAGCAGAACTCCAACTATTTGGAATCCTGCTAAATGGTATTTTAAGACAATCATGTCATTGTTACTATGTGCGAAATTCCCTGTTTATTCTGCTGGGGATTCCAATAATATATGATATAAATGAAACAAATCACGCTTTTTTATGATTCAGTATCTTTTAAAGCAGTGAAATTAAACGTTATTTCGTAACTTGGTCTAACCACTTGATTTTCTTTAAATCCTTCAGCGATTTTTCCTTCGAATTTTAACGTTTTAGATGAAGATTTATCTAATTCTGTTAAATAAGTAGGGCTATTAAGAAATTGACCCGCAACACTTTGTAAACGGACGCCCGCTTCATTTGTTGGCGTAAAGTATAAATCTTGTCTTACACCCGATTGACTTTTTTCTTCAAATTTTGATATTTCAATCTTGACTCTACGTGCACTAGAATTATTTGTTACGGTATAAATAGGTGATAAGATATTAGGAAGTGGCTGGCCATCATCTGTTACCGCATTTGCATAACGTACTTTTGTAGGTACAGTGATGTCAACATAAGATACATCTTCCGGTCCGACCGGATCCCATGGACCAATCCAGCCATCCACTCCAATTTGTGCATTATCTTTTCCTTGAATAGTTACGCTGTCATCCTCAGGGTCACTTAATCCAGGAATCCAGCCTAATTCATTATCTTTAACTGTTTCTGCACTTGCGTTCATTGTTCCAATCCCAAATCCACCTAATAAAATAGATGATACTAGTAACACATTTGTCAACTTCTTCATTATTCTGTCTCTCTCCTCGCTGAAAACGTCTCACAACATTTCCATAAAAATAAAATTACATGATATAGTTTTTTTCTCGATTGAGCTCAATCAACATAACCGTTGAGAAAAGGGATACAATTGTTCCAAGTAACATCATATAAACGCTCAATTGTTCACCAGTTTGTGGAAGTCTCACTTTTTTTGAAGAACCTGAATCAGATGGTGTGATCGTTATAGTTGCTTTTTCTTTGGTTCCTGCGTCACTTACGTTATCAATTGTACTGGCATCTGCGTCCGCATCCCATACTCCTATTATTGCTTCAACTTGAATCGTTTGTTCATTTGTGGTTTGTGCATGACAGTTTGTTGTAATGAAAAGACTAACCATTAAAACACCTATCAAATAATACATCACTCTTTTTATTTCGCTCTTCACCTCCAATACTTTAACGACGCAACCTCCACAATAATATTATCCGTAAAAATAAAATAGAATGAAAACCAAGTTTTACCGATAGATTGGTAAATACCTTTTCCATTAGTAATTGTTATGTAACAAAAAGATGATTAGCTTAGAACATCTAAAAAATAATACTTAATTTTTAGCCATATCAGTTGATAAGCGGAAACTTTTCCGAAATTTATAGTCATAGTGCAAACTAACTATCCATACTGGAATTAACTTTTATATGGTAATAATCAACTAATTTATTAATGATATCTTCATCAAAATAACTAGACATCCCAATCGTTGGAATACCGAAATGGTCAGGCGAATATACATCTGTTAAAAGGCAATCGAACTTTTGTAAATAGCCCTTTTGTATTTGAGTAGTAGGATCGAGTATCTCAATTTTGATATTATGTCTAAAATAAAATTGAATTTCCTCTTTGAGCATCCGCATATGATCGTAAGAGCTATCCAATAAAAGTGCTACATTGATACTTGCTTTACTTTCTCTCACGCGTACCCATAGTTCAGACCAAGAAGTTAATAATTTGAAGATGGATTGCTGGATCATTTCATCTAAGTAAGATAAAAATGGATTACCAAGAGAAAAGTAAATATCAAAAAATTCATCTCTTAATGCGGTAACTAACTCAGGACTTACCTTCAACGTATTTTCAAAAAAATCCGTTTTTTTATTGTATAAAATATAAGTAGGTCGCACCGAACTCATGGTCGTCCAATAAATATCATGTATCAACTTATCTCGATTCTCGCAAAGTAATCCAAAACGTTCTTCCAGCAAAGTAATCACATAGCCGATCTGTTTCTTTATTGAGACCGAATCGATTTCAACTCCTTCTGAATGAAAGCGAGCGATTGGATTAATTGGCTGATGGAATTCATAAAATAATTGCTGAAGATTTTCTTTTACACTTTTGATGCCAAAGACATTATGTATTTTTTCTACTAGTTTTTTTTCGTTCATTAGATGTGTAAAATGAAAAGGTATCTCGTTAACTTCTAATTGATAGCCTTGCTTCAATCGTGTAAAACAGACATACAATTGAAATTTTAAATTTCCCAAAAATAAATGATGGTCATTGTTCACAATTGCCCATATCGTATTTTCTTTGATGAATATATCAATGATCTCTGAAATCAAATTTCTTTCTTCTTTTTGTATCAATTTTTCGGGCAAATGATATTTCTCAGAAAAATATACTGAAAAGAAGTCTCTGATATTCCCTTCGTTTCCGATAATTTTGATTTGATTGGTAATTTGAAAATCGAAAAACCGGATTTCTTGATTGATTCGATTAATTACCCTTGATACCTGAGTTTCTGAAATATAAAGCAAATCACTAAGCTCTTCTTTAGAAGTAACTTTTCCTAGGAAAATCGTTTCCAGTAATGTGTATTCTAGACTCTTTTCAAGAATTTTTGAATAGATAAATGACTTAGGCGTTGTGATATCTTTCTTTAAAATGATTCCTGCTCTAAAAGAAGTTTCAATTGATAGAGGCTCAATCATTTCGTTGACTTGAGATAGATCATTTCGAATGGTTTTTTCTGAACTATCAATTTTTTCAGCTAATTCCGCAGTCGTAATCCATTCCGTATTCCAAAGGATTTCTAAAATATTCAATTGGCGTCTCAAACGCCCGTCTAATATTTCTCTCATTTCTATTACATCTCTCCTCTCCTAACAGATAAATACTCCTTGTTTTATTTTTAGCATATCCCAATCTTTAAAAATAACCTTAATATACCGAGCCCTTGGTAAAATATCTTTCATAATCTTTTATTTTTTCCACCGATCCATTGAGTTGTTCGTGATGCAAAGTAAAAAAATAGGAGACCAAAGACAATCATTCATCTCGGGTCCCTTTACTAGGTAGATCTATGCAACAAACAGAATCGTTTTCACTAAATAGCACGCTCACTTTTTTTATAGTTAATGTAACGATAACTGCTCTTTGGATGTTCATTCGGAAATACTACTATGATTGTTACTGTATCGTTCAGCCTCTTTCTCAATATGTATATTCAACTTGTTTTGCTTTTAGATGAGTATATTCTTTCTAAAAACGTGTAATTCTTCCTTTTTGTTGATCAAAAAATGATGTAGTTTTTTGACAAATTCTTCTCCAAAATAATTAGGGACGCCAATAATTTTCACATCTCCTAGATCGCCAGTATTAAAGCCATTGGTTAGGACACAATCATAGTGTTTTAGCTGATTCACAGAATTTTGTGCTATTGGCAATAAAATATCAACTTCATATGTATTTCTAAAATGATATTCAATTTCTTCTTTTAGCATTTTTAAATGCCCGGCTGGTGCATCTAATAGCAATGCAGCGTGGATTTTAATCGTTGGCTTACGTATTTCCGAACGAAATTCAGACCATTGTGAAACTAAAGTATAAATGGATTGATAAATCATATTTTTTTTATCTAGAGAATGAACGGTTAGATCGTCATAAATTTCACTGAATTTAGCTTTCAAATTTAAAACGATATCTTGTCGATCATTCATTAATTCGCAGACAAAATCTTCTTCAACGTTATTTAAAATATGCGTTGGACCGATCGTACGAAATATCCGCCACATAACGGCCTGAAGTAGAGCTGTTTTGTTCTGGCAATTAATCTTAAATTCATAGCTAACTTCCAAAATCAGATTTTCCAGTCTTGTTTGTAAGATCGATTGACTAGTCCCTAGTTGTAAGCATCTTTCATTTAATTTGAATGGAGCATGAAAATACTCAAACAGGTTAAACAAAACTTCTTCTGATAGTTCGATACCAAACACAGCTTGCCACCTTTTGTTTAATTCTCGATCTCCAGTAATCATAGAATAATTAAAATAATCTTCCTCTTGTTTAAAGAATGAGCTAGATTTACAACGATAGGCAGCCACCCATAATCTCATTCGCATTTTATTCAATAAAAAATGATGTTGATCATCCATAACCATCTTCTCTTTATTTTGTTTATAAAAAATATCAAGTACTGTATCAATCAGTTGAAATTCTTCTGTTTTAAAAAGTAAATCGGGTGAAAGGTATTTTTCATAGAACAAACTAGAGAAAAGTTTACGGATATTTTTTTCGTGACCGATCAATTTCAAATCATTTGTGATTTTTATTTCGTATTTTTTCATTAAAATATTCATTTTATTATGTAATCGATTGAGTTGTGTTTCTGAAATAAAGAGTTGATCGCATAGTTCCCCTCTTTTCATCATGGGATTGATGAATATCATTTCCAACATTTGACATTCGACACTTTTTTGTAAAAAAAGCGAATAAACATATGATTTTGAAACACCTAAGTCTTTACTTAAAAAAACGCCATATTTTACCGAAGTCTCTATTTTTAAAGGTTCAATTATTTCATTCAGTTGTTTGATGTCTGTTCGGATCGTTTTTTCAACCCCACCTATTTTTTTGACGATCTCTGCAATCGTCAGCCATTCGTTGCTCCAGAGTAACTCTAAGAGTGCTAGCTGTCTTAAACTTTGTTTCGTTAGTAATTGCTTCATTTTCCCCTCCTAATCCCTCAAAATTTACAAACGCTTTGTTTTCTCTATTCTCCTCTATTATTAATTTTAATGTACGAAAATAAGTATGTCTACCATTTCATTAAAATATAAGTATAATAATATTAAAAAAGTAGTGATCAACCTATAAGATTCGTGCTTTTCTGCGAGGTAATATTTTAATAAAAATAACACTCAAGATATCTATTATTAAAATATTTACTACCGGATCTTTTAGAGAGCTCCATAAAGAGCCTTTCACTAAAATAATCTTTTTATCATTTTCACTACAATAGAAAAAACGCCTAAATTCGAGGACATTTTCAGCCACAGATTTAAGCGTTTATTTTTTATATTTAATCGTTTTTTTACATAATCAATACACTGTATTTTTTATTTCAATAAATAGGATAAATCACTCGCTACCGTTGGATAACCCATGATCCATTGCTCTAATTCTTCTTTTTTTGTATGTTGACTGATCAATAAATTCAAATCATTGATTAAATCATCTGCCTGTTCACTAAGGACACTGGCACCAATCAAATACCCAGCTTTGTCATAGATCATTTGGGATTTAGCAAGTGGTTCATTCACACGATGATAGGTAAACCAATTGGTCATATCAATTTCTACTACTTCTTCTTGTCCAGTGAGTTGTTTTTTTGTTACCCCGACCTGAGCCAATTTCGGACTAGTAAAAACGATCGTAGGGATGGAAGGGTAACTAATTTTTTCTTTAGTATTTCCTAATACATAGTTTGCAACATAATTTCCTTCAAAGGTAGCAACTGGCGTTAATTTTGGCTCTGTCCGTGAGATGATATCCCCGCAAGCAAAAATCATTGGATTACTCGTTTGAAGATAGTCATTAACAACAACACCATGTTTCGTTGTTTCTACCTTCGCCTTTTCCAGGTCTAGTCGCTCAACATTTGGCTGTCTTCCAGTGGCACAAAAAATCGCATCTGCTTGTAGTTCTTGATCGTTTGACTGCAAGGAATAGTGCGTTCCTTCTTGAATGATTCGCTGTGACTCAAAATCAAAAACAAATCGAATCCCGGCTGCTTCCATTTGTTTAACTAGTTGTTTGACCAATTGTTCGTCAAATGCTTTTAATGGTCGTTGATTATGGTGAACGATCGTGACATTGCTTCCTGAAGCATGAGCGATCATCGCTAATTCAAATGCAATATAGCCTGCACCAATAAAAATAATGTCCTGAGGCAATTCACTTAATGATAAAAAGTCAGTACTTGTTTGTAAAAATTCATTCCCATCAATAGGTAAAATCGATGGTCGTTGACCAGTAGCAAGAATGAAATGTTCAGCTGAAATTTTTTCTTCTCCTACCATGATCGTATTTTCATTGATAAAGCGTGCTGTTCCAGCTAGATAATCAATGTCAGCTGCTGCTAATTCTTTTTGACGATTCTTTGAAACTGGATCTGTAAAACTGCGCTTAAATGCTTGTAGTTCTTGCCAATCAACAGTTGGTACTTCGCTGAATCCTTTACCCAACAACTGTTCAATTCGTTTTCTTGCTTCCACACTATTTAGTAGAATTTTTTTAGGGTCACATCCTCGATTAGGACAAGTACCACCCCAAAGATTTTCTTCGATGATCAAGACGTTCTTCCCTGCTTTTTTTAACCCATAAGCCACGCTCATACCAGCTACGCCAGAACCAATCACAACTTCATCATATTCTTTCATTTTCCCTTTCCTTTCTAGATAAATAAGTGAAGATATCTTTTCTTGTAATCTCCCCTAGATTTTCCTCATTTTCTCGAATATTTACTGCTTCATGTTGGATCAATAATTCGAATACTTCAGTCAGCGGTGTACTTAAGTAAACATCTGGAAAATCCGCTTGATGAAGTCCTTTGCTGTAATCGTCAGCTACGATCAGCTCTTTTACTGTTTGTTGTTTTTGTTGAATCGTTTCATCAAAAAAGCTCCGTACAAATTCATTTTTAGGCTGAGTCAACAACTGATCGGGTTGGTCACATTGAATTAATTCGCCCTCTTTCATGACAGCGATCCGATCTCCTAATTTTATGGCTTCATCCATATTATGCGTCACAAAGACGATCGTTGTGCCTAATTCTCGATGTAAGGAAAGTACAAGATCTTGTAAAGAAGCTCGAGACAAAGGATCTAAAGCACTAAATGGTTCGTCCATCAAAATAACTTCTGGGCTAGCTGCCAAAGCACGGACGATACCGATCCGTTGTTGCTCTCCACCGGATAATTCCTGTGGCATTCTATTTCGATAGATTGTAGGATCAAGTCCGACTTTCTCAAGTAATTGGTCAGCTATTTTTTCTCTTTTTCTTCTTTCCCATCCTAGCATTTCTGGAATAACTTCGATATTTTGTTGGACAGTCATAGTTGGAAACAACGCAATTTGTTGTAAAACATAGCCCATTTTCCACCGCATTTTTTGTAAATCATAGTCTTTTAACGATTTACCCTTGAAGAATATCTCCCCTGCGCTCGGCTGAGATAGACCATTGATCATTTTAAGCGAGGTCGTCTTCCCGCTGCCAGAGGGACCCACCAAAACAAAGATTTCCCCTTGTTCAATCGATAAGTTTAGTTCTTTAATTGCATATTTTTCGCCAAATTTCTTTTGGACTTGCTTGAATTCTATCAGATTATTCATTTATTCCCCTCCTTCAGTAGTCCTTCTTTTTCCAAGAATGCATGCGCTACTTCCGCAGGTTGTTGTTTTTCTACATTCACTTGATAATTCATTTCAATCATTTGAGATTCTGTTACTTTGTCAGCGAGCTTGTTTAGAGCTGCAACGATTTCTGGATGTTCCTTCGCAAAGGCTTTGGTCATCAAAGGAGCTCCTTGATAATCTGGAAATAATCCCTGATCATCTTCTAAGGTGACAAGGTCATATTGTTTTAGATCACTATCCGTCGAATAAGCATCTACTACATTGACATCTCCGTTATCGATGGCTTGATAGCGTAAACTTGGTTCCATACTTTGTACACTTGGAAAATTAAGTTTGTAAAGTTCTTGGATTCCTTTATAGCCATCCGAACGATCAATAAATTCTAATGTGAAACCGGCTTTTATCTGATCTTCAATCTTTCCCAAATCAGAAATGGTTTTTAGCCCATTTTCTTTGGCAAATGATCGCTTCACCGCTAAAGCATAGGTATTTTGATACGCCATTGGTTGAAGAAGTGTCATTTCAAATTGTTCACCTAATAAGCGATTTGCTTGATTATAGGTTTCTTTTTCATTCAATTCTTTATTTTTTAAGTCATCAGGTACTTTAACTAAGCTTTCTAAAACAGTTCCTGTAAATTCCGGATAAATATCGATCTGTTGATTCTCCAATGCACTAAAAAGAAAACTGGTTTTGCCGAAGTTCGGTTTTAATTCAACTTCAACATCTGAATTATCTTCAATTAATTCTTTATACATTTGAATCAAAATATCTGGTTCTGAACCTAATTTCCCAGCAATCGTCACCTTATCTTCTTTAAAGAGTCCGCTTTGATACAAAGATATTCCACCGATTCCCAAAAAGATAAGCAATAAAGTGATAACTGTATATCGAGGTTTCAAATGTTGAAGAAGTCTGATTAAACTACTGAAAATAATCGCTAACAAAGCTGAACTGATTGCACCGATCAGTGTCAAAACTGGCGTATTGCGATCGATTCCTAATAAAATAAATGTTCCTAATCCACCGGCACCGATCAATGCTGCTAACGTCGCTGTTCCAATGATCAAGACAAGGGCTGTTCGAATACCTGAAATAATCACTGGTAATGCGATTGGCAATTCCACTTTGATCAACCGTCTCATGCGTGACATACCAAAAGCAACTGCTGCTTCTTCAATGGATGGATCAATTTCACTAAGTCCGATATACGTATTTTGAAAAATTGGTAATAACGCATAGATCACTAATGCAATCAACGCTGGCACTGTTCCGATTCCAACGAAGGGGATCAACAATCCTAATAAAGCTAAAGATGGGATCGTCTGTAAAACACTGGTTATCTGCAACAATACTTCTGCCATTTTTTTATGGTTCACTGCCCAAATAGCTAATGGGATTGCAATAACAATCGCAATCAATAAGGCAATTAATGAAATTGATAAGTGCTGAAATGTTGCGGAGATCAATTCTCCTTTTCGCTCAACAAGCGTTTGAAAAAAATTATTCATAGGATCTTCCTTTCCATTCTAATTTAAGTATAAACATAGACGAAAAAATCCCCAACTAAGTTGTCTGAAAAGAACAAAAAAGATGCGTACTTCATCATTTGTAAATCCAACACCCCGGCAATTCTCTGAATATGCTTCAAACTAGCAATAAAGTCCTTAATCAATAAATGGAAAGAAAGAAGAAATTTATTTCTTCAAACTCTATGTATTTCTTTTATATAAAAAAAGACACATCTCACGAATTTGAACGAGAAATGTGTCTAATTTATTTGAATATAAAAAAACAGCCAGTAAAGCAGAAACCTCGTGGGGGAGATAATTTTTACTGGCTTGTTCATAAATTATTATACTGTAAGTTTTGTCCAAAGATAAAAAAAAGTAATAAATGATCGTTTTAGAGTCATAAACGTTCAATTTTTCTCGAAATTCCTATTTTTTCTCAAATGACTAGCTGGTTTGCTCTTTCTTTCACTCCGTATAATGGGTAAAATTCTTGACCTTTTTGATACAAAATTTCTTTTTCACGATTTTTCATCAAGAAAACAAGCAACTCTTTCATCGGCAGATTGGGTTTATTTGGTTCAAATAAAAACACACATTGAGTCTCACCTTTTTTCTGAATACTCGTCAAAGCCTGCAGATTATCATGAAGATCACAGTAGATGCCTTTATATTCTCTTTTCGTTGGAGAAGTTGTGATGAGTGTTAATAGATCAGCTGCTCGCATAGTTACTCCTTTCCTTGGACATCCTTTAAATGTTGAAAAAATTTTTCAAATTATCTATTGAAGATTCTTAACTAATAAGTATAATAAAGAAGTTGCTGAAAATTTTCAAAAGAAAAGAGGTTTGAGAATGAAAAAAATAAATCTATTAATTGATCTGGTTGGTATCAGTTTTGGCGCTGCACTTTATGGTTTAGCTGTGACCGGAATCAATATTCCTGCTAAATTAGCAGATGGTGGTGTAACAGGAATTGCCCTTTTACTTAATAATTTATTCGGTTTTGCTCCTTCCATTACATCACTTATTATCAATTTACCATTGCTATTGGTTTCATTATTCATTTTTGGTAAGCAGGCTTTTCTGCGAACGATTGTCGGAACCTTTGCCTTAGTGTTCTTTTTACATTTGTGGGAAGGACTAAACGTCCATTTTGCTGTCCACAATCTTTTACTCAATAGCCTGATGACTGGTGTATTATCTGGTATCGGTTGTGGTCTGGTCTTTCGCTTTGGTGGAAGCACTGGCGGAACAGACATTATTTACCAAGCCTTTGAAAAATATTTCCATATCAAGATCGGTAAAAGTCTATTCTTGATTACATTTGGTATCTTGGTTGTTTCTTTATTATATCTGGATGTAACACATTTTGTTTATACCTTACTCAGTTGCTCCATCTTATCTTATACGTTAAACAAAGTGAAATATCTCGAAGTAAAAGGTTCTCTCAATCCTTTTTCTGCAAATCGTTCAAAAGAACCTTTTGATACTCTTGATTCTGCAGAACAATTTGAATAACATTCTTAAATGATTGGTTAGCGACTGAAAAGTATATTTCTACTTTTCAGTCGCTATTTCGTTACTAGCAAAACCTCCAGTAATCACTACTTTACCATGTACTTTTCCAGTCTCTACTTCCTTCGTTGCCTGCTTTAAAGTCTCTTTGCTGATGCCTTCTCTGTATACTTTTCCTAAAGTAGTATGGATTTTTTCTTCTTCTACCAATGCTGTCAAATGTTTTAATATTTCCCCTTGTGTCTCGATTAGTTGACCATAATCCGTTTTAGTAAACATATATTCCCATTCAAATGAAACAGATAAATTTTTAAAACTTGCAATATCGATTGGTCCATCAAGTCCTACGATCATCCCAATTTTCCCCATAGGTTGAATCATTTCTGCCAGCTCAGTTAGATAGGGACGGATATCATGTAAAACCGCTACGACATCGACGGTGCTTATCCCAACCTTTTCTAGTTGAGGCTTTAACTCTTGATGGTAATCAATTGGATGATCGACCCCATTTTCTTTTAACCATTGAAAGTTTTTGGGGCTGGCTGTCGCAACCACCTCTAACCCACTCCATTTTGCTAATTGTGTGAGAATCGAACCGACACCTCCAGCACCGTTGATGACCAATATTTTTTTACCTTTATTCGCTGATTCTTTAGGAATCAATTGAAATTTCTCAAATAAGAGTTCATAGGCGGTGATCGCAGTTAACGGTAATGCTGCACTAGCTTCGTCCGTGAGATTTTCTGGTGCTTTTGCCACAATTCGTTCATCTACCAACTGATATTCTTGGTTACTACCTGGTTGTTTTGCTGAACCAGCATAATAAATACGGTCTCCTATCTCAAAATTTTCAGATTGGGGACCTTTTGCAACTATTTTCCCTACCGCATCAAATCCCAAAACAGTAAAAGACTCTTGTTTTGGCGTCTGCATTCTAAATTTTACATCCACTGGATTCACTGAAATCGCTGAAATCTCCACCAATAACTCCCTTTTTTTAGGAACCGGAGTTTCTGCCAACTTTTCTAAAAAACTATTTTTGTCAGTCAATGGTAATCCCTCATAAAACCCTATTTGCTTCATTTGTTTTTTCATAGAAACCTTTCCTTCTTTCTTTATACAAAAAGACCTGGATCAATCCACGAAAGGAGTTATCCAGGCTTTCCATTATTTAAAATAGCTATTTTCTCCCAAAGAATTCCCTTGTTCTTCTATCAATCCTTTTAATGATCTTTCTAAAACACCATGATTTTTATCTTTTCTTTTTGATGTCGCACTGAGTGGTTCTTTCTCAGCTTTGTTAAAAGGTTGTACAGAAGGAGAGCCGGCTTTTTTTGTTTGGTAAGGTACCGGTTCATTATCAAATAACAAATATGAATCTTTCATTTTTTTCATTGAATCAACTAGTTCTGCGTCAGAAATACTAGATACTTTTGGATCAGGAATAATTGATGCTGGCACATACTTAGGTACAAAGTAAGAACGCCCACGACCATTTTTTTGTTGGTTCGATGTATAGGCTTTGGTACTTGTGTGCTGCTCTTGACTCTTCTGACTATTCATTGAATCAGCCGCTTTTCTCGTCCGCTGATTAGTCAATGGGCGATTACTTGCTTGATGCGTATGATAATCAGGAAGCTGTTCTTTGTGTCTGACTAAATTTTCTTTTGGAATTGTTGATTTTTTTGAATTGCTCAAATTTCGACGTTTGCGTTGTTCTCTAGCATCGCCTTGAGCAAAGTGAAATTCTTGCATTTGCTCAAACATTGGTTGATTATTGTTTTCGGTTAATAGATCATCCTGTCCATCAAATAAAACACGCCTTTGGTTTTTTGCTAGTTTGACGCCAATTTCGTCATCATAGGCAGGAAAACGAAAATGTTTCCGTCTAATTTCATTCATTTTAAACCATCCTTCTCATAAATGGAACTTTTCTCAATCATAGCATAATTTTTTCATTTTCCATAGTAACCATAACTAAATTTAACCTCTTTCGACGGTCATCTGGTCGTTTCTCGAATGACCAATTCAGGGAAAAATCGACGGTATCCTTGACTTTCTCCTTTTTCGGTAATTTTTTTTAACAACATTTCACCACAAACTTCACCCATTCGTACGATATCTTGTTTTACCGTAGTTAATTTGGGTGAACTGATTTGGTCTAAAAATACACCATCAAAGCCAATGACTCCAAAATCTTCAGGAATTTTTCCCTTTTCTTTAGCAATACCTCTTACAATCCCTAAAGCTAGTCGGTCAGAGCTGCAAATAAAACAAGTCTTTGGTTTAATAGTTGACCAATGATCGGCAAGATATTTCTCTGCCATTGTCGAATGATTTGGGAAACGTAATATTTGCGGCTTCATGTTGGCTGTTTCCATAACTGAAAGGTAGCCTGCTTCTCTTGATAACTCAAATGGCTCATCCTCGTCAATCCCAATATAAATAATTGTCTCGTAACCGCATTCCATAGCATATTGTGAAGCCTTTGCTGTGCCATAATGATTATCGCTATCTACATAATCATAGCCAAAACGATTTTCACCAAAAAGGACGACTGGTTTTTCCAATCGGTCGATCCAGTCAAAATCTTTTTCTCTCACCCCTGTAATGATGTAGCCGTCGCAAGACCCTACGTCAAATGCATCATTGGTTACCAACTGCAAAGAATAGTGCGCTTTTCCAATACATTTTGCAATTCCCATCAATAAATTCATATAATACGGTTCTGTTGTATCAATCTCTTCAAGGATGAAAAGTTTGATGATTTGTGACCGATTAGAAACGAGTGCTTTTGCTGCAATATTGGGGCGATAATCTAATTCTGCCATCGCAGAAAAAACTAATTCTTTTAACTCATCCGTTACTTGTTCCGGGTGATTGATGACACGAGACACCGTCATTTTGGATACATTTGCTTTTTTAGCAACATCAGCTAATGTTGGCATAGGTTGCTCCTTTCACAATAGAAAACTTTTTTCTGTTTTCTACCATTATAGCAAACTTGAAAGCGATAAAATGTAGAAATATCGTAAAAATCATCTGCACGCCAGCATCTTTTTAATAAAAGTTCACTAGAATCGAAAGCCAGTTACTCCATTTTATTAGAAAAATGTACGTTATCTCCATCTATTTTCTAGTTTCAGATATGAACTAAAAGAATAGCAGAGAATGAGCCAATCAAAAATAGCCTCAGTCTCTTCTAGTATCTCTAAAACGAATAAACGGTGTTTAAGGAGCAACAACTTCAAAAAATTTGCCGAAATTGACTAAAAATTTGAGAAACACCAAGTAAGTATCCATCAACAGCAAAAACCAGTGTTTGTGTTTCTTGTCAATTTTTGGATATTCTTTCGTATTTCTTGATGCTAAACGATTTTTTCTCAACCTCAACTTTGCTTATTTCATAGCATTGTTTACTTCTCTATCTATTTAATTTGTTATAAAAAATCAGAATACACCTGTCTTTTCTATTCTTTGGATCCATTCATCATTTGCACCAAAAATTTGGTTGCTCTATCCATCAATGGTACTTTTACCATATGCTTTTCGGTTTGCGAATAATCAAAAACAATTCCTTGACCATAACGTTCTTTTTGATTATTTTTCACAAAATCATTGGTTTGTTGAAAGGGAATTTTCTCGTCTTTTTCACCGTGCCAAAAATATAAAGGTCGCCCAGCTAGTTTTTCTGGCTGCAAAGATAAATCATATTTTTCGACCCAAGAAATCAAATCAAAATAATCGTTCGGCAGTATGTATTGGTACTGATGAGCTCTTTTGTAAATTTCTTTAGCATACTGTTCAGGCGCAGGGGAACCCATCTGACAAATACCACCAACCAAATGCGGATGTTTTGTTAACAACGCGCAAGTCGTCATCCCCCCCATTGAAACGCCACCTACAGCTACTTTTTCATGAAGAACATCTCGTTTTTCTAAGTGCTTCAATAAAGTCTCAAATTCAAATAAGTTTCCATAAATACTATTCCAAAAGGTAAAGGAAGGAATAGCAGAAACTACTTGCTTTCTTTCACCATGGTTCATTGCATCTGGTAGTAAGACACGAAATCCTTGTTTAGCAAACTTTCTTCCTTGTGTCAAAACTAATTCTTTACTCGTTTGCCAACCATGATAATAAATAATTATCGGAATTTTTTCAGCTCTTAATTCGGTTAGGACAACTTCTAATAATGGAATATTATTTACTTTACGTTTTAATATAATTGGATTCACTTCTTTAGTCTCCGATCTTCATCAAAATAGTCGAACGAAATATTTCCCATCCACTAACCACAATTTGAAATAAACAAATCGTACCAAACAAAATCAAAAATAAGCTCATCGTTTTTGAAAAGAGCAATAATGCTAAAAGACCAGCTAGTCCTAATCCTAAGGTAAGCAGTGGATAAATTGTGAAATTAAAAAAACTAGCAAAGCTGCCAAAAATATTTCCGATAAAGATCACGGAAAATAAAAAAATACTTAAAAGCAAGCTATCGGTCAATGATATCTGAAAGATATTATTATTGGCTACGATGGGCTGCTGAAGTGAATATAAATCTAAATACCCACAAGAGGCAACACTGAGAACATGAGTGACTCCTATGGCTCGGTTTATTATTTTCATTCGTATCACCAACTCTCTTTATAATTCTATTATAATCGTTTTATCATCATTTAGAACAAAAAAGGCTTAAATTTTAATTTTTTCTTTTTTTTCAAATAATCGTTCACAATCAAAATGACCTAACAACCTATAAGTACCTCTTGATTTTTTGTCATGCTCTTCATTTTGACTGTCTAGTTCTGAAAAAACTTAATTCTTTTTTCAGGCATTTCATGTTCAAACTTCTCCTTTTTAAAATAGAGAATAAATATACTTTTGGGAAAATCTACATCAAACTGATCTATTATTAACTCATAAGTAATAATCAATGTTGTCACTAAATTTCTTTGTGAATAAAAACATTTAAGTGAGGCACATCATTAGTAAAACCTTTAATTAAATTAGTTTGAAAACTTGTAATTGAAGTTAAAATGAAATTTACCATATAAAAAAAGCCTTTATTTTTTATTTCCATTAAAAAGCATCGACATATACTCATCATTTTGTTATCATATATCTGATTAACACTATTTTTATCAGGAGAATATATGAAAACGAAACGACAGACAAGTACATTTTTGCACATAGGGACGCTTTTCGCCCTATTGACACTTTTTTTGTTCTTATGCTATTCCTATTTCAGATCTTCCGATATACCATGTAATGCCTTTGGCTGGTTATTGTTAGATCACCCCGGTTTAAGTCAGGTAGATGAGAGCCTCTTCTTGTTAATTCTTTCATCTTTGTGTGGTTTTATTTTTTCATTGGCTTTTCGAACATATGTGAAAAAACAAATCCCCAAAAAGATGGATGAAGCTGCTACAATTTTTGTTGCATCTAGGTTGCTCGCATTGCTGACCGTTTTATTCTATTCCTTTAACCAAAATTCATTGTTCTTTTTTATACTGAATGGACTGGTTATCATTTTATCCATCTTTACTTACTTTATTTTTTCACTAATATTCAAAAAGTTACGCTTGCCACTTTTAATGCAACTAATCCCACTATTCTGCTTTGTCTATAGTGTCTTTTCTTTTCTTGTATTAGCGTTAGCGCCAACTTTTGATCCAGCAAATATTCAAATCACTAGTAATTTTCTTGAATTACTCTTCATTTCGTGTTTAGGAATGATGATGTGGCAAATAAGAAAAACAGTTCAGGACAAGTAAGTCTAAGTGCCTTGAACTGTTTTTTTATTTTTCGGATGATATTGCTAATAAAGAATCCTTTACAATAGACATAAATGATTGAACTTTACATAAAAAACATCAAAGCTAGTCATTTCTGATAACTTTGATGTCTGAGGATTATTAACAGTTGAGTCTAAAAATTTTTCAGTTGATTTTTTCTATATAAGAAAAATCTGCTAAATTTAGTTCCTTGATAAGACGATCATAGACTTTTCTAGCAATATAAGCATGCTCTTCCACGGTTCTTCCAGCAGTGATTTTGGGTAGTTGTGTTCTGCTGCTTGCCGTTTCAACCAACGGCAATGCTAATTGATAGTTGAACTGATCATCAGTTTTCACAACTTTAACAGTATTCGACAAGATCAGTGAATCAAAGAAGATACTGGAACGACGATTCTTATATTTTTGAGCTTGGATACGCTCAATGATTACTTCAACTTGATCAAAATAATAAGTTTCGTTGACGTCACCGATCAGTTCTACAAGTTTTAAAAATTCTGATGGCACAGGTAATTGTTTCTTTTGTAAATAAAAATAATTGGCAAGAGAATAAGATAACTTGTTATGATAATTTAAAGAAACAAATCGATAATTCTCATTGCCAGCAACCTGTCTCGTCACAGGAATAAGATCTTCTAAGGTTGCATAAAAATAGGTTGAATTAGACACGAAACATTCTTGCCAACATTCATTTCCCATAACCAACTGTTTTTCCGTTTGCGACAAATGACTAATAGCTTGTAAAATCTGGGCTGCAGCTTCTTCAATTTCTTTTTGATAAGTTTCTTCCTCAAATATTGGAAAATTCAACTTATAACGACGATTTTCCCGCTTGATTAGATTTTCATCAATCAACTGATCAAGAAAAGCTTCAAATTTTGGATGATCAAAATTTTTTTTCAACTCTCTCAAAATAATGTCTTCTTCTTGATGATGATGCAAATACTCAATCAAAGTTGGAAAAACAGCATTGTTTACTAGTTTGCTAAGCAACTGCTGGTGATTTTGTGAATAAAAATAGTTCATTTTTTCCCCTTCTCGTTTTCCCTGGCTCAATCGGAAATAGGCCGAAGAATCCCAAAAATACGAGCAACTATTTTCGGATTCTGCGGCTTATTTTTTAAAGCTGGATCACTTCTGTTCCAACCTCATTTTGATCGAACAAGCTAGGCTGGCATTGTGAGCCTGGAACAAATAGCTGTCAGTCTCTTTAATAACTATCGAATAAAAGGTGTTAGCAACCCCTTAGCTAGCTTAGTTAAAAACTGCTGTTAGCTGAGGAACGACTTGTTTCTTACGAGAAACAACTCCTTTTAATAAGGCACGATTGTTCGTTAATTTAACTTGGAAAGCTTCTTCGACTTTATCTAATCCCTGACCTGCAACTAATAATTCCGAATCGCTATCTAGGATATTCGTTACCACTAGGACAAAGAGGTCATATCCATTTTTAGCCATTTCTTCAGTCATCGCTTCTTCCAGTTCCGTTTGACGAGCCATTACTTCGCTTAAATCGACTGTATTCACTTGTGCAATACGAACATTAGCTTCTCCCATTGGGAAGCTTTTGGCATCAAGGTCAAGTAAAGTTGCAGCTGATTTATCGCTAAGATTTGTACCGGCCTTTAACATATCTAACCCATAGCTTGTCAAATCAACGCCTGCAATTGTTGCAAGTTCTTTTGCAGCTGCCTCATCTTCTGATGTGCATGTTGGTGATTTGAATAGCAATGTATCAGATAAAATTGCAGAAAGCATAATGCCAGCAATCTCTTTAGGAAGTTCTACTTGGTTTTCTTTATATAACTTCAAAATGATTGTACTTGTACAACCTACTGGTTCAGCTCGGTAATAAAGTGGATTAGCTGTTTCAAAATTTGCAATCCGATGATGATCAACGACCGCTAAAATTTCTACTTCTGCAATATCAGAAATACTTTGTTGAAATTCATTATGATCCACTAGCATCACTTGTGTTGCTTCTTCTTTTGCTGATTGAACGACACGTGGGGCAGATAACTTAAAGTAATCTAATGCATATTGTGTTTCTTCGTTAGGTGTACCTAAAGCTACAGCTTCAGTTTCTTTTCCTAGTTGATTTTGCAAATGTGAAAAGGCGATTGCCGCTCCAATTGCATCTGTATCTGGATTTTGGTGACCAAAAACTAAAATTTTTGACATTTGTCTCGCTCCTTTATGGTTTCTCCTACTTAATAATAGCAAAAAAACCGAAAGAAGCAATACTGACGCTATAATTTCTAGGATGGAAGAAATTCCGATCCATCTTACTTTTATATCAAACAATCGTAAACAAAATTTTTGATAGCGCGAAGTACCATGGAACAGTCATTTAAAAAGTTGGCCATGCCATTACTCATTTCATTGCAGAACTCTTTGTACTGAAAGAAAAAGTTGGGAAAAGTAAATCATTTATCGTTTTTTTCTTTACTAGCTTTTAATGACTACTTGAGTTTTGAGCAAACGGTTCAACTAAGCGGTTTTCAGCGATTACCTGTGCCATCCATAAACTTGATTGTTTCGGTAACCGTTTATAGCCATTGTCCAGATCGACACGATAAAAACCATATCTATTTTTATAGGCATTCAACCAACTCCAACAGTCAGCAAATGTCCACATATGATACCCAAAGCAAGGAGAACCTTCTGAAATTGCCTGCTGCAGTTGCGTCAAATGTTCAAATAAAAAATCAATTCGGTAGTTGTCGTCAATCATATTCTCTTTATTGTTGAACCGTTCTTCTTGCGACACACCTATCCCGTTTTCTGAAATATACCAAGGGATATTGCTATAACTGTTTTTTAACCGCATCGCAATATCATAGATTCCCCGCGGATAAATCTCCCAGCCACGATGTGGGTTAATTCGTTTCTCCGGCCAATCATAACCTCGGAATAAATCTCTTAGTCCTGTGATTGGTCGTTTCTTTTCTTGAGGTGCTTGAACACGTAATGGCTGGTAATAATTACAACCAATAAAGTCTACTGTATTCTCCGCAAAAATTTCTTTATCACCTGTTTCTGTTTTAGGAAGCAAATCACTTTCTCGTAATACCTCTACCAGCTCTTCTGGAAAAGTACCTCGTACCGCACAGTCCAGAAAGCTGCGAATATAAAACAGGTCTGCCCACTTTGCAGCAGCCACGTCTTCAGCTTCTTCGCTTTTAGAGTAAACGGGTGCTAAATTGAGAATGATAGAAATTTGTCCGTCATTAAAAGAAGAGCGCCGGTACTCCTTTACAGCTTTCGCATGCGCTAGTAGTGTGTGATAGGCAACTTGTATAGCTCGTTTAAAATCATGCACCTTGGGCCAATGTGCATCTCCCATATACCCACATTCGATGTGTACAAGAGGCTCATTGAACGTCGCCCATTTTTTTACTAAATCACCAAAAACTTCAAACGCAGTCTTTGCGTAAAATGCAAAATGATCCGCTGACTCACGAACTTCCCAGCCACCTTTTTCCATCAGCCACCAAGGCATATCAAAATGGAACAAATTGATGATCGGCTCAATGCCATTATCCAGCATTTCCTGAAAATAGGCTCGGTAAAAATCAACAGCTTGCGGATTTAATGTCTTGCCATCCGGTAAAAGACGCGTCCAAGCAATCGATGTCCGATAGGAATTTAAATTCATTGCCTTCATACAGGCAACATCTTCTTTGTATTGATAATACGTATTAGAGGTATTTTCTGGTCCTGTTCCGTTATGAAACAATTCTGGTTCTATTTCAAACCACTTATCCCAAGTTGATGGGCTCTTGCCATCAACCAAAGCAGCTCCTTCTGTCTGAGGGGCAGAAGCCGCTGCTCCCCACAGAAAGTTTTGTGGAAATGTATCCATTTAAAATTTCCTTCCTTTTCTATCGTTTTATCCACTGATTCCCTTCAGTCAGTGAACCCAATGATCATCGTTTATGTTGGTTCATTCTTTTTCTCATTTATATTTACCATGATTTGGCAAAATTATTTAGTCAGTGTGATACTCGTTCTCTTTGATCTTTATCATGAAACCATTTGTTTGACCATCATCGCTATGCTAGTTGCTAATAATCTCATTTTGGTTTCTCCAAACTCTTGATGTTTTGTTCAAACAAAGCTGGACGCTAGGAACATCCCAAACGTCCACTTTGATGTTAAAGATGATTATTCGGTTTTAGCCCAACGATCATATGCTTTTTGATAAGTGCTGACAAAATCATTTAATCCCATTGATTTTAATGTACTGACATATTCATCCCATTTAGCCAAACTTTCCACACCTGTAATAAATTTAGCTTCCATTTGCTCTACATAAGTCCGAATGTCCGTCGCGTTGATCGCAATTTGATCTGCTTCATCTTTCGTCATATAAACAATTGGAAAAGGTACCTCGGTATTGGGCATGATTTTCTCGTTGATTTCTTTCATGCGAAATTCCGTCCATAAACTAGGATCAGGATCGTTGACATTAGCTAAAACACTTTGGGCATAATCGTCTTCTAATCCCGGTACGACTAAGCCATAATCCATTGCAATTTTCCCACGGTCTTCTTCCATCTTTTGTTTATTTTCACCTGTATATACCCGAACTTTTTCTCCAGAATCGTTTGTTTCATATTTCCAAAATGCCCCTTCTGGACCTTTTGTCATTAAATCTTGTCCTTCTTCTGTGTAAAGATAGTCCGCCCATCGCATTGCTGCCTCTGGACTTTTACATTTATTGGTAATCGCAAACGTTCCAGTTGTTACACGAGGATGACCTGGTGCTAAAGGTGTATTTTGAATACTTGAAGTAACTGGTGAAAACATTGGATCTGATAAAGAATCCTCAGGCATTTTACCAGTAGCCATGTATGAAGCATACGCGCCAAATAAACCGACTTTATCTGTTTGTATGTTTCCTTGATACTTTTCTTCTGACTGCGAGAAGACTTCTGGGTCCAGCAATCCTTCAGAATAAAGTTTATTCATATACGTTAAATATTCCTTATAGTTAGCCGATGCAGCAGCATAACGCACTTTTCCGTTAACTTCTTCGATTCCTAGAGATTTCATACCAAAAGCAGGTAGCAACCACGTACGAATAATGGCCAACTTGTTGCCGTCTGATAACGGAATCTCATCTTGTTTGCCATTACCGTTGGGGTCTTCTTCTTTGAATCGCTTCAACAATTTATATAACTCATCCGTGTTTTTTGGCAATTCGGTTACCCCTAATTTTTCTAGCCACTCGCCGTTATACCATAAAGGTGAGATATAAAGAGGGCTAGAGGTATCTTCTGGATATAATCGTGGTAAAGAATAAATGTGACCATCTGGTGCAGTAATTGATTTTTTGAACTCTGGGTTCTCATCAAGGATTTTCTTTAAATTTGGCGCATAGTCATCAATCAAATCCTCCAAGGCAATTAAAATTCCTTGTGATCCATAATCTGATTGTTTGGCATTTGATAGACCACTTCCTGCACCAAAAATAACATCTGGTAACTCACCAGAAGCAAAAGCCAAATTCAATTTCGCTTCAAAATCTGTACTTGGCGGAGTAATATAATCAAAAGTGATTCCAGTTAATTCCGCTAACGCTTTAGCCGAAGCTAACTCATCCCATTCTGCTTCTCCACCAGGAGCCATCATCGTCATGTTGATTTTTTCTTTGACGATTGGCATTCCGGTTTTTTCAACGGCAATAGTTTCTTCTTTTCCAGCAGTATTTCCCTTGTTCCCACAAGCACCCAAAAGAGTTGTTGTCAACACTAATGATGCAATTACTAAATAACATTTTTTCATTCATTTCACTCACTCTCTTATTTATTTTTTAGTTAGCCTTTCAAAGAACCAACCATGACACCTTTAACAAAGTACTTTTGTAAAAACGGATAGATCATAATGATTGGTAATGTCGAAACGATCATTACTCCATATTTAATGACTTGTGCAAGCTGTTGTTTACTATAAGCCACTTCTGCTGCCGCTGCTGTCATCTCTGTTGTTCCTTTTGTTAAATCTTGATTCACTAAAATCTCTCGCAGGATTAATTGAAGCGGATACATTGATTTGTTTGTTAAATAGATTAACGCGCTAAAATAACTATTCCAATGGGCCACTCCGCAAAATAGTCCCATTACTGCAATAATTGGCATTGATAATGGTAAAACAATCTTCATAAATATCTGAAAGTCAGAACATCCATCAATCAATGCCGCTTCCTCCATTTCTCTAGGGATGGTGGATTGAAAGAAAGTACGTGTAATTGCAATATTATAAACTGAAACGGCCCCTGGAATAACTAACGCCCAAATCGAATCATTCATCCCTAGATTTTTAATCAATAAATAAGTAGGTACCAAACCGCCACTGATAAACATAGGAACCATCAAAAACTTCATAAATAGATTTTTCCCATAAAATTCTGCTCTTCCTAGAGCATATGCACAAGGAAGTGTACATAATAAATTGATAAATGTTCCTAGTAATGTGTAATAAATCGTGTTCCGGTAACCTTGCCAGATACTTTTATACGTAAAAATCGTTTTGTAACCATCCCAAGTAATCTTTTTTGGCAATAACCACATTTCTCCAGAATTGACGGAGGTCGGACTAGATATAGATGCGCTTATAACATAAATCAACGGATAAATAACCAACAAAAGGGCAATGGCAATAAACAAGTAGATGAGAAACATGAAAAATTTGTCACCTTTCGATGATCGGATCGCTTTCGAATACATTATTTTCCCTCCATTACCATAAACTTGTTTCGCTAACTTTACGCGAAATTTTATTTACTGTGATCAATAAAAATGCGTTGATTGCTGCATTGAACAGTCCGACAGCTGATGCATAGCTGTACTGTGCGTCAAGCAACCCTTGTTTGTAAACAAACGTGGCAATCACATTTGAAGAATCCATATTCAACGCATTTTGCATCAACAGGATTTTTTCATAACCTAATGACATCAAACTCCCCACATTCATGATCAGTAAAATAACCATAGTAGGAATGATAGTCGGTAGGTTGATATACCAGATTCTTTGCCATCTCGTTGCACCATCAACAGTTGCAGCTTCATGAAGCTGTGTATCAACACCAGATAATGCAGCTAAATAAATCACTGAGCCCCATCCTGTTCCTTGCCAAACCCCAGATAATACGTAGATCGTTTTAAACCAACGAGGATCTGTCATGAAACTAATTCGCTCAAAACCTAGAAAAACCAGTAGATGGTTAATAATACCGGTGGAAGGCGTCAAAAAAGCAATTAACATACCGCATACGACAACGACTGAAATAAAATTAGGTGCATAAGTCACTGTCTGCGTAAATTTTTTAAATTTTCCATCTTTCAACTCATTTAGTGCTAGTGCTAATATAATCGGTAGCGGAAATCCTACGACCAAAGAATATATACTGATACCTAACGTGTTTTTAATTAGATCCCAGAAATAGTAGGAATCAAAAAAACGTTGGAAATGCTTAAATCCTACCCAAGGACTTCCAAAAATCCCTAATGATGGGATATAATCCTTGAATGCTATAATCACGCCGTACATGGGACCGTAAGAAAAAACAGCAACCACCACCAATGCTGGAATGACAAAAACATACAGCTGTCGGCTTTTATATAATTTTTTTTTGATCCCTGACCATTTTGTTTTCTCTTTCTCTTTATTGACATCAAGTAATGCATCAGCCATTTTTTAACCTCCTTTTATGAAGTTCACTCATCTCTATCCTTGTGGCTTTTTTAAAATTTCAAGACCAATCAGCCCAATTGCTGGTTTCTCTAATTCACTGCTGAGGATATATATTTGATCTTCTTCCGTATATACTTCTAATTCTTTTTTTGTAGATAAATCTTTAATCACATGATGTTTATCGGCCTCAATGTCAGCTAAAAATATTTTTTCTTGTGTAAAGCGAATACTTTGAAAGGCATAATGTATGGTTTGATCTTTGCTGTATGTTAATTTCCACTGATTTTGCCATTCTTTAGGTTGTGAGCGAGTTTCATAGATTCCTTCTCCATAGATATTTAGCCAATTCCCAATTTCCTGTAAGATTTTGGTTTCTTCATCAGTAAAGGTACCATCTGGTTTTGGCCCAACTCCTAAGATCAAATTCCCACCTTTGCTGACCACATCGACAAAAGTTTCCAATAGTTCTTGGGAACTCTTAAAGCGATCATTTGGTACATAGCCCCAATCATCACCAATCGGGATATTACTTTCCCAAACTTTCTTGGGAATTTCAGCTAGTTCTGGCACCTTTCGTTCAGGGGTCACATAGTTCTCATGTCTGCCCCCCATCATACGATCCACAATAATTAATTCCGGTTGCTTCTCACGAGCGATTTCTGCTAATCGATCCATTTCCAGGTCTTCTTTTTTCTGTCCACACCAACCAGCATCTAACCATAAAAGATCCACATGACCATAGTTATGCGTGATTTCTTTAATCTGATTATGAACAAAACTTACGTAACGTTGCCAAATTTCTGGGTAACGTTCCGTATCATAGCTCGCATGACGCCCCTTAATCGTATCGTCATCCAACCAATAAAACGGCGAATGCCAATCGGCTTTTGAATAGTAGGCTCCTGTTGCTATTTCTTCTTTACGAAAAGCCTCAAAAACTTCTTTTAAAATATCTCTTTTAAACGGGCTTTGTTTACCGCCAACCTTATATTCTGTTTCAAGAGTATTGTACATATTAAACCCATCGTGATGTTTCGTTGTAAAAATACAATACTTAAAGCCTGCTTCTTTACATATACTTGCCCATTTCTTTGCCTGTAATTTTTCTGGGTTAAACTCTTTAATCAAATTCCAGTAGTCTAGTTGCAGTTGTTTAAAATCTTTCCGAAACTCACGCCCTTCTCTTGCCCAAAGGTCTTTTTCAGAAAGTTGCCAAGATTCTACGATTCCTGCTTGAGCATAAAGTCCGTAGTGAAAAATCACGCCAAGTTTTAAATCTTGAAACCATTCTAATCGTTCTTTTAGCATTTCTGTTTCTGGATAAGTCCTATGATCTAATTCAACCTCTTTAGGTACTTCGATATCTCCGCGTATCGCCATTTATGAAACCCCTTTCATGTTTGTGCTTTAAATTTACAAAAAAAGCAAGGCAACAGCAATATGTAAAAAGCATAAGCTATGTAAAAACAGCATAAAGCGTAACTTATTTAGAGGATATCTATATCTTATCTCTTAGTCGGAAAGTAACTATGTAAAAGTAGAAAAAGCTATGTAATAATCGCATACTGATAGAAAACATAAATAAACCTTACTATAATAAAAAGAGCTGTATGACTAATACAAGGAGGTTTTAGCTATGAATCAACATAAACGATCACCACATTCTATTTTTGATTTCACCTATTCTTTAGGAAAATTCTTGCTTTTTCTCATCAAGCTCCAAGTATTTTGGTTTTTATCGGTATTAAAAGGTTGTATTCTACTAGGAACTTTTCCCGCAAGTGTTACCGTTCTCAAATTTTTCTATCATTTATTTGAAGAAAAACAAATTCCTCAAGTCTTATATTCAGATTTTCAAACAAGCTTCAATAATCTGTTTATTTCAACAAATCAACTAGGCTATGCTGCTGGCATGTTACTAGGATTTCTATGGATGGATCTGAGAATTGCAGCTGTGTATTTACAAAACCCTTTCATTCATATGGGGATCTTATTATTATTTATCGCAACTGTCATAGTCATTCTTTATTTATTCCCAGTATTTTTACGTTATGATTTGTCATTCACACAATATTTCAAACAAGCATTATTTCTATCTTTGTGTAGCTTGATTGAAACCGTAGCGATTATTCTGGGGATCTTTGTCGTGACGGCTGTCTCTACCTTTTTCCCAATTTTGACAATCGTGGCTTTTGTGCCTTTATTCTGTTTGCCATTAAGTTGGTTCTCTTTGCAATCAATGATTAAAATTGAAGAAAAAAATCGTACGTTAACGCAATAACAAAAAACAAACCTTAAATCAAACAAACAGCTAAAAGCTGTAACAGAACTGCGAGGAGATTTTACAAGGAAACTTCAATAATAGCTCTTTTTTTAACTTACAATCTACAATGCGATTCGTCAGCCCTTTAGGTAAAAGTCAAATGTCTGTTTCACTCCTTATTCATAATTGTCGCCATCAAAGGGAACCTTCTGCCAATCGTTGACTCAAGCCTTTTTTTAATTTTTGCTAAGGCTACTACCTGTTACTTATCCCTTTCGTTTTTTCTTTCATTTATTATTTTCCAGAAGCTGATCGACTATGTATATTCATCAACTTTCACTATGTCAAATAAACAGATTATGTACTTTCAAGCTAGTTATTTTCTTTTTTTACAAGTGCTATATACTGAAAAATGAAAACGATTACTTCGAGGAGGTTATTATGCAAGTTTCAATCGAACTTACAGATGTCATGCGTGATTTTTTTGAAATTGCGACAAACGAATTAGCGTTAACTATTTCAGATAATGGAAAACCACTCCAACTGATTCAGCGCAACGGTTCATTAAAAATTGAAAATAAAGAAAACGAAACGTTTATCTATTTTCAGGAAAAAGCCCATCTTTTTCGAGCGCTGTCACTCTGGTTAGATCGCTGTGAAGAAGAATTTGTTTATGAAGAGTTTCCGCAATTTGAAAAAATTGGGCCCATGGTAGATCTTTCTAGAAATGCTGTGATGACTGTTGATCAGCTGAAACACTTTTTTGTTCTTTGTAGCAAGATGGGATTAAATAGCTGCATGCTTTATATGGAAGATACCTATCAAATCCCTGATTATCCTTATTTTGGTTATTGTCGTGGTGCCTATTCTCTTGAGGAATTAAAGGCCTTGGATGCTTTTGCAGAGACGGTAGGGATCGAGCTGATTCCTTGTATTCAAACGCTAGCTCATTTAACTAATCCGCTAAAATGGGGATTTGCCAATGGCATGAGAGATACAAGTGATATTCTCCTTGTGGAAGAGGAAAAAACATATCAATTTTTAGATCGTGCAATTTCTGTGATCGCAGCCGCTTTTAAAACGTCAAAAATTCATATCGGGATGGACGAAGCTCATGATCTGGGACGTGGTCATTATTTAACCCAGCATGGTTTGATCGATCGCTTTGATATTATGGAAAAGCATCTGAAAAAAGTAATGGAAATCTGCAGGAACTATCAGTTACAGCCCATGATGTGGAGCGATATGTTTTTTAGAATCGGTTCAAAGTCAGGAGACTATTACGATAAAGACGTACATTTTCCAGAAGATTTGATTGCAAAGATTCCTGAAATTAGTATGGTTTATTGGGATTATTACCATCATTCAAAAGAAGAATACCAATTGCATTTTTCAAATCATAAAAAATTGAAACGACCAATCGTTTTTGCGGGCGGTATCTGGACGTGGAATGGTCTTGCACCAAATTATGGAAAATCGTTTGAAACGACCAGTGCTAGTCTTTCTGTCGCAAAAGAGGAAAAAATCAACGAAGTTTATGCTACTTTATGGGGCGATGATAGTGCTGAAACACCGATCATCGCAAGTTTGTTAGGATTACAACAATTCAGCGAGGAACAATTTGCTCCTGAAGTAAGCATGGAACTGATTAAAGAGCGTTTCCGTCTCTTCCACCATCTTGAGGCTGATGATTTTTTACTGCTAGATGCTTTTGATCAGACGAAAGGTGTAGCAAAAAATAACCCTGATGGATCAAATAGTAGTAAGTTGGCACTTTATCAAGATCTATTATACGGTCTTTACGATGTTGATCTGCAAAATTTAGAACTTCCTTCGCATTATAAGGACTTAAGTGAGAAACTATCTAGCGTAACAGCTAATGAGGACACACAAACGATGTTTACTTTTTATCAGAAATTAGCACAAGTCCTTTTTATAAAAACAAATTTGATCGGTCGCTCTTATCGAGCCTACCAATCAAAAAGGAATGACCAGTTACAACTAATCCTTCACGAACTGGAAGTTCTCACCAAAAAGATCAATGAGTTGCAACACCTCCATCGCCAGCTATGGTTTGAATGGAATAAACCCTTTGGCTATGAAATTATCGATCTTCGTTACGGTGCCTTAAAAAGTCGGATAGAAACAACCGTTTGGCGACTGAATAAATTTTTAACAGGAGAAATCAAGCAATTGCCTGAGCTTGAGCAAACGCCTTTACCCTTCGATGCTCCTTTCAAAACAGCAAGCGGTGTCGGGCGAAACTTGTTCCATGGAATTTATAGTGCTAGTAAACTATCAGATATCTAAAGGCAGGGATAAAAAATGAAAAAGAGAACTCTTTTTTTGGTCATTCTGAGTATTTTTTTGTTGGTCACTGCTGCTTCTCAGCTTGTCAGAAACGTGCCTCGTGTCGAAGCAAAACAGACATCTACTAAAATCACTGGGAAAATCAATAATCAAAGAACTGCGAACATCTGCCATCAGCTTTTGCAACAAAATTTAAAGGCTGCAACGGATAAAAATCTAAACGACTATTTAGCAACACTAGTCAAAGATGCACATAAAGCTACCGCAAAAGAAATGCAGCAATTTTTTAAAGACTATGATGTCAGTCATGAACTGCTTTCTTTCGAAGTAATCAAACAAACACCTCAATCGATGTTAGTAGCGGCAGAACAAAAAACAGTGAATCATGGGAAGAAGGCGTATCGAGATCATATCACAACGGCATGTCACACCTTTATTTTGGAAGAGAATGAATGGAAAATCAAAGAAACAACAATGACAAATACAAAATTTTTAAATTAGGAGTGTTCATATGAAAAAATTCAATAATTGGCCCACCGACTATCCTGATCCTAACTGGTTTATCCATGATCGTTTTGGTTTGTTTATCCATTTTGGCTTGTTCAGTGTGGGAGCTAGACACGAATGGTTTATGACCACAGAACAAGTCTCTTTAGAGGAATATTCAAAAAAATATTTTCAGCATTTTAACCCTGATTTGTTTGATGCAGATGCTTGGGCAAAAGAAGCCGCTCGCTGTGGGGTGAAATACATGGTATTCACGACAAAACATCATGAAGGCTTTGCCTTATGGGATACGAAACAAACTGATTACAAAATCACCAATACTGCTTTTGGACGAGATCTTCTGGCAGAGCTACTCCCGGCTTTTCGCAAAGTCGGGATCAAAATCGGGTTATACCACTCACTGATCGATTGGCGCCATGAACATTTCCCACTGGACGGACTGCATCCTGAAAGAGAGAACCAGAAACTGCGAGAAAAAAATTCCAAAAGAGATATCAAGATTTATCAACGCTATCTTCGTGAACAAGTCAAAGAACTACTGACAGAATATGGAAAAATCGATTATTTATGGTTCGATTTTTCTTACAGCCACCGCGATTGGGGTTGGTCAAAAGGAAAAGGGCACATTGATTGGGATAGCGAAGCACTAGAAAAGCTCTGCTTAGAACTGCAACCCCATCTCCTATTGAATGATCGGCTTGATTTAGGCCATGGCATCACTACTCCAGAACAGTTTCAACCTGATAAACCATTAGAGAAAAACGGCATGCCTGTTATCTGGGAAGCCTGTCAGACAATGTATGGCACTTGGGGGTATGACCGTGACAATATGGAATGGAAAAGTAGTGAGATGCTTTTGAAAATGCTGATTGATACCGTTTCAAAAAATGGGAATTTCTTGATGAATATTGGTCCTAATCCACGAGGAATAATTGATACGAAAACGTTGGAACGGCTTCATGCTATCGGGGATTGGATGACCCTTCACAAAGCATCTGTCATTGGTTGTTCATATAGCGCCTTTGAAGCTCCTGACGATTGCCGATATACACAAAATGGAAACAAGCTTTATCTGCATCTCTTTTCTTATCCTTACCGCAACCTTCATCTTAAAGGATTAGCAGGTAAAGTTGAGTTTATTCGTCTGCTCAATGATGGCTCGGAAATTTTTTATCGAGGATTTGATCCGGACGAAGTGATTACTTCTACAGAAGCAGTCATTGCTCCAGAAGATCTTGTCATCACCTTGCCAATCATCAAGCCTGATGTGCTGATCCCAGTAATTGAAATTACCTTGAAAGACGATTAAAGAGCAAATATAAAGCAGATGATACTTCCTTCGTCGATTCACAAAAAATACTGGCATCGAAAGCTTGTAAAAACATACTTTTAGTGAGAAATATCGTAAAACATTTGAATAACTACCCAAGTTGTATGCTGAAAAAGCAACAATTTGGGTAGTTATTTCAGTCTTTTACAATTATTTGCTCTTGTTTTTTTGTAAGAAGTTCAAAACTGGAAATAAAATGACTTCTTCGTCCTGCTCCAGTTCGATATCCCCCCTTAATTTACTCCTATTTATTGCTTATAAAGTTCCTTCTCTATTCATTGTTCGGTATTGACCTGGAGTCACACCAACGTTCGTCCTGAATTTTCTCGTATAATTTGAAACATCATAATATCCATTCTTTTGAATAATCGTTTTTATTGGTAAATCAGTTTCTATTAATTCTTGCTTGATTTTTTCTAGCCGCAATTCTTGCAGATATTTTGAAAAAGTAGTACCTGTTTCTTTTTTGATAAAACGGCTAAGATACGAAACTGAAAGTTGAAATTCATCTGCCAACTTTTCCATAGATAATTGGGAAGAAGCATAGTTTTTGTGAAGATATTCGAACAATTCTTTTTTCAGCACAGACTCTTGATTTTGTGGCTTAACTTGCATAACCTCACAGATCATTTTTGCGAGCATTAATAGTTGTTGCTTCAATTCGAGTAAATTACTAAACTTGGCACTTCTTTCTGCTTTTTTCAAAATTGTTTTATTTTGCAAATTACTACTTACTTTAGCAACTGCATTTAATAGATAAAAACCATACATTTTTTGTCCACTATAAGAAAAATGTTCTTTAATCCCCCGCTCAATCAACGATTCTATCGTCTCCGCAGCGATCGTTAAGTCTCCTTGACGCAGACTTTGAATCAATTTCAGTTTTTCTCCATCTGGGTAATTAATGCTGGTTGAAGACTCTTCACCTGGAATTTCATTATAGAAAACAAAGTTATTTTCTACTGTTGAATAGTCTAATGCGGCCAAACCTTCAATATAAGAAGCATTAATCTTCGTAAGGTTTTCAGTACTATTTCCTACTCCTATCCTAAAAGTACCGTAACACGCTTTTTTTAGTTGCTGAATCATCTCTATTACAACTTTCTTGTGACTAGTGTTTTCATAGGTACTAAAGATATAGGCGGTCACTCCTGCAGATAGGATCTCTGTACCATATCCCGAAAAGTTCTTTCCACTTACTTTCAGCGGTAACTCATTAGCTGTGTCGTCAATGCTCTGGATAGGATAATCAACTACGACGACAAAATAGCAAGTACCGGTAAAATGCACTTGGACAGAGTTCAGTAGAATTAATGAATCTTCTGGAGACTTAAATTTCCCTCCTAAAATTTTTCTAAGGACCTGTTCTCTCGCATGGGGAGTCTGTCGTTTAATTTCTTTATGTAGCTCTTCATGTTCGTTCAAAAATTGCGCCAACGTTTCATAGACATTCCCGTTGGAAATAGCTACACCGATTTTATTTCGATAATATTGATCAATCAATTTTTCAATGTTGCGGATCGGCTGTGAAAAACGAGTACCTATAATCACTACAAGCACTAGACCAAACACAAATATCACAAAAAAAAGTTTTAAAAACTTTTGGTGGATGGTATTGATCTTTGTCAAAGCTTGTGATGGATCCATTACAGAAACAAATGACATATTCAAATCCCTGCTATTCAAAGACTGGACAAGATAGTTTCGATGGTTGTAGTAAAAATTATCCTGTTGCAAGATCATTTGAATTTGCTTCGGCTGATGCAAATACGCCGTTAGTTTGTTATTACTGGTATCTGCTGCTAGAATACGATACGAGTCATCAATCAGATAGTTGGTACTGATACCATCACTATTGGAAAGATTCAACAGCTTATTCAAAATCGAAAGATTGATTGAATAGATTGCTACGCCATAAAAATGCATTTCTGCATCTTTAATTGGAACAATGTAAAAAAGTTGTGTGGAATTGGGTTCTTTTTTCAGGGTTAGTCCAGTTGGAATATCGTTATCAAGATGTGAAAGCAGCTCTTTTTTATCAAGCGAATGATTATTGATTTTTCGTTGCAAAAAATTGTCCACTGTCAAGCTACCGGCAGATGAAAACAATGTATTTGGGTTTTCTTTGTAGTAAAGATAAATTTCCTCAACAAAATCATTACTTAGCTTATATTGTTGCAAGCTAAGTTGTCCTTCACGAGCATAATAACTATGGGAAAGCCTTCCAGGTGAAAGATTGGTGTTATAAGGAATATGTTGAGTGATATTATCCAATTGCAAAAACTTATTTTCAGATGAGTACTTCAATTGGAGTAACTGGTTCTTGGCTGTCAAAACAACTTGCTGATTAATGCTTTCTTTAGCCGTATGAAACCAAATTAACGATACCATAAAAAATGGCACTAGAAAGACAAAAAGATAAGATAAAATCGACTTAGAAAGCTGTCTGTGCTGTTTATTTTTCCCGTTAGTAGCAACTTCTCGTACCATATGTCCCTCCTTGATTCTTTAGCTAATCCTGTCGTGGTATCTAGGGCTTTAGTTATAAATAGCAACTTTTCATTTCTATAATTACTCCTCACAATTCCATCCGCACTGGTCAATGAATAGATATCTACAGGCTGCTGATCCCGATGAAGATACCTAAAAAAGCTGATCCATTAACTTCATAGAACCATTTTCTTTATCCTGACAACCCAGCTTTTTGCCGACACATTTTATTTACATATATCACAAATCTAATTTTTATCTGTTATTCTTCCATCGTTTCCTTTTATTCCAACGTATGTATGCCTCGATTATAAAGCGCTTTCTAAGCAAAGGAAATCCTTGCTTAAAATTTTGATCATTGTTCAAAAATTAGCAAGATTTTTGTTCAACTCATTCATTTTTATTCAAAAGCATTTTATTCGCAAAAAGAAAGCGCTATAATAAAAGAAAAACTTGGAGAAAAAAATGGAGACTAGACGTACAAGCGATCTTTTAAGCTATTTGGTAAAAAAGAAACAAGCAACTTCCAAAGAACTTTGTACTCACCTTCACTGTAGTATAAGTACACTTCGCAGAGAATTACTTGAGCTAGAAAAACGAAAATTGATCCGCAGAACTTGGGGCGGGGCGATCTTGAACGAAACGACAAACATGGAATATACTTATCTTCAAAGAGAAGCCAGTAATATCCCGGAAAAAAAGATCATCAGTGAATTAGCACGAGATTTTATTGCACCAGGTATGTGTATTTTTTTAGATTCCAGCAGTACGGTTCTACACCTTATTCCACTACTTGTTAAGATACCTAACTTAATTATCATTACCAATGGTTTGCGTACAGCTTTAAAGTTAAGTGAATGTCAGAACGAATCTTTAAAAATTTATTTGACTGGCGGTGAAGTCAAACTTAATGCTAGTACAGTTATTTCAAATACACTTGATCCCATTACCAGTTCCTTTCGTTTCAATGCTGCCTTTTTATCTTGTCGGGGGCTCGACCATGAAGGGATTTATGAAGCAAACTTCAATCAAGCACAAATAAAAAAAGAAATGATGAATAAAGCACAAGAGATTGTTTTATTGGCTGACGAAACGAAATTTGACTCTACTCATTTTTTCAAGATAGGTGATTATTATGATTATGATGCGATTGTTACCAATAAAAAACCGCCTAAGATTTATCATAGAATCATTGAAAAAAATGACATTCACTTGGTGTATCCCACTGAATGAGAAATATAAATGGACAAAAAACGATTGGAGCATCCAATATTTCTTATTGTCCAACTTGTTGATAGAACTTTTGCAACCAGCCAAACAAACGCCCTTGTTACTCACCCTTTTTCTTCTCAAAAAGCAGGTGACTCAAACAGCACTTATTTGCTTCATCAAAAGAAACAGCACACCTACATCAAACTATTATGGATTAACCTCAATTCACAGATCATCGAACAAGACAATCCGCTATAAAAAGTGTTTTGGTATCACTAAAAAATGAACATACAGTATTGAGGCCATTGCTTAATTGGCTCTATCATTTATGTGACTGGAGGATTCTTCAGTCACATTTTCGTGCGCTTTGTGCGAAACAAAAAATCTGAGACAGAATGAGATTCATTCTGACCCAGATTTGATTTTACACAGCTACTCAGTTCTTATTGATAAAGAGTCGCATTTGCTAAACATTTTTTGTAATAATTAAGTTAAAAATAAATAAACCAATATAGCAAAACAATTATATAAACTATGCGTTATTATAGAATACCAAATGTTTTGTGTTTTTATATAGACAAATCCTAAAAGAATTCCACTTAAGAAAATCACTAAACCGAATCCATGAACAAGTGCAAATAAAAAAGCAGAAATTAGCATTATTATATACTGACTTTTTTTATTAGTTTGAAGGTTAATCATACAGAAGCGAAAAACTATTTCTTCTAAAATTACGCCATAAGTAATTGCGCTAAAAAAGAAGAAAGAGAGTGAATTTTTTAAATCACTCGGGCTTAAACTTTTTGAAATTGGTGTATTAATCAAATTAATAATAAATAGTATGAGAAATGAAGAAATAACAACTCTTAAGAGTTTTGTTATACTGATTTTTTTCAATTCTTGGATTAAAGTAGAATAAACTAAAACGACTGACAAAATGAAAAAGAAGATACTACTATGCTCAAATAAAAAATAAATATTCGAGGGTACACCAAGCGAAGGAATAATAAAAGTTAGGAGTAAGTACGTACTACAAAATAACCATTTAACCATTCAATCACTATCCAATAGGAATATAATCAATATACTGTGTGTTTGCTGTTGTAGTTTCTGTACGAACATAACGATTATCAACTTTCCTATAAACTTTATAGGTTACGGTTATTGTTGCATTTTGACGATATTTTTTAAATTTTCCACTTGCAGAAGTAGTTCTATTTAATTCGATTTTCATTCCAAAAATATTAGCACTAATGGATAATTTTGTACCACGCGTATGAGTTTCTACACCTAAATAAGTTCGAGTTCCTTTCTTGATTGACCAGTTTTGAGGTTTTGACCAAGTTCTCGTTTGAATAGTAGATTCATCTAATACGTAATAATAGTCATCATCAGAATAAGCAGCTATATTAGAAATATTATGCTCACTAGCTAATACTCCAACGCTAGGCATAATGGCAGAACCTAAAGCCAAAATGGACGTTGATAATAACATTGTTTTAAATAAATGCTTTTTCATGGTGTTCTCTCCCAGTAACAATAGATCAAGAAAACGTTTTCTGTGTTTTTAGAATAATAGAAAAATTTAAGGTTGTCAATATTTATTATATATAAATTTTGTTATTTAATTTTACGATAAAACCAATCAAAAATAGGATAAACCACCCATATATTAGTTAACTATTTGTAATTTTAACTAATTTACCTCAAAGAATCCTGTAAAAGCTTGTTCATACGTGATGTCTCTTTTTTCTTTTTTGTTCATTGTTAAAAGAAATTCCAGAAACGCAAGATGAAAGCTTTCGAGTGAAGCTTCAAACCTTCTGTACTATGAAGATGGGAACACCAATGCGCTGATTTATCCGTACTCTAATGGGAAAATAGAAGCGAAGAATCCTCATGAAAAGACAACCAAACGAGTAACTTACAGATTTAAATCAATTAATTAAAGTAAATGAAAAAAATCTGAGACAGAATATGATTCATTCTGACCCAGATTTGATTTTACACAGCTACTCAGTTCTTATTGCTGAGATATCCTCGATAGTCTTCTGTGTGAAGTAGTCGTTTGGCATTCTCGACTCTTTCTTTTGTTGGCGGTTCAATACCTTCTAGTGGGTAATCTAAGCCAAGTGTTTCCCACTTATATTTCCCCATCGTATGGTAAGGTAGAATCTCTACTTTTGCCACATTGTTCAATGTCTTGATAAAGTCATCTAGCCGAATCAAGTATTCATCATAGTCACTGCGTTCAGGAACTAATACGTGTCTGATCCACACTGGCTTATTGATCTCAGAAAGATATTGCGCCATCTCCAGAATATTTTCATTATCCCAACGTGTTAACTTTTTATGCTCTTCGTTGTCGATGTGTTTGATATCAAACAGTAACAATTCAGTATACTTCATCAATTCTTGAAAACGAGAAAAGAATGGTTCGTCACGCGTGAAAGGCTTCCCACAAGTATCTAGCGTAGTATGCATACCACGCTCTTTCGCTTTCTTGAACAGTTCGATCAAAAAATCGATCTGTAATAAAGGTTCGCCTCCACTAACAGTGATACCGCCTTCTGAACCCCAATAGGAACGATAGCGCTCTGCTTGGTCTAATAGTTCATCCGCCGTATATTCTTTTCCTCCGCCTATATTCCATGTATCAGGATTATGACAAAATTCACAACGCATGCGACAACCTTGCATAAAAACGACGAATCTAACGCCTGGTCCATCTACAGAACCAAACGTTTCGATCGAATGAACATAGCCAATTGTTTTTTCTTCCATAAGGATCACTTCTTTTCTTTGATTTCATTTTATTTCAAAAGACACTTGAATCAACCGATTGCTAGGAAAAGACGAGGGCAAAGACCTCCGCCTTGCCCTCAACCTTTTTCAATCGTTCTTTTTAATGATAGATCGTATTATTTATTCCGCTTTACATTCTATCGTGTGATGTTCTCATCAATACGTCTAATTGTTGTTCTCTCGTTAGATCACGGAATTTAACAGCATAACCTGAGACACGGATCGTCAAATTAGGGTATTTCATTGGATTTTCCATAGCGTCACGTAATAGATCATTACTAAATACATTGACGTTCAAATGGTACGCTCCCTTAGAGAAGTAACCATCTAATACATTACGCAAGTTGCCGATACGTGTTTCTTCATCTTTTCCAAGACCGGAAGGATTGATCGTTTGCGTATTAGAGATCCCGTCACGTGCATAACCATAATTGATTTTAGCAGTTGAGTTAAGACTTGCCAACAATCCATTTTGTTCTGCATTGTAACTTGGGTTTGCCCCAGGAGCAAGAGGTTTACCTGCTTCACGTCCATCAGGTGTGTTACCAGTGTTTTTACCATAAACCACGTTTGATGTGATTGTTAATAATGACGTTGTTGGTGTGGAGTTACGGTAAGTTTTATGACGTTTGATTTGTGTCATAAAGTATTCTAAGATCCATTCTGCTAACTCATCTGCTGCATCATCGTCATTTCCGTATTTAGGGAAGTCGCCAGTTACTTCGAAATCAACAGCAATTCCTTTTTCGTTACGGATTGGTTTCACATCTGCATATTTGATTGCTGACAAGCTATCCGCTGCATGAGAGATTCCAGCAATCCCTGTTGCAAATGTACGTTTCAAATCTGAATCCATCAATGCCAGTTGAGCTGCTTCATAAGAATATTTATCATGCATATAATGGATGATGTTTAATGTATTCACATATAACTCAGCTAACCAGTCCATCACATTCATAAATTTGTGTTTTACTTCTTCAAAGTCTAATACATCAGCTGTGATTGGACGGTACTCAGGAGCAACTTGGGCACCAGTTACTTCATCAACCCCACCGTTGATTGCGTATAATAATGCTTTTGCTAAGTTCGCACGAGCACCGAAGAACTGCATGTCTTTTCCAACAACTGTTCCAGATACACAACATGCAATAGCACAATCATCTGAACCCCATTGTTCACGAAGAAGATTGTCATTTTCAAATTGGATAGATGAGCTTTCGATTGCAATTTTACTTGCATAAGTTCTGAAGCCTTCTGGTAAATGTTCTGAATATAAAACTGTTAAGTTTGGTTCAGGAGAAGGACCCATGTTAGTCAATGTGTGCAATAGACGGAAATCATTCTTAGTTACTAATGAGCGTCCATCTAAGCCCATTCCAGCGATTGAAAGAGTCGCCCAGATTGGGAATCCTGAGAATAATTGATTGTATTCTGGTGTACGGGCAAATTTCACCATACGCAATTTCATGACTAAGTGATCGATCAATTCTTGTGCTTCTTGTTCGGTGATCACGCCATTATCTAAGTCACGTTGGATATAGATATCTAGGAAAGCAGAGATACGTCCGATTGACATTGCTGCACCATTTTGTGATTTGATTGCTGCTAAATAACCGAAGTATAACCATTGTACTGCTTCTTTTGCATTAGCAGCTGGTTTAGAGATATCATAGCCATATTTTGCAGCCATTTCTTTCATTTGTGCTAAAGCACGATATTGTTCTGTGATTTCTTCACGAAGACGAATGACTTCTTCATCCATTGTATGGAAACCTGTCATATCATGGTCTTTTTTCTTTTGTTCCATCAAATAGTCAATACCATACAATGCGATACGACGGTAGTCGCCGATGATTCGTCCACGTCCATAAGCATCTGGAAGGCCTGTAATGATTTTGTTTTTACGTGCTGCACGCATTTCAGCTGTGTAGGCATCAAATACACCTTGGTTATGTGTTTTACGCCAATCGCTAAAGATATGTGTCAACTCATCATTAGGTGTGTAACCATTACTTGTTAATGCATTGTTAGCCATATTGATACCACCAAATGGCATAAATGCTTGTTTCAATGGTTTATCTGTTTGTAAACCAACGATTTTTTCAAGATCTTTGTCTAAATAACCTGCATCATGTGAGGTAATCGTTGAAACGATTTCTGTGTCCATGTCATAAACGCCATTGCGTTCAAATTGAATATCATTTAGTTTTTGTAATTCTGCCCAAAGCTTTTCTGTTGCTTCAGTTGGTTTTTCTAAAAAGCTGTCGTCTCCACGGTATTCAGTGTAGTTATTTTGGATGAAGTCTCTTGTATCTACGCCTTCTTTCCATTTCGTTCCTTTAAATCCATTCCATTGCTCCATTGTATGGACCTCCCGTTATCTGTTTTATGTAACAGTTTTTACGTGATTAGTATAACACAGACGAGCATCTTTGCAAGGGTTTTCTTGTTTTTTATTTAACAAAAGATGGCGTTTTTATTCACTTATAACAACAAACGCTAATATACCAAGCTTTAGCAATTGTGAACACTTTCATATTTTTTTATCTTAATATTTATAATTTTTTAATAATCAGAAAAAAGAAGGTAGTTCTGTATTAAAACAGATCTACCTTCTTTCAAAAAAACTATAACAGTTAATCGGTAATGGCTACTTCAGGTGGCTCAATGACTTTGATCACTTCGCCGCCTTTTTTCTCGTCAACTGCAAATGAGCCATTAGACGTTCGATCGCCAATCGGATAATCCGTTGGGTCAATCATTAGCTCTTGACCTTTTTGATTGATGATCATTATTTCTTTGGCGTTTCCTTCAGACATATGAATAACTCGATGTGGATTTTTCTTTAGTTCACGTAGAACCGTAACACCACGTTTTGCTCGAGAGGTTTGACTAATTTCTTGCGCAAGCATCCGTTTTACCGCACCACGTTGAGTGACGATGATGATTGGCGTATCTCCTTCTGTCAAAACGAGTAACCCGTTAACGACAGTATCTTCGTCTTTGAGGTTGATTGAACGAACGCCAGCAGCTTTTGCTCCTACCACAGGTACTTCTTCTAATGGATATCGTAACCCCATCCCTTGGTAGGTGACTAAAAAGAGATCTAAATCCGTTTGACCTTCTACCAAGTAAGACGCAACTAATTCATCATCGTCGCTTTTGAGTTTCATGCCACTTAGCGGACGACTCTTATAAGTACGCCATGGTTCAAATTCAGTCATTCGAGTTTGTTTCACCCAGCCATTTTTACTGATGAAGACCAATGTTTTTTCTGCTTCGATTTTTTTGTATGGAAAAACGGCTAGAATCGATTCATCAACCGAAAGATTGACAATCGTTTGTGAAATATGTTCTCCAGCATCTTTCCATTTTAAATCTGGCAATTCATGGACAGGACGATAAATGACATTTGCCTTATTGGTGATCAACAACACATGATCCAAGGTATTTAGTTCACCAGAATACAAGAGATAGTCCCCTTCTCTCATGCCGATTTCCTCTGGTTTAGAAGCACTATATGAACGTAGACTAGTCCGTTTCACATAACCTTCCTTCGTTACGCTGACAATCACATCTTCTTGTGCTACTAACACTTTTGTATCAATTTTGATTTCTTCGATTTCGTCTTCAATTGTCGTTAAACGTGCATTAGCATACTTTTTCTTGACCTCACGAAGTTCTTTCTTCATGACTGAGAATAATTCTTTATCATTAGATAGAATTTTGTTTAATTCAGTGATTTGTGCTATTAAGCTTTCTGATTCTTTACGTAATTCCGTAATATCCGTATTTGTTAGACGATATAGTTGCAACGTCACGATTGCTTCAGCTTGTTCTTCCGTAAACTGAAAAACTTCGACTAAATTTTGCTTCGCGTTTTTCTTATCTTTACTTTCTCGAATCGTGGCAATGACTTCATCTAAGATCGACAAAGCTTTCATTAAACCTTCTACGATATGCTGGCGCTTTTGTGCTTTTTCTAAATCAAATTGACTTCGTTTCGTGATTACTTGTTTTCGATGATCAATATAACTACTTAAAATATCTTTTAACCCCACTTGATGCGGTGTCATGTGATCAATAGCTACCATATTGAAGTTGTAATTGATTTGTAGTTCAGTATTTTTAAACAGGTAATTGAGGATACCTTGTGCGTTAGCATCTTTTTTCAATTCAACCACGATCTGTAATCCAGTGCGGTCACTTTCATCTCTAACTTCAGCAATGCCATCGATTTTTTTATTTAAACGGATTTCATCCATTTTCTTCACTAATGTGGCTTTATTTACTTCATAAGGGATCTCGGAAATCACGATTTGCTGCTTGTTCCCTTTAATCGCTTCAATTTTAGTCTTTGATCGTAGAATGACTTTTCCACGTCCAGTTTCATAAGCTTTTTTGATTTCTGCTTTTCCTTGCAAGATTCCCCCAGTAGGAAAATCAGGACCAGGGATATAATCCATTAGTTTCTCTAAACTCGCTTGGGGATGATCAATGAGGTAAATCGTACCATCAATGACTTCTGCTAAGTTATGGGTAGGGATCTCCGTAGCATAACCAGCGGAAATTCCCGTTGAACCATTGACTAATAGGTTTGGATATCTCGCTGGCAACACAGTTGGTTCTTTTTCAGTATCATCAAAGTTCCATACAAGATCAACCGTATTTTTTTCAATATCTGCCAACATTTCACCACTTAATTGGGAGAGCCGTGCTTCTGTATAACGCATAGCAGCTGGTGGGTCACCATCCATACTACCGTTATTTCCGTGCATCTCTATAAGTACTTCTCTTAGCTTCCAATCCTGACTCATCCGAACCATGGCTTCATAAATACTACTGTCCCCATGAGGATGATAATTCCCCATGATATTTCCGACAGATTTGGCAGATTTACGGAATCCTTTATCAAAAGTATTGCCATCTTTATTCATCGCAAATAAAATTCGTCTTTGAACGGGTTTCAATCCATCTCGGATGTCTGGCAATGCTCTTTCTTGAATAATATATTTTGAGTAACGTCCAAAGCGGTCACCCATCACTTCTTCTAGGGTTAGTTCTTGGACTTCTTGACGTTCTTCCATTAGGTGACCTCCTATTCTTCTACTAATTCAGATTGTTTCTCTTCATCGAACAATTCATTGGACGTAGCTGTATTTTCAATATCTTCTTTTTTATCTAAGATACTACCATCTTCTTCTAACGTGAATTGCACATGATTTTCGATCCATTTTCGGCGAGGTTCAACTTTGTCCCCCATTAATGTCGTCACGCGACGTTCCGCTTGAGCAGCATCATCTATCCTCACGCGAATCAACGTTCGAGAGGCTGGGTCCATGGTAGTTTCCCACAATTGTTCTGCATTCATTTCTCCAAGACCTTTATAGCGTTGCAACATATAGCCTTTACCAATTTTTTTGATGGTCGCTGCTAATTCATCATCTGTCCAAGCATATTCGACCACTTGTTTTTTTCCTTGACCTTTAGAAACCTTATAAAGCGGTGGTAATGCGATATACACTTTTCCTGCTTCAATCAATGGTTTCATGTAACGATAAAAGAACGTCAGTAATAGCACTTGAATATGTGCACCATCGGTATCCGCATCGGTCATGATAATAATTTTGTCATAATTGCAATCTTCAATTGAAAACTCAGGTCCAACACCTGAACCGATCGTATAGATCATCGTATTGATTTCTTCGTTTTTCAAGATGTCTTGCATTTTTGCTTTTTCAGTGTTGATCACTTTCCCACGAAGAGGCAAGATGGCTTGGAATTTACGGTCTCTTCCTTGTTTTGCTGAACCACCAGCAGAGTCTCCCTCCACGAGGTATAACTCATTCTTCTTCGGATTTCGCGATTGGGCAGGTGTCAGTTTCCCTGAAAGTAATGATTCGCCTTTTTTACGTTTTTTCCCATTACGGCTTTCTTCTCGGGCTTTTCGAGCAGCTTCACGAGCTTCTCGGGCTTTGATTGCTTTTCGCACCAGCATTTGGCTCATTTCACTGTTTTCCTGTAAATAAAAGCCCATTTGTTCTCCAATGACATTATCTACTACTGTGCGGGCAATTGGTGTGCCCAATTTTTCTTTTGTTTGTCCTTCAAATTGTAAGAGATTCTCAGGTACCCGAATGGAGAGGACGGCTGCTAAACCTTCTCTAAAATCACTACCTTCGAGATTCTTATCTCGTTCCTTCAGTAAGCCCACTTTTCGAGCATATTCATTATAGGCCTTTGTCATTGCTGACTTCATACCGACTTCATGGGTGCCTCCATCTTTCGTTCGGACATTATTCACAAATGACAACACGTTTTCTGAATATCCATCATTATATTGGTAAGCAACTTCGACTTCGATACCGTCTTTTTCACCAGAAAAATAAACAACTGGTGTCAACGTATCTTTTTCTTCGTTTAGGTAATCAACAAATTCTTTGATCCCTTCTTCGTAGTGAAAAACTTCCTTAATTGGTTCTTCACCACGCAGATCAGAAAGTGTGATTTTTACTCCTCTTAAAAGAAAAGCTGATTCTCGCAAACGTTCAGATAAAATATCATAAGAAAATTTAGTAGTGGAAAAGATCGTGTCATCTGGTAAGAAATGAACTGTCGTTCCATTGGATTTCTTGGTTTTCCCGATTTTTTTCAGTGTACCATCAGGCTTACCACCATTGCTGAATTTTTGTTGGTATTCAATCCCATCACGGACGATTGTAACAACCAACCATTTTGATAAAGCATTGACCACACTTGCTCCGACACCGTGTAGTCCCCCTGAGGTCTTGTATCCTCCTTGACCGAACTTTCCGCCGGCATGTAGTACAGTAAAAATCACTTCAACTGTGGGGATACCAGAAGCATGCATCCCAACTGGCATACCACGACCGCTATCTGTCACAGTGATACTATTGTCTTCATGAATGGTTACATCAATTTCATTTCCATATCCAGATAAAGCTTCATCAACCGCATTGTCAACGATCTCATAGACTAAATGATGTAAGCCCCGGCTATCCGTTGACCCGATATACATTCCTGGTCGTTTTCTAACTGCCTCTAATCCTTCAAGAACCTGGATCGATGCATCATTATATTCGTTCTTTACTTTTTTTGCCAAGGCAAACGCTCCTTCAATAATACTTTACGGTTAAAACCGCATCACGATAATCATACTAGAAATACGCATGAAAAAAAAGAGGTTAGGAAAGAATTAAAACTTAATTACTAACTAACCTTTGAGAATACCATCTTTTTTATTCTATTGTTCGCTTTTGTCTTGTCGATTAAATATTTCACGTTATTTAAAATGCAAACATTTAGTTATCTTTTTCGTTCATATTGTTCCACTCGATTTTTATACAACGATCCATGATGATGCCTTTGCGATTTGCTGATTGAAGCTTGTTTGCTGCTTCTTCATTTGCGATACCTAATTGCGCCCAAAATACTTTTGCTTGAGTCTGTAAAAAGTCAGCAGCTACCTCTGGCAAAAATTCACTACGCCGAAAAATATCCACGATATCGATCGGTTCTTGGATTTCCTGTAGCGACGCATAGACCTTTTCGCCTAAAATGATCTCTCCTGCTAATAATGGGTTCACCGGAATGATACGATATCCCCGTTCTTGCAGAAATCGAGCAATTTGGTAACTTGTTCGTTCTTCCTTATTACTCAAACCAACAATTGCAATCGTTTTTGCTGTTTTTAAATAATCGAAGATTTTTTCTTGTGTTGGATTTTCAAATGACATAAATAATACTCCCTTTCGTTCACTCTTTCAAGTATTTCCAATTGTTCACGTACTTTATTCATGCTAAAATAAACATTAGTTTCAAATTGAAAGAGGTAGAACAATGAAATTAATTTTATTATTGGTACTTGCCTATCTTCTAGGCTCGATTCCTTCGGGGGTTTGGATAGGTAAATTATTTTTCAAAAAAGATATCCGCCAACATGGTAGCGGAAATACTGGCACCACCAATACTTTTAGAGTTTTAGGAAAAACAGCAGGTACAATTGTGTTGTTCATGGATATCTTGAAAGGAACCTTGGCAACTTGCTTACCAGTTATTTTCCACGTTACAACCATTAATCCCCTATGGTTTGGTGTTTGTGCGATCTTAGGTCATACGTTCCCTATTTTCGCTGGCTTCAAAGGAGGCAAAGCAGTTGCAACAAGTGCTGGAATGTTACTTGGATTCAATCCTCTATTTTTTATCTATTCCAGTATCATCTTCGTTGTTACGCTCTTTTGTACTAGTATGGTAAGTTTAACAAGTATGATCAGTGCAACTTTGATCACTTTATCAACGATTATCCTTCCTTACATCGCACCTGGTATCTTGCCTAAGCAAAACTGGCTATTGACGATCATTGCATTTTTAGTTTCTGCCTTTATTTTCTATCGCCATAAAGAGAATATCCTACGAATCAAAAACCATACAGAAAGTCGTATCCCCTTCGGATTGAATAGTAGTAAGAAAAAAAATTGACCTGAGAGAAAAACAGTTGACTAATCAGCCAACTGTTTTTTTAGCTTTTAAATGATTGATTCGTTAAGAAGCGAAAAGAAACGATTAGCAAAATAAAGGGAACATGAATCATTATACCTGATTTCCTCTGATTAATTGAAATCAAACAACTTTAGGATAACCACTATTTTACCGTAATCGAATATTTTGTTTGAAAAATTTCATGTGCGCCTAGTTGATTGATTCCAGCTTTTTCCATCAATTCTCCCGAGCTGTTTACTGTATCTGCAATACCACACCAAGGTTCGATACAAACAAAAGGCGCTTCTTTTGGATAAGGTGACCAAATCCCAACATATGGCATATCTTTATAACTCAATGTCACACTGTGGCTAGATTTTTCACTACGGATGGCATAAGCGTTCAATCCTTTCGTTTCAAATACTAGTGCATCATTTTCAAAAAGATCGTGTACTAATGCAAGGTTGGTATTTGTTTGTCCAAGTGTTTTTTGTTCCATATCGATATATGGCCCACTTAAAGGTAAACGCAAACGTGATTTTTTAGGTGAAAACGCAAGATAAAAATCATCAAAAGTCAATCCTTCTTCCAGAGGAACATTAAAGGCTGGGTGACCCCCAATCGAAAAGAACATTTCTTCTTCTCCAGTATTAGCCACTTGATAATGAACGGTGATCCCATCTCCACCTAATTCATAAGAAATCACTAATTCAAAATCAAAAGGATAATTTTTTTTGGTCTCGGGTGTGCTTCTTAACAAAAAGCTGGCTAATTCTTGACCATGTTCGATTACTTCAAAATCCATATCTCTCGCAAAGCCATGTTGCCCCATTGAATAAGTCTTTCCTTGGTACGTGTATTGGTCATCCTTTAATCTTCCAACAAATGGAAATAAAACGGGCGCATGTCTTCCCCAATACGCTGGATCAGCTTGCCAAATATACTCAAGATTATTATCCTTTGATTTTAAACTGACCAATTCTGCTCCATGTTCAGCAATTTCAGCAATCAATTGATCATTTTGAATGATTACAGTCATTATAATTCCTCCACCGTTAAATCTTAGGACCTGAGATAGCTAGTCTCAGGTCCTAAGCTATTCTTATTTTTTCCAACAAGAAGTATCCGAATCATCCTTGGCATTACTCGTGTGTTTCAGCGAAAAGAAAACCTAAAGGAGACTCTTTTTGTTTACTTCGTTCCTACTGAATAGATTCATCTAATCAATCGGTCATAGATTTTTAGTAACTGTGTTTTGTTAATTCTTCTTTGAATCTGGAATTTAGAACTTTTAAATACGTCCCTTTCATCCCAAGGGAGCGTGATTCAATGATCCCAGCTGACTCTAATTTACGTAATGCATTGACGATCACTGAGCGAGTGATCCCAATTTTATCCGCAATATTGGATGCTGTTAAACGTCCTTCATCGCCTTCTAAGGCATCGAAAATCGCTTGAACTGCCTTCAATTCGCTATAAGACAAAGTATTGATCGCCATTTGGACAGCTGTTGCACTTCTGACATCCGCTTCAATACTACGTGATTTTTGATAAAGGATCTGCATACCGACTACCGTCGCACCATATTCAGCTAACACTAGGTCTTCATCGGTAAAGGCTTGTTCCATTCTTGATAAAATAATGGTTCCTAACCGCTCGCCAGCACCAAAAATAGGGACTACTGTCGTCAAACCAAATGGGTATTTTTCTCTTGCTTCAAAAGGAAAAGCAGTCATTTCACTACTGATCGGAATATTGGCTTCCGTTTTGTTCAATTGATCAACTGTGTCAGTATAAGAATCGGGAAATTGCTTTTCAACAAACATCATTTTTATCCGTTCATTGTTGACATCATGACGTTCATCATAGCCTAATAAGACTCCTTCACTGCTAATGATATAGACATTACTATCTAAAATAGCACCTAATGTCACAGCCATTTTATCGTAAGGTAAATCAGCTCGCAGATCGAAAGTATTTTTTTGTTGTAATAATTTGTTGATATTGCGGGTTTTTGTTAATAAATCCGTCATTTTCTTCCTCCGATTTTATAAAATAAAACGACTTAAATCTTCATTTGCTACAATCGAACCTAATTTTTCTTCTACATAAGCTTCCGTAATCGTGATTTCTCCCATTTGCATGTCAGGTGCTTCAAACAATAAGTCTTCTAACAATTTTTCTAAGATCGTGTGCAAACGTCTAGCTCCGATATTGTCTGTATCGCGGTTCACATCATAAGCGATTTGAGCGATTTTCTCAATTGCTTCTTTCGTAAAGATAACTGAAACATTTTCTGTACCAATTAATGCTACGTATTGTTTGATTAGTGCATTGTTTGGTTCAGTCAAGATTTTAATAAAGTCATCTGCAGTTAAATCATCTAATTCTACACGTATTGGAAAACGTCCTTGCAATTCTGGAATCAAATCACTTGGTTTTGATAAATGGAAGGCACCAGAAGCAATAAATAAGACGTGATCCGTTTGGATAACTCCATACTTCGTGTTCACTTGTGAACCTTCAACGATTGGCAGGATATCTCTTTGGACGCCTTCACGTGATACTTCACCAGATTGTTGTGATTTTGAAGTGATTTTATCGATTTCATCAATAAAAATGATCCCGCTTGATTGTGCTAATTGAATGGCTTCACTATGGATGTCAGCATCTTTGACTAGTTTACTTGATTCTTCTTTGATCAACAGTTCAAGTGCATCTTTTACTGCTAACGTGCGCTCAACCTTTTTCTTCGGTGTTAGCGCCCCTAATGTTTCATTTAAATCAATGCCCATCTGTTCCAAACCATTGTTCATCATTGGAGCTGGTTTCTTTTGTTCTTCTATTTCGATTGTTACTTGACGGTTATCAAGTAAACCTTTTTGTAATTGTTCTAGAACCGTTTTCCGATTGACACGGATTTCTTCAGTCACTTCTTCTTGCGGTTCTGCTGTATTTTGTTGCGCAACATTGAACATGTTCATCATTTGTTCAAATTGATTTCCTGTTTGTTTTTGTTCTTTTTTAATTCCAGGAACCAGCACTTTTACTAATCGTTTTTCTGCTCTTTTCTTAGCTTCAGTATATACACGGCTATATTGTTCTTTTTCAACGATCTGGATCGCATTTTCTACTAGATCACGAACCATCGACTCCACATCTCGACCAACATAACCTACTTCTGTAAATTTCGTTGCTTCTACTTTCACGAAAGGAGCGTTGACGATTTTCGCCAATCGACGAGCGATCTCTGTTTTCCCTACCCCTGTTGGTCCGATCATCAACATATTTTTAGGTGTGATGTCTTGTTGCATTTTTTCATCTAATTGTAAACGGCGATAGCGATTGCGCAAAGCGACCGCAACTGATTTTTTAGCTGCTTGTTGTCCAATGATATATTGATCTAATTCATTAACGATTTGTCTTGGTGTTTGTTTTAATTCATACATTCTTCTTCACCTCTATAATTCTTCCACAATAATATTATGATTTGTAAAGATACAAATGTCTGCTGCAATATTCAATGCATTCTCTGCGATTTCTTTGGCACTCATGTCGTTTTGTGCGTAGTTCTTCATTGCCCGTGCAGCAGCTAATGCAAAATTCCCTCCTGAACCAATTGCCAAAATTCCATCATCTGGTGCAATCACTTCCCCAGTACCTGAAACTAATAACATTTCTTTTTCATTCATTACGATCAACATTGCTTCTAGTTTTTGCATGGACTGTTGTGTCCGCCATTCTTGCGCTAATTCCACTGCAGCTCGCTGTAAATTACCATTGTATTCATTTAATTTGCCTTCAAATTTTTCTTCCAATGTAAATGCGTCTGCGACACTTCCAGCAAATCCTACGATGACTTCATCATTATAGATTCGACGGACTTTTCTTGCGCTTCCTTTCATCACCACGGATTCGCCCATTGTAACTTGACCGTCACCTGCCATTGCAAATTTTCCATCTTTTTCAACGGCACAAATCGTCGTTGAATGAAATTGTGATTCTACCATAGTTATTTCCTCCCAATTAAGATTACTGATCCTTTTCTATTACGCTCTTGGATGAAACGAGCGATAATTTTTTTGTAAACTTTCTTTTGTCACGTGAGCATAGATCTGTGTAGTGGATAGATTAGCATGCCCCAACAGCTCTTGAACTGTCCGCATATCTGCACCATTATTCAGCAAGTGTGTAGCAAAGGTATGCCGCAGCATATGTGGATGGATCGAACTATCTAAACTACTCTTTTTAATCACTTGATTCAATACATACTCGATCCCTGTTGGCGTAATTGGTTCACCATGATGGTTCACAAAAACATAGTCATGACTCTTGTGGTATTTATCCATCAAAGCCTTTCGCCCTTTTTCAAAATACTCTTGTAAGGCATCTTGTGCGAATGAACCAAGTGGTGCATACCGTTCTTTATTCCCTTTACCATGAATCAACATGACTTCGGAGTCGAAATCGATTTCTGCTAGTTTCAAATTACTGCACTCGCTTAATCGAATCCCCGAACCGTAAAGAACTTCTAATAGCGCTTGGTTCCTCAAATCTAAAGGTTTTTCTCCTTTGACACTGTCAAATAATGCTTGCATTTCATTCTCATAAAAAAAGCGAGGTAGTTTCAAATTTTTCTTTTTTAGGTGGACATAAGAAAAAGGATTTTCTTTGATCACTTCTTCTTTTAAAAGGTATTGATAAAAAGAGCGCAGACTTGCAATCTTACGACTGATCGAATTTCTGCTATATCTTTCATCAGTTAGGTAACTTAAATACACTCGAACATCTAAGTGATTGATTTTTAATAAATCATCCTCTCCTGATTCTGTAAGAAATCTTTCAAAATTAGTGAGGTCTTCCTCGTATGCTTCTCGTGTTTTTTCAGAGTAACCACGTTCCACGATTAAATAACGCAAAAACTTATCTTTCCACGTTTGTTCTAGCATTTTATCACCTTCCTTTTAATCCCAGAGATAAATTTAGCATAGCAAAATTAAAAAAACAAATAAATTGTCAGAATTTAATCAATATTTCTAAGTTTGTTCACAATTGAAACAATTAATTTGACAAATTTCTTAGATTACAACCTTTTTTTTAATCTGATATTTACTCATTTTTTACCAAAAGAAAAAAATTTTTTTGGAACACTACAAATAAAAGATGTGTTGTATATTTATTTTATGCCTAGTAAAGAGCCCGGAACACCTTTGTCCCGGGCTCACTTCATGTTACTGAGCTGTTACTTCATCAATTAATTCTTTTTTTATTTGTTCATTTGCCTGAAGTGCTCTTTGAGCAATCGCTTCATAACGTGTTTTTTTGTCACGAATGCGCTCTGGTAATTCAGGGAACAAACCATAATTCGCATTCATTGGTTGGAAATGTTTTCCTTCAGCATGTGTAATATAATACGCCATACTCCCAATCGCTGTTTCTCGTGGAAACTCAATCGGCTCACTTTCTTTAGCTAAACGAGCAGCATTGATCCCTGCAAGCAAACCACTAGCTGCACTTTCAACATAACCTTCCACACCAGTCATTTGTCCTGCAAAGAACAAGTCTTCACGCTTCGTTGATTGATAAGTTGGTTTCAATAATTCTGGTGAATTCATAAAACTGTTGCGGTGCATTACACCATAACGGACAAATTCTGCGTTTTCTAAACCTGGGATCATACGGAAAACCCGTTTTTGTTCTCCCCATTTTAAGTGCGTTTGGAAACCAACGATGTTATACAATGAGGCAGCGGCATTGTCCTGACGTAACTGGATCACCGCATAAGGGCGTTTACCGGTTTTTGGATCTTCTAATCCAACTGGTTTCATTGGACCAAAAAGCATTGTTTTAAAGCCACGCTGAGCCATCACTTCGATTGGCATACAGCCTTCAAAGTATTTTTCTTTTTCAAATGATTTAAGTTCGGCTACGTCAGCTGTTGTTAAAGCTTCGTGGAATGCTTTAAACTCTTCTTCAGTCATTGGACAGTTTAGATAAGCTGCTTCCCCTTTATCATAGCGTGATTTTAAATAGACTTTATCCATATCGATCGTTGCTTTGTCTACGATCGGTGCTGCTGCATCATAAAAATAGAATCCGTCAGAACCATTGAATGCTTTAATACTTTCAGCTAACGGGTGAGAGGTTAAGGGACCAGTAGCAATGATCGTGATCCCTTCTGGAATTTCAGTGATTTCTTCATTGATGACTGTTACTAGCGGGTGATCTTTGACTTTACGTGTGATCGTCTCAGAAAAAGAATCCCGATCCACTGCTAAGGCACCGCCAGCTGGAACAGCTGTTTCATCAGCTGAAGTGATCACGACTGAATTTAACCGTCGCATTTCTTCTTTTAATAAACCTACTGCATTTGCTAAACTATTCCCTCTCAAGGAGTTGGAACAGACTAACTCTGCAAAATTACTTGTATGGTGTGCTTCTGTTGATTTCACTGGGCGCATCTCGTATAAACGAACAGGAACACCTGCTTGAGCGACTTGCCAAGCTGCTTCACTTCCAGCTAATCCTGCACCTATTACATTAACAGTTTTCAAATAAAGACCTCTTCTCATTTTATTTTTGAATGTCTTCTTCATAGTCGCCATTGATACATACGACTTGTTTTCCGCCTTTGACTTTCTTTTCAACTAAATACTGGTCACATTTCGGACAATTTCGTCCTACTGGTTTGTCCCAAGAAGTAAAGTCACAGTCTGGAAAACGTGAACACCCGTAAAAGATTCGGTTTTTCTTAGACTTGCGTTCAATCACCTGACCCTCATGACAAACTGGACAAGTCACACCGATCTCTTTAACGATTGGTTTCGTATTTCGACAATCAGGAAAATTACTACATGCATAAAATTTACCATACTTTCCTAATTTTATAACCATCGGATGCCCACAAATATCACAGTCAAATCCAGCCGGTTCATCTTTGATTTGAATTTTTTCGATTTTTTCTTCTGCATTGGTCAATTCTTTTTCAAATGGTTTGTAGAAACGATCCACCACTTCGATCCATGCTTCTTTTCCTTCTTCAATTTTATCCAAATCACCTTCCATTTCAGCGGTAAAATGGATATCGACGATTTGGGGGAAGAAATCACAAATCAAAGAATTGACGATTTCACCCAATTCAGTTGGTTCGAAGCGTTTTTGTGTCAATTTGACATAGTAACGTCGTTGGATCGTATCCAGCGTTGGCGCATAAGTGGAAGGACGTCCCACACCATTTTCTTCCAAAGCACGGATTAAAGTTGCTTCACTGAATCTTGCTGGCGGTTGCGTGAAATGTTGCTTCGGTTCAATGTCCACTGATTGAACAATGTCCCCTTGTGCTAGTTCTGGTAAGATATTTTCTTTATCTTCTTTCCCATCATCTCTGCCTTCAACATAGACTTGCATGAACCCTTTAAATTTAACTTTAGAGCCATTCGCAATAAAAAGTACGCCATTTTGTTCTAAGGTAACTTTCATGGTATCTAATATCGCTGGTGTCATTTGACTAGCAACAAATCGTGACCAAATAAGGGTGTAGAGTTTTAATTGGTCCTTGTCTAAATATTGTTTGATTTCCTCAGGAGTACGTAGGACACTTGTCGGGCGAACTGCTTCATGGGCGTCTTGCGCACCTTGCGCATTTTTGATTTTACGTTGTGCATGACTAGAAAATTCTTTCCCGTAAGTTTCTTCGATGAAGGTAGCCGCTTCTGCTTTCGCAGTCTCAGCGATCCGTGTTGAATCGGTACGCATATATGTGATCAAACCTACAGTCCCTTGCTTACCTAAGGAGATTCCTTCATATAATTGTTGCGCAACCATCATCGTTTTCCGTGTTCTAAAATTCAATTTTCTAGCAGCTTCTTGTTGTAGGCTACTCGTAGTAAATGGGTTTGCTGGATTTCGTTTCCGTTCTTTCTTTTCAACTTTTTGAACGGTGAAATCTGGTCCATCAATACGATCAGTAACTTCTTTTACAGATTGGGCATCAGGCAATTTCTTTTTCTTGCCATCAATTCCCCAAAAGTTTGCTTTAAATTTTTTACGTGTTTTTTTGAAATTACCGTCAATGCTCCAGTATTCTTCTGGAATGAAATCACGGATTTCTTTTTCACGATCAATGATAATTTTTAATGCAATAGACTGTACTCTTCCAGCACTTAATCCTTTTTTGACTTTGCGCCATAGGATTGGACTGATGGAGTAGCCCACCAAGCGGTCTAACGCCCGTCTTGCTTGTTGGGCATCCACTAAATCCACGTCGATCGTTCTTGGTTCCTTGAAGGCTGCTTTTACCGCTTCCTTAGTAATTTCGTTAAAAACCACACGATTTTTTTCTGATAAATCTAAACCTAGTAAATAGGCTAAATGCCAAGCAATTGCTTCCCCTTCTCTATCCGGGTCACTTGCAAGATAAACTTTTTGCGCTTTTTTTGCTGCTGATTTTAAACTTTTGATCACATCGCCTTTTCCACGAATTGAAATATAATGGGGTTCATAGTTGTTTTCGACATCAATTCCCATTTTACTTTTAGGTAAATCACGTATATGACCGACACTGGCCATTACTTTATAATTACGACCAAGATATTTTTCAATGGTTTTGGCCTTTGCAGGTGATTCCACAATCACTAAATATTTATATGCCATTACTGAATGGACTCCTTTCCATTGACATGTTCCTACTATATTAAGCGGACTCATACAAATCGTAGCTTATCATATCCATTCAGAAAACGTTTGTCAAGAAAATCAAATGAGAAGTTCCTGTTATTCTTTCAACTCGAACAATAAATCTTCACCAGAAATCACACAAACAGCACCATCTTGAATTAGTTGATGGGAGCCAGTTGAGTATTGTGTCAAAATATTTCCAGGTACAGAAAAAACAGTTCGACCGATTTCTAACGCTTGTTGTGCTGTTATCAAAGAACCGCTCTTTTGCTTTGCTTCAATGACACAAGTGCCTTGTGACAAAGCAGCAATGATTCGATTTCTCATGGGAAAGCGGTATTGTTTTGGTCCTTCATATGGTGGATATTCACTAAGTAAAAGATGATTCTTTCCAATTTCTGCTTGAAGAAATTGGTTTTCCTTTGGGTAGGCTTTTTTAATTCCTGTACCGATTACCGCAATTGTCTTTCCAGTATTTTTAATCGCAGCCAAATGTGCGTATGTATCGATTCCTTTGGCACAGCCACTAACGATGACATAGTTAGCATCTATGACCGGAGTTAAAAGTTCATGTACAACTTTTTTTGCCAAGACCGAGGTTTTCCTGCCCCCAACCACACTGAGCATCTTTTGTTTTAGTAGAGAAAGATCACCAGAATAAAATAAAAGAATCGGTGGTGTCGCAAGATGAAAAAGTTGCGGGGGATAGCACGGGTCAAGACAAGTAATGAATGACTGAGCTGTTTTAAACTTCGCAAAATTTTGATTGATTTGCCGCCAACTTTCTTGAAATTTTTCTCGATGACGAACAATTTTTGCGATTTCAATGATTTCATAAGAAGACAACTCGCTTGTTTGAGCTTCCAATAAAGCCTGGACAACCGCCCATTTTCCTTGACTGCTAATTCCTTTCGCATAAGCTAATTTAAGTAAAAATCCTTCAATCTGATCCATGAACGAAAACCGCCTCTCGAAGTTACTTTTAAATAAAATACGCAAGAGACGGTCAAACATCTTAAGATAAATAATTTTTTATCGGTGCAAAAGAGCGTCGATGAATAGGGGTAATTCCTTGTGTTGCTAAGCCTTGTAGATGTTCTTTCGTTCCATAACCAGCATTATGGCCAAAACCATAACCTGGATATAGTTCATCATATTTTTTCATTAAATCATCACGATAAACTTTTGCAATGATACTTGCTGCCGCAATAGAAACTGAACGAGCATCTCCCTTGATCAATTTTTCTTGCTGGATTGGCAAATCCAGTGTCATGGCATCAATTAAGAGATAATTTGGACGTATTGCCAGCTTTTCTACAGCTTGGATCATTGCTAGTTTGCTTGCCTCATAAATATTGACCTCATCAATCTTTTTTTCATCAATGATGCCGATACCGATAGCAAGTGCTTTTTGTTGGATTTGGTCATAAAGCAGTTCTCGTTTTTTTTCTGATAATTGTTTCGAGTCATTTAATCCAAGGATCGGTTCGTCTTTAGGTAGGATGACAGCGGCCGCTACTACTGGCCCTGCTAAAGGCCCACGCCCTACTTCATCAATCCCCGCAATCCATTCATATCCTTGTTCATATGCCTGCTTCTCAAATAATGACATTTCCAAATATTTTTCTTGGATCAATGCCGTTTTTTTTACTTGTTTCTCAAAGGATAGAAGCGCTTGTTGTACCCCTTTTCGCTGATCTTGCTTTAGTTCGGCAATGAAGGGATCAGTTAACGACGTCACTGTTTTTAATCGTTCCTTGATACTTTGGATCGATTCACTCATCGCTTGTTTTCCCCATTTCTTCACATCGATCTAACGTGTAGCGCCCAAGTTTTCCTTGACGGATATCGAAGACTACCACTTCACTACCACGATCATAATCATCTTTATAGCCACGCTTTGCAGTAATCGTCATCAATAATTCAGGTGCTAATTGTTGTTCTGCTTCTTCTGGTAACTGATAGCGCTCCGCAATTCTTCCTGGATAGTAACGAGCGAAAAAATCTAAGCCATAGATAGCGAGATCATCTAAATGAACTAACTGGTCTTTAATGGCTCCGGTTAGTGCTAGTTTTTTACCGATCTCTTCATCTTCAAATTTAGGCCATAAGATTCCTGGCGTATCTAATAACTCTAATTCGCTACCTAGGCGCAACCATTGTTGTCCTTTTGTCACACCAGGTTTATTACCTGTTTGCGCAATTTTTTTCCCAACTAAGCGGTTCATCAATGTTGACTTCCCGACATTTGGAATACCTAAAACCATGGCTCTGATTGCTCGTGGTTTGATCCCTCGAGCGGCATCACGTGCCCTTTTTTCTTTCAGTGCTTCTTTGGCTGCTGGAATCAACGCTTTGATCCCTTTACTCTCTTGAGCGGTAATCGCTAATGCTTGATGACCTTGTTGTTGAAAATACGTTTGCCATAACTTCGTTTGTTGGGGGTCTGCTAGATCAGCTTTATTTAATAATACCAACCTTGGCTTTTGTTGGATGATCTGATCAAGCATTGGATTACGTGAAGACAAAGGTAATCGTGCATCGACTAATTCAAAGACGATATCGACATATTTCATTTTCTCAGAAACTTCACGACGGGCTTTTGCCATGTGCCCTGGGAACCATTGGATCGTCATAGAATAAATTCATTCCTTTCATATAAGGATTTCAAACCTTATTCTTACATTATCATATTTAACCTTAGTAAATCTATGCATACAAGTCTACTACCATCAAGTAAGTTGATTAGGCTCATTTTCCTTATATTATTCAAAACAATTATTGGGTAGACTCTTTCAAAAGCAGCTCTGCAACTATCCATACTACCATGAACCTAAGATCAGCGATTATTTTTATGCATTTATCCTGACTTTACAATTTTTTAAAGTGGATACCGCTTTTTATTCATCAGTGGTTCGGCAGAATAATCCTTCTATCATGATACTAAATCTCAACGCCTTAGGGTATTTTTCTTTATCAAACATGTTTTGTACTTTTATTACTATTAATAAAAAGAAAATACATCATTATAAATAACAAAAAGGCGCCTGTTCCGTATTTTATCATATTTCCCTACTAATCGCACTCTCATTTTGGCATTTTCCGTTCTCTGAGTTCTTGATTCCTCCATGCAACAAATTGGTGAGATAACACATCCTCTAAGACCTCTTCGTTATCCATTACTCAATATAATTTGAGATATTTTTTCACTTTATTATCGATTCTGAGTTTTGGAATCATCAACTATCGATTATCCTTTTTCAGTTAAAAATGAGTGGAAAACTTCCAACTTGCTTTCTAAGGTTTAATCGATTGAGTTATTTATTTTTTTATTTAACGCTCTTGCTTGCTTTTTGCTCTCATTTTTTGCGTATAGATAAAAAGCAATGGTGTGTAAGATCAAATTTAAAATAAGATAAATTGCCAAAAGATTAATTGGTGAAATTGCCAAAGGCAGTTTGAATGAAAGCAAATTGAAAATCGCTAAACCCGCAACTGTATTTCCAACAGTCGCAATCAAAATATTACTGACTGGTTTCAGCGTAAGATGATTCCAAAGCACATCATACATCACACCAAAGACTAATGCACAAACTAGACTAACACCCATTACGTGCCAAAGAAAATAAACATGGATCATCTGTCCTTTCGCAAAGAAGCTTGTTATTATAAATATCAACCAGATGCTGCTTAACGAGAACGTTTGAAAAAAATTATGTTTTATCTGTTTACTCATACCCACATCTCCTTAAATTTTTTTACATAGTGACGATTCACAATAAATTTAGAACCATTTTTCATTTCAATTTCAACCCGTGCATTATCCGTAGAACGAAAAGCTTTAATAAAAGATCGATTAACCAGCGTACTAATGTTGATCCGCACAAATCCGTAACTTGTAAATTGCTTCTCAACTATTTTTAACCGTACAGCTAATAGATACCTCTCATTTGATGTAAAAACGACATGACACATCTGTTCTTTTGACTCGATTGAGGAGACATCACTTAATAGCCTGGAAACTTTCTTATTTGTTTTTGCATCAATTACTACGATTGTTTGCTCCGTAGTCAGAATAGCTTCTTTTATTCTCCCCCACGTTTTTTCGCAAGAAGAATGGGTAGTTACCTTCACTGTATCCTGTGCAATGTGATTATCAATTCCAAATTTTATTCTCAAATTCTCTCCTCCTTGCTTTGATACTCTCAGTTTAAGCCGTACGCATACCATATTCAATTCCTTTCCATGAGGTTGCACTTTTTCGCAAGAAGATTGCAAGAAATAGTACACATTTCAATACTTCCTCCCTATTCAGGTGTACCCTGCTTCTTCAAATGAAGAATGTTCCTGTCTTTAATGATGAACGACATTCGATTGGGTTTAATCGTTTTTTCTAGTATTCTGCCGATAAATATATTCAATGAACGTTTATAAAACTGTAAAGAAGAATTCTTTCAGCACGCATCTTTTGACAACGTTTATATTTTAATAGATGATAGGATAAAAGAAAGGAGAGGTACAAATGAACAGTATGGTTTTTGTTAATTTCCCCGTTGAAGATGTAGACAAGTCTGTTGCTTTTTATGAAAAATTGGGCTTTAAGAAAAATGAAGAATTTTCAACTGACGAAGCAAGCGCTGTGGTTTGGGACGACACATTTTGGATCATGTTACTCTCTCACGGTTTTTACAAAAAATTCTTAAAAGACAAAGAAATCGCAGATAATAAAAAAACAAGTGGCGCCTTGATTTCTTTTAGTGTAGCAAATGCGGATGAAGTTAAAAAGTTTGCGAATACGGCGAAAGAAAATGGCGGAAGCTATCATGAAGTCGATATGGGCATGTCTGAAGAAGAAATGTTTTCACTTGAAGTCCAAGATTTAGATGGAAATACATTAGAGCCTGTCTGGATGAAAATGTAAATTTTTTAAAGCCCTCCATTAGAAAAACAGATGGAAGGCTTTTTTAGATAAATTATCTTGGTCTCCTATGCACTTATTTTGGCTTGTTTGACTAAAATAGTAGTGCTAGTAGATCTTCGTTATTAAAATGAAAGATATAATCTGAAACAGTCATATCATTTAATGCGTTTTTTATTTCTTCATAAATAAATTTTTGACCAAGTAATTGTTGTTCAAGAATACTTACATCTTTTTGCCCAAAAAAATCACCATAAAAACGAATCTCATTAATTCTCCCATGCAGTGTCGACAAACGGACGTCCACAATTCCAACTTTGGGGAGCCTGATTCTGCGTTTCACCGAAAACCTTGGTGTTTCACCATAGACCCAATCATCATTAGCATAACGATTCTGGACGATTTGTTCAATGTTTTGTTCATCTTTCTTCGTCAAATCTATCCTTTTATCTTCAATTTCTTGCAGATCATCGACCTGATAGACTTCACAAATCAGTGCATCTCTAAAGTCAGCGGTTTTTTCAAATTGATATTTTTCTTTTAAAAATGGTTTCAGATTCGTCACACTTTTTTTTACTGATTTCGTTGCTTTAGACTCAATTTTCTCTTTGGAAACCGTCAAAATTTTATCAAGAACGGACAAATCAACATCATACATTAATGTACCATGTGAGTATAACCGATTTTTTTTCGTATACATGGCATTACCAGAAAATTTCATTCCTTCGATATACATATCATTACGTCCACCAACTTCTGCTTTGGTTGCGCCCATTTTTCTTAATGCTGTGATAATAGGCGAGGTAATGGATTCATATTCACCAAATTTCATTGCATTTTTGCTGGTCACAAAGCTAAAGCTTAGATTTCCTAAGTCATCATATACAGCTCCTCCACCTGAGGTTCGCCGAGTGAGTGTCACGTTTTTTTCCCTTAAATACTTGAGATCGATTTCTTCATAACTATTTTGGTTTCGTCCAATAATCACACAAGGTTTTTGAATATATAGTAAAAACAAAGGTTCATCACTGTCAAAACTGTTCATAAGATATTCCTCTGTTGCTAGATTTCTCCGAATATCTAAACTTTCCATGATATGATAGCGCACTTTTATCCCTTCTTACTTTTTCTCCTATCATCTCTTTTAGAACATAAAATGGCAAGAAATTAGTTCATTTTATATCTTAATTGTACTCTTTTAATCAAGTAAAAAAGCGACCTCCAAAAGTTAGACCAGAAAATCTAACTTTTGGAGGTCGCTTCCCTCTTCACTCTAAAACAAATTAGCGGTGGCATTAGCGCCTTGAAATCATCCTGAATGATCTCTTTTCTTTACCCAATCCATTTTATCTCGTTCAAAGGATAGTAAACAAAGCGAGCCTTACCCAATATTTCGCTTCCTGTAATCATACCAAAGGAGCGACTGTCTTTCGAAACACGTCGATTGTCCCCTAAAACAAAGTAACTGTCGGCTGGCAGCTTTGTCTTATTCGTTAATTCTTCCAGAGTAAAGTCCGTTGTATAAGGACTACTTTCATGATCTGACTTTCTATTTTTCGTTAGAAAAGGTTCTTCGACCACTTTTCCATTCACTTTCAGCTGATCATTCTCATAGCTAATTGTCTCTCCTGGCAACCCGATCACTCGTTTGATATAAATCGTTCCATCAGCCAATTGAAAAACAACTACGTCAAACCGTCTGATTTCAGAAAATTTTTCCATTACAACCATGTCACCTTGTTTCAAGACGTTTTCCATCGAATTACCTTCCACTGGCACTGGAATAAGAAGAAATCCTCTTAAAATAAAAGCGATCAAGATGGAGCAAAGTACATATTTGATTATAAGCCAAAAACGGTCGATATAGCGTTGTTTTTTTGTCAATATCCATCATTCCACTCTCAAGGTTATCGTTCTTTCTCTATTATAGAAAAAAAAAACAAAAAATGCGACTAGATGTTTCCTTTTTGATCTTTTCTAAAAAATGAAGAAAACAAACGCAGAATCAATGGCTGTTTTCTAAATATTTTTCCCACACCTCATCAAATATATCCATAGATGACAAATAATCCACATTCAATTCTAGATAATCGGAAATTTCTTCATAACTCGTACTATGTTTAGGAAACTGGATATCTTTTCCTGCTTCTGTGGCGAAAACAGACTGTTGATCTGCTTGTTTACCGCCACGAAGAGTCATTAAATAATGATAGAAGCTTTGATTCACATTCTTTCCTCCCAGTTTTCTTTGACGAAAGCCGCTCTTCTTGCATGGTTTCGCTCAAAATTTTCAGGATTTTTTTTATAATAATCTTGATGCTCTGGCTCAGCCAAATAAAATGGTTGTGCTTTTTCAATCGTGGTCACGATCGGTTTTGTAAACCGACCACTAGCCGCTAATCGATTTTTACTTTCTTCCGCGATTCTCTTCTGTTCATTTGTCGTAAAGTAAATAACCGGCCGATAATTCTCGCCACGATCTTCAAATTGTCCAAATGCATCCGTTGGATCGGTTTGCTGCCAATAAATTTCCACTAATTCTTGATATGATATTTTCTCTGGATCGTAGATGATCTCTACCGCTTCTGTATGACCAGTCGTTTTAGATTTGACTTGTTCATAGGTTGGAGATGGCACATGTCCACCTGTATAGCCAGACATGATCGTATGAATCCCTGGTAGCGTATCAAAGGGCTGAATCATACACCAAAAGCATCCTCCAGCAAAAATTGCTCTTTCCATCCTTCTCTCTCCCATCAATGACCCACTGTTTACTTCGTTACACTCGTGTCGGTGGTATCAGTATTCTTTGTCGTTTTATTGCTCGTTGTCTTTTCACCAGTTTCTTTAGGTAGATATAGACTAAAACGAATGTCATCATTCACTAAATCAATTTTATCTGCTTTGATGTACATACCATTTTGCATACGGAAGCGATCTAAACGTAGCATGATCGTCAAATCATCCGTATTGATTTCAATCCAATCAGGCAACTTATAATTTCGCTTGATCATATTCATGATATCTTTGATCGGTAGACTCAATGTGCCGATCGAAAGACTTTTCGCTTTTAATTGGACATTTCCATTTTCCATCACATATGGATCAAAGTACAGATAAAAGTTGATTGGAAATCCTAATACTTCAAACGTACCATTCAACATCGCTTCATTTTCAAGATAAAATTTATATTGAATACCTTGGTCTTTTTGATAATCTGTCAAGAAAAAACTGATCATTTGATTGACCTTTTCTTTATTGGTGTTGATGGTCAAGACTGGATCTCCTTGTCTTTGGGTGATCGCTGGCACCTTAGCAAAATCCGGTTCTCGATTCGCAAAAATCCGAGTACCTAAAAAGATGCTTGATCCAAGAACAACCCCTAAAAGAATCAAAAAAGCCCATTTCCAATAATTTTTCTTTTGAATTTCAGTATTCGTTTGTGTCGAAACCTTTTTTGAGCGTTTTTCCATTATTTCTGATCCTCCCTTGGCAACCATTGGTCTTGCGTTTCAATTAATTCATCTCGTACAGCATTTGCCATCAATTGATAGCCTAAGTTATTAGGATGAAAATGATCTTCTTCATACAATACATTATTTTTGCTATTTGACGTACTTTCGCTAGTACTTGACTGATTCGTTCCTTCTTCAGTTACGCCAACTTTTTGATTTAACCCTTGATATAGCAAATCATTGATTGGGATAAAATAGCAGTTGTCCGCATTTTTGACAACAGACTCAGTTCCAGCATTCCAGTTGTTCACAATCGTCTGCATGTCTTTAATCTCAGGGAAATTCAAATAGAATGGATTATAAATACCTAAGATGTAAACCGGTGCGTGATCATTTAACTTCCTAATTTCTTCAATCAGTTGTTCAACATTTTTCTGATACTTTTGTAATGGTCGCTTAAATGATTGGATACTGATCCCAAATAGATCGTTTTGAATCACTTTCATTAAGTCATTTCCGCCCACTGTCAAAGTGATAAAGTCAGCTGATTTAATGTTTGTTTGAATCTCTGAATTTTTCTTGAGCCGTTTTAAAATTTGATCGCTCCGTTCACCGTTTACCCCATAGTTTTCAATTTCAACAGCAGTCAGATCATAGCGATCTTTTAAATCGTTGGCTACTAATGGAACAAAACCACCTTGTTTCGTTTGATCTCCTATTCCTTCAGTTAACGAATCGCCGATAGCTACATAATGGATTTTTTCTTTTTGATCCGTCTTTTGACTAACTGTCGCTGCTGGTTTTAATAGCGGTTTAGCTTTTGGAATCGATAAAGATAGTCCTAAATATACAAATATAGCGATAAGTAATGGGAACAAAACGAGCAATAGTTGTCGTTTTGTTAATTTCATATCATTCACCTCATATTATTCGATTGTTTCTTATGTTATCAAAAATTAAAATAAAAAGGTAGTGTTTCTGAAAAAAATAAGAATTATTATAAAGAAAAAAAGGATAAAATCAATGGCTAACTGACCAATGATTTATCCTCTTGATTTAGTCAACGTAATACATGATTGCAAAGGCATTTTTCCCCGTATGTGTTGCAATAACTGGATTCGTGTGTAGAACAGGAATCGTCATATCAGGAAATAATTCTTGTAGTCCTTCTTTAAATTCTTGAGCAAGCTCTTGAGCATCTGCATGAGAGATCCCAATTTGACGAACATTTGGTAGTTCTTTTAATTCTTTCTTCAAATTATTGAACCATTTGTCAAAGGTTTTCTTTCCTCGACCCTTAGCAACTGGGATCAACTCTCCATGAGTGAAATTCATCACAGCACGTATGTTCAATACACTTGACAATAAACCAGTTGCTCGGCTAATGCGCCCACCTTTGACTAAGTTATCTAATGTAGAGATCCCAATATATAATTTTGTATTTTCTTGTACTTTTTTTATTTCTTCAAGAATCTCATCAGCACTTTTTCCTGCTTGTGCAAGTTCAGCAGCGCGGATCACTTGGAAGGACAGCCCCTGATCGGTTGTATCACTATCGATGACAGTCACTTTCGTTTTAGTCAGATTGCTTGCCTGACGGGCCGCTTCAACCGTTCCACTCAATCCTTTAGTCATATGGATCGAGATAACTTCACTGCCATCTTCGCCAAGTTGATCATAGGTTGAAATAAATTCACCGATTGGCGGTTGACTCGTTTTTGGTAATGATTTAGCTTGAGCCATCATATCCATGAATTTTTCTCCACCTAATTGATCGTCATCAGGATAGACCACGCCATCGATCATGATAGCTAGCGGCATCACCTGGATATTTAAGTTATCTCGCACACTTTTTTCCATTGTACAAGAAGAATCTGTTACGATTTTTACATTTGTCATACTATCTCACTCTTCCTTTAACAAGATGCCTTTTGGTTTACAACAAGTACTAATAAAGGCAATTTCTTTTTTAAGTATAACAGACAACAGACGTTTTTTCATTAAATACCTCTACGAACGATTCCGTTTTCATCCAAAGATGTGGTATTGATCATTTCAACTTTATTAAAAAAGATATTTCCCAAAATGTGCTAAACAAGCTTTCAGGAAATACCTTTTTTCATTGGTTATTTATTTTCTTTTTCGTTGATATGTTTCAAATTGATGGGCATAAGGATTTTTTTCGTCCATCTCCCCTTGGCTGATATTGATTAATGACCATTGATCCCAATCAACTTCTGGAAAATAAGTATCCCCTGTAAAAGAATGATGGATGACTGTGCGATACAGCACCGAACAAAAAGGAAGAAATTCTTTATAAATAGCTGATCCTCCCGCAACGAACAAAATACCATCGTTTTCCTTTGCGTAATCCAATACTTCTTCAATCTCGTGCATAACCATGACATTGTCAGCTTGGTAATCACGATCTCTTGTCATCACGATTGTTTGACGGTTAGGTAACGGACGACTTCCCATACCTTCAAATGTTTTTCTTCCCATAACTAAAGTATTCGCTTCAGTCATTTGTTTAAAAAACTTCAGATCATTGGGTAATCGCCAAGGCAGTTGGTCTTCTTTACCGATCAACCCATTTTCATCTTGTGCCCAGATAGCAGCTAACATTTCATCATCCTTTCTGTGTTCATACTGCGATTGGCGCTTTGATTGCTGGATGAGGTTCATAGCCTTCAACCTTGATATCATCCATTTCAAAGTCAAACACAGATTTTTTTTCTGTATTTAAAACTAATTTAGGAAACGCACGCATTTCTCTTGAAAGTTGTTCTTTCATTTGTTCCACATGATTTGAATAGAGATGAGCATCACCTAAAGTATGGATAAATTCACCAACTTCTAATCCAGTTTCATGCGCAATCAGATGGGTTAACAAAGCATAACTGGCAATATTGAAAGGCACACCTAGAAATACATCACCACTCCGTTGATACAATTGACAACTTAAACGACCATCATGAACATAAAATTGAAACATCGTGTGGCAAGGCGGTAACGCCATACTAGGAACATCTTCTGGATTCCAAGCAGACACGATCAAACGTCTTGAATCAGGTGTTTTTTTGATTGCTTCGACCACTTCCTTGATTTGATCGATAAACCCACCATCTTTCGTTTCCCAATGGCGCCACTGGTACCCATAGATGTGACCTAAATCGCCATATTTTTCAGCAAATGCATCATCAGTTAAAATTCTTTCACAAAATAGCTGACTTTGTTCTTGATATTGTTTATTAAACTCAGGATCAGAGATGCTTCGATGGCCAAAATCAGTCATATCTGGCCCATGGTATTCATCACTTTTGATATATCGTTCAAACGCCCATTCATCCCAGATATGATTGTTATTTTGTAAAAGATAACGGATATTCGTATCCCCTTTTAAAAACCATAACAATTCACTCTTAATCAACCCAAAAGGAACCCGTTTCGTTGTTAATAATGGAAATCCTTTTTGTAGGTCGAACCGCATTTGATAGCCAAAAATGCTGCGTGTACCGGTGCCTGTTCGGTCGCCTTTTTCATGTCCTTCTTCTAGTAGTTTCCTGCCTAAATCAAGATATGCTTGCTCCATTTTTTTCCTCCTAGTCTTCTACCCATTCGCTTAAGTATTCCCAACGAGCCATTTTCTCATCTAATTTGCTTTCTGCTTGTGAAACGTTTGCTTGTAATTCTTGTAAACGAGTAAAGTTATCTCCTTGATGATTCATTTCTTCTTGCAGCTCTGAAATCTGTTCTTCTAATTCAGCAATTTCATCTTCGATCGTTTCCCATTCTTTTTGCTCTAAATAAGAAAGTTTCTTTTTTGTTACCTTTTTATCGTCAGCAGCCGGCTTCGTTGGTTCATTCATTTTTTCTTTACCTAAAGGCGCTACATCTTTTTGTGTCAATAAATAACTCGACATATCCCCATAATATAATTCTTGCTTAGCATTTCCTTGAAAAACTAATAATTTTTCTGCTACTTTGTCTAAGAAATAACGGTCATGTGATACAGTAATCACGGCACCTGGGAAACTCTTAAAATAATCTTCTAAAATGGTCAGTGTGGCGATATCTAAATCATTCGTTGGTTCATCCAAGAGTAAAACATTAGGTTGTTGGATCAGCAATTTCAATAGATATAGTCGACGTTTTTCGCCACCAGATAATTTTTTGATCAATGTGCCATGCATAAATCGAGGAAATAAAAATCTTTCCAATAATTCAGCCACACCAATTTGCATACCTTCTGCCGTTTGAGCTTCTTCAGCTGCTTCTTGCAAATAAGCAATCATGCGTTTTTCGGGATTCATCTCTTCATTTTCTTGTGTATAGTAGGCGATACGAACAGTCTCACCAACCGTAAACGTACCATTATCTAAAGGAATACGTCCCGCTAAAATGTTCAGTAAGGTTGATTTACCGGCACCATTTTTCCCAGTGATCCCTAAACGTTCTCGTGATTGAATCAACAAATCTAAATGGTTGATCAGCAATTTCCCTTCAATAGCATATGTTCCATCTTTGATCTCTAATACTTTTTTTCCTAAACGTTTCGTTGCGATATTCAATTCGAGGTCTGCTTCATGATTGACTTGATACAAGTTTTCTTTAAGATCCTCAAAACGATTGATGCGTGCTTGTTGCTTCGTTCCGCGTGCTTGAACTCCAGCTCTCATCCAGGCTAATTCTTGTTTGTACAGGCGCTTTCGTTTTTCTTCTTGTTCCACTTCCACACGATCTCTTTCAGCTTTTTCTAAAATATACGCTTCATAATTCCCTCGATACTCGTGTAGTTGTCCAAATGATAGTTCAAAAATGCGATTCGTCACTCGATCCAAGAAATAACGATCATGGGTGACCATTAATAACGATCCACGATACTGTTTTAAGTAATTTTCTAACCATTCAATCGCTTCATAATCCAAGTGGTTCGTGGGTTCATCTAATAATAATAAATCAGGCTCATCGATTAGGACTTGTGCTAAACTTACACGTTTTTTTTGTCCACCTGATAGTGCGCCAATCTTTTTATCTAATTCACTGATGCCTAATTTTTGTAAGATAATCTTAGCATTTGTATCTGTGGTCCAAGCATCTTCTTTGTTCATTTGTTCTTCTGCCTTGGCATAACGTCTCTGAACGCTCTCGTCCTCGCCATTCTCAGCTAATACAAGCAAAGCTTCCTCATATTCTCTCACGGTACGGATTAATGGACTATTTCCTTGAAAAACCGCTTGAAGTACAGTCAATTCATCAGAAAATTCGGTTGTCTGTGACAAATATCCAATTCGATAATCATTCGGATAAAAAACTGTTGGTCGATCTCCATCCCCACTGTCGATACCTGCTAAAATATTTAATAAACTTGTTTTTCCAGTTCCATTAGTTCCAATCAAACCGATTCGGTCTTTTTCGTGGATCAAAAAAGAAATCTGGTTAAATAGTTCTTTTTCACCATACGTTTTATTGAGGTCAGTTACTTTTAATTCTTTCAATCCATTCCCTCCTCATCTTGGTTATTGTATCATAAAATAATTTAATTACGGATATTTTTCTATTGTCATCTTAGACAAAATAAAGGGAGAAAATAAGATAGTGTTGATTTTTTCATTAGAGTGGGATAATAGTTAAAAAAATCTGATTATTGCCTCATTTTTTTAAGGTACACAAAAAGCACACAACCTTGTATGATTAAAGTGCCTAAACAAAAATCAAAGGAGTGTGCTTTTTTTGTATCTATAAAATAAAAAAATTTTATGTTTTGACTATCTATAACGTTCCTATTATAAAAAATAATTAGAAAGATGTTAATTATTCGATTATAGCTACTGCTCTAACCCAACCAGCACTAGCATTTTTAATTTTTATCGGATAACAACTGATTTTAAACCCAGTGGAAGGTAATTGATCAAGACTGGTTAATTTTTCAAGCTGACAATAAGATTTCTCGATTCCTGCAAAATGCCCTTCCCAAATAAGTGAAGGGTCTCCGGTCTTATCAAATTCTTTTGCAATGAATGGTAAAGGTCTGTCCCATGACCAAGCATCGGTACCTACCACTTTTATTCCTTGTTCGAGTAGCCATAAAGTTGCTTCTCTTCCTACACCGCACCCACTGATTAAGTAATTTGATGTTCCCCAATATTGATCCGCTCCAGTCCGAATTAAAACAATGTCCTTTTCTTTTAATCGATAGTCCATCGCATCTAAAGCTTCTTTAAAATCCTCGATTTCTAATCGATATCCGTCTGGTTTGTTTGAAAAATCAAATACAACACCATTACCGTAACACCAATCAAGAGGAATTTGCTCAATTGTCCAAGCTGGCTTACCTTTATCCATTGTTGGATGGTAGTGATAAGGAGCATCTAAATGAGTACCTGAATGCGTAGTCAAGTGAATTTTTTCGATCGCCCATGCTAAACCAGCAGGCAAGTGTTCTTTTTTTGCTGTTCCAAAGAAACGAAGCATATCGTTGACGCTTTGTTCATGATCAATGTATGAAATTTTAGGTATCATTTCCTCTGGATCACTGGGCAAATCATTTTCTATAGTGATACTTAAGTCAACTAATTTCAATGTCTAACAACTCCTTGAATGATTATCTAAGTTTTAATATTAACTAAAAAAATTTTTCTATTTTACTTTTTTTTGATGATTTTTGAATTTATTTTTTATAGTGATAGTCTGATGGACAATCAATGAATTATGTCATTAAATAAAGGATAAACGTTAAGAACGATGCTTCTATCAGTTTACAACGATTAGAAAGGTGAAGAAAATCTTGAAAAATAACTGTCATTTATCCTATTGATTTTATAATGTGGAAGTCCAACATAGTATACTTTACTTGATTTTTCGAGACTAGAAGAAATATCATCTTTACATTAATAGAAAAATATATTACAATTTTTTTCGAATATCGGAGGATCCTAAGGGATTGGATAAGATTACTCTTATCCAATCCCTTTTTTGTTTTCTGATATCTAATTTTTCTTAAGGAGGTACGAAATGGAGAAGAACTGGTTTTACGTTATCTTCGGAGGTTTTTTAGAAATTTTTTGGGTACTTTGTTTAAAAAAATCAGAGAATTTCCATCATTTTTTCTATTCCATTTTGACGATTTTGCTCGTTGTTATTAGCTTTTATTTATTTGCTAAAGGTATGGAAAGCTTACCTACTGGAGCAGCATATACAGTGTTTACTGGAATAGGTGCAGTTGGAACAATCATTTTTGGTATTTTATTTCTGAATGAAAGTGTATCTGTGCAAAAAATATTGTTTTCTGCATTATTAGTTATAGGAATTTTGGGTCTAAAAATCACAACAAAGGAGGAATAATCTGTGGATATACTTTATCTTATACTAGCAGGAATAGCAGAGATCATAATGGTCTTTTCTCTTAAAAATTCACACGGATTTAAAAAAATAAATTGGAGTATTATAACTATTATTTCTGCATCCTCTAGTTTACTACTTTTATCGCATTCAATGAATACATTAGAAGCTGGGGTTAGCTATAGTATTTGGGTAGCTTTTGGTTCCATTGGTTCAATGATTCTTGGAGTATTTTTATTTAAAGAAAAAATGAACTGGCTGCAATTTGCTTCCATGATTATTATTTTATTTTCTGTGATTGGCCTAAAACTAGTTAGCTAATTAAATTGAAGAATCTATTGTCATTTGTGAGACTGGGACAAAACTTATCTCAGTCTCTTCTACTATCACTAAAGCTGTTTGCTAATTGAAAGCTATTTTCTTTTAAATACGCTTCAAATGCTTCTTGTGTGGTTTGTGTGGTTTGAGTTTCATTCGGATCAAGCTTGACACAAAACTCTCCGTTTTAAGCGATTATCTGGGCTTTTCCTTCAAAGTAAGGTTTTTCTTGACGTTCCTGATCTTTTCTTGCAATTGGTAGATCATAGATGTTGTTGGGGTTTGGACTCTACCTAAGGACAAACTTACTGGTATGCCTTTTTGCTGCAAGAGTAAACTATACCATAGGTTATCATTCATACCATCAATGAATCAACGTGAAATAACAAAAAATCTGAGACAGAATGAGGTTCATTCTGACCCAGATTTGATCACGCTGAGCACTTACTCAACTTTTTTAGCCGGAAGCGAACGTTTTCTTGCCCGCAATGCGAATTTAAATGAAAAATCATCAACTGGCTTATTCATAGTATAGGATTCCAGTAAATTAATATTTTTCCGATAACTATTAGCAGAAAAAGTCGTGATCTTCTCAGCTTCTTCATACTCATCAACGATTTTGCGCTCTAAGTAATAGCCACGCAACATTTTTTTGGAATAAAGACTGTCTTGTTGGATCATCCAAGAGGAGATCAAATTTCCTGAAGCCATTTTGATGCCTTCCATTTTTCGTTGTTGGATGAAAAAGTTGACCATTGTTTCATCATAAACATCGGTTAGGTTTTCTAAACTCTCAATGATCAATTGTGTGTTTTTTTGATAGGTTTCCCGAATTTCTTGAATATCTTTTTCGGAAATCAGTGTCTTTCGATCTGATTTTTGTCGTTGCCAGAACATTTTGGGATGTAAGATGATCCGAATCAACCGTCGAACAAAAATAAACCAGAAGCCGACAAACGACAGTACCTGACTAGTAATAGAGTGTTCAAAATTAGCAAGAAATCGTGAATAAAAACGATAGCCATTTGAGGAAAGCTTACCAGAACGATAACTTTTATCTAATCCATCACGTTCGATGGATAAAATCAATGCTTGAATTTCTTGTACTTCTTGCTTTTCATCATCAGAAAGATCTTTTAAATAAAGATCACGGATACGCTCTTGATAGTTTTCGATCACTGCTTCAGTTGCTAAATATTCTTTTGAATCTTTATCTAACGTTTTGATTTCAGATTTCAATACTTCAATGACTTCTTCTAGGATCATTAAAGCATTCAAATCTGTTTTCACTACCTCTTCCGTTTCTGTCAACAGGGGTAAAACCACGATGCCTACGATCAGCGTTACCAAAATAACTCCTGCCGTCAAAAATAATAATAAAGAGCGCTGATAAAAAATCATTTGGTTAATCGTAAAAGGTAAGATGAAAATCGTTGCTAAACTAACCGTTCCTTTCACACCACCAAAAGTTAAAATCAAAATCTCATTCAATTGTTCCTTGAATTCTTTTCCTTTATATTTAAATAAATAAAAAAGACTGATCGAAACAAAGCGAATCATAAATAAGATCATTGAGATCAACAAAATCGTGATTAACAGCAACCAGTTTGAATAAAGCCCATCTCCCCAAACTGGAGAAAATACTTGGGTTAATTCGATTCCTAAAAAGATAAAAACTAACGCATTCAGCGTAAATGTGATTGTTGTCCATGTACTATCGGACAAACTTGATAACTCCGCATCAAACACCGAGATTTTTCTAAATCCCGAAGCTTGCAATACCCCAGCTACTACTGCGGCAATAATCCCTGAAACATCAAATACTTCTGCTAAAACATACGCTAAAAATGGTAATAGCAATTCAATTAACAAGTAACCTGTCACATCTCTGGCAGAAGCCTTCTCAATCAGATTAATTACTTTTCGTTTGACCCAGACAAGTAAAAAGCCAACGACGGCTCCTCCTATACTAGAAAACACAAGTGTAAATCCTGCGTTGACTGCAGAAAAAGAGCCCGTGATCAATGCAGCTAATGCAAATTGAAAGGCGGTAACACCTGAAGCATCATTCAATAATCCTTCGCCTTCTAAAATATGCATCGCTTTATTTGGGATATTCACCCGTCCAGAGAGCGAGCTGACAGCGACAGCATCGGTTGGTCCAAGAGCCGCTCCAAAAGCAAAACAAGCAGCTAATGGCACGCTGGGTAATAAAAACGACAACGTGAAACCAACCCCGACTAATGTCAGGATTACCCCTCCAAAAGCCAGAAATAAAATCGTATCAAAGTTTTTCAGGATCGAGGATACATCGGCTTTTTCTCCTTCACGAAAAAGCAACGGCGCAATGATCATCACTAGAAAGAGTTCTGGTTCAAAGTTGATCGATTGGCCCCATTCTGTTACGCCTAAGATGATACCAAGAAATATTTGGATCAGTGGAGCTGGGATCATAGGTAAAATGCGGCTAGCTATATTAGATAAGGTGATCGTTACAGCAAATACGATCACTAACTCAGCAAATTCCATGGTCCGTCCCCTTTATTTTTTATTTTGAGCGAGTACCTTTAGAAATTGTTCTTTTTTCTTCAATATTTTGTTTTCTACCACTTCTGCTTGTACATTGTTTCCTTCTAATTCACACTGTACTCGCTTTGATTCTAAACGTAGCAAATCATGTTTCAATCGCTCAAGCTGACGATACATGATGATATTTTTCTTCCGCAGCTTACAAAGGATTTGCCGACGATCTTCCATTGAAAACGCACCATAACGATCATGCAACAGTTTCTTTTGTTCTTCAAAGCTCTTCCTCATTTTTAAGATCTCCTAAATGCAAACTTGATCTTCATGAAACACTGAACGTTAAAAGGAAAAGGATTCCCCTTTATTAGACAAGTTCAGCTGGATTCAAAGAATAAGTTTGCTTGAATTTCAGAAACTCATTCTATTCCAAATGGAAGAAAATATCAAGTGCGGAAAACACACCAAAAAAGGAGCTGGGAAACCATTTCCGCTCCTTTCTCAGCTATCCATTAAACTTTGGTTTTATTCAAAAAACTCGCCATAGATATCTTCAACACGTTGATCCGGATTGATCACGATGTATAAATTACCTGTTTTTTCACTGATTTTAGTTGATTGGTATTGATTATCCAATCCTTCTGTTCCTTTATCAAGATAAGGGAAATAAACTAGGTCAGGTGTACCATTGCGATAAAGAATCTCCATCCGTTCAATATCTTCATATTTTAATGCACGGTTGAACATGCCCATCTCTAATCCACCTAAGTTGATGTCGTGAGTTGCTACGGAATCACCTTCGTGAAAAATTTCGATCTTAAATCCAGCACAAGGATGGATTTCCATAAATTCACTACCATTGATTCGTCCAAAACTCGTTGTTATTTGTTTGATCCACAAATCACCAATATGGCGACGATTGATCGTCCACGTTTCGCCGTTTCGGAAATAAAATTTTAGCGCTGTCATTTCTTTACTCATAAAAAAATCCCCTTTTGACGTCATTTATTCTGGTTCCCTTTTAGTTTAGCACACATCCCACGTGAAGGTCACATCTAAAGTTTTTTTTAAAGATGTGAAACTTTAGAAGCGTTCCACTATTGACAAAAAAATCCGGAAGCAACTCTCCAGCAATAAGCGAGGATTTTCTTAATAGGAGAAGTTTTTAAATTCCTCACTTATTACTCAGAGCTGATTGCTTCTTTCAGAATCTCTATTAAAGCGCGACTTCGACATTCATCGAAATCTATAAATGGTTATTTTGCTGGAGATAATCAAAAAGGGCACTTGCTTCATTTGCTACACTTCCCTCTACCACTGCTCTTTCTGCAGCTTGAAGTGCATCACTGACCCATTTCCCAGGTTTCTTGTCACTTACACTAAGAAGTTTCTTCCCATCAATTGCTAATTCTCGCATGGATGTGATCGGTAATTGATCATAGCGCTTTGCTACTTGATCTAGTTGAGGTGTTTCACCAAAATAAATCATAAGTTCCTCTGTCTTCAAAGCGTTCTCTTTCCCCAAACGATAGAGTACCAATGGTTCTAACATCTGTCTTTTGCGTTGAGTCAATCCATAAACGATCATTTGAACTTCTCGAATCATTTGGTTGGAACATTTCCATTCCTTTAAGAAAGGTCGGATCTCACTTTCTTGAAGCCCTAACTGATCGATCAGCAACGCCCACGCCTGACTTTCAGTTTGCAATGGTTCATCTGGTAAATCGGCAAAACGTAACAAGGCTTCACCATAGTCTCTTAAACCTGGACAATAAATATAACATTGCGTTTCAACGAATGTTTTCAACCCTGTAGAACGCTCTTTCCCTAATAACATTTTGATGAATTCCACATTAATCCGTTCGACAGAAATTTTTCCTAATAATGAATGGTTGGCCTGAATGGCCGCAGCCGTTTCTTGCTCGAGTGTAAACCCAATTTGACTAACAAATCGAATCCCACGCATCATACGCAAAGCATCTTCATGAAACCGTTCCTGTGGATCGCCTACTGCTCGAAGGATCTGGTTTTCTAAATCAGCTAACCCGTCAAATAAATCAATGATTTGACCATCTTCTTTTAATGCAAATGCATTGATCGTAAAATCACGTCTTTTTAGATCCTCTTCAAGTGAACGGACAAATTCGACATGATCTGGACGGCGATAATCTTGATAGGTCGATTCTGTCCGAAAGGTCGTGATTTCATATTGTTCCTCTTCAGCCAAGACCAAAACGGTGCCATGTTCAATGCCGATATCAATGGTTTTCGGAAAAAGTTGTTTGATTTCTTCTGGGAATGCACTTGTTGCGATATCTACATCATGGATGGGTTGATCCAACAAGATATCTCTGACGCTTCCCCCGACAAAATAAGCTTCAAAACCCGCTTGCTCCAATTTATTCAAGACAGGAATCGCTTTTTGGTATTCTCTTGGTAATTGTTTTAGTTTCATTGTTTTCCCTCTTCCAACTTGATGGCTTACGCTTTTTTATCATCCTTATTTGCTTCTTTTCTTTCAAAGCGATTGTGATCTCTGCGATTAAATTTTTCCATATTTTTTTCAAATACATCCGTTAAATCGATTTCCAGGGAATTTGCCATGATCATAGTGACAAATAAAACATCACCTAATTCTTCTGCTACAGAATTGTTGGGCTCCGTTTCTTTCTTCGCTTTTTCACCGTATGTATGATTGACTTCTCGAGCCAGCTCCCCGACTTCTTCTGTTAAGCGTGCCATTTGAGCTAATGGAGAAAAATAGCCTACTTTAAACTGTTGGATATAGTCATCTACTTCCTGTTGCATACTTCTTAAAGAACGTTCTTTTGTCATTTCTTCTCCACCTTTCCTATTTATCTTACCAAAAACTACGTCCAAATCCTAGGCAAGAGCGATTGAGAAAATAAAGATTACGTGCTACATTGAGTAATGTGATGTAAAAAGAATGAAATATTGCGAAAATATTAGTCGGTTTATCGAAGGAGTGGTTTGATGATCTCAATGAAAACAGTTAAAGAAGTCGTAATGATTATGGTTGGTACAAGTATTTATGCGTTTGGACTCGTTTATTTAAATATTGCGAATCATTTAGCAGAAGGTGGCGTTTCAGGGATCACTTTGATCTTACGCGCACTTTTTGGGATTGATCCTGCCTACTCTACGCTATTGATCAATATACCTTTGATTTTGATTGGTGGAAAAATTTTAGGAAAACGTTCACTCGCTTATACCGTCTTGGGAACAGTTTCGTTGTCTGCATTTTTATGGATTTGGCAACGTGTTCCTTTACAAATCAATCTTCAACATGACTTACTGATCGTCTCATTATTGGCTGGCTTAATTGCCGGAACTGGAAGTGGTCTGGTCTATCGGATGGGTGGAACTACCGGTGGAAGTGATATCATTGCTCGTATATTAGAAAAGAATTATGGGATCTCAATGGGTCGATCTTTACTGGTATTAGATGTTATCGTTTTGTTGGCTTCATTGACTTACATTGACTTGAAACGCATGATGTATACGTTAATTGTTTCTTATGTTTTCAGCCGTGTCATTGATTCAATCTTAGATGGCGGTTACTCAGCTAAAGGGATTTTAGTCGTCTCAAACAAAAATGAAGAAATTGCCCCACTGTTGATGACTGGATTAGAACGTGGCGTTACTTTTTTAAGTGGTGAAGGTGGGTTTTCTGGTCATTCTAAAAAAATTATCTATATGGTGGTTAGTTCGAGTGAATTGAATGAAGTGAAACGAATCGTCCATGAAATCGATGAAAAAGCCTTTCTATCGATTATCAATGTCCATGAGGTCGAAGGAGAAGGATTCACTTATCTTAAACCACAGACTAAGTTATTTAAGCGAATATAGCTCTCTCCTAGTTCTACTCGTTTTTCTGGAGTGAGTTTCATCTTTCTTTTTGGCATACAAAATCCCCCTATACAGGACTTTTATATTTCAGTGTCCTATATAGGGGGAGCATATCAACTTGCCTCAGTCTCTTTTAGTATCTTTAAAAACGAATAAACGGTTAGATAAAAGTATCCTTAGTTAGGATTCTTTCCTGCATGTTCGCCTTTTACTTGATTCTTGCTTAATATTTCACGATTAACTTCATCGGACAATTCCAGGAAAGCATCTTTATCCCCTTTTTCAAGCGCTTGATCAATCTGTAAGTAAAGCATTTTGAGATGGGCTGCTTGTTCTTTCTCTTTGAGATATTGCTCGACTAGTTCAAGATCTTCTTCACTAATAGAGTCGTTCCAAGATGCAAAGGGGTTCTCTTCTAAAACCATTAAATACTCTTTCGTCTGCCAAGCATTTTCAAAAAGGCATTCTACATATAGCGGTCTTTTCCAATTTAATCGAATTTCATGAAAAATTTGATCAGTATCGGTAAACTCTTTCCCCTCGAGAAATAATTTCATTGGTTCTCCATCGAAAGAAAGGTCACTGATTTGTAATCCCCGATTTGCTTGATTCGCTCCTTCAACAAAATGAACATTACTTAAGATTGCTTCATGATTAGCCAAGTAATTCAAAATCCAAAAAACCTCTCTGCGACTAAATGAAACATGATTGACCATCCAAGTTAAGAAATTCTTTTTTTCCTTTACATCTATTAGCATTTTACTCACCTCTCTGCTAGGTCGTCTAATACTGACAATGCCTCCAAATCTCCAGGTTCCAATTCTAAATAATGAGTAAGTAGATCTTTTGTTTTTGTCAATTGTCCTTCTTCTCGTAAGAATAAGGCGTATTCTTTTAGAAAATCAGGTTCATGCTCCAATTCGTGATACGCTTGTTCATAATGAACAGCTGCTAGCGTGAAGTTCTCTAATTCATTATAGGCATGGGCTAAATTCCATTCCGCATATGGATTTGCAGTTTCTTCCATTTGATCGATACTCTTGATTACATCTTCGTAACGTTCTTCATCTAAATACAAATTACTTAATGTTAATAATGTTTCGTCTTGTTTTTCACCTAATTCCAACGCATTTAATAATAGTTTTTCTGCTTTTTCTTTGTCATGTAGGCGATACGCATTTTCAGAAGCTAAGTGATAGAGTTCTACTTGATAAGGATTTTCTTTGATCCCATCTTCAAGAACTTTCTGCGCTTCTTCAATCAATTCTTCTTCTTGCAATGCTTGACCTAAATAAAGATAAAGAGATTGATATTGGGGATTTACTTCTCTCAATTCTTGTAAATAATTGATCGCTTTTTCATTTTCTTTTAGCTGCAGATTGGTGAAAGCTAACTGGAATAAGCGATCATCTGTCCGTTCTTCCTGCAATGCTTGTTCCAATGGTTCGATTGCTGCTTCAAACTCTCCTTGCATGCTTAGAGATTGTCCTAAACGTTCTTGCATAGAGATACCAGAAATCTCATCAATATTACTTGATAATAATAGTTGATAGATCGTTGCAGCTTCAGCAAAACGATCGACTGAAAAGTAAAGTTCGGCTAAAGCAAATTGGATCAATGGTTCATCAGGCAACAACGCAGCTGCTTCCTTTAATTTCGCTTCACTGACTTCAGGAATACCGATTACTTGATATAAATCAGCAATTGCTAATAAAGCTTGAGGATAGTAGTCACTTTCTTTTGAAATGTTTTCCAGATATTCAAATGCTTGATCGATTTCATTATCTTCAATCGCAATTTCCGCCAATGGAATGAACAACTCATCATTTTCGGGGTATTGTTTCACTAACTGTTCAAAAATTTGCTTTGCTTCTTCTAAAAAACCAATCGCTAAGAGTTCTTCCCCTAATTCCGCCAAAACATCGGCCGGATCTTCTTTCAAAGCTTGTGTCAGATATAACTGAGCTTGCGCCAAATCTTCCTCTGACAATGCTTGTAACATTTTTTCACTATTTGTATTCATTTAAATCCCTCTAATCTCACTAATAATCTCGTCATAAGATTTCATTGTTTGTATTAATTCTTGTTCCTTTGGCGATTGATATTTCTCTATTATACCAATTTTTTTCAAAACAAGAATTTTTTTGCTTTTTTCCGCTAGAAGTAAGACATTTTCTAAATAATCAATTTTTGATAATTGTTCTGGCCAATCGATAGGATAACCCAGATGTTTCAACCAGATAAAAAAATTTTTCAATTGAAAGGACATATCCGCTAGTCCTACATTCCAAGTAAGATGAAAAAGCATTCCTAATAGTTTTTTCATACTAGCTGATAACAAATGACCATTTTCTGTTAGGTAAAAAGCTTGTTCAAATAGTTTACCATAATTTGAGAGATTTTCCGCATCTACTTGGTAAAAAGTAATCATTTCTTCCAGCATCCCCGTAAAAGCCCGCTGAGATAACTGCCTTGGTTGCGGATAGTTTTTATAGAGATTTTGTAAAAAATGATAATCACAAACTAAACCACATGTTATCAAAGTCAAAAAATCTATTTGTTTCCCTTCTCCTTGTTTTTCACTGATTGTTTGATCGTAAACGATTCGTTCTGGAAGGTTGGTCGTTCGCAAGACGACTTGATTTGGCAATTGTAAAATATTTCGTTGAGGAGTTAATGCTCGGGCCATTGAACGAATCGATACCGGAATTAGCCATAATGTTGATGCAAGTGAGGTATGCTTCTGGAAAAAACCTGCTAAATCCATGATCCCCTCATTCCCAAACCCAATTATAAGTAAGGATTGGTTTTCAGGATATCGTTTTGCAAATGTCACAAGATTACTTAGTTCTGTTAAGTGATTACATTGAGTATTGGCACAGATATACCAATCAATCTCACTTGGGTTAGGAAACTGTTGGTTGATTTTCTCAACAAACAAATCGTAATACCGTTGGTTCGTCAAAAATAAAACAGGCTGATCAATCGTTATTGTTTTCAGTTGGCTGACCAACGTTTCCCCATAATAGATTTTTGTTTGTTCTTCTTGTCCTTGATAGTCGATTTCCATAAGCACCCCTCCTTTTCTTTATTTTACCATTAGTAAGTAAAATCGGAAAAGAATAGGGTAAATTCTTGGGAGAATATAGAAAAACTTCGTAATTCACCTACATTTAAGAGCACCTATTTAAAGAATTCTTGTGTAATAAATCGGGCATGGTATACTGTAATACGAAGTAAAAGATTATATAGGACTTTGCTTTTCATTTTATAAAACGGAGAAATGGATTAAGCAATTTTATTCAACTAAATTTCATCAAAAATGAGGGATAAGTTTTGTCAAAAATAAATAAAAAATCAGTTACAGCAATTTTAATTATCTCCCTATGTGCTTTTTTTATGGTTTCACCTCAAATTTATAAACATGCACTCATTGTTTCAAATGACTGGGTATTTCATATGAACCGTTTCTATGACACGGCTATGCAATTAAAAAATGGCACGTTTAATTATTTCCAATCCATCTACGGTTTTAGCCAATCGGGAAGAGTCATCAATGCCCTTTATGGAACCGACTTTGCCTATTTACATGGACTGTTACTTTTAATTTTTAAAACTTGGTTCAGATTCCAACTTGTATCTACTTTTCTGTGTTACTTCACTGCCGGTACATCGATGTATTTCCTTGGACGGTACTGCCATTTAGAGCAAAAAATTGCTACTGGGATGGCTATTTTATACATGGGTACACCTACCATTTTTTACTATACTCTTGCCCAAAATTTTTCTGGTTGGGGTGCTGCCTTTTTACCTCTTATTTTTATTCCAGCTGTTAGAATGATAAGAAATCGGGAAAACCCAATCCAACCTGTTGTGCTAGGAGGAACCATTTCATTATTGCTATCTGTCCATATGTTTTCAACCTTACTAGCCGTAGCCGCTTTGATTCCCTTTTTCCTTGTAGGTTTTCTTCACTCGAACAAAAAAATAGTAATAATCAAACAGGCTCTACTAGCAGTGGTGATCGCTATCGGTCTTTCTTTCAATACGTTTACTGCTTTTCTGGATTTGTCCAATGATACCTTGATTCCACCATACGCAGTAACTGATCTATTATCGAATAGTACTTCACTTTCGTTTGGTTCAATTGGCTGGACAAACTTTGGACTAATCCTTTCTATGATATTTGTTTTTCAACTTGTGTTTACTATCGTCCACTTTAATAAACTCAGTGTGTTGGAAAAAACAATCAACTTAGTCGGAGCATTCTTTTTACTTGTCTCTTCTAAATACATTCCTTGGAATGATATCGGCAATTATTTTACATTTGTTCGCAAAATGCAATTTCCACAAAGACTGGGTTGCCTCGCATGTATCTTATTAATACTAGGGTTCGGTTTTACCATTCAAAAAGCCTTTGTAACTTTAGAGAAACAATCGGTTTTAAAAATCAGTGTGCCACTATTACTGACTTTTTCATTGTTAAATTTAACAGGTGGCTATGCTTTAATTTCGGATACAGCAGCTATCTGGAATAGTGATGCCCCACTTTCTAAAGACACAAGTGCTGCTGAAACCTTAGAAAGTAATGCAAGTAATATTCGTCACCTATTTGGAGGCAATGCTGATCTATCTGCTGCTTTACAAATACACAGAAAACCGATGGCTGACTATTTACCTGCTAGTGGTGGACAATTGGAAGATCCTTACAAAGCTTATAAAGAGGACGTTTTACACAATTCTATCCCTCTTAAAAGATCAATTGACAAACAAGGGAATATACATCTAACTTTCACTGCTAAAGATACAAATAAAATAACTTTACCAGTAATCATTTACCACAATAGTTCTCTCATAATCAATGGAAAATCTAGAAGTGAAGCACAATATTCACTGACTTCAATAGGCGCTCTAAGAATTTCTCCAAAGATTGGTACAAATGAAATTATTGTAGGATATAAACCAGGTAAACTATTCAGATCAGCTATTTATATCCGAATATTAACAGTGGTTATCATCATTGCTTACTATATGAGCAAACGATGCAAATTTTTCAGTAAAAACAAACGCACGCAATAACCGATGAGCAAAAGATTTTTTCTAAACAGCCAGATAGAAAAATGAGACAATGAGCGAAGCAAGCAACTTTGAATAAATAAGAGGTTGTAAAAATAACGACTATCTTATTCATTAAGATAGTTTGAAAAAATAGCTTTTCGTCAATAATGACTGAGAAGTTTTGTATTAAAAATCTGGGACAGAATGAACCGTATTCTGCCTCAGATTTTTTTATTATCGTTTAAAGAAAGGTTGTGAAAGCATCGGAGCTTCAATGACAATAAGAAAAGATTTTTTGAAATAGCTTTTCCTGGTTTAAAAAAGCATCGCTTATTGCTGAGGAGTTGCTTCTTGCAGACCATTTACTCATTTTTAAACTGAAAAATAAGATTTATATCTCAGATTCATAAATAACGGAGACGCAAAGTACCCTTCTTCTCTAACTTCTTCACTCTAAAACTCAAAACAATAGGAAATATAAAAAAGCACTTGCAGCTTAAAGCCACAAGCGCTTTTTTATGAGCCGTATTATTTAACAGCGTCTTTTAATGCTTTACCTGGTTTGAATGCAGGTACTTTGCTAGCTGGGATTTCGATTTCTTCACCAGTTTGTGGATTACGTCCTTTACGTGCAGCACGTTCGCGAACTTCAAAGTTACCAAAACCGATTAATTGAACTTTTTCGCCGTTAGCTAAAGCATCTTGAATAGTTGAAAATACAGCATCGACTGCTGCAGTTGCATCTTTTTTAGTTAAGTCAGTAGCTGAAGCAACTTTTTCGATTAATTCTGCTTTGTTTGCCATGGATAGATTCACCTCCTCCACAAGAGATATGATGTAAAACATCAGTTTAGTTAAAAACATTCTGAGTGGTCCAGAAGTTTAAAAGAAATATTGATCTAGTTCAATATTCTGTTATCACGATATCATATAAACCGCTTAATAGCAAGGTTTTTACCATTTTTCACGTGCTTTTTTTAGTCATAAAAACGTAATAAACAAAACCACCTATTTTTTTTGAAAAAAATCTGCCGATGTGGTAAAATGCCTATTTTCGTCTTCTTGGAATGATTCGGATCGAAGTTCCTTCGAAAGTAAATGCTTTACGAATTTGATTTTCTAAGAAACGTTCATAAGAAAAATGCATTAACTCTTCTTCGTTAACAAAAACGACGAAGGTTGGTGGTTTTACAGCCACTTGCGTAGCATAGAAAATCTTCAAACGCTTCCCTTTATCTGTTGGAGTCGGGTTGATCGCTACTGCATCCATGATGATATCATTCAAGACAGCAGACGGCACACGCAAGTTTTGATTCATACTTACTTCTTCGATCATTTCAGGTAAACGTTCTAAACGTTGTTTTGTGACTGCTGATACGAAGACGATTGGCGCGTAATCTAAATAACGAAATTCTTCACGAATTTCTTGCTCAAAATCACGCATCGTATTGGTTTCTTTTTTGACAAGATCCCATTTGTTTACCACGATGATCACACCACGTCCTGCTTCATGAGCGTATCCAGCTACCCGTTTGTCTTGCTCACGGATTCCTTCTTCAGCATTCAAAACCATCAAAACGATGTCGGAACGGTCAATGGCACGCATCGCACGCATCACACTGTATTTTTCGGTATTTTCATATACTTTTCCACGCTTACGCATTCCTGCAGTATCGATCATTAAAAATTTCTGACCGTTATCAGATACAAAGTGAGTATCGATAGCATCTCTAGTTGTTCCTTCTATATCCGAAACGATCACTCGTTCTTCTCCTAGAATCGCATTAATCAAGGAAGATTTCCCAACATTTGGGCGGCCGATCAAACTAAATTTGATCGTATCATCCTCTTCTTCTTCCCCATCATTTGAAAAGTGTTTAATTGCTTCATCTAATACGTCACCGATCCCTAAACCGTGACTCCCTGACACTGGATATGGATCACCCAATCCTAATGAATAAAATTCGTAAATATCATTTCGCATTTCGGGATTATCCACTTTGTTAACTGCTAAAATCACAGGTTTATTACTACGGTATAAAATTTTTGCTACTACTTCATCTGCATCGGTGACTCCTTCACGTCCGCTGACAACACAGATGATGACATCTGCTTCTTCAATCGCGATTTCTGCTTGATGCTTGATTTGATCCATGAATGGTTCGTCACTTAAATCAATCCCACCTGTATCGATCACACTGAATTCTCGACCTAACCATTCGCCTTTAGCATAAATACGATCGCGAGTTACTCCTGGAGTATCTTCGACAATCGAGATACGCTCGCCAGCGATGCGGTTAAAAATCGTAGACTTGCCGACGTTCGGGCGGCCAACGATTGCAATTGTTGGATTTGCCATATTTTTTCCTCCTCACAAGTTTCCAATCTTACTTAGTGTAACGAAAGCTTTGCGAACTTTCAAGCATTGTTCGCTAAAATTACGCAAGTATTTATTCATTGGACAACTTTTTTTCATAAAACATCAAAGTGAATATTGAACCCTAGGAAACCATCTTTTATTCTTGTTTCTTTGGTTAAAGAACTACATTGTTCAAATAACCCTAAAAACCATATTCAGAACCGCCAGATGAGCGTTAGCCTAAATATTCACACACTACTGAACTTAAAATCGATCAGTGACATTTGATTATAGCATAATTTGTTTCTCTCGTTTTCATTTTCTACTCTTTTTATTGTTTCATGATATGTGAAAGCTCTTTTCTTCACTCTCATTCTTTCAACGATCTTCATATTCTCAAACTCTCAGTTTATCTAGCGCAATATCCTAATTCCTTATTCTAGCCTGTATTTTCTTATGGTCACTTCATTAGTCCCACTGTGCTTACAATATAGCCTGATGCCCAAAAATGTTGATTTTCAAACTCAAATTAATATTTTCATGTTTACCAGAAATTATTAACGTCCTTTTTTCTTTTAAATAGCCTGTAAAACTGGACATGCATATTTCATTAATCTACAACCGGAAAGTTTATGCCATATCTAGCTATGAGAAATAAGCCGAAGAATCCAAAAATAGTTCCTCCTATTTTTGGTATTCTTCAGCAATTTTTTGTTAAAGCAACTTCTTGAACCATGTGGATAAGGTCGTGAAAGAAGCGATCAGCTCCAAATTTTTTTGAACGAATGTGATAAACATCAAGAAAAGAATTTGACGTTAAATGCTCCCTCCAGGAAGTAATGAGATTGGCAAAATGTAATCCTTGCTTGTCTTTTCATTCTTCATTTTTTTCAGAAGAACATCAACAATCAGACTTGCGATTTCATCAATTGGTTGTCTGATTGTGGTCAATTGTGGGAAAAATTTCTCAACAAAAGATGTTCCATCATAGCCAATAATTTTTAGATCTTCTGGGATATTAAGTTTAAGCTGATGAGCAATTTTCATAGTAAGAATGGCTGTTAGATCATCAGAAACAAAAATACCATCTGGTTTGTGACTTAGGATCGTCGACTTGATTTCCATTTCTCGACGAATCGTAGAGAGATTATTAGGAATTTTGAAAACTTTGCCATTTGGATTTTGAAAAGAAAAACCAAGCGCACGTAACCCTGTTGGAGAATCCGTATTGTCATTTCCTGTAATCATAATACTATTTTGACAACCATTTTTTTGTAACGTTTTAGCAGCCAGTTTTCCACCTTCAAAGTTGTCTGAAGAAACAATGGAAACATTGGGAGCTAAGTTTCTATCAAAAGCGACAATAGGTGCTCCCACACGCTCATAATCAGCAATTCCAAGATTATGACTAGATGAGATAATCCCATCAACTTGATTCGCTTCAAGCATTTCAATATATTCCCGCTCTTTAGCAGGATCGTTCTGACTATTGCAAATAATTGTTTTATAGCCATGTTTGAATAATTCGATTTCCAGATACTCAATCAGTTCAGAGTAGAAGATATTACTGATATTAGGAAAAATAAGCCCAATAAGTTGGGGTGACTTTCCTTGAAGTCCACGTGCTAGATTATTAGGTTTGTAACCAAGAGTTTTCATAGCTTCATGAACTTTTTGTTTTGTTTTTTCCGATAGATATCCCTTATTGTTAATGACACGTGAAACGGTAGTTGGGCTAACTCCAGCTAGTTCAGCGACATCAGATAATTTTGCTACCATATTAATATTTTAATTCAAAGTATTTTCCAGTCGGTTCACCTGATTTAAGTTGAATACCATTTTGGTGTTTCTCAGGGAATACGCGACTGGTAAATACTTTTTCTCCTTTATTAATAAAAATCTCAATGATTGAATTATCTACAAAAATGTTAGCAATTGTTTCTTTAGTATCAATTGAGCATTCACGAATCGTACCAAAGTCAGTGGCATATTGAATGCCTGCTTTACTGCGATCTAAAATAATTTTTCCTTCTTTGGTATCTACAATCAAGCTAAGTCCATTTCCTTTACTATCAGAGAAAAGAAGTAACTCCGATTTCTGATTTGGAGGAAAGATTAGTTCAAGCTCATAAGTATTATTTGTTTCTGCTTTTGCTGTAAATTGTTCAGAACTAGCACGTAATGATGTAATAGCTTCTACTGGATATTGGTAAAGTTTACCATCTTTTATTGAAAGTTCTTTTACAAGACTCATTGCTCCCTGATAATCATACTTATCAGTTGGATAATCGATATCAGGTAGTCCAATCCAACTGACAATCAGAGCACGACCATCAGGAGTATTGAATCCTTGAGTCGCATACGCTTCAAATCCATAATCAAGATTTTGAATTTCTGAAGTGCCCACAAGTTTTACTTTTTCTATGTCAAGCGATTGACAGATCTTAAAAGTATTTGGGTAGATATTCCCATAATTAAGCTCAGATTTATCCAACCCTTGAGGACAATAAATGAAAACAGGTTTTTTGTCTACAAATACCAGATTTGGACACTCAATCATGTATTCTGAACCAGTGCCGCCAAAATCAAGGTCGCCAACTTCTTCCCATGTTTCCACGTTATTGTCATCCGCTTTGTAAAGTTTGATAAAGCCTGATTTTTCTAAATTTTGTGCTCCAACAATCGCATACAATTGTCCTTCATAATTAAACATTTGTGGATCACGAAAATGATCAGTTACATCAGCAGGTGGATGAATAAGAACATTCTCACCTTTCGTAATGTTGTAGTCTTTATCCATCCATGCTCCGATTTGAAGTGTATCACGTTCCCAATTTTCATTTCGAACGTTCCCTGTATAGAGTAAGAATAGATTCCCCTCTATTTCATATGCAGAACCGGAATAAGCGCCGTGGCTATCTCGTTTTGTGTCTGGAAGAAGTTCTGCTCCTGTTACATGAAAATGAACTAAGTCATCTGATTCAGTGTGTACCCATTCTTTCAACCCATGAGCAGCTCCAAATGGCCAATTTTGATAAAAAAGCGTATATTTTCCGTTAAAAAAAGAAAAACCATTAGGATCGTTTAACAATCCTGTTTTAGGTTCGATATGATAGCTAGCACGCCAAGGTGATCGTTTTACATTATCCTTAACTTTATCCATCTCATCTTTAGTCCAATCAGAATAAGCACGATATCGTATTTCTCGAGGTAAGTTCATATTTTACTCCTTCAATTTATCTTTTTACAACTAGTATGGTAAACGTTTTCCGTTGAAAAATCAATCATTTCATTTAAAAAAATAAATTATATGACAAACGTTTGACATATTTTTAAGATATGCTAAAATAAATTTGCATTTCAGTGAACCGTTTTCACGTAAAAATAAAAAAGGAGTGATTCGAATGAATTACAGTAAAGTAGCTTCCGACGTAATACAAGCGGTCGGAAAAGATAACCTTATTGCAGCTGCACACTGCGCAACACGTCTTCGTCTCGTACTAAAAGATGACACGAAAGTGAATCAAAAAGCTTTAGACGAAAATCCAGATGTAAAAGGCACATTTAAAATTGATGGACAATATCAAGTGATTATCGGTGCAGGTGATGTTAATTTCGTTTATGACGAACTTATCAAAAAAACTGGACTTTCGGAAATTTCAACAGATGATTTAAAACAAATTGCTAGTAAAGATAAAAAATTCAACCCCATTATGGCATTAATTAAATTATTATCAGATATTTTTGTTCCAATTATACCTGCCCTTGTTGCAGGTGGTTTATTAATGGCATTACAAAACTTTTTAACAGCTGCTGGACTTTTTGGACCAAAATCAATTGAAGAAATGTATCCTGCGATTGAAGGTATTTCCTCAATGATCCAACTGATGTCCGCTGCACCATTTATGTTTTTGCCTATTCTAGTTGGTATTTCCGCTGCTAAACGTTTTGGAGCCAACCAGTTCCTTGGTGCTGCAATTGGAATGATTATGACAACACCACAACTTGGTGGTTCTATGGAATATTGGAATATTTTTGGTTATCATGTCTCACAAACTAACTATGCTTATCAAGTCATTCCTGTGTTAGCAGCTGTTTGGCTATTATCAATACTGGAAAAGTTTTTTCACAAAAAACTTCCATCATCCGTTGACTTTACATTTACCCCCTTATTATCTGTAATCATTACCGGCTTTCTAACCTTCACAGTCATCGGCCCTGTCATGTTATTGCTTTCTAACGGGATTACAGATGCGATCGTTTGGCTATATAATGCAACCGGATTTATTGGAATGGGTATTTTTGGTGGAACTTACTCGTTAATCGTTATGACCGGTCTTCATCAATCATTTCCTGCAATTGAAACGCAGTTACTTTCAGCATGGACTAATGGTATTGGACATGGAGACTTTATATTTGTAGTTGCTTCTATGGCGAACGTTGCCCAAGGTGCTGCAACATTTGCTATCTGGTTCTTGACTAAAAATGCTAAAACAAAAAGTCTTGCTTCCTCTGCAGGGGTATCAGCTCTTCTTGGAATTACTGAACCAGCTCTGTTTGGTGTCAATTTAAAATATCGTTTCCCATTTTTCTGTGCTTTAATTGGTTCGGGAGTTGCCGCTGCAGTAGCAGGTCTACTGAAAGTAGTTGCTGTATCCCTTGGTTCAGCAGGTTTTCTTGGATTTCTTTCAATTAATGCAACCTCTATCCCATTTTATTTACTATGTGAATTAATTAGCTTTGCGATTGCTTTTGCAATTACTTACTTTTATGGAAAAACAAAAGCTTCAGGCATCTTTGCAGCAGAAGCTCTTACGGATCAAACAGTAACGAATCATTCAGAAAACACCCAACAATCCACAGTTACTTCTGGAGAACCTACTAAAACAAATCATTCTTCAGAAACAATCGTTAGTCCCCTTGCTGGTGAAGTGATTGGACTTGATTCAGTAAATGATCCAGTATTTTCTTCAGAGACTATGGGAAAAGGTATTGCGATTAAACCAACTGGGGACACTGTTTATTCTCCAGTAGATGGTACTATTCAAGTTACATTTGAGACTGGACATGCTTACGGTCTTAAATCGAATGATGGCGCTGAAATACTGATTCATATTGGTATTGACACCGTATCGATGGGCGGTAAAGGATTTATACAAAAAGTTACTGCTAATCAAAAAGTAAAAAAAGGAGATATCCTTGGAACGTTTGATCGTACGCTAATTAAAGAAGCAGGACTTGATGATACAACAATGGTTATTGTGACAAATACCGCAGATTATTCAAAAGTGACACCACTTATTAAAGGAACGGTTACCGCTACTACTGATTTACTTGAAGTTGACTAATGGAATAGTCAATAGTACTGATTATTCTTTCTAACCAAAACATCAATAAACGGATAATTTAAAGGGCTATGCGCGATCTGATGTATGTATTAACTGGAATAATAGCGATTTTTCAAAAGAAAATAACAAATAAACGAGTTAAATTCTTTAAAAATCTGAACAATAAATTGGTTAAATGCATAACTGCCCATGAAATCATCTTTAACTATAAGGAGAAATGTTTTATGCTATACGGTGCAATTGAAGCAGGAGGAACAAAATTTGTCTGTGCAGTTGGTAATGCACAATTAGAGGTTATTGAGAGAGTGAGTTTTGAAACTTTGAATCCAGGAGAAACAATGCCACAAGTTGTTTCTTTTTTCAAAAAATATGAAACAGAATTGTCCAGCATTGCTGTTGGTTCTTTCGGGCCTATTGATATCCATCCTGAATCGAAAACATATGGATATATAACCTCAACACCTAAAATACCGTGGAGAAATTTTGATTTTATTGGTTATCTAAAAAGAAATTTTGAGAAAATTCCTTTTTATTGGACAACTGATGTCAATGCTGCAGCTTATGGAGAATATATAGCTGGACATGGTCAAGGCCATTCATTAGTTGTTTATTATACAGTTGGCACAGGTATAGGTGGTGGTGCACTGCAAAATGGAAGATTTATCGAGGGATTCAGTCATCCGGAAATGGGGCATATGATTGTACGTAATCACCCTGACGATCACTTTAAGGGTAACTGCCCTTATCATCAAAATTGTTTAGAAGGTATGGCAGCAGGACCTGCTATCGAAAAGAGAATAGGAATTAAAGGTCAAGATTTAAAGGAAGATCATCCTTTTTGGGACATGGAAGCTTTTTACATTGCCCAATGCATTCATAATACTACAATGATGTTTTCACCGGATATTATCATTCTAGGTGGCGGTGTAATGAAACAAGTCCACTTACAAGAGAAAATTCATCGTGAATTTTCAAAACTTAATCAGAATTATGTTGCTCATCCGAAAATAGAAGAATATATTGTTTTTCCAAAATTAGGAGATCAAGCTGGAATTATCGGTTGTTTAGGGCTAGCCCAAAAAATAGCTTCTAATTAAACAATGATAGAGTTTTGATAGTAGTTTGACAGAAATCTCCAGCTCTGATAAATAGTTTAAGCAAATCATCTATCTAATATCTCCAATTGTGAATACAATATGGCATTTGCACAGCCATTGGGTATGGTCTAAACGATGTACTTTATTAGGTATTCCTTAGCCCTTCTCACAGCACTTGGTTTTATCTTTCACTCGATTTGTGAGTTTAACTAGTTCTAGTGATAATAACAGAAAAAGATCAGTCAATGTTGTAAACATTGATTGATCTTTTTGTCTCATTTCAGTCTTTTTAAAATGAACACTCAAAAATTTTATTTTTCTGAATCATCAGTAGTCGTTTCTTCGACTTCTTCTTTCAAAGCATCACCTAAAAGATCACCCATTGTGAAACCAGTATTTTCTTCTGGTAATTCATAGGTTTCAACATCTTTTGGTTCTTCTTCCGATGCTGGTTTTTCTTCTAAAGCCTTGATGCTAAGGGCAATACGATGTTCTTCAGGATGTACTTCTAAAACTTTTACTTGCACTTCATCCCCTTCATGAAGTACTTCATGAGGTGTAGCGATGTGCTTGTGAGAGATTTGAGAAATATGAACCAGACCTTCTACCCCTGGGAATACTTCTACAAATGCACCAAAGCTTGTCAAACGTTTCACTTTTCCATCTAAAACTGAACCAACAGTGGCTTTTTCTTCAATATCAGTCCAAGGCCCAGGCAACGTGTCTTTAATTGAAAGAGAAACACGTTCTTGTTCAGGATTAATCGAAAGAACTTTTACTTTTACTTCATCCCCAACTGCTAAAGCATCACTAGGCTTCGCCACATGGCTATGTGAGATCTCAGAAACATGGACCAATCCATCAATTCCACCTAAATCAACGAAAGCACCAAAATCAGTTATACGAGCTACTCGTCCGTCGATAACGTCTCCCTCGTGAATATTGGCTAGAATTTCTTTTTTCTTTTCTTCTTTTTCCGTTTCCACAACTGCTTTGTGTGAAAGAATTAAACGGTTTTCTGAAGGTTCGATCTCAACGATCTTGAACGCCAATGTTTGACCTTTGTATTCTGAAAAATCAGCAACAAAATGATCTTCCACCATTGAAGCTGGTACAAAACCACGAACACCTACATCAACGACTAAGCCGCCTTTTACGACATTCGTCACAGGTGCTTCGATGATATTACCTGCTTGGAAATCTTTTTCGATATCTTCCCAAACTTTTTTGGCATCCAAACGGCGTTTTGAAAGCAAATAGCTACCGTTTTCTTTATCTTTTCCGATAGTACTGATAACTACAAGTTCTAGAGTATCTCCTACTTTTACTACCTCGTTGATATCTTCAACAGGTGAAGTAGACAATTCTTTAGCAGGAACGACGCCTTCAACTCCGGCACCTTCGATTCCTACCACAACTTGTTTATCTTCGATTACTAAAACTTCGCCGGATACAACGTCTCCAACGTTTACTTCTTGGACGCTATTCATTGCATCTTCCATTGATTGACTGTTTTCTGTTTGATTTTGTTCAAATTCTGTCATAACATTTGTCCTCCTAACCAACATTCTGCCGTAACAACGGTACTAATTTTAGTTTAATTGATTATTAAAAAAAAATAAAGCGATTTCGTTTGGTTTACCCTAAAAATCCTGAGTTTTTCCCTTTTTACAAAAGATAGCCTTTTTCTGTGACCACTTTTTTGATGGATTGGACAACTTCCGTAATCGATTTTCCAGTAGTGTCGATTCGAATAGCATCATCCGCTTGTCTTAAAGGGGATACTTTTCTTGTAGAATCATAATGATCTCTCTCTTGGATTTCCTTCGTAAGAGTTTCCAACTCTGTTGGTATCCCTTTTTCAATATTTTCTTTATAGCGTCTTTGTGCCCGTTCTGTTACACTTGCTACTAAAAATATTTTCACTTCTGCCTGAGGTAAAACAGAAGTACCAATATCTCGGCCGTCCATTACAACCCCACCATGTTCACCAATTTTACGTTGGATCGAAACCAGTGCTTCACGTACTTTTTGATGAGCAGAAACTTCAGAAACTGCCTTGGTCACATCTGGCTGACGAATTTCTGTAGTTACATCTTGGTCTGCCACCAAAACGTGTTGACCGTCTGTCTCTTGGATAAAAGAGATTGGATAGGCTTGGATCAGCTTTACGAGTTGCTCTTCATCTCCAAAAGGTACTTGATGTTTTATCGCTAGATACGTAATGGCACGATACATGGCGCCTGTATCGGTATAAATATAGTTGTATTCTTTTGCCAAAATTTTTGCAACAGTACTTTTACCTGACGAAGCAGGTCCATCTATTGCAATACTGATTTGTGTCATGCTATAACTCCCTTTTCAAAAAAAAAGCCGCAGATCGCGGCTAAGATTATTTAACTTTTAATTGTTGTCCAGGATAAATCATATAATTATTTGGATCTAAACCATTTAATGCAAATAATTGATCAATAGTGATCCCGGCACGTTCAGCTACTTGTTTAGGTCCGTCACCTGGTTGAACAGTCACTGTTGATCCATCTGCAGCAGCCGAAGAGGATGGTGTTGTCGCTTCTTCTACCGTGCTAGTTGGTTGTGTTTCTTGTTGGTAAGTAGACGTTGTCGAAGGCGTTGTTTCCTCTGGTACAGTAGTACTTTGTGGTGTACTTGCTACTACTGATTCTGTCTGAGTAGTGCTTTCAGGCTCCGTACTTGATTCTTTTGTTGATGATATTTCTGATGAGGTCGTACTTTCCACTACAGAAGACGTTGTTGTAGTTGATGATGCACTTGAAGCATTGGAAGACCCATTTCTAATCCAGAAGTAAGCTCCCGCTGGAATTGCAATGCACAATACTAATAATACTAAGAAGAGAGACAAAAACAGCGTGTTGCCTTTCTTTTGTTGTCGTTGAGAACTTCTTGAAGAAACTTCGTCTTCAGTGTCATAAATCGGTTGTTCCCATGGCTCTTGTGTTTCATTATTTTCTGATGAATGATGTCTATCTTTTCTGCTCACCTTATTAACCTCCTAATTTCTATCGTGAATATTATACCATAGCCAGAACGCGATTGTCTTATAAATTTTCTATCCAATGTTTTTTTAAAATAAATTTAGTAAAATATCTTGCCACTGTTTTAGCTCTACAGATGGGCTGACTTCTCTATTTTCCTGACTCGTAAGGACCGCTCCATCAATATCACAACATTTTTCTGGTTTTTTTATCAGTTTCTCCCCAAAGTATTCAAGAATCAGCGCTCTTCGACAAGTCTTTGCATTGACATAATGAAGCATTTGTTGTAGTCGATATTCCTTTTCTTTTTCTTGGCGTTTTAGCCGATTTAACCACTCTTGCGGATTGCTCGTTTGTGCAATTATTTCTAACCATTTTTGTTGAATCTCATCGAATTGTTCTTGTTCATTGCTATGATATTGCAGATAAATTTCAAAACTTTGTCGTTGTTCTCTAGAAAGTTGATTAAAAAAATAATGAATGCGTTCGTCATTTTCTTTGTATAAAAGAATCGCTTCACTCGCCTGTTGATCTCTTCCCGCACGCCCGATTTCTTGAACATAATTTTCTAAACTATCTGGTAAATCGTAATGGACAACATAACGGATATCTGGCTTATCGATGCCCATACCAAAAGCATTCGTCGCAATCAAAAATTGAAGTTTATTTTGACTAAATTGTTGTTGCAACTGTCGCCTTTGTGATGCCTCTAATCCACCATGATAATAGCCGATAGTAAAACGTGAGCGAAATAGCTGATACAAACGCTCTACCTCTTTCTTTGTCGCACAATAAATAATCATCGAGCCTTTTGCTTGTTTCATCAGGTCCTCTAGATCAGCTTCTTTTTGGGAAGTCTTTTTGACATATAAAGCAATATTTTGTCGATTAACCGAATGGATAATTCGAACTGGCACTTCTTGAAACAAGACAGTTTCAATATCATGTTGCACGGCTGTAGTAGCGGTTGCTGTCAAGGCAAGCGTTACTGGAGAGCCTAATTTCTGAGCAATTTCTCCTAGTTGTTGGTATTCCGGACGGAAATCTACCCCCCACTGAGAAACGCAATGCGCCTCATCGATCACATATAACCCAATTTTTTGTTTTTGTAATTGTTCTATCACATCTTTTTGCGTCAACATTTCTGGACTTAAAAATAAAAATTTATAATTGGACAAATGATTTAACACATAATATCGTTCCGTTCTAGATAGTAAACTATTGAAAGCAACAACTCGCTTTTCTCCTTGTTTCTGTAGTTGCATCACCTGATCCTCCATCAATGAAAGCAAAGGTGAAACAATGATAACCATTCCTTCACGCAGATAACCGGTCAGTTGGTAGCATAGACTTTTTCCATTTCCTGTCGGTAACACTGCGAGGACATCTTGGTCATTCAATAAAGACTGGATGATTTCTTCTTGTCCTGAACGAAACGAAGTAAATCCAAAACGTTTTTGTAGTTCATCCTTCAGCGACATTCTTCAGTTCCCCTTTCAATACACCAATTTGATAAAAACGAAACTCTCCATAGTCTAGTGGTGCGACTTCATTTAATTCTCGATAATTCCATTCTTTGATGTTCGATAGTTGACTTAGTCGCTTAAATGTCTGCTTGGTGATCATTTTTTGATAAGGAAAATCAGTTAAATAAAGTTGCCATTCGATCAAATGATCGGTTACTGTTCCTCTTTTTAAATGACGTATCTTCATTACTTCATCAATTGAGCATCCAGATAAAATCAGTTTTCTCGTCGTTAACATACTTTGATTGAAGTTTTGCATAAGTAGTGGTGAAACCAATTGAAAAAGCAACGAATCTTTTTTTTCTTCGATTGTTTTTAGCAGCAGGTGTACTTGCTTTGCTTCATACAATTCACGTTGCACTTCATTGGTTATTTCTGTTAATTGATAAGTTAATAAACCAGGTGACTGGATACCTGAAAATTGATTGGCCAGAAAGTTAGCCGATTCAGTCGTCATCGTTGAAAAGATTTCACTCAGTTCTTGGCTTAATTTTTTTGCTAAAGTTTGTCGATCTAGTTGTGTGTCAGCTAACCATTTTTTTACTTGGATAGTATAATAGGGACTAGTTTCAATCGGTAAGTATTCCTTTTTATTATTTACCAGATGAGAGACAACTTGAACAGCAAACTTGATCAACCGCCAACAATTCTCAGCGGTTCTGCCATAACGATCATAATGGAGCCCTTCTAGATCAATCTTTTTTTCTGCTAAAGTTTTTTCACCTAAATGAGTGATCATCACGCCATCTTCCAGCTGAATAAGGAACTTTTGGTCAACTAATTGGTCAATGATACGTGTAAATTCTTCTTGATTCATTTTAGGAAAACTACCATGTATAAATAATAAATGGTTTAAAAAACTATAAATCAATACCGAACTCGTTCGTTTTCCTGTGATAACTTGGTATAAGGAGCTGATCCTTAACTTGTTTCTTGTTGAAAATAAAGCTAAAATAAATGAAGTCATATTACTCCCCTTAAGAATAGGATGGTCAAAATGTCATTACTATGTAAATTAGTACCTGAGCGCTGTATCGCTTGTGGTCTTTGTCAAATCGAAGCCCCAGATATCTTTGATTATGATGAAGAAGGAATCGTTTTATTTGCGCAAGAACCAGAAGCTCATCAGCAATTTGTTTCTCAAACTGACGAGGAAGCCGTCAGAAAAGCTTATCAAAAATGTCCAGTAAGAGCTATTTTATTAGAGAAATCATGAAAACTAGTTAACCAAATGAATATAGATCAATGTAAGTGTTTCTAATAATGATGATTTGAAAAGTAGGCAGTTGACCTGGAAATGGTGTTTGAACAAATTTCTTTCTATGTTCAAGTGAAAGTTTGAGTTGATTTATCTCTAGTCTATTTATATAAAGATTGTGACTTATGTAGATCTTCGGCAAAGTTTCTGATAAATGGACTTCTGAACTGCCTTAGATAAAGTCATGAAAGAAGCGGGAAGCTACGATAACAATAAGCTTGAATTTTTTTTAACAGTTTCTCATGTTATAAAAAATCCAAGCTTTTTTCAAAGAGCTGATACACACTTTTTACTCATTTTTAAAGTGAGCTGTAAGATTTAGGTCTGGAACTCTATTCTCCTAACCAATTGATTAACGTATTGATAATCGCTGTTTGTTGGTCTTCGTTTGTAATCTTAGCTTTACCGTCTCCCTTTTGTTCCCCATAGCTGCCAAATCCGCCATGATTTCCTCCATTAATCGAAACATATTCTGTTTGCTCAGGTAAATATTCTTTAGCTGATTCATAGGCTTTTTTATTCAAGACTTTATCATTAGAAGCAGTCAGGCTTAATACAGGTAATGTCGTTTTCGCCAATGTACCTTTTTCATCAGGATAGCTTGCTAAGAAAAAGATTCCTTTTAAGTGTTTGTCAGAAGAATGCTGATTAGCATAACGACTCGCCATGACGCCCCCCAATGAGTGTCCACCAATCACATAATTTCGATTTGAAAAGTCTTCTTTGATCTTATCTGCCTTATTCCCACTAAGTATGGCTAAGTCAAGAGGCATCTTAGCGATTGCTACGGAGTACCCACTTTTTGCTAATTGTTCAGCCCAGACACTATAACTAGCTGGTTCAACCAAAGCACCTGGATAAAAAATAACCAGTGGTTTTTGACTTTTTTCTTTCGTCTCAAAAAATAAATAATCTTTTTTATCCTTTCCATTTTGGGCTATTTGACTTGCTTGACTAGATGGTTCATAGGTATTTTGTTGTAAATAGTAGTAACCAGCGCCTCCTGCTAGCCCCAAAAAAATAATTATACCAATTAATACTCGCTTAAATATCTTCACATCTCTCACCTATTCTCCTTTTATCGTACCTATTAATCGATTATAAATTCACACTAAATAAAATACGAATAAATTGCAACTCTTTTTTCTTGAAAAAGAATAAATTTGTTTAGCCAGTGGCACTAAATGCGATCTTTCTTAGACCTGACTCTTCCCCTCAACAAGACCCACTATAACAAAAAAAAGGCTGATGAATGTACATTGACCTTCATCAGCCTTTAACAGTAAGAGAGCAGTTTCGTTCTCTATTGGACTAAAGTGTATTTAGTTGAGCATTTCAAATGATTATTTTCCACACAAACGGTAAACAGCTTCTGCATAGATTTCCATTGCTTTGTACATGCTGCTTAGTTCCCAACGTTCATTTGCCTGATGCATAAAATCAGGGGTATCTGGGAACATTGCACCAAATGCTACACATTGGTTCATCGTCCGTGCAAAAGTTGCACCGCCAGATACAAATGGTTCAGTCATATCACCAGTAATATCACGGTAAGTTCCTAAAAGATTTTTGATCAATTCACTGTCTAATGGAACATAAAGGGAATCTAAGAAGTCAAATTCTTCATAAGTCAACTCATACTTTTTAGCAGTTTCTGTTAGTTTTTCTACGAGTTCATCTTTTTTGAAAGTTACTGGGATACGCATGTCGACCCCGATTTTAGTTTGTTCAGGAGTGATTTCCAGACTAGCAAAGTTCATTGTCAATTCGCCAGATTGTTCATCCACCGTTTTTCCTACCACGTTTTCACCAGTAGCATTTTCTTGAACTAATTGACCTAAGAAGTTGATTGGAGCAAAATCAAATACTTCAGAAAGAGCAATCGCTAAACGAGAGATTGCATTGACACCTTCTGCTGCATCTTTGGCATGGATACTTTTTCCAAGAACGACAATTGATTCTCCTTGATCTTCAAAGTCAAATCCATGTTTTTTCAATGCTTCTTTGACTTCAGCTAATTTTTCACCAGCATAAGGAGCTGCATCTGGAACGACATTCAGTGCGCCACCAGCTTTAACTGAAAATTCAGATGTTCCCGGTCCAGTTAGGTAAGCTTGTAGTAATCCTTTTTCAGCATAAATCAATGGAAACTCTGCATCTGGTGCGAATCCTTGCGTAATACCTTCTTCTTTTTCGTTGTATTTATCTAAACAACGCCACAAGTTTTCTTCATCGGTTCCAAAAATAAATCGGATACGTGTATTAAATTCAACGCCTGCATCCATCAAAGATTTGACAGCATACATTGCAGCGATGGAAGGTCCCTTGTCGTCTTGTGATCCTCGTCCAATCAACCAACCATCTTTGACAGTTGGTTCAAATGGTTTAGAATCCCAATTGTTTTCATCGCCAGCTGGAACGACATCCATATGACACAAGATACCAAATAGCTCATCGCCAGATCCGACTTCCGCATAACCATAATATCCTTCTGGATCTTTAAATGTCTTGAATCCTAGATTTTCACTGATTTCTAACACTTTATCCAATGCTTCGATCACTTTTGTCCCAAAAGGATGCCCTTCACCAGTATCTGATTCGTCCAGAACTGAAGGGATTCGAATCAATTCATTTAAAGATTCCAATGCTTGTTCATGATGTTGTTTTGTTACAAATTGTTTCATGTTACTAGCCTCCTAATATAATAAAAAGGTTATGTCAAAACAACAGACACAACCTCTTTTTTCAAACAATAAATAGTTGAGCTTGGATCTTGTCCATTCACATCAAGTAGAAAACCATGTACACTCTAAGTCACGGTTTTGTCTACTTTGTTATAACATTGCCGCTACACCTAAGATAACACAAATGGCTACAAATAGGATAGCAATCAATTTTCCTGTGAATTTCCACCAAACGGAAATATCAAAACGAGCGATCGCAACAGCCCCCATAACGATTGCTGATGTTGGTGTGATCAAGTTGACCAAACCAGATGCTGATTGATAAGCAGTGATAACTAAATCTTTACCAACGCCTGCAAATTCACCCATTGGTCCCATGATTCCCATAGTAGCTGCTGCTAGTCCAGAAGTTGATGGGATCAAGAATGACATAGGGATATAGAAGATAAACGTTAAGATCAAGAAGACACTAGATGACAATGAACTTAATCCTTGTTCACCCCAATGTAAGATCGTATCAGTGATTAAACCATTATTCATCACAACTTGGATACCACGTGCAACAGCTACCACGATCGCAACACCGATCAAATCTGAAGCTCCTGCTAAGAATTCAGAAATAAAGACTGATTCTTTCATTCCGTAAGTGATTGCCACTACAATAGCCATCACTAAGAACAACATGGTAATTTCTGGGAAATACCATTCTCCTAAAGGAAGCATGTTTTTACCTAAAACAGTTCCGACTACAGGTAACCCTGTTAACCAGTTAGTTAATGATTCAAAAATCGTAAAGTTTTTATTCAATGTTGTCCAAGGAATCAAACTAATGATCATAATACCAAAGGTAATGAAAAATAGGATATTTACATGTTTTTGTCTTTTAGTAATTGATTCTTGACGACCAATTGAATCGATATCAAAATGTTTGATGTCTTCTTCACGTTGTTTATATACAAGTGATTTCGTTGGGTCTTTTTCCACTTTAGATGCGTAACGGTAGACATAAGCAATTGAGATAGCCAATAGTACCACGAACATCAAGAAACGTAACCCGATTCCTTCACCCATTGAGATACCCACTGCTTGAGAAGCGACCCCAGTAGCAAATGGATTAACGGTTGAAGCTAAACAACCAACTTGTGACCCTACTAAAACGATAGCTACTGCAACAACTGTATCAAACCCAACAGCCATCATAACAGGAATCAATAAAGCATAGAACGGAATAGTTTCTTCCGCCATACCATAAGTTGAACCACCTAATGCAAATAAGATCATCAACACAGGGATCAACATTTTTTCTTTCCCTTTAAAGCGTTTTACAACGGAAGCAATCCCTGCATCCAAAGCACCAGTTTTATTGATAATACCTAAGAAACCACCCACAACTAAAATAAAGAATGAAATTGGAATAGCAGCCGGTGTTTCTTTCGTTAATTCCCCAGCAGGTACACCTAGCATCCCATTAATCGGTGCCATAAAGATATCCCATAGCCCCTGAGGATTTTGCTCTACTCGTTCATATGATCCAGCAATGATGTTGCCTGCATCATTGACACTATAATGTCCAGCTGGTATGAACCAAGTTAGTACAGCGATAATCGCAATAATAATAAATAAGACCGTATACGCTGAAGGCATTTGAAATTGTTTCTTCTTTGTTTGTTCCATGTTCTTCTCCCTTTCTTGTAACATTAGAATCTTATAAGAGTGATTCCATCAGTTATTTTATCAAAAAGAATACGATAACCAAAACAATAACCTATTGATTTGGCAAATTTTATTCAAAAATCCTGCTTTCACTCCTTTCTCTATAAAATTTAAGGTAAAGCTTTTTCAATACAATTGTAGCGTTTTCCTCTTCCATTATAACAAAACTATTTATCATTCAAAAAGTGATTAATTTCACATTTTGAATCATAAAATACATTTTTATGCATAAACAAAAGAAATACTCAAACACCGTTTATAAAACGCTTACACAACGTGGGTTAATGAATTTTTTTTCATTAAAATTTCCGATATTTTTTTATTTCCTTGAATTCTTTTTAGAAAAAACAATGTTTATTTTCTCATCCCCTTTTTTCTAATAGTTGGACTACTTTTTCAGAAATACTAGTACTGACAAAAACGGCTCCTTAACTTTTTATATTGTAAAAGTTAAGGAGCCTCGACTGATTTTTTTAATGATAAAATAATTAAGAAAGTGGCATCAATTCATGCTTCCCTCTGAAAATGGATAAACGAGCATGAGCTGCTGTACTATTTATTTGTTGTTCGTCACTGTATGTCTTTGTGCCAACTGGTGTTGTTTCCGACTTAACCATGGCAATAATTTTGCGTGTAAAACCAAAAAGGCAGCACTGACGATAAATCCTTTAATGATATTAAATGGGACGATTCCGATCAGGACATAATTAGCTAACGGCATCCCTAACATTTGATTAGCATTTAAACCTAAAAACATAAGGTATAATGGGGTAATCACAAAATAGTTTGCGACACTCATGAAGATCGTCATTGCGATCGTACCAGAAATCACACCTAAAAACTTATTTTTCCCTACTTGAGTCTTCTTACGGAAGAAGTAGAAAATAGGTAAGGTAAAGATAGCTGTTGCTAAAAAGCTGGCTGTATCTCCTACCAAATTATCTGGTGAAAAGCCAGTAGTGATCAAGTGTAAGATCGATCGTAAGAAAGCTGTAACCAATCCAGCAACTGGACCAAATAAAAACATACTGATCAGTACTGGGATATCACTAAAATCGATCTTTAAAAAACTAAAGGCTGGCATGATCGGAAATGCGATATATTGCAAAACCAATCCGATCGCAGCAAATAATGCCACAGCGACCATTTTTTGTACACGGGTGTTCTTCATTTGAAATCCTCCTGTTAGGACTCCTCTTCAGCGAACTTTTCGACGAACTTTTTGCAAATAAAAAAACTCTCCAATAACAGGGAGAGTTAGAGTTATTTGGCAAAAAACTACGTCAAATAAGCTCTATCTTCTTTATCCAGACTATACTGTCGGTATCGGAATTTCACCGATTCAGCTACTTAGGTAAAGTAGGTCGTGGACTATAACCACCGGTCGGGAATTTCACCCTGCCCCTGAAGACGAACCATTTATAATTTTGTTTACCTTTACATTATACATCGCTTGAGAAAAAATGCAATCATTTATCCTTATAATAAGTAAGTAATCACTTTGATTGATTTAATAAACTGCTGACTTCTTTTTTGTTCAACTCACGATAGTCGCCAGGGCGTAAGCCTTGAAGCGTCAAATCGCCGTATTTTTCTCGTTTTAATTTTTGAACAGGTAAGCCAACTGCTTGAAGCATATTTTTTACCTGATGATTTCTACCTTCATGGATAGTCAATTCAACGATACTATGATTTGTCTTAGGATCCACAGATAATATTTGGTAACGTGCTGGTGAAGTTCGTTTCCCTTCGATTTTTATCCCTTTCGTCAAGGGAGATAACATTGTTTTAGTAGCAATCCCTTTGACTTTCGCCACATATACTTTGTCTACTTCATGTTTTGGGTGGGTCAAACGTTGCGCAAAATCACCATCATTAGTCAAGAGCAGTATACCCGAAGTATCATAATCTAATCGTCCTACTGGATAAATTCGTTCTTTTACCATTGGCAGCAAATCAGTTACGACTTTTCGCCCCTTGTCATCAGCAACAGCGGAAATCACGCCTTTTGGTTTATATAGTAAATAGTACCCGTATTCTTCTTGATAAATCGGCACTTCATCTACTTCGATCAAATCACGTTTGCTAACTTTTACTCCGAGTTCTTTTACTACTTTGCCGTTGACTTTTACTCGTCCAGCCAAAATATATTCTTCCGCTTTACGTCTGGAAGTGATCCCTGCATGCGCAATTACTTTTTGTAGTCTTTCCATTATATCTGTTCTCCTTCATCCATTTCATCAAAGAATAAGTCGAGTGAAGACTCTTCGTTTAATGAATGCTCCATTGCTTGTATATCTGGTAAGTCTTTTAATGAGTTGAGACCAAAATAATCTAAAAAATAAGGAGTCGTCCCATACAAAATAGGTCGTCCAGGTCCTTCCACGCGTCCTTTTTCTTCAATCAACTGATGAGCAGCTAGCCGTTGAATGGCACCTGAGACTTGGACCCCACGAATTTGTTCGATTTCTACTCTGGTAATCGGTTGTTTATATGCAATGATCGCCAACGTTTCGACAGCTGCTTGTGAGAGAGTATTAGACGTCCCTTGGGCATAGCGTTTCAACAATGGCGCTAACTCTTTTTTGGTTGTTAAAACGACATGTGCCTCTGTTTCCAAAATATGCAAAGCACTAGCTGGATCATTTTCATATCTTGTTTTTAATTCCGTTAATAAAGCCACTGTCTCTTCTTTCGTAATAGTTAACAGATAGCTGATTTCTTCTAACCCGATTCCTTCCTCGCCAACAATAAATAAAATGGCTTCAAGTTCACTTAATTTTGTCATCTTTGGTATCTCCTACTGCTAGATAAAGCATAATTGTTTCATAATTTCCTTCTTGTTGCGCAACGATCTGACCATTTTTCATCATTTCTAATAAAGCCATAAATGTAGTGACTACTTCTGTTTTCGAAGGCGTTTCAAAAAAAGACTCAAAAGAGCATCCCTTATGATGTTGCTTAAGACGCTCTTCAATAAAGATGATACGTTCTTCAATTGTTGTATCATCAGGAGTAATCGTTTTTTCAACTTTCTCTGAGAATTTCTTTCGCTCTAAGATTTTTTCCATCGCATGAAACAAATCAATCTTTTTGACTTGTCCACGTTTCAATGGTTTCTCTTGTCCAATGAGATCGTCTACTGCAACTGGTTCTTTCGTATAATATAAGCTTCTCTCTTGGGCTTTTTCGGTTAACTGCTCTGCAGCATACTTATACTTTCGATATTCCAATAATTGATTGACTAATTCGTCACGCGGGTCCTCTTCCCAATACTCATCTTCAATGATTGCTTCTTGAACAGGTAACAAAGTTTTGCTTTTGATCGCCATCAACGTGGCAGCCATCACTAGATATTCTCCAGCAACAGCAAGTTCAAGAGTTTTCATCGTATGGATATAACTCATGTATTGCTCAGTGATCGTTGCAATCGGGATATCATAAATATCGATCTCCATTTGCTGGATCAAATGAAGGAGTAAATCTAAGGGTCCTTCAAATATATCTAATTTGATATTGATTTCTGTCACCATATTCACTCTTTCTTCTTGTTTCGATCGACCCATTTTGCGAGATATGGACGGGTAATCTCTGTTGGTCGTATGGAAAAGTCTGGGTATTTTTCTTGAAGTTCATCAAGCATTTGAAAGCCCATCTGATCTCCCCGATAAGATGGATTCAATGAAACATCGTGAATAATCAATTCCTGATTTTCACCCCAATAAACACCAATGATCCCTTGAATATTCGTTGAACCTTCTGGTGTGAAGAAAAAAAGTTCATATCCTTCTTCTGTTTCATAGGTATTGATTTCTTTGAGTAAATTCGATTTATCCGTTAGTTTCTTATGAAAACTTAACAGTCCCATAGCAATTTTACGATTTTCTTTTCGGTAATGTGTTAACATTTTTTCACCTTCCTATGACTAAGCCCTTGGAAAATGCTGCTTATAAACATCCGTCATTCTTTTCTTTGTGATATGTGTATAAATTTGTGTTGTTGAGATATCAGCATGTCCTAATAATTCCTGTACCGTTCGAAGATCTGCACCATTTTCCAGCAAATGTGTCGCAAAACTATGCCTTAAAGTATGAGGGGTCACCTCTTTATTGATTCCTGCTTCACGCACTAATTGTTTAAGGTTTTTCCAGATACCTTGCCGTGATAACCCTGTACCATGATGATTGACAAATACATGCGTTTCAGAAGGATTCGCTACAAGGAGGGGGCGTGCTTCGTCTAGATACCGCTCCAACCATTGGATCGCATAATCACCTAGAGGTATGATCCGTTCTTTGTCCCCTTTACCAAGTGTTTGGACCAAGCCGAGCGACAAGTGAAGATCACTTAGCTTTAAACCAACGAGTTCACTAACACGCATACCTGTTGCATACATGACTTCTAGAATTGCTCGATCTCTGATCCCTAGATTTTTGGTTGTATCAGGTGTTTCGATCAATCGTTCAACCTCAGTCAAGGATAAGGTACTAGGTAACTTTTGAACCTTTTTAGGCGTATCAATGTGTTGCATCGGGTCATGATCAGTCAATCGTTCTTGACGTAAGAATTGATGAAATCTTCTCAAGCTAGTAATCATTCTGGTCACGGTTGCCGGAGCTTTCTTTTCATCATGCATCTTTTCCAGATAATTGATCACGACGTAGCGATCGACATCTTGCCAGGAAGTGATTTGCTCATCTTCTAAATAGTGAAGATACTGTAACAAATCTCGTTCATAACTTTTTCTCGTATTTAATGACAAGCCACGTTCAATCGTCAAATAGTGGAGATAATCATTAATTTCTTCATTCATAATAATCCACCTCGTGCTCTTCTATCATATCAGATACCCTTCATTTTCGATAGTCTATTTTACAGCTAGGCAAAGAAAAAGCCGTCTAGCAATCAGACGGTTTTGCTTTCTTTTTCTTTAGTGTAACATTTTTGACAAATACCATGAAATGTTAAGCGATGATCTTTTACCAAAAAGTTATACCGTTGCTCCACAATTTCTTCCACTTCACACAATAAATCTTCTTCGACCTCTTCAATCGTGCCACATCGTAAACACAATAAATGATGATGGAAATGTTTTGCTCCTTCTTTTCTCAAGTCATAGCGAGCAACACCATCATTGAAGCTGACTTTATCAATGACTTTCAAATCGGTCAAAATCTCTAACGTCCGATAGACAGTAGCTAACCCAATTTCTGGACTCTTTTTTTTCACTAGAAAAAAGACTTCTTCTGCCGATAAATGTTCTTTCTCATTTTCTAAAAGTACTTGTAAAGTTGCTTCTCTTTGTGGGGTTAATTTGAACCCCGACTCGTGCAATTGTTGTTTCGTTTTTTTCATTACTGACATCGCATTCATAACCATGTATTCAACCCCGACAATTTATAATAATTATAATCAAACAAAAGGAATCTCTTTCTAAATTAAAATAATTATAAGCTAGTTAAGAAAAACATGCAAGGTATTCTCAATTAGATTTTCTAATTCGTTTCGTTACCCCTGCTTCTTGTTTGACTAGTCCTTGTTTTAATAGATTGCCGATTGCTCGTTTAAAAGCTCCCTTGCTTATACCAAAAGTTTTCATGATATCTTCCGGATCAGATTTGTCAGTAAAATGGATTTGCTCATCTGCTGATCGTTCAATGATCGTTAAAATCATTTGTGCATCATCAGAGATTGCTTCATATGCTCTTGGTTTTAATGAAAGATTCAATACTCCATCAGGTCTCACACCAATTACTCGTCCTTTGACTTGTTCACCTAAGCGCGGCTCATTATAGCGTTCTGATGGGTGGATAAATCCGATATAATAATCATCTGTTAAGACGTACGTTCCGGTAATTTTCAAGCGGTAAGCAACACCTGTAATGTCTTTATTTTTGATTTCTTCTGTTCCACGTTTACTCAATGATTTAAAAATCTTTTCATCGGCTAAACTACCCCAAATTCGGTCTTTGCTATCGACTCTTAAAGCAACCATTAAACGATCGCCTTTTTTAGGCCAAAGTTCTGTCATCGTTGGTAGTTCATCTAATGAGACTACAAAATCTTTGTCGGGTAATCCAATATCGACGAATACTCCTAGATCTTTTCGTGAAGCAGTCACTGTACCAAAAGCATAATGACCAATTCGACTTTTAGGAATCAACGTAGTAAAACGATTTTCATGTTTTTGATTTTGATAACCAAACCCTTCGACTGCTTCACCGATACGATAGGTCCCTTCGGTTTTACTTAATCCAAAAGTTTGTCCATTTTTCTGGACAAAGTAATTTTTTTCATTTTCATCAATTACCATTCCGGTAAATATTGTTGCCAATAATTCATTCATCTTATTTCTCCTTATTTATAAAAGATTCAGCCATCTTTTCTTAGTTATCATAACATAATGTTCCCATGATTAGTAGTTGGTTTGGTCTTAGTCGTCGCAAAAAAACTCAGACATCGTGTATCTGATCCTATATGGTCATCCACTTAGTTCCATACGATCTACGATATCTGAGTAGTATTTGGTCATTGTCTATCTAGCAGATTAATGGCTGCCATTTCCGCCAAACCAGCCTGTTTTACAATTGATCGTCACAATATAAAATGGCAATGCACTTTCACCGATTCCACGCATCAAATTAGATTGGGTTGAAGTAGCATAAAGATTATAGTAACCTTCACCATTTTCGATTCTCGCTTTTTCTAGTTTATATCCACCTGCCACAATGTAGCCTCGTTGAATACAAGTAGCAATAACACTTTGTTGGACTCCTGGTGCCCAATTCCATGCTGGATTAGATGCATCAGCCACATCACTTTGTCGAGTTGACATGATGGGTTGATTGGCTGAATTAGTCTTATTGGTAGTTGAACTAGATTTTGCTTGTTGTGCAGCCAGAGCTGCAGCTTGTTTGGCTGCTTCAGCTGCTTTTTTTGCTTCTTCAGCTTTTTTTGCTTCTTCTTTTGCTTGTGCTTCTTTCTGCTCTTTCGCAGTCAAGGTTTCATCTACTTTTTTTAGTTGATCTTTTAACGCGACAGCTAGCTCTTCATTTTTGATTTGCTCTACAGCATTTTTTGCTTCGTCATACTGCTCTCTGTTCGCACTGTCTACGACTTGATTATCATGATAGACAACGTTCACTTTATCTTTAGCCGTCTGCAATTGTTTGTATTGGTCCTCTGCTTCGGTTTGCGCTTGCTTGATCAGACGTCCAAAAGCAGTTTCATTTGTAGTCATTGGTTGAATGGCTTGATCCTCTTTTAGTTTGGGATCAGCTGCTAAATGATCATCGTCAATCACTACCGAAGTAAATAACTGGTTGACACGCTGAATATCTTTGATTTTGGTTTGGATATCCTGGAATGTTTTTTCTAATTCAGGGTATTCTTTCTCTTTTTTTACGTCATTCAGATCAGTCTTTAGTTTAGCTAAGTCTTGATTGATCATTGAAGTACGGATAAACTGGTGAGACGAATCTGTATAAAAAGCATTCAAGGCTGTCTGTAGCTCTGCCACCTTTTGTTTTTGTCTTTCTTCTTGTGCAGCGATTTGTGCCTGAACATCTTGCTGATGGTCATAATAAGCCCAACCACCGACTCCGAGCAAGACGATTGCTGCTAAAGCCAGATACGGTCCTTTTTTCGATCTTTTTCGTTTCCCCTCATCAGTCTTAGCTGATGTAACTGGTTCTTTTTGTTCCGTTTCTGTCCTTTGATCGATTTCATTTGATAATTCTGTTTTTTCTATAGCTTCTGGTTTTGAAGAATCTTTCTTACGAATTTCTTTTTTTGGTTCTTCTTCTTTCGGTACTTCTTCTTTTGCTGTTTCTTTTTTCGATATTTCTTCTTTTAGAACTTCTCCGTTTGATTGATTCTCTTGTGATGGAGCTGCTTTCGGAATATCTTTTTCTGAAACTTCAGGTTTCAAATTTTCGTTTAACGCTTCGTCCTCATGGGTTGAGTTTTTATCGACATCTTCCGCACTCGTTTTTTCCTCGACTTCTTTTTTTCCTATCAAAAGTTTTTCTGACGATGATTGGACGTGAGTCGTTTTTGAAGCGGGCACTGGTTCTTCAGTTTGTTCCTTAGAAGAAAGCAGTTGATTTTCTTCTGAAGTTTGGGGTGCCGTTAAGCGTTCATGATTTTTTTCTGTTTCCGTTTCGAACGTTTCTTCTTGATCAATCGCTTGATGGTCAGTTGGCTGAACAACGCTATCCTTCGTATCAACTGTTTCCTTTTCTTTCGTTTCACGTTCGTTAGTTCCTGGCACTGTACTTTTTTGTTTTGAATCAGTCTCTTTGGCATTTTTAGCTGCGAGTTCCTCTTGGATCATTCGCATCAATTCTTCTGCATGTTCTTCTGTTGTATCTTCTCTATGAGCTTTGATATAAGCAGATAAAATCGAATTTTCTTTTTCATGATCAACAAATTCTTTTAATTCAGCTACTCTTTTTTGTTGCTCTGCTTCGAGTTCATCCGTCATTTCATCGCCGTTAGCTTGTTTTTTCGAATTAGTTCCTTCTTCACTTGTTGACGGCTTTGTATTTAGCTTTTTAGTGACTTCTTCTTCAGCATCATTAGTTTCTGCTAGATTCGTTTCTCCAGATGATTCTTCTTTAAACAAGGCCATGACCGATTCTAATGGTAACTCTGTTAATTCTGACCATTCGATTGGATCATTTAATTCCGTGTCAGGAAAATGTTCTTCTGAAGAATCTATTGGTAATTGACTGTTGTTCTTTTCTTCATTCGTGTGTTGGTCTTGCTCTTTTATTTGGTAACCACAATCAGGACAAATCAACTTTCCTTTGATTTTCTTTGATCCACACGTTGGGCATTTTTTTATCACTGAGCGATCGGCTCCTTTTGTTAGGTTTACGCTACCATTTAATCTACCATATTCTGAAAGTTTCGCCAAGAGCCTATTTTGATCAAACAGATGTCAAATAGTATAACTCGTAAAAATAAAACAAATAATTTATAAAAAGTTTCTTATAATTACGCATAGTTACGCAATTATTTATGTTTTCATCATCATAATGTTAATAGCGCATCAATTATTTGTTTATTATGATCAGATTCAAGCTTTTGACTCAGCTATTGACTAAAAAAGTAGCACGGGATCATCTATTCTGATCCCGTGCTACTTTGTTTTCACTAAAGGCTACTCGCAATTTTAAAAGACAGTCATTGTCTATAAGATTCAAAATTTGAATCCTATTTTTACTCTAAGAAATCTTTCAATTGTTTTGAACGTGATGGATGGCGTAATTTACGTAACGCTTTCGCTTCGATTTGTCGAATACGTTCACGTGTTACTCCGAATACTTTCCCAACTTCTTCGAGTGTTCTGGTACGGCCATCGTCTAAACCAAAACGTAAGCGGAGAACATTCTCTTCACGGTCAGTCAATGTATCTAAAACATCTTCTAATTGTTCTTTTAGCAATTCATAAGCCGCATGTTCTGCAGGACTAGTAGCTTCTTGGTCTTCAATGAAGTCTCCTAAATGAGAATCATCTTCTTCACCAATTGGTGTTTCTAAAGAAACTGGCTCCTGCGCAATTTTCAATATTTCACGTACTTTTTCTGTAGGAAGGTCCATTTCTGCACCAATTTCTTCTGGCGTCGGTTCTCTTCCTAAATCTTGAAGTAATTGACGTTGGATACGGATCAATTTATTGATGGTTTCTACCATATGCACTGGGATACGGATCGTACGTGCTTGGTCAGCGATGGCACGAGTGATTGCTTGTCTGATCCACCATGTAGCATAAGTTGAAAATTTGAATCCTTTACGATAGTCAAATTTTTCAACAGCTTTCATCAAGCCCATATTTCCTTCTTGGATCAAATCAAGAAATTGCATGCCACGTCCAACATATCTCTTAGCAATACTTACGACCAAACGAAGGTTTGCTTCAGCTAAACGCTGTTTTGCTTCTTGATCACCTTCTTCGATTTTTAAAGCAAGAGCTACTTCTTCTTCCGCAGTTAATAGGGAAACACGACCAATCTCTTTTAAATACATACGAACTGGATCGTTGATTTTTACACCAGTAGGTGCTGACAGATCTTCTGTTTTTGCTTGTTCCGCTTTTTTCTCTGCACTCTTCAAGCTATGGATCGATGGATCTCCATTTTCATCAACAACGCTGATTCCAGCATCCTCGACTTTTTGGATCAATTTATCCATCTCATCCGCATTCAATGTGAATGGCGTTGCAAGTTTATTTGAAAGATCATCATACACGACTTGTCTTTTTGGTTTGTTTTCTTTGATAAAAGCTGCTACTGCTGCTTCATACTTTTTATTCTCTGTTACATTTGCCATAAAAGAAGGCCCCCCTTGAGTAGCTATTCGGCTTGTTTTAACTGTTTTGTTAAATTAATGATCTCAATCGTTAATTCCAATTCTAATTGCTTGTTTCCAGTTCTTCTAGCCTCTTGCTGCATTTGTTTTTTTAAAGTTATTTCATCAGCTAAACTAGACTTTCTGATTACACGCAATAAGTCTTGGATTTCTCTTGGTGTGCTTTCTTCGGCTACACGCAAATACTCGATTTCCACCACTAAACGCCTTAAATTTTCATCTTGCAAAAAGTCCAAAAACTCCGCAAGGTTGAATTCATCATGTTGTGACACAAATGCATCGAATAAAAAATATACTTCTGCATAAATGTCATGAATAAACTGAAATTGCTGTTCTTTCAAAAGATTACGGACAGATATCTCTTTGAACACTCTGTACAAGAGCATTTGTTCCGCTTTTTCTACTTGAGTCAGCGGTCTCTTTTTCGTTATTGCCGTCCGTGAAATAGCTGGTTCTGGCAATGTCGTTGGTTGGTTGGTTCGATTCGTTTGATTTTCCCTGCGAAAATCCCGTATTTGCTTTTGCAGGGTTTCACGACTAAGTTGAAATTCGGTCGCTAGTTGCGACAAATACATATCTTGTTCGATTGGCGAGACAACTTGACTAAGTTCTCTCGATACCTCTTCTAAGTACTGGATTTTATCTTTTTCATTCTCCAGGTTCTTGTCTTGCTTCAAATAACGTGACTTGAAAGTAAAGACCGTTTCACGACCATGAAAGATCAGTTCATTAAAGGAGTCATTTCCATATTTACGTAAATATTCATCGGGATCAAGTTTTTCCGGAATCACAACGATTGATAATTGCAATCGACTATTTTGTCGTAACAATTCGATCCCTCGATTCGTTGCCTCGAATCCTGCCTTATCTCCATCGTAACAAAAAACTAGTTCTTTGGTTACTCGTTCAATCTGCTGGATCTGTTGATTCGTTAAACTCGTTCCCATGGAAGCTATCCCATTTTTTACACCTGCTTGCCAAGAAGCAATGACATCCATGAAACCTTCAAATAAAAGAACTTCACCGCTTTTTCGGATATCACTACGTGCTTTATCCAAGTTGAACAACACTTGTCTTTTATTGAATAATTCTGTTTCTGGACTATTCAAATATTTGGGTTGATCTTTTTCTTGTCCTTTTTCTGGTGCAAGCCAGCGTCCAGAAAAACCAATCGTGCGCCCTTGAGGGTTTCTGATAGGAAACATGATACGTTGGTAAAACCGATCAGATATTCCTCCATCCTCATGAGAGATAAACAAACCAGAACGTTCCAACACTTCTTGATCGTATGCTTCAGTTTTAAATACTTGTTTCAAAAATGAACGTTCATTCGGTGCAAATCCGATCGCAAATTCTTCAATCAATTCTAGTGTCAAACCACGTTGTAGTAAGTAATCTAAAGCTTGCTCGCCTACTTTCGTGTGTAGCAACATATGATGATATACTTCTGCGGCTTTTTCATGCGCTAAAATCAATTTTCCTGTAATTGAATCGCTATTTTCGAAGGGAAGTGTTTGTTTGCGCCATTGATCTTCTAACTGAATTTGTTCAAAATCAGCAACTTTGACGACTGCTTCTGGGAAACTAAGTCCTTCTAGTTCTTGAAGAAAAGTAAAGACGTTTCCTCCTTTTCCGCAACCAAAGCAATGAAAAATCTGTTTATCTTCAGCCACCGAGAAAGATGGTGTTCGTTCTTCATGAAAAGGACACAAACCTAAATAATTCTTTCCAGATTTTTTTAATTGGACGTATTGACCAATCACCTCAACAATATTCGTTTGTCCACGAATCGTTTCAATGACTTCTTGAGGAATCCGTTGAGCCATGCTTTCACCCCCTGTAAATAGCTAATTGGCATCTGTCAAAGAGATACCTCAGGAGAATAACCGGTAAAAAATCGCACTAACGAAAATCAGTGCGATTTTAAAGGACACAATTATACATGTTTCATTCTATCACAATTCTAAACTTTTTCAAGTATAATACTTGTCATTCTAAGAACAAGCAACGGTTTATTTCGTTGTTGCTAATTTATTCAATAAGTAGTCACGGATATTGGTCTTTCCATAAATCAGTCTCAAAATGATATTAACGATCATAAAACCAATGAAATATGGCCAAGCCGTTCCTAACCCAAGATCAACTTCTAACAGATGATGGAAAAGCATCGCTGCTACATAAATCCCTACAACAGTTGTTACCGCTAAGAAAATTCGCAACGGATTAAATGGATAACACGCTTTGACTACTGCCATACAGCTGATTCCGATCAATAGATAATACATTAAAGTGGTCGTTTGCAACGGGGTAAATGGCAAAACTTTTCCTAAAATATAAACCACAATAATATTCAATACGACTAGTAATGCATTTGGTAACGCATTGATCAATGCTGTTGGTAAATAACGATAGGTAATCTTTCGTTTATCTTGTTCAAACGATAAGAAGAAAGAAGGGTAACCTTCAATAGCTAAGTCAATCAATGTGATCTGGATTGGGATGAATGGAAACCCGATTGCAGTAATTGCGCATAAGATAGAAAGAATAAACGAATAGATCGTCTTGATAAAGAAAATACCTGAAACTTTGGTCACATTGTTTACGACACGACGCCCTTCGAATAAGACTTCTGGTAAAGTCGTAAAATCAGAATCAAGTAAAACGAGATTAGCAATTTGTCTTGTTGCACCGTCTCCTTCAGCCATGGCGATACTGCAGTCTGCTTCACGCAGTGCCAATACGTCATTGACTCCATCCCCAGTCATAGCCACAGTTCCACCACTTTGTTTTAATTCATTCACTAATGTTTTCTTTTGTTGTGGACTCACACGACCAAAGACCGTGTACTCATGAGCGGCTTCCCGGACAGCTTTTTCTTCTGTCATCGTAGAAAGATCAACATACGAATCATAATTTGGTAAGCCTGCACGGCGGGCAATATTTGAAACTGTGAACGGATTATCACCTGAAATAACCTTTAGATTCACACCTTCAGCATGTAAATAAGCTAATGTTTCTTCTGCATTTTTACGTATTGGGTCGTCAATTTCAAACAGCGCGATTGGTTCAACGCCTTTTGGCTCTCCTTCAGTCAAATGTTGTTCAGGAGCGACACCCAGCATCAATACACGGTAGCCATTTGCTTGAGCATCCACCAAACTTTCTGGCAGTTGTGATTTTTCAACCAAACGTTCAGGAGCTCCTACATAGATCACACCTAATTCAGGAAACTCCATTGCTCCCCATTTACGGTCAGAAGAGAAAGCTAACTTTTCAGTCACAGTATAGCGATTAGCTACTTGAAAGTAATCTCTAAGCGCCCGCATGGTAAGATTATTGTCACTGCTTTCAGCTAGATAGGTTCCCATGATTTCAGGAATCGCTTTTTCGTACTTAGGATTTAGGGCTTCGACCCGTTGGATACTCATTTTTCCTTCAGTGATCGTCCCTGTTTTATCCAAGCAAAGCGTATCTACATGAGCAAGTGTTTCAATCGAATACATATCTTGGACTAAGATTCTTTTCTTTGCTAATTTCGTTACACCAGTAGTCAGTGCAATACTAATCAAAAGGACTAAGCCTTTAGGCAACATCCCTAGTAATGCTGCTGCCGAAGCAATAACAGAAATCTTAATGGAAGCATCACGGATAAATAACGCTTCTAAAAATAAAATAATACCTAATGGAATTATAATGAAGCTAGTAAATTTCGATACTTTTCGAATAGAATCGACAAGTTCAGAATGAATCGCTTTATGGGTTTTTGCCTCACTCGTTAGGCGAACTGCATAGTTGTCTGCGCCAACACGAATCGTTTGAGCTAAAACAGAACCACTGGTTAAGAAACTACCTGAAAGCAATTCATCTCCTTCGGTTTTGACAATCAGGTCTGACTCCCCTGTCAATAGTGCCTCATTGGCTTCTGCGCGTCCTGAGATCACTTTTAAATCAGAAGGAATCTGTTCCCCTGCACCAATCTTTACGACATCTCCTAAAACTAATTCTTTCGTTGAAATCGACTGCTCTTTTCCTTCGCGGATAACTCGTACCTCTGATTGCGAAACAATCGATAGCTTTCTTACTAGATTTCTAGCATGGATTTCTTGATAGATACCAATAATGATATTCACCACAATGATTGCCAAGTAAGCCATATTGGAATAGGCACCGACCAATAGTAAGCAAATCCCAATACCAAAATTTAAAAAATTGAATAGCGTTAGTATATTGTCACTAAGAATCTGCTTAGTACTTTTTGATGCATCCTCTTGGTAATCATTTTGCTGCCCAGAGGAAATTTTTTGTCTCACTTCTTCCTGAGTAAGACCATTCATTTCTTTCGTTTCCATTTTTCGCCAACTTTCAAAAAATAATCAATATATTTAAGTCTAGCTTGTTCTATTATTAAAAACAACTTATTTTTTACAAATTTATACAAAATAAGAACACATGATTCTATGCCGCTGAGAAATCCCAGCAAAAATCATGTGCCATTCAACCTTTATTTATATTGTTCTTCTAAACGACTCATCCACCAACCTAATGCGATACCAGCAAAAAATAAAATGGGACAAAAGATGATTCCTAGTAAACTTAAATTTGTGTAATCTGTAGGAACAATCATTACCGTCGAAGCAAAAACAACTCCTAAAATAAAATGGAACAATTTACTATATGCCTTAGAAAAGATAAAATCAAATAACTTTGATAACGTCAACACGCAGACTACCGCGCCTAAACCGATCGGTAAGATCACGTCTAAGCGAGCTTCTTTGAAACCATCAGCCATCGCCTTGTATAACCCCATATAGACTAAAAAATTCGAGGGACTCAGTCCAGGAACAATCATCCCTAAGCCGATTAAACCGCCAGCGATGATCCAAGTTACTGTGTTTTGTTCAACTTGACCATCAAATAGTTGTGATCCGTAAAGTAAAAAGAAATAAGCCACGATCAATGTGACGATCATCAGGATGATATCACCTGATTGCCGCCCTTTCTTTCCAGCTTCTTTCCACAACGCTGGAACAGTACCTACAATACACCCAACAAAAAACCATAAAATCGTCGTTTCATATGTCCCTAATAAGAAACTCACCAAAAAGGAAAGCAAAAAGACTCCGCTGATGCCTCCTAATCCGACAGGCAAAAAGAAAAGCACGTTTTCTTTAAAATTTCTGGTTAGATGAGCTAAAAAAGAGATCAATCGTTCGTACATCCCAAAAACAGCTGCTAAAGCGCCTCCGCTTACCCCCGGTAAAATAAAACCCGAACCGATAAACATTCCCTTTACAAAGCGCAATAGCCAGTCTTTCCCTGAATCTTTCGCTACCTTTTCTGTTATGATTTGTTCTTTTTCCACTTTTTTGAGCACTCCTTCTTTCTGATAAGATAAAGATCTAGCAAAAAATCTCAGCATTACACTCAATTAGTTAAAAACTTTGTCATATAACTCAATGAGGTCTTCATTCATCTTGACAACTCTTGTGTAAAACATGTTCCCTCCATTATGATAAAGATAACCGCCATTGTAAAGCAATGAGGGGACTCGCCAATAGCGATACTTGGTTTTTTTCTCATTACCTAAAAGTGGACTCAAGACATTTTTGGAATATTCTTCTGCTATCTCCATAGTATTTTCCCCACCTCGGTTTTTTACGTAGACAATATAATCCTTACCGAAGTTATAGGCTTGTATAGCTGTATCAAGATCACATCCTTGTTTTTTTGCCTCATTGATCATTTCTGCTAAGTAGCTGACTCCTTGATCGATACTTTCTTTTTGATTATCGATCACATTGGCTTTACCATAGGCGCTTTCCGAACTTTGCATCAAATCAATCCCCTTGCCTTTTGATTCTGTTAAAATGATCCCCTTGACCAAAGACTCGTACTCTTCCATATGGTACTTTTTGATTGCTGTTGTTATTTCTGGTTCGTACTTTTCTACTCTTTTAATCGATTGATAGGTTTTTCCTAAGATGATCAATACTCCTATGACCAAGACAATCACTAAAAAAGAGACGATTCTTCGAAAGATTGATTTTTTCTTTTTTTTCATAAACATTCACCTAGTTATTTTGACATCTTTTTTTATCTTACTATTTATTATCGTTCTTGGCTATTTCTTACTAATCATTTGTTCCTTTCCTTAATAAAAACTGAAATTTTCGGAATTTTTTACTATCTTACGAAAATGATCGTTGTTTTTTTAGGAAAACAATTGCTCTTATAGGAGAATTGTCGTTATACTTTAACCAGTAGGTGATTATGTGAAAAAAGAAAAGAAATATGCAAAAATGACTGATGGAACAGAGATCTATTATGAGAAAAGCGGAAATGGCATGCCTCTGTTTTTACTCCATGGTAATGATGGCAGTGGTCGTTTCTTCTCAGAGCAAGTTCCTGTCTTTAGTCAGTTTTATACCGTTTATCTCATTGATAGTCGAGGTCACGGACGTTCAACGAATCAAGCAAATACCTTGTCTTTTCGTTTGATGGCAGAAGATCTTTATACCATCATGCTACTTGAAGGAATTACAAAAGCAAATATACTAGGTTTTAGTGATGGAGCTAATCTTGGATTGGTCTTTTCAAGTTATTATCCAGAGAAAGTACATCGATTAATATTAAATTCAGGAAATACTTTAGTTAAAGGGGTTTTATTCTCAGCGAGACTGCTTAGCTACTGTCATTATATTGGTATGTGGTTGCTTTCTTTAGTTTGCCCATCGCTTAGAAAAAATTTGTTAGTGATCAAATTGTTGTTAAAAGATATCGGTCTTTCAACAGCAGATTTAGAGAAAATTAAATGTAAAACATTGATTATTGTTGGAAAAAAAGATGTGATCAAACTGCAACACTCCCTTTACCTAGCAAAAACGATCCCAAATGCTTCTTTTGTTTTAGTGAACGAACAAGGACATCAGTTAGCTAGAAAAGATCCTCAACGTTTCAATCAAGAAGTATTAGATTTTTTGTCTGAATAATAAGAATAGTAGGTGATTTTTTTGTTAAAACAAGCCTTACAATGGTTCAAAAACCATTTAGGTCTCTTTAAAACAATCTTTTTAATTTCTGTGGTTGTCATTATCGTTAGTGAATTGATCAATATTGGCAAAACACTATCGATCGCTCAATTAGCCGAAACATTTGCAACAATCCCACTTTGGAAGACGGGGTTGATGCTCATTGTTGGATTACTATCTGTTGCACCGATGATTGGGTATGACATCATCCTTAACCGCTTGTTGGGACAAAAATTAAAAAAGAGTTATTTATTTGAAACAAGTTGGTTGATCAATACCATCAACAATGTTGCCGGTTTTGGCGGCTTTGTCAGCATCGGATTACGCTCCGAATTATACGGTCATAAAAAAGACAGTAAGCAGTTGATGCAAGCTTTGTCGAAGATCTTTTTATTTCTAATGGCCGGACTGTCTATTTATAGTTTGATTTCTTTTTTTATGGTCTTTTTTGCACCGGTTGCGCCTTTTATTAAGCAGTATTGGATTTGGTTGATCGGTGGTGGGTTATACTTCCCACTTGTTTTTGTAGTCACTACCTTAAAAAAAGAGGGCTACCTCGGAGGACTCTCATTAAAAACACAAGGACAATTGCTGCTTGTCTCGATCTTAGAGTGGTCTGGTGTCTTGTTCACCTTTCTAGCAGTTGGGGCACTTATGGATATCAAAGTCGATTTGTGGCAAACGATACCGCTCTTTATCGCAGCTTCAGTTATCGGAATCGTCTCGATGATTCCTGGTGAAATCGGTAGTTTTGATATCATGATGATTATCGGTCTTTCTGCCATAGGTGTGCCAAAGGCAACTGTAGTCGTTTGGATCTTACTGTACCGAATTTTTTATTACATTATTCCTTTTTTGATCGGGATCGTCTTTTTCTTTAAGAATATTGGCTCAACCTTTGATCAACGTTATTCTGGTATTCCTAAGCAGCTGGCAACAGAGATTGCTCATAAAGCCGTCGTCGTCCTTTTATATTTTTCTGGTATCATGATGGTTCTTTCAGCAACGATCCCACAAGCTTTTACCGAGTTTCGTTGGCTGCATAGTATCAATCCGTTAAGGTTGCATTTTATTATTCAATTCCCAAGTATGTTGTTAGGATTTCTCTTTGTCATCATGGGGCGTGGGATTGCTGCAAGAGTCAAAAGAGCCTATTGGCCAACTATTGCATTGATCTTTTTAGCAGCATCTTATGTGACGATTATTGACTTTAGTTTTACTGCAGCTATTTTCCTATTGTTACTGTTGTTGATCGTAATTGCTTCGAAAAATGAATTATTTAGAGAACAAATCATTTATTCATGGGAATGGTTGACGATTGATGGTGTGATTATTGGTGCCTTAGCGTTGCTCTACATCATTATTGGCGTTTATAATCTGCCAACATTTCCTCATCGTAAGCATCATTTTATTTCGTTCTTTTTGTTCCCGTCAGAAAAGATTTGGTTATCTGGATTATTTGCTATTATTGCAGTAAGCTTTATCATCATTCTTTTCGTCCACTTCCTACAAGGAAAGAAACAGCAAGTCGGCGAACCGTTGGATGAAGAAAAAGCGTTAAATATCCTCCATACCTTTGGCGGAAATTCTGATAGTCAATTGATTTTCTTAAAAGACAAGCGCATGTTTATTTACGAAAAAGACCAAGTTGGAACGGTTTTATTACAGTTTGCTTGTTACAATAATAAATGTATCGTGATGGGCGATCCTTCGGGTAAAAAAGAAGATTTTCCTGCTGCTATCGAAGCGTTTATTGAAGAAACTGATCGTTTGTGTTACCTCCCCGTCTTTTATGAAACGAGTGAAGAAATCGTGATGATTTTACATGAATTTGGCTATGATTTCATCAAAATGGGCGAAGAAGCCCATGTTGAATTAGCCAATTTCACTACTTCTGGAAAGAAAATGAAAGGGTCACGTGCGATCTTGAATCGGATTGACCGAGAAGGTTTTACTTTTGAGATTATTCAGCCACCTTTTTCTGCGACACAGATGACTGAACTCAAACAAATTTCTGATCAATGGTTAGGAAGCCGAAAAGAAAAAGGTTTTTCACTGGGGTTCTTCTCAGAAGATTATCTACAGCGGGCACCGATCGCTGTTTTAAAAGACCCACAACAAGACTTAGTAGCATTTGCTTCGATCATGCCAACCTACACAGATAACAAAATCGGCACGATTGATTTGATGCGTTATGATCCTGAGAAAGCACCAGCTGGAAGTATGGATTATCTTTTCCTTCATTTATTTGAGTATATGAAAGAGGAACAGATTGAATTTTTCAACTTGGGGATGGCGCCATTATCCAACGTTGGAACCTCAAGAAAAAGTTTTATTCAAGAACGAATCGCTTACTTAGTTTATGAATTTGGTTCACATTTTTACTCTTTCCACGGCTTGCGTGAGTATAAAGATAAATATGCGACTCATTGGACTTCCCGCTATACTTCCTATTCACGTGACAGTTGGATTGCCTATGTCATGATCGCATTATTGATCATTGATAATGCACCAGTTGACCATAAAAAGCGATTAGTAGGTTTAAAGAAATGGTTACAAAAACGCTGAATATGACAACTTATATCTAATGATGGAAGAAAAAAAGACGCATGATTCTAAAAGTCATCTGACTTGTTGAACCGTGCGTCTTTTTTATTTATCTATCCTTTGTTCTTAGGCTTCGATTTCTGTTACGATACCTGAACCTACTGTACGACCACCTTCACGAATGGAGAAAGTCGTCCCGTTTTCAATAGCAACAGGATGAATCAATTCTACATCGATCGTTACGTTGTCGCCAGGCATGACCATTTCCGTTCCTTCTGGCAAAACAATTGTTCCTGTTACGTCAGTTGTGCGGAAATAAAATTGTGGTCGATAATTATTGAAGAATGGTGTATGACGTCCGCCTTCTTCTTTGGTCAAAACATACACTTCTGCTTTGAATTTAGTATGAGGTGTAATTGAACCAGGTTTGGCAATCACTTGGCCACGTTCGATGTCTTCTCTTTGAATCCCACGTAATAACACACCTACGTTATCCCCTGCTTCACCGTAATCAAGCGTTTTGCGGAACATTTCAACTCCTGTTACTACGGCTTTTTGCGTTTCTGGTTTGATCCCTACGATTTCGATTTCGTCACCGACTCGAACAGCCCCACGGTCAATCCGACCAGATGCTACTGTTCCACGTCCAGTAATTGAAAATACATCTTCGACGGGTAACAATAATGGTTTGTCCGTATCACGTTCTGGTGTTGGGATGTATTCATCGACTGTGTCCATCAATTCCATGATAGCTGCTTCTGCATCAGGATCACCTTGTAATGCTTTTAATGCTGATCCTTTGATAACAGGTGTATCATCACCTGGAAATCCATATTCGCTTAATAGTTCACGAACTTCCATTTCTACTAGGTCAATTAATTCTTCATCATCGACTAAATCTGTTTTGTTCAAGAAAACAATCAAATATTTCACGCCTACTTGGCGAGAAAGTAAAATGTGTTCACGAGTTTGAGGCATTGGGCCATCCGTAGCAGAAACAACCAAGATTGCTCCGTCCATTTGAGCTGCCCCAGTGATCATGTTTTTCACGTAATCCGCATGCCCTGGTGCATCGATATGTGCATAGTGGCGTTTGTCTGTTTCGTATTCCACATGAGCAGTATTGATCGTGATTCCACGTTCACGTTCTTCTGGTGCTGCGTCGATACTAGCATAGTCTTGAGGATTTGCTAAGCCTTTTTTACCTAGTACAGTAGTGATCGCAGCAGTTAAAGTAGTTTTCCCATGGTCGACGTGTCCAATGGTTCCAATATTTACGTGTGGTTTACTTCTATCATAATGTTCTTTTGCCATAATTAACAAACCTCCTAATTAATTTAGAGCTTTAAAGTTTTGCTCTCATCTGTTGTCCATTATAGACTTCTTTGGAAAAATCCAAAAAGAATCTGTCCGCCTTACTTTTTGTAAGTATCGAACAATTTGTATTATACGTCAAACTTGGTCAAAGTCAACCAAGAACACTTATGCTGATTAATGACTAATTTTTCATCAGCCAACCATGCGTAATTGTTGTGACTATCTCCTTGTTTTCACTACAATGGGCTCTTTCGTAACTATCAATATTCGCGATAAAAACAAATCATTTCTTGTGTCGCTACCGATTTAAATTGGCATTTTTCATAAAATCGACGGGTTCGTTGTTCATTTTCTGTCAATAAAACTTTTTGTCTGACTTTTGGATAAGCTTGTACCATTTTTTCGATTAATTGTTTCCCGATCCCCTTGTTTTGATAAGCAGGATGAACAAGCAAATCTTGAATATAAAGAATCGTTTCGCCATCTCCGACACTACGGATCAATCCAATCAATTGTTGTTCGTGCCATACCGTTATTACTTCGAGTGACTGCTGGATTCCCAGAGCTAATTGTTGGATGTCCTTCGTATAGGCTGACCATCCTACAGCTGTATAGAGCGCGAACAATGCATCAAGGTCAATTTTTTTCTCTTCGCTGAATTCCATGTGCTTTCTATCCTTTGCTATATTTTTGTATGATGTAATCTGTCTCAATCTGTCGTTAACTCAATCAGATTTCCTTCAGGATCTTGGATAACCGCTTCATAATAACCGTCGCCCGTAGTTCTTGGACCACTGATCAATGGATAGCCATCTTTTACAAATGTTTCAGCAAATGAATCCACCTCTGTTTTTGTTCCCACTGAAATTGCTAAATGAGCATAACCAAAAGTATCGAGTGCACGATCTGATAAAAAAGGCTTTGTAATCAATTCAATCCGACTTCCTGAGGTGAAATTCAGGAAGTAAGATTGAAACCGGGTTTTAGGATTCGTGTATTTCTCTGAACTTTCTGCAGCAAAATAGTTCTCATAAAACGCTCTCATTTTTTCCAAATCATTAACCCAAATAGCAATATGTTCAACTTTCATTTTGTAACACTCCTTTATATTTTCGTTATCTCTTCCTATCCTTTATACCATTTTCTCTTTATTTGATAAAGAATGATGTGATTATTTTGGCTTTTGCTCTTAGTGATCAGTTCACAAAAGAAATGGTGTTATCTGGTAAAAAGAAAGCTGTCATTCTGAAACATCTAAAGATATGCACTACTTATATAGTTTACACCTGCAAAAAAACCAAGGAAAACTTTATACTGACCGAAAAAAGTTAACTTTTTAATCCAACTTTTAACGTTCACTATAGTTTCTCTTGGCTCTTTTCTTGTCTGCTACATTTTATTGTATTCTCTGAATAAGCATTCTTTTAATAATTATAAACGATTTAATACTTCGTCTACATTTTTGATCATCACTGAGATTGTTCCATCTGGGTTATTAACAAATTCGATCAAATCTGGATTTCGGTAGACGTCTACAGGGACGATCAATTCGATTCCATTGGATAACTTGAATTTTTGTTTACCAAATTTTTTCTCAGAAATTTCTTGGACTTCTCTGACTGGCAAAGCTTCAGCAACAAATCCCTGTTCTTGGACTTCTTCTTGAAAAGCTAATTTCGCTGTGATATTTTCTTTGAAGACTTTTTCCGCAATCATTTCATGGTCTAGTCTGCCCTTTTCCTCGATCGTATCATAAACAGCCTCTTTTAAATCAGCCACTAGATCAAATTCTTCAGTTTCAAATTTTTTCCCTAAACTTTTAGCTACTTTTTGGATCACTTTGACATTCTCTTCTAATGAAGGCGCAGGAACACTTTCGATGACTCTCCCCGAAAAATAGAGTTCTTTTTTTCCAGAAAACTCATATTTTTTTTCAATCAATTCATAGGTTAAATCAGTTAACGCCACCGCAAACGCTTCATCTGCCTTTTGGGATTTTGCCCCCAATATCGCTCGATTCAAAATCAATTGATTGGCGATTCCTGTTTCGTCTGCCTCTACAAAATGTGTATAGGATTCTCGGTAATTGACTTTTAACAAAGCCACATACATCACCGTATCTACTTCATACAAAACAACAAAGACATCAGCGCTTGGTGCTTCTTCGCTTTCTTGATAGATCTCGAACCAGCGTTGAACGATCCCTTCACTTGCTGCTACAAAGTTTTCTTGACAGTCCTGGACTTGTTTCGCCATCATACTTTCAGGTGACAGCTGTCCTGTTTTCGTTTGTGCAGAAGAAATTTTTTGGATTTTCTTTTGTAAAAAATCTCGAATAAACTCTTTAGTCAGATCCAATTCTTGTTGAGAAAATACGGGTGATCCCGTTTCACGATCAATAATATGCATAATTGCTTTTTTTAAATAAATGTCCATGTTCTCATTCCCTTCTGGTTTAGTTTACGGAAAATCAATACAAAATACCAGAACGAAAATCATTATTTTCCTTTTTTTGAAAAAAATAATTGTCTCCTAAACAAAATGGATTCCTTTTTTGAGAAAATGCGCTACACTTAAAAGTGAACTAAAAATTAAGGAGTTGAGAATATGGATTCATTAACAAATACGTATCGTTTATCAAATGGTTATGAAATTCCGATTGTTGGTTTTGGTACTTGGCAAACACCGGATGGCGATGTCGCAGTTTCTTCAGTCAAAGAAGCGCTAGCTGCTGGTTATCGCCACATTGATACAGCACAAGGTTACAAAAATGAGGAAAGCGTCGGTCAAGCGATCAAAGAAAGTGGGATTCCCAGAGAAGAGATTTTTCTAACAACAAAACTTTGGAATGCCAATCACAGTTATGACTTAGTGATGTCTTCGTTTGAAGAATCACTACAAAAATTACAAACAGATTATATTGATCTTTTCTTGATCCACTGGCCTAATCCTGTGGCTTTCCGTGACAATTGGGAAGAAGCAAACGCCCAAACTTGGCGAGCTTTTGAAGAGCTGTATGAAGCTGGAAAAATCAAAGCCATTGGCGTCAGCAACTTCTTGCCCCATCATCTGGATGCGTTACAAAAAACAGCCAAGATCATGCCAATGGTCAACCAAATTTTCTTAGCTCCTGGTGAATTACAACCAGCAGTCGTTGACTATGCCAAAAAACACGAAATGATCCTGGAAGCTTACAGCCCACTTGGCACAGGGAAAATTTTCGATGTACCAGAGATGCAGGAAATTGCCAAAGCCCATCAAAAGAGTATTGCTCAGGTTGCTTTACGCTGGTCCTTACAACATGGTTTCTTGCCTCTGCCAAAATCCGTAACTCCTAGTCGGATCAAAGAAAATGCTGAACTTTTTGACTTTGAACTGTCAGAAGAAGAAATGCAACAAATCGATCAATTAGATGGCGTAGTTGGTAAAGCAAAAGATCCAGATACTACCCAATTTTAATTTAAGGATGTTTGATAACAATGACTCCGATTGAACGTTTAGAAAGGCTCTCAGAAGAAATCACTCGTACTTTTCATCCTGATTTTATCTTTTTGATCGGACCAGACAAGATCCAACACTTCCCAGCACGTAACTGGTCCCATGATCAAAAAATCCAAGAGCTAACCAACCGTTTCGATCATTCGCTAATGGTTACGACTTGGCAAGGACATGAAGTGATCTATTCACCTGAACTGTCTGTCTTTGCTTTGATTCCTTGTTCCAAAACAACGTAGCTGACTTCAATGATCATGATAAGCCGATACACACTGAGTTTTTCTTGCCGGTGTCGTATCGGCTTATCTTTTGATATACACCTAAAAAGAGGAAACATTTCTGATAAAAACAAATATTTTCCTAAAAAAATGCGTATAAATACATACATATCTAAGTTTTTTTCGTATAATCCTTTTCATTTCATCTTTTTTTTCTTATAATCGAAAGGGTATGAGCGAAGGAGAGAACATATGAAGAAAAAACAAAAACAAAAATTACTCAATCAATTCCGTCCTTCTTTAGATGGAATCAGAAGTCAATTATTTCATTCTTTAGAGGATGAAAGTCTACGTCGTTACGGCTTACCTTTACAAGTCATGCTTGATCCGAAAGACCGCCACATCTTAACGATTGGACTTGCAGGAAAAACAAATGAAGATACTCGCATCAATGTACCGATTGATGATAATTTCACAACTGTCTTAAAACGAATCCGTTCAGGAGAAAAAAACATTTTTGAACGCTTCCGTGACAACTTATTGATTGAAATCGTTTCTTATTGGAATGATCAACGTCTTAAAAATGATGAACCAACTGCTCAAGAGGTTTCTACACCTGTTGCTGAAACAAAAGTTGCTGACTCAAAACCTGTGGAATCACCTAAAACAGCTGAAGTATCAAAAGCGGAAACAACTGAAAAACAACGCTCAACTGAAACTGCCGCTTTGAATTTCGCTGATTTTTCAAGCGCAGTAGCGGAATATCCAAAATTTTATGTAGAAAAAGAAGCTGATGCAGCAGTCATCTATGAGAAAACCTCAGATGAACCACGTAAATTAGCTGAAATTTCAATGACAGCAGAAAACCAATTTACAATTGAAAAAGCGTTAGAACGCAAATACAAAGTGAAACTGACATTGATCCCATTGATCGAACAGTTTGCTGCAACAGCTATTTCAGAAAGATAACCAGTTTCACAAATCTATCCACCGCATCAAAAAACGGCTTTTTGTCAAATGATGCCGGTAATGAGAAATCATAAAATGTTAAATGAGCAGAAAGGCAATTGCCCTCTGCTCATTTTTTTATAGTAAAATATTTTTTCTATTACTTTTAATCACCAAAAGTTGTCAATAATCTTCACCAATCTTAAAAAAGATAGAACCAAAAAAACAAGCGGTCTCTTCCCCTTAGTTTATTGGTTATGTTTTTCCAGCTTACCCATGTGCATGATAAAAGACATTCAGTTCATAAGCGACACCAGAAATAATTACTGCTAGTAAAAGGACTAAAAGACCTAAAACTACTTTTTGCTTTTTAGAAAAAAGCGTTTTTTTCTTCTCTAATTGCCTTGTTTTCAATATTGAATCTGTGGAGATAAAAGAGAAACAAACAACATAAGACAATAAAACTACTACTGCACTTAACGAAAATCCAGCTAAAATATCACTTGGATAATGGACTCTTAGATATAATCGAGTTGCTGCAATCAGCAATGGATAGCTGATAAGATACCAAGCAACTCTTCTGGTATCCTGACGACTCCAAATAATACTTAACGATAAGATAATTGTTAGGAAAAGCGCAAAGGATAATAAAGAATGTCCACTAGGAAACGAGTAACTCGTACGTATTTCCAATTGTGAAACGGCAGGTCTGATTCGTGCAATGAGCTTTTTTAGAATATACCCAAAAAAACTAACCGCAAAGATATTACAGATATTCCAAATCGCTAACAAATGGTAATTCTTTTTCCAAATATAAAAAGCAAAAAGAAAGGCGAAACATAAGGTCGGACCAATCGTTGCTAACTTAGCAAACAAACGAACAATCGCTGTTAATTGTGGAAAATTAGGTAAATCGATCTTTGTATAAACCGCTAAATCTAGTGTTTCGAACCATGGAGGATTGATTTTTACGCATAAAATCAATCCAATCAAAAGACATAATGGAACGATTGATAATTTCAGTGCTTTTTGTTGATAATCACTCATAAAACTTTCACTTACTTTCTAACTTCATCTGACTAAACAAATGACTTATTCTACTTTTTTAAAACCTAAGATCATACCTAATCCGCCTCCCATGATCAACAAGGAGGTTCCTCCTTGACTTAGAAAAGGCAAAGGAATTCCTGTTAAAGGCAGTAAACCAATCGAAGCGCCGATATTTTCTACGATTTGAAATAATAGTCCAAATACGAGTACTACCGCTAGATATAGATTTCCTTTATTGTTTGTCTGTATCGCAGTGTAAATAACTTGGTAGAAAAGATAGAAATATAGAAAAACGACGGTCACGCTACCTAAAAAACCAAACGTTTCGGCAATTACAGTAAATACCATATCTGATTCACGTACTGGTACATAGATTGGTGGTATTTCAGCTGGTCGTCCACTAAATCCACCTGCACTAACAGATAATAAGCTTTGTGATTGTTGGTATCCGATCGATTGACTATAAGCAAAAGGATCGATCCAAGCTCTCACCCGGTCTAATTGATACGTCTTAAAGTTCAGACTATAAAGGATCTCATTACCGTATTTCGTAAAAACTAGACAAATCAATATGACCCCAATAATAAATAAAAAACTAGCACATACGGCCAAGATCTTCCAATGGACCCCTGCAATCATGAACAGAGCCCCCAAACAAATAATAAATACCAAACTTGTCCCAAAATCTTTTTGCATATACATCAACAAGAAAGTTGGTAAACTGATCAACAGAACTTGAAAGACATAGATCAGATCCGTTTTCACGGTACGTTCACTGACTTTCTTTTCATAAAGCAAGGTGAAATAAACGAGAACTAATGCAAAAGTCAATTTAACCAATTCAGAAGGTTGAAAAGTAAAACTACCAATCCTCAGCCAACGTTTCGTATCGGTTAATTGGTACATCACTGGATCATAAAATTTGTAGAGCAAACTCATAATTGCTAATGAAATGGCATAAAAATAAGGAGACAATCGTAACAATAACGCTGTCTTGATTTTTTGTGTCAGTAACAAAAGTCCTAATGAAGCAATGCAAAAGATCACTTGTTTTAAAACAATAGTTTTATAAGGCACTTGGTCGTAGACTGCTGCTCCATATTGCACACCGATACTTAATAAATAAAAGAGAAAAATCGGCAAAAATAACGCATAATTAAACTCAAATGATTTTGATTTCACACACAACACCTCTTAAACGAAAGTTTTCGTAACCAGAATTTCTCTAATCTTCTTATCAAAACATCCGTTATCAACTAGTATCCATTTTGCCATCCTTTCTATTAGGCAAAAGGAGTCACTTTCACATGAGGAAAAATAAAAGTAGCGTGATCATAATGTGCTGTGATTTATTTTCAAGTAAGTGGTGTAAATATCCAACTCCAAAAAATAAGCCGAAAATTCACAAAAATCAGCAAAGATTTTTAGAAGTTTCGGCTTATTTGTTAAAGTTGCGTACATCAACAACTATCTCATCGTGTGAGTTTTGACACTAAACAACGTAAAGATTTCTCTTAGCTATCTTATGAAGAGCCTTAATTCGACAATTCCTGTTTTACACATTGGCGTCTTTCGACGTTTCTGCGCAATAGCCTATGTTTGTTTAGGAGCCTCGCCTAACAAGTATTAAATTTGAAAAAAGTATATCCTTTAACGAACAATTTCACAATAGCATCCCGTAGAAAGTTCACAAAAATTTAGTCATATTTAACCTTTTCCTTAATTTTACCGACAATTAGCAAAAAAAGAGAGCTTTTGACTAGGAATAATATGAATAAATATAATAAATATATAGTAGCTTTTTATCCATTCTGCTGTTATCCCAATCAGTCTCTCTTTTTTATAAATACTTATTTTTTACGTAATTGCATCAAAAATTTTCTAGCTACGTCCTGATTCATTCCTTCGGCTTTTCTTAGAAATTCAGCGACTTGTTCAATTTCAGTTCCTTGTGCCCCGACTGTGATCGCTAAGGCTCTAGCTTGAAGCGACATATGCCCCTTTTGGATACCGTCTGTCACTAATGCCCGCAAAGCAGCTAAATTTTGTGCTAAACCGACGGCAGCAATGATTTGCGCTAATTCTTTTGCTGATTCAATCTTCAACATGTCTAGTGCAATCTTTGCTTTTGGAAGAATCCTAGAAGCCCCTCCAACTGTTGCCACTGCCAAAGGTACCGTTAATTGTCCAACTAACTTATCTCCAATCATTTGCCAGTCTGACAGGCCTTGGTAAGCACCATCTTTCGCAGCATACGCATGAACGGCAGCTGCACAAGCTCTCGTATCGTTTCCAGTAGCAAGAATGACAGCTTCGATGCCATTCATGATCCCTTTATTATGTGTTGCTGCCCGATAAACATCTAATTTAGCATACTCGGAAGCTTGTTGGATTTTTTCAGCAATTCTCTTTCCTGCTTCAATCGTTTTTCCCAATCGCTCGAAGGGAATCTCACAACTAGCTGTTACTAATGATTCTGTTGCGAAATTGCTTAAAATACTAAATAAAATCTCTTCTTTAGGAAACCAGGAACGTATTTTCTGGGCAACACCTTCTAAGATAGCGTTGATGATATTAGCTCCCATCGCATCTTTTACATCAACCAAGAAATCGATCGATAAGTAATCCAAATTATTACCCTTAAAGTTTCTTGTTGCGATTTCCTGCACTCCACCACCACGTCTCACGATCGAGGGATAACTTGCATTCGCACATGCTAGTAGTTCATCTTGTCTGGCGATGACAGCATCAGTTATGCCTCGATTATCCAGTTCCCCTGATAGTACAATCTGACCACGCATCAGGCGTTGTGGTGTAATTGCTGTAATGTCTCCACATATTTTTGCACCGTTACTGGCTGCAGCAATTACAGACGGTTCTTCTGTCGCCATCGGTACTTGTCTTTTGATTCCATTGATTTGAAAATTAGGTGCAATCCCTAGAGGAATCTCAATTTGACTGATTTGATTTTCAATCAAATGATTGGCTACTTCTTCAGAGAGTGTTCCTACTTTTAATTCATCAGCTTGTGATTGACTGATGATTCCTTCACTAACCAACTGACTCCGACGTTGTTCAGGCGTCAGTTGATAAAACTTTTTTTTTTGGTCACTTGATTGTTCCGTTTCTAGATTTGCTTCAAGTAACATGGCTAGTCCTAAGCCTCCACCAATACATAAAGAAGCCACACCATATTGTTGGTTCATTCGTTTCAAGCCATAACTTAATGTTGTCAAAATACGAGCACCACTTGCACCAATCGGATGACCGAGTGCGATGGCACCACCATCTACATTGACCTTTTCTTCAGCTAGTTGTAAGTTGCGATTGACCACAATCGATGAAGCCGCAAATGCTTCGTTGATCTCAAAACGATCGATTTGATCAATAGAAATTTCAGCTTTTTTCAATAACGTTTGGATTGCTGAGATAGGTGCAATTCCCATAATGCTCGGATCAATCCCAATTTCAGAAACAGCCTTGATCGTTGCAAGATAAGGAAGCCCATGTTTGATCGCATATTCTTTTGAAGCTAAAATCAATACCGATGCTCCATCATTTAACGGAGAAGCATTCCCTGCTGTCACAGTCCCATTTTCGGAAAAAACAGTTTTCAAAGTCCCTAATTTTTCCAGTGTACTATTCCCTCGGATGGCTTCGTCTTTATCCATGATTCTTTGATCAGGTAAAGTAACGGGAATAATTTCTGCTTCAAATACCCCGTTTTCACTAGCTTGAGCTGCTTTTTTTTGTGAGTTGAGCGCATATTGATCTTGTTCTGTTCTCGTAACGGAAAATTCGTTCGCTACTTTTTCAGCAGTTAAGCCCATATGTGCATTTGAGAACGCATCTGTCAGCCCATCATTGACCATACTTGAGATCGGCTCTTCATAAGTTGCATTTTCTGCTTCATATTGCTGAAGCAGTGGCGCACGTGACATGCTTTCAGTGCCTCCTGCGACTACTAGATCAGCTTCACCTAACTGAATCAATTGGCGAGCCAAAATAACCGCCTTCATTCCTGAGCCACATACTTCGTTGACTGTCATGGCAGGAACCTGAACAGGGATCCCACTATTGACAGAAATTTGTCTGGCAACATTCTGACCATTCCCCGCTTGTAATACATTTCCAAATATTACTTGATCGATGTTTTCTTTATGGATACCTGTTTTTTCTAACAGTTCTTTTGTAATGATTGTTCCTAATTCTACAGCAGAAAAACTGCTTAAACTGCCACGATACTTTCCAATTGGCGTTCTCGCAGCATCTATAATAACGACTTCCTTCAAGTCAGTCACCTCCTAGAAAAATATACCATTGTTTATGCTAAAAACAAATACCTCACTACAGCTTCAAAAAAATCTAGGAATAAATTTTACAAATCCTTAAATATTCGCTTTTTTATATTTCTTTTAATCTTTTTATGATACTTTAGTAAAGTAAGTTTTTTTATCATGAGTAAAGAGGTGTTGAAATGAAAGTAGGGATTGATCGTCTTTCCTTTTTTATTCCAAATTTATATTTAGATATGACAGAGTTAGCTGAACGTCGGGGAGATGATCCTGCTAAATACCATATCGGTATTGGCCAAGATCAAATGGCCATCAACCGAGTGTCAGAAGATATCGTGACTTTAGGAGCAAATGCAGCTACTAGGATCGTCACAAATGAAGATCGCGAGCTGATCGATATGGTTATCGTAGGAACGGAATCTGGCATCGATCATTCAAAGGCGAGTGCTGTAATTATCCATCATTTATTGAAAGTCCAACCTTTTGCTCGTTCGTTTGAAGTAAAAGAAGCTTGTTATGGTGGAACTGCTGCTCTCCACATGGCAAAAGAATATGTAAAAAATCATCCAGATCGAAAAGTTTTAGTGATCGCTAGTGACATCGCCCGTTATGGTCTAGCTAGTGGTGGAGAAGTGACACAAGGTGTGGGTGCTGTCGCTATGATGGTTACCAAAGATCCACGAATCATCACTATCGAAGACGATAGTACTTTCTTAACCGAAGATATTTATGATTTTTGGCGTCCTGATTATGCGCAATACCCAGTGGTTGATGGTCCTTTATCCAACTCCACTTATATCGAATCTTTTCAAAAAGTTTGGAATCGACATAAAGAGGTAACAGGATTTACTTTAGAAGACTATGATGCGCTAAGTTTTCACATTCCTTACACAAAAATGGGGAAAAAAGCCTTACAAAGTGTCTTGGATCAGACAGATGAAGAAACACAAAATCGCTTATTGACTCGCTATGAAGAAAGTATTCGTTATAGTCGGCGAATTGGTAACCTTTATACTGGTTCTCTTTATCTAGGAGTGATTTCTCTTTTAGAAAACTCACAAGTGTTAAAATCAGGTGATCGAATTGGCTTATTCAGCTATGGTTCGGGTGCTGTCAGTGAATTTTTCACAGGTTACTTACAAGACGGCTATCAAGATTTCCTATTGACTGAACTACATCAAGAAATGTTAGAAGGTAGAGAAGCTGTCACAGTCGATCAATATGAAACAATCTTCAAGGAAAAATTACCTGAACATGGGGAAACAGCCGAATATTCTTCCGATGTACCATTTTCAATCTATAAAGTTGAAAATGATATTCGTTACTACAAGTAACCATATGAGATAACTGCCTGATTGATTTAATAGGTAATCAAAAATGTTTGCAAAAAAGCAACTTTTGACATATAGCTACAAAAAGCAGTAAAACAAAAAATAGCGGCTTGCAATTACTTTTGTCAACATTGTTGTGACAATAAATAACTGTAAGTCGCTATTTGATTTTCTATCCTATTTCATAAACTATATGATGCTTCTTAATGTTTAGAACCATTTTTTGAATAGTATATAATATAAAGTTTGATATTCTGATTTTTCTCTTAATGATGTTTGATCAATCATCACCCATAACAATTTTTTTTCAGGTGATCGGTCACTTGGAACCGGATTGACTAACTCTTTATCCCAAAGTTGAGTGGCTAATGACGTAATTCTTTTTTTGAGATCCTCTTTGGCATCATTTTTCAAAGCTAGGTTTTCTAATCCAAATTGGGTTACTACCCAACGATTGGTCGATTGCGTAGTATCAACGATCCCTTCAGAAGAAATGAAGCGGTTTTTAGGTTCTGCATGATAAATTTCAACGATATCACCTATTTTCAATGATACATTTTCTTCACCAGTAACAGACTCTATGCCTTCGATCGTTTTTTCGTATTTCAGTTCTCCTGTACTACTTTTGACCATTACTTTTACATAAGTTTCATTCTCATAACGATAATGAGGTCTCGAATGCGTAACTGAAACAATTGCTTCTTGAGTATCACTGTTCTTGTTTGTTCTAAATGTAAATGAGCCAAACTTCCTGTCATTCACTCCATGAAAATCAATGACTTGGCTATCTTTTACTTCGTCCAACGTAATAACCGCATGATTTGTTGCTTCTTTCACGTAAACATAACTATTCTGTGGGATGAAATACATCATTTGATTTCCAGAGAATTCTGCACAATAGATGCCATTAGGAATGTTTTTAAAAGTGACTACTCCTCCAGTGATTTCTTGAGTAGCTATTTCTTTCGCTCCATCTTTTAAAGTTATTTTGGTACCTTTTAATAGGTTTAAATCTCTCAAACTTAATTCAATCGTAAGATCACCTTTTAGATTTAGCGCAGCAATCTCCTTGTTTTGCACCATCTCAAAATTAGAATTGATCAAATAAGATGGGTCGACTAATTCACGCGCACGTGCCAACTCACTTTCTGGTACGACATCAGCTAAAGAAGCGACTGCCGGATAACCATGCTCACGATTTTTTTGAACTTGTACTTGATCAAGCGTCAATCCCCATTTCTCTAAAACACCTGAAAAATCTAGTTGACTATTTTCACTATAGATACGATTCATTAAATCAGGTAAGGTATGATCTTCACGGACGAAATCTGATTGATTAGCTATTTTACGATATTCTTGGTACATTTTAGCAAAAGCCTCATCTCCAGCTTTTTGTTTCAACATCGCTAATAAAATTAGTTTTTCGTTGGCTTTAGCCTCAGCATATGTACGTTTTTCGTAGATCATATGCTCATACATACTTCTTTCTACTGTATCTTTTTTCCCTTCAAATAGCCCGCCTTTTTTATCTGCTTCTTTTCCAAATAGGATATTGTATTCATACTGAACAACAAACAAATTATTTGATATTTCTCCCGTATACATTCCAACTCCATCAAAACCAGCTTGATAGCCATGACCAATTTCATGCAACACTTTCCAACTGTCTTCAGTTAACCAGCACTCGACTGTGCTATAGCTATTTGCTGTCCATTCTGAGGAATAATAAGCACCGCCAGGTCCGTTTTTGTCTGCTTTAAAGAAAAAACGATTCACTCCATTTTGATTTTCTTTAGACGAGTTATCAAAACCAGCGATTTGATTATAGTAACCAAACAATTCGATGTAGTGTTCGATCAATTCATCTAAGGAACGGTAATCTTTCAAGTTTCTTACTTTTTCTTTATCATTTTTAGGAACAAGCAATTGAAAATCTGGTCCTTTAATCAAAGCATATTCAGCATCGAACTTGTCCCACATTGAAAGAAACATAGTATCATCTCCATGATAATTATAAACTGGTAATGGTTTAATATGTTCAGAAGTGACGATTTCATATTCAATCTGAGCAGCTTCTTCTCCATATGGCGTATCAATAAACGGAACCAAAGGATCATTTGCACTTATACTTACCCATTCTGAACCAACTAAGATACTTTTTTCGATACTTGAAGCATTACCTAACAATCTCAATCTTAATTTATTTTTGAATTGTTTATTTGTTTGTCTAATCCTCAATTCAACATTTTCGGTCAAGATAAATCCTAAATCTTGGCGATCATGATTTTTTCCTTTATCCATCCCTGCATTGAAGATCCAAGTTGGTTCAGGAATACTAAAAATCTCTTTTTTAATTACCTCTTGCGCCTGAACATTCGTAGAAAACAAACAACCAAAAAAATAACACTGATAACCCTATCAAAAAAATCTTTTTCAAACAAAAAACCTCCTGTTATGTAATTTTATACAAATTGCCATTTAATCAAACAAAGCAATCGTATACATTTAAGTATAAATAAAATAGTCAAAAACCACAATAAAAATTATACTTCCACTTCAATTAAACTATTTTTTTAAAGAAATAATTAAGATGCAAGCTATAATTTTTCAAAACAAACATTTTAACTATTTGTTATTTTATAAAATAATAAAAATGATTTAAAACAGTTAAGAAAACACAATACCAATATATCTGACAACTCATTTTTCTCCGTTTATTCTTTTAGAAAGATAACCAACAGTCAAAAAATAGTTTTAGGCCGATTTCTTAGAGTGAATTGTTAAGACACAAGCAAATATAAGTGTTTTTTCTTTTACGTTAATTTTCGATTACTCCATTAGCCACAACAAAAAAAGACTGAGCCAATCTGATATGCTCCCCCTATATAGGACACTGAAATATAAAAGTCCTGTATAGGTGGAGCATATCACAACTTGCCTCAGTCTCTTCTCATCATATCTCTAAAGACGGATAAACGGTGTTCAAAAAGTCATTCCTCGTCAATCCGTCCTAAGAGATAAATCGTTTTTCTCTATATTCTTAGAGTAAACAAAACTAGTCATGCCCATTTTGGGTCACTCCTTCTTGATTAGTAGTAGCCGATAGGTCAACATCGTTGTACTAACAATTTTTTCTTTTGGGTCAAAATATTTTTGAATATACTCTTTAAAAATTATTTCTTCTAGATATTCTTGATAATATGCTCTCATAAAATCTTCCGTAATTTCTTCTTTAAACGTATACGTAAATTCTTTTCTTTTATAGGACCATTCTTCATCTTTTAAATAAGTTTCCAAATGATCCATTATTACTGGTGAAGTCACAGCATCTTCTTCGAAAATTCCTAATTTTTTTTCCAACGATGTAAACAGATCTTCTTTAGAAGAGACAACTCTTAGGATGACACAATATTTTTTCATCTTTGTTAACATTCTACTTAACTTAACGGAATCGTCTAAAGCCGGATTAGAAGCAGAGAAAATAAAATCATACGTTTTTCCATTTTTCAGAAATTCAGAAAAAGTCTGTTTCGTTAGATGAATGTTTTCCCTCCCTAATCTAGCTGCTTCTTCAGTAGCAAACTTCAACATTTCATCCGAAAAATCTATCAATTCATATGTAGTTGCTTCTTTTGACATCGCTAGATAGCGTCCAGCGCCACCTGCTACATCCACTATTTTCTCAGTTGGTAATGCAGCTTCTTTTTTTAGATACTCAATGACATCTCGGACAATTGTTTTGTCTGATTCTTTTTGATTCATGTAGTAATCGCTTGCAAAGGCGTCCCATTCTTCTTCGTTCATTTTCATTCCTCTATTTCTCTATTTTTATATCACTTTTTCACTTTTCGGAATAAATAATATACTGACTAATTCATAACCAAAACCTACCTGCTCTTAGGCTTATCGAAATAATTATTTTTAAAATTTCTGTCCTTTCATTATACATGATTCACATGTGTTTTTTTTCTTTCTATCTCATCAGAGCCAAATTTTTAAATTGCCGATATAGTTCTTCACTATGTATATTAGACAGCTATCATCAAGTAAAGAATAAAGATGTCATTGAACAAAAAACTGGCTGGTATACATTCGGTTGAATCCCGAAGCCATACCAGCCAGTTGGTGAAATACTCTGCTGTTAACTTTTGAATAGCACATCAAAAAATTATCCCAGGTATTCCTATTTATTTCTCTTTTTGTACGTGTACAAGGATCAGTTTTGTGATTTCCATTAAAATGATCGTTACTAAGGCAATCCCGATTGACGTAAAGACTTCTGTCAAACCAAATGCTGCTGGAATTGAAAAGACTTCTTTCAAGCCTGGGATCATCGTCAAGCAATACAATGCACTACATACTACAACAGCTAACAATACGCTTCGATTTGCGAAGAAACCTGCTTGGATCGCTGTTTGTGTGTTAGAACGCGCAGGGAATGTTTGTAATGTTCGACACCAGATCAATGTTGAAAACGACATTGCTACGCCAAATTCTGGTGAATGTTGCATTCCTAACCACTGCGCAAAAATGACTGCGATACCGATTAGTACGCCTCGATAAGTAACCGAAATCAATGTTTTATCGGTAAAGATTCCTGAATTTGGATCTCTTGGTGGACGTTTCATTGTAGCTGGTTCGGCTTTTTCTGTTCCTAAAGCAATCGCTGGTAATGAGTCGTTGACTAAGTTGATAAACAATAATTGTAATGCTGTAAATGGATTGGACCAATCAGCAACTAAAGCGAAGACAATCGCAATGATCGCACCTAAGTTTCCAGAGAATAAATAGGCAATCGCCTTTTTGATATTATCAAAAACATTACGTCCTACTTCTACGGCACTAACGATTGAAGCAAAGTTATCATCGGTCAAGACCATCGCTGCCGCATCTTTCGATACATCCGTACCCGTACCCATGGCAATACCAATATCCGCTTGTTTCAAGGCCGGAGCATCATTAACTCCATCGCCTGTCATCGCAGAAATGTGTCCTTTTGTTTGCCATGCACGTACGATTCGGATCTTGTTTTCAGGAGATACACGTGCGTATACAGTCACTTTTTCCAAGACTTCGTTTAATTGATCTTCGGTCAATTCATCTAACTCTGTCCCTGTAAGTGCTTGATCTCCTTCTGCAAAGATCCCAATTTCTTTCGCGATCGCAACAGCAGTCGTTTTGTGGTCTCCAGTGATCATAATTGTTTTAATTCCAGCGCTTCGAGCTTCTTTAACTGCTTGTGTGACTTCTGCTCTTGGAGGATCGATCATGGCAAGTAATCCAACTAGAATCAAGTCATTTTCATCTTCAAATGACAACTCTGGACTTTCAATTGGGCGATAAGCAAAGGCTAAAACACGCAATGCCTTGTTTGAGAAAGCTTCATTTTGTTCTTTGAATTGTTTCATCAATTCCTCTGTCATTGGTACAACTTCACCATTTAGCAAGACCTTTTTACTGCGAGCAAACACGATATCTGGTCCACCTTTAACAAAAAGATAGTGTCCCTGATCAATGTTATGAGCAGTCGACATTAATTTTCGGTCAGAATCAAATGGTAATTCAGCTTTTCTTGGATAGTTGTTACGGATTTCTTGATACGGTTGATTCAATTTTTCACTAAAATCAATAAACGCTACCTCTGTCGGATCTCCAAGTTTCGTACCATCTTCACTGATGGAAGCATCATTGGCTAATACACTGATTTCAATCAAGCGTCTTTCATCGTCTGTCCATTTTTTTGGATCATCGGTAAAATCTCCAGTCGAACCATTCGCTAGATAATAATCAACTACCGTCATCTTATTTTGGGTCAATGTCCCAGTTTTATCTGTACAAATAATACTAGTCGAACCCAGTGTTTCCACTGCTGGTAATTTTCGGATAATGGCATGTCGCTTCGCCATTTTATTGGTTCCCAAGGATAAAACGATCGTTACGATTGATTGTAATGCTTCTGGGATGGCAGCAACCGCAACAGCGACTGCAAACATTACTGCACTAACGATATCAGCAGTTAAATCACCTGTGCCGCCGCCAAGATAGATTCGGAACAATTGGATACCTAAAATAACTAACGATAAAGCTAAAATCGCTAAACTTAACTTCTTACTAAATTTATCTAATCCACGCTGTAGTGGTGTTACTTGTTCAGTTGTTGATTCAAGTAACCCTGCCACCTCACCGATTTCTGTGTTATTTCCAGTAGCGGTAACTAAGAATTTCCCACGACCATAAGTAATGATTGTTCCACTAAATACCATGTTGATACGATCACCAATCGGCACTGTCTGACTAATATCAGTTACTTCTTTTTCCGATGCTGTCGATTCACCAGTTAGCATCCCTTCATCCACTTTCAATGATCCAGCTTCTAACAACCGACCATCGGCAGGGACATAATCTCCTGCTTCCAATAAAACGATATCTCCTACAACCAGTTCATTCGCAGGGATCGTTTTTTCTTTTCCATCACGAATCACACGTGCATCAGGTGCAGAAAGATTTTTCAATGCCTCTAAAGAACCTTCTGCTTTCTTCGTTTGGATCACACTAATCACGGAGTTCAACATCAATACGGCAAAAATAACGAAAAATTCGATATAATCTCCCATGACCATTTGAATCAAAGCGACAATCAACAAGACAATAACCATTGCATCTTTAAAAGTTTCTAAAAACAATTTCCACGTTGGCTTCTTAGGTGCTTCTTTTAACTGATTCAATCCGTCTCTTTCTAACTTTTCTTTTGCTTGTGATGTACTCAAACCATCGATTGAGCTCTGTGTTTTTTGCATCAGCGAGTCAATTGGTTCTTTATAGACAACTTGCTGAGCCTGTTCTTTGTTTTCCAAATTCCATCCCCCATTTTGTTTTTCGTTACCAAAAAGTTTTCTGACTGAAAAAAAAGAGACCTAAGACAAATGCGGATTTGTCTTAGGTCTCACCATTTCATACAATACCAGAAAACCAAATGGTTAACTTACTGTTGATATTATCACAACAAACGTTGTCGGTTACTCCCCTAAGGAGATATTCAACTATATTCTTATCCTACATGAATGAATAGAAAATTGCAACCACTTTGCCTTGTGGTTCTTTATTTTTTCAAACCACTTTATAATCTCTGCAACTTCAAATTTAGGATTCTAAGGATTCTCATGATATAATACTGTTTGTTATTCTAAATAAGGAGGAAGCTATTTTGGTTATTACTATTCTCACGATCCTTTATTTCATCAATGCACTAATTGCTTTAGTAACTATTTTAATCAAACCTCGTGACGTAGCTGCAATCTGGGCGTGGTTGCTCGTACTATTTGCTCTTCCAGGTCTTGGATTTATCCTATATCTCTTCTTCGGTCGCGGATTGACTGATAAGAAAAAATTTTATTTGAGACAAAGCGACTTGAAAGAACTAGAAAATTTTCAAGATTTCAAAGGAGATACGATCGATCACTATGATCCCGTCATGGATAATGAAGAGCATCAACAATTTGTTGACTTCTTCTCTTCTTTGAATCGCATGCCATTAACCCGACGTAATTCCGTCACTTTATTAACAGATGGTCAACAAAAATTAACTTCTCTATTAAGTGATATTCGGCAGGCAAAGCATTCGATTCATATCGAATATTATGCATTCGTCACGGACAACATCGGACAACAAATCTTGACATTACTTGAAGAAAAAGCTGCTGAAGGGGTTGAAGTCCGCTTATTATATGATGCGTTTGGCTCACACGGCACTAAACCGAAAGACTTTAACCGTTTGATCCAAAATGGTGGTCACGTCCACACATTCGTCACGTCACAAAGAGCATTACTTCGATTCCGCTTAAATTATCACGACCATCGTAAAATCGTCGTGATCGATGGTAAAATCGGCTATACCGGTGGCTTTAACATCGCCAATCAATATGTCAATCCAACCAAAAAGTTTGGTTATTGGCGTGATACTCATATTCGAATCTATGGCGCTGCTGCTTCATTATTACAGCTACGTTTTCTAACGGATTGGAATGTTTCAGTACCCGAACAAAAGAAGGTTGCCTATCATCTTGATTACTTTTTTCAAAAAGAACTTGGGAAAGACGACAAGCATGAAAATACTTCGATTCAACTAGTATCAAGCGGTCCTAACAATGAACGTGAACAAATTAAATTATCCTTTATTAAATTGATCACAGCTGCTAAAAAACGGGTATGGATTCAAACACCTTACCTGGTTCCAGATGAAAGTGTGATCGCTGCCTTAAAAATTGCCGCTTCTTCTGGCGTAGAGGTCAAGATCATGATTCCTAATAAACCTGATCATCCGTTTATTTACCGAGCAACCCAATATTATGCACGTCAATTGATCAAAGAAAACGTTCAAATCTTGGTTTATGAGAATGGTTTTTTACATGCGAAAACATTGATCATGGATGATGAAATTTGTATGGTCGGCTCTGCCAATCAAGATGTTCGAAGTTATCGGTTGAACTTCGAAACCAGTGCTGTCATTTATGATCCAGCCTTTTTAACCCAGTTAGCAGATCAATTTTTACAAGATGAAAAACAATGTACACCGATGACCACGGAAACAGTCAAAGAAATGTCTGGCTGGTTGTTATTCAAACAACAAATTTCTCGTTTGTTTTCACCTATCTTATAAATCATACGCAGGAAAGACTTACAAAACATGAGAAACTAGTGTTTTTTCCTTGAGCCACAAAAAAAGCCAAGAGCTTCAGAAACATTTTTTGTTTCTGGATTTCTCGGCTTATTTCTTTATGTTTAACTATTGCTTATTAGGAAACGTCGAAAATTGCTAGCGGAAAAATGAAGTAAGTCTCTTATCAAAAAATGACTCTATCCAGGAGCTTTTACGATAGTCCATTCTAATTCAGATTGATATACCCCACTTTTCCCTCCTGGAGCAACTGTTAGTTGGAATTGATGATCTTGGTCTTGAGGTAAAGAATACTCCCTATCATTGATCTGTCTTAATGAAAGATTGACAGGTGTCGTTGAAATCACTGAACGGACCGAGTCATTTTGATAGGCTAACTGAGCCGCTAACTTTTGATCTCCATTACTAAACGGTTGAACTTGTTTAACGGTTAAATCCCAATCCTTTGGCTTGCCTGTTGTATCCTCTACTATCACATTCACTGCTTTTTGTGTCGTTGATTGGCTCGTTTGCCCTGTGATCACTAAATCTTGAAATAACATCTCTGGATCAATCTGTTTAAATGAAATCGTTCCTTGAACCAATTGGATAATCAATTTCTCCTTTTCAGAAACCTGTCCTTCCGCATCTTTTCCATAAATTTCTGCGTGGTTTTCTCCTAATTGGAGCTGATCTAGTGGGAGTTTTTGACAAAAATCTGTCCACGTATCTTTCTTTTCATTACTAATAGAATCTACTAAAACATTTTCCGTACCATTTAATTGATAGAAAAGACGGATACTCTCACTTTCTTTATCTTTCCATTGACCTTTGATCACTAGTGACTGATCGGTCGGTGAAACCGTGACTTCACTTGTGGGTTCTAATAGTTTGACCTCTGGTGGTGTGTCTGCTTGAACAAGTGATAGCACTGCATCATCTTCAGCTACTTGCGTGCCGTTAGTGATCTTAAGATGAACTGCATTATCTCCTAAATTCCCATGATTTTTCAAATCAACAGGAATTGAAAACGTCCCGTCTTCCTTAAAATCTGTTACTGATACTGGGATCGTTTGCCCATTGATCGTCAAGTCAGGAGAAAGATTGCTTTGATCGCCCACCCAATTTCCTGTCAATGTTGTTTGGTAGGACTGCTCATCTGAAACAGTGATTTGCTTATTTTTTGTTGCTTCATCAAAAGAAAGGCCTAGTTCTTGAATCTTTGGCGCTGATACTGTTAGGAAATTATCCCAGTCAATCGTAGCTGTCTGACTATCGAAAATAGCTGTATGAAAAGTAAATTTACTTTTCGTTAGTGCTTCTTTTGTGATCTCCGCTTGGTAAGATAATGACACTTTATCCCCTTGATGAAGCAATAATTTTTGTAAGGAATATTGATCGTCGTAGTTTCCATCTGTAAAACCTGAGTCAGAGATTTGGGTCATCCTACCGTTATATGTGATATCGTCTGAATATAATATTTTTACATTCGTATTAAAATACCACAACATCGTTGATTGCAACTGTGTATTGCTATCAATAAAGGCACCTGTTTGATTTTTCCCATTCATTGGCTGATAAGTAAAGGCTGGATCCCCGAATAATTTTAGCCCTTGAGTTTCTTCGGGATATAAAATCACGACAGAAGACTGCTTGTACACATCTGGCAGAATTCCTTCGTCCTGTTTTTCTAAAGTCGTCGTGACAGTAATTTTATCGCCTACAGCTGTGTAATTAGGTGCATGATCTTTTGTATAAGAAATGGTTGCTTTTACATGCCCATCAAAAATGAGTCCTTCCGTCTTTTCTGGATAAGTAACATCCGCTAACACCGAAGTAGTAGAAAAGAAAAGAGTGATCAAAAAACAAAAAAAGAATAAAAAGATAAAGAGCTCTTGTCTTAATTGTTTTTTTGCATCCATTTGACTAGCTCACCTACCTTTTTGCTTTCAGTAATTTCCAACTTAAAAATAAAATGATCAGCACAAGAAATAGTCCAATTCCGATAATGAGGGATAAATAAGGGATTCCCTTTTCATTTGTCACAGCATCATGATTTAGTTTATTTGCTTTATCAGCTTTAATTGTCAAATCAGAGGTCATATGCCAGCGATGAGTGGTTCCTTGCTCTTTTGCATCAATGGTCACTGTATAGTTACCTGCAGCGATTTTGTCTTTGTTCAAACCGATCGGAAAATCAAAATTTGTATTGGGTGCGATCGACAAATTCTCCTTTTTCGTTTCATACAGTATCTCATTACTGTCTTTTTTCGTCACTTTAGCATCAAATGCCACCTTACTAATGATCGTAGCTGTCGGATTTTGGATATTTGCAAAGATTGTCGTATACGAGTTTTGTAATCCTACGTTGACTTTTTTTAATTTTAAGTCAGGAGTCACTTTAACCAAACTATTTTGTAATTTAACGCCAATGACATAGGCATATTTATTACGGATCGCCGTTCCTTTTGCTTTTTGGCTAATGTCATCCTTCTTACTAACGTGAATCCCGCCAAGAACGATCCCCTTAAAAGCAGTTTTTGGCATGGTGATCTGGAATTGAACATCCTCAGCTTTTCCCGCAGGTAATTCTACTTCTTGTGTTTTGGGTTTTACTAGTTGATTCAACTCGTATTTGGCTGACGGATCTTTTTTAAATTCATTTTTTCCATAATCGATCACACCATTGCTATTGGTTGCAGCATTATTCACGTTCACAAGAAAAGCAGCTTTTTCTTTCCCAGTATTCGCTAGATGGATCTTAATTGTTTTTTGTTGATTGGGCTGAAGGTGTAAATCAAAATACGAAAGATTCTTGTCAACTTGGAAATCTGGAATATCCGCGCTAACGCTATATGCTGATTCATTTGAATCAGCATAGACGGACATTGGCAACATAGTCACCCATAATCCAAGAACCAAAACAATCAATGCTCGTAGTTTATTCATCTTACTCCTCTTTCTATTCCGTTGGGCCTGCCGTCAATGTCCAGGTAATCGTAGCCGTATATTCTTTTGCTTGTGCCGATCCTGAAGGAACCGCTAACTGCACATTTGCATTGTCTCCTTGTGTTCCATTAAAGACATCTACCCAAGTGCCTTCTCCAGCTAAACTATCTGCTGTCATGACCGTTTGTGCTTCTGTATTGGCAAAAACGACATCATTCGTCACTGGCTTTTTACTGATATTATCTGAATTAGTAGCTGCTTCACCATTTTTAAATGAAAGAATGGCTCCTTTTAATTCTGAGTTGTCACTAGCTGTAAATTTTGAGGCTGAGGCTGTCAAAACCCAACCACCTTCTACACCACGCTTATCCGTTACTTGGACATAAGGGGAAGCATTGACTGCATGATATACTTGTCCAGTCGTAGCAATATCTTTGGTACCAAATGTAATATTCGAAACATAATCGATCGATAATGGACCATTGTCTCCTGTTCCATGGTTATCTGGATCATCTGGATCAATCGGATTATTTGGATCAACTGGCGTATCCGGATCGTTAGGATTGACTGGTGTGACCGGATCGGTATTGGTTCCATCAAAAGTGATCTTTGCAGTAGAAGTAGTTGAATCATCAATCGTTTCGTCTGCTTTCACCATCGTAGATAATAAAATAGTAGAAAATAATGAGGCCGTTGCTAGCGTATAAAGTACTTGTTTTTTCATTGTTATTCCATTTCTCCTTTAATTAAAACTATGCTGGTGCATCAGTTAATGTCCAAACTAAAGTGGCCGTGTAGGCTCCTGCCAAATTCCCTGAAGGAACTTTTAACTTCACTTGAGACGTTGTCATTTCATCTGCCCAAGTACCCAGACCAGTATCTTTCACTGCTGACATGATATTTTGGGCATCATCATTGACGGTGATTTCATTTGTAGCAGGCGCAGCGGATTGACTATCTGCGACAGTTTTAGTTTGCCCAACTGGTAGCGTGAGTTCTGCCCCTTTTAATGTTTGATCAGCTGAAGAAAAACCAGATTGTGCTGGATCATAGCTTACTTGCAGATTCCAACCAGCCCCTGTTCCTCGTAAATCTGAGATTTGAGCTTCGACCATGTTAGCTGGTGCTGTTGCTTGGTAAGTCTCTGTCTTCCCAGAAATCATTTGAGTCCCAAAATCAATATTTGAGATATAGTCAATACGCAAATCACCTGTGTTACCAGTAGGTTGATTCGATGATGGGTTATCATCTGGATCAAGAGGGTCAATCGGCCCTACTGGATGATCAGGATCTTGTTTCGTCAAGCCGATTTTTGCTGTACTTTTTCCACTTAAATCATCGGCATGTACGGTTAAAGTCCCCATTAAAAAACTTGTACTGAGTAATACAGTCGTTAAGATTATTTTTTTCACTGTTGTTCCTTCTTTCTTTTCCTGAACAGTTGCCATAGACCTATCACTAAAGTAAGAAAACCCAGCCATTCTAAAAAGAACGAGGATCGGTCATTTGTCTGTGGAAATCGTGTTTTTTCTTCTTTTTTTGTTACCTGATTTTTTTCAGATGCAGAAAATAGAGTACTTGGGTCTTTTGGAAGCTCCCCTTTAAAGGTGATCCCCACCTGACTTTTTTCACTTGAAGCAAATACTTCATCATTTAAAACGGATAATTGGACCGATAAAAAAATCAAAACATACAAAACAATCTTTTGAAATGTCTTCACATGTATTTTGCATCTCCCCTTTTTAAATAGTTATTAAATGACAGATAGGATCGATTTTTCGTTCATGACTAGTTAGAACACTCAAAAACAAAAAATAGGTCTATATCTTTTCAAACCAGAATCATACACGCTTCCTCTTTTCCCAGCAACGTAATAAATGTATGCCATACAATTTTCAATGAGAGTTTTTTGAGGTTTTTGAATTTTTTTTAACTAGTTAAACTAAACTAGCTGAGACTAGGTCATTCATGAAACAAAATAAGCCGAAGAGCCCCAAAGTTAAACTACTTTTGGCTCTTCGACTTTCTTCTCAAATATAGATACTTTTCTTTCAGTATAAAAATTATGAAATGAAGATTTATTGAATTTTATTGAATATGGAAGAAGCAGTTTGCTCTAATACGTTGTTTAACGAATGTAACTTTTCTTTTCCAATGGTTTGAAACCATTCTACTGCAGCTTCGTTGCCTTCTTTCACAAATGGTGGCACTCCTTCTGCCCAAGTAGCTCGTCCACATAATACTCCATTGAAATCAGAACCTGCTTCATGAGCAAATCGTAATGTTTGCTGAAATAATTCTGTGCTAACTCCTGCACTCAAAAAGATAAACGGACGTTCAGTTGCAGCGCTTTGTGCTAGAAAGAATGCTTTAGCTTCTTCTCTTGAATACACAGCTTCTTTCCCAAAGCCTTCGACAAAGTTCATATTGACAGGAACTTCTACTTTTAATACATCTACATGATATCGCTCTTTTGAAAATTCCCGCATCGCTTCAATTACTTTTTGCGGTTTTATTTTTGCATATTCTTTTGTCGTTGTATCAGAGTGAATTGCATCGTACGAAATGATTTCTAAAAAAAATGGTAGTTCTTCTGCAAGACATTCTGAGCCGATTCTTTCGATATAGGCTTTCTTTTGTTCATTGATTTCTTCGTTTTCATCCACATCGTAATACAATAAAAATTTGCAGGCATCTGCCCCCACCTCTTTTAATCTTTTTACAGACCAAGTATTCAAACTATCTGGTAACCGTCCTGGCAGCGAACTATCATAACCGGTTTTTTCATAAGCTAATAATAGTCCTGTATTATGGGCACGATCTTTCGCTGCTGGTAATCCATACTCCGGATCTAACAAAATAGCTGAGGCATAAGGTGTTAATTCCTTTGAAACGATTTCTTTAAAACCAACTATATCGCGATCGTTTGTTTCTCTGTATTGACCAATTAGTTTCTTCAATGCGCCCCGTTGATCAATTGCTAAGGCACCGATCCTTCCATTTTCATCAACTATATTTTTTAAATGGTTTCGTTTCCCTTGACTGATCTTTTTCATTTAAGCTACCTCGTCTATCTGATTATTTAGTAATTTGGCTATTTCATCTGCTGAACTGGCTTCTTTTAAACTAGCTCTTATATCATCACGCATCAATAAACGTGCCACTGTTGACAATAACTTTAAATGCGCGTCATCAGCTTGTGTATTGGGAACAAACAAAGCAATAATAAATTGGATTGGCTGACCATCCAAACTTTGCCACACTACTTTTTCTTTTAGTTTTAAAATAATCGCTGCCGGGTGATGAATCGCTGAAGCTTTCGCATGAGGAATCGCAAAACCGTCCATCATTCCAGTAGTACCTTCATTTTCTCTTTCAATTAACTTTTCCAATACTTCTTTTTGATTGTCTGCAATAGTCAAATCAACGGTTTTCTTAGCTAAAAACTCAAAAATATCATTTTGAGTTTGACCTATTTGATTTAAAAATATATTTTGCTCTTGGATAAAGCCCATTTTATTATCTCCTAGTCTATTGATTTAACCATGATTTTATTTTTCATAGTTACAGTTCTTTTTTGCAAAAATCCTAATAAAAAGCCGCCAATTAAAGAGCCAGTTAAAATAGCGATCAGCCATTTCACCCCATGTGTAACAACAGGTAATACTAAAAATCCACCATGAGGAGCAGGGACTTGTACCCCGAAAATATAGGTTAAAACTGCAGCAATCGAGGATCCAAACATCATGATTGGCAAAACCTTCAATGGGTCTTTGGCAGCAAAAGGAATAGCGCCTTCGGTAATATGTGTCGAACCTAGAATAAAGTTCACTAAACCAGCGTTTCGATCATTTGTCGCAAAATATTTACCAAAAAACAATGTCGCAAAACCGGTAATTAACGGTGGGGCAATACAAGCAGCAGAAACTCCTGCCATAAAGGTTGTATTTCCTTGCGCTAGCAAAGCGGTCCCAGTGACATACGCTGCTTTGTTGATTGGTCCGCCCATATCAAATGCACACATACATCCCACAATGATTCCTAAAACAAGTGGACTAGAATGTTGAAAACTAGCTAACCAATTCATCATTCCTTCATTGATCATTTTCATTGGTTCTGCTAAAAGGGCCATAATTGTCCCAATCGTCGCTACACCAATCACGGGATAAAGAAAAATTGCTTTCAATCCATCTAATGACTTTGGCAAGTTTTTTAATAGTTTTTGCAAAAGTAGAATAAAGTAACCTGCTAAAAAGCCTGATAAAATCCCCCCTAAAAAGCCTGTTCCTCCTGCATTTGCTACCAAGCCGCCTACTAAACCGACTACTAAACCTGGTCGTTTGGCAATTCCTTCTGCAATATAAGCTGATAAGATAGGAACCATCATCCCCATCGCTGCATCTCCGACACTTTTCAGCATTGCAGCAGTTGCATTGTATTGGGCATTTGTCGGATCAAAGGAATAAATGCCCCACACAGCAAAAGAGATAGCAATTAAAACACCACCGGCTACAACAAATGGCAGCATATGTGAAACACCATTCATTAAATTCTTATAAACACTGTGTCCCAGTGAATTAGCGGAACGCTGGTCCACATCTTCAATCGTATCGGCTATTTGAGACTTTGTTACAATTGAGCCTTTACCAGCTAGTGCCTCTTCAATCAAGCGATCTGCTTCTTTAATCCCCACACTAACAGAAACATCAATGATTCGTTTCCCCGCAAATCGTTCTGGCTGAACATCTTTATCTGCTGCAACAATTACCGCATCAGCTTCTTGAATCTCTTCATGTGACAGTTCATTCTCTACTCCTATTTGTCCGTGCGTTTCAACCTTGATCGTAATACCTTTTCGTTTGGCTGCTTGTTCTAATGCTTCTTGTGCCATATACGTATGGGCAATTCCTGTTGGGCAACCAGTGGCTGCAATCAGTTGATACTTCGTCATACTTTCTCCCCCTCTTCTTGAATCACATTGATTTGTGTCATTAATTCCTCAACATCCGAAAAATCGGTTAACCCTTTACGAAAAGCCGTAGAACTCCCAGCTGTGAGCCCTTCTTTCAATGACTCTTGAATTGTTTTTTGTTTCAACCACCCAGCTAAAAATGCCCCCAGTAAACTGTCACCCGCACATGCGGTATTCACTACTATTCCTTTTGGCGAATTACCGAATAATACTTGTTCTTTATTCAGAAATAAAGCGCCTTCACTGCCAAGTGAAATTAACACATTTTGAGCTCCTCTTCTTAACAACTCTTTTCCATAAAAAATATACGCTTCTTTGGTATTCCTCTCTGTCTGGAACCATATTCGCAATTCTTCTTCGTTTGGCTTTAACAAAAACGGTTGGTATGGTAAACAATCCAATATTTCGGAGTAGCTGCTGTCAATAATCAAAAAGACTTTATTCTTTTGACAAATGCGACTGATTTCGACTAAAACTGCTGGAGAAACACCTTGAGGCAAGCTTCCTGAAACACAAAGATAATCGCCCATTTTAAGATTCTCAATTTTCTTTAAAAATTGCATCACTTGGTTTTTCGTTAATTCTGGGCCTTTGTTTACCAGTTTGTATTCTGCATTTTCTTGTTTTACCTGAGTAAATACATTGATCCTAGTCATCCCAGGAACTTCTAAAAAGTCCGTTTTGATACTTCTTTCTTTTAAAAAATCTTCGATATATTGTCCAGTAAAACCTGCTTTAATCCCCATTGCTGTACTTTCGATACCTAACATTTTTAAAATCAGCGACACATTGACACCTTTACCATTCGCTTGAATATCATCTTGATTCGTGCGATTTACAACAAAAGGATTTAATTGATCCGTTTCAATAAATAAATCAATTGCTAGATTTAACGTACACGTATAAACGGCCAATTGACTCCCTCCCTTCTTTCCTTTATTATGAAGCAGAGCCTATTGTAAATGTTTTCATAATCAAACATATTCAATGAAAACTTTTACAAATAGCAGAAAACATTTGTTTTTATTCTTTTCTACAGAAAAAGTGCCACAATTTCTTTCTATTCTATACATCAAGCGAGGGATCATACATGGAAAACAAGCTAAGTGAGTCTGAACAATATTTGTGGCGTTTTATTGAGGCACATATTTTAGATATTCCTGATTATTCGATCATCAAACTGAGTGAATTAGCTAATGTGTCAACGGCAACCATCGTTCGAACTATGAAAAAGAAAGGTTATGAAGGTTTTACTTCTTTCAAACACCATTTAAAAGAAAAGGGAAATCAAACGATCAACTTTTCTACTTTAGAAAAAGTGGATCGAGGGATTCGGAAAGCTATTTTAAAAAATGAAGAAGAAGTAACACGTACAATCAATATGATTGAAATCGGCAACATTGAGGATGCCATCCAAAAAATCAAAGTTGCACGTCGGATCATTATTTTTGCGCGTGGCTTTTCAGAATTAATCGCCCAAGAAATGATGGTTAAATTTCAACTTGCAGGCAAATACTGTGAGCTTCACACTGATCCTGAAATCATCAAAAATATCAGTAAAACGTTACATAAAGAAGATATTGCTATTTTTGTTTCTTTAAATGGCGAAACAAGCGAATTAGTAGTTGCTGCTCAAAATTGTTATAACGCAGAGATTGGGACGGTACTCTTAACCGCGAATCAATACTCTAGTATGATGCAATTTATTGAAATCGCTTTTGTTGGGTTTAAATCAGAGGGTTCATTTTTTCCTGATTACGAAGTAAGATCCAGACTCCCATTGTCGATATTAGCGCGTATTTTATTAGATGCATACGCATTGAGAACAAGCGAGTAAAAGAGAACATGGATCGTTTACTTTCATACTCTATGAACTTATTTTTTTGAATAAAACAAACGAAAGACAGTGGAGTGATCATCAATGAATGATCCTCCTCTGTCTTTCTCGGTTACTTTAACCAGCTATTTTTATGATTTACTTATACTTTTTTGAAAAATTACAAAAACAGCAAAAAACGATTCTTTTAGATACCTATTGATTCTTCTTTGAAGAACAATTTTTCGCTGCCAGTTGTTTTTCTGCTGCCCAATGATTGATGGGTCCATACTTGTGACCGACAATGATTTCTTCACCAATTGCAATATTGACATAGTCTTTTGCCGTTCGGATTGCTTCTTCTACTGTTTTTCCTTTTGCTAATTCTGCAGCAATGCAAGCCGACAATGTGTCTCCTGTACCGTTGATTCGATCTGTCGGATAAAAGACTGCACTTAACCAAAATGATCGTCCAGATTCCAGCAACACATAATCTCTTACTTCTTCTTGATTACTTTCTTTCGTATGAAATCCTTTGATCATCACATTTTTGGCACCCATTGCTTGTAAGTCAACAGCGGCCTGAACATAATCTTCATCTGTCGTTAAGGTTCGTCCAGTTAATTTCTCTGCTTCATAGAAATTCGGCGTCAAGACAGTCGCTAACGGTACTAGTTTTTCTTTCAGACTACTTAAAGCAGCTTCTTCTAATAATAGATTTCCATGCTTCGTCACGATTACCGGGTCGACCACTAAAGGACCGAAGTTATACTGTTGATAATTTTTAACTACTGTTTCAATCAATTCTGCATCAGCTAGCATACCTGTTTTAGCCGCTCTTATTTGATAGTCTTCAGCGATCAAAGAAAATTCTTTATCAATGAACGCACTTGGTAAGGTCACACTTGCTCCGATCCCATAAGAATTTCCTGCCACACAAGCCGTCATAACTGATACACCATAGACGCCACGGGTAAAGAAAGTATGCATATCTGCTTGCATTCCTGCACTTCCATCACTGTCTGATCCCGCGATCGTCATGACTTGTACATATTGGTCGTTCATACGCTTCATTCCCTTTTTTATTTTTCCAACTCATTCCCTATTCTACACAACTATACCACTTCTTACTTTAAGGAATCAAATCGTATATAAATAGGCATTTCCATCCACTAATCATTTGCTGATTAGTAAAAAAGGGAAAGCAAAAAGAAAAAAGCATGACAAAAAACCGAAGAATACTGACATAAAAGAGATGATGCTCAGCTTCTTCGGCTTACTTTTTTATTTGCTTCTTCAGTGTACTGCTCAGTTCTAGCATCCTCTCACTAACTAGCGAGTGACGTTATTTTACTACCAACACATTGCACGGTGCATGTGTGACTACATAAGAAGTAGTTGACCCAACTAAGACACGTTCCACGGCATTCAATCCTGTAGCCCCCATAACAATCAAATCAATTTTTTCCTTTGATTCATTGAAATTTGCAATCAATGTTTTCGGATATCCATACAAAATATACGTCTCGATATCTGTTAGTCCCTTTTCAATTGCTAAGTTGCGATGCTCTTTCATTTGGTTTTCTGCAACTTCATCTAATTCCTCTTGTAAGTTCGTTGTAACAAATGCAAAATCACCGAAATAGTTACCCGTTACTTCGTTTACGTACAAAATGTGTAGCTTTGCCTGATTTCTTTTTGCAATTGTAACTGCTTCAGAAAAGGCTTTTTCTGCTTTTTCTGATCCATCAATTGCTACTAATATATTTTTATAGGTGTCTGCCATTGAAACCGCCTCCTTTACAATCAGTGTAGCACGATTATTTTAAGGGAACAACTAATTTACTAGCACTGACCAAACTTAGCGATTCGCTTGTCTTTGAACTTGTTCATGCGGTTTTCTTTCATTAGAGCTGTGACCTTCTTGGCTTGCTTTTTCTTTTATCTGAGTCATACGCAGTTTTTTTTCTAGCAGCTTCATTTGTCCTAAATTACTTTTCGATTCAAAATAATCCCTGGCAGGAAATAACTTCTTCTTTTCGTTCGTCTCTGTTAAAACCATATCATTATTTAACTTCTCATGCTTGGTCACTATTGACTCTAATGATATTTCAGTCTGTCTTTCCTTATTCACTGGTTCTTTTTCTTGAAGTTCTTTAGGTAATACTCTTTCTAAATTTGAAGCGATACCTGTATAAAAATCCGTTATTTTTTGTGCTTTACCCCGTAATCTCCATTGATCAAAATTACCACACGCTTGAAAAGAGTATAATTTAGGTCTATAAATTGGGTTTAAATTTATATTCTTGAACCCAACATAATCGACGAGGATCGCTCGTAAATTTTCACAGCACCAAGCTGGATTTTCTTGATACAAATCATAGATTTGTTTTTCTACTGTCATTTGACTTCTTACTTGCGGGGCATGTTTTCGTGCAAACTTCCTAATGTTAGTATTTCTTATAGCGAACTCATTATCGACAATTTCACGAAATTCTTTTGAAGAAGTTAGCGAAACAAAAGGAAGTCTGTCCTGACATTTTTTCAGTAATTTTTTCCCTATTTCAGGTTGTTCCTTTATTAAATTTAGAATAATTGGATAATTCGAAAGATGATCCCTAAACTTTTCTTCTACACTTTTATCGGAGTCATCCTTGTTAATCTTGACTACTGATTGTTCGATTGCTGCTATTAATTCTTCTTTTACTATATTATTTTCCGCTTTGTCGGTTGGAATATTCTCTATTAGAATTCCTTTTCGTTCCATATGTTTTTCAATTACTTTTGCAATTGTTTTAAGTATTGATATATGATTATTATCGTTTACTATAGGACCTTCATCAAAAGTGTCTATCCACTTTTGCATTTGCCCGTATGTAAAATGGATACCCGCTTCCTCTAATCTTTCTCTTGTTATTTGATATTCTTTATCTATTTCCTCCAAATTCCTAATTTTAGGAGGCAAAATTTGTTTAACTATTTCTGGAAAGTAATAAACAAGTTTTTGCTGCTCTAATGTTTCTTTCATTTCATCCATCAATGAAAATAAGAATCTATCATTTTCTTGTTTTACATTTTTATTTGTTGAGGGGGCCTTCCATTTAGTCTGATCTAGTTGATTTATAGGAGCTACAGAATCAATTTTCTGATAAAATTCAGAGCGATTTTCATCAGTCAATGATGAATCAACATGTTGTAGGACAAACTCTTTAATTGGTGTAAAGGACGTTTGACGATAAACTGCTACGAGTGGATCAATCTCTTGTTTGTTTTGGTTTACTACTCGCTCCAATTCTAAAGCTATTTGAAGATTGATTTCTTCTGCAACTGCACGGATAACTTCTTTTTCAGTAATCAATTTGTTTAGCTTTTCTTTTTCAGTTACTGTTAAATAATCCCTCAAACAGCTAGAAATTTTCCCTTTAAAAGATAAGTCTGTTTTTTTAAGACAAACATCTACATAAGCTTTTAATTCAAGTTTTGATAAGTTATCCTTCTGTAAGAATAATGGAAGAAACGGGTCGTTTTTTAGGTAAGCGTAAAACTTTTTCCTTTCCTCCAAACTTAAATTTGGTTTCATTACTGTTTGAATCGCTGCTTCTCTTTGCATATCTGTATCTAAATTTTCAGCTAGTTCTTTTATAAATTTCTGTAATTGTTTATTTTTCGTAACAGAATCAACATTAGCCTGTCCTATATGTATTTCTTTACGCTTATCTTTTTGAAAGTTAAAGACACCATTCCTTACTAATTCTTTCAGTTGGGTATCATTCTCAATCTGCTGCTGCTTCTTTTCAGTTTCCAAAATATTTTTTTGCTGCGCCATGTCGAGCTTTTGATTATAAATTTCTATTATTTGTTTGGCTCTTCTTTGACTTTCCTCATTAGGAGATATTAGAATATCTTTCGCTTTTTCATTGATACCAGTTGATGCCAAATATTGGATTAAATCTGCACAAAACGGGAGGTCTTGCTTACCTAGCTCATAAATTTGTTCAGATAACTCTGTATCTTCCCCTAAATCTTCTCTTGCAAGTTGATGTGCTGAATTTTTAAAATGAGCAACGACGGTTGGCGTTGTCTTTGCAAAATCTTTCAACGGAACTGCCGGAGCAATTTTTTGATAGTATGTAAGTAGTTCTTTGATTTCAGGGTCTTTTTCTGCAAGGTCTAAAATTTCTTTATCCGTTTTCGATTGACTTGCTTTCACTTCTTGGCTAAATCGTTCTAATCTTTTCTCTATTCTCTTCTTTACAGCGATAAATAAAGGCTCAATTTCGGCTACAGATTGCCATGTAGGTAATAAAATGATTCGGCTAATAAAACCGGTAATATTCGATTGTTTCTGTTTATTAAGTTCTAATACTGACTGCCAGTTTCTTCCCTTTTCTTCATCATACAGTACCCACTTATCCTTTAATTTATTTAAAGCCTTATTTTTTTTTGGTAGAGATAAAATGTGTTTCCCATTATGAGATGTTTTTTTGACTGAACTATATATATTTTCAAAATGACTGTCCATATATCTATATTTATCATCAGCATCAAAATGAGAAATTAGAGCAAGAAAAACTTGTAATTCTTCCTTGACACTTTTTGGTTCATCGTTTTTTTTGCTTTCTATTTCTTCGGTAGACTTCTGGACATAAACCATCCTCTCAGCTAGAGAAGACAGATTGTGCTCTCTCAATCTTCCTATGTCTTCAAGGCTGATTTTTGTTCGATAGTTCTCCCCATTTTTTTGTTGAGAATGACGTTGTCTTTGAATAAAAGAGTCAACTTCAAAGGTTAATTTACTAGATTTGCTTAGTTCATAAAGTGCAATACGTTTTTTAAATTCTAAATGTTTTTCAGCATCTAAAGACAACTGTGCTTGATTTTTGATGAACTGCTGAGTATCAACTGAATTCACTTTTTCATACATCTCCGTAAAGAAGCCGATTGATACTCCTATGTCATATCTTAATCTTTCATATGCGCTTGGGCCTATTTCGTTAACTATTGTTAGAAGTTGTTTTTTTTCTAAAATCAATTCATCAATATCGATTTGGTTTGGGGTTGCGACATTTTTTTTCAAGTTTTTTATTGTTTCTAAATCACTTGGTATTTCTTTAGCTTCAAGGTAGGCTAGATAATAAATGATCATTTCACTTTTTGATGATACTTCATGGTCAATAAAATACCGTAGTACTTCATCTTTAAAGTCAACTGTCGGTAAAGTAAAGTCCGTTTTTCTACTTTCCTCTTGGAGTTGGTTGTTTATATCAAATGCTAGGTAATTACTTTCAGTCAAATATTTTTGAGCTTCTTCTTTAATCATTTCTCGAGCTAGTATCGAATCACTGTTATTATATATCGCTCTGAAATAATCATCTGTTCCCCTTTTTTTCCCTTGTTGGATTTTTTCAAGTTCGAACACAATATCGCTTTCTAAGTATTTTGCCAGCAATAATAATTGTCTTTTCTCTGAGTATAGCGTTATCACTTCTTTTTTTTCTTTATCCGTTAAATCTTTAGTCAAAACTTTTTCAAAAATCATTTGGATATTATTCGGTAATTTTTGTGCATCAAGATACGCCAAGTAAAAAGCCCGAACTTCATTAGCAGATAAGTCTTCCCTCTTAAGAAAACGACTTAGTCCATTTTCTTGAAAATCTACATTTGGTTGTGTGACTGATTTTTTTCTAAATTCATCTTGAAATTGGGTATGAATTTCAAATTCAACATACTTACTTTCCGTTAGGTATTTTTTGGCTTGTTCTTTGATTTTTTCTTGATGCTTTTTCGAATCGGTCTTTTTATACACCGCTAAGGCCACTAAAAAATAATCATCTGTTACCTGTTTTTTGCCTTGTTGGATTGCTTCAAGTTCATATACAGTCTTTCTATCTAATTCTTTTGTCAGTAGTAACAATTGTCTTTTCTCAGGAACAAGCTCTAACGCTTGTGCTTTTTCAGCAGAAGTTAGCTCGTTCAATAAGAGGTATTTCAAAGTATCTTTTAGAGAATTTGGTAATGTCGTCTCTTCAAGATAAGCCAAATAATACGCTCGTTCCTCGTAAGCCCTTCTGCTTTTTCCATCCACGAGTAGATGGAGACTTTCTTGTAAACGATCATTTTCATTCCATTTTCCCTGAGATCGTTGTTGTCTTGTCCTGAGCATAAAATCCAAATAATCAAATGTAGTTAAATACTGTTTTGCATAGCCATCAATGATATATCGTTTTTCTTCAATCGTTGTATGTAAGTAGATATGTGTGAATAGATCTGTTGATGCTTTTCTAAATCCTTTTCGGATTTCTTTCAATGCTAATAAGTAGTATGGTTCTACCTCGTTTGTCAGAAATAATTCAATTTGTTCCTGTTCTTTTTTAATTGGCAAATAACTATAGTCAGGATCTGTGGCAGGATTTTTCTTAAGATAGGGGTTAACGGTTGTCTCCATAAACGTATTAAAGTTTGGATGGTTATCAGAAAAAACATGGGGCTCCACCATTCTTTTGAATAAATCATTTTTCAATTGTGTCGAGGATAATTTCCGTTTTAAAATCAAACTAGCTCGGACTACATCATCCATTTGATTCCCCCATTTTCTTTTTGTACTACTAGAAGGAGACACCAAATCAATAAATAGTTGTTCGATATTATTCATTGATTTAACTATTTTTTCATTCTCGAATGGATGTAAATAATGATAAATTTCCGTGGATTCACTTAGTTCGCTATCATCTAATGAATAACTAGCATAAAATTGCTCTTTAAACTTTTTTTCCTTTTTATCTTTGATATCGTTTATCAACTCTTGAAAAGCCACACAAACTTTCGCCTTTTCTTCTAAAGAAAATAATTTTTTTTTAAGGAACAACTCCCTAAAGTTTTGTCTTGTTCCATAGTCAGCCTTAGCGATTAACTGTGTAACCTCTTGCCAGTCTAAAAATATATTTTTTTGATTTTCTGGCAATCGTTTCAATATACTTTTTTCTAAAATTTCTTTTTTATTCTGAAAAACATGTCCATATAGTACATCTTTTTCATCCCATAATTTATTCAATAAATAAACACTATCCGCCAATAAATTGGGATTGTTGTATAGGTTAATTGTGATCCACTCTTCATTTTCTTTACAAGATACTTCATTTCCTCTAATCTTCATATATTCTTTCTCATAAAAGTCTCTTTCCATTTGCATTTCTCCGTTCTTCATTAATATACTTAGTTTTTTAGGGAACAACTAATTTACTAGCAATGACAAAACTCAGCGATTCGCTTGTCTTTGAACTTGTTCATGCGTTTTTCTCTCATTAGAGCTGTAACCTTCTAGTCTTACTTTTTCTATCTGAGTCATACGCAGCTTTTTTTCTAGCGACTTCATTTGCTCTACATTACTTTCTGATTCGGATTGACCAAGAAAAGGATATAGTCTCTTCTTTTCGTTCGTCTCTGTTACATCCATATCATTATTTAACTTCTCATGCTTGCTCACTATTGATTCTAATGATATTTCAGTTTGACTTTCCTTATTCGCTGATTCTTTTATCTGAGTCAAACGCAGTTTTTTGTCTAACGGCTCCATTTGTCCTAAATTACTTTTCGATTCAAAATGATTTGTGGCAGGAAATAACCTCTTCTTTTCTCTCGCCTCTGTTAAAGCCATATCATTATTTAACTTCTCTTGGTCGCTTACTATTGACTCAAATGATATTTCAGTTTGGCTTTCCTTATTCGTTGATTCTTTTTTTTGAAGTTCCTTAGGCAATACTTTTTTTAAATCTAAAGAGATATCTATATAAAAATCGGTTATTTTTTTGGCTTTATTTAGTAATCTCTGCTGACTAAAACTCCTATCCACTTGAAAAGAGTATAATTCAGGTCTATATATTGGGTTTAAATTTTTCTTCTTGAACCCAGCATAATTGACGAGGATCACTCGTAAATTTTCACAACACCAGAATGGATTTTCTTGATACAACTTATAAATTTTTCTTTCTTCAAACAATCGTGCTCTTTTTTCTCTCGCATATTCTAATGCAAAACGTCTAATCCCGGTATGTTTTTTGAGGAACTCTCTATTTATCATCTGAAGAAATTCTTTTGAAGAAGGTAGCGAAATAAAAGGAAGTCTGTTCTGACATTTTTTCAATAATTTTCCCCCTATTTCGGGTTCTTTCCTTACTAAATGGTTGAAGATTGGCTGAGTCGAAAGATGATTTATAAACTGCTCTTCTATACTGATCCTAGGGTCATTCTTATTAATCTTAGCTACTGATTGTTCGATTTCTTTTTTCAGTCTTTCTTTTATGCTATTTTTTTCTTCTTTTTCGGTGGGGATATTTTCTATTAGAGTTCCTTTTCGTTCCATATGTTTTTCAATTACTTTTGCGATTGTTTGAAGTATGGATATTTGAATATTATCGGTTACTATCGGGCCTTTTTTATATGTAGCTTCCCAATTTTTCATTTGCTCGTCTGTAAAATGGATACCTAATTTTTCCAAACTTTCTCTCGTTACTTGATGAGAATTAAATTCTCCGACTATTTCAGGAAAGTAATAGGCGATTTTTTGTTGTTCTAATGTTTCTTTCATTTCATTAATTAGTGAAAGAAAGCCTATTTTAGTTTCTTGTCCTAATTCCTCTTTGTTTGTTAAGTGTGCCCCAAAATTAGTCTGATCTAGATGCTTTATAGAAGCTACAGAATCAATTTTCTGATAAAATTCAGAGCGATTTTTTTCAGTTAGTGATGAATCAACTTGTTGTAGGACAAACTCTTTAATCGCTGTAAAGGTTGTTTGACGATAAACAGTTACGAGTGGATCAATCTCTTGTTTGTTTTGGTTTACTACTTGCTCCAATTCCAATGCTGTTTGATGATCGATTTCTTCTGCAACTGCACGGATAACTTCTTTTTCAGTAATCAATTTGTTTAGCTTTTCTTTTTCAGCTACTGTTAAATAATCCCTCAAACAGCCAGAAATTTTCCCTTTAAAAGATAAGTCTGTTTTTTTAAGACAAACATCTACATAAGCTTTTAATTCAAGTTTTGATAAGTTATCCTTCTGTAAAAATAATGGAAGAAACGGGTCGTTTTTTAGGTAAGCGTAAAACTCTTCCCTTTCCTCCAAACTTAAATTTGGTTTCATTACTGTTTGAATCGCTGCTTCTCTTTGCATATCTGTATCTAACTTTTCAGCTAGTTCATTTATAAATTGCTGTAATCGAGCGTTGCCCGAAACAGAATCAACATTAGCCTGTCCTATATGTATTTCTTTCCCATCACCCTTTTGATAATTAAAAACGCCATGTCTTACTAATTCTTTCAGTTGGGTGTCACTCGCAATCTGCTTTTCTTTCCTTTCCTTTTGTAAAACTTTTTTCGATTGCTTAGTTTGCTGTGGCTTTATGAACTTTTGATGATAATTTTCTATTATATATTCGGCTCTTTCTTGACTTTCCTTATCAAAAGATTTCGGAATACCTTTCGCTTTCTCATTATTGTCAGTTGACAGCAGATACCTAATTACATCTACACAAAACGGTAGGTCTCGCTTTCCCAGTTCATAAATTTGTTGAGATAATTCCGCATCTTTTCCAAAGCATTCTCTTGCAAGTTGATGTGCTGAATTGTTAAAATGATCAACGACGGTTGGCGTCGCCTTTGCAAAATCTTTCAACGGAACTGCCGGAGCAATTTTTTGATAGTATGTAAGTAGTTCTTTGACTTTAGGGTCTTTTTCTGCGAGCGCTAAAATTTCTTCATCCGTTTTCAGTTGACTTGCTTCCACCTCTTGGCTAAATCGTTCTAATTTTTTCTCTATTCTCTTCTTTACAGCGAGAAATAAAGGATCAATTTCAGCTACAAATTGCCATTCAGGCAATAAAATGAATTGTTTAATTATTTTGATATACTTCGATTGTTTCTTGTCATTCAGATCTAACACGAACAGCCAGTTACTTCTATTTTCTTCAATAAATGGTACCCTCAGATGTTTCAATTTATTAAACGTTCTAACTGATTGTGGTATAGAATAAACTTGGTTCCTCCGATGAGCATAATGTCTGACGTACCTGAATATATCTTTCAAATTACTATCTATAAATGTATATGAATCATTACTATCAAAACGAGAAATTAAAGTAATGAAATCTTTTAATTCTTCCTTGACAGTTTTTTGTTCATCGTTTTTTTTGCTTTCTATTCCTTCGGTAGATTTCTGATCTAAAACCATCGTCTTAGCTAGAAAAGACAGGTTTTGCTTCCTCAATTCTTCTATGTCTTGGAGACTGACTTTCGTTCGATGGTTCTCCCCATTTTTTTGTTGATAATGACGTTGCAGTCCAATAAAAGAAGCAACTTCAGAGGTTAGTTCGTCAGACTTGCTTAATTCATAAAGTGCAATGCGTTTTTTAAATTCTAAATGTTTTTCAGCATCTAAAAACAATTGTGCTTGCTTTTTGATAAACTGATGATGCTCATTAGACTTCACATTTCCATACATCTCCGTAAAGACACCGATTGATATTCCTGCATTAGTTCTTAATCTTTCATATACACTTGGATCTATTTTGTTAGCTATTGATAAAAGTTGTTTTTTTTCTAAAACCAAATCCTCGACATCGATTTGACTTGGAGTTACGACAGCTTTTTTTAAATTTATTATTGTTTCTAAACCACTGGGTATTTCTTTAAATTCAAGATAGGCTAGACAATAAATAATCAGTTCATTTTTGGATAATACTTCATGGTCAACAAAATAACGTAGCGCTTCATCTTTAAAGTCCACTGTTGGTAAAGTCAAATCCATTTTTCTACTTTCCTCTTGGAGTTGGATGTTTATGTCAAATTCCAGATAATTACTTTCAGTCAAATATTTTTTAGCTTGCTCTTTAATCATTTCTTGAGCCAATATCGAGTCACTTTTTATATATATCCCTAGAAAATAATCATCTGTTCCCTTTTTTTTACCTTGTTGGATTGCTTCAAGTTCTAATACAATGTCGCTTCCTAAGTATTTCCCCAACAGTAACAATTGTTTTTTTTCTAAAGATTGCGTTATCACTTCATTTTTTTCTTTATCCGTTAAATCTTTAGTTAAGTGTTCTTCAATAATTACTTGGATATCATTCGGAAATTTTTGTGCATCTATATACGCCAAGTAAAAAGCTCGAATGTCATTAGCAGATAAGTCTTCCCTCTCAATAAATCGTCTGAATACTTTTTCTACATTCGGTTGTGTAACTGATTTTCTTCTAAATTCTTCTTGAAAATAGGTATAAATTTCAAATTCAACATACTTACTTTCAGTTAAGTGTTTTTTAGCTTGTTCTGTGATAATTTCTTGAACCTTTTTCGAATTGGTTTTTTCATATAACTCTAAGAAATAAGCGTACGTCACCTTTTTTTTGCCTTGTTGGATTGCTTCAAATTCATATACAGTCTCTATATCTATTTCTTTTGCCAACAGCAACAATTGTCTTTTCTCAGGAGCAAGCTCTATCACTTGTCTGTATTCACCAGAAAATAGCTCGTTCAATAAAAGGTATTTCAAAGTATCTTTTAGAGACTTTGGTAATGTCGTCTCTTCAAGATAAGCTAAATAATACGCTCGTTCCTCGTAAGCCGTTCTGCTTTTTCCATCTAGGAGTAGATGGAAATTTTCTTGTAAAGAATTGTTTTTATTCCATTTTTTCTGAATATGTTGTTGTCTTATCCTGAACATAAAATCCAAATAATCAAATTTAGTTAAATACTGTTTTGCATACCCATCAATGATATCTCTTTTCTCTTCAATCGTTGTCTGTAAGTAGATATGTGTGAATAGCTCTGTTGATGCTTTTCTAAATCCTTTTCGGACTTCTTTCAATGCTAATAAGTAGTATGGTTCTATCTCGTTTGTCAGGGATAATTCAACTTGTTCCTGTTCGTTTTCACTTGGAAAACGACTATAGTCAGGATCTGTGGCAGGATTTTTCTTAAGATAGGGGTTAACGATTGTCTCCATAAACGTATCAAACTCGGGTTGTTCATAGGAAAAAACCTGAGGTTCCACCATTCTTTTGAGTAAATCATTTTTCAATTGTGTCGAGGATAATTTCCGTTTTAAAATCAAAGTGGCTCTGACTACATCATACATTTTACGTCTTTTGTCTGTACTACTGGAAGGAGATACCAAATCAATAAATAGTTGTTCGATATTGTTCATTGATTTGGCTATTTTCTCATTCTCGAATGGATATAGATAATGATAAACTTCTATGGATTCACTTAGTTCGTTATCATTTAATGAATAATTAGCATAAAATTGCTCTTTAAACTTTTTTTCCTTTTTATCTTTGATATCGTTTATCAACTCTTGAAACAGCACACAAACTTTCGCCTTTTCTTCTAAAGAAAATAATCTTTTCTTATGGAACACCTCCATAAGTTTTTGTCGTGTTGTAAGATTGCCTTCAGAGATTGCTTGGGTGACTTCTTGCCAATCTAAAAAAATTTTTTTCTGATCTCCTACCAATCGTTCTGATATACTTGTTTTTAAAATTTCTTTTTTCTCCTCCGTATCCTTTCGAGGTAGTACATCTTGTTCATCTAATAATTTATTCAATAAATAAATACTATCCGCCAATAAGTTGGGATTACTGTCTAGGTTAATTGTGATCCACTCTTCATTTTCTTTACAAGTTACTTTACTTCCTTTAATCTGCATATAGTCTTTCTTATAAGAGTCTCTTCCCATTTGTTTTGCTCCTTTTATTCAGAATTTGCCCTCATTATGTTTTTATCTATCTGATTTTCTATTAATCAATAGATTGACTGGCTTTTTCTTCAAGTTAGATGGCAATCAGGAAGAATACTGAACTCAAGAAACATGATTTCCGAATTCATCGATTATAACTAAGTTTTTCTGATAATTGTCTATCATTAGGGATGCTCCTCTCATTTGTGCTTTCACCTCTGTTTATTGACGTGCCGTATGTTCTTTCTGGTACCAATGGTGAATTAGTAGAGCAATTTCCTGCTTTTTCCATTATTTGTTGCATGCTAACTTGCGTTCTTTGATTGCCCTTCACTGATTGATCATTTTGCGTGATAAAATCAAATGAGATCATAGTACTTTTTGTTTGCCCAGGAATGTTTTTCTGCAATTCTTGTAATTCTTTCGGAAGTATCTTTGATATACCTTGTTTTTTCATTACTTCTTTATAGCCCACTAATACTGATTCTGCCTTCTTTCTTAGGGGATAACCATACATTTCTCTATCTCTTGGGTCTAAACTTACCGATATACCCGCATAATCGACAAGCATCACACGCATATTTTCTGCACAATAATTGTCATCATTATAAAATAATTTGTAAATGGATTTCTCAACTTGGATTCTTTCTTGTTCTGTTTTATTATAATTTTTTAAAAATGGAGAGAATGGGGTATTTTCATACCATTCATTGACCAGCTTACGTAATTCAATAGGATAAGAAAGATTAATAGCGGGTAATTTTTTTAACAATGCCTTTTTCAATGTAGGTGATTCCTCTAAAATATTTTTGACTGGGAGACCTTTTCCTCCATACTTTTGAATGCTGCAACGAGTAAAATTTTCAACAAATTGATCTTCTATAGTCCTTTTTTTATCGTTTGGGTTAATCATACGCACAGATTGTTCAATCTCTTCGATTAAGTTTTCTTTTGCCTCATCTAAAGATTTCTTCATTGATGGGCTTTCCACTTGATTCATTTGTTCCTCATATTTTTTCTTTAAAAGTTCGTTTATTTTTTCAATAGTTGTGTTAAATGTTACTCCCATTCCACTTAAAGGATATATTTCTTTTTGTTCATTTAAATCCCCTATCCTTATGCCTTCTATAAAGTTATCAAAAAATATATCTCTCCAATTTTCTATTTGCTCATCTGAACAAGTTATGCTTACTTGTCTCAATTTTTCTTTTATTAATTCATTTTCAGAATTTCCCTGATGGTTGTTCCAATCTATCTTTCCAATTTCTTTGATTATTTCAGGAAGATAATACTTGATCCCTTTCTCTTCTAGATTTTCTTTTATTTCAGCAATTAATGGCAATCGTTTTAAGTTAGTTGCTTCTATCCTCTCTGCAACTTCTGGACTGATTGCAGAAACTAACGAAAACATGTCTTCCTTGTTTGACCGAGAATTTTCTCCTTCTGCTGTAGTAAGAGATACTTGTTTGCTAAGGTCTTTCAGCTTATGGTTAGAGTTAATTTTATTATAAAATTGCATACGATCTGCTTCATTAAAAGAAGAATCAATCAGTGATGTAATTGATTCTTTTATTAATAGGAATGGCGTATCATTATAAATGGATACTAGCCAATTTATCTCACCTACTTCTTCTTTCTTTAATACCTTTTCAAATTTCACTGCTGTTTCATAATCCCGTTGTTCTGCTAAGACACGTACTATCTCTTTTTGACTAACCATTTCTTTCAACTGACGTTGTTCCTTGTCTGTTAAAAAAACATCTAGTTTCTGATCCACTTGTTCTTTAAATGGCAAATCACTTTTATGTAGGCAAGCACTAACACATGCTTTTAATTCAATTTTCGATAGGTTTTCTTGCTTAAGAAACTGTTGAAGATACGTATCCTGCTTCATAAAAGCATAAAACTTTTGTCTTTCTTCCACACTTAAATAGGGTTGCATGATCGTTTGAATTGCCGCTTCTCTTTCTGTTGCTGTATTTAAATCATGTACTAATTCTTTAATAAAATATTGCAATTGAACATTAGCGGGTCTCCTATTTTCAGGAGCAATCATTCGTTCCACCAGATAATTCGTCAGCTCATCTGACTGTAATTGTTGAGTCAAATACACACCTGCTCGAACTAATTCTTGATTCTCCATATTGTTCGCACATTCTTTTTGATCTTGTTTTTTTTGCACGACATGCTGATATTTTTTTAATGCTAGTTCCATTTCTTCATGAGCAATCTCTCTTCCAGCGGAATTTTTTGATTTTTTATAGCTCTTTTTTTTCTTAAGAAATTCTTGGTAGGCAACTTCTTTGAGACTCTCTTCTTTAGTTGTATTGGTTTTGTCTTTTTTTCTCTCAAGCCTTGGTTTCGTTGCAAAAGCTGTAAACTGCTTAGTCATCTCTAGATCATGGTATTTATTGTGAAACGCAACAATTGCCTTAGCTGTTTCAGTCGGTCTTACTTCTTGATTTAAAATGACAAAAGGATTCCAATCAAACGGCTGACTTGATTGCTCTATGATTGATGTTGAGATTGGCCTTTCAACATTTCCAACTACTTCATTAGCCACTTTATTAACTACTTTTTTGCCAGTCAATTCGCTACGCAAGGACGGAAGTGGGTATAGGTCATGATAGCTTTCTACTATCTTCTCCATTTTATTTTGTATTAAAATATTTGGATGTATTGGTAAAGGGTTAGGTTGCTTATTAGTGTATTGTGCGCTCAAGTACTGAATCATTTTTGCACAATATAATGGATCCAGTTTCCCTAGCATGAAAATTTGCTTTGCTAATTTTTCTCCTGGACTTTGATATGTTTCCTCAATTTGATGCGCTAAATTGGCAAAATAGGTAGACACCATTGGAATCGTCTGAGCATAATTTTTTAAAGGATAAGAAGGCAGCATATTTTGGCAACAAACGAGTAAATCTTTAAGGCCCGGTTCGTTTTCTACAAGTTCTAAAATCCTTTTATTCGTTAATGACACGTCACCTTTATCCTCATAATCCTTTTGAATCAACGTATCTAAATATGGAATATACTCATGTACCTTCTTTTCAAACTGAACGAGCAATGTATTTAGTAAATTATTATAGTGTAAGTTGGAATCTGACAGAACCTCCGCAATTTGTTCTTTTTCTGACTTTAGTCCCTTATCAAGATTTTTGAATATTCTTCTTAGTATTTGGTTTCTACTTACCTCTTTAAACCTTACACCCATTGCGTTAAATTCACTTTTTAATTGACGATTGATTTCTATCGCTGTTTCATCATAGGACACAATAGCTTCTCTTAGTTTTAGATCTTGATAATCACACCTATTGTTCGTTAATATTTTTACAACAACCGGCTGAAGTAAATTGGCTGGTGCGATCTCATCTAGTTGTTCTTTAATTTTTTGGAGTTTAATAATTCTACGATCATTGTCAACGTGAAATTTAGCATAACCCCAAACTGAGCTAAATCCAACGGAATCATGAAACTTAACTTTATTTATAAATCTTTCCAATTCTTTAACTTTTAAAGAAATCTTGATCTCTTTTTTTTCTAAATCGTTTAAATGCGAGATGGAGCGGTCGATTGCTTGATCTTTTAAACGTTGTTCCCAATGTGGAAATCTCACTTGGACTTTGACCAAAGAATCGATTAGTTGTTCCTTGTTTAATCGCCTAAGTTCAAGAGGATCTAAAAGATTAGCATTGACTTGTTGCAGCCCGTTTTTCACTTGCAGCTTTTCAATGACTGGAAGACTCATTGCTTTTTCGAATGCTCGTTTATATTGGTTATAGACTGCAGATGCTTTTAAATCAGGCCCACCTTCTTTGATTATTTCTTTTAGTTTGACTTTTTTAGTAAACTCTAAATGTTCTTTTCGATTTAAATGTAAAGATGCCTGTTCTTTTATCCATTGTTGGGTATAGGAAGATACGTTGTTATATAAATCTGTAAAGAAATCAATTGTTGCTGCTTTGTTTTCTTTTTTTATTTTTAAGAATTCCAATGTACGTTCTGGGCCTATTTCTTCAGACAAGTGGATAAGTCTTTGTTGTTCTGAAATGAGTTCTGCCAATTTCAGATTTTCGTCTACAGTTAAATCTTTTTTCAAAGCGTGTATCAAACTTTTTTTGATATCCATTGGTATCACTTGTTCTTCTATACAGGCTAAGTAATACGCTCTAATTTCAAGTGGTGATTGTATTTTCTGGTCAAGAAACACCCGAATTTTATCTTCGCTAAACTTAATATTCGCTAGCTTTAATCCTTTTTCTCTCAATGCATCTTGCATCTGACTTTTCACTGCAAATTCAGCATGGTTAGCAGGACTTAAATATATTTTTGCTTGTGTTTTGATGTATTCTTGGTTAGTCGTTGAAAAGGATTTTTCATAAATATCTGTGAAAAAACCAAGCCTTCCTTCTTGTTTTCCTTGCTGTATTTCTTCAAGCTGGAATACGTTTTTTAAATCTAGCTCTTTTGACAATTGGATAAGAACTCTTTTTTGAGGAACTAAGGCTTGCACTTCATTTCTTTCTTCATTTGTTAAGTTTTTCTCAAAATATTGTTGTAAACTCTTTTTCCAACTATTCATTCGGCTAAGTGGTTTGTATTTCATTTCTAGATAAGCTAACTCATAAGCTCTAATTTCGTTAGGAGATAAATTTTCGCGACTTAGAAATGGATTAAGAAAATCTGTTTTTTCCCATTCCTGTAAATTTTTTTTACTCTCTCCCTCTCGTATCACGTGACCTATTTCAAATCTCACATAGTTTGCTTCACTTAAATGTTTTTTAGCTTGCTCTTTGATGAATTGGCGACAAGTCACTGAAAAAGCTTTTTGATCCATCACTTTGAACAATTGAGATAGGACTACTTGGTTGCTTTCCTTGCTATTGTCAAGCTTAGCTGCAAGTTCTGGACCTACTTCTTTTCCTAATTGTAAATATAATCTTTTTTCTGAAACTAGATTCTTCACTTTCAATAATTCTTCTGGTTTCAACTCTTTCAAAAAAGGTTTTTTCAAATTTTTTTTGATGTTGTTCTCCATTTGTTGCTCTTCTAAATAGGCTAGATAATAGGCTCTAATTTCGTTAGAAGATAAATCTTGACTATTAATAATCGGATCAAAAAAATTGTCTTTTTCTCTTTCCTGTAACCCTTTTTTTCTCTCTATATTTCGTATCATTTGAGCTACTTCAAATCGAGTATAATTCGTTGCACTCAAACATTTTTTAGCTTGCTCTTTGATGAATTGGCGACAAGTCACTGAAAAAACCTTTTGATCCATTTCATTGAACAATTTCAGTCGTTCTACTTGATTATCTTGATTGCTTCTTTCATATCTGACTGCAAGTTCTGGACCTACTTCCTTCCCTAATTGTAGACATAATCTTTTTTCAGAAACTAGATTCTCCACTACTTTAATCTCTTCTCGTGTTAAATCTTTCAAAAAAGGTTTTCTCCAAAGTTTTTTGATATTGCTTTCCAGTTTTCGCTCTTCTAAATAGGCTAAACAATAAGCTTTCACTGCATAAGGAGATAAATCTTTCTGTTTAAGCATAGATTTAAGTACACTTAAAGAAGTAGATTCTTGTTTTATTATATGATTTTTTTGTTCACTATTATGTACTATAAATTCAAATTCCGAATAGCCTACTTCGCTTAAATATTTCTTCGCTTCTCTAGTCATTGTTGTTCTATTTATTGCTTCATACTTTTTATAAATAGCTGTAAAAAAATCTACTGTTGCTTTTTGCTTTCCTCGCTGTATTTCTTCAAGTGCTAATAAATCATGCGGTCCTACCTCTTCTATCATCTGAATATTTTGTTTTTTCAAAAGCTTGACTTCTTCAAGTTTCTTTTTTTCTTTTTTTAATAAATTTTTCTCCAAAGTTTTTTTTATTTTATTTTTGGTTTTCGGTAATAATTTACTTTCATCGATATAAATTTCATAAATTGCTATTTTTTCCAGATGAGACATGTCAGGCAAACGGAGTAAATTGGGAAATATCTTATCATAAAAAACAGAAGCGACAGATTGTGCTTCTTCTACAGGCACCTTTATTTTCTTGTTCAAACCATTGATTGTTTGAGATAGTTCATAATATGTATCATCCAAACCATTATTTTTTTGCATGCGTGGAATCGCATGGTTTTTGATAAATGAATCCCCTTTTTCTTCAAAAACAGGTTGATTACCGGAATTTTTTATTTCAGTAAATATTTTTGTTTTTAGTTTCTCTGACTCTATCCCTCGCTCCAGAACCATAACTGCTCTCACTAAATCATTAAACCAATTAGGACTATTTTCACCTTTATTTACCACTGGTTTGATCAACAAATCATTGACCTGCACTTCTAATCTTTTAGTTGATTCTGCTGTTTTTTCATTAGAAATCTTATGATAAAAACTATAGATATCGATTGTTTTCTTTCGTGATTGCTGATCTAATGACTGAACATCTTTAAACTGATCTTCAAAAGCTTGGTCCGCTTCATTAGTTATTTTTTTTAACAGCTTATGAAAAGTAACGTAAGTTTTCGCCATTCCCTCTAAAGATCTGTACTGTAACAATTCATTTTTATGAAGAGTATTTATCCATTCACTGACTATTGCTTGTTCGTTCAAAGTTAAACGCGGCATAACATATCTTTCAAAGTTAACTTGGTGTTGTTCCCAATCCCTTGGAGAAAATGCCTGCTTATTCATGAATAAAAGATTATATAAATAAATACTATCTGACATCAAATTCTGGTTATTTTTTAAATTGATAGATTCATTGCCATTTTTTCCATAGTCCACTCGATCTGCTTTAAAATATACATTAAATAAACCTTCATTTTTTTCCATTCGATCTCCTTTTCTTTATCGACAGTTTTTGTAAATTGCAACAAATTTTAATCACTCGTATCCATGTTCTTACTAGTTTGGACAACTGTGTCGGTTCACACTGCTTTTTAGTATTGTTTCTACCATTTTTTATGTAATAAACTAATGAAATTGAGACAAAAAGTTTTTATTCTCAAGAAATGAGCCGATGAGCTGAAATTTCTGAAGATTGGTAAAAATAATAAAATCGTTTATTGCGATTATGACCTTTGTACTTCACAACTTTTTGTCCCAGTTTCATTCGTTTTTATTCTAAAAACTATTTACAAAACTTTTTAGGCTTCAAACCCATTTTTCAAGGCTACGGTTTTAAACCAATGGCCCGACTTTTTAATCGTCCGTTTACCGTCTTGGTTTAGATCGACAGCAATCAGTCCATAACGGTTTTTATAAGCGTTCGTCCAAGACCAGTTATCCATGCAAGTCCACATGTGGTAACCCACACAATTCGTTCCTTCTTGGATTGCCTGATGCACATATTTCAGATGGTCTGTGACAAAAGTGATCCGATAATCATCTTCAATCACGCCTTCCGAGTTAACGAAACGTTCTTCCCCTTCTACACCCATACCATTTTCAGAGATATAACATTTGATATTGCCATAGTTCTCTCTCGTATTCGTCAAGATATCATAGATCCCTTTTTCATAAATTTCCCAACCACGATAGATATTCATTTTTTTATTAGGCATGTCATAATAATCAAAATAATCTTCTGGCATTGGTCCATTCTGATGATCAATCGGTGTTTCTTTTGCCTTGATTCTCCGAGGTTGATAATAATTGATTCCTAATAGATCAATCGTATTTTCTTTGATAATCGTTAAGTCATCGGGCCCCATCTCTGGCATTATCGCTAATTCTTTCACAATAGCAACCAACTCTGATGGAAACTCTCCTTTTACTGCAGGATCAAGAAAAGAACGATTGAAAAAAGCATCAGCGATTCTAGCAGCCTTGACATCCTCAGGGTTTGTTTCGTCTCGCGGGTAGCTAGGAGTTAAATTCAAAATGATTCCAATTTCTCCTTTTTGTCCCATCTTATGATAGGCTTCAATTGCTTTGGCACTTGCCAAATTTTCGTGGAAACCAACTTGAATAGCCTCTTTTAGATTGATATGGTTAGGATAATGGAACTGATAGAGATAACCGCCTTCTACTGGAACAATCGGTTCATTATGGGTAAACCATTTCTTTACTAAATCCCCAAATAACTCAAAACAGGTTTTTGCATAGGCCACATAGGCGTCAACCGTATCACGAGACAACCAGCCACCTGTTTGTTGTAATTCTAAAGGCATATCAAAATGATATAAATTGACAAATGGTTCAATTCCCTGCTCCAGTAATTCTGTAAAATATGAGCGGTAAAATGATACAGCCTGTTGATTCACTTCTCCTTTTCCTTTAGGGAATAGACGACTCCATTGAATGGATGTTCGGAAAGTATTATGACCTGTCTCTTTCATCAATTGAACGTCTTCTCGATATTTCGTGTAAACTTGAGAGGTTTTCTCAGGACCAACTTGATTGAAAAATTTTTCTGGCTCTAGATCATACCAATAGTCCCAAATGTTTTCTCCTTTCCCATCTCCGTCGATTCTGCCTTCTGTTTGTGGTCCACTTGCGGCGGTTCCCCACCAAAAATTCTTTGGAAAATCGTAGTGTTTCATTTCATAATCCCTCAATTCTTTTAGTAATTACCGTAATCATAAACAATCACCGAAAATAAATCAATACTTTTGATAAAAATGACTAGACATTTAAACAGACAGACGTTATACTACGTTTGTAATCGATTGCAAAATAAATTTGAGGTGAAAAAAATGAATGGTTTTATGGATAAACTTTCTCAAAAAATTATGCCCTTAGCCAATCTTTTAGGGCAAAACCGTTACTTAACTGTGTTACGGGATGCATTTATGTTGTCATTTCCGCTAACAATGTTTGGATCAATTGTGGTCGTTGTGAATAATCTACCGTTCTTCAGTGATGGTACCAAAAGCACGTTAAGCACCCTTTTTGGCAATGGTCAAAATGCGACGATGAGTATCATGTCCGTTTTTGTTACATTTGGTATCGGCTATTATTTATCAAAATCATATGATGTAGAAGGTATTTTTGGTGGCGCTGTTTCATTCGCAAGCTTTTTGATTCTCACACCTTTTGTGATGACAACAGCTGGTGGTGAAGAAGTTTCGGGTGTCCTATCACTTGATCGTCTAGGTGCTAAAGGAATGTTCATTGGAATGATTGCTGCCTTTTTAGCTGCGGAAATCTACTGTCGAATCACCAAACGTGGTTGGCAAATTAAAATGCCTGATGGCGTACCACCTGCAGTAACGAAATCTTTTGCTGCTTTGATTCCAGCTGTAGTCACATTGACTGTTTTCTTGATCATCAACGCTGTCATGACTGGCGTATTCAATGCGAACCTTCATGACTTAGTCTATGAAGTTATCCAAAAACCTCTAACTGGTTTAGGTAGTAGTTTACCTGCCACGTTGATTGCCTTATTCTTTGTTCAATTTTTGTGGTTCTTTGGTCTTCACGGTCAAATTATTGTTAATTCTGTTATGGACCCTATCTGGAATACATTGATGCTTGATAATTTAGAAGCTTATCAGCATGGGAAAGAACTACCACATATCATCACAAAACCATTTATGGAAACCTTTACCGTTGGTATCGGTGGCTCTGGAATGACGTTAGCAGTAGTATTATTGATGGCTTTTGTCTTGAAGAAAAAACAATACCGTGATGTTGGTCGTTTAGCGCTAGCACCTGGAATCTTCAATGTCAATGAACCTGCGATTTTTGGTCTACCAATCGTATTGAACGCAACCATTTTGATTCCTTGGGTCGTTGCTCCTTTGGTCGTGACAACGTTCAACTACTTGATGATGGCAGCTGGCATCGTTCCTCCGCCTACAGGTGTTTCAGTTCCGTGGACTGTGCCGATCATTGCTAGTGGTGTTTTAGCTACCAATTCATGGCTAGGCGGTCTCTTACAAGTAGTCGATTTTGTGATCGTCGCTTTTATTTGGTACCCATTCTTAAAAGTATTAGATAAACAACCTGATTTAGACGTTGTGTAAAGCCTTATCTACTCACCTGTGAAGCAAATCATCTTCTTTCTAATAGAGATTAAACAAATTTTATAATCTAGCATGAACAGTCAAAACATGGAATGATGTGAATTGATTTGTTCATGCTTGTTTCATTGAAATGAGTAATTCAACAACTGAACTTCGTTATTTCTTTCTTGTCGAACGAAATAACTTTCGTTATACTCAATACGAGGTGAATAACGTGCCAAAATATGAAGAAATCGCAAATGTTTTAAGGGAAAGAATCCGTTCAAAAGAATATCCACCAAACAGTTTTTTACCTAATCAGATCACTTTAGTCGAAGAATTTGGCGCAAGTCGAATGACCATCAAAAAAGCCATCAATATTCTGGCTATGGAAGGATTAGTTTATTCGCAAAGAGGGGCTGGAACCAAAATTTTAGATCATCCTTTTATCGAGAAAGATACCTCCCCTGCCAATGAGTATGAGGGACTCAGTCATCAAATGAAGCGTCGTCATCGTTCACTGACGAGTCAAATCATTCAATTTGATGTCGAGTTTCCGAACCCATTTATTCAAGAAAAACTAATGATTGGTGCCGAACAACCGGTTTATAATATTCACCGTCTACGAATTTTAGACAACGAACCTTATATTTTGGAACATACATTTATGCCTGTACATTTAGTTCCAGGTCTAAAAAAAGAACATCTGCTTTCTTCTATCTATGATTACTTGCACCAAGATCTAAATCTTCATTTTGCAGGCGCCTATCGAGCAATTTCAGCAGATAAAAGTACGCACTTTGATCAGGAATACTTGAATTGTTCGGAAATAGATCCTGTTTTGGATGTGCAACAAGTCGTTTATCTAAAAGATGGTCAGCCCATCGAATATTCATCTAGTAGAAATCGGTTTGATGTCCGCAACTATTCCTTACTTGATGTCCGTTCAAACTAAAAAAATCCGTTTCAAAAATAGGGAACTATTGTGAAACGGATTTTTTGGTGTTCACAAAAGAGCAGAGTCAAACAGAATAATTGCCAGAAACGTTCCCACTCACTATACTGTAATTAACACAATGCTTACTTTTTGTAAGTACAAAGGAGGAACTCTCATGGATACTCAAATCAAAGGCATCCACCATGTTACCGCTATGACTTCAAGTCCCACTAAAATTTATCGTTTTTTTACGGATATTTTAGGAATGCGCTTAGTAAAAAAAACGATCAACCAAGATGATATTGAAACGTATCACCTTTATTTTACAGATGAATACGGCTCCCCTGGAACTGACATGACTTTTTTCGCTTTTCCTAATCAACCTCAAGGAAGTAAAGGAACCGATACGATTTCTAGAGTGTCCTTTCGAGTACCAACTGATGAAGCATTGACTTATTGGTTCAAACGCTTTGAAGAAAAGAATGTTCCTCACTCTGCGATCAAGGAACGTTTTTCTAAAAAATATCTGGAGTTTGAAGACTTTGACCATCAATTCTATCAATTGATTTCTGATGAAAACAATACAGGTGTTGCTGGTGGTACTCCTTGGAAGAACAGCAATATTCCATCAGAATATGCAATTATAGGCTTGGGACCAGTTTTTGTCCGAGTGAGTCAAATGGAACCATTACAGTTACTATTAGAACAGACTTTAGAGTTTAAACTTACTGATCAAACAGGAGCTTTTTCGCTCTTTGAAGTCGGTCAAGGCGGTAATGGAGCAAGCATCATTGTTGAACAGCGAGCAGATTTACCAAAAGCAATCGAAGGATTCGGCAATATCCATCACCTTGCCTTGCGTGTCGCTGATGAAGAAGCCTTACGTCACTGGATCCATGTGATCAATCAGATAAACGTACCAAGTTCAGGGTTTGTGGATCGCTTCTACTTCCAATCAGAATACTTCTTAGCTGCCACCCACGTTCTCTTTGAATTAGCAACAGATGGACCTGGCTTTTTTGGCGATGAATCAGCAGATACAGCTGGCGAAAAACTATCACTCCCACCACAACTCGAAAGTAAAAGAGAAGAAATCGAAGCGTACATTCGTCCCTTCGATACTCAGGATGCCAACCAACAACGAGAATGATCTTCTTTCTATCCAGACAGTCGTTTTCAAGAAACATAACTTTCAAGAAAAAGAGGTCAAATCATGGAATATTTTTTTCAAGCGGGAAAACAAACAAGTAGAAATTTACTCCTTCTTCATGGTACAGGTGGCGATGAATATTCTTTACTTGAAACCGCCCAGTTCCTTGAACCGGATGCTACGATTCTTTCTTTTCGTGGTTCAATCAAAGAAGACGGGATGAATCGCTTCTTTCGACGGAATGGATTGAATCAATTCGATTACCAGAGTTTAGCAGAAGAAACAGCGCTTCTATACCATGAAATCTCAGCAGTTAGCCAAAAAGAAAACATCTCGTTACATGACTGGGTGATCGTAGGCTATTCCAATGGAGCGAATATCGCTGCTCACTTGCTATTATCAAGAAATACTGAGCTGCGAAAAGGAATCCTTTTTCATCCAATGTCTTTAAACGTCAATTATCCAGCAAAAGTAATGACTGATACTCAGATCTGGCTTTCTTACAGCAAAACCGATCCAATCGTCTCCTCTATAGCGATTACGAATTTGATCAAAGATTTTGAAATGCAAAAAGCTCACCTCACATTCCAAGAAACATTTACTGGTCATCAATTAACAAAGGCTGAATTAATTGCCGCGAAAAGTTGGCTTTCTTCGCTTTCGGTTAACTAATATTGGACGAAGGTTGTGATGCATCGGATTATTTTTCAAAGACTCTATAATGAGGTACGGTCCAAAAGTTGTACGTGAAAACGACAATTTTTGGGGCGTATTTTTTTGTTTCGACCTCTACTCACGAAACAGAAAAATGAATGTAAGTGCTAGATCCAACTATCCATTTTTCTCAAATCATCTCTTTTAACTTTCATGTTGGAAAATCCTTCTTGGCTCCCCCTCATTATAAACGCATCATATTAAAGATAAATAGAAATATTCCTCATTTGAAAAAACTGTAGAATATGGATTTATATTATAAAAATTAGAAAAAAATGAGTTTTTGATTAGCTAGATTTCCGAAAAATTGCTATAGTTTAATTAATCAGAGTTGCAATCATTTTAGCGTTTGCCAATTTTTTGTCGAGTTAATATGGTTCACTCATTAGGGAGGGGGCACGATGCTTCACAAAAAAAGAAAACAGATTCAACAAGTAATCTTTCTGTTATTGACACTTCTGTCAGTGCTTGCACAAACAAATGTTGTTCAAGCAGTTTCGTTAAATTTATTTGGTACGACTACCGCAACTAATAACAGTCAAACCAGTCCAAATGCGCCTTTTTTAAACCGAGTAAATGTCCCTGTCACTTTTCTCATTGAAGGAAAAAATGGCATCAGCGCTGGGGTTATCACAACTGGCGATAAATATGCCATTTTAGAAGCACCGACTGAAATGGTCGGGTATATCCAACCTAATGGGAATGCGACTGTTCAAACTACTGTTACTGTGCCACTTAGTCAGTCCCCTTTACAATTGATTTTGCCGACCATAACCTCTGTGATTTCGTTGATCGTCAACTCACCTTTAGTTTCCACACAAAATAAAACAGCGGTTAATCAGGCATTGTCAGAATTACGTTCGGAAACTTTTGGTGCCCAGAATCTTACTCTAGCTATCGTCCCACGGTCGAGCACTCAGTATGGCGTAGCGATTAGTCAAGGGCTATTACCCATCCTGACAACGACATTAAAAAATCGGATTCAAAATTTATTAACGATCGTCCAAGCTTTACCGCTGATTGGGACTGTTTTAGGAACATTATTGTCCCCCTTTGTCACAGCTTTGTCTCAATTTATTACGAGTTTAAATTCACCAACTTCTGATAATAGTAAAAATTTGGTTGCTGCTTCGATTTTAGGTAATACGAGTGTTTCGCTACCATTTCTTTTATCTTCGCCCAAATTGACCCAAGATCTAACAGCTAATTTTAAGGGCGGTTTTATTCAAACAGATCAGTCGACGATTCAGTTAGGAACTACTACTGGTACAACACCTGTTTATTTTTCAGCCGGAGCACTCACCTGGCAGACCACAAGCTTGCCGACTCACTTGAACTTTGGTCAGCACTTGATCCAGACCCAACAGGATGAGCACTTAGTAGCCACCAATAACAATCAAGTAACTACCGGGTCAATTTCGATTACTGATACACGGACAGTTGTAAAAAATTGGCAAATAAAAGTCCAACAACTTAGTCCTTGGCAAAACGGAACCAATCAATTAACGTCCCAATTACAAATCTCAACAGCAGATTTAACAACTACCTTTCCTATCACTGGGATCACAAGTACTGCTAATCAAATGGTCCCTCTATCTATAGGCACGCAACAAACATTACTCAAATTAAATGGTGTAACTGATCCTGGTCAAGTCCAATTAGCAATCAACCAGTTCTCATTAGCGGTTCCCAAAGAAAGTCTGAAAACAAAGGGAACCTACCAAACAATGGTGGAATGGCTCTTATCGGATACACCGTAATTTATTTAGGAGGAAGAAGAAATGAAAAAGAAAACGTTATCTTTTTTTGTCTTAGGGATCAGCTTGTTTTCAAGTTCTCTCGTTTTTGCTGATTCACAAACCCAAGGAGAAGTGGCCTATGTGGAAGGCGCACTTGAATTTGACTATGCTGGCGGTATACCAACTAATTTAGACTTTGGGGATCATCCCCTGCAAACTACAGCTGCTGAAAACTGGATTGCTACTGCTACAGGTGAACAAACCGGCTCTACACCTACTACTGGAACCGTAGCTGTTCGAGACAACCGAGGAAATCCTGCAGCTACCTGGACAGTCAAGTTATCTCAAACTGACCAGTTCAAAACAGCGGATGATGTTGAGCTATCAGGTGCACAGCTCAATTTATCTTTTGGCGGACTTACAAATAATTTAGGGTTAGCCCCTACCAGTGCCTATGAAAACGATGAATTAGCGATCCAAGTATTCAATCAAGATGCTACGATTTTAGATGCAACCGCAGGTCAAAACTCGGGTGATACTGCACTAGCGATCAATCAATTCAGCTTATCTGTTCCAGCGAATACAAATAAAGTAGCCGAACAATATACTACTATATTAAATTGGACTTTCTCATTCAGTCCAACCAACTAAGAAAGGAGGAATGATCGTGAAAAAGTGGTTTTGGATACTACCCTTCTTCTTTCTACTGATGGGAAATCTTAACATCTACGGCGAATCCTTACAAAGTTTTGATGCACAAATACAAGTCAATGAATCAACACCATCAACAAACGACAATTATTTTGATCTACAACTAAAACCTGGACAGGAATCGACTTTGAATGTCTTAGTCACGAATCTAAAAGAAACTGAGATCACGATCATTCCGTCCTTTAATCGTGCAAAGACCAATCAACTAGGCGTTGTTGAATATTCTGGTAGAAATCAAGATCGTCCTAATAATTTGCCCACTGATATCGAGAAAATTGTTTCTGTTGATAAGCAAAAGTTTACTCTTGCGGGACATGAACAAAAAAAGATTCCTTTAACCATCAAAATGCCAGAAAAAGATTTTGATGGAGTAATTGCGGGTGGGCTCTATCTCCAAGAAGAACCAAAAAAAGATATACAAGGAAATATTCAACATGTCTTTTCTCGGGAGATTGCTGTCTTACTTAAAACACAACTAAACAAAATCCAACCGAACTTAGAACTAAAAAAAGCAGCACCTACCCAAATCAACCAGAGAAATGCCATCAAAGCAACTTTGGAAAATACTAATGCTGCTTATCTATCTAGTGCTCGTATACACTATGAGATCAAAAAAGAACAACAAAAAACCCCAGTACTAACTGGGACCCAGCCCATTTCGTTCGCCCCTAACAGCGGCATGGACTATTTGATTTTTTTAGAAGGAAAAGAATTCGAACCAGGAACCTATCAGCTAATGACGAATGTCAAAAACAAGGAAATCAATTGGCAGCAAAAGATAAATTTTACTATTTCGCAAAAAACAGCTGCAACTTATAATGAACAAAATATATCTACTACAAAGGATGAGCCGCAAAACAATTGGCTCCTTTGGCTAGCTGGAGGTATTATTTTCGCTCTCGTCCTCATTATTGTCTTTTTACTGTATATTGTAAAAAAGAAAAAACGATAACTGTTATCAAACAAAAACTAACTCTACCTAAATTTTCACGAGGCAGAGTTAGTTTTTTTCTTCTGATCTAGCAGTTATTGATATACTATCAAGCACATTAGTTCTTTACTACGATCAGGAACAATCCCAGCCGTTCTTCAACAACTAGCGACTCCTTATTGTGGTTCTCCAAATCGGATGGTATCCCCAATCGCAAACTCTGGAAAGATTTGAGGCTCTACAACGATTGCTCCTGGCAAGACTTCGTTTTCTCCTGTGCGGAAATAAATGGAGATATGACCGAGGGTTTCAAAGTTATGATTGGCTTCACTGCCAACTTCTTTGATTTCATATTCTTGGTTGCCGATGGTCAGTATATCCCCTGTTTTGATGACATTTTTAGCCGTTTCATGATTGTCATGGACCACACAGATGTCTTTTAATTCAGGTGGTACCTGTTGTCCGAAAAGAATCATTAAGTACTCTGCCGCAAATTCTTCCACTAAAGAACCAACCTCAACAATCTTTGTTGTGTGCATGGTTTTCTCCTCCTTCTATGATAACGTCGTATCTTGTAAATGACGTAACTGCCAAACAGTGGTACTGGCATCTAGTTCAACGTCATCTTCAGTTAAGAAAGAACCCGCCCGTATAAAACGTTTTGCTACTACTTCTCCAGAGATCAGTCCGATCGGGATATGTCCCTCTCGCTTCATTTCTTCGTGGGTCTCAAGTACTCCTCGGACACAAAAACCACCGATTCCATCTAAATGATCCCCAGGTTGAATATCTTTTTTCGCTACCGCAACGGTTTCTGAAATTGGGGCGCCTAATGGAACAATGGCATGATCTTGTTGTAAGACAGCTTTTGCAATCGTAATTGGTGTTTCTAAACTTGCTAAATGATACGGGCGATATAAGATATGATGATCCCGTTTCCCTTTCTTCATCAAGTAATTCATTTCTTCAGCTACTTCGCTATTTTGCCCCTTAACGATAACAAAGACGCCTGGCGCTAAACCATCCACATATTCCACTACACCAAATTGAGATAAGACCCCACCATTTTCTTTTAAATCTAACGAAGTAATGACAGAATCTAGATTCCCTTTCAAACCATGCATACCTACCTTGTCAGGGATATAGCCAATCGCATTTGATAAAAGATTCATTTCAGCCATTGTTTTTGTTCCATCTTGGAAAGCAGCTAGCATGTGAGGAGCCATTTGTTTTTTCTGAGCTTCTTTTTCAGCAGTTGCCGGATTTGCGGAAATATTCAATTGATTATTTTTGCCTTTTCCCGCAACTAAGACTTCCATCCCCATAGACGAAGCAAATTCAAATAATTCGGTGGTTGCTGCAGGTTCATCGCCATCTGATCCTGTATAGATCAACCCTGCTGAATCATAGAGTTTATGCATCAAAGGTCCAATAGTGATATCGATTTCAACATTTAATAAGACAAGATGTTTTTTTGCTAATAACGCTTCAAGCGCAATTTTTGCTCCTGCTTCAGGTACACCAGTAGCATCTACGATTACTTCATTCCAATCAGAGTGAATAATTTCTTTAGCATCTGTTGAAATAAGGACATCATTTTTAACTTTTGCCGAAGCTAGATACGCTTCTTTCGCTTTTTGTGCATAATCAAGAGACAAGTCACTGATCCCTGTTACGATCATCCCTGGAATTGACGCTATTTGTGCAATCATTCCCCTGCCCATTTGTCCTGCACCAATTACTCCCACTTTGATTGGATTTCCTGTTTTTTCTCTTAATTGTAATTCACCATATAAAGTCATCTTATGTATTTCCTCCACTCATTCAATTTTTTATGTTTTTTTATAAATATTCTCTAAAGATTCGGTTCACTAATATTTTAGGCGAATTGGCAAAATTACCAATTGTCGAGCCCGCAATATGAGGGGTGATCGTGAGATTATCTAATGTTAGATAAGGATGGTCTGCGGGTAATGGTTCCTGTTCAAAAACATCCACTGCCGCTCCCGTAATCTCTTTGTTTCTTAATGCTTGAATCAAATCTTGTTCATTGACTAATCCAGCACGGGCACTATTGATGAAAACAGCAGAAGGTTTCATTTTCTTGAAATGTGACTCATTGATCATATGTTTTGTTTGAGGAGTCAATCGATAATGCATCGAAAAGATATCTGCTTTTTCCACCAGTTCCTCTAAGCTAACTTGAGTATCAGGGGACGTACCATCAAAATAATCATCAAAGAAAAGAATGTTACATCCAAAAGGTCGCAACAAATGAGCAACTCGTTGGCCAATTTCGCCATAACCAATTAACCCAATCGTTGACTCTTTTAATTCAGGTGCTAATAGCCCATTAGGATAGTACTTTTGCCACTGATGCTCTCTTAATTTTTGATTTCCTCGTGCGATATTTCGAATTTCTGTCAAAATCAAACCAACAGTAAATTCCGACACACTAGTCTTACTTCTGCCAGGAGTATTATAAACAGCAATTCCTTTTTCTTCGGCATAGCTAACAGCGACATTTTCTGTACCTGCTCGCAGTACGCCAACTAATTCCAAATTTTCCGCCCGTTCGATCACTTTTTTACCAATCGGTGCAAATTGAGTAATGATCCACTGATACTCTTCAATATTTTCTAAGAGATACTCTGGTAATTCGACTGCATCACACCCATGTTTTTCAATCTTGATATTATCTTTTTGCAGACTATCTAAATCAGAATGCCGCCATTCTTTGATGTCTACAGAAATTCCTTTTGTCGCTAAATCTTTTAAGCCTTCTTCCATCATTTCTCGATCGATAAATAAATCTGCGATTGCTAAACATTTGATCATTCTTTATTCCCCTCCTCATTTAATACAACTGATACCCGGTAGCTTCCTGGGGTACTAGCGATCTCGAATGCTTTTTGAATATCCATTAATGGAATTTTGGTTTCGATCAATTTTGATACATCGACACGCCCTTCATTTAGGAGTGTAGCTGCGTCATAAAAATCTTCTAATGTGGAAGCATACGTACCGATCACTTCGAGACGCATATAATGAATCGTATTTGGCTGGATAGCCATTTCAGGCTCAGGATAACCCGCAGCATAAATCGAGATTTTCCCATCTTTTTCTTTCACCATTTCAAGGGATTGATTCATCGCCAAAGTTGATCCAACTGCGACAATAACGCTGTCAGCTCCTCTCCCATTTGTGAGTTCTTTGACTTTTTGGACTGGATCGGTTTGACTTGCATCAATCGCTTCAAACCCTAATTCCTTGATCAGAGCTAACTTTTTAGGCATGACCTCAGAAATAATGACCCTTGCGCCCATTGCTCGTGCTGTTAGTCCATTGAGAAGTCCCATTGTTCCTCCACCGATGATCACGATCGTTTCTTTCCCAGGCACTATTCGTAATTTTTTCATATTTTGAACGACGGAGGATAAGGGCTCGACAAAAGCAGCTTCTGAGGCAGATAAAGTTGGTCTCATCTTGACGAAGCTCTTGGCTTTACAAACAAAATAATTCGCAAATCCAAAAATCCCATAAAACTCTTTTGAATAATTCTTTCCAAATTGCCGTTTGTTTTCACAATTCGTAATTTCACCAAATTTACACTCATCACAGTAACCACAATAATCATAAAGTACACTGACTCGATCGCCGATCTGGTAGGTATCGCCGACAGCTTTGCCTTTTGCTATGACAATTCCTGAACATTCATGTCCGCCAGCCATAGGATAGCCTTGATGTTCTCTAAGTCCTAACCATTGTTGATAGTCAGTTGTACAAATGTTACAAGCTTCTTGTTTTACTAACAATTCATCTTCTGCCAATTCAGGCATCGGTATTTCCTTGATCTTTGCATTCTTCTTCTCAGCTAAATAGCCAAACGTTATGTTTTTAGGTTGCATTTTTTCACTCCTATTCTATAATCCAATTGAAAAGGCATACGCAATGATAACTGCGATCGGACCAGTTAAAATTCGCGAAAACAACACAGCTGGCACACCATTAGAAATCGTTTCTGGTTTTGCTTCTCCCAAAGTCATTCCTACGGGTGCAAAATCACAGCCAACTTGTGAATTGATAGCAAACAGTGCTGGTAGAGCGTAATGTGGCGGGATTGTACCATTAGCGATCTCTGTTCCGATCAATAAACCAATCACCGAAGCAATCACCGCCCCTGGTGCTAATAAAGGAGATAAAAACGGCAAACTAGTAATAGCACCTAATAGAACTAAGCCAAGTAAGCTACCGCCTAAAGGTGACAAAAACTTCGCAATAATATCCCCAATTCCTGTATAGTTGATAATACCAATCAAAGTTGCAACAAAAGCCATAAATGGAATAATATTTGTTAGCACGGTATCGATCGTTTCACGCCCTGCTTGATACATGATATTGATAAAGCTCCCCGCACCACGTCCGATGGTATCGATCAAGCCAAAAATCCCACCTTTTTTATTGCTTTGATTTTTCTTTTCAGTGGTTTCTTTTGTTATTTCTGTAGTTGTTTCCGGTTTTTTTGTGTTGATATTTGATGTTTTTTCATTCTTATCTTCTTTATTATGTACTTGTGCAGCTTCGCTCTCACTAATAATTTCTATGTTTGTAATCGTTGTTCCTGAAACAAAAATATCTTCTGTCATAAATTTCGCCAACGGCCCAGAAGGCGCTTGCAATTTTACGTTGATTGTTGGGATCTTCATTCTTGGATACGTTCCACAGCGTGCTGTTCCGCCACAATCAATGACTGCACACAAGGTTTCTTCTTTTTCCACTGGATTTTTAAATGCATCAACCGCTGTTACCCCAGCTAATTCCGCAATCTTTTCAGCGACGGGATGAATGCCCCCACCGGTTACGCTGATAACGTACTTTTTACGTTCATCATTTAACGGAATGGTTAATGGTCCTCCCCAGCCACCATTTCCTTTATGGATAATTAGTTTTTTCGCTTCCATCTCTACCTCCATTCTCAGTTTCATCTATGCTTCTGTTGTTTTTTTTGCTTCTCTTTGTGTTAAGAAACGAGCAATTTTTTCTGTAATGATTCCTCGTACTAAGATAATCATAAAAGCAGCTAATAAATACCTTAGTCCTAATTCACTTTGATTTCCCACTTTACCAAAGCCAGCTGCCACACCAAGATAAACAAATAGTTCAGCTGAATTTGCATGAGGAAATAATCCCACGATGGGATGAAGCATTGACACCGTTGCATCATAGTAAGCTGCCTTGTGTTCTTCTTTTAAAAATCGTCCAAATGTATAACACATTGGATTTGTTAAAAAGAAACACGCTAAAAACGGAATCAATGTATAGCGTAATAACGTGAATTTCGTACATCGTTGCATGAATCCAAATACTCTTTTTTCTCCGATAATTTTTATTAGAGCGTTTACAAAAAGAATCAAAGAAATCAACAGCGGAACGATCGTCGTTAAAAATCCAACAAAAGTATCTGCTCCAGCTTGAAACATTCCCATAAAGCCATCTGACAACTTCACCAGAAAATTCAAATCCCATTCCTCCTTTTAAGATCAAATTGCGCGCTTTTATCAAAAGACAATCCATTTGTCATATGATACCACACCAAGAATATATCATTTGACAAAATCAATGTCAATTGATTTTTCCGAAAAAATAAAGTACACTAAAAATGGAAATGTTTTTTATTAAATGTATGACAGTTATGATTACCCGATCGACTTGATCTATTTAAGTGAAGTGAATAACTGGAGTGAAACGATCAATTGGAGGAAAAAATGAGTAAATCTGAAGAAAGAAACATGGTGAAAGTAGCAACTTTATATTATAAAGAAGGTCTGACACAAGCACAGATTGCTAAGAAAATGGGAGTCTCTCGTTCACTCATTTCTAAATGGTTAATTGATGCTCGAAAAGCAGGTTTCATTGAATTTTTTATTAATAGTGAAAATATCTATGCCATTGAATTAGAAACCGAACTAGAGAAAAAATTTGCCTTATCTTTTGTTAAAGTGGTGGACACAACGAATCTATCTTATCCAGAAATCGAGAAAATGGTTGGACAAATTGCATCAATTTCTTTAAAAGATAAGATTGCAGCTGCGAAAACAATCGGGATTTCATGGGGAAAGTCAATCAAAAGCTTAGTTACTCAATTTCCATTTGAGAATTATCCTGATACAACATTCATTCCATTAATCGGCGGCATGGGATATGATCATTTTGATATCCACTCCAATCAACTTTGCCATGAATTTGCTCGAAAGACACGTGGTTCTTCAAAATATCTTTACACTCCAGCACTGGTTTCTAATGAGATAATTCGTCAAGAATTTGAAGGTAATATCTACATTGATAAAATTCTCTCTGAAGCCAAAAAAGTCGAATTAGCACTTGTCGGTATCTCCTCCCCTGATCATTTCAACACGATGGAAGAAATCGGGTATACTAATAAAAAAGAAATGGCACAATTAAGAGGGATTGGTGCAGTTGGGGACATCAACTCCCGTTTTTATGATAAAGATGGTCAAGAAGTAAATCATCCAATCAATAAGCATGTGGTTGGCCTAAGTCTTGAAGAGCTTAAAGCGATTCCTGAAACCATCGCTATTGCTTATGATGATGCGAAATGGCAAGGAATCTATTATGCTTGTAAAAATCAACTGATTGACTCCATCATTACTACCGACACCATTGCGGATCACTTGATTCATATGGATATTTAGCAATGACAAAAACGGAAGTTACGTAAGAGCAGTTCCGCTTCTCACCTGTTTCCTTTATCTGCTCTTGAATCTCCTAACTATTTCCGCTATGATTAAAAAGTAATAAAATATGATTTTGTTTGCAGGGGGACGCTGTTGCGTTGAGAAGGTAAAACCTGACCCTTTGAACCTGTTTGGTTGATACCAGCGTAGGGAGCAAATGTCCTTTTTGTTGATGCGAAATCAAAACAAACAAGACATTCTTCTTTCTAGGGGAATGTCTTTTTCTATTTTAAGGAGGATTACAGATGAAAAAAGTGCTTAGTATTGCAGGATCAGATTGTAGTGGTGGCGCGGGTATACAAGCCGATTTAAAGACTTTTTCTGCTCATCGAGTGTATGGAATGTCGGTTATCACCTCAGTCGTAGCTGAAAATACGGTTCGTGTATTGACCTACCAAGATATTTCCCCTCAAATCATCAAAGATCAAATGGATGCGGTTTTTGAAGACATTTTTCCCGATGCCGTAAAAATTGGGATGCTTTCTAGCCAAGAAACAATGCTTGCAGTGACTGAAAGTTTAAAAAAATGGCAACCACAAAATATTGTTTTAGACCCAGTGATGTACGCTAAAAACGGCAATGCGTTGATGGAGCCAACTGCGATTGATACACTGATTCAGACGGTTCTTCCCTTAGCTAACTTGATTACACCTAATATCCCAGAAGCAGAAAAAATTGCTCAATGTACGATCTCATCAATAGCAGATATGGAACAAGTCGGACGAACCATCTACGAAAATAGTGGAACAGCTGTTTTAATCAAAGGTGGGCATAAATCTGGTGAAGCTACCGATGTGCTCTTTGATGGAAATAAATTCTATCACTTTACTGCAGAACGAATCGAAACCAAAAATACTCATGGGACAGGGTGTACGTTATCTTCTGCTATTGCTTCTGAATTAGCTCTAGGGAAATCCTTAGAGCAGGCTGTCTGTGAAGCAAAGAAATACGTTACACTTGCAATCCAACATTCGTTGGCGATCGGTCAAGGACATGGTCCTACGAATCATTTCTACTCGCTTTACCAAAATACCGTTGAAGAGGAGTAATTTTATGTCATCATTCAAAACGATTATCCAACAGATTCGTGCATGCAATCCGTTGGTTCACCATCTAACGAACTATGTAACAGTCAATGATTGTGCCAATATTACTTTAGCTATTGGTGGTTCTCCGATAATGGCTGATGCGATTCAAGAAGTAGCAGAAATAACAGCTAAAACGGATGCACTCGTTCTCAATATAGGAACCTTGAATGAACAAACCGTCGATTCGATGATTCTTGCTGGCAAAGAAGCGAACAAGCATGGAATTCCGGTCATATTCGATCCAGTCGGTGTGGGTATTTCTCAATTTCGTATGGATGTGACTAAAAAGTTATTAAACAGTATCCAATTTACAGTCATTCGTGGAAATTATTCAGAAATCCTTTGTCTAGCAGGTATTCGAACTTCAGCTAAAGGAGTAGACACTTCGCTTGTGAATCAAAAAAAAGAAACTGAAGTCATCAATATTGCACGAACACTAGCTTCTTCTTTTCACTGTATCATCGTCATAACCGGCGCAATCGATATCGTTTCAGATTGTGTTCGAACGATGCAGGTAAAAAATGGTTGTGCTGCAATGCGCCATGTTACTGGTACTGGTTGTATGTTAGATTCTCTAATTGCTACTTTTTGTGGTGGTTATTCCGATGATTTTTTTGAAGCAGCCGTAAGTAGCGTGATTGCAATGGGAGTTGCTGGTGAATTAGCTTTTGAAAAGGCAAAAACCAAAGGAACAGGTAGTTTACGTACCCATCTAATAGATGAAATAAGTAAACTAACGGATCAAACCTTATCAGAACGAGGTGACTTTATTGCATACGATGATTGATTATCGGCTCTACCTAGTAACCGATCCATATTTGTTCACTACCAATACACTGTTGGAAGCTGTCTCACAAGCACTTGAAGGAGGCGTTACTGCTGTCCAACTCCGAGAAAAACAGTTAGATTCTAGAAAGTTTTACGAAGAAGCCATACAGATAAAGCGATTAACCAAAAAATATAACGTTCCCTTGATCATCAATGACCGCCTTGATATTGCTCTGGCATGTGATGCAGACGGTCTCCATATAGGTCAAAATGACTTACCCTTAACTATAGCTCGTAAGCATCTTGGACCAGATAAACTAATCGGTGTTTCAGTACAAACGGTTGAAGAAGCCATCGAAGCAGAAAAAAATGGTGCGGATTATCTAGGAGTCGGTGCAATGTTTCCTACAGATACCAAACCAGATGCAATACATGTCACAACTGAAGCATTAAAAAAAATCTGTGCGCAAGTCTCGCTTCCAATCATTGTGATCGGTGGAATCAATCAGCAAACAATCCCAGCTTTTCACTCACTTCCCATTCAAGGTTTTGCTGTCGTATCTGCTATTTTGTCAAAAAAGGATATCAAAAAAGCCAGTCAGGAACTTTTAGGATTGATTGATCAGACGATTGGGAGGTAAATCAATGTCATTTTCAAAAAATTTAAAAATCGAAGCTTATGACAGCTGGGAAAAAGGATTTAATCATCCATTTATTCAAGAATTAGGAAAAGGTATTCTTGCTAAAAAAACATTTCAATTTTATTTACTACAAGATTACTTATATTTGTTTGAATATGCTAAAGTATTCGCATTAGCTGCCACCAAATCAGACAATGAGCATCAATTATTTCATTTTGTGGAAGCACAATACAGTATTCTAGCAACAGAACTTGACTTACATCGCCAATATATGTTGGATTATGCTATTGAAAAAGAAGAATTTAACACCGTACAACCTTCTTTTTACAATCGCTCTTATACAACAAATATGCTAGCGATCGGCCATAGTGGAGGTGTCGCTGAAATCATCGCAGCTATCCTTCCCTGTGCTTGGACCTATTACGATTATGCGAGTCGTTTAAAAAAACGATATCAATCGAGTTTAGAAAAGAACCCCTATCGCTCCTGGATTGATTTATATGCAGATCCTGATTTTGAAAAATCATTTGAATGGATGTTTGACCTGTTGGATGAATTAGTCGAAATGAAAAGTGCGAAGGAACAACAAAAAATAAAACAAATTTTTATTTCCAGTTTGGAATTTGAATATCTTTTTTGGGAAATGTCTTATCATGAAGAAATGAATCTGATTCCATTATCAAAATAAATTGTATAGTGATCTCAGTAGACAACTTCTTCTGCTTTCGTTTAAAGCAGATCTAGTAAAACATGTTAAGTCTAGGACACTCACCTTTTAATCTCTATACCAGACGAAACCTCAATCATTGTAGGACTGATAGAGTATTCTATCGGTCCTGATTTTTTTATAAAAAACTACCACACTACCGCTAAGATGAAGTTATTCAACCCATCAATCTGAAAGAACTTATTTGATCACGCCAAACTACTAAATCAAATTGTATATGACTTTTACTGCTTTGAGAATAACCGTTTGTCTAGTCCTCATCGGTGATTGCACTCATTCGACATAAAAAATAGTAATCTCTCTATAAAATTAACTGACGAAAATATAATCATAAAAAAGCACAAATTCTTTATTGAACCAAATAGAATTTTCTCATAAACTCACATTCCTAAGTCACACATTGCGTCTTTTAACCAAGGATGTAAAACGAAAATATCCGTTAAAGCCCATTCAATATAGGTTTTACACCCTTGATCTAAAGAGATGTCTAAAGCTTTGTCCAATTTTTTTAAATAAGGAGCACTATGGTCTCTATCCCATTTAATCTTATCTGCAATGAAAACAACTTTATCTAAACTAGAAGCATTTTTTTTAAGCGTTGTATGACATTCAATAGCTGATAATATTTCTCTATCCTTGATATTGAATAGTTCTTTTGCTATACATACTGATTGTTTTTGGTGGAGAATCATAGGTAGTTTCTCTTCTTCTTTTAGTACTTCCTCTCCTAAACTCTTTTGTAGTTCTATCCTTTCATCATCAGGAATGATTACGCTAATATCATGTAACAAACCAGCAAGATAGGCTTTATCTTTTGGTACGTTAAATTTTTCTGCAAGTTCTTTCGCCTTGTTGGCTACTTCATACGAGTGAAAGACGGTTTTATCTTTCCCATAATAATTCAAAAATTCTCTGACTTGTATTTCAATATTTTTAGAACTAAAGGGTATCTTATACTCAATAATGTTCTTCATTTTAACTCACCTTCCAATGAATGCCTTTACATTATTATGTATTAATAAGGTCAAAAATAAAGTTCGACAATCATTCCATCCTCTGATAGTTTTGCTCCTTTTTAGCTTTTCGATTCCCATGGATCAGGGTACAACGAATAAAATCATCAAATCAATCTAAGTGCGTTTTGATTTCTTACTGTCTGACTTATTCCTATCAGTTAACAAACCATAAGTGGCATAAGCAGGAATTACTATAGCTAAGAACATTTTAACGAGAAACTTAAAAACTTTCATATGATTCACCATCCTTTATATGTTACTCATACTTTATCATATTACCTATTAATAACCCAGCTATCGCAGGCGATCGTTTATCCTTGGAGACTAACTACTTCTTACTTCTCCCTCATTATTTCATACCATAGTTTATGGTTTTCGAAATTTTTATCATTTCAAACGACGAATCATTATCTGTCATGGTAATACTATTTTAACCAAAAAAGAACAGAAAGAAATTTTCTTCTTTCTGTCCAAATGATTCTAAGAATTTTCTTTACCAACATCATTTGACAAAGAGACCAAAAAGCCCCCCCCTAATGTAAGATCCATTAGAAGTTCTATGATACCCGAAGGCTGGGGGTTAGCTAGAACCCTGATTATTTTAATTAGATGATTACCCATCTCGTATCTTCGTAGTTCAGTTTAACTAGATGATTTATTTCAAAACAAGATTGCTGACTTAAATCCTAATTCAGCATAATCAAACAAATATGCTGCATCAATTCATCTCACATTTTAATTTTGTAAAAAATTGATATTTGTTTCACAATTTTATTGTAAAATAAAACAATACTTATTGGAACAAACACCCCTAACATCAAGCGGAATAATCCATTTATAGGTGTTATTTCGCCATGCCTCATATTAAAGATTTGAATAGGTATCATATGAAACAAGAATATATTCTTACTATAGGAATTTAAATTTTCAAAACTTTTGATTTTACTTTTAGAAATAACCAGCAATCCATACAAACTAAAAATAAAAGGGATTGTGAAATACATAAAATTCTTATCGATTCCTTGATTATAAAATGTGATTATCCCTTCGACTCCTCCTAAAAAACACGCAGCGACTAGTCCATATATTAATAACTTTCGATGCTTTTCTAAATTATGTACATTATCAGCCAAAACAAATCCTATGGAAATAAAGAGTGGACTAAAGAATAACCCATTTCTTGTAGTAAAAAAAATATTAAAGTATTTTTCCATAACTGATATGACCATTGGATTTGATATAAATAAGGAATACGTTTCAAGGGAACCAACAGAAAAAAATAAAAAACAAACCAGAAAAACCCATTTATATCTAAATCTTTGAAACATATATTTAACTATAGCTAATGAACTTATCAAAGCAGGAAAATACCATAAGTGATAGAAGCTTCCAGCATATAGGAAACTAACTACCAATGCCAATAATATTGACCATAAATTCCACTGAATATCAACTGTATCTTGTAACAGTTGAACACCAAACGGAATGTACAACAAAAACACTATAGTATATAGACGTACTATTCTTCTTAGCCACATCTTCGAATAGCCTTCCCTCTTACTATTTATCCGAAAGAAATATGCATTATTTACAAAAAAGAATGGAACAGCAATACGACAAACCATACTTTTTAGAAAAAAATGCACTATCGGGTGATTAGTAATGGTTCCACAATGAATAACAACAACACAAATCGTTGCAATAAACTGAGCAATAAATAGTTTTTGATTCTTATTATCCATAATCCCTCCAACAAGCAAATTTGACTTTAATAGGATAGAAATAAAAATAGAATATGTACCAAAAAAATTTGGAGATAATTAACTCTAACATCTATATTTTCTCTTTCCTTTTTACTTTCTTAAATCCACAATACTATATTTATTATAGTATTGATTAATGTAAAAAACATTAGACTAAAGTCCAATTCATTTAATTCATAATTGTATAGAGTGGGAGCAATTTTAAACTATTGAGGTATTCAAAAAAACAATAGATAGATCCCTATTTTTTTAAAATTAGATGATTACCATTATCGTATTTTCTTGGCTCAGTTTGATTAGATGAATTATTTCAAACATAGATGAGTGGGTAAAAACGACTTTCACTATACCTAGAAGCCAGAAAAATCATAGGCTATCTAACGTTTGAATCCCTGTAGGACCCTCACCAATGATAATGAATGATAAGGACCATTTTCTGCTCTTTGCAGTAGCGAAAGCAACTCATAAAAATCATCAGATAGAAAAACGTTTTCTTCATCTTCATTACCTCTATTCATTTTAGCTTCTTATACGGCAGTAGGTACGGTTCTTTTCATGATGTGGAATGATTTCCTATATAGAGAGTAGGACAACGCTTCAAAAAGAAAATGGCTCTATAACAAAAAAATCTGGGTCAGAATGAACCTCATTCTGTCTCAGATTTTTTTTACACCACGCATCAGTTCTTATTGACAAAGAGCCAAAGAAAACCCCTAATGTAAGACACATTAGGAGTTCATTATGATACCGGCGGCCGGGGTCGAACCGGCACGCCCTTAACGGGCACTGGATTTTGAGTAGGACCTGCATGTACGTTTGAAGCTGTTTAACCTAATTTAAAAGGATTTTGACATGTTTCAAATTGTTTGAATTTACTTGAAATGAACTCGAATTTATTATATTGATTCAGAAAATCAATCAGGTGATTATTCCAAGCATCGCGGTGCTGTCCTTAGTTAATTGCATCAATAACTATTAAAACACGTGAATTACAAGTTTCTCCCAAAGTATTAATTACTGAAAGTATTTCCAAAGATGACATTTCTCTGAAGCCTAAACTTTTAGCTAAAAATTGAATTGGATTATTCACTGTATAATGCTGTCCTAATAAAAATAAAGTTGGTAAATTTTCTTTAAGTCTTTTAACAAAAATATCACATAATAAATGAGATTTTCCATTTCTAGCTTTCCCAGTGATTAATAAGAATTTTTCTTTTCCGGAAATTAAAATTGGGCTTTCAACATATTCTTTGAAATCCTTAACACTATTAACAATAGTTCTAACTTCGTAATTAAGAGAATCAATCTTCTCTATAATTTTTTTATTAGCTATCTCTATTCTATATATATATCACTATTTAGAGTATTCATTTTTATCAATTTGTTCTCATTTAGAGTTTCCAAGAGAATTCAAAAAGTATTTTGCTTGCCAAGCGACTTCAGTTCCATCATTCAGCATTCAAAAATATTAAACTCCTCCAGAACCATCTTTATTTATAAATCTAGTTGCCCCTTCTATCTTTTCTCTACGAGCTATTTGACATACCATTTCTTCAAAAATCACTGTTTTGACAACCTTTATGCTCCCTAATTTTAGAAAAATCTATATCTATCATTACACATTCTCCATCTCCTGATTATTTTTCATCTTTTAATAGTTCAGTGTAAAATTAGTATCTTTACTAAAAAAAAATTTATTTCAAGTTACTTTCAACAATCAGATGTAGCTTAACTCCATTTTCAAATAAAAATGCTTCAAATTCTTTTTTATTTACAGTCCAAACTTCCATTGTAACATCTTTATATCTCTCTGAATTGATATATGCATGTTCATTTGGCATCGTGAATACGTTTCTTGTTAGATCAAAATCAACTTTCTGAAGTATCTTATGGAAAAATGAAGAAGGTATCATTCTCAGCGAACTAAGATAAATAGTTGATCCATATACATTATCAAATAATGATTCATCTGGATTATATTCTCTTTCATATAGTCCGTAATATTGAATTAAACTTCCACGACCGCTTATTTTTCCCAAAGATAAGTTCTCGAAATTATGATCTAAATAATTAGGCGAGATAGAATATGCCAATGAAGCTACCATTTCTTCATTTTCAAAAAATTTAGTCCAAGTCAACCCAATTATCATTTTGTCAAAACCAACTTCTTTTAAAATAGTTTGATTCATATAGTCAATATCTGAATTTTCTTCCAAATTAATTGAAAATATCCTTTCATCATATAGCATGGACTTACTTCCTTCAATAAAAAGGAAAGGTTCATCTATAGGCAAAATTTTACTAATCTCAAAAATTGACTTCCCCCTTCCTTTTAACTCATCATAAAGATATCTTTGTATTAAGAATTCTTCTTTATCATCATCTATAAATTTGTAAAATGCTCCATACTCTAGTTTGATTTCTTCAAAGTTGTTTCTGTATTCTAATTCATATATATCTTTCAAATCATCAAAATTCTTTTTAAATGATATGCCGAGAATTTCGGAATAATATCTCATATGTCCAGAACTCACAAATTTTTTTATCCCAGAGTGATCAACATACTCTCCTCCAAATGTTTCCCGTAAAAATGTTGTGTCTTGTTCCATATAACTTAAAACAATATTTGCTTCAACTTTTAGTGAAAGTAAATTTAATTCATCAGAACAAAAACAAATAAACTCTTTTGCAAAGTCTATGTTTACACCATTAATAACTAACTCTTCCAAAATAAGTAACAGCAAATATTTTTGCCTAACCATTGTTTTAGAAATTAAAATTTCATTATCCCATCGTTCTGGGAACATGAGATAAAAAAAATATAGGCCTTTAAATGTTTCTCTTGTCTTCATTATATCGTTTGTTGAAAAACTGATCCAAAGAATCTTTTCTATAACGTCAACCCAGTTTTTCTTAATCTCAGTATAATTTATCTGAATAGAATAAGTATCCTGATATGAAAGATCCCATACCCTTATTTCTTTAATTTGTTGATCAAAAAAATTGAGTAGTAGTTGAAAATTTTTTGTTTTCAAATACTCTATAGTATACTGATTCAAATCATCTGTAAACGATGACAACCAATAGGATATTTCACTTCTTTCAAAGTACTTATTATGAATAATGTGGGTAAACAAAGCCTCCCTTTGCAAATCTGTAATCAGTGGAAATAAACTAGCAACCAATTGTTCCATCCCTTGCGACTGCCAACTATACCCCTCATCAATCTTTAAAAATATTGAAAAGATAGTATCTCTATGAATTCGAAAGTATTCATCCCTATTTGTGTTCAGTCGATCAACAACCTTGTTGTACAAATTTAATAAATCAGATCTTGATTCAAAATCACCAAAATCAGCCTCTAATAATTCATTCATTATCTCTTGCATAGACATTAAAATTAGCTCATCTTCCTTTTTCTTTTTACTAGTAGATTTGGGAGTTTCGTAACCTTTAATGGTTTCCTCAAGTTCATATAGTCTTGATTCAATAATTATGTTCTTCGTTTCATCAAAATTTTGGGAGAGAAGCGACAAGTAATTAAATATTCTATCACTTTCGTCTGCTTTCTCTGAGATAGCTTCCAATAAAAACCAATAACTCAAGCGCTCCGTGTCACTTTCTAAGTAAGGTTCCATAGAAAAAGAAATTTTTTTTATTTTACTAATAACTAACTCTTCAAAGTTTTTACTAGAAATTAATGTTAAGAAATGATTAGCTCCAGATTCCATAGAAGCTTCAACTACAGATTCTTTTACCAATCCGGATATTAAATTATCGCCTTTCTTATTAACTCGTTCAGAAAGATTTAGCAAATCAAGACCACGCTTGTACCATTCATTTGAATTCATAGAACTAATAACTTGAAAAGTCTGAAGTGGATAATAAATTACATCCTCCTTATGTCCTACAAATCCTAATAAATGTATCCGAAATTTTAATTTAGCTCTATCGATTAATTCGGCTGGTTCATCTAATAGTTTAATTAGCTCCATAAACAATTCATAAGTATCTCTCATATCATCAATCGTTTCATCCCATGCTAATCCATGTTCACCAAGCCATGTTAAGAAGTAATTTTTTAATGCTTCATCAAATCCTCTCCTGTACAAATAAAGCCAAATCAAACGAGTAAATTTATCAGAATATTTTTTTTTATTCTTTGTTAGTGTGATAAAATATTGTGTTAATTGTGTTTCTAAATTATTGTCACAAGTTTTTTCCACATAAAAGACGATATACCACTCAATAAATCTTGATGCAGTAAAAGCATCGTGTGGCAACAGAATTGAATTCTTTATATTCCAGTTTTTTTCAAAAATTGTCGTTAACTCTTGTATATCAACTTTTGCTGCCTCCATGTTTAGACTGCCAATTTCAAAATATATTCGTAGAATTTCATCTAATGATCCTGCACTACGTTTATCGTTCTTACTCAGGAAGAAGAGGTATTTTAATCTATCAATTAGCTTTTTCATATCATCACGTAGAATTGATTTTCCAAAAATAAAAGCTAATCTGCTAAATAAAATCACTGGATCATCTACACGATTTTTGAAAAAATCACAAGCACTATCTGAGTAAATCCATTCTAAAAATTTTGTACTATCTATATGCTTGTTCAAGAGTAATTTGAAAAAATCTAGATTTATTGTAGTTACAATATCAAACTTGCTTTCATCCCATGTTTGATTAATGAGTAGCTCTATCCACTTTATCTTGTTAGTGTCAAAAAGAAGTTCAAGTAACTTATTCAGGTTATCAAGTATTTGATTTTTATAATTAATTAAACTAATTTTGTACTTTTCAATATCATCATTTTCTATTATTCCTTCAATTGTACCTATAAAAACAGCTTGTTCCAACTGGCTATTTTTTGAAATAAATTCGCAGTCCATTTCTACGGGAAATACTTCTGCAAGATAAGTTAGTTCTCTTACAAAATTGGAAACACGATTAGATGATATACGACCATCGTCTCTCTTAAATGTATTCTCTAGGGATGCTCTGAAGATTAGTTCGAACTTAGTAAACCATTTCTTAAAAGTTCGGATCGCTCTTTCTTTTTCACCAAATTCAAATAATTCTTTTATCTCATTTAGAGTATTTTCCAATTCATCAAATTGGACTTGATTCAAATTTATTTTTTTAAATTCTGAAATAAAATATTCCATCTGACTTTCTTCTTGTGTAATATCATATCTTTCTAATACCTTCACATATTGGTTTAGAACAATCGCAATTAAAGTGATCTTCTCAAGGTACTTATAATCGAAACTACTCTCAAAAATCAAACATATCTCTTTAAATTGCTTAACAATTTCGTCTATATTTTGATTGATATAGAATGCTTCTTTTAAATAATCAAGTGTGAATATCTCTAACTTCTCTTGATTCCTATTTGCTAATTCCAATAAACGAAAAAGATCATTGTGGCGCATGTATACTTTTGACTGATCTGTTATATAAAAGTTTGCAATTCTACTAGCTACTTCTTTAATAATCCCTTGATTCTGTAACTTATTTTCTAAGAAGACTTTGATATCATTATGGTAAAGATAATAATAATCATCTTTCTCGATAATCAAAGGAGAATAACTAGCTAAGATACTTTTCCATTGAATTTTTGTCAAAGGAACATCATCAAATATTTTGCAGAAATCATTAATATGAACTTTTTCTTTTGACAATACAAAAATTCCCGCTAAAAGACTATTTCCAATCTCTTTTCCTTTAGTGTAGTGAAGAGATCTCGAAGTCCATATATGATTGTAGTATTCAGTAATATTCGAAGTCAGAAATTTACTTTTTAATAAGTGGATAAATTCAGCTACATTTTTTACTTTTTTACTTTCATAAGCAGAAAAAATTGCTGATAAGGTGTTTCCTTTCGAATACTTGAGTATTTCTTTTGCAAAAAGATCAATATTTTCAAATTCAGGATTTATATCAATTAGTAAGTTTTGAATATCATTTTCTGTAATTCCTTGTATTTCAACTGTACTTATTAAGGGATTTTCAGGAGTTAGCCACAATGGATACTCTGAATAATCTTCTGAAGGTTGCCCACAGATAATAAAAACAACACCCTCTGGTACATTTTCAGGAGAAAGTAATGATTGCAAAAAATTTGTACCTTTTCCGGCTCTTGCAGCATGATCTATGCCATCTATGACGATAACTGTTTTCTTATCATGAATCTTTGAATATTCCGATGCTAATCGTAAAACATTCTCTCTCATTTCCGACACAGTTAAAAATGAATTATTTATTGGAACTTGATATTTATAAAGTTTACCAGTGAAAAGAGCTCGTAATTGTTCTAATAAAGAACCCCATAATTCTTCAGGTAAAATAGAGTTATCATAATCTAAACTCACAGAATTTGAATAAGGTGTAATTGGAACATAAGCAAAATAACGTAAATCTATCAGCGAATCTAACTTCTGATCTAAAAGATTAATCAAACTAGTTTTTCCTATCCCTGGTTTTCCATATAAAAACAAAATATTGTTTTGACCGTTTCTACATTCATCTTCTATCTCACTTACAAGAGATTCTCTACTTTCAAAAAAAGGCTCTGGTGGTAGTAGTTTTGTTTTCATATACTTTTTTTCAAAAATAGATAACTTTGAAAAAACATCTTCAACTGTAATTTCTTCTTTTATTCGCGTTGAACTAGCCCATTCCTTAAGTGCAAAAAATAATTTTTGGTATAGATTAGATGCCTGGACATCATCAATCGAGAAAAGAGTCATTAATTTTTTTAAGATATTTTCATCCAATTCATCTATTTCTAGGTATCTATATTTTATAGAAAAATTATGAATGAACTCTATAATTAACTCTTCATTGCCATCAAAAACATCAAGCTCTCTAATCATTAACTGGATTACATCCTGCCATTCATCATGAGCATTAGAAAACAAGTCAGATATGGTTTTAACTTCTTCCTTTTTTTCCTCAAACCATTCCCAAAATTCTAAAAAACTGGGTACATATATTTTATTTGAATTTTTACCTAAGGCGCTTTCATTCTCTACCGCTCTTCTATTAGTAAGTAAAATAGCTTGACCGAGCTTTTCTTTTTCTCTTAGCTTTTTCCAACTATTTGCAATTTTATTCATTAGTGATTTATTTTTATCCGTACTGTGCAGTAATGAACTAAATCCAAAAGACTTATTTTCTCTAGAATGTTTAACTTGAATATATTCAAAATAATCCTCATACTCACATACAACATCATCTAATGACATTGCCATCGTAGATTGCAGTGTTACAGATTTCATTTTTTCTTCAGGAATCATTAGATTAATAACTTTTTCAATCCCTACAGTCCATTCATAGAAATAAGGATCTCCAATTCCGGCAGATGAGTTCATATTACTCCTCCTCAAAAGACATTTTTCTGTATCATTTCCTACATTAATTCTTGTCCGAAGAAATACTTTTAAAATTATTCTAACAAATCATCTGGATCACAAATATCTTTGTTTATCTCAAATTTTAAAACTTCTTCTGTTTCTTTATCAATATATGATTTATATGGACATTTGTATCCAAGTAAACAGTTAGATACTGCCATCAGATTAGATAACTTTACTAAATTTTTGTTATTTAACTTTCAAAGCAAAAAGAAAGTTACCAAAAAATGGCATACTCTCCTCAAAAAAAGGCAAAAAACAAAAATTGGTATAGCTTTACGAACCATATAGGAACGTTGCTATACCAACAAATACCGGCGGCCGGGGTCGAACCGGCACGCCCTTAACGGGCACTGGATTTTGAGTCCAGCGCGTCTGCCAATTCCGCCACGCCGGCGTAAAAAAACTGGGGTAGCTGGATTCGAACCAACGCATGAGGGAGTCAAAGTCCCTTGCCTTACCGCTTGGCTATACCCCAATAAGAAAGGGCGAATGATGGGAATCGAACCCACGAATGCCGGAGCCACAATCCGGTGCGTTAACCACTTCGCCACATTCGCCATTATAAACAATGTTATTTTATTTCTCAATAAAAAACTAAGATGAGTACATCTTAGTCAATACCGGCGGCCGGGGTCGAACCGGCACGCCCTCAACGGGCACTGGATTTTGAGTCCAGCGCGTCTGCCAATTCCGCCACGCCGGCAAGTTGATTTTATTAGTACTAAGGCGGTAACCGGATTTGAACCGGTGATGAAGGTTTTGCAGACCTCTGCCTTACCACTTGGCTATACCGCCATTATACTATTTTCAATCTATAAATTAAATTATAGAACTGGGGTAGCTGGATTCGAACCAACGCATGAGGGAGTCAAAGTCCCTTGCCTTACCGCTTGGCTATACCCCAATAAAGAAGGGCGAATGATGGGAATCGAACCCACGAATGCCGGAGCCACAATCCGGTGCGTTAACCACTTCGCCACATTCGCCATGGCAGGGGCAGCAGGAATTGAACCCACACTAACGGTTTTGGAGACCGCTGTTCTACCTTTAAACTATGCCCCTATGTAATGGAGGAGAGTGGATTCGAACCACTGAACCCTAAGGAACGGATTTACAGTCCGTCGCGTTTAGCCACTTCGCTACTCCTCCATGGTGGCGCGGGACAGAATCGAACTGCCGACACACGGAGCTTCAATCCGTTGCTCTACCAACTGAGCTACCGCGCCAAATTTTAAAATGTATTAATTGAAAAAGAATGACGGTTCCGACGGGAATCGAACCCGCGATCTCCTGCGTGACAGGCAGGCATGTTAACCCCTACACCACGGAACCAGTTCATTATGGAGGTTAACGGGATCGAACCGCTGACCCTCTGCTTGTAAGGCAGATGCTCTCCCAGCTGAGCTAAACCTCCATTTTTCAATTAATGACCCGTACGGGACTCGAACCCGTGTTACCGCCGTGAAAGGGCGGTGTCTTAACCGCTTGACCAACGGGCCAGGAAAATGCTACGGAGAGTAAGGGATTCGAACCCTTGAGACAGCGTGAACCATCTACATGATTTCCAATCATGCTCCTTCGGCCTCTCGGACAACTCTCCAGAGTGAAAGAAGCTCATTACTCTTTCTCATAAATGAGAACTCCGGCAGTAGGACTCGAACCTACGACATCATGATTAACAGTCATGCGCTACTACCAACTGAGCTATGCCGGAATCACCTTGTTCGTTTTTTACAACGAACACACACATAAGATAATCTTATGGGGGTTTATATAAACCGCGTGGCGACGTCCTACTCTCACAAGGGGCAACCCCTCACTACAATCGGCGCTAAGAAGCTTAACTTCTGTGTTCGGCATGGTTACAGGTGTATCCTTCTCGCTATCGCCACCACACTGTGGTGTTATCATTATTGAGTTTGCTTTTGCTCACTCAAAACTGGATTTGAAGTATTTCGTAAACTCTACCGAGTTTTTTTCTTTACCAATGTGGTTAAGTCCTCGATCGATTAGTATCAGTCCGCTCCATACATCACTGTACTTCCACTCCTGACCTATCTACCTGATCATCTCTCAGGGATCTTACTTTCTTAAAGAAATGGGAAATCTCATCTTGAGGTGGGCTTCACACTTAGATGCTTTCAGCGTTTATCCCTTCCCTACATAGCTACCCAGCAATGCCCTTGGCAGAACAACTGGTACACCAGCGGTAAGTCCATCCCGGTCCTCTCGTACTAAGGACAGCTCCTCTCAAATTTCCAA